>NZ_JACJGM010000037.1 GCF_015024225.1 Nocardioides lijunqiniae
GAGCGCCTGTCGAGAGCCGCAAGCGCCTCCACTCACGGGGTCTCGACGGGCGCTCGTCGCTGGTGCTCCTCTCTGCTCGACCACCGGTGGTCGAGCGGCGAGGGGATCAGAGGTCAGCGGATGCGGATCCTGGCGTCGTTGATGTCGAAGAAGTAGTTGCGGTTGGCGGCGATCATGATGCGGGCGTGCTTCGCCTTCTTGCGGGGGATGCGGACGGTCGCGCGGCCGTCGTTGGGGGTGGCGGAGCGCAGGGTGTAGCGCCAGGTGCGACCACCGTCGACGGAGAGCAGGATCCGCACGCGCTGGGCGAGCTTGCGGGTGCCGTTGACCTTCCAGGTGACCTGCCGCACCGACCCCCGCTTGAGGGTGACGCTCTTGCCGCCCTGCGAGGTGACGAGGAACGGGCCGGCGCTCGGGTCGAGCCGCAGGGTGACACCGTCGTAGGAGACGCCGCCCCCGTTGGGGAAGGTGTCGCGCGCCGTCAGCCGGAAGTGCATCGCAGGCTTGGTCGAGCCGGCGGTGCCGACGTAGCGCTTGGGCGGCAGGAACTCCGAGTAGCACGCCCGGACCCGAGACGGCACGGGCTTGTAGTCGTCGAGGTCGTCGGGCAGCGGAGCCACGGCGGGGCACCTGCCGGTCTTGGCGTTGGTGTTGCCCTGGAGGATCTGGTGGAGGTCGGGGAACATCCGGGTGCCGGTGGTGCCCGCCAGGTTGATGCCCGGGGAGGGCGACTCCAGCGTGCCCGTGTCGCTGACGGCGGCGGCCGTGCCGAAGACGCGGAAGAGCGGACCGGTGAACTTGCGGTTGGACACCAGCGCGGTGCCGCCGTCGGTGGTCTGGGTGTCCTCGGCGCCGACGTCCATCTGCTCCCACAGGTAGACGAGCTTCTGGCCGTCCCGGTCGGTCGCCGACCCCTTGAGCTGGAACGGCGTGCGCACCGGGATCGTGCGGTTGGCCGGTGCCCGCACGACCGGCGCGCGGTTGCGGGTGGTGGTGACCGAGATGCCGCCGTTGTCGGGCGCTCCGCCCTTGGCGGTCTCCCCGACGAAGCCGGTCACGCCGCCGGTGGTGGGACCGAACGTGAGCGGGTCGATGTCGGTGTGCGCGCCCGGCGCCTCCGGGTCGGCGGACGGGGCGAAGATCACCTGGAAGCCCGTGTCGTCGGGGGCGGTGAGGGGGGCGATGTCGTTGGTCGGGGTGTTGAAGGGGTCGTAGCCCCAGCCGGCGATCGTGACGTCGCGGCCCGTGAGCGACTCGACGGCCGCCTCGATGCCGGCGGCGTTGTAGTTGCCGCCGCGTGTCAGCGTGGCGGATCCCGCGCCGAAGCCGAGGTCGAAGCTGTCGCCGTCGTCGGCGAAGTCGCGCAGCGACACCGTCTGCACCTCGACCACGGGCGGGACCGTGCCCTCGGTGTAGGCGTTGACCTCGTCGAGCGTCTTGCCCGCGAAGTAGGGGTCGGTGTGGGGCTGCAGGTCGTCCTGGAGGCAGATCCCGGCGTAGGCCATCACCGAGGAGCCGGAGCCCGGCTCGACGGAGGTCCCGCCGTTGCGGTTGCCCCCGGCACACGAGCCCTGGACGCCGTTGAAGGTGTGGTTGCCCGCGAACTGGTGGCCCATCTCGTGGGCGACGTAGTCGATGGCGAAGAAGTCGCCCTTCGGCTGCGGCAGACCGGTGCAGCCACCGCCCTTGAAGTCCCAGCCGACGACGCCGAGGTAGGCGACCCCGCCGCCGTTGACGCCGAGGGCGAGGTGGCCGATGTCGTAGTCGGACGCGCCGATCAGCTGGCCCAGGACCGTGCGGTTGCGGCCCAGGCCGGGAACGTCGCAGTACTCGAGCTGGGAGGCGACGTCGTCGGCGTCGCCGGGACCGCCGAGGTTCTCCGGGTCGAAGCACGGGTGGGCGCCGCAGGGCCCGTCGGGCCCCGAGGCCTCCGCGACCGTGTCGAGGTTGAGCTTGTCGGTCTCGTTGACCAGGCGGAGGTTGATGGCGAGGTCGTCGTTGTAGATCTGGTTGACGCGGTTGATGAGGGTGACCTTCTCCGCCAGCACGTTGTCGGTGCCGAAGTAGGCGGCGTACGACGGGTCGCTGGTCAGGGCGAGCCGGTAGATCTTCTGCCTCACCACGCCCCCGGGGGCGGTGCGCGCGGCAGTCCTGGTCATGGCCTTGCGCACGGCCGGCGCCTCGCGCTCGGCGACCTGGTCCTCCATGCGGGGCACGGAGCCGCCGTAGTAGCTGAGGTGCCCGGTGGTGCCGCGGCGGTCGTAGGCGGGGTCGACGTAGTAGGCGCGCTGGCCCTGCGGGCCGCGGACGGCGGCGTGCAGGCCCATCGGGGTGACGTCGAGCGCGATGGAGGTCGAGGTCGGTCGAGGGAGCGGCCGGCGAAGGTGTCGAGCTCGGGGTGGGCCGCGGCGAGCTTCGACTCCATCACCTGGGTGCGCTGCACCGCGAACCGCTCCGACCCGCCCGCGGGCGTCGGCACGCGGAAGACGATGCTGCCGCCGGACCCCGCCTGGGGGGCCTGGGCCAGCGCCGAGCGCACCTGCTTGAGGTCGACGCGCACGGCGGCGTACTTGTCGGGAGCGATGCGCACCCGGTCGCCGGTGGGCGAGAAGCCCGGCAGCGCGCGGTACATCGTGGGGCGGTCGGCCACGGCGCCGGCCGAGGCGTCGAGCGCAGGCAGCATGCCGGCGGCCAGCACCACCGAGACGGCCGCGACGAGGCGGCGAGAACGAGACATCACGAGGTGGCTCCTAGCTCCCGGAAGTCGCCCGTCCGCGGAGGCACAGGCCCAGTCTCAGCACTGTAGGAGCCCTCGCCGACGGTGGGAAGGACCTGCCGAGCGGAACTTCCCGGCTAGCGGCGCACGAGCCACCGGGCGAGCAGCGTGCCGTCGTGCTCGAGCAGGGTGTGCAGCTCCAGGGGCACGTCGAGGGGCGGCGCCGCCACGATGCGCGGGTGGTCGCCGCCGACCAGCTGCGGCACGACCGTGCTGGTCAGCTCGTCGGCCACGCCCTGCGCGAGCAGCGCCCCCAGCAGGGACGGGCCGCCCTCGGAGAGGAGGTCGACCAGGCCCCGCTCGACGAGGCGCTCCTTGAGCTGCGCGAGGTCGACCTCGTCGTCGCCGAGCGTCAGCACCTGCTCGGCGCCGAGCAGCGCGCGGGCCTCCTCGAGCCCCGAGGCGCCGGTGGTCGTGGCCATGAGCACCGAGCCGGACGGCGCGTCCCGCAGCCGCTCCGGCACGTCGGCGCGCCGGCTCACCAGCACGATGGGCACGTCGACCGGCCGGTAGCCCTCGGTGCGCGCGGTCCCGGCGCCCACGACGATCGCGTCGGCGAGGCCGCGCAGCGTGTCGAAGACCTGCTTGTCCGCGGCGTTGTTGATGGAGCCGCTCTTGCCGGACTCGCCCGTGGCCGCGCCGTCGACCGTCGAGACCATGTTGACGCGCAGCCACGGCGTGCGCGGGGCGGCGTACAGCCGAGGCAGGTCCACCTCGTCCTCGGTGGCCGAGCCCATCAGCACCCTCATCGTCGTACGCCTTCCATCCGCATCACCCAGTACTGCACGCCGAAGGGGTCGGCGTCGTAGTCGACGCTCACCGACGCCGGGTCGACGTCGACCTCCTGCGCCAGCCGCACCAGGCCGTCGACGTCGGCCCACAGCTCGCGCGCCAGGTCGGCGTCGACGGCGCCGGGCCGCCCGGCCGTCAGCGCCGCCCGCAGCTCGTCGTCGAAGCCCAGCGCCCGGTCGTCCAGGTGTCCGGGCGCCTTCTCGGTCCGCGTCGCACTGCCGTTGGCGACGACCAGCACTCCCCCAACCGGTGGTCGAGGTGCGGCGAGCGCCTGCGGTGGTTGAGGTGCGAGCGGAGCGAGCCTCGAAACCACCTCCCCGCACAGGTACGCCGCCACCCGCTCACCCTGCGGCGAGGCGACCACCCGCGGGCCGGCGCCGAGCCACGCGACCGCGTCGAGGCAGGCCGACCGCAGCTCGGCGACCGGGTCCTCGAGGCCGCCGTACGACGGCAGCAGCGCGAGGACGCCGGGCACGAGCACGACCCGCACGGGCGCGCCGCTCACTGCAGGCCCCGGATCGCGCGACGAGGCGGGCGTCGGCCGGCGATCGTCCACACCATGTCGACGGTCTGCCGGGTCTCGACGACCTCGTGCACGCGGTAGACGCGCGCGCCGGCGAGCGCGCAGACGGCGGTCGCGGCGAGGGTGCCGGTCAGCCGCTCGCCGACCGGGAGGTCGAGGGTCTCGCCGACGAAGTCCTTGTTGGACAGCGACACCAGCACCGGCCACCCGGTCGCCACCATCTCGTCCAGGCGGCGGGTCACCTCGAGGGAGTGGAAGGTGTTCTTGCCGAAGTCGTGCGCCGGGTCGATCACGATCGACTCGCGCGCGACCCCGGCCGCGAGCGCCCGCTCGGCGTAGCCGACGGTGTCCTCGATCGCGGACCGCACGACGTCGTCGTACTCCACCCGGTAGGGGCGGGTGCGCGGCGTCGCTCCCCCGGTGTGGGTGCAGATGAGCCCGGCCCCGAACTCCGCGGCCACGTCGACCAGCTCGGGGTCGGCGCCGCCCCACGCGTCGTTGAGCACGTCGGCGCCGGCCTCGCAGACCGCGCGGCCGACCTCGGCGCGCCAGGTGTCGACCGAGATGACGAGTCCGGGGAAGCTCTCGCGGACCTGCGCGACGAAGTCGACGACCCGGGCCTTCTCCTCGGCGGCGTCGATCTCGACGCCGGGAGCGGCCTTGATGCCGCCGATGTCGACGATCTCCGCACCCTGCTCGACGACGAGCCGCACCCGCTCGAACGCCTTGTCCTCCGCCCAGGTCGCGCCCTTGTCGTAGAACGAGTCGGGGGTGCGGTTGACGATCGCCATCATCAGCGTGGCGTCGTCGTCGAAGTCGTGTCGTCCCAGCCGCAGCGTCATGCGGTCACCGCCGCCGGCCGCTCGCCGACGTCGACGAGCCGCTCGGCCGGCACGATCGTCCCGCCCTCGGAGCGGTACTGCCGCAGCACCACGGACCCCCCGGTGGTTGAGGTGCGAGCGGAGGGAGCCTCGACACCACCCCGCCGCCGCTCCACGGCCGCGAGGATCTGCGTCGCCATCGCCCCGAGGTCGAGCAGCGCCTGGTGCGCGTGCGAACGGCGCCCCAGGTCGACCTGCGCGATCGCGCCCGGTCCCCGCAGGGCCAGGGTGTCGATCAGCGCGGCCAGCTCGACGGCGTACCCGGTAGGCACCGACAGCGTCTCGAACAGCGAGCGCCGTACGGCCCACTCCCCCGCGAGCGGCTGCACGAGCCCGGCGAGCTCGGGGTACTCCAGCGCCAGGACCGGCCGCGCGACGAGCTCGGTCACGCGCCCGCCGTCCAGCGGACCGCCCTCGCCGTCGAGCAGCGGTCGCTCGTAGAAGCCCTTGACCAGCGCGACGTCCGGCTCGGTCAGCAGCGGACCCAGCAGCCCCGGCACGAAGTGGGTGTCCCAGTCGAGGAGGTCGGCGTCCATGAAGACGATGACCTCGCCGGTGGTGACGAACAGCGACTTCCACATCGCCTCGCCCTTGCCGCCGATGGTCCCGAGGTCGGGCCGGATCTCCGCGGAGCGGTGCACGACGGCTCCCGCGTCGGTCGCCACGTCGTACGTCGCATCCGTGGAGTCGGAGTCGATCACGACCACCTCGTCGAGCAGTGCCACCGTGTCGACCAGCGCGCTGCGCACCCGGGTGACGACGTCACCGACGGTGGCGGCCTCGTTGCGCGCGGGCACGACCAGGCTCACCCGGGTCTCCCCCTTGGCGGCCAGCAGGTCGTCGAGGGACCAGTCGTCCCAGTGAGCGGTGCGGAGCACGTGGCGAGCGTAGCCATGCCCCCGGCATGGCGCTCAGCCGATGAGCACCCGCCGGATCCGGTGCAGGGCACCGAGAATGCGCGAGGCGAGGTCGTCAGCGGGTCCCGCCACCGCGCCACGGCGCTCGAGCGCCTGCCGGACGCGCAGGTGGTCGTCGTCCATGCCCATCCACTCCGCGACGTCGAGCGGCACCGGTTCCCAGGTCATGCCCTCACGGTGCCGCCGTCCGCTCCGTGACGCATACCCAATTCAGGGGAAACGGAGAACTCACTATCGCTTGATCAGGCTCACCGCAAGATGCGTATCTATGCAATTCATGGTCAACGGACCCCTCCGCATGTCACCATCGATCCTTGACTGATCGGGGGATCGGACGATGCAGCAGCGGGAGTTCGAGAAGCTGGACGAGACCGTGGAGGGCGCTGCCCGACACGCCTGCCGGGCGCTGGTCGCGCTCGACGACCTGCGGACCTCCCCTGATCCGGTGCTGAGAGCGGCCTACCGCGACCTGCACGACCTGCTCGGCGACCTGGGCGGTCTCCGAGCGCAGCTGGGCGTCATGCACCTGGTCGAGTCGCTCCACCTCTCGGCCTGAGTGCACTGCGGGACCCGGGCCGTCGGGCGGGGGCCCGGCGGCGCGGGTCAGCCCTGCTGCGGCTCGGCGGCCGGCGTGGCGCGACGGGCGGCCTCCAGCGCGCCGTACGCCGCGGCGGCGCCGAGCGCGGCGGCACCCAGCGCGTAGCCCACGCCCTCGCGCTCGGTGCCCAGCAGCCGGTCCAGGGACAGCTCGCCCGGACCGTCCTCGGCGATGGCCAGCACGGCCGCGATCAGCACCGCGTTGTACTCCCAGCCGCCCTCGGCGTTCCACGGGCCGTTGGCGCGGTGCGCCTTCTGGATCGCGACCAGCATGGTGCCGGTCAGCGAAGCGCTCGCGAGCGGCGTGAGCAGCCCGGCGGCCAGCAGCGCACCACCGACGGTCTCGCTGATCCCGGCGGCGTAGGCGTTGCGGCGCGGAGGGTGCATCCCCATCGCCTCCATGCCGGCGGAGAGCCCGTCGATGCCGGGCCCTCCGAACCAGCCCTTGAGCTTCTGGGTGCCGTGGCCGACGAACAGGCCTCCGATCAGGACGCGGGTGGCGAGCTTGGCGAGCTTCATGGGGGTCTCCGAGGTGTCGTGGGCGTTCGAGTCTTCCATCGACAACGCCTCGTGACTGCCGGATCATCCCCGGCGCCACGTCAGCCGTGCAGCAGCGTCCGGGTACGGCGCACGAGGTCCTCGACCGCGGCGGCAGCAGCCGGGCTGGCCGGGACCATGTCGATGAAGCCGTGCACGAGGCCGTCGTACCGCACTCGGTCGACGGGTACGCCGGACGCGTCCAGCGCCGCGGCGTAGGCCTCGCCCTCGTCGCGCAGCGGGTCGAACTCCGCCGTCGCCACCAGCGCCTTCGCCACCCCGGCCACCTCGCCCAGCAGCGGAGACACACGCGGGTCGTCGAGCTGGTCCATCGGCACGCCGTAGTGGGTGAAGAACCACTCCATCGTGGCGTTCTCCAGCAGGTAGCCCTGCGCGTTCTCGGTGCGCGAGGGGTAGTCGCCCAGGACGTGCGTGGCGGGGTAGATGAGCAGCTGCGCGTCGACCAGGTCCGGGTGCTGCTGGGCGACGACCGCCGCCAGGTTGGCGCCGGCGCTGTCGCCGCCCACGGCGACCTGCTCGCTGCCGCCGAGCTCGGCTCGGTGCTCGGCCACCCAGCGCAGCGCGGCGCCGGCGTCGTCCACCGCCGCGGGGTACGGCGCCTCCGGGGCCAGTCGATAGGCGACCGAGACGACGACCGTCTCGGCACCCGCGCACAGGCGGCGGCAGAGCTGGTCGTGGGTGTCGAGGTCGCCGATGACGAAGCCGCCGCCGTGGAGGTAGAGCGTCGTCGGCCACGGGCCGTCGCCCTCGGGCCGGTAGGTGCGGGCTCGCAGGTCGGCGACCGTGCCGTCCTCGACGCTTCCCACGGGCACGACGTCCTCGGGCTTGACCCAGTCGACCGACATCGCGCGGAGCGCGCGCCGCCCGTCCTCGGGCGTGCCCTCGTGCATCGGCGGGAAGCCGGACGAGGCGATCAGGTCGAGCAGGGCACGGGTGGCGGGGTCCAGGGGCACGGGCACAACCTAGCGAGCGAGGTGCGGTCGACCTTCAGACCTTGGAAGAACGAGGCTGCGCTGGATCCCGAGTCGATGTCGCGACAGGCGGAACCCCTGAAGGCAACACCGTCGCCAGCCCCACCCCGATCAGCACCCACAGGAGGCGAGTGCCACCCAAGTCACTCGAGACCATGGCGTTGGCGATTGCGAAGAGACTGATCGCGAACAGCGCCAGGTCGGTCGTCGAGAACCCCGACGCGGCTCGCAGCCGCGCAACCGCGATGACCAGGATGCACACCAAGCCGATGAGCGCGACGAAACCTCCCTCAAGCGCCGCCTCGATGAAGATATTGTGTGCGTACTGCCGAGCCCCTGCTGCGACGTAGAAGCTCTGAGGCAGGGCCACTGTCTCGACCATGTCGCCCCATCCGGTACCGGCCCACGGTCGTTCCGGTATGGCTTCGAGACAGCGCTGCCACAGCGTGATCCTCTCCTCACTTTGGAGCTCTCCCAGCCGCGCAGTAGCGGTCCCCCGTGCACCAACGACCAGGGAGTACGAGGCATAACCCGCAACGGCCACCAAGGCGAGCCCTCGGAACCGACTGCGACCTCGACCGAACGCGAACACCAACGCAAGGGCGAGCAGAGCAGCGAGTAGAGGCCCTCGGCTCCCGGTCGTGCTCGACTGAAACGCACATCCAAGCGCGAGGATGACAAGCGCTGCTCGCTTCACAGGCGCCTTCACCTGAAATGCGGCCAGACCCAAGATGAGCGTCGCCAGCGCGCACATGAAACCGACGCCCAGGGGTGACGCCCCTGCGATGGTGGCGCGTCCACTGAGGGGATCGACCGTCCCAGCAACGAACAGGGTGACCGCGACGCCGATCCCGATCACGGCAAGGCACCCGACGAATGCTCGTCTCGCACGATCCCCTCGAAGCAGCTCGATCGCGCAAAACGCGCCAACGAAGCCGATGACCATCGCAGGCAGTTTCGACGCCGAGTAGGAGGTTCCCCCTGATTCGAAGATTCCCGGGAGGAAAGCGACGAACAGCAGCAGCAAGAGGGCGTGCGGCCGCCCTACGATCAGGTTCCTGGACAGCCACGCGTGCAGCGCGACGAGGCTGGTGAGGCCCAAGAAGACGATGGTCGGGTCCACAGGGAGACGATCGAGTGCCGGCAGGGCTTGGTTGGAGACCGCGAGGCCCCCGATAAGAATCCCGCCCAGGACCGCGTCGCGTGCGTCACCCACGGCGCGCGTCGTGGGCCTCATGACGGACTGGGAGTCTGGCCATGCGTAGCGATCAGGCACGCCGCCGACTCGCCGGCTCGGCCCTCAGCAGTACGTCGGCGACCCATGCCGGGCATCCTAGCGAGCGAGGTGCGCGCGCACCGCCGCCGTCAAGGCCCGGGCGTACCGCGCCTGCCCCCGGCTGCTCGTCATCCTGCGGGCGTCGCGCCGGTCGCGCATGTTGCCCAGCTCGACCATCACGGTCGGCACGTCCGAGAGGTTGAGCGTCGCGAGGTCGGCACGGAAGTCCAGGCCGTCCCCACCTGCGATGTAGCCGGCGACGCGGAAGCCACTCCGCCGGAGCGCCGCGCGCGTGTCTACCGCCAGCCGCCTCGACGGGCGGTAGATGTCGTGCGTCCAGGGGCGTCGGTCCGTCGGCGCGATGACGTGGAAGCCTCGGGCGCCGCGCGCGTAGGACCCGTCGCCGTGGATGCTGATCTTGAGGTCGGCCCGGGCCCGGTTGCCCGCCCGCCCGCGGGCGTCGACGCAGGGACCCCAGCGGTCGCGCCGGTTGCTGTCCCGGGTCATGACCACCGTGGCGCCGAGCGCCTCGAGACGCGTGCGGAGCCGCAGGGCGACCCGCCAGTTGAACGTCGCCTCCGGGTAGCCGCCGCGCGTCGCGGTGCCGGTGGTGTTGCACGGCTTGCGGGTGCCGCCGGCAGGCACGAGCCGGTTGATCCTGCCTGGGAATCGGCTGTTGCCGAGCTGGTGACCGGGGTCGACGACCACCAGCCGCCCGGCGAGCGGCAGTGCCTGCCGCGAGGGACGCTCGACCGGCGTCGCGGACGACGCCGGCCCTGCCGGGACCAGACTCATCAGGAGCGCGGTCACCGCGGCCGCCGCCGTACGTCGGATCACTCGTAGCCCAGGATCTCTTGGCGCCTCTCGCCCCAGGCCAGGGCCGAGGCGATGGCGTCGTCGAGGCTGAGCTCGGTCTGCCACTGCAGGAGCTCGCGCGACTTGTCGACGTTGGCGAAGGCGCCGACGGCGTCGCCGGGGCGCGGCGGGGCCTCGGCGATCGGGACCTCCTTGCCGAAGACCCGCTCGAACGACGAGACGAGCTCGCGCACCGTGACGCCCTCCCCGGTCCCGACGTTGATGACCGAGCTGGAGGCGTCGACCGCGGCGATCACGTCGTCGAACCGCTCGATCGCGCGCACGTGCGCCTTCGCCAGGTCCCAGACGTGGATGTAGTCGCGGATGCCGGTGCCGTCGCGGGTCGGGTGGTCGACGCCGGTGATCGTGAAGGCGTCCTTCTGGCCGCGCGCCGCCATGACGAGCTGGCCGAGCACGTGCGAGGGCTCCTTGGCGTAGATGCCGGACTCGAGGTCGGGGTCGGAGCCGATCGGGTTGAAGTAGCGCAGGATGATCGCGTCGAGGTCGGTCGCGGCCGCCATGTCCTGCAGGACCTGCTCCATCATCCGCTTGGTGCGGGCGTAGGGCGAGGGAGGGTCGAGCGGGTCCTCCTCGGTGACCTCGAAGTCGTCCTTCGTGGCGTAGAGCGAGGCCGAGGAGGAGAACAGGACGCGGGTCTTGCCGAGCGCGTTGAGCTCGTCGAAGAGCTCGAGCGACTTGGCGACGTTGTCGCGGTAGTAGAGGTAGGGCTTCTCGACCGACTCCGGCACGACGATGCGCGCGGCCATGTGGATGGTGGCGTCCAGATCGGGGTGGTCGGCCACGATGCGGCGCAGGAGCTCGCGGTCGGCGATGTCGCCCTCGTAGAAGGCGCGATCGCGCACGAAGACCTGCGGCCCGCTGAGCAGCGAGTCCAGGATGACCGGGGTGTGCCCGGCCTCCTCGAGCGCCTTGGCCGTGGTGGATCCGATGTAGCCGGCGCCGCCGGTGACGAGAACCTTCATCCGGGCAGCCTAGCGACGACCACGGGGCCTCGGATCATCCTCCGGGACTAGCCCTGGCTGAGCGGCTCCTCCAGCAGGTCGAGCAGGTAGGCGCCGTAGCCGCTCTTGAGCAGGCTCCGACCGATCTCCTGCAACCGGGCGTCGTCGATGAAGCCGAGCCGCCAGGCCACCTCCTCCGGCGCGCCGATCTTGGTGTCCTGCCGCTTCTCGATCGCCCGGACGAAGTTGCTGGCGTCGTTCATGTCGTCGAACGTGCCGGTGTCGAGCCAGGCGGCCCCGCGCGGCAGCACCTCGACCTGCAGGCGGCCCTGCTCGAGGTAGAGGCGGTTGAGGTCGGTGATCTCCAGCTCGCCGCGCGGTGAGGGGCTGAGGCCCTTGGCCATCTCGACGACCTCGTTGTCGTAGAAGTAGAGACCGGGGACGGCGTAGTGGCTGCGCGGGTGCTCGGGCTTCTCCTCCAGCGACAGCGCGCGGCGGTCGTCGTCGAACTCGACCACGCCGTACGACGACGGGTCGGCCACGCGGTAGCCGAAGACCGCGGCGCCCTCGATGTCGGCGAAGCGGCGCAGCCGGGTGCCGAGGCCGGCGCCGTGGAAGATGTTGTCGCCCAGGATGAGCCCGGCCGTCTCGGAGCCGAGGTGCTCCTCGCCGATCACGAACGCCTGCGCCAGCCCGTCGGGCGACGGCTGCACGGCGTAGCTGATCTCGATGCCGAACTGCGACCCGTCACCGAGGAGTCGGCGGAACTGCTCGGCCTCGTGCGGCGTGGTGATCACCAGGATCTCGCGGATCCCGGCCAGCATCAGCGTCGACAGCGGGTAGTAGATCATCGGCTTGTCGTAGATCGGCATCAGCTGCTTGCTCACGGCATGGGTGATCGGGTGCAGCCGGGAGCCCGTGCCTCCCGCCAGGATGATTCCGCGCATGCGGAGACTCTAGGGTGAGCGGGTGGAACACGTACTCGTGACCGGCGGCGCCGGCTTCATCGGCTCCAACTTCGTCCATCACCTCGTCCGCGAGACCTCGGCACGGGTGACCGTGCTCGACAAGCTCACCTACGCTGCGTCGCGGGAGTCTCTCGAGGGCCTCCCCAGCGACCGGGTGAGCCTGGTCGTGGGCGACGTCGCCGACGGCCCGACGGTCGACGGCCTCGTCGCCCAGGCCGACGCGGTCGTGCACTTCGCCGCGGAGTCCCACAACGACAACTCGCTGACCGAGCCCGGTCCGTTCATCCAGACCAACATCGTCGGCACCTTCCAGGTCCTGGAGGCCGCACGCCGCCACGGCACCCGCCTGCACCACATCTCCACCGACGAGGTCTACGGCGACCTGGAGCTCGACGACCCGCAGCGCTTCACCGAGGCGACGCCCTACAACCCGAGCAGCCCCTACTCCGCGGCCAAGGCCGGCTCCGACCACCTGGTCCGGGCCTGGGTCCGCAGCTTCGGCGTGAAGGCCACGATCAGCAACTGCTCCAACAACTACGGCCCCTGGCAGCACATCGAGAAGTTCATCCCGCGCCAGATCACCAACGTCATCGACGGCGACCGCCCCAAGGTCTACGGCACCGGCACCAACGTCCGCGACTGGATCCACGCACAGGACCACTCCGCCGCCGTGTGGCTCATCCTCCAGCAGGGTCGGATCGGCGAGACCTACCTGATCGGCGCGGACGGTGAGCGCAACAACCTCGAGGTCGTGCGCAGCATCCTCGAGCACTTCGACCGACCGGCGGACGACTACGACCTGGTCACCGACCGCGCCGGCCACGACCTGCGCTATGCGATCGACTCGTCCAAGCTCCGCGACGAGCTCGGCTGGCGCCCGGTCTACTCCGACTTCGAGGCCGGCCTGGCGCGCACCATCGAGTGGTACCAGGAGCACCAGGACTGGTGGCGCCCCCACAAGCAGGCCACCGAGGCGTCCTACGCCGCCAAGGGCCAGTGACCACGGTTGAGGTGGTTTCGAGGCTCGTCGCTGGCGCTCCTCGCACCTCAACCACCGAGGTGAGCCCCCGGTGGTTGAGGTGCGAGCGCAGCGAGCCTCGAAACCACCCAACGGCGGACGAGCGCCCGTCGAGACCCCGTGACCCGAGAAGCCACCGCGACCCAGCAACGATCGGACGCTGATCCCCATGCCTGACCTCACCATCGAGACCACCCCGATCCCCGGCCTCCTCGTGGTGCGCCTGGACCTCCGCGAGGACGCGCGCGGCTTCTTCAAGGAGAACTGGCAGCGCGAGAAGATGGTCGCGCTCGGGCTCCCCGACTTCGGGCCGGTGCAGAACAACGTCTCGTTCAACGCCCACCGCGGCACCACCCGCGGCATCCACACCGAGCCCTGGGACAAGTTCATCTCGGTGGCCAACGGCCGGATCTTCGGTGCCTGGGTCGACATGCGCGAGGGCGAGTCGTTCGGGGCGACGTTCCACGTCGAGGTCGACCCCTCGGTGGCGGTGTTCGTCCCGCGCGGAGTCGGCAACAGCTATCAGACGCTCGAGGACGGCGTGGCCTACACCTACCTCGTCAACGAGCACTGGCGCCCCGCTACCGCCTATCCCGCGCTCAACCTCGCCGACGAGACCGTGGCGATCCCGTGGCCGATCCCGCTCTCCGAGAGCGAGATCTCCGAGAAGGACCTCGCCACCCCCTCACTGGCCGACGTCACTCCCATGGCTCCGAAGAAGACGCTCATCGTCGGGGCGCTCGGCCAGCTGGGCCGCGCCCTGCAGGCCGACTTCCCCGAGGCCGACCTCGTCGACCTGGCCGAGCTGGACCTCACGGACGCGACGGCGGTCGCGGCGTGGCCGTGGCACGAGTACGCGCTCGTCCTGAACGCCGCCGCCTACACCGCCGTGGACGCGGCCGAGACAACCGAGGGCCGGCGCACCTGCTGGGCCGCCAACGCGGCCGCGCCCGCCACGCTCGCCCGACTGGCCGACGAGCACGGCTTCACGCTGGTGCACTACTCCTCGGAGTACGTCTTCGACGGCACCGTGCCCGAGCACACCGAGGACGAGCCGGTCTCGCCTCTCGGCGTCTACGCACAGGCCAAGGCTGCCGGGGACCTCGCGGTGGCCACCGCGCGGCGCCACTACGTCCTGCGCACGTCGTGGGTCATCGGCGAGGGCAACAACTTCGTGCGCACCATGAAGCGGCTGGCCGAGCAGGGGGTCTCCCCCGAGGTCGTGTCCGACCAGGTCGGGCGCCTCACCTTCACCGGCGAGCTCGCCCGCGCCACCCGCCACCTGCTCGACAGCCGGGCGCCGTTCGGCACCTACCACTGCAGCAACGGCGGCCCCGCCATGTCCTGGGCCGACATCGCGTCCGCGGTCTTCGAGCTGTGCGGGCGCTCAGCCGACGACGTGCGCCCGATCACCACGGAGCAGTACGCCGTCGGCAAGACGCTCGCGCCGAGGCCGGCCAGCAGCACCATGTCGCTGGCCAAGCTCGCGTCGACGGGCTTCGTGCCCGTCGACGCGGCGACCGCGCTGCGCGACTACGTGACCGGGAGCGCCCCGACCGACGGCTGAGGCACATGGGCCGTGCTGCACAGGTGCGCCATGGCTCCGCGGACCGTGTCGACCGAGCCGACGACCGGCAGCGACGCGACGACGTCGGCCGTCATCAGCGGCACCGGCACGTGCGACACCATCTGGTGAACCGGTCGGACGTCCTGGGGCTCGTCGTCGGCGAAGAGCTCCTCGTGCATCTTCTCGCCCTCCCGCAGGCCGGTGAACTCGATCTTCACCCGGGCTCCGGACTGCTCGATGAGCTGGTGGGCGACGTCGACGATCCGCACCGGCTCGCCCATGTCGAGGACCAGCGCCTCGCCCGCGCCTCCGATTGCGGCGGCCTGGATGACGAGCTGGCAGGCCTCCTCGATCGTCATGAAGTAGCGGGTGACCTCGGGGTCGGTGACCGTGACCGGTCCGCCCTCCGCGATCTGCTTGGCGAACGACGTCAGGACCGACCCGCGGCTGCCCAGCACGTTGCCGAAGCGCACCGACAGGAACGTGCCGTCGGCGTCCTGCGCCTTGGCGGAGGTGAGGCACTCCGCGATCCGCTTGGAGTAGCCCAGGACGCTGCAGGGGTTGGCGGCCTTGTCGGTGGAGATGTTGACGAAGCGGTCGACGCCCACGAGGTCGGCGGCGTCGAGGATGTTGCTGGTGCCGAGGATGTTGGTCTTCACGGCCTCGGCGGGGTACTGCTCCAGCATCGGCAGGTGCTTGAGCGCCGCGGCGTGGAAGACCACGTCGGGCCGACGCTCGGCGAAGATGGCGTTGACCGCGTTGCGGTCGCGGATGTCGCAGAGGATGACCTCGTCGGAGTCGAGCAGGGCCCGGCCGTGGATCGAGAGCTGCAGCGCGTGGAGCGCCGACTCGTCGCGGTCGAGCATCATCAGCTCGGCGGGACCGAAGCGGTGGATCTGCCGGCACAGCTCGGACCCGATCGACCCACCGGCGCCGGTCACCAGGACCTTGCGGCCGGCGAGGTAGTCGGCGATGGCCGCCACGTCGGTGTCGAGCTGGTTGCGCCCCAGCACGTCGGTGAGGTTGATGTCGCGCAGGTCGCGGATCCCGACGTGGTCGTCGAGCAGCTGGGTGCTGGCGGGCAGCACCTTCACGGCGAGGTCGGCGTCGAGCGCTGCGAGGCGCAGCCGATTGATGGTGTCGGCGTCGGCGCTGGGCAGGGCCAGGACGATGGTGCCGACGCCGTACTCGGAGGCCTTCTCGGCGAGCTCCGCGGTGGTGCCGACCACCGGGATCTGGCGGAGCCGCAGGTGGCGCTTGCGGCGGTCGTCGTCGAGGATCGCCACCGGTCGCCACTGGCGCTGCGGGTCGCGCATCATGGAGCTGATCAGCTCACGACCCGCCTCACCTGCTCCGACCACGAGCACGCGGCTCGAGCCGTCCTCGGCGAACCGCTCGTCGTCGTACTCATTGAAGCGGCGCCACGACGCCCGCGAGTAGGCCATCAGCACGAGGGCGAGCAGGGTCGCCCCGGCCGGCACCGTGCGCGGCACCCACTGGGTGAACAGGTTGATCACCGTGACCACACCGCCAGAGCTGGCGGCACACACACCGAGCAGCAGCATCTCCTCGAGGCTGGCGACGCGCGCCCGCCCCTGATGGAGTCGCACGGCTCGCGCGAGCACGAGGAAGAGCCCGGCTGTCAGGGCACCCACGGCGACTACTTCCCGCCAGGGCACCCAGTCGGCGTCGGTGTCGAACCGCAGCCAGGCAAACACGAGAAATGACACCATCCACGCCACGACATCCAGCCCTGCGGAGAGGACCAGTCGAAAGTGACGCGCCCGAGCGACGATGTTGGTCACGACGACACAGCTCCAAACTTCTTGAGTACCCCCAGGAGTATCCACCTGAAACGGACTGCTTAGGTGGGATTTGCCGAATTCTGAGCGACGATCCGGCGATCATTTGCAGCGACGACTACGCGCGGCGGTCGTTGCCGCGCTTGCCGGGGTCCGTCGCCGTGGGTGCGTAGGAGTAGCCGTAGCCGTACCCGTAGCCGTAGCCGGCCGACTTCTTCGCGGGAGCCAGGTTCACCACGACGCCGACGCACTTGGCGTCGACCTGCTCGACCCGCTCCAGCGCGTGGCGGAGCTGGTCGCGGGTGGTCTTGCCGTGGCGCACGACCGCCAGCATGCCGTCGGCCTGGGCCGACAGAAGGGCTGCGTCCGTGACCGGCAGCAGCGGAGGCGCATCCAGGATCACCACGTCGAAGCGCTCGCGGAGGTCCTTGATGAGCACCTCCATGGCCTGCGACTGCAGGAGCTCGGAGGGGTTGGGGGGCAGCTGGCCGCAGGCGAGGACGCTCAGGTCCGTGCCGTCGTAGGTCTGCAGGGCGTCGTCGAGCGACACCTTGCCGATGAGCACGCTCGTCGTGCCGACCGCCTCGTCCAGACCGAGGCGGCGCGCGATCAGGGGGCGGCGCAGGTCGCACTCCACCAGCGCGACCCGCTCCCCTGCCATCGACAGCGTGATGGCGAGGTTGACCGCCGTCGTCGACTTCCCCTCGGCCGGCAGGGAGCTCGAGACGACGAACACCCGCCGCTCGTGGTCGACGTCGACGTACTGCATGTTGGTCCGCAGCACGCGGAAGGCCTCGGCCCAGGGCGTCGACTCCGCGAGCGCCACGGCGGGTGCCTTCTTCACGGCGGAGGGGTCGCTGTTGATGTGCCCGAGGATGGGAGCCGACGTGACCAGACCGATGTCGTCGGACGATGACAAAGACGTGTCCATGAGGTCACGCAGCACTGCGAGGCCGATCCCGAGCACGAGGCCGAGGAGGGCACCGAGACCGATGTTGCGGACCGGTTGCGGGCTCACGGGCGACGACGTGACCTGCGCATTGTCGACGATCGATGCCGTGATGACCGCGTCTCGCTTGCCCGGCGGAGTCTCCAGGTCGGCGACGAGGTCGCTGAGAGCCTCGGCGTAGGCCTGGGCGATGTCGCGCGCTCTGGTCGGGTCGGGATCGGTGGCGGTGAGCACGATGTTGACGGTCTCGGGGACGACCTGGGCTGAGATGGCGGAACGGAGGCTCTGGGGGTCGTTGGCCGCCGCGCCGCCCAGATCGTTGGCTACCCGGTCAGCCAACTGGCGCGTGGGGACGAGGTCGACGTAGGACGAGGCTCGCTGGGTGGCGAAGGTGTTGCCAGCGAGAGCATCACTGGTGTCTGCAGGTGTCGTGGACACGAAGATCCGGGCCGAGGAGGCGTACTGGGGGGTGGCCTGCCAGGTGAGGACCCCGGCCCCAGCGACGAACAGGAGGAAGACGACGACGATGAGCTTCCAGCGACGACGGATCGTCTGCCAGTAGTCCTTGAGTTCCACGCTCGTTCCGTCCTGTTGTGCGCGCCCCACGTCTACGCGCAGTCACCTTAACGGCAGGTCAGGGGGCGGATGAAACTGTCGCGGACAGAAAAGAGGACTCTCGTCGCAGTCAGCGGCGCCGCAGTCCGGCGAGTGCCGGGCGGACGTCGACCAGGAAGACGATCGCCGCGATGGTGAACGCCAGGTTGATGAGCGGACCCAGGACCGGCAGCAGCTGCATCACGACCGCCAGGCCCAGGATGATCGTCCAGGCGGGCTTGGTGAGCTTGCCCGCGGCGACGTACGCCTCGGCGGAGTAGGTCATCGCAGTGACGAACGCGAAGATCTTGACGGCCAGCAGGGCCAGCACGAGCACCAACCCGACCGTGCCCTCCAGCGATCCCAACGCGTCCATGCGACCAGCGTATCTGGAGCGATCGTGCCCGGACGTGACGAGGCCCCCGGCGGTCACGCCGCCGGGGGCCTCGTGCTGCGCTCTAGAACAGCGCCAGCTGTCCCTCATCGAGATCTCTTCAGTCGCCAACCTTCACCGCGGCGTCGGTGGCGGCCTTGGCGGCGCTCGACGCGGTCTTCTTCGCGGCGGTGGTCGTCGCCTTGGCGCTGCTCCGTGCGGGGGCCGAGGACTTCTTGGCGGTGGTGGCCGTCTTCCGGGCCGTGGTCTTCGCCTTGGTGGCGGTCGACTTGGTGGCCTTCGCGCCCTGGGTCCTGGTCGACTTGGCCTTCGCCGTGGTCGTCTTGGCCGAGGAGACCGTGGCCTTCGTGGACTCCTGCTTGCGCACGCGAGACACGAGCTTCTCGCCGCGCTGGGCCAGGTCGGCGTAGGTGCCGGTCACGGTGGTGACGTTGTCGTTGAGGGCGCTCTGCACCTTGGTCGGGAGCGCGAGGGCGTCGGCCTGGAGGGCCTCCACGCGGGCCTCGACGGCGGCGCGACGGGCGCGGGCGTCCTTGGAGAGGGCCTCGACGCGGGCGTTGACGACGGTCAGGGCCTGGTCGCGGAGCGCCTTCGGCTCGAGGTCGAGGCTCGTGACGGTCTTCTGCACGTCCTTCTGGTAGCCCGCGAGCACCTTGCGCACGTCGGCGACGTAGTCGCGGACGACCTCGACGGCGAGGTCGGTGGCACCCACGCCGGCGTAGAGCGGCTTGGCCGCGACGGGGGGAAGGTCCAGCGTGGTGATGTCGAACTTGGCCTTGGCCATGTCGTTCTCCTTTGGTCGTGCGGTGAGGTGGAGGTCGTTCGGGTCAGTCGTCGTCGGGCGTGCGTCCGGCGTTCATCGCCAGGAACGACGAGTAGACGTCGAGCAGCGACTGCTTCTGCCGCTCGGTCAGGCCGCTGTCGTTGAGCACGGCCAGCTCGACCGAGCCGCCGACGCCGTCCTCCGGGCTGATGATCCCGGCGCGGATGTAGAGCTGCTCCGCGGAGATGCGCAGCGCCTTGGCGATCTGCTGGAGGACCTCGACGGAGGGCTTGCGGAGCCCGCGCTCGATCTGGCTCAGGTAGGGGTTGGAGACGCCCGCCTGCTCGGCGAGCTGACGGAGCGACAGCCGCGACGCGACCCGCTGCTCCTTCAGATAGTCCCCGAGAGACTCGACGGTCTTGCCGACCTTCCCCTTTGCCATGCCTCCATAGTGCTAACTCCAGCAAGCAAAATGCAAACTAGAGCAGGGTGACATGAGGCACAGACCCCGATTTAACAATGTTTCGAACGAGTCACACAGCAAGCACGGATGCCAGGGTCGGGGTGGTTTCAGCGCCTCCGGTGGTTGAGGTGCGAGCGAAGCGAGCCTCGAAACCACCCCACTGCCCCCGGTGGTTGAGGTGCGAGCGAAGCGAGCCTCGAAACCACCCACCGCCGATCGAGCAGCGAGGAGCGTCAGCGACGAGCGCCCGTCGAGATCCCCGCACCCGACCGCGGCCGCAACCCCACAAGAGACAGCGTCAGAACGACGCGCGGATCTCCCCGACAACCACGCCGCCACCCAGCAGCTCATGCACCCCGGTACGCCGCACGGCGTCCCCGTCGACCCACGCCTCGCCGTCGACACCGGAGCGTCGCAGCGCCTCCCCCATCAGCACCGGCCGCACACGAGCAGCCCCGTCGTCCGTCTTCAGCGCGAACGCCCGCCCGTCGGGCAGCGCCACGGCGTAGCAGGACTCCGCCCCGGCCTTGCCGATCGACCCGGGCATCGCGGTCAGCAGCGCGAGCTCGTCACGACGGGTCCCGGACACGAACTCCGGGTGACGTCGGATGGCGGCCGCGATGCGTGCCTCCGGCCCCTGCTCCGCGACGGCGAGCGCCCGGAAGGCTCGAGCCAGCCCGACCAGCGTGGTCGAGAGCAGCGGTGCCCCGCAGCCGTCCACGGCGACGGTCTCGACCGGCACGCCGGTGAGCTCGGCGAACGTCGCCAGGATCAGCTGCTGCAGTGGATGCTCGGGCTGGAGGTAGGTGCCGACGTCCCAGCCGTTTACCACGCACGTGGCGAGCATCCCGGCGTGCTTGCCGGAGCAGTTCATGGCGATCGACGTCTTCGGCAGGCCGGCGCGCAGCGCCTCGGCCCGCGCCTCGTCGTCGAGCGGGTAGTCGAGCGGGGTCTGCAGCGCCGACTCGTCGATCCCCGCAGAGGCCAGGATCCGTCGGACGCCATCGATGTGGAAGGCCTCGCCCGAGTGAGAGGCACAGACCAGGGCGAGCAGGTCGTCGGGCAGGTCGAGGCCGGCCCTCACCATGGCGAGGGCCTGCACCGGCTTGTTGCACGAGCGCGGCAGCATCGCGGTCTCGACCGGTCCGACGGACCAGTCGACGCTCCCGTCAGCAGCCAGGGCGACGACCGAGCCGTAGTGGTGGCCCTCGACGAAGCCCGACCGGACGATCTCGGCGATGGCAGGGGATGAGCTCATAGTCATGTGCGCCTCCTCGCGGGCGTGCCGACGACCGTGGTGCCGCTTGCTACGTCCCGGATCACGGTGGCGCCGCTGCCGACGACCGCGTCCTCACCGACGCGCACCCCTTGGTTGAGTGCGGATCCGGTTCCCACGAAGCTGCGCTCGCCGAGCTCGACGTTGCCGCTCACCGCCACCAGGGGGCTGACGGTGACGCACGAGAGAAGAACGGCGTCGTGGCCCACTGTGGTGTTGGCTCCCACCTGCACGTCGTCGCCGACCACCACGTGGTTGGCTACGCTCACGTGCGAGCAGAGCACGGCACCCTGACCGATGTGGACCACTCGTCCCCTCGTCACCGTCGGATGGATCAGCGCCGGCCGCGTGCGGCCGCGCAATGACTCGACCACCCGGTGCCTGGTCTGCGGATGGGCTATACCCACGGTCACGAGGACGTCGCTGGGCAGCTCGTGCACATCCGCCACGGTCCCACGGCGGCTGGTGCCATAGGCGGCGAGTAGACGCTCGTCGGGCGTGCCGTCGTCGAAGACCCCGACCACCTCGTAGCGCTCGCTGGTGCGTCCGTCGGCGTTGATCGCGTCGACGATGTCGAGGATCTCTCGTCCGAACCCACCGCCACCGACGACTGCCAGCTGAGCGCTCACGCGATCACTCCGCCCGACCGAAGTCGTCCTCGAGGCGGTTGATGTCGTCCTCGCCGGTGTAGGCGCCCTGCTGGACCTCGATGATCTGCAGGTCCTCGGCGTGCTCGTTGGAGAGACGGTGCGCGGCACCGCGGGGCACGTCGATGCACTCGCCGGGCGCGGCGACCACGATCTCGCCGTCCACGGAGCAGGTCGCGATGCCGAAGATGACGACCCAGTGCTCGGAGCGGTGGCGGTGGGTCTGCAACGAGAGCCTCTTACCCGGATGGACGACGATCCGCTTCACCTTGTAGCCCTGGCCGTCCTCGATGACGTGCCAGCTCCCCCAGGGACGGTCTTGCGACAGGTCGGACATGGGCTCACTCTCGTCGGTGGCGCAGCGATGCGCTGCCGAACGCTAGCAACGGGCCGCCGCGGGTGCGGGAGGCCCCCTGGAGATGCGGCAGGATGAGTGCGTGCCTCCTTCACCCGCGCCCCAGCACTGCCCCTCGCCGCGCGAGCTGGACGACCTCGAGCTGCTCAGCGTCGGGGCGCTGCTGCCGGTCCGCGCGTTCAACGAGCCGGGCAGCGCGGTCACCCTGGACCTGCCCCCCGACGTGGCCGCGGTCGCCCATGAGGCCGGAGCGGTGGAGCTCGTCGATCCCGAGGGCCTGCCGCTGGCCCGCGTGAGCGTGGGGTCGCCGGACGGCTGGGCCGTCGAGCCGCTCACCCACGCCCAGCACGGCCCGTTCCGCAGCCACTACCTCTCCCCCGCCGTCGTGCGCGAGCGCTTCGCCGGGCGTGCCTTCGTGCCCGTCACCGACGCCCTCACCGACGTCCAGCTGCGCGACATCCGCGACCTCGGGCCCTCGGTGCTCCTCACCCTGGTCGGCCACGGCACACCGCACCTCTCCCCCGTCGCGCTGCTGCGGGCCACGCTGGTCGCCGCCGACTTCCTCGACACCGCGGTGGTGGCCGTGCCGCTCGCCTCCCACGGCGACGCGACGGTCGACCACGAGCTCGGCGTCCAGGTGGTCGCCAACTACGCCGGCATCGACCGCGTCCACGGCCTGCGGGACGGCGGCGAGCTCCCGCTCGAGATCGCCGAGATCGTCGAGGCGGACAGGCCGGAGCCCGACGAGCAGGGCTTGGTGCTGTTCTTCACCGGGCTGTCCGGGAGCGGCAAGTCCACCCTCGCCCGGGCGCTCATGGACCGGATCCTGGAGCGCGGCGAGCGCACGCTGACCAGCCTCGACGGCGACGTCGTACGCCGCAACCTCTCCTCCGGCCTGACCTTCTCCAAGCAGGACCGCGAGACCAACATCCAGCGCATCGGGTGGGTCGCGGCGGAGATCTCCCGCCACGGCGGCGTCGCCGTCTGCAGCCCGATCGCACCCTTCGACGCCACCCGTCAACAGGTGCGGGCCATGGTCGAGGACGCAGGGGGCGCGTTCTTCCTGGTCCACGTGGCCACCCCGCTGGAGGAGTGCGAGCGGCGGGACCGCAAGGGCCTCTACGCCAAAGCGAGAGCCGGCGAGATCCCCGAGTTCACCGGCATCTCGTCGCCCTACGAGGAGCCGCAGGACGCCGACGTGCGCGTCGACACCACCGGCCGCTCGATCGACGACGCTCTCGGCGACGTCCTCGACGCGCTCGCGGAGGCGGGCTACCTCGACCTGCGCCTTGACGAGGGTCTCGAGACAGGCACCGGCACGCCTTCCTCCACCCCCGAGCCGGCGACACCGTCGGAGGTTGAGGAGGTTGCGAAGCAACCGTCTCGAAACCCTGACGACGCCGATGGGAATGGCGTCGAAGAGCCGACCGAGCCGCCCTCGCTCAACGTGCTCTTCGTCTGCACCGCCAACATCTGCCGCTCCCCCTACATGGAGCTCTCCGCACGGGCAGCGACCGCCGAGGACGGCAGCGTCGTCTTCCGGAGCGCCGGCACCCACGGCTTCCGGGAGCACGGGATGGACGCCGTCATGGCGGAGGCGATGGGTCGTCGTGGTGTCGACCACGCCGGCTTCGTCAGCCGCCCACTCACCCCTGCCCTGATCGAGCAGTCCGACCTCGTCCTCACCGCCGAGGCCACCCACCGCACCTTCATCCTGCAGGACCACCCGGCGGCGTTCCGCAAGGTCTTCACGCTCGGCCAGTTCGCGGACGCCGTGGCCGGCAGCGACCTCGTCGGGGCCGAGCTCCTCACGGCTGTGGGCGAGCGGCGCGGCAACGCGGAGACCAGCCTGGACGTCCACGACCCCTACGGTCGCGGACCCGAGGCCGCCGAGGCCTGCGCGACCCAGATCGACGACCTGCTGCGCGTCGTCGTCCCGGCGCTCACCGGGTCGACGAGGATCGGCGCATGAACGACCTCATCACCTCCGACTTCCCCTCGATCCTCGCGGCGGCGTTCTTCGTCGGGATCGTGGTGGGCCTCACCGGCATGGGCGGCGGCGCGCTGATGACCCCCGCGCTGATCTTCCTGGGCGTCGGAGACACCGCCAAGATCGTCACCGCCGACCTCACGGCCGCGGCGATCTACAAGACCGGCGGTGCCATCGTGCACTCGCGCGAGGGCTCGCCCAACCTGGACCTCGCGAAGTGGCTGATCCTCGGGTCGGTGCCGACCGCCCTGGCAGGTCCGCACGTGCTGGCGGGCGTCGTGGACCCCGAGGACGTCGACGACGTCCTGAAGATGAGCATCGGCTTCGCGCTGCTGCTCGCGGCCACGACGTACGCGCTGCGCCTCTACATCAACCTGCGCCGGGTGCGCGCCGGCGGAGCCAGCGGCAACCCCAACCCCCGGGTGCGACCTGTCCCCACGCTGCTCGTCGGTGCCCTGGGCGGCCTGCTCGTGGGCATCACCAGCGTCGGATCCGGCTCGGTCATCATGGTGGCGCTGCTGATGCTCTACCCCGGCCTCTCCGCGGTGAAGCTGGTCGGCACCGACCTCGTGCAGGCCGTGCCGCTCGTGCTGGCCGCCGCGATCTCCAACATCATCGTCAACGACGGTCTCGACCTGGGCCTGACGCTGCCGCTCGTGATCGGGTCGGTGCCCGGCACGATCATCGGCAGCAAGCTGGCCCCGCGGGTCCCCCAGTCGTTCATCCGGCGCGCCATCGTGGTCGTGCTGACGATGTCGGGCGTGGCCCTGCTCGACAAGGCCGGCTGGGCTCCGCTCGGCGTCGAGGAGACCCACCCGATCCTCATCGGCGGCATCGGCCTGGCGATGGTCGTCCTGGTCCCCCTGGTGTGGGGACTGCTGCGCAAGGAGCAGGGGCTGCCGATGTTCGGCGCGCCGACCGTGGCCCAGCTCGAGGACATGGGCTACCACCAGCCGGCCGGCCGAGCCGCCGGCAAGCCCGCGGCACCGGAGGATGCCAGCCCGTAGGACGCCGCATGGCGGCGAAAAGTGATGTGCCACACTCGACAATGCTCGCTTCTTCGTCACCGGAGAGGCACCTGGCTACGATGTCGGTTGCTGTCCACCGAGAGGTCCCTGTTTCCCCATGTCGCAAACCCACGCCGACTACCGGCTGAGCCAGCTCGACCAGCTGGAGGCCGAGTCGATCCACATCTTCCGTGAGGTCGCCGCCGAGTTCGAGAAGCCGGTCCTGATGTTCTCCGGGGGCAAGGACTCGATCGTGATGCTCCGCCTCGCGGAGAAGGCGTTCTACCCCGCCAAGATCCCCTTCCCGGTGATGCAGATCGACACCGGCCTGGACTTCCCGGAGGTGCTGGTCACTCGGGACCACTGGGTCGAGCGCCTGGGCGTCAAGCTCGTCGTGGCCAGCATCGACGACGCGATCGCCAACGGCGTCGTCGTCGACGACGGCAAGACCAGCCGCAACCGGATGCAGACCGGCACCCTGCTCAACGCCATCGAGGAGAACGGCTTCACCGCCGCCTTCGGCGGCGGCCGACGCGACGAGGAGAAGGCCCGCGCCAAGGAGCGCGTCTACTCCCACCGCGACGAGTTCGGCCAGTGGGACCCGAAGATGCAGCGCCCCGAGCTGTGGAGCCTCTACAACGGCCGCCTGCACGCCGGCGAGCACATGCGCATCTTCCCGATCTCCAACTGGACCGAGCTCGACGTCTGGGACTACATCGGCCGCGAGGGCATCGAGATCCCGCCCATCTACTTCTCCCACCAGCGCCGCGTCTTCGAGCGCGACGGCATGCTGATGAGCGAGACGCCCCTCAACCCGCTGCGCTCCGGCGAGGTCGTCGAGGAGCGCACCGTCCGCTTCCGCACGTGCGGCGACATCACCCTGACCGGGTGCGTGGAGTCCACCGCCTCGACCATCCCCGAGATCATCGCGGAGGTGTCGATCGCCAAGCTCACCGAGCGGGGCGCCACCCGCGGTGACGACCGGTTCTCCGAAGCAGCCATGGAAGACCGCAAGAAGGAAGGCTACTTCTGATGCCCGACGCCACCGAGTCCATCACCGCCAACATGGACATGCTTCGCTTCGCCACCGCCGGCTCGGTCGACGACGGCAAGTCCACCCTCATCGGGCGGCTCCTCCTCGACTCCAAGTCGATCTTCGAGGACCAGCTGGAGGCCGTCGAGGCCACCAGCGCCTCCAAGGGCTACGACTACACCGACCTGGCCCTCTTGACCGACGGGCTGCGCTCGGAGCGCGAGCAGGGCATCACGATCGACGTCGCCTACCGCTACTTCGCCACCCCGGCTCGCAAGTTCATCATCGCGGACACCCCCGGGCACGTGCAGTACACCCGCAACATGGTCACCGGCGCCTCGACCGCCGACCTGGGCCTGGTGCTCGTCGACGCCCGACAGGGCCTCACCGAGCAGTCGCGCCGCCACGCGGTGATCCTGTCGCTGCTGCGGGTGCCGCACCTCGTGCTCGCGGTCAACAAGATGGACCTCGTCGACTTCTCGCAGGAGGTCTACGACAAGATCCACGCCGAGTTCACGACGTTCGCCACCAAGCTCAACATCCCCGACCTCGAGGTCATCCCGATCTCGGCGCTGGCCGGCGACAACGTCGTCAACCGCTCCGAGAACATGGACTGGTACTCCGGCCCCACGCTGATGCACCACCTGGAGAACGTCCACGTCGCCTCCGACCGCGACCTGGTCGACGTCCGCTTCCCGGTGCAGTACGTCGTGCGCCCCAAGTCCGACGAGCACCACGACTACCGCGGCTACGGCGGCATGGTGGCCGGCGGCGTGCTGAAGCCCGGCGACGAGGTCGTCGTGCTGCCCAGTGGCATGACGTCGAAGATCGCCGGCATCGACCTCTTCGACCAGGAGATCGCCGAGGCCTTCCCGCCCATGTCGGTCACGGTGCGCCTGGAGGACGACGTCGACGTCTCTCGCGGCGACATGATCGCCCGGCCGTCCAACGCCCCGAAGCCGAGCCAGGACATCGACGCGATGATCTGCTGGATGGCCGACGCCCCGCTCAAGCCCCGCCAGAAGCTGGCGATCAAGCACACGACCCGCTCCGCCCGGACGCTGGTAAAGGACATCCAGTACCGCCTGGACGTCAACACCCTCCACCGCGACCAGGAGACCAAGGAGCTCGGGCGCAACGAGATCGGCCGCGTGCAGCTGCGCACCACGGTGCCGCTGCTGTGCGACCCCTACTCGAAGAACCGCACCACGGGGTCCTTCATCCTGATCGACGAGGCGACCGGAATCACCGTCGGCGCCGGAATGATCAACTCCGGCGCGTGACCTGCTGGGAGGGGTGACTCCTTCGTTGCGGGCCGGCAGCGACTCGCGATGCATCCCATCCAGACCCCTAACGCAGTCGAGGGCAGAAGATGCCCCTCCACCCGGTACGTTTCCCGTGCCTAGCCACCTGCCCCAACCCCGGGACCTGCCTAGACGGTCACTCCCGTGGTAGCCGACGGATCGAGCAGCCCGCGGCGGGCGGTTCTCTCGATCGCCGCGGGAACGGGGGCGGCGAACCTCATCGTCGTCGCGGGTTCCCCCGTCATTGCGTACCTCTTCACGCCGTCGGAGTTCGGCACGTTCTCGAGCATCGCCGCAGTCGCGTTCATCCTCACTCCGCTCCTGTCACTGCGACTCGAGCTAGCGGTTCCCCTTGCTGAGGACGAGGTCGATAGCCGCACCTTGGTCGTAGTCGGTTGCGCGTGCGCACTCGTCGTCGGAGCGTTTGTCGCGACGGCACTCCTCACGGTCACGCTGGTCACCGGTGATGCACTTTCCCCCTGGGCCTGGACTGCCCCGCTCATCGCGGCGCCCATGGCCGTGTTCCAACTGTTGAACGCCCTCGCCATCCGCGCCCAGCGCTACAGTGCGATTGCCATCAGGAACGTCACGGTGGGCTTGGCCACCCTTGTTCTGCAGGTCGCACTGGGGGCCAGTGGTCTTGGCATCAGTGGCCTGCTTCTCGGGTGGGGGTTAGGGCAACTCGCTGGAGCGATGTCTCTGCTCCGGAAGAGCGGTCTGAACGACGCCGGCGCACGACAGAGCTACACGCTTCGCCAGGGCAAGGCGATCCTTCGGCGATTCCGGCACGTCCCAACGGTCCTGGCGCCCGCCGGCGCAATCAACGTCATGGGACTGCAGTTGCCGGTGATCCTCCTCGCTGCGTTGTACGGACCTGACGTGGCCGGTCAGTTCGGATTGACCCAGCGAGTCCTGACCGCCCCGGTGGCTCTCATCGGTCTGGCCGTCGCTCAGGTGTACTTGGGGCGTCTCGCTGCTGTGCGCCGGGCGGGCGGCGAGCCGCCCGTGCGCGTCTTCCGCGATGCCACTCGCCAACTGGCTGTTATAGGCACAGGTGGTGCGGCCGTCCTTCTCCTGTTCAGCGAGCCTCTGTTCCTATGGGTCTACGGAAGCTCGTGGGCCACCAGCGGTCAAATGGCGCGCATGCTGAGCATCGCCCTGCTGTTCCAGATCGTCGCGTCGCCCTTGTCGCAGACTCTGGTGGTCTACGGAAGACACAAGACGCAGTTGGCCTGGGACTCCAGCCGCCTCATCATCGTCGGATCGACGGTGTACTTCAGTAGCGCGTTGGATGCCTCCCCCGTGCAGACGGTGGCAGGACTGTCCATGGCGACGGCCGCCACCTATGCGATCTCGTGGTACCTGTCCTGGCGAACGCTGTCCGTTGCCCACGCGCAATGGAGGCAGGAACAGCCGCCCCAACAGCTCAGCTGAACAGTGAACGAGCGAACCGTGCGCCCATGCCCCGGTCCTCGACGCTCAATGAGACAGCCCGACGTGCTCCAACACCTGGCGCGCGATGCCATCGCCACTGAACCTCGAATTGCGCCTCGCACGCTCGTCTCGCCGTTCGTCTGTGCGATCCGCACCGGAGTACTCATCGAGCGCGCGGGCAAGACCCTCGATGCCCAACTCCGCCTCGAAGTACTTTCCAGTTCCAGGTTCGACCAGATGTCCCACCCACTGGTTCTGAGGCAGCACGACGAAAAGTCCGGTCCCCATGGCCTGCTGAATGGAGATGGCGGGCAGCCGCGGCCAGACACCGATGTCAGCCGCGTTGTACAGGGCGTTCAGGCTTTCAGCATCCCGGAAGTCGAGAACCTCGACGGGGACGGCATCCTGGTCACGGCCGGCGACCATCGCGCGGATCTCGTCGCTGTACTCAGAAGAGTCTGCGCCGACCAAGAGGACCCGGAGGTTGACGTCCTGACGACTTGTGCGGTCGACCGCTTCGACGATGTCTTCGATCCCCTTGTAGCGCTGGAACTTGCCCACCGTGATGACCAGCACGTCATCTTCGCGGAGCCCCAACTGAGACCTCGTTGCACGACGGAGATCTGCGTCGTGGAAGAACCTGTCTGCGTCGTACGCGAGGGGCAGTACGTCTGCTGGCGTGCTGCCGAAGAAGCCGCGCAGCCGAGTGATGGTGTCTGGCGTGTATCCGTAGGCGTGCACCGCGCGCGAATTCACGTAACGGTAGGCAAGGCCCTTCGAGATGGTGAAAGCAACCCACTTCAAGGCCTGTTTCCACTGGGGCAGCGCAAGCCACATTGCGGCATTGTCACCGTAGAGCGCGACGCGCCGTTTGCCCGCGGAGGCGAGCGACGCAGCGATGGGCAAGCCCTGGCCTGGCATCACCTGGACAACCAGATCGTGATCTGAGCGCCTCAGGTACGAGACTGCCTGGGACGACCAGACCATGGACCGGACCTCCCGCACCGGGAACCTCGTCACCGTGACTCCGTTCTCGATCGTCGTCCCTGAGTCGTAGGCCCGATGACGCCCCAGCTTCTCCAGGTGAGCGTCGTTGAAGATCGGAGATACCCGGTCCCCTGCAATCACCTCGACCTCGGCATAGCGGGAGAACGCCTCGGCCAGGGCAACCTCTTGGTAGCCGCTGAACCAGTCGAAGTAGCCGCAGACAAGAGCGATACGCACGTCAGTCTCCCCGAAGCTCACCGGCGAACCGGGGCTCCAGCAGAGGTCCATCCAGCACTCGTGAGTGCTCCGCCACTTCGCGCTGGCTGCTGAACCGGTCGCCGATCTTGGTCGCCGGTACGCCTGCGACCACGGCGAACGGTGGGACGTCCTTGGTGACGACGGCGTTGGCAGCGACGATCGAGCCACGCCCTAGCCGCACACCGCGCCTGATGATGGCGCGATACCCCACCCAGACATCGTCCTCGATCTCGGTCCTACTTTGTCGGGGTCTCCCTGAGAACTGCATGGGAGTGCCCACGAGGTCGGTGACGTGGTCGTCCCCCACGATGGCGACATGGCTCGCGAGCATGGTGTACCGACCGATCGTCACACCGGGGTCGATCTGGCAACCTGGGGCGACAAAGACGTACTCCGCGCAGGTGAGGTCCTTAGCGACTACTGCCGTTCCATGCACGTATGCCGTCGGATGGACAGCCTTGAGGCCCTTCTTCACGTGAATGGCCTTGTTACGAAGCATGCGCAGGTTCTGACCCAGTCCGCTGTCGCGTGAAAGTCTCATGTCGCCGACTCCCTGATACCTGCCCAGCTCTTGTGGCGGTGCGCCGTGGAGAGGATGAACCGGTATGTCCTCAGAGACGTGTCAAGCACCTCGTACCCAGCGGGAAGCGCACTTGGCACCCCACGGGCGAAGTCATCCATGACCGACCGGACCGCGGCGACGACATCGTCGCGGTGCAGTCCTGTCATGATGATGGCGCCGGCGTCGAGGGCTTCCGGCCGCTCGATGGAGTCGCGGAGGGTGACCGCAGGAAACCTCAGGACGGAACTCTCCTCCGAGATCGTGCCGCTGTCGGAGAGGACGCACGCGGCCGCAGTCTGCAGCTTGTTGTAGTCGTGGAAGCCGAAGGGGTCCATGAACTCGATCCCGCTGACCTGGTCGACGTCATCCAATGCCTCCAGACGCTTGCGGGTGCGTGGGTGGGTCGACACCACCACGCGGTATCCCCATTCCTCCCGCACCGCTGAGAGGCAGTCGAGCAGCATTCGGAGCCGGACGGGCGAGTCGACGTTCTCCTCGCGGTGTGCGCTGACCAGAAAGAACTTGGCCGGCTCCAGCCCGAGCCTCTCCACGACGTCCGACGACTCGATCTGACTGCGATAGTGCTCGAGCACCTCTCGCATGGGCGACCCAGTGAGCAGGATTCTCCGCGGATGGAGTCCCTCCGCCAGGAGGTTGCGCCGCGCGTGCTCCGTGTAGACGAGATTGAAGTCGGCGACATGGTCCACCATTCGCCGGTTCGTCTCCTCTGGGACGTTCTCGTCGAAGCACCGGTTGCCCGCCTCCATGTGGTAGGTCGGGATGCGGAGCCTCTTCGCCATCACAGCGGCGATGCAGCTGTTGGTGTCGCCCAGGACGAGTACGGCGTCCGGCTGCTCGGCCCGCATCACCTCCTCGACGCGGATCAACGTCTCCCCCAGCACGCGACCGAGGGAGGAGGTGTCCACCTCGAGGAAGTGGTCAGGCTCCCGGAGACCCAGGTCATCGAAGAAGACCTGGTTGAGCGAGTAGTCGTAGTTCTGCCCGGTATGAACCAGGACATGGTCGACTGAAAGGTCGAGGCGCTCGATCACGCGGGCGAGGCGGATGATCTCCGGCCTCGTTCCCACCACGGTCATGACCTTCATGGGCGACCTTCCAGAGCGACGAGTTCGGGGTACTGATCCGGATTCTCGGGATCGAGGAGCTGATCTGCCCAGAACATGGTGACGAGATCCTCGGTGCCGACATTGCTGATGTTGTGCACCCACATGGTGGGCATGTCGACGAACCCTGGCCGCTCTCCGTCGATCCGGAAGGTCACCACGTCGTCTGTCAGCAGCCGACGCAAGGAGATCTCGGCCTGGCCTCTCACGACGAAGAACCTCTCCACCTTGTGCAGGTGATAGTGATCTCCCCGGGTGAGACCCGGACGAGTGGTCGACACGAATGCCTGACCCGTCCCTCCGTGGCTTCGTGCGGTCTCGACCAGCATCCCGCGGTCGTCGGCGTGCACCTGCGGATGGATGGGGAACGCCTGAGGAAACGTGTAGGACCTGTAGGTGTTGAAGAGGTCGACGAGGAACTGCTCGCTCAGGTCCGGCACCTCACCACGCGAGTAGAGGTCGCGGAAGCCAACCAGCAGGTCCAGCACCTCCGAGACGAGGCGGCGTTCGGCCTGAGGCCGGATCTGGACGTTCTGCTCGCCCTGCATCGCCTCGATCAGGCACTCGGCTGCGGCCTGAGCGTGCAGCAGCGGGATCTCCTTGTCCCCCATGACCGACGGCGAGCCGCCCTCGGCCAGCACACTGCAGAAGGTCGCCACGAAGGAGTTGTAGTGCGGCCTCCCATGCTCACCGAACAGGTTGGGCAGCAGGACATCGGCCAGAGAGCCGCCCACTCGTGCCGCGGACTCCGCCAATACCACTGCCGCTGCCGCCTTGCCGGCCCCGTAAGGGCTGTGTTCGAGCTCGGCTTGGATGGAGTTGGCGTAGACGACACGGATCGGCCGCCCCGAGGCCACGATCGCCGCAGCAACCGCACGCGCGAGGTCCTCGTTGCCCTGTCGCACCGCCTCGTCCGACTCGGCGCGGTTGACCCCCGCGATATGGATCACGACGTCGGCGCTCGCGACGACCGTTTCGAGGTCCGCCTGGTCTTCACGACCCAGGCGTGTCGCGTCGATCCCGTGCATGGCGCGTAGGCGGCATGCGGTGTGCCAGCCAAGGAAGCCGTAGCCGCCCGTGATGACAACCCTCACGCGGTCGACTCCACCGGTCGCCCCGCAGCAGCCAGCTCGCGTCGAATGGCAGGAAGAGTGAGCAACAGCGTCTTGACTCCCTCCACATCCAGGCGCTCCGTGTTGTGCGAGGTGTAGTCGTGGTCGATCAGCTCCCGCTCACCTTCCTCGAAGAAGAGTTCGTACTCCAAGGAGCGCGCGTCGAGGGGCACCCGGTAGTAGTCGCCGTGGTCGTCCGCCTTCTGCAGCTCCTCGCGGCTCAGCAGCGACTCGTAGAGCTTCTCACCGTGGCGCGTCCCCAAGATGCGGATCTCGGGGTCCTCCACTCCGAACAGCGAGGCCACGGCCAAAGCAAGGTCCTTCACCGTGCTCGCCGGTGCCTTGCGGACGAAGAGGTCCCCCGGCTTCGCCTCAGTGAAGGCGTACTCCACGAGGTCGACGGACTCGTCCAACGACATGAGGAACCGCGTCATGGTGGGATCCGTGATCGTCAACGGCTTCCCCGTGCGCAGTTGCTCGACAAAGACCGGAATGACCGATCCGCGGCTGTACATGACGTTGCCGTAGCGGGTGATCGAGACGATCGGCCCATCCTCACCGCGGTGGCGTGCGTGCGCCTGCGCCACCTTCTCCATCATCGCCTTCGAGATGCCCATGGCGTTGATGGGGTAGACCGCCTTGTCGGTGCTCAGGCAGACCACCGACTCGACGCCGGCGCGTTCGGCTGCCCTGATCACGTTGTCACTTCCGGTGACGTTCGTGAGCACGGCCTGCTGGGGGAAGAACTCGCAGCTGGGCACCTGCTTGAGGGCGGCGGCGTGGAAGATGTGCTTCACACCGTTGACGGCGTCTTCCACGCTGCGTGAGTCACGGACGTCGCCCACGTGGAACTTCACTCGCCCGTCCCCGAGCTCGCGCCGTAGGTGGTCCTGCTTGGCTTCGTCCCTGCTCAGGATCCGGATCTCGTCGATGTCGGTCGCCAGCAGACGACGGACCATGGTGGACCCAAACGACCCAGTCCCGCCGGTGACGAGAACTGGGCCACTATTCGAACTCACGGTTCGGTGTTCCTTCCGATTTCGGATCGACGGTGCAGGCCGTTGCGCCGCGCGTCAGACGGACCCATCCTGCCACGTGTAGCAGTTCATCTTCCGCCCCTCCGGAGTTTCGAAGGTGCCGTCCAACGCCCAGTTCGCCCCACGGTAGAAGGCGTTCACCCGGTCGTTGTCCTCGCTGTCGGTCGTGAGGTACGCCTCGCTGACGCCCGTCTCGACCACGGATGCCGTCCATGCCTCCAACAGCCTCTTGGCGGCGCCGGTGCCTCGTGCCTCGTCTGCCACGCAGATGGAGCTGAGGAGCGCGCCGCGCACCTCCAAGGGCGTCTGGCCCCGGTAGGTCACGGCACGGAGAAGACGGGGCACGACACTGGGCCGACGAAGCACGAGCCTGAGGCTCGCGAGAGCGAAGGCGTACCAGCGTCGGATCAGCAGACGGCGGAAGAAGCCGGCGGGCTGAGTGTGACCGACCGCCACGCCGACCAGGTGCCCCGCCTCCGAACGAGCCACGAGCGCGATTCCCTGGGGCTCGAGGAAGGCCCTGTAGAACTCCCGCAGGAAGGGCTCCCCCAAGCTGCTGAGGAAGAACGACGGGAAGGCAGTGCGGTGCAACGCCGCCGCCTCACGGACGTCCTCGCGAGTGAGTGCCCTGATCGTCACACTCATGCTCGACCCCTCCGCCCTGCGGCAGTGGTCAGCAGCTCCTCGATCGTCTCGACACCTTGGTCGTAGGCGAACGTGCGCTCGTAGTACTCCCTGGCGGCGCGACGACGCCCCGCCAGCCCTTCGGGTCCAAGAGAGGCGGCTTCCTGCAGCGCGTCCACCAGGCCGGACACGTCACCGGGTGCCACGGTCCACCCCGATCCTGATTCGTTGACCACCGCCGCGGCATCCCCGCCCAACGAGCCCACCACGACACCGCCGGCCGCGAGGATCGCCTGCAGCTTGCTGGGCATCGTCACGTGCGCCAACGGGTGGTCGTTGAGGGCCACGTAGTTGACGTCCGCCGCGGCCGCGAGAGCCGGCATCTCCTCCTTCGGCAGGCGGCCGAGGAAGCGCACGTTGTCCGCTCCGGCCCGTGCGGCCAGGTCGCGAAGGCGGCCTTCCTCAGTGCCCGAACCGGCGATGAGGCAGATGACCCGGGACTCCTTCATTCGGCCGCAGGCCTCGACCAGCGTCTCGAGCCCTTGGGCGCGTCCGAGGGTGCCTGCGTAGACGACCGCGAGCTGATCCCGGTCGAGGCCGTAGCCTCTCGTGTCCGGCCGCGGGGTCGGCTTGTGGAGCGTCTCGTCAGCCCACATGGGTGCGTAGGCGAGCTTGTCGCGAGGCACTCCGCGCTCGGCCAGGATGTCGCCGACGCCCGGCGAGATGTAGGCAACGCGATCCGCTGCCCGGTACATCCAGTTGCACACCGCATCCACGGCGCTGACCGCCGTGCGACCGCGTCCACCGGTGGACCCGAGCCCCACTGCCGCCAGGGTGTCCGGCCACAGGTCCAGCACGTGCACGACCGACGGGGTCCGGCGTAGGAGGCGCTGCACAGCGAAGGGCAGGCCTATCGTCACCGGCGAGTAGTTGACCCAGAGAGCATCGACGTGACGAAACGACGCCGGAACGCCCGCGACCGCCGCGGAAGCGGCGAACGAGCCGTAGTTCAGGAGCCGGCGGGACATGGACTCGCTGTGCGAGGGATAGAGCGCCACCCGGCTCACGCGCACCCCGTCCACGTCCTCTGTCGAGCGCGGGCGGACGCGGTAGCCGGCGGCAAGAACGCCATCTGGGTAGTTCGGATACCCGGTCACCACCTCGACCGAGTGGCCTCGCGCCACCAGTCCGCGCGCCAGGGCCGCCGGGAGCGCAGCAGGTCCCGGCTCCGGGTCGTACCACTGGGTGAGGATTCCGATACGCATCGTCATCCCCTCGCGACGGTGGAGATCGTGTCGCCCAGCACCTTCAGGTCGCCTGCCAGGGTGCGGGTGCGCGCGTACTCGAGGTAGAGCGCGACCTTCTGAGGCAGGATCACGTCCACGTAGTAGGCCTCTGGGTCGGCGGCGGACGCCAGCAGCTCGGCCTCCCGCCGGAATGCGATGGAACCAGGATCGGTGATCCCGGGACGGAGCCCGAGGATCTCGCGACGCGCGTCCACCGGCCACAACGCCACGTACTTCGCGAGCTCAGGACGAGGTCCGACCAAGCTCATCTCTCCCCGGAGCACGTTGATGAACTGGGGAAGCTCGTCGAGCTTGGTCGACCTCAACCACCGGCCGACCCTGGTGATCCTCGGGTCCTGACCGGCGGTGACGCTCGCGCCGGAGGCCGCATGCGTCATGGTGCGGAGCTTCAGGATCTCGAAGGGCACGCCGTCCCTGCCGATCCTCTCCTGCCGAAAGACCACGGGCCCACGGGAATCGAGCCTGATGGCAGCGAAGGCGACAACGAGCAACGGAGCAGACAGGAACAATCCGACAGCTGCGACGGCGATGTCGATGACGCGCTTCATCCGGCCGCGGCCTCACGAACCGCCTGCACGACCCGGTCCACGTCGTGGCTGCTCATGGAGGAGAAGATCGGCAGGCTCACCACCCGCTCGAACTCCGCCGTGGCAGCGGGGAAGTCGCTCGGCGCGTGGCCGGCGAAGTCGCGCCAGTAGGGCTGCAGGTGGAGCGGGATGAAGTGGACGCTGGACCCGACTCCAGACCGTGCGAGCGATGCGATGAACTCGTCACGATCCCTGCCCGCCGGGACGCGGATGACGTACAGGTGCCAGGCGTGGAGGTCGGCGATCGCGGCAGCTGCCGGCAGGCCCAACCCGAGATCTGCGAGCTCCCGGTTGTAGCGGTCCGCTGTCGCCGCGCGCTTGTCGCGCATCTCCTTGCCGCGCGACAGCTGCACCAAGCCCATCGCTGCGGCGGGGTCGGTCATGTTGTACTTGTATCCGGGCGCAACGACCTCGTAGCGCCATGAGGGCACATCCGAGCGATAGCGATCGAAGGCGTCACGGTCGATCCCGTGCAGCCTCATGATGCGGATGCGCTTCGCGATCTCCGGGTCTCGCGTGACGACCATGCCGCCCTCTCCGGTCGTCATGGTCTTGGTCGCATAGAAGCTGAAGACGACCGCCTCGCTCTCGCCCGCACCCACCATCTGCCCCTCGGTGACGGTCGGCAGGGCGTGAGCAGCATCCTCGACCACCTTGAGGCCGTGTGACAGCGCGAAGGCACGAAGCGCACTCGGGGAGACGCCCAGTCCGGCGAAGTGGACGGGCATGATCGCCTTCGTGCGAGCGGTCACGAGCCGCGACGCCTGCTCCAGGTCGATGTTGAGGGTGTCGGGGTCCACGTCGACCAGGACGGGAGTGGCCCCCAGGTAGCGCACCACCTCCGCCGTCGCCGTGAACGTCCACGTGGGGAGCAGTACCTCGTCGCCTGCCGTGATGCCACAGGCCTCCAGCGCGAGGTGGAGCCCCGCGGTGGCTGAGTTGACGGAGACCGCCTCGACGCCGCCGCCGAGCAGGTCGGCGAAGGCTGCCTCGAACTCCTTGACCTTCGGTCCGGTCGAGACCCAACCGCTGCGAAGGGCCGCCACCACGGCCTCGATCTCGTCCTCACCGATGTCCGGGAGCGCGAAGGGCAGCTTGTCTGGCATGTGGGTTCTCCGTTCGTACCGTGACAGATGAAAAGTGGTCGTAGGCACAGTTCGAGCTGCGCCCTTCGGACCGACGTGCACCGCTGGTGTGCGACGAGCCGGCGGTCAGCAGGCGCTCGCGAAGGTGAAGTCCTTGCTTCCGGCCTGGATGCCGGGCGTCAGACCCACCTTCCCGGCTCCAGTCTGCCCCGGGCCGCTGGTCATGGACCAGGAGATGACCACGTCGTCACGGGTGGCGATCGAGATGGCGAGGACGACCACGGGTCGGCCGTCGATCGACTGCTCGTCCAGAACCTGACGCTTGCCATCCACCTTCAGCTCGTCGATGGTCCCACCGTGCGGCCCGTAGATGCGGATGAAGGTGAGCTGGGTGCCGGGTTCGGTGCCGTACGTGCCGCCGCCAGTCACCGACGCGGGCAGCTTCGCGGCCTCACCCGGGGCAATCGCCTGGCTGAGACTCATGGACCCGGACACGCTCTGTCGACCCTCCGCGCAGGACGTGGCTCGCGAGTCGGCCCAGTAGCGCAGGTAGTAGGACATCTTCGACCCCGTGGCGTCATTGACTCCGATGTCGATGTGCGGCGTGCTGCCCTCATCACCCGCCAGCCGTCCCTGGATGGCTGATCCCTCGAGCTCGCTCGTCACCGCCTCGTCGAACGAAGCGATGAGGAAGCGTCTCTCCGTGGCGGCACGATTCAGCCCCCTCACCATGTCAACCGGGGAGGGCGGCTTGCGGGTCAACCGGTCGAAGATGGCCCCGGCGGCGTCCTCGAACAGCGCATCCTGCGCCTGCACATCGAGCTCGCGGTACGGTTTGTTCAGCAGCTCGTCGACCAGGTTGTCCGACGTGAGGGTGACCGCTCCCACCTCGACGGGGCCGGTGCCCTCCAGCAAGTAGGACATGGCCACGGGATCGAGCGAGAGCACCCCGTCGATAGGAACCGAGGGGAACTTCGCGTTCCAGTGGGCCCGCCACAGCTCTGCCGCTCGAGGGAAGTCGGGGGTGAAGCCGGGGTCCTGGAAGTAGGTGCCGATCTCTTGGCCGTAGACGGCGACCTCCTCGGCACTCAGCGGCAGGACCGGGCGCTGAGCCATCGGGAAGTCGAGCGCGGTGCCTTGCTTCACCATCTCGAGCTTGCCGTTCTCGGCGTGGATCTGTGCCCACGCACCTGGCATGCCGCCCGTGGCGCGGATCTCGGCGTTGTTCTGGAAGAGCAGCAGGTAGTCGCGGGGACCGTCGACACCCACCATGGCCGGAAGGACCGCGGTGGCGGTGTCGGCGGCCGCGAGCGCCCCGGCGGCCTCGTCCACTCGGTCGACGTAGTCGTCGAATCGTGGACGCAGGGCGCCGACGAAGCCCTCGCTGTCGATGCCGTCCACCTCGGCAGCCGCCTTCTGGAACGCGGCCTCAGCGTCTGAGACGGGCCCTTGGAGCCCTTCCACGACCCCGACGTCGACACGGCCGTCGACCGAGAGGCGGTCCAGGTCGTCGATGGTGACGGCCAGGGGGGATATCCCGTCATTCGCCATCACCTCCAGCGAGCTGCTCAGCGCGCGCACACCCCGGACGTCGTCGCCGACGAACGGGAGCTTGGTCAGGCCGGCCCACCACAGGCCGTCCGTGCGGTCGGCGGCCGAGGTGGACGCGTCCTGCAGATCGGCGATGGCTCGATCTCGTGCACTCTCGTCGCCGTCACGGACGGCGACGGTGAGGTCGTCCACGCTGGCCTCGGCGGAGCGGAGATCGCGCTGGACCTGCCAGGCCTGCCATGCGGTGAACAGCACCGCGGCCAGGAGCACGCAGCCGAGTGCGACCAGGACCCTGCGACGTGTCAGCACGCGGGCATCCTTTCAGGTCTGCTGCCCTTGGCAGGCTGCGGCTCGACGAACGCCTCCGGCCGGCTACCGAGACGGGTTCGGACATGCAAAAGGCCCCACGACATCGTGGGGCCCTTCGCAAGTGGTGTCAGCGACGACGCTTGACGACCTTGAGGCTGTAGGAGTCCCTCGACGCCCGGTAGACCGAGTTGCGAGCCGGGGTGAACACCATCGTGACGGTGTAGCGGCCGGTCTTGCGCAGACGCGGGCCCTTCACGGACTTCCGCGAGCCGGTGTAGGAGGTCGTGCGGGTGTTCTTGAAGCCGCCACCCTTGCGCGCGACCGTGATCTTCACGGAGCCACGGACCCGGGCGTTGCCCGCCGCCGGCCGCACGTTGATCTTGAACGTCGGGGCGGTGTTCTGGCGAACGGACGCCGGACCCGAGATGCTGGACTTGGTGGCGATGCAGCCCGTGTAGGGGCAAGCAGCGGTGGACGGGGAACCGGTGAAGGCCACCAGCCCGGACGCGATCAGGAACGAGGCCAGCAGGCCCACGATCAGCTTCTTCATCTGGTATCTCCCCATGTGACGTCCCGAGACGTCGTCAGTATTTGAAAGTGCCTGCGTAGTGAATCACACGGTTACGGCGTTTTGCCAGTTCAGAGCGCCTTTTATGGGACAAGAGGGCTCCTAACCCGAATGTTCACCAGAAGGTCTACGACACGTGGCCCGATCGGGCCATGCCGCGACCGAGAAGGACTACTCGGGTCTAGGCCGAGTGGGCGGTGTTGAGGAGCGTGCGGGCCTCGGAGGTCGTCATCGGACGTCGCTGTGCGAGGGCCCCGAGGGCGACCACACGTTCGACGAGCTGGGCGTTGCTCTCGACCGGGACGCCGCGGCTGATCGTCAGCACGTCCTCCATGCCCACCCGGAGGTGGCCGCCCTTGGACAGCGACGCGAGGGCGACGGCGAGGGTGGTGCGGCCGATGCCCGTGGCAGACCAGGAGGTCACCTCCGGCGGGAGCGTCGCGACGCCGGCCACGAGGGCGTCGGCCGTGCCGGGCATGCCGCCGGGCACGCCCATGACGAAGTCGCAGTGCACCCGGCCGCCGTACGGGAGGCCGAAGCGGTCGATCAGACGGGTCAGGGCGTGAGCCTGCCCGAGGTCAAAGAGCTCGAACTCGGGGACGATCTGGCGCTCCTGGCTGAGCTGGTAGAGCTCGCAGACGAAGGGCCAGGGGTTGGAGAAGACGTCGTCGCCGAAGTTGGTGGTGCCCATGGTGAGGCTGCAGGAGTCGGGGCGGGCGTCGAGGACCTTGAGGCGCTTGTCGAGCGGGTCGTGGACGGAGCCGCCGGTCGAGAGCTGGACGACGAGGTCGGTGCTCTCGTGGAGGGCATCGACGGTCTCGGTCAGGAGGGCCAGGTCGAGGGTGGGGCGGTGCTCGGCGTCGCGGACGTGCACGTGGATCATCGCGGCGCCGGCGGCCTCGCAGGCCTGGGCGGTGGTGACGAGCTCCTCGAGCGTGGTGGGGAGCTGCGGGCAGTCGGCCTTCGACGTCTCGGCGCCGGTGGGGGCGACCGTGATCAGCAGGGCCTCGGGAGGTACGGCGGGCATGCGGGTCATCGTGTCAGAGCGGGATCGGTGGGTGGGGTGGGTGGGCGGGTGTCTGGGGTCTCGACGGGCGTTCGTCGCTGGCGCTCCTCACTGCTCGACCACCGGGGGTCGGCGCCGCTTGGGCTCGTGGTTTCGAGGCTCGCTGCGCTCGCACATCAACCACCGGGGGTCGGGGTCGGGGAGATTGTTCTCATGAGGGCTGTGGTGCAGCGGGTGTTGTCGGCGTCGGTCACCGTCGAGGGGGAGGTCGTGGGGGCCCTGCGGGAGCCGGGGCTGCTGGTCCACCTCGGGATCACGCACGACGACACCGACGAGGTCGTCGCGTGGATGGCGCGGAAGGTGTGGGAGGTGCGGATCCTGCGGGAGGAGCGCTCCGCCTCCGACGTCGGGGCGCCGGTCCTGGTGGTCAGCCAGTTCACCCTGTACGGCGATGCGGTGAAGGGTCGGCGCCCGACCTGGGCGTCGGCCGCGCCCGCGGCTGTCAGCGAGCCGCTCTACGAGCGCTTCTGCTCGGAGCTGGAGTCGCTGGGGGCCGAGGTGTCGCGGGGCGTGTTCGGCGCGGACATGCGGGTCGAGTCGGTCAACGACGGCCCGGTGACGCTGCTCCTCGAGCGCTGACTCAGCCGACCTGCATCGACTGGTAGACGACGAAGGCCGTGACGGCCACCAGCAGGACGAGCCCCGCCAGCTGGAGGTAGGCCATCCGCTTGCGGGCCTCGGCCGGGTTGCGCTTGGACACGTCGCTGCCTTTCAAAGACACGGTATTAAGCGCAGCATAGGAGCGGCCCCAGGCGGGTGTCTTACGAACACGCGTCCCGGGGCCGAACTCTCAGATGCGGACGTTGACCTCCGCGACGGACCCGACGGCCGCGACGACGCGGTTGTCGACCGGGTCGGCCTTGGGGGCCAGGGTGCGCAGCGTCCACTCGCCCTCGCCGGCGAAGAACCGGAAGTGGCCGGTGGCCGAGGTCGGGACCTCGGCGGTGAACTCACCGGTGCGGTCGAGCAGCCGCACGTAGGCGTTGCCGACGGGGTCCTCGCCGCGGAAGACCTGGCCCTGGATGATGGCCTCCTTCTTCACGTCCACGCCGTCGAGCGACAGGCCGCCCTCGGTCGCGCCGCACATCAGGCGTCACCCGGCTCGTCGCCGAGCGCGATCGGAACGCCGACGAGGGAGCCGTACTCGGTCCACGAGCCGTCGTAGTTCTTGACGTTCTGGTGGCCCAGGAGCTCCTTGAGCACGAACCAGGTGAGCGAGGAGCGCTCCCCGATGCGGCACAGGGCGATGGTGTCCTTGGAGTCGTCGATGCCGACCTCGGCGTAGAGCGCCTTGAGGTCCTCGTCGGACTTGAAGGTGCCGTCGTCGTTGCAGTTCTTGCTCCACGGCACGTTGAGCGAGGTCGGCACGTGGCCGGCGCGCTGCGCCTGCTCCTGCGGCAGGTGGGCCGGGGCCATCAGGCGACCGGCGTACTCGTCGGGGCTGCGGACGTCGATCAGGTTCTGCACGCCGATGGCGGCGACGGCGTCGTCGCGGAAGGCCCGGATGGAGGTGTCCTGGTCCTGGGCGGTGTACGTCGTCTTCTCGCGCGTCGGGACCTCGTCGGTCAGCTCGCGGGAGTCGAGCTCCCACTTCTTGCGACCGCCGTCCATCAGGACGACGTCCTGGTGGCCGTAGAGCTTGAAGTACCAGTAGGCGTAGGCCGCGAACCAGTTGTTGTTGCCGCCGTAGAGCACGACCCGGTGGTCGTTGGAGACGCCGCGGTCGGACAGCAGGGCCTCGAACTGCGCCTTGTTGACGAAGTCGCGACGGACCTGGTCCTGGAGGTCCGTGGTCCAGTCGAGCTTGATCGCGTTGCGAATGTGGCCCTTGTCGTAGGCCGCGGTGTCCTCGTCGACCTCGATCAGGACGACGTCGGGGTTGTCGAGGTTGTCCTCCACCCACTGGGGGGAGACGAGGGAGCTCTCGCGAGTCATGGCTTCTCTTTCTGTAGGGCGTTGCGGAGGTCAGTTGAGTTGCGGGGTTTCGAGACGCTCGCTGCGCTCGCTCCTCAACCAGCGTTGAGTGAGCAGGTAGAGCTCGCAGCCCAGGCAGAACCGGAAGACCGCGTTGAGCAGGGCGGCGGTCAGGGCGAACCCGGTGGCCACCAGGCCGAGGAGCGTCGCGCCGGCGAGGAAGCCGACGACGCCGACGAGCGCGAAGCCGAGGCCGACCGCCTGGGCGAACCGCGGGGGTGCCGCGTCCTCCCACTCGGGCGCCTTGGTCAGGCGAGGACGCACGAGCGTGCGGAAGACCCACGAGTGCGGGCTGCGCTGGACCCCGAGGACGGCCGCCCACGCGAACAGCCCGGCCTGCGCGGCGAGCAGGACCGTGGCGAACGTGCTGGGGGCGGTCGCGAGCACGATCGCCAGCACGACGGCGGTGACCGCAGCGTTGAGCTGCGGGCCGCGCGAGTCGATCTGGGTGCTCATGGCTCTCCTGTGTCCTGGCTGCTGGGGAAGGCAAGGGCCCGTGGCGCGCGAGGCGCTCGGCTCGGCTTCAAAACTAGAGTGATCTAGTAGACTTAGCGGAGCGGTGGACGGGACCCGTCAGGACATTCGACACAGGGACGAGTGGACGCGGCAGTGGTCCACCGCGCGTCGCTTCGTCAACCAGGTCGAGATCATGGCTCCAGAGTAGGGAGCGGCCGGTCGCGCCGCCCAATCGACGTCCGCATGGTGGATGGTCAGTCCGACATCTGAGATCGCCAGGCTCGGACGAGTCCCACGACCGCGCCCCCCAGGAGGGCACCGAGCGTGTTGGCCACGACGTCGACGTACGTCGCCGAGCGCTCGTCGAGCAGCAGCGCCTGCACCACCTCCACGCTCCCGGAGAAGACGAAGCCGTAGGCCGTCCAGTCGCGCCACGACGGGCCTGGCCAGATGACGGCCGCCAGCCCGGTGGCCGGCACCAGGATCGCCACGTTGCAGAGGAACTCGACCCTGGTCGGCAGGAGCAGCCGGTCCGGCGCACCCAGGCGCTCCAGGACGTCGCCGACCCAGGAGACGCTGGAGGACGGCGTGTCCACCGACGGGGTGAGCAGCGCGAAGAGCAGCACCGCGAGGTAGCCCAGCAGCAGGACGCGCGCTCCTCGGCGCACCCGGTCGCTCGTCTCCACGACGGACACCGTGCCACGTCGTTCGGCGGGATCGCAGGAGACCCCCGGCCGCGATCTCTATGCTCGTGGGCCATCCGACGTCCACCGCAGGGCAAGAGAACGGGACCACCGTGCCGAAGCGCGCATTCATCACCGGCATCACCGGCCAGGACGGCTCCTACCTCGCCGAGCTGCTGCTCGCCAAGGGCTACGAGGTGCACGGCCTCGTGCGCCGGTCCTCGAGCTTCAACCGCGGTCGGATCGACCCCATCTACCTGAACGCCGAGGCCGGCGAGCGCCTCTTCCTGCACTACGGCGACATGACCGACGGGGTCAGCCTGGTCAACCTGATCCTCGAGATCCGCCCCGACGAGGTCTACAACCTGGCCGCCCAGAGCCACGTGCGGGTGTCGTTCGAGATGCCGGAGTACACCGCGTCGGCCGACGGCATCGGGACGATCCGGCTGCTCGAGGCCATCCGCGCCGCCAAGCTCGACTGCCGCTTCTACCAGGCCTCCACCTCTGAGATGTTCGGCGCGACTCCCCCGCCCCAGGGCGAGGACACGATCTTCTACCCGCGCTCGCCGTACGCCGCCGCCAAGCTCTACGCGCACTGGATGACGGTCAACTACCGCGAGGCCTACGACATGTACGCCGTGTCGGGGATCCTCTTCAACCACGAGTCACCTCGCCGCGGCGAGACCTTCGTGACCCGCAAGATCACCAAGGCGGTGGCCGCGATCAAGGCCGGCGTGCAGGACGTCCTGATGCTCGGCAACATCGATGCGGTGCGCGACTGGGGCTACGCCAAGGAGTACGTCGAGGGCATGTGGCGGATGCTGCAGGCCGACGAGCCGAGCGACTACGTGCTCGCGACCGGCGTCGGCACGACGGTCCGGGAGTTCGTGGAGATGTCCTTCGAGCACGCCGACCTCGACTGGCACGACTACGTGATGTTCGACCAGCGCTACGAGCGACCCACCGAGGTCGACGCGCTGATCGGCGACCCCTCCAAGGCGCGCGACCAGCTGGGCTGGAAGGCCGAGACCGGTGTGCGCGAGCTCGCGCGCCTCATGGTCGACGCGGACGTCGCCGCGCTCGCCGAGGGGTTCGGCACCCAGCCACGATGAACGCGTCCGCGCAGACCGCGCTGGTCACCGGCGTCTCGGGCCAGGACGGCGTCTACCTTGCTCGAGCGCTGGTGGCCGGCGGCGTCCGGGTGGTCGGGACCGTGCGCCCGGGCGACCCGGCCTCGCACGAGATGGCGGTCTACCTCGACGGCGTCGAGGTCGTCGAGCACGACCTGCGCGACGACGCGGGATTCCGCAGGCTCCTGGAGACGCACCGGCCCGCGCGGGTGTTCAACCTGGCCGGCTTCTCGTCGGTCGGCGCCAGCTGGGACCACCCCGAGCTGGTGGACGAGGTCAACGGCGCCGCGGTCGAGCGGATGCTCGCGGCCCTTCTCGAGCTACGTGACCGGCACGCCCTCGACGTGCGGTTCTTCCAGGCGGGGTCGGCCGAGGAGACCGGCGACGCCTCCGACAGCCCCTACGCCCGCGCGAAGGCTCGTGCCCACGCCGCGACGACCCGCTCCCGCGAGGAGGAGAGCCTGTTCGCCTGCACGGCCGTGCTGCACAACCACGAGAGCCCCTTGCGCCCACTGCGCTTCGTCACCCGCAAGATCGTCCGCGCCGCCGCCGAGATCGCGCTCGGTCGACTCGACGAGCTCACGCTCGGCAACCTCGCCGTGGCGCGCGACTGGGGCGCCGCGGCTGACTACGTCGACGCGATGGTGCGGATGCTCGCGGCGGACGCGCCGACCGACCTCGTGATCGCCACCGGGGTCACGCACACGCTGCACGACCTGCTGGTGACGGCGTTCGACGCGGCGGGGGCGGGCGACCCGGCGGCGTACGTCGTGCAGGACGTGGCCCTGCTGCGGCCCTCGGACTCCCCCACGATGAGCGCCGACCCCTCGGAGGCGCGGCGGGTGCTGGGGTGGGAGCCGACGCAGACGTTCGAGGACGTCGTGGCGCACATGGTGCGCGTCGATCTGGCCCGGCTGCGGTCGGGCGTCGAGGAGTCGCCGGAGTACCTCCACCCAGGCTGAGGCTCAGGTGAGGCGGCTCAGCGCCTGCAGGACCTGCTCCTTGCGGGGAGCACCGGCGGCCCGGGTGACCTCGACGCCGTCCGCGTCGAGCACGAGCGTGGTCGGGGTGCGCAGGATGCCGACGCGGCGCACGAGGTCGAGGTGGTGCTCGGCGTCGACCTCGACGTGGGCGACGCCGGGGACCACCTCGGCCACCTCGGTGAGGATCCGGCGGGTAGCGCGGCACGGCGCGCAGAACGCCGAGGAGAACTGCAGCAGCGTCGCCCGCTCCCCCAGCTGGTCGGCCCAGGCGGTCTCGGCGAGCAGCGAGTCCGGGGTGGGCTCGACGGCCTGGGGCTGCTCGGGCTCCGCCGTCTCGGCGTCGCGCACCTGGTGGGTGCCGCGGAAGCGGCCGTCGGTCAGCGCGCGGTAGCCGCCGAACGCGAGCGCCGCCACGACGGCGACGACGAGCACGAGGAGTCCGGTGGGCACGTGGGCGTCAACGACGCGACGTCGTTGGGCATTCCGCCGCCTTCGGTGGTCGAGGTGCGAGGAGCGCCAGCGACGGAGGCAGGCGCGCTACTTCCGGTGATCGAGCAGCGAAGGCGTTCTGCGCCTGAGCGCCCGTCGAGATCCCCGCACCTGAGGCACCCTCCGTCCCCGCCGCCCTGCCTCCCTCACGGGGTCTCGACGGGCGGTCGGCGCTGGCGCGCCTCCCTGCTCGACCACCGAGATCGTGGGTTGAGGAGGTTGCGCAGCAACCGTCTCGAAACCCCCTAGCGGGGTCTGTCAGCCGCCGGCGAAGGGTGGGAGGAACTCGAGGGTGGAGCCGGGCGGGACCAGGAGCTCCGCGGGGTCCTCGGTGGCGACGGGGCGGTCGCCGAGGAGGACCGAGCAGACGCCGATGACGTCCATGAGCCGGGTGCCGGGGTGCAGGTCGGCGACGCGCTGGAGCACGTCGGCCAGAGATATCGGGCCGGTGACGGCGAGCTCGTCGCCGTCCACGCCGGCCGCACTTCGTGCGGCGGCCCAGTAACGGACCCGGATGAGATCGGTCTCATTTAACTTGGAACGATCCACTGTGTCTGACACGTTTCGGTACTCTTCTCCTCAGATTCGCCTGACCGGAGCCCAGCGTTGCGTTTCGGTCCCCGCCCCATTGTCGGGAGGAGACCATTGTGAGCACACTGCTGCTACTCACGAGCGCACTGCAGCCGTCGTCGGAGGTGCTGCCCGGTCTGTCGCTGCTCGGGCACCAGGTCAAGGTCCTGCCCGCGGAGGGCAGCGCCCTGCTCGAGGCGCCCGAGGCCGGGCTGCTGCTCGTCGACGGCCGTCAGGACCTCGCCGGCGCGCGCGACCTGTGCCGGCTGATCCGCACCACCGGCACCGACGTGCCCGTCCTGTTGGTCGTGACCGAGGGCGGCCTGTCCATCGTCAACCACGACTGGGGCATGGACGACGTCGTCCTCCACACCTGCGGCCCCGCCGAGCTCGAGGCCCGCATCAAGCTCGCCATCGGCCGGCTCAACGCCCGCCGCGACGCCGCCGACCCCGACGCCCACGTCATCCGCTCCGGCGAGGTCGTGGTCGACGACGCGACCTACACCGCCAAGATCGGCGGGCGCTCGCTGGACCTGACGTTCAAGGAATTCGAGCTCCTGAAGTTCCTGGCCCAGCACCCGGGCCGGGTCTTCAGCCGCCAGCAGCTGCTGCAGGAGGTGTGGGGCTACGACTACTTCGGCGGCACCCGCACCGTCGACGTCCACGTGCGCCGGCTGCGCGCCAAGCTCGGCCCCGAGAACGAGACCCTGATCGGCACCGTCCGCAACGTCGGCTACCGCTTCGTGGTGCCGGCCAAGGACAAGGAGAGCGCCGCCGACGCGGCCCTCGTCGCCGAGCGGCAGCAGCAGGACGCCTGAGCGCAGCCCTAGGCTGACCGGATGAGTCGACTCGAGCTGATCGCGACCGAGGCCGAGGCGGTCGACGGAGCCGCCCCGATCGACGAGGGCACCTGGCGCGCGCGCCGGCTGCACCCCGAGCAGGCGCAGGAGTGGACCCACGACGACGGGTTCGCGCTGCTGGTCGGGGACGAGCTGAGCCTGGTCGTGCGGCCCGAGGCCCGGCGCCACGGCATCGGCCGCGAGCTGCTCGAGCAGGTGCTGGACGATCACGACGGATCTACGCTGCTGGCGTGGTCGCACGTCGGCCATCCCGGAGCGGCGGCCCTGGCGGCGAGCCACGGCTTCGAGGCGGTGCGCGCACTGTGGGTGATGCGCCGACCGACCACGGCGGCGCTGGCGCCGCTCGTCGTGCCGGAGGGCATCGAGGTGCGCTCCTACCGGCCCACCGACGCCGCGGAGGTGCTGCGCGTCAACGCGGCGGCGTTCGCGCACCACCCGGAGCAGGGTGCGATGGACACCGACGACCTGGCGGCACGGATGGCCGAGACGTGGTTCGACCCGGCCGGCCTGCTGGTGGCCGACGCGGGCGACGGACGGCTGCTGGGCTTCCACTGGACCAAGCGCCACTCGCCGGTCACCGGGGAGGTCTACGTCGTCGGCATCGACCCCGCCGCGCAGGGCAAGGGCCTGGGCAAGACGCTGACGCTCGCCGGCCTGCACCACCTCGCCGACGTCGACGAGGTGATCCTCTACGTCGAGTCCGACAACGCACCCGCGATCGCGGTCTACTCCGGCCTGGGCTTCACCCACGCCGACGCGGACACGCACGTGCAGTACCGGCGCGGCTAGGTCTCACCACTCCGGCACGGGCGCCGGCTCCGAGATGGAGTTGGAGCGGGTGTCCCGGCGCGACTCGCGACGCTGCTCCTCCAGGCGACGCTGCTCGAGCGCTCGCCGGTTGCGCTCGGCGAGACGCTGCTGGCGCTCGGCGACGGTCTCGTCCGCCGGCGGCGGGTCGGCGGCGTCCTCGGCGTCGGGAGGGTCACGGTCGGCCAGCTTGTCCGCGAGGCGGTCGTCGATGACCACGGAGGACTCCTCCGGGCTCACGGAGCCGTCGCGGTCGGCATCGGCGAGCGCTGCGTCGGCGGCTGCCCGCTCCTCCGGAGTCACCTCACCGTCCCCGTCGGCGTCCGCGTCCGCCGCCGCCTCCGCAGCGGCTCGAGCCTCGTCGGCGCTGACGACCCCGTCCTCGTCGGTGTCCGCCTCGGCGGCGGCCTCCGCCTCCTGAGGGCTCACCTCGCCGTCCTGGTCCGTGTCCGCCTGCGCCGCCGCCTCCTCGGCGCTGATCTCGCCGTCCTGGTCGGTGTCGGCGTCGGCCGGGTCACGGGGATCGTCGAGCTCCTCGGCCTCTCGCGCGGCCTCCTTGGCAGCCTCGACCTCGACACAGCCCTCGAGCACCTGGCGGGCGATCAGCCACTCGTCCTCGGCGGCCAGCTTCCCGCGCTCCTCCACCAGCGCGTCGCCCAGCTCCTCGTGGGCCAGCGCGAGGTTGTTGCGGACGCGGCACTCCCACTCCTCGGGCACGTCCTCGTCGAGCGACCGCTCGTAGGAGCTCACCGCCCCGTCGAGGTCACCGGCACGATGCCGGGAGGCACCCTCGTCGAAGTGGGCGATCCACTGCTCGAAGGGGTTCAGGACCTGGTTGAGCGCGAAGTCACCGCGCGCGTCGTCGAAGTCACCGGTCTCGAAGGCCGACAGCCCCTGCGACTCCTCGACGAGCAGCAGCCCGATGCGACCGGAGACCAGGAGCATCAGCAGGGCCGGCAGGACCCCGACGAGGTACAGCCGGTTGCGCGTCCGGGTGCGCCGAGGGTTGCTCATGCCAGCGACCTCCGGGCCGCCCAACCACGTCGCCAGTGACGGCGCAGGTCCACCAGCACCAGCACGAGGAGGGCGAGGGCGAGGATCCAGTACAGGTCCAGGGCCACCGGCACCTCGGCACCGTCGTACGCCGGGTCCGGCTCCTGGAACCGGTCGCCCCACTCCGCCGCGACGGCGTCCAGCCCGCCGGTCCCGGTGCGGTGGAGGTAGGGCACGCCCATCTCCTGGGCGGCGGAGCGCAGGTTGGCCTCGTCGATCCGGGAGACGGCATCACCTCCTCGGCGGTCCGGCACCCACCCCTCCTCCGGGCGTCCCTCCACCAGCGGCATCCGACCCCCGGCGGCCGTCCCGTAGCCGAGCGCGACACCGGCGTCGACGAGAGGGGCGATCGCGGCGAAGGAGCGCTGGGCCTGGGTCTCGGTGTTCTCGCCGTCGCCCATCAGGACGACCAGGCGCGGGCGACGCGGCGAGCGCTCCTCCAGCTCGGCGAGCCGGCTCGCCATCGTGGAGAGCGGGCGGTCCAGGCTCGAGCCGTCACCCGCGAACGCCTCCTCGCGGCGCAGCAGCTGCACGTAGTCGGCGATCACGGTCTCGTCCTGGGTCGACGGCAGCTCGACGCGCACCCGGCGACCGAACGAGACGACGGTGAACCGGCCGGTGGGCAACGCGTCGACGAGCGCGTTGAGGTCGGCCCGGGCCCCCGCGAAGCGAGGCCGTTGCCCCGACCAGTCCAGCGCCGACATGGACGTGGTGCGGTCGAGGAAGACGAGGACCTCGAGGTCGGCCGTGCGGGTGGGCGCGACCGGCTCCTCCCCCCAGCCGGGGCGCAGGGCGATGGCGACCAGGAGCGCGACCATCAGCCCGCGGAGGAGCCACCCGCCGCGCTCGCTGCGCCGTGACCAGATGGCGCCGTAGACGACCGCGGCGAGCAGCACGAGGGCGCCGACGACGATCAGGGGCACGTCCAGGAGGGGGTTCATCGACGCCTGCCCAGGAGGGCGCCGCCGAGCAGCACGACGAAGCCCGCGACGGCGATCCCGAACGGGACGGCCGGCTCGTCGATCTCGACGCCGGTCGGGATGGGACGCAGCCGGTCGCGCTCGATCTCCTGGATCCCGCGGACGACGTCGTCGACGCCACCGGTGTCCTCGACGACCGACATGAACCCGCCGGTGGTCGCGGTCGCGTCGGCGAGCTCGGTGGCGCGCTCGGGCCTCATGCCCGGCGTGCCGACGCCGTAGACCACCACGTCGTCCCGCCTCGCCTCACCGGCGGCCTCCTCGACGGTGAAGATCCCCTGGCCGAGCGGGTCGTTGTCGGTGGCGAGCACGACCGCGCGACCGCGGTCGTCGTGCTCGACGTCGAACCGTTGGAGGCACGACATGATGCCGTCGCCCGTCTGGCTCGCCCGCTCCTCGACCGCCTCGGTGCCGACGAAGTAGTCGTAGTCCTCGCTGGAGAAGGCTGCCTCCGCCTCGTCCAGCTTGCTGCGGACGAAGTCGTAGTCGTCGGTCAGGGGGAACACCGAGATGGACAGGCCGCTGTAGATGGTCAGGCCGAGGCGCTCGCCGTTCAGCCCGTCCAGCAGCTGTCGGAAGCTCTCGACGACCTGGCGGTTCCACCGGTCCATCGAGCCGGAGACGTCGAGGCACAGCACGATGTCCCGGCCGTTGCGGTCGGGCTCGACCACGACCGGACGGGCGGGACGGGCGCTCAGGAGGATCGCGCCCGCGACCATCCCCAGGGCGCCGGCGGTTGCGAGCGCCGCGACCAGCTGCTCGCGCCGCGCCAAGGTACGAAAGCGCGGCAGGGCCCGCAGGCGCTCGGTGTGGGCGACCAGCACGCCGTCGTACGCGCTGCGGGGCCGGCGGATCCAGAGCAGCAGCAGCACGACGACCAGCGCTGCGAGACCCACTGCCAGCATCGGCCACCGGAGCTCGCTCACGGCGCCCACCCGGTGATGACGGCCCGCGCCTCCGACAGGGCCGGGCCGAGGCGGTCGGCCGGGTGTCCCTGCGAGCCCGGGGAGAACTCCGGCGGGTAGACCAGCGCGACCAGGTCCGCCACCGGGGCCGGCCCGCGGCTGCGCAGCTGCTCGAGGTTCATCGCACGCGCGTCGACGGCCCCCACCGCGGTCGCGAAGGAGCGGACGATCTCGCTGATCTCCTGGTGCGCCTCGCGCAGCGAGAGGTCTCCCCCGCCCACCTCGGCCTCGACGCGGTCGAGGCGGGCCAGGTGCTCGCGCCGGTGCCGCTCGGCCCGGGTCGCTCGCGGGCGGCTCGCGGACCGCGACCACCAGGTCACCCCGGCGTACCAGGCGATGACGAGCACCGGGAGGAGGATCGCGAGCCACGTCAGCCACGGGGAGTACGACGTCGGGCCGGTGAACTCAGCGGCCGCGAGCATGCCGGTGCCTCTCCAGGAGCCGGAAGACCGCGGGCACGGCCGTCTCGTGGTCGGCGACCCGCTCGTGCGGGATCCCGAGCCGCGCGAGCTGGGCCTTGAGACCCGCGGCCTCCGTGGCGACGGCCTCGACGAAGTCCTGACGCAGGCGGGCGTCCCCTCCCAGCCAGTCGGGCAGGGGGGCGCCTTGGTCGACGTCGGTCAGTCCGGGCACCGGACGCCGGGTCGGGTCGAGGTCGTCGAGGGTCACCAGCAGCACCTCGTGCTGCACCCGCGCCCGCCCCAGCGCCGCCACCGTCCGCTCGTCGAGGCCGTGCTCGTCGCAGACGACCACCATGATCGTGCGGCGCCGACGTACGACGCGGGCGACGTGCTCGAGCAGACCGGCCAGGTCGGCCGGGGCCGCGTGGGGGGTGATCGCGTCGTGGACGGCACCGAGCGAGCGCTCCAGCCGGAGCTCGCCGCCCGAGGCGGGTCGCACGTGGCAGGCCGCCGCGTCGCCGTAGGCCACGCCCACGAGGTCGCCGTGGCGCACCGCCAACCAGCCGACGACCCCGGCGACGAACACCGCGAGGTCGCGCTTGGGGAGGAGCTGCTCGTTGACGGCCGCCATGCTGCGCCCGGTGGAGACGACGACGAGCACGGTGTGCTTGCGCGTGGCGACGAAGCGCTTGACGAGCATCTGCCCGCCGCGGGCCGACGCCTTCCAGTCGATGTCGCGCACGTCGTCACCCCGGACGTACTCGCGCAGGTCGTTGAGGTCCATCGAGCGTCCGACCGCCGTGGAGGCGTACTCGCCCTGGAGCAGGCCGCGCACCTTGCGGTGCGAGTGGATGGCCAACCGGGCCTTGATCCGCGGAAGGTGGGTGGTCATCCGCTCAGGGGGTCGGGACCGCGTCGAACAGCGCGTCGATGATCTCCTCCGGACGGACCCGGTCGGCCAGCGCCTCGAACGTCAGGTGGATCCGGTGGCGCAGCACGCCGTGGCGCAGCCGACGCACGTCCTCGGGGAGGACGTGGTTGCGACCGTCGAGGACGGCCAGCGCCCGCGAGACCTGGAGGAAGGCGATGCTGCCGCGGGGGCTCGCCCCGATCTCGACGTACCTGGCCTGCTCGGGGCCCAGGACGTCGCCGACGTGGCGGGTCGCGTGGACCAGCCGCACGATGTAGTCCTTGATCGAGGCGTCGACGTAGACCCGCTCGGTCAGCCGCTGCAGCCCGACCACCTGCGCCGTGCTCAGCACCGGCGAGACGTCGACGGCGTGCGGACCGAGGGTGCCGTCGGCGACCCGGTCGAGGACGTCGAGCTCCTCGGACAGGGAGGGGTAGTCGACGACCTCCTTCAGCAGGAACCGGTCCATCTGGGCCTCGGGCAGGACGTAGGTGCCCTCCTCCTCGATGGGGTTCTGCGTGGCCAGCACCATGAACGGCTCGGGCAGCCGGTGCACCACGCCGGCGATCGAGGTCTGGCGCTCCTGCATCGCCTCCAGCATCGCCGACTGGGTCTTGGCGCTGGCCCGGTTGATCTCGTCGAGCAGCACGATGTTGGCGTGCACCGGACCCAGCTGTGTGTCGAACTCATGGGTGCGGGGGTCGTAGACCTGGGTGCCGACGATGTCGCTGGGCAGCAGGTCGGGGGTGCACTGGATCCGGGCGAAGATCGCGTCCATCGACCGGGCGAGCGTGGAGGCGGCCAGGGTCTTCGCGAGTCCCGGGACGCTCTCCAGCAGGAGGTGGCCCTCCGCGAGGACGGTCGTCAGCAGCGCGGTCCGCACCTGCTCCTGCCCGGCGATCCGCGACGAGAAGACGTCCTCCACCGCCGCCAGCATGCTGCGCGCCTCGGTCAGCTCACCGGCCTCGATGGTGCCCGACTCCGCGGCCGCGATCGTGCTCAAGGGGAACTCCTGGTCGGTCGTCGAGCGTGAGCGCCAAGTAAACCAAGGGATCCCGGTCCCCGTTGCCAGTCCGGGATTCCGGACCCGGTCACCGATCGAGGAGGGTGGGCCTCAGGGGCGGGCGACGAAGGGGCCGGCGGTGGCGGCCCACTGCAGGAGGACGACGGTCTTGGCGTCGGTGATGGTCGTGCCGATGGCCTGAAGGGCGGCGTCGAAGTCGAGCTCGACCAGCTCGATGTCCTCCCCCTCGTCGTGGACGCCGTGGAGGCGGTGGTCGACGCTGCGGGAGTCGTAGGGCGCGGCGAAGAAGTGCAGGCGCTCGGTCACCGAGCCGGGGCTCATGAACAGGTCGAAGACGTGCGTCACCTCGCCGACCTCGACGCCGGTCTCCTCCGCGGTCTCGCGGCGCACCGCGGTTTCCGGGTCCTGCTCGTCCAGGAGGCCGGCCGCGGTCTCGGTGAGCATCCCGTCGGGGTGGCCGTTGACGTAGGCGGCGTACCTGAACTGGCGCGTGAGCAGCACCCGGCGCGCCTCGGTGTCGTAGAGCAGGATGGTGGCGCCGTTGCCGCGGTCGTAGGTCTCGCGGCGCTCGGTGAGCCAGGACCCGTCGGCGCGGCGTCGGTCGTAGGTGGTGGCACGCAGGACGTACCAGTCGCACGCCAGGAGCTCGACCTCGCGGACCGCGATGTCCGGGTTGCGGTCGAGGTCGAGGCCGGTGAGGTGCAGTCCGGTGCGACCGCGCTTGTCGGGTTCGTCCTCGCCGATGGTCACGTCGTCTCTCCTTGTCGCGTCGCTGTCCCGCGGTGGCGGGCCGTCAGTCCCTGCGGAGCAGAAGGTAGCTGCAGCCGGCCATCCCGACCGCCCACGTCAGCAGGATCGGCACGTCGCCGCTGTTGAGGCCGTGCCGCGGGCTGAAGGCGATCAGGGTGCGCCCTGCCCACGGCCCGTGACCGGCGATCAGCAGCGCGGTGAGCCCGGAGAGGGCGAGCGCGATGACCACCACGACCGCGCGGTCGGTGCCTCGCATCTAGCGGCGGGGCCGCACGTGGAGGCCCACCTCGGGGTCGACGACGACCTCCTGGGCGGCCGGCATCGAGTCGGTGGTGAGGGTGGCGTCGAGGGCGACGTTGCGCTTGACCAGGCCGAGCGCGATCGGGCCGAGCTCGTGGTGGCGCGCGGAGGTGCCGACGAGCCCGACCGGCTTGTCGCCCAGGAGCAGCTCGCTCTCGCGCGTGGGGAGCCGGTTCTCGGAGCCGTCGAGGTGCAGCAGCACCAGGCGCCGCGGCGGGCGGCCGAGCGTGTGGACCCGGGCCACCGTCTCCTGGCCGCGGTAGCAGCCCTTGTCGAGGTGGACCGCCGTACCGACCCAGCCGACCTCGTTGGGGATGGTGCGGTGGTCGGTGTCGAGGCCGAAGCGGGGCTCGCCGCGCGCGATGCGCAGCGCCTCGAAGGCCCACAGGCCGCAGGCCGGTCCGGCGGCCTCGGCGAACGTCGCGAGCTGGTCGCGAGGGACGAGGTAGTAGGTGCCTTCGTCTGGTTTCGAGACGGGACTTCGTCCCTCCTCAACCAACGAGGGCGTGGGGCGCCAGGTGACGGCGAGCTGGTCGGTGACGTCGGCGATCTCGACGCGGGTCATGAAGACCATCCGCTCGAGGAAGGCGATGAGCGGGCCGCTGGCGCCGGGCTCGGTGAACGCCGTGAACGACTCGCCGTCGTCGACGCCGCGGAGCTCGTGCTCGACGTGGCCGGTGGGGCTGAGGACCAGCGCCTGGGTCCAGACGCCGGGCGCGAGGCCGGCGAAGAACTGGGTGGTGAGGTTGTGCAGCCAGTCGAGGCGGTCGGGGCCGCTGATGCGCACGACGTCGCGGTGCGACAGGTCGACGAAGCCCTCGCCGGCCTCCAGCGAGCGCTGCTCGGTGTTGAACGAGCCGTAGTGGGCGGCGACGGGCGCGTCGACGCCGTTGCCGGCGACGGCGCCGGGCAGGGCCAGCAGCGGGGAGGGGTCGGTCATGACTCACACCCCCGCGCACAGGTCCCGAAGACCGTCAGGTGGCCGACGTCCACGGCGAAGTCGTGGTCGTCGCGCAGCGTGTCGCGCAGGGAGGTCAGCACACCAGGGTCAACGGAGGTGACGCGCCCACAATTCCGGCAGACGGTGTGGAAGTGCTCGTGGTCGGTCACCGAGTGGTACGTCGGGGCGCGGTCCGACAGGTGCGCGTGGCGCACCAGGCCGAGGCCCTCGAGCACCTCGAGGGTGCGGTAGATGGTCGAGATGTTGACCGCCTCCGAGCTCCGGCGCACCTGCGCCAGCACCTGGTCGGGCGTGGCGTGACCGAGCTCCTCGACCGCCGCGAGGATCAGCTCGCGCTGCGGGGTGAGCCGGTGACCGCTCTCCCGCAGGCGCGTGCGCCAGTCGTCGGCCACGGTCACCTCCGCTGGAGACGGGCCCAGGTGTGCGGCTGCAGCTCCTGGCCCATGGCGGCCATGTCGAACGCGTAGAGGAGGTCGCCCTCGACGTTGCCGTAGAGGCGGTGGCCGCCGACGTACTCCTTGGCGGTGTGGGTGCGCACGACGGCGTCGGTGCTGACCTCGAGCTTCCCCTCGCCGGCGGTGCCGTAGTAGATCTCCACGAAGCCGGTGTTGTGGGTCAGCAGCAGCTCCATCTGCCCGTCGGGCTGGCAGCGCAGGAAGCCGGTCTCGAGCGCCGCGTCGCGCACCTTCTCGCCGGACTCGTCGACGATCCAGGAGCGGGCGAAGTAGTGGAGGAACGGGCGGCCGTCGTGGGTGAAGATCAGCTCCTGCCCGAACTGGTAGGGCTCGATCGTCGGGTAGGCGCCGTGACCGTTGCCGGCCCAGGTGCCGAGCATCCACGCCACCGGTCCGCACTGGGGGTGGAGGTTGTCCGGGAGTTCGAAGGCCACGGTGCCAGCCTAGTCTGTCGCCATGTCGCGATCGCTGGTCGTCAAGGTCACCTGCGGGGCGGAGGACGCCGAGCGCAGCAACCAGGGCTTCACCGTGGCCGCCGCCGCCGTCGCCGCGGGAGCTCCGGTCTCGCTCTGGCTGACCGGGGAGGCCGCGTGGCTGGCGGTCCCCGGTCGCGCCGCGGCCTTCGACCTCCCGCACGCCACCCCCGTGGCCGACCTGCTCGGGCTGGTGGTCGAGGCGGGACAGGTCACGGTCTGCTCGCAGTGCGCGCTGCGGCGCGGGCTCACCGAGGGCGACCTGCTGCCGGGGGTGCGCATCGCCGGCGCGGCGGTCTTCGCCGAGGAGATCCTGGCACCGGACGCGCAAGCGGTCGTCTACTGAGGTCACTACTCTTGCGGGTGTGAGCTCCAGCAACCCTCCCCCCGACAGCGAGGGCGCCCGCCGCTGGCGCCGCAAGGGTCAGCCGGAGGCGTCGCAGGGCTCGGAGACGGTCGAGCAGGCGCGCGCCCGCGCCGACGAGCTGACGTTCGCCGCGGCCCAGGCCGCCTCCCTGCACCGCGCGGCCGAGCTCGCCGCCGCCGAGCAGGCCGCCGAGCGGCTGGTGGCCGAGGAGTCGGCCCTCGCGGCCTCGACCGCACGCGAGCGGGCCGAGCGCGCGACCTTCGAGCACGCGTCGGCCGCGGCCCAGGCCATCCAGGCCCGGGAGGCCGCGGAGCGAGCCGTCACCGAGCACGCCGAGGCCCGACGGGTCGCCGAGGAGGCTGCCGCCGAGGCCGCCGTACGACGGGGCGATGCGGAGGAGGCGGCCCGGCTCGCGGCCGTGGGCACCGAGGAGGCGACCGCGGCCCGACTCGC
>NZ_JACJGM010000003.1 GCF_015024225.1 Nocardioides lijunqiniae
CGCTCAGACGCTGAACGCGCAGCCAGCTACCCGGACTGGCTCCACACCTACAATCACCACCGCGGCCACACCGCACTCGGCGGCAAGTCACCAGCCGACGTCGTGACCAACCTGCGTGGACAGAACATCTAGGGGCGCGTGGAGCCGAGGCTCAGGCGAGCCGCCCGAGACGGGCCAGCACCCGGGCGGTGCGGTCGTCGCGGGCGGCGGCGACCGGCGTACGGCACATCCCGTCCAGGTGCAGGGCCTCTCCGAGGGCGTCGGCACCCCGCTCGACGAGATCCAGCTCGCGGTCGGTGAGTCCCGCGTCGAGCCCGGCAGCCTGAGCCAGGTCCCAGCGGTGGACGTACATGTCCCACACGTAGAACCGCTCGATGGTGGCCCCGATCGTCGTGGGCCCGAAGAACCACTCGATGGGCCGGTCGACCTGGTCGGGGTCGCGCAGCGCGTCGAGGACCCGCTGCGAGTGCCGGTTCCAGGCGCCGACGGGATCGGCCGTCCAGTCGGGCGCCTCGCCCAGGTCCACGCCGTTCCCGGTCAGCGTCTCGCGCTGCGTCTCGACAAGGTGCCTCACGACGTCGCGCGCGCTCCATCCCTCGCACGGTGAGGACGCGTCCCAGGCGTGCGGCGGCAGCGTCTCGACGACGGCGGTCAGGGGGCGGAGGGCGGTCTCGTACTGCGTGGCGGTGTCGGTCATGCGTGGGACCCTAGGAGCATGGCCGGCGGTGCGACTTGATGAAATCCGACACCGACGCGCAGCCGGGAGACGTCGTCAGCACGGTCCGCCGGAGCCCCGACGAGCTGGTGTGCCTGGTAGGGCCCGGCGACGCCCACCAGCGGACGTACCGGTACCTCCCGAGCGCCGAGCTCGCGGCACTCGTGCGCCGGTGCTGGATCCCGGTCTGGTCCGTGCCGCCGGGCGCGGAGGCACCGCAGCGGACTCTGCAGGACCCGGTGTCCCTGCTGGTGATCAGCGGCGACTACGCGCGCCTGCACGGGGTGGCCCCCGAGCTGTCCACGACGACGCTCACGGGCGAGGGCTGGGCCGTCGGTCTGGTGCTGGCGCCGGCAACGGGCTACCCGCTCGCCGGCCCCGCCGAAGGCTTCAACGACCGCTACGTCGAGCTCGAGGAGGTCCTCGGCGACGACGGACGGATCCTCGCCGACCGCGTCCGAAGCGTGATAGCGACCGATCCGCATCGCCCTGAGGCACACCGCGACGCCCTGAAGGCCTGCGAGGACACCCTGCGCCGGCTCCTGCCCCTGGACGCCGAGGGGCAGCTCGTCAACGCCCTGGTCGCCGCGGTCGAGAGCGACGTGGAGCTCCTCCAGGTGACCCAGATCTGCTCCCGGTTCGACATCGGCGAGCGGGCGCTGCAGCAGCTCCTGCGTCGGCGCCTGGGCCTCACGCCGAAGTGCCTCATCCAGCGCAGACGGCTCCAGGAGGCGGCCGAGCGGCTGCTGCACGAGAGCGCCACCCAGGCCGACCTCGCGGCCGCCGTCGGCTACGCCGACGAGCCGCACATGATCCGCGACTTCCTGCACGTGACCGGGACGACCCCCAGCCGGTTCACGGCGGCTCAGCGAGACGCCTGGTCCGGCACGTAGCGAGGCCTCGCCCGGAGCGACCGGACGCTGGCCCGTAGGGTGGCGGCGCTCGTGGATGCCGACCGCGGCACGTCCTCTCGTCAGTGAAGGAAACCTATGTGCCGAGTGCTCGCCTACATCGGGCCCGAGACCCCGCTCGAGAGCCTGCTGCTCACGCCGTCGAACAGCCTGGTCAACCAGGCCCTCGACCCTGAGCACTACCCGGACCTGCAGCTGGCGGGCTGGGGATTCGGCGCCTGGGGCGAGCACCTGCTCAAGCCGGAGGATCCGCTCATCTATCGCCGGCCCATGCCGGCCTTCTACGACGACAACGCGCAGCACATCGTCCCCAGCCTGCAGGCGAGCACGGTGCTCGCCCACGTGCGCGCGGCCGTCTACAACTCGAAGACCGTGATGGTCGACGAGAACTGCCACCCCTTCTCCTTCGAGGAGACCCCGTGGATCCTGGCCCAGAACGGCGACCTGCCGAACTGGATGCTCCTGCAGCGGGAGCTGCTGCAGCACTGCGAGGACCGGTACCTCAAGCAGATGCGGGGCTCGACGGACACGGAGTTCCTCTACGTGCTCCTGCTCTCCCTGCTCGACGGCGACAGCGACGAGGACGTCCGACGCGCGATCGAGACGATGGTGCGCCTCGTCGCCCAGGCGATGAAGACCCTCGATCTCCCTGCCCTGGCCAAGATGAAGATGGCCCTGGTGTCGCCGAACCGGATCATCGGGGTCAACGTCGGCCTCGGGCACCAGGGCGAGACCGACCCGGCGGGGGACTGGAAGGAGCTGCGGAAGTCCGAGCCGGGCACGAAGGACTTCGCCCTCTCGATGCTCCTGGAGCCGATGTACATGCTGATGGGCCGCCACGTCCCCAGCGACGACACCTCCTACGACTTCGAGGCGTGCGACGAGAGCGAGGCAACGGCTGCCGTGTTCGCCTCCGAGGCCCTCACCGACGACGCCGAAGGCTGGTCGCACGTCGAGTTCGGGGAGATCGTGTTCCTCGAGAAGACGGGTGACCACGTCTCCCGGACCGTCAGCAGGCTCTCGGTCTAGGCGCGCCGTGACGCGGGCGGTGCGTAGCCTGCGGACGTGACCAGCCCGGGATGCCCCATCTGCGCAGGTCATCGCGGAGAGGGAGATCTCGTCGCTCCTGTGGTGTGGCGGGACGACCTGGTCTGGGTGAAGCATCTGGTGAACAGGCCGATGCCCGTCGCGTTGGGCCATCTCCTGGTCGAGACCGACCGGCACGCGCCGTTCGTCGACTCCCTCACGGACGAGGAGTCAGCGGCGGTGGGACGAGCGGTGAGGGACGCGGCGCGGGCCTTGCGCGCGGAGCTCGATGTCGATGCGGTGCACGCCATGGTGATCAACACACGGCTCGAGCACTTCCACGAGCACGTGATCGTGAGGCACACGGGAACCCCGACGGAGATCCCGTGGCATCGCGTCGATGACTGGTCGGATGCTCCCCGGGGTGGACCCGCCGAGGTCGCCGACTTGTGCGCCCGTCTGGCCCGCCACTTCCCCTAGGTCGCCACCGCTGCCGCGCCGACCTGCGGCGACGGGGGAGCTGCCGGCGGGGACGGTCGAGGCTCGGACGAGCGGCCCACAGAACCCATCGAGCATGGTTGACACTGCGTCGAACATGTGTTCTAATAGGTTGAGATGCAGTAGTCCTCCGGTCCGCCCGGAGCTCGTCATGCGACGCGCTGGCATCGACGTTCGTGCAAGTCCCGGTGGGTCGGTTCCCGGGCGACCGTCGACCTCCAGGTGTCCGCATGTCCGAGTCGTTCGCTCCGCAGCATCCGGTGCTGTTCGCGGTGTCGACGATGGAGGACGCCCTGGCGGGGGCGGCCGACGTCGACCCGATCTACATGTCGACGGACGACAAGGCCGCGGCCCTCCTTCGTCTCAGCGCCGTGGGCGACCGGACGGAGGAGCTGCGGCTGCGCGTGATGGCGTCGGCCGGCGACGTCGCCGAGCGGGACGGCGCGCGCGACGTCGCCGCCTGGCTGGCGCACCACGCTCGGCATGACCGTGCGCAGAGCCGCCGCCGGCTGCGGCTGGCGGGAGGCCTGGACAAGCACCCGGTCGTGGCGCGAGCGCTGCGGCAGGGTGCGGTCAACGTGGCTCAGGCCGAGGCCATCGTGCGCGCCGTGGACGAGCTTCCCGCCGAGGTGGGCGAGGAGGTCCGCTCCAGGGCGGACGAGCAGCTCGTGGTCGAGGCCCGGACGTTCGGCCCGCACGACCTGCGAAACCTCGGCCGCCGGGTCCTGGAGGTGGTGGCGCCGGAGGCGAGCGACGACCTCGAGGCCCGCCTGCTCGAGCAGGCGGAGGCCCGCGCGCGCAGGCGCACGTTCCTCAGGACGCGACGCAACGGCGACGGCACGACCGACCTCCATTTCCGGGTCTCCGACGCCATCTCCGACCGCCTGCTCACCTACCTCCATGCCTTCGCGGCCCCACGGCGCGAGCGCGAGAGTGCGCCGGACGACCGCCGGCCTCACGACCAGCGGATGGGTGAGGCGTTCGGCGCGTTCCTCGAGTCGGTCGACCCCGACCGGACGCCGCTGCACGGCGGCGACGCGACCACCGTGATGGTCCACATCGACCTCGAGACACTTCAGCGCGAGCACGGGGTGGCCTTCATCGGCGAGGAGCCGATCTCGGCGGGCGAGGCCCGCCGGCTCGCGTGCACCGCCGGCATCGTCCCAGTGGTCCTCGGCGGCGAGAGCCAGGTGCTGGACCTCGGACGGGCCCGCCGGCTCTACTCACCCGCGCAGCGCAAGGCGCTCGCCGTACGGCAACGGACCTGTCGCGCCGAGGGTTGCGACATCCCCGCTCCCTGGTGCGAGGCGCACCATGGCGGCGACCCCTGGTCCCGGGGCGGGAAGACCGACCTGGCCGACGCGGACCTGCTCTGCTCGTTCCACCACCACGTCGCCCACGACCACCGATACCGCGTCGACCGACTGCCGGACGGAGGAGTCCGCTTCCACCGGCGGACGTAGGCCTGTCCTGAGGTCGGTCATTTCCAGCTGAAGCAGTAGGCGTTGACGACCGCGCTGACGGCGGCCTGGGACAACTCAGGGTGACGTTCGTGCAGGAACCGCCGGGCCGCGGCCGCGACCTCGGTGATGTCGCCGCGCCGCCACGGGGCCGGCTCCGCCGCGTTGAGGTCAGCGACCACGCGCCGGGCGTCCGGCACCAGACTCAGGGCGTCCTCCCCGAGCTGAGCCCGCACGCGCTCGGTCGAGAGCGACTCGTGCGTGCGACCGACGCATGCGATCAGCACGGCGCTCAGCGCCTCGTCGACCATACGGGGACCCTATCGCCGCGGCGGACCGATGAGTCCCGTCGTGCCGGGTGGTCGCCACGACTGACGCGCGCCCACCGGGCCCGAGGGGGTACCGGTCACCCATGACCACCGACCCGACGCCCGAGCACGACCAGGACTCGGAGCCGCCCACGCCGGACGGCGAAGAGCCCAACACCGACCAGCCCGGTCCGCACCCGGACCCGCCGCCGGGGGAGTAGGCGCCGGTCGCGCCGGCCGGGCGACCTCCACAGCGACGCCGGCTACGACTGGCCGGGGTACGTCGAGCGGGTCGAGCGGGCCGCCCGCCAGGCCGGCGAGAGCCGCGCCGACAGTGCATAAGTTGCGACCGCCCACGGATGTCGACCAAAACAAGAACGTGTTCTAGTATTGACCTGTCCCACCACGACAGGAGTTCTCGATGTCCCAGGCTGTGCTCGACGGCGTCCGCGACCTGCTCCCCACCTTCCGGGAGCGTGCCGACGAGACCGAGCGACTCCGCGTCGTCCCGGACTCCTCGGTCAAGGAGCTGGAGGAGACCGGCTTCTTCCGGCTGCTGCAACCCCAGCGCTTCGACGGCTTCGAGTCCGACCCGGTCGACTTCTACACCGCGGTCCGCGACATCGCGAGCGCCTGCGGCTCCACGGGCTGGGTCTCCAGCGTGGTGGGGGTGCACCCTTGGCAGGTCGCGCTGTTCTCCGACGAGGCGCAGCAGGCCGTGTGGGGCGAGGACACCAGCACCCGCCTGAGCTCGTCGTACGCCCCCACCGGCAAGGCCACCGTCACCGACGGCGGCTACACGCTCTCGGGCAAGTGGAGCTTCTCCTCCGGGTGCGACCACTGCTCGTGGGTGCTCCTCGGCGGCCTCGTGTTCAACGAAGAGGGCAGCGTCATCGACTTCAAGACGTTCATGGTGCCCCGTGAGAAGTACACGATCATCGACGTCTGGCACATGGTCGGCCTCAGCGGCACCGGCTCCAACGACATCCTCGTCGAGGACCAGTTCATCCCCGAGGCGTTCACGCTGAGCATGGGCGAGACCGGGCAGTGCAAGGGCCCCGGCCAGGAGGTCAACACCTCCGACCTCTACAAGCTCCCCTTCCACTCGATCTTCACGGGCACCATCACCACCCCGATCATCGGCATGGCGATGGGCGCCTACGCCGAGCACGTCGAGATGCAGCAGGCCCGCAGCCGCGCGGCGTACCTCGGCGAGAAGGCGTCCAAGGACCCCTTCGCCATGGTGCGCATCGCGCGGGCCTCCTCCGAGATCGACGCCGCCTGGGCGCTGCTGACCAACAACATCCGCGAGGAGATGGCCTACGTCCAGCGCGGCGAGCGGATCCCGCTCGGCCTGCGCCTGAAGGTGCGCCGCGACCAGGTCATCGGCAGCGAGCGCGCGATCGAGGCCATCGACGCGCTGTTCGAGGCCTCGGGCGGCCGCGCGCTGGCGCAGGGCACCTACCTCCAGCGCGCCTGGCGCGACGCGCACGCCGGCCGCGTGCACGCCGCCAACGACCCCGAGCGGGCGCTGCAGATGTTCGGCGCGCACGAGTTCGGCCACAAGGTCGACCCCGGGATGTACTGAGGCATGAGCGACTTCTCCCAGGAGGCGACCCGTCGGTCCGCGAAGGCTCGTGAGATCACGCTGAACTACTACGAGGCCGGGCAGCCCACCGACGTCGGTGGCGGACTGCCGCTCGTGATGCTCCACGGTGGCGGCCCCGGCGCCAGCGCCTGGTCCAACTTCGGTCGCGCGCTGCCGGGCTTCGCGACGTCGTTCCGCACCCTGCTGGTCGACCAACCCGGCTTCGGCGGCTCCGACAAGCCTCCGGTGGTCGGCAACTTCTACCGCCACGCCGCCGACCACGTCGTCGCGCTGCTCGACGAGCTCGGGATCGACCGGGTCCACCTGCTCGGCAACAGCCTCGGCGGCGGTACGGCGATGCGGCTGGCGCTGACCTACCCCGACCGGGTCGGCCGGCTGGTGCTGATGGGCCCCGGCGGGCTGTCGCTCAACCTCTTCCACGCCGACCCCACCGAGGGCGTCCAGCGGCTCATGGACTTCGGCGCGAACCCCACCCGCGAGGCGCTGCGCGCCTTCATCTCCACCATGGTCGTCGACCAGTCGCTGGTGACCGACGAGCTGGTCGAGGAGCGCTTCGCCGACGCCACGGCGCCGGGCGCGCAGGAGGCCATGCGCTCGATGGGCATGTCGTTCTGGAACCCCGAGACCGCCGAGGACGGCATGCTCTGGCGCGAGGCGCACCGACTGCGCAAGCACACGCTGCTCACCTGGGGTCGCGAGGACCGCGTCAACCCGCTCGACGGCGCCATGGTCGCGCTCAAGCTGATCCCGAAGGCCTCCCTGCATGTCTTCCCGAACTGCGGGCACTGGGCGCAGATCGAGGCGGCCGACGAGTTCCGCGAGGTCGCTACGTCCTTCTACGCGCGCCACACCGAGAGGCCACGCCCATGACCATCGAGATCCGGTCGATGGGCTACGTCCGCGTCGCCAGCACCGACCTCGACCAGTGGACGACGTTCGCCGGCAAGGTCCTCGGCCTCGCCGCCGGCCGCGGCCCCAACCCCGACCACCAGTACTGGCGCATCGACCAGGTCTCGGCGCGCCTCGTGGTCTTCCCCTCCGACGTCGACGAGCTCGCCGCCACCGGCTGGGAGGTCGCCGACCACCGCGCCCTGCAGGAGGCCCGCGAGCACCTGCAGAAGGCCGGCGTGGCCTTCGAGGAGGGCACCCGCGAGGAGCTCGACGAGCGCCGCGTGCAGGAGCTGGTGCGGTTCTGCGACCCGTGGGACAACGTATTCGAGCTCTTCCACGGCATCACCTACGAGTCGCGCCCGGTCGTGACGCCGTACGCCGCCCGCTTCGTCACCGGCGACCAGGGGATGGGTCACATCGTGCTGCCCGTGCTCGACGACGTCGAGGCGCTGCGCTTCTACACCGACGTCCTCGGCTTCCGGCTCCGTGACTCGATGAGCATGCCCGGCGAGTTCGTCGGCAAGGAGCCGGGCTCCAAGGTCTGGCTGCGGTTCCTGGGCGTCAACCCCCGCCACCACTCGCTCGCGTTCCTGCCGATGCCCAACTCCGCCAAGTGCGTCCACATCATGCTCGAGGTCGACGAGCTCGACGACGTGGGTCGTGCGCTGGAGCGGGTGCGCAAGCACAAGGCGCCGCTGTCGGCAACGCTCGGGCGCCACATGAACGACGAGATGGTGTCCTTCTACGTGCGCTCGCCGGGCGGCTTCGACATCGAGTTCGGGACCGACGGCCTGCAGGTCGACGACGCCCGGTGGGTCGCCCGCGAGTCGACCGCGGTGTCCTACTGGGGCCACGACTTCGGTGGCGGCGGTTCGTGATGCCACGGGCAGTGGAACCATGGGGTCCATGAGCTCGCGTCCCGAGATCCCCGAGGGGATGAGCCCTGATGCCCGGGAGTCCTGGCCTAGCCCGGAGCTGATCAGCTCGTGGCTGGGCGACGTCGACTTCGACGTCGAGTGGCGCCCCGGCGAGGTGTCGGGGGTGCACGCCGAGGACGACGAGGCCGTCGCCCGCGCGCGCACGTTCCGCGACGTGCTGGGCAGCTTCGCCTCCGGGGTCACCGTCGTGACCGCGGTGAGCGGTGGCGAGCCGGTGGGCATGACCTGCCAGTCGTTCTCCAGCGTCTCGCTGGACCCGCCGCTGGTGCTCTTCATCCCGGCCAAGACCTCGCGCGCCTGGCCGTTGATGCAGCGAGCGGGGCGCTTCTGCGTCAACTTCCTGGCCCACGACCAGGCCGAGCTGTCCAACACGATGGCCAGCCGCGGCACCGACAAGTTCGCCGGCGTCGGCTGGGAGCCCACGGCGCAGACGGGGTCGCCGCTGCTGCACGGCGCGCTCGGGTACGTCGACTGCGCGATCCACGCCGTCCACGAGGCCGGCGACCACTACGTCGTCATCGGCCGGGTCCTGGACCTGGCGCTGCGGGGGCCCGAGCAGCCGTTGCTGTTCTACCGCGGCAAGTACGCCACGACCGACTGAGCGGCCGCCGTACGCACGCGGGTGATGCAGATGGTGGTGCTGATGGTGCTGGTACCGGTGCTGCTACTGGTGTCGTCCGGGTGCGTCAGAGCTATGTGCGGCGCGGGTTCGCGGTCATGCCGACGTTGACGTCGGAGGTGTCGTAGGAGGGCTTGGGGGCGGTGGTCCTCGAGGTCATGACAGGAGTCTGGCGTGCCCGCCTCAGCGCTTCCTCAAGACGACCTCAAGGCTCTCGCAGCGCTCCCTCAGGTCTCGGGCAGCTCCAGCTCCCGGCGCAGCTCTCCCGTGCGGACGTCCCAGGCGAGGACCCCGTCGCGGCCAGCGACGGAGTAGAGCGTCGCGCCGTCGGGCGCGAACACCACCGCCTCCGGGGCGTCGGTGTGGCCCAGGAGCTCGCGTACGGCGCGCCTCTCGCCGCCCAGCGCCGGCGGGCTCCACAGCCTCACCGTGGCGTCCTCGGTGTCGGTGAGGGCGAGGGTGCGGGAGTCGGGGGAGAAGGCGGCCTGCTCGAGGTGGTTGCCCGCCAGCTGCTCCACGAGGGTGAAGTCCGGGGTCCGCCACAGCGCGGGCGCCCCGTCGGGCCCGGACGCGGCCAGCCAGCGGCCGTCGGGGCTCCAGACCAGGCCGGAGGAGTCCGCCGACCGGGGGAGTGCGGCGACCTCGTCGCCCGTCGCGACGTCGAGGACCCGGGTGGGCGCGCCGCCCGCGGTCGCCAGGCGGGAGCCGTCGGGGCTGAACGCCAGCGCGAAGACGTCGCCGTCGGTCTCGACGGAGGAGACCTCGGCGCCGTCCTCGACCGACCACACCGCGACGCGACCCTCGAGGTCGGCGCCGGCCACCAGCGAGCCGTCGGGGCTGAAGGCGACGTCGGTGACCGGGGACCCGTCGGTGACCTCTTGGTCGCGGAGGCCGGGCAGCTCCTGCACGACCTCGCGGGAGGCGGTGTCGAGCAGCAGGACCGACGCGTCGTCTCCGACGCCGGCGATCAGGGACCAGTCGGGGCTGATCGCGACATGGCTGCCGTCGCCCACCTCGGCGAGCGTGCCGTCGGCGGTGTCCCACCGGCAGATGCCCCGCCAGCAGTCGGCGAGCACCTGGCTGCCGTCCTGGCTCACCGACAGGTCGTCCGGCAGGACCGGGGATCCCGGCACGGACCCGGCGACCGGGCTCTCCGACCCGGTCCCCGTGCCACCGCGCTCGTCGTCGGCCTCGTCGGCGCAACCCGCGAGGGCCGCCGCGACGACCAGGCCCAGCAGCGACGCGGTGGCCCGCCGCGGTGCCCTCGCGCGAGCCTCAGTCACGGGGGAACAGGCCGGTCACGTCGAACACGAGCTCGCTGCCGTCCTCGCACTCGTGGCGGTCCAGGTGACGACTGCCGACCCGGTCGACCGACTGGCGCCGCGAGCGCTTGCCGAGCGCGCTCAGGACGTCGTACTCGTCGCTCACCCGCAGCACCGACCACGGTCGGGCGGCCGTGCCGTCACCGGTGGACAGGATGCTGCTGAGCGCCGCGCGGGCGAGCGACTCCTCGCGCCGCGCCGCGTCGGTGCGGCCGGCGCCGGTCAGCGCCTCGGCGAGCACCGTGTGCGCGGAGGGGCTGAGCATGGCCCCGGGCATGAGGGCGCTCAGGGCGGTGACCGCCTCGCCGTAGGCCCCGCGCTCGAGGAGGGGACGGGCCAGCGCGTCGGCGGCGAGGTCGGGGGTGAAGCCGGGCGCCGAGCGCACGGCGCTGCGCAGCGCGGCGAGGGTCGCGGGCGTGGGCTCCGCGAGATAGGTGGCGACCAGGTCGCCGTACGTCGTCGTCATCGTGACTCCTCCAGCAGCCGCTCGAGCTCGGCGGTGGTGAGGCCGTCGAGGTACTCGCGACCGCCGTCGCGAGCATCCTCCTCCACGGGCTGCTCGAAGTAGTCCTCGAAGGTGACGCCGGGCTCGCCGGTGCTCTGGTAGTCGTTGAAGTTCTCCTCCCACTCGCGGGCCTGCTCCTCGGTGATCCCGTCCTCCTCGTGCTCGGCGAAGGGGTCGGTCTCCCACGGCCAGTGGAACGCGCCCTCGTCCTCGGCCGCCTCGTGCTGGCGGGCGTGGCGCATCTCGTGGGCGACCGTGTGCAGGAGCCGGGGGTCGTCCAGCAGGCCCTCGTTCAGGGAGACCGTGCCCGAGCCCTCGTTCCAGCTGCCGTTGGACTCCCAGCTCTCGGGCTGCCACTCGATCGTCGGCATGTCGATGCCGTACTCCTCGGCCATCTCCTGGATCTGCTGCTCGATGATCGCGCGACGCTCCGCGTCGGTCAGCCCGGCCCAGTGCTCGGCCACCTCGGGACTGGCGGTGCCGTACTCGTCGATGTCCTGCACCGTCCCGGACGGGATCGCGTTCGCGATCGTCATGTCGGCGGCCGCGGCCTTCCCGAGGATCGTCGTGATGTCGTCGGCGATCGCCTGCGCCTGCGCCGTCCGCGACCTGCGGTACTCGTCGGCCTCGTAGCGGTTGTCGAACGTCGGCGGCGTCCGCGAGTCGGTGACCGTCCCGTCGCTGCCGATCGTGAGCTCCTGGGCGGCCGCCTGGCCCTGGACGTCCTGGACCAGGCTCTCGATCACCGTGACCTGGGACTCCGCGTCGTACATCGCCCGCTGGAGCCGGGTCTTGCCCTCGATGTGGGTGGTCATCGAGGCCACCAGCCCGTCGCGACGGGCCTCGGCCACCAGCCGGGCGATGCCGGTCCAGGAGTCGGGCACGCCCTGGGCCTCGACGACGTCCCGGCTCCTCTCGAGAGCCTGGACGTCGGTCTTGAGGCCGTCGCCGGCCGCACCCAGGGGAGCGGCCTGCCACTGGACGACCTCGCTGTAGGTGATGGGCATCAGCCCTCACCCAGCCCGCGGAACAGCCCGCCGAAGCGCCAGCCCGTGTCGTCGTCGGCGCCCTGCGCCTCCCTGCTCGCGGACTCGATCTGGTCACCGAAGTCGCGCACGGAGTCGGCCCAGGCCTCCACGTCCTCGTCCCAGCTGATGCCGAGGTCGGCGAGGTAGCGGGCGGAGTCGGCACCCGGGATCGCCGCGCCGGCGGTGTCCAGGTGCTCCGACGACCCGTGGCCCTGCGCGCCGTCCGCCGCGTCGCCGACGTCGCCGGACGCGCTGGCCATGTCGGCGGGGTTGACCTGGAATACCGTCATGGCTCCTGCCGGGAGGTCGGGGGTGGGTGCTCCTCAGGCTCCCCGACGGGGCCCGGCGTGAAACCTCCGCGGCTCGCTCGTGGGCGGAGTCGGTGGCTCAGCGCAGGACGAGGTAGGCGGACACGATCCCGGGGACGACGCCCAGCAGCAGCCAGGGCGAGGCGATGGCGCGCTTGTGGATCGCGAGCCCGGCGGCCACCGCGATGACGCCGAACGCGCCGGCCAGCACGCTCAGCCCGACGCCGGCGGACAGGGCGTCCTCGTCGACGTGCTGCGCCGCGATGGCGAGTCCGGCCGAGAGGTGCAGGATCGTGGTCACGATCAGGATCGACAGCACCCACTTCTGGACGCGCTCGAGGCGCTGGACGTCCTCCTGGCGCACCGCGGGGCGCGGTCGGGAGGGGTCCATCAGGTGCCGGGCTCGGCGGACGGGCGGCTCCTCGGTCATGCCCCGAAACTACTCGCCGCGCCGTGCCTACGGGCCGCCGGGCGTCGGATGGCCACCGTCTGCTGCGGCTCAGATCACGCCGTGCAGGCGCCAGTCGGCACGCCCGCGCACCTCGCCCTTCGCTCGTGCCACGGCGCGACCCGAGGTCAGGCGCGACACGACGGTCCAGGTCGCCGTGCCGGCGACCGGGTCGAGCGCGACGACGGCGCCGCGGTCGTCACCGGTGCAGAAGCCGCTGGCGAGCTCGGTGACGCCGGCGTACCCGCGTCGTTTCAGGGTCTTCGCGCGCATCGTGCGCGGCTTGGCGTGGGGGACCGTCAGCAGCCTGAGCGCGCCTCGGGCCGTGACGGCGTAGAGGAGGTCGGCGCGCGGCGCCGCGCGGAGGGCTGCGGTCGTGAGGGCGGTCAGGCCCTGCAGGCCACCGGCCACCCGGAGGCGCCGCGCGTAGGCCAGCGAGCCGTCGCGCCGCTGGGTGAGCGTCCACCGGTGCAGGACGCCGGCGTCGTCGACGGTGTAGGCGTAGTAGCCGTAGGCGTCGGTGAACAGGGCGGGGGAGAGGCGCTGGGGCGCGAGCCGCCGTGCGGTGACCCTCAGCACCGGGCGCCGCCGGGGCTCGGTGAACCGGATCATCCGCGTCCCGTCGGTGGTGGTCGCCGACACCCGGGCCATCCCGTCGCGGACGTCGACGTAGCCCAGGGCGGTGATCGTGAACGGCAGCGGTGCCGTGGTCCGGCGAGTGCCGATCATGCGGCCGTTGCGGACGACGTGCTGGGTGAGGTGACCCGCGGTGTCCTGCCCCAGGACGCCGCTCTTGCAGACCTGGCCGGCCCTGGCCGAGGCGGCGCCGCCGCGCAGCGACTGCTCCGCGGAGGCCGGGGTTGCCGCGGCGAGGGTGCCGGCGAGGGCGGACGTCAGGGCGAGCGAGAGCAGGGTCGAGCGGGCGCGAGAGCGCATGGGGAGGCTCCTCGGAGGGGGAAGACGACGACCGTAGCCGCGGGGCGGAGCCCTCTCCGGGCCGACACGCGGCCTACTGCGGGGTGCGCCAGACGGAGACGTGACTCTCGCTGTCGGCGGTGAACGCGCTGCCGTCCCAGTCGGCGACCCGCTGCTCGAGCTCCATCCCGGCGAACCGCGCCATCAGGTCGAGCTCGGAGGGCCAGACGTAGCGGTAGTGGTGGGCGCCGTAGGCGTCGGCGCCGGCCTCGGCCGGCCGGTAGTGGTGCGACACCCCCTGCTGGGTCACGAGGTCGAAGGTGTCGAACCCCAGGTGCTCATCGCCGACGTCGAACGGCACCGCCACCGCCCCCGGCGGCAGCCGCCGCAGCGGCGGCACCCCGACCTCGACCACGAAGCGGCCGCCGGGTCTCAGGTGGGCGGCGGCGTTGCGGAAGCAGGCGACCTGCTCGTCCTGGGTGCGCAGGTTGCCGATCGTGTTGAACACCAGGTAGACGAGCGAGAACTCGCCGGGCACCCTCGTGGTCGCCATGTCACCGACGGCCACCGGGACGGCGCTCGCGTCGACCTTGCGGCGCAGCTCGCCGACCATCGGCGCGGACAGCTCGATGCCGCTGACGGGCACCCCGCGGGCGGCCAGTGGGACCGCCACGCGGCCGGTGCCGATGGCCAGCTCGAGCGCGGGGCCGTCACCCGCGAGGCGCGCCAGGAACGCCACCGCCGGGTCCAGCACCGCCGGCTCGAACATCGAGGCCACGCCGGCGTCGTACCGCTCCGCGGTCCGCTCGTCCCAGAGGTCGCTGCTCACCATGGTCAGGAGCCTGCCCGGGCGAGCCGCCCTCTGTCGACCGGTTTCGTCGCCGTCAGAGGACGTACGACGAGCCGCGGCGCAGCTCCTCGACGGCGCGCAGCACGATCCGGTCGACGAGCTCCTCGCAGGTCGGCAGGTCGTCGATGACGCCGACGACCTGCCCCGAGGCGAGCACCCCGGCGCCGGTGTCGCCCTCGACCAGGCCGGCCTTGAGCATCACGGGGGTGTTGGCCGCCAGGGTCATCTGGGCGAGCGTGCGGCCCTGCGCCCTCTTCATGGCCCGACCGTCCTTGGCGAGCTCGAGCCACGACAGGCCGCTGGTGCGCTTGAACTCCAGCGTCCGCCGCACGGTGGGGCCGAGCCGCTTGACCGCGCCGGTCTCCTCGAGCTCCTGGACCAGGTCCGTGCGCAGCATCCGGTGCGGCATGCCGTCGACCTTGGCGGTGACGACGGTGCCGGTGAGGTCGTGGCGCAGGTAGAGGTCCTTGACCGCCTGGGGCACGGCGCTGTCCTGGGTGAGCAGGAAGCGCGTGCCCATGCCCACGCCGGCGGCGCCGTAGGACAGGGCGGCCGCGAGCCCGCGCCCGTCGAAGAACCCGCCGGCCGCGACGACCGGGATGTCCACGGCGTCGAGCACGGTGGGCAGCAGCAGGGTGGTCGGGACCGGTCCCGTGTGGCCGCCGCCCTCGCCACCCTGGACCATCACCGCGTCGGCGCCCCACGCCGCCACCTTCTCGGCGTGCCGGGCAGCGCCCACCGACGGCATCACGACGACGCCGTGGTCCTTGAGCTTGGCGATCAGGTCCGGCTTGGGGGCGAGCGCGAACGACGCGACCCGGACCCCGTGCTGGATCAGCAGGTCGCAGCGCTCGCCCGCGTCGCCGGCGTCGGCGCGCAGGTTGACCCCGAACGGTTGGTCGGTGCGTCCCTTGACCTCCAGGATCGCGTGCTCGAGCTCCTCGTAGGTCATGGTGGCGCTGGCCAGGATGCCCAGCCCGCCGGCGTTCGCCGTACCGCTCACGAGACGGGGGCCCGACACCCAGCCCATGCCCGTCTGGACGACCGGGTGGCGCACGCCGGTCAGCTCGGTGAACGGCGTCCGCAGCAGCTGCTCGATCACGGGACGGGCACCTCGCGGTGGCGCAGCGCCCTGGGGTCGAGCACCTCGCGGATCAGCACGAGCTCCTCGGTCGTGGGCAGCCGCGTCTCGGGCACGTCGTCGCCGGCCGCGAGCTCGAAGCCGGTGGCCTCGCGGACCTCGTCGACCGTGACGCCCGGGTGCACGCTCAGCAGGCGCAGGGTGTCGCCGTCGCCGCGCACGTCGAACACCGCGAGGTTGCTGACGATGCGGTGGATGTCGTGGAAGCGGGAGGCTGCGGGGCCGGCCTGTCGCGCGAGTGCGGGCCCCACCCCGGAGACCACGTCGACCCGCTCGACGAAGACGCGCGGCGAGTGCTTGGGGACCCAGTAGGACGTGCGGTTGTTGACGGTGTTGCCCGGCGCGCCGCGCGAGCCGAGCAGCTGCCGCTTCGGCCGGGCGAAGTCGCCGATCGCCGAGATGTTCTGGTTGCCGTGGCGGTCGACCTGGGTCGCGCCCATCATCACGTGCCGCTTGCCGTAGGCCACCACGTCGAAGACCTTGCGGAAGGGGATCCAGCCCTCGACGACGTCGGCCTGGGCGAAGAGCGGGGGAGTCCCGGCCAGGAAGAGCGACTCGCCGTCGGAGATGACCAGGTCGGGGTTGGACGTGAGCCGCGCGAGCCGGACGCCCAGCATCGGCAGCATGCCCATCGGGCTCGCGAAGATCTCACCGTCGTCCTTGAAGGCGTCGGCGATGGCGGCGGCGCAGACGTCCGCGCGGGTGGCTGCGTCGGTGCCAGTATCGGGGGCGGTGCTCATGCCTGCTCCTCGGTGAAGGCGCGGACGGCCGCCTGGTAGGCGGCCTCGTCGCCGGACAGGAAGCGCTCCTCGAAGGCGGCCCAGTCGTCGTCGGACCCACCGGCCGCGGCGGCGTACGCCTTCTGGAAGCGCTCGTCGCGCTCGTAGTCGGGGGTGCAGGTCGTGAAGTGGGCGCCGTGCGGCGTCTCCACGACGCCGCTGACCATCATCCGGCTGAGCAGCAGGCGCTGGACGGGCGTGTCGACGGTGAGACCGGCGGTGTCCACGACCTGCTCCACGCTGACGTAGGCGCGGTCGGCGGCCATGCAGAAGAGGTCGTCGAAGTAGGGGTCCGGGCCGAGGTAGGTGGCGTTGCCGTGCCGGTCGGCCCGGTTGAGGTGGACCAGCGCGGCGTCGAGGGGCAAGGCCGGTACGGCGACCAGCTCCTCCGCGTCGTCGTAGGGGCTCGTGACGGTGCGGATGCCGGGGTTGTTGACCAGGACGTCGGAGCCGAGTCCCGCGCGCATCGGCAGGAACGGCAGCCGCTGCGCCGCGGCGCGCAACCCGGTCTGGAACATGCCCTCGTCGAGCTCGACGACCTCGGGGATGCTGCCGCTCTGCCGCGCGCGCTGGAAGTTGGGCTCGAGCGGCACGGAGTCGAGTGACACGAACGCGTAGACCAGCTTGCGCACCTTGCCCGCGCGCAGCAGCAGGCCGACGTCGGCGCCGCCCCAGCTGACGATCGTCAGGTCCCGGAGGTCGGAGCGCAGGATCGCGCGGACCAGCGCCATCGGCTTGCGCCGCGGGCCCCAGCCCCCGATGCCGATGGTCATGCCGTCCCTCAGCTCGGCGACGACCTCGTCGATCGTCATGCGCTTGTCGCGGGGTGCCTTGCTCACGTGACCTTCTCCGTTCCGGCGCTCTGCTTGTCCACGCTCTGCTTGTCTACGCTCTGCCTGTCTACAAACGTGTCGCGGAGCTCGTCGCTGACGCCCGCGAGGTTGAGCTCCATGGTGAAGCCCTGCTCGAAGCGGTAGCTCTTGTTGACGTCGATCGGGTCGATCCCGTTGAGCGCCTCCTTGGCGGCGCGGATGACCCGGGTGTCCTTGGCGGCGATCTCGCCGGCCACCGCGAGCGCGGCGTCGTCCAGGCGCTCGCGCGGGACCACCTCCAGGACGCTGCCGTGCTGCACCAGGTCGGCGGCGCTGATCGTGCGCGCGGTGAAGTAGAGGGTGCGCATCAGGTGCTGGGGGACGAGGCGGGCCATGTGGGTGGCGGCGCCCAGCGCCCCCTGGTCGACCTCCGGGACGCCGAAGTAGGCGTCGTCGCTGGCGACGACGCAGTCGGCGTTGCCCACCAGGCCCACGCCGCCCCCGAGGCAGAACCCGTGGACGGCGGCGACGACCGGCACGGCGCACTCGTAGACGGCCTTGAACGCCGCGAAGCAGCCCTTGTTGGCGCCGAGGAGCGCCTCGAACCCGGAGGTGCGCTGCATCTCCTTGATGTCGACGCCGGCGTTGAAGCCGCGTCCCTCGGCGCGCAGCACCACGACGTGGGTGTCGAGGTCGGCGCTCGCCTCGTCCATCGCGGCGGCGACGTCGAACCAGCCTTGGACCGTGAGCGCGTTGACGGGCGGGTGGCTCATCGTGACGACGCGGACGCCGTCGTCGCGGAGCTCGGAGGTGATCGCCATGGCGCTTCTCTCGTGGGGAGCGGGCCTGAATACAAACCTAACGTTTGCTTGGTACCCTAGCAGCATGGCGCTGGCGTTGGACCTCTCCGGACGGGTCGTGCTCGTCACCGGAGGGACCCAGGGGATCGGCCTCGGGATCACCCGGCGGTTCCTCGAGGCCGGGGCGATCGTGGCCACCTGCTCGCGCTCCGACGTGCCTGCGACCGCGGGCACGACGCACCACGTCTGCGACGTGCGCGACCCCGCTGCGGTCACCGCGATGGTGGGCGAGGTCGTCGCCGCCCACGGGCGGCTCGACGTCCTGGTCAACAACGCCGGCGGGGCGCCGTACGCGCTGGCGGCGCAGGCCTCGCCGCGCTTCCACGACAAGGTCGTGGGCCTGAACCTGCTGGCGCCGCTGGTCTGCGCGCAGGCCGCCAACGCGGTGATGCAGGAGCAGCCCGCAGGCGGCGTGATCGTCAACATCTCGTCCGTCTCGGCCGTGCGCCCCTCGCCCGGCACGGCCGCCTACGGCGCCGCCAAGGCCGGCCTCGACTCGCTCACCACGTCGCTGGCGATCGAGTGGGCGCCGCGGGTGCGGGTCAACGCCATCGACGTCGGCCTGTGCCGCACCGACCACACCGACGACCACTACGGCGGCGACGCCGGGGTCGCCGCGATCGAGGCGACCATCCCGCTCGGCCGCATGGGGCGACCCGACGAGGTCGGCAACGTCGCGGTCTTCCTCGCCAGCGACCTGGCGTCGTACGTGTCGGGCGCCCGGGTCGAGTGCCACGGCGGGGGCGAGCCGCCCGTCTTCCTGTCCGCAGTCCACCACCAGTCCTGAAGGAGCACCCGTGAGCCGACTTCTCGAGGGCCGCGTCGCGATCGTGACGGGGGCGGGGCGCGGCATCGGCCGTGCGCACGCCCTCGAGCTGGCCTCGCACGGCGCCGCCGTCGTCGTCAACGACTACGGCGTCTCCCTGGCCGGCCAGCGGGGCCCGGGGGAGGGCGGGTCGCCGGCCGACCAGGTGGTCGCCGAGATCGAGGCGGCCGGCGGCCGGGCGGTCGCCAACGGCGCCGACGTGGCCGACTTCGCGGACGCCGAGGCCATGGTGCGCCAGGCCGTCGACACCTTCGGCGGGCTGGACGTGCTGGTCAACAACGCCGGGTTCGTGCGCGACCGGATGCTCGTCAACACCTCCGAGGAGGAGTGGGACGCGGTCGTCCGCGTGCACCTCAAGGGACACTTCGCGCCGCTGCGCCACGCGGGCGCCTACTGGCGCGCCGAGGCCAAGGAGGGCCGGCAGCGGGCCGCCCGGGTCGTCAACACCTCTTCGGGCGCGGGGCTCCAGGGCTCGGTCGGCCAGGCGACGTACTCCGCGGCCAAGGCGGGCATCGCCGGCCTCACGCTCGTGGCCGCCCAGGAGATGGGCCGCTACGGCGTGACGGTCAACGCGATCGCGCCCGTGGCCCGCACCCGGATGACCGAGGGCGCCTTCGACACCTCCGCGATGGCGCTGCCGGAGGACAACTCCCCGGTCGTCGCCTGGCTGGCCTCGGTCGAGTCCTCCGACGTCACCGGCCGCGTCATCGAGATCGACGGTGGCCGGATCACCGTCGAGAACGGCTGGTCGCACGGACCCACCCGCGACCTCGGCCGGCGCTGGGACGCCGTCGAGGTCGGCCCGGCGCTGCGCGACCTGCTCTCCGAGGCCCCGGCGCCGGAGCCGGTCTACGGCGCCTGACTGCGCCTCGTCGGCCCGCCGGATGCGGGCCCGCGGGGTTTGACCGGGTCCCCCTCGGGGCACACCGGCAGCATGTCCCGACACCTCGCGCGCCGTGCCGCCGCCGTCACCGCCCTGTCCGTCGCGCTGGGGCTGAGCTCCGCGGCGACCTCGCCCGCGCCGGCCGCCCCCGGCGCGTCGACCGTCACCGCCTCGGCCGCGGCGGCGTACTCGCCCACGGCGCGATCGCTCTTCGGGCGCCCCGGCGCCAACGGGATCCGCTCGGCGGTGCTGACCAACATCGCCAACGCCCCTCGTGGGTCGGTGATCCTCGGCAACACCTGGACGTTCACCGACGTGTCGATCGCGCAGGCGCTCGCCTCCGCCCACGCGCGCGGCGTGCGGGTGCGGGTGCTGGTCGCGGCCAAGACCTGGGACAGCGAGGCGGTGGAGTACCTCCGCGAGCGCCTCGGCAGCGGGTCCTACGTGAAGAAGAGCCTCGGTGCGGCCCGCAAGGCGACGGCCTCCACCTCGGCGGGTGCGATGCACCAGAAGTCGTGGCTGTTCAGCCGGACCGGCTCCCAGAGGTTCGTGTCGATCGTGACCTCGGCCAACGCGACCGACAGCGCCAACGAGACGCAGTTCAACGACGGCTACCAGTTCGTCGACTACCCCGAGGTCTACTCGGCGATCCAGTCGAAGTTCTACGAGCAGGTCAAGCGCGACAAGCACGCCTCGCCGTTCGACCACGTCCGGATCGGCAAGATCACCGCACTCACGTTCAGCCCGTGGGACAAGCCGACGATGCGCGATCCCGTCGTCCGCCGGATCCGCCAGATCCCCGCCGCCGGCGCCGAGATCCGCGTCGCCAACGCCGCGTTCTACGGACGTCGCGGCGAGGCGATCGCCCAGGCCCTCGCGGCCAAGAAGGCCAAGGGCGCCAAGGTGTGGGTGCTGCACGGCCGGCCGTTCGGCGCGGGCGTCAAGCGCATCCTGCGGGCCGCGCGCATCCCGATGGAGAACGCCTACTGGACCCAGGGCACCTCGACCACCGACGACGACCACTACCTGCACAGCAAGATGATGACCGCCAAGTACCGCGCCAACGGCAAGCCGCAGTGGCGCGTCTGGACCGGCTCCGAGAACTGGAGCGCCGACGCCACCGCCGCCGACGAGCTCGTCGCCCAGGTCGGCGCCGGCAAGGCCTACAGCGCGCACGTCGCCTACTTCACCTCCGTCTGGAAGCTGAAGAGCAGCAGCTGACGCCTGCGTGAGATTCGCCGGTCGACCGGCGAAACTGGACCTTGACCGCTGAAACTCACGGGGTCAGGGTCCAGTTTCGTCGGTCAAGGTGCGGCGTGCTGGTGTCAGCGCGCACCCCGGGCGAGCGCCTGGCGGAGTCTGTGGGCCGTCTCCTCAGGCCGCTCGAGGTCCTGCCAGGTGATCCTGATCATCCGGAAGCCGGTCAGCTCGCGGAGCAGGTCCTCGCGCTCCTTCTCGCGCAGCACGGCGTCGGCCACGGACTCTCCGGGCCGCCGGTGCTGCGCGTACTTCGCTCGGCCGTCGAACTCCAGGAGCAGGCCGTACTCCGGCCACGCCATGTCCACCCGGCCGGCCACCCGTCCGTTCGGGTAGAACACCTCCCACTGCAGCTCGGGGGTGGGGAGCCCGAGGTCCCGGATCAGCAGGCGGAGCAGGGTCTCGCCCACGGACTCGGAGCGTCCGTCGCTCAGGTGCAGGGTCCGGTAGAGGCCCAAGGTGTCGGGCCACTCCTTCATCGCGTGAAACGTGGTCACCAGCTCCGACCAGGTGGTGAGCCCCTCGTGCAGGTACCAGTCGAGCACACACACCCCGGCCTCCCGGCCGGCGAGGCAGGCCGTGTCCAGCGCCGTGCGGGCGGCGGTCGTCATCCAGTGCCCGTCGCGTCGGGTTACGTCACCGACGAGGCACACCCCTCGGTGGTGCACCACCTTGGCCTGGTTGCGCTCGCTGATCCCGTGCAGGCTCGTGAGGTGGACCCGGCTCAGGTCCAAGCCCCACGCGGGCCCGCCCTGCATCACGCACGCCGTCACGTGGGACGCCGCCACTGGACGGTCGTCGTACTGACGCAGCACCGCCGACGCCAGCATGAGATGACGCTCGACCTTGGCAGCGTCCGTCCAACGCTGGTGCAGCGCGTAGGCGCCCTGGCGCACGCGGACGAGCTCCTTCGCCCTGACCATGCGGGCGAGCCAGTTGTCGTTCAGCCCCAGCGCGATGACGTCCCTGCGCAGGACGACGCCGCGGGGGTCCGCGAGATTTTCGAGCATGGTGGGGAGCCTGCCCGTTTCACGCGCTGCCCGCCGGTGTCGGGCGAGTGCCTGTGGACAGCGGGCCGCAGCCTCGCCTAGTGGGGCCGCTGAGCACCGGAGCGCCGTCGACGAACGGTCGATCCTGACCGCCGAAACTGGCGCGCACCGCTCAAGTTTCGGCGGTCAAGGTGGAGTTTCGCCGGTCGACCGGCGAATCTCCACCGGGCGCAAGCCCTCAGACGCGCTCGATCACGGTGCCGGTGGCCATGGCTCCGCCGGCGCACATGGAGATGAGGGCGGTGGTCTGGTCGCGGCGCTCGAGCTCGTGGAGGGCGGTGGTGATGAGGCGGGTGCCGGTCGAGCCGACGGGGTGACCGATCGCGATCGCGCCGCCGTTGACGTTGACGCGGTCGAGGTCGACCTGGTGCTGGCCGGCCCAGGAGAGGACGACGGAGGCGAAGGCCTCGTTGACCTCGAACAGGTCCACGTCCGAGATGGCCATGCCGGTGCGGTCGAGCACCCGCTGGGTGGCGTCGATCGGGCCGTCGAGGTGGAAGTAGGGGTCCGAGCCGACGAGGCAGTGCGTCACGATCCGCGCCCGCGGGGTGAGGCCGAGCGACCGTGCCCGCTCCTCGTCCATGATCAGGACCGCCGAGGCGCCGTCGGAGATCTGGGACGACGTGCCGGCGGTGTGCAGCCCGTCGGGGAGTACGGCGCGCAGCTGGGCGAGGCCCTCGAGCGTCGTGTCGCGCAGCCCCTGGTCGGTGTCGACCAGGCGGGTCTCACCGGTGGCGGCGCCCTCGGCGTCGAGCACGGGAGCCTCGAACGGCGCGATCTCCCGCTTGAACCGGCCCTCGTCGGTGGCCGCGCGGGCCTTCTGCTGCGAGGCCAGGCCGAACGCCTCCAGGTCCTCGCGCGTGAGACCGCGGTGGCGGGCGATCCGGTCCGCCGCCTCGAACTGGTTGGGCAGGTCGATGGTCCAGTCGTCGGGCCGCGGGTCGCCCATGCCGGCCGGGACGTTGGCGCCCAGCGGGATCCGCGACATCGACTCCACGCCGCACGCGATCCCGACGTCGATGGTGCCCGCGGCGATCATGTCGTGCACCAGGTGCGCCGACTGCTGCCCCGAGCCGCACTGCGCGTCGATGGCCGTGGCGCCGGTGCGCTGGGCCAGGCCGGCGTGCAGCCAGGCGCGCCGGACCATGTCGTTGGACTGCTCGCCGGCCTGCGTCACGCAGCCGCCCACCACCTGGTCGACGAGCTCGGAGTCGATGCCGGCACGACGCAGGACCTCGGCCTGGGCGAAGCCGAGTAGCACCGCGGGGTGGACACCGGCCAGCCAGCCCCTCCGCTTGCCGAGGGGGGTGCGGACGGCGTCGACGATCACAGGGATGCCCATGGGACAAAACTAGAACACGTTCTTGTTGCCCGACAAGGGTCGGTCCCGGCGGATCGGACCTGGACGCGGGCACAGACGCGAGCACGGACACGGCACGAAAGGCTTTCCGGATATACCGAGAGTATGTAGTCTCGCCGGGGTAGAACGTGTTCCAGATCTGAGAGGCGACCAACCGTGACCGCAACCGACGTGATCCCCGAGGGCTTCGACTTCACCGATCCCGACGTCAACCTCCGGGGCGTCCCGCACGACGAGTTCCGCCTCGCGCGCCAGAGCTCGCCGGTGAGGTGGGTCGAGCAGGACGCCGAGATGACCAGCGGGTTCGCCGAGGAGGCCGGCTCCGGCTACTTCGCCGTCACCCGGCACGAGGACGTCACCGCGATCTCCAAGGACAGCAAGAACTGGTCGACCGCCGAGAACGGCGCGATCATCCGCTTCCCCGGCGCGATGCTGCGCGAGCAGATCGAGCTGCAGCGCGTGATCCTGATCAACCAGGACCCGCCCGAGCACACCGCCACCCGCGCGATCATCTCCCGCGGCTTCACGCCGCGCTCGATCAACGAGCTCGAGGAGACGATGATCGCCCGCGGGGAGGGCATCGTGAAGGCCGCCGTCGAGCGCGGCACCGGCAACTTCGTCGAGGAGATCGCCGCCGAGCTGCCGCTCCAGGCCATCGCCGACCTGATCGGCGTCCCGCAGGAGGACCGGCACAAGCTCTTCGACTGGTCCAACCAGATGCTCGCGGGGGAGGACCCGGACTTCGCCGGCAACCAGGACGTCGCCGCCGCGGAGATCCTCGGCTACGCGATGATGCTCGCGGCCGACCGCAAGGAGAACCCCCGCGACGACCTGATCACCAAGCTGATCAACGCCCACAAGGGCGAGCGCGGCCTGAACGACGACGAGTTCGGCTACTTCGTCATCCTGCTGGCCGTCGCCGGCAACGAGACCACGCGCAACGCCATCTCGCACGGCATGAACGCCTTCCTCGACAACCCCGAGCAGTGGGAGACCTGGAAGCGTGACCGCCCGGCCACGATGGTCGACGAGGTCGTGCGCTGGGCGACGCCGGTCAACGTCTTCCAGCGCACCGCGCTCGACGACGTCGAGGTCAACGGCGTGACGATCCGCAAGGGTCAGCGCGCGGCGCTCTTCTACGCCTCCGCCAACTTCGACGAGACGGTCTTCGAGGACCCGTTCCGCTTCGACATCACCCGCGAGAACAACGTGCAGGTCGCCTTCGGCGGCCACGGCGCGCACTACTGCCTGGGCGCCAACCTCGCGCGCCAGGAGATCCGGGTAATCTTCAACGCGCTGGCCGACCACGCCCCCGACATCGCCAAGCTGGCCGACCCGGTGCGACTGCGTCACTCCTGGGTCAACGGCCTCAAGGAGCTGCAGGTCAGGTACGCCTAGACACACAGGGGCACACCTGCGCCCACCTGGGCCCGGGACCGCCCCTGACGGTGGTCCACGGCACGATGGGGGCATGACCACCGCGACCACACCGAGCCAGGTGCTGAGCACGGTCTTCGGCTACGAGTCCTTCCGGGGCGAGCAGGCCGAGATCATCGACACCCTCGTCGGCGGGGGTGACGCCCTCGTCCTGATGCCGACCGGCGGCGGCAAGTCCCTGTGCTACCAGATCCCGGCGCTCGTCCGCGAGGGCACCGGCGTCGTCATCTCCCCGCTGATCGCGCTCATGGCCGACCAGGTCGACGCGCTGGACGCGCTCGGCGTGCGCGCGGCGTTCCTGAACTCCACCCAGACGCTGCCCGAGCGGCGCGCGGTGGAGGCGGCGTACGTCGCCGGCGAGCTCGACCTGCTCTACCTCGCCCCCGAGCGGCTCTCGGTCCCCGACACCCTGTCGCTGCTCGACCGCGGCACGGTCTCGCTGTTCGCGATCGACGAGGCCCACTGCGTCTCCTCGTGGGGCCACGACTTCCGCCCCGACTACCTCATGCTCGACGTGCTCGGGAGGCACTGGCCGAGCGTCCCGCGCGTCGCGCTCACGGCCACCGCCACCGACGCGACCCGCCGCGAGATGGTCGCCCGGCTCGGCCTCACCGAGGCGCGGCAGTTCGTGTCCAGCTTCGACCGACCCAACATCGAGTACCGCATCGTCGGCAAGGACAACCCGCGCGCCCAGCTGCTCCACCTGCTCCGCACCGAGCACGCCGGCGACTCCGGGATCGTCTACTGCCTCTCGCGCAAGTCCGTCGAGCAGGCGGCGACCTACCTCACGGCCAACGGCATCCCGGCCCTGCCCTACCACGCCGGCCTCGACGCGCGGGTGCGCGCCGAGCACCAGCGCCGCTTCCTGCGCGAGCCGGGCCTGGTCATCACCGCGACCATCGCGTTCGGCATGGGGATCGACAAGCCCGACGTGCGCTTCGTGGCCCACCTCGACCTCCCCAAGTCGGTCGAGGGCTACTACCAGGAGACCGGCCGCGCGGGCCGCGACGGGCAGCCCGCGACCGCCTGGCTGGCCTACGGGCTCGCCGACGTCGTCCAGCAGCGCAAGATGATCGACACCTCCGAGGGCGACGCGGCCCACCGCCGGCGCCTGGGCCAGCACCTCGACGCGATGCTCGCGCTGTGCGAGACCGCGGAGTGCCGCCGCGTGCAGCTGCTCGCCTACTTCGGCCAGGACGGCGATCCGTGCGGCAACTGTGACACGTGCCTCACCCCGCCCGAGACCTTCGACGGGACCGTGCCCGCGCAGAAGCTGCTCTCCGCCGTCGTGCGTCTCGCCCAGCGCCGCCAGCGCTACGGCGCGGGGCACGTCATCGACATCCTGCTCGGCAAGGACACGCCCCGCGTCTCGTCGCTGGAGCACCACACGCTGACGGTCTTCGGCATCGGGACCGAGCTCGACGAGGCCGGCTGGCGCGGCGTGGTGCGTCAGCTCCTCGCCCAGCGCCTGCTCGCGGTCGGCACCGACGGCTACGGCACGCTCGAGCTCACCGAGGAGTCCGACGCCGTGCTGCGCGGGCAGCGGACGGTCGCCCTCCGCACCGAGACCCGGGCCCCCGCCCGGGAGCGGCGGGCCAAGCGCTCGAAGGCCGCCGACACCGTGCCGCTCGACGCCCCCGGCGAGGAGCTGTTCGAGCGGCTGCGCGCGTGGCGGGCCTCGACGGCCAAGGAGGCGGGCCTGCCGGCGTACGTCGTCTTCCACGACGCCACGCTGCGCAGCGTCGCGGCCGCCACTCCCGGATCGCTCGACGAGCTCGCCACGATCTCGGGGATCGGCGCGGGCAAGCTGGACAAGTGGGGCGAGCAGCTCCTCGAGGTGGTCAGCCCCGGGCGGTGAGGACCAATGGGCCGTCGTCGGTGACGGCGATCGTGTGCTCCATGTGGGCGCCGCGCGAGCCGTCGGAGCTCTTGATCGTCCAGCCGTCCTTGTCGATGTAGATCTCGTCGGTCGTGTGCAGGAACCACGGCTCGATCGCGATGACCAACCCGGGCCGCAGCTTGAGGCCGCGGCCGGCGCGGCCGTCGTTGGCGATGTGCGGGTCGCCGTGCATGGTGCGTCCGACGCCGTGACCGCCGAACTGCAGGTTGACGCCCAGCCCCGCCGAGCGGGCGACGTCCCCGATGGCCGCGGAGATGTCGCCGACGCGGTTGCCCACGGTCGCCGCGGCGATGCCGGTGGCGAGCGCGCGGTCCGTGGTGGCGATCAGGTCCAGGTCCTCCTGTCGCGGGGTCCCGACGACCACCGACAGCGCCGAGTCGGCCACCCAGCCGTCGACGCTCGCGGCGAAGTCGACCGAGAGCAGGTCACCCTCCTGCAGGACGTAGTCGAAGGGGAGGCCGTGCAGGACGGCCTCGTTGACCGAGGTGCAGAGCACCTTGCCGAACGGCATGGCGCCGAACGACGGGTGGTAGTCGATGTAGCAGGACTCGGCGCCCTCGGCGCGGATCATGTCGTGCGCCATCGCGTCGAGCTCGAGCAGGTTGACCCCCACGTCCGCCTTCTCGGCCAGCGCGCTGATCACCGAGGCCACGAAGCGCCCGGCGGGTCGCATCTGCTCGATCTGGGTCGGGGTACGGAGCTCGATCACCCTTGCAGCCTACGGAGTCCTGCCGCTCCGGGCAGAACCGCCCTGAGCAGAATCCCTGGGCCCGCGGCCGTGCGCGGCGCAGGCTGGGACGCATGACCTCCTCCCTCATCGGCCCCATGACCGGCTCCTACGACGACCAGCTGACCGGCCGGCTGCTCCAGCAGCGGATCATCGTGCTCGGCCAGGAGGTGGACGACGCGATCGCCCACCGGCTGTGCGCCGAGCTGCTGCTGCTCTCCGCCGAGGACCCGCACCGCGACATCAGCCTCCACATCAACTCCCCGGGCGGCTCGGTGTCGGCCGGCCTCGCGATCTACGACACGATGTGCCTCATCCCCAACGACGTCAGCACCCTGGCGATGGGCCTCGCCGCGAGCATGGGCCAGTTCCTGCTGTCGGCCGGGACCCCGGGCAAGCGCTACGCGCTGCCCCACTCGCGGGTGCTGATGCACCAGGGCTCCGCCGGCATCGGCGGCACCGCCATCGACATCGAGATCCAGGCCGACAACCTCGAGCACACCAAGAACGTGATGATGGGCCTGATCGCCGAGCACACCGGCCAGCCCGTGGAGAAGGTCGAGCGCGACGCGCTGCGCGACCGGTGGTTCACCGCCGAGCAGGCGCGCGAGTACGGCTTCGTCGACCGGCTCCTGACCGACCTGGAGCCCGTGATGCCGGCCCGGGGCACGGCGAGCTTCGGGATCGCGCGATGAGCAGCTACACGATCCCCAGCGTCGTCGAGCGGACCCCGCGCGGCGAGCGGGCCGTCGACATCTACAGCCGTCTGCTCGGCGACCGCATCGTCTACGTCGGCACCGAGATCGACGACGGCGTCGCCAACGTCGTGATCGCCCAGCTGCTGCACCTGGAGTCGGACCGGCCCGACACCCAGATCGACCTCTACCTCAACTCCCCGGGCGGCTCGGTCACGGCCACGCTCGCGATCTACGACACCATGCAGTTCATCCGCTCGCAGGTGGCCACCACCTGCGTCGGACAGGCCGCGTCGTCGGCCGCCCTGCTGCTCGCGGGGGGTGCCGCCGGCCGGCGTACGGTCCTCCCGCGCTCGCGGGTCGTGCTGCACCAGCCGTCCGGCGGGGGACAGGGCACGCTGCCGGACCTCGCCCTGCAGGCCAAGGAGATCGTGCGGCTCCGCTCGGAGATGGAGCAGGTGCTGGCCCGGCACACCGGCCAGAGCGTCGAGCGCCTGCGCGAGGACACCGAGCGCGACCTGGTCCTGACGGCCGAGGCCGCGGTCGCCTACGGCCTCGCCGACGCGGTCCTCGGCAGCCGCAAGCCCACTAGTCTCGAGGCATGACCGACCACGTCCCCCGCATCGTCACGTCCCTGCGCCACCAGCACGACCAGCTGGCCGCCGCCGTGCCCCAGCTCGGCGAGGACCAGCTGACGGGGCCGAGCGGCGCCTCGGAGTGGAGCGTCGCCGACGTGCTCTCGCACCTCGGCAGCGGCGCGGAGATCACCCGCGCCACGATCCTGGCCTCGGTCGACGACAGCGCCGAGGCCCCCGACAACCAGGCGATCTGGGACCGCTGGAATGCCGCCTCGCCGCGCGACCAGGCCGCCGACTTCCTCGACCACGACGCCCGGCTGGTGGAGCTGCTCGAGGGCTTCTCCGACGCCGAGCGCGAGACGATGCGCATCGACATGGGCTTCCTTCCCGAGCCGGTCCCGCTGGAGGTCGCGGCCGGCATGCGGCTCAACGAGGTCAGCGCCCACCAGTGGGACGTCGCCGCCGGGCTCGACCCCGCCGCGGGCATGGACCCCGAGGCCGCCGAGCTGCTGCTCGACCTCTACGCCGGCCCGCTCGCGTTCCTGCTCGGCTTCTCGAGCCAGCCGGACCAGCTGTCGGAGCGGGTCGAGCTCGGCGTCGACGAGCGGGCGGTGGTCATCGACGACGCGGTGGCGGTCCGGCCGGCCGGCTCGCCGACCGCGACGTTCACCGGGGACCCCGAGGCGGCCGTGCGGCTGCTGTCGGGGCGGCTGCGTCCGCCGTACACCCCGGAGGGGCTCGAGGTCAGCGGCAACGTCACGCTCGACCAGCTGCGGGCGGTCTTCCCCGGCTACTAGGCCGCGAGGCAGACCGGGCCGGTGGGTCGGGCGGCGATCTGGCGGGTCACCCGCGCGGTGAGGTCGACCAGCCGCAGGCCGAGCGCCCCGGCGACGGCGGAGAGGACCTCCGAGCTCGGCTCCTTGCGCCCGCGCTCGACCTCGGAGAGGTACTGCGTCGAGACGCCGGCCTCGCCCGCGACGTCGGCCAGGGTGCGGCCGTCGGCCGCGCGCTGCCCGCGCAGCTCGCGGCCGACCGCCTCGCGCCACAGCGGCTCGGCCGGTTGGGGCTCGAGGGCACGCGCCGGGGACGACGGACGGAACGCGATCAGCTCACCCATGACCCGAGGGTAGGACCGACCGGCCCCTCCCGTCCGCGCTGTTCGCGGCGGGCGAACGGCTCAGCTGGTCGGCTTCTCGGACCCGACGACCCACATCGCGAAGAACTGCGAGCCGCCGCCGTAGGCGTGACCCAAGGCGCGGCGCGCGCCGTCGACCTGGTGCTCGCCGGCCGCTCCGCGCACCTGCAGCGCGGCCTCGCCGAAGCGCAGCATCCCCGAGGCGCCGATCGGGTTGGACGACAGCACGCCGCCGGAGCAGTTGACCGGCAGCCGTCCCGTCATCGCGGTCTCGCCCGACTCGGTGAGCTGCCAGCCCTCTCCCTCGCCGGCGAAGCCGAGGCTCTCCAGCCACATCGGCTCGAACCACGAGAACGGCACGTAGATCTCCGCCGCGTCGATCTCCTCGAACGGGTCGGTGATCCCCGCCTGCTTCCACAGGTACGCCGCGGCGTCGCGGGAGGCCTGCGGGTTCACCTGGTCGCGCTCGGCGGCCGAGGTCGACTCCGAGCGCATGACGGTGCCGTGGATCCAGGCCGGGTTGGGGGAGGCCTTGGCGGTGTCCTCGTCGACGATCACCAGCGCGCAGGCGCCGTCGGAGGACGGGCAGGTCTCGTCGTAGCGGATCGGGTCCCACAGCATCGTCGAGGCCAGCACGGACTCGACGGTCGTGCCCTCGTTGTGCAGGTGCGCGTAGGGGTTCTTGAGCGCGTTGTTGCGGTCCTTGGCGGCGACGATGGCGCCGACGTGCGTGGGCGCGCCGGAGCGGCGGATGTAGGAGCGCACGTGCGGCGCGAAGTAGCCGCCGGCGCCGGCGTGCACCGGCATGTTGAACGGCAGGGGCACCGACAGCGCCCACATCGCGTTGGACTCCGACTGCTTCTCGTAGGCCACGGTCAGCACGCGCTTGTGGACCCCCGACTGCACGAGCGACGCGGCGACGATCGCGGTCGAGCCGCCCACCGAGCCGGCGGTGTGCACGCGCAGCAGCGGCTTGCCCGCCGCGCCGAGCGACTCCGCGAGGAAGAGCTCGGGCATCATCACGCCCTCGAAGAGGTCCGGCGCCTTGCCGACGACGATCGCGTCGATGTCGTGGAGCGTCAGGTTCGCGTCGAGCAGCGCCCGGTCGATGGCCTCGCGGCAGAGGCCGGCCATCGAGACGTCCTGGCGCTTGGCGCGGTGGTGGGTCTGGCCGATGCCGACCACGGCCGCAGGCTGCTTGCCCATCAGAGGCCGTCCTTTCCGGTGCTGGAGTCCAGGACACACAGGAGGTTCTGCTGGAGCGCGGCCCCGGAGGTCGCGTGACCGACCCCCTTGGAGATCTCGCCCGACCAGATGCGCCGGGCGGTCTCACCGATGCGGATGCCGCCGCCCGAGAACATCGGGTTGCTGGTCAGCGCGCCACCGGAGGGGTTGATGCGCACGTCGTCGGCCAGGCCGAGCTCGCGTCGCAGGATCAGCTCCTGGTGGCTGAACGGCGCGTGCAGCTCGGCCACCTCGACGCCGGCGAGGTCGACCGCGGCGGCGGCGTTGGCCGCGCTGGGGGAGCGCGTCAGGTCGCGGTTGGCGATGCTGGAGGCGTCGACGAAGTGCGACAGCCCGCCGATCCACGCTGGCCGGTCACGCACCGCGCGGGCCCTGTCGCCGGCCGCGAGCACCAGTGCCGCCACCCCGTCGGTGACCGGCGCGCAGTCGTGCTTGCGCAGCGGGTCGGCGTACATCGGACGGGCGAGGAGCTCCTCGACCGACGAGCCGCCCTTGCGGATGGAGTGCTCGTTCTGCTCGGCGTCGGTGAGGGAGCGCTGGGCCACCTCGGCCATCGCGCGCTCGTCCCAGGCCCCGGCGTCGATGCCGGCACGGGCCTGGAGACCTGCGAGCGACACGGTGTCGGGCCACAGCGGAGTCATCGTGTACGGGTCGAGCTGCAGCGCGAGGGTGCGGCGCAGCACGCCGGCCGAGCTCTTCCCGAACGCGTAGACCAGTGCCGTGTCGACCTCGCCGGTCTGGATCTTGATCCAGGCCTCGTACATCGCCCAGGCCAGGTCCATCTCGACGTGCGACTCGTTGACGGGCGGCGTCACGCCGATCGCGTCGACGGCCTGCACGAACGAGAAGGAGCGGCCCGCGAGGTAGTCGGAGGAGCCGGAGCACCAGAAGCCCACGTCGCGGCGGGTCCAGCCGGTCTGCTCGTAGCACTCGGCCAGGATCGGGACCAGCATCTCCACACAGGTCGGTGACCCGTCGAAGTCCGGCAGCTGCTGCTGGGCGAACCCGACGACGGCAACGTCTCTCATCTTCTCGTCCTCAGAGGTGGCGCTTGTAGGTGTCGTAGTCCGCGTCCGGGTCGCCGGTCGGCGCGAAGTGGTCGATGTTCTCCAGGGAGTAGGCCCACTCCTCGCGCGGCTTCCACACGGCCTTGACGCGCATCCCCATCCGCACCTCGTCGGCGGGCACGCCGAGGATCAGGTGGAGCAGGGCGATGTCGGCGCCGTCGAGCAGCACGTACGCCGACACGTACGGCGGCTCGATCTTCTGGCCCAGGAACGGCACGTTGACGATGCAGAACGTCGTGATCGTGCCGAGCCCGCTGAGCTCGATCTCGCCCTCGGTGGGCGTCCCGTCGGTCGGGCAGGCGCTGCGGGGCGGCACGTAGACCTTCTGGCACGAGGGGCAGCGCTGGCCGAGGATCCGCCCCTCGTCGAGGCCGCGGTAGAACGTCGACTCCTCCGGCGAGGCGGCGTAGACGTAGTCGAGCGACACCGGCGTCACCACCCCGGTGACCGGTTCCGGACCGTCCCCACCGTCTGCGTCCGACTCACCGGGTCTCGACAGCTCCGTCGCGGCTTCGTCCCTCAGCCGCGGTCGCGCTCGACCTTCGCCCGCGACGCCGTCCGCTGCTTCGTCGCGGTCGGCTGCTGGCTCGAGGCACAGGAGGTCGTTGATGTGGCCCACGCGCTCCTCGGCCCAGCGCACCCGCACCCGCATGCCGGTGCTGATCTGGTCGGGGGAGGCGACGTCGACCGCGTGGAAGAGCGGCTTCGTCGCGCCGTCGAGGGTGACGAGCGCGAACGCGAAGGGCCGGTCGAAGGGCTGGCCGGCGACCGGCTCGGGCACCCAGGTCCACGACGTGACCGTCCCGGTGTCCGCGACCTCCACGAAGTCGGTGGTCTGCTCGTGGGTCACCGGGTCGTACTCCAGGGGCGGCACCACCACCTCGCCGTCGGAGGTGCGCCCGGCGACGACGACCCCGTCGCGCAGGCCGGTGAGGAAGCGACCGAGCACCGGCCCGGTCGACCTCGTGTAGTCGAAGGCGACGGTGACGGGCGCTGACAGAGTGCGTGTCATGGTGCGAAAGTGAAACACGTTCTAGATTTGGGAGCAAGCGTTCTGCGAGGGTGTGTCCATGAAACTTGGTCTGCAGCTGGGCTACTGGGGCGCGCAGCCCCCGACGGGCACCGCCGAGCTGGTCGCGGCCGCGGAGGGCGCCGGGTTCGACGCGATCTTCACCGCGGAGGCCTGGGGCTCGGACGCCTTCACGCCGCTGGCCTGGTGGGGTCGCGAGACCTCGCGCGTGCGGCTCGGGACCTCGATCGTGCAGATGTCCGGCAGGTCGCCGACGTCGATCGCGATGCACGCGCTGACGCTCGACCACCTCAGCGGCGGCCGGGTCGTGCTGGGGATGGGCGTGAGCGGTCCCCAGGTCGTGGAGGGCTGGTACGGCCAGCCGTTCTCCAAGCCGCTGGCGCGCACCCGTGAGGTCGTCGACATCATCCGCCAGGTCCTGGCCCGCGAGGAGAAGGTGACCAACGACGGCCCGCACTACCCGCTGCCGTTCACCGGCCCCGGCTCGGTCGGGCTGGGCAAGCCGCTCAAGCCGATCGTGCACCCGCTGCGCGCCGACATCCCCATCTGGCTGGGGGCCGAGGGGCCCAAGAACGTCGCCCAGACGGCCGAGATCGCCGACGGCTGGATCCCGATCTTCTACACCCCGCGCTCGGCCGGCATGTACCAGCCGTGGCTCGACGAGGGCTTCGCGCGGCCCGGCGCCCGACGTACCCGCGCGGACTTCGAGATCGCCGCCACCTGCCACGTCCAGGTCGTCTCCGGCGCCGAGGAGAAGGCGGCCGTCATCGACGCGATGAAGCCGGTCGTCGCCCTCTACATGGGCGGCATGGGCGCCAAGGACCAGAACTTCCACAAGCAGGTCTTCGAGCGGATGGGCCACGAGGAGCTGGCCGACGAGGTGCAGCGGCTCTACCTCGAGGGGGAGAAGGACCGCGCGGTCGCGCTGATCCCCGACGAGCTGGTCGACGACATGCACATCATCGGCACCGCGCCGGAGGTCAAGGAGCGCGCGGCGCAGTGGGAGGAGACCGGCGTGACCACGCTGCTCCTCAGCTGCCGCGACGCCGACGAGGTCCGCACCATCGCGGAGGTACTAGCCTGATCCCGTGGCCGATCGCAACGTCCTCGGCGAGGAGCTCCAGGAGTGCGGCACCGACCCGCTCACGGGCTTCTACCGCGACGGGTTCTGCAGCACCGGCCCCGAGGACCTCGGGAGCCACACCATCTGCGCCGTCGTGACCGCGGACTTCCTCGAGCACCAGCGCAGCATCGGCAACGACCTCTCCACCCCCATGCCGGTCTACGGCTTCCCCGGCCTGACGCCGGGGGACCGGTGGTGCGTCACCGCCGCCAACTGGGCGCGCGCCTACGACGCCGGCCACGCCTCGCACGTCGTGCTGGCCGCCACCCACGAGGCGGTCCTGGCGATCGTGCCGCTCGACGTCCTCCAGCGCCACGCCGTGGACGTCCCCGGGGACCTCAGCGGACTCGACGGCTGAGCGCCCAGGAATTCTCGCCCACCCCTGGTGGTTGAAGCGTCAACAAGGTCCGGCACCGGTCCGGCCACGAGCGGAAGGCCTTCCATGCACATCGGCGTCGACAGCTTCGTCTCCACGGTCACCGACCCGCGCACCGGCCAGGTGATCGGGGCGGCCGAGCGCATGGAGCACCTCCTGGAGGAGATCGCGCTCGCGGACCGCTCCGGCCTCTACTCCTTCGGGATCGGCGAGCACCACCGCAGCGAGTACTACGACTCCGCCCCGCCGGTGATCCTCGCCGCCGCCGCCGCGCGCACCGAGCGGATCCGCCTCGGCAGCGCGGTCGCCGTCCTGAGCGCGACCGACCCGGTACGGCTGTTCCAGCAGTTCGCGACGCTCGACCTGATCTCGAAGGGACGTATCGACCTGGTCGTCGGCCGCGGGTCGTTCACCGAGGCCTTCCCGCTCTTCGGCCTGGACCTGGCCGACTACGACTCGCTCTTCACCGAGAAGCTCGAGCTGCTCCTGCAGATCCGCGACCAGGAGGAGGTCACCTGGTCCGGGAAGCACCGCCCGCCGCTGGTGCGCCAGCGCGTCTACCCGCGTCCGGTCCAGGACCCGCTCCCGATCTGGGTCGGCGTCGGTGGCACGCCGGAGTCGTTCGCCCGCGCCGGCTTCCTCGGGCTGCCGCTCATGGTCGCGATCATCGGCGGTGAGCCGCGCCAGTTCGCGCCGCTCGTCGACCTCTACCGCCGCGCCGGCGCCCAGGCGGGCCACGCCCCCGAGAAGCTGCAGGTCGGGCTGCACGTCTTCGGCTTCGTCGCCGAGAGCACCAAGGCCGCGAGCGACACGATCTACCCGGGCTGGGAGGAGATGTTCCGCAAGGTCTCGCGCGAGCGCGGCTTCGCCCCGCCCACCCGGGCCCAGTTCAACGCGACCTCGGGCCCCGACGGCGCCTTCTTCATGGGTGACCCGGACACCGTGGCGACCAAGATCCGCCGGGTGGCCGACCAGCTGGGCGGGGTCGACCGGCTCTCGCTGCAGATGACGAACCCGCGGCTCGCGCACGAGGACCTGCTGCGCGGCATCGAGCTCCTCGGCACCGAGGTCGCCCCGCTGGTCGCGGACATCTAGCCCGCGGCGGTCCCGTACCGTCGTGCCGTGTCCACCAGTGCCGTGCCCGGCCCCCTCGCGCAGCAGCTCCTCGACGCCCAGGTCGCGTTCCACCTGCGCCGCCTGAGCGGCGAGCGGCTCGCGGCGACGGTCACCGAGCTGGCGGAGGGCGCCCTCGAGGCCTCCGGCCACCACCCGATCGGCGACCTCGTCGACCCGGGGGCCGTGCGCGAGATCGTGGCGCGCGCGCTGGCCACGGTGCCGGGCAGCGCCGCGGTGGGCGGGTTCGTCGAGCTGGCGAGCGAGGTCCTCGCCGAGGGGCCTGCCGAGCCGTACCCGCTGGGCGACGTCGTCGACCGCGACCAGGTCGCCGCCGTCCTCGACGAGCTGCTGGCGCTCAGCCCCGCCCTGGAGCGCGCGCTGGAGCGGCTCACGGCCAGCCCGCTGGTCGGCACCATGGCATCGCGCTTCATGGGCCGCATCGTGGGCGAGGTGCTGCAGGCCAACAAGGCCGTCGCCGACAAGGTGCCCGGCCTCGGCTCGCTGATGTCCTTCGGCACCACCGCCGCCTCCCGGATGATGGGCGCGGCCGACAAGCAGTTCGAGGGCCTCCTCGGCGACACCGTGGGCAAGGGCGGCACCTTCGCCGTACGCCGCCTGAACCGGATCGTCATCGAGACCCTGCGCGACCCGACGACCCGCGAGGCGGTGCTGCAGGTCTGGGACCTCGCCGCCGCGCAGCAGGTCTCCGGCATGGGCGACGAGGCCCGCGAGGAGCTGTCCGGCGTTGTCGGCGCCGTGCACGAGCTCGTCGCCAGCACGCTCGCCCACGAACACGTCGCGCGGCTGGGAGACGCGGTCGTGGACGCCTTCTTCGAGCGCTTCGGCGGCTACACGCCCACCGAGCTGCTCGACGAGCTCGACCTGCGCCGCGAGGACCTGGTCGCCGACGTGGTCCGGATCGCGCCCGGGGTCGTCGACGCGCTCCGCGAGAGCGGCGACCTCGAGCGCCTGCTGCGCGAGCAGCTCGAGCCGTTCTACGCCTCGTCGGAGGTCCGGGACCTGCTGTCGTGATCACGACGATCCCGGGCGATCTGCACCGAACCTCCACACGTCCTCCCCGCAACCCGACCGGGAGCCCGCCTAGCGTGGGGTCATGAGCACGGTCCAGCAGCCCTCCGTCACCTCCCGCCGCCCCCTCGGCCTCGCCCTCGCCGCCCTGACCGCGCTGTTCCTGGTGCTCGGGGTCGGCGCCCTGGGCATCCTGGGCCCGGGCGGCCGGCCCGACCGGGTGTACGTCGTGGTGCTGGCCGTCCTCCTGGTCGGCGCCGCGGTGTCGCGGCTGCGACCGTCCGGACTGGCGCAGGCCCTGGCCGCCACCGCGGCCGCCCAGGTGCTCGTCACGGCGGTCGCCCTGCTGGGTGGCCTGCCTCCCGAGGGGTCGTCGACCCTGGACATCGTCGGCGTCAACCTCATGTACACCGCTCTGTGGGCCGTGTCCGCCTGGCTGGTGCACCCCGTCCGGCGCCGGTAGCGATGAATCGAACGCCCGGCCGGGGTCCACAGGACATGACCACCACGACCCACGTGCTCGAGACCCCCGAGGTCGACCTCGCCTACGACGTCCGCGGCCCGCTTCCGCCCGCCGACGGACGCCGTGCGCTGCTCCTCGTCGGCCAGCCCATGGACGCGAGCGGCTTCGCCAGCCTGGCCCCGCTCCTGCCCGAGCGGACCGTCGTCACCTACGACCCCCGCGGTCTGGGCCGCAGCACGCGCAAGGACGGGCGCTCCGACCACGACCCCGAGACCCTGGCGGAGGACCTCCACGCGCTCATCACGGCCCTCGGCGGCGGACCCGTGGACCTGTTCGGGAGCAGCGGCGGGGCGATCATCGGCCTCGCACTGGTGACGGCCCACCCGGACGACGTGGCGACCCTGGTCGCGCACGAGCCGCCGCTCCTCGGCGTGCTCCCCGACGCAGCCGCCGTCGAGCGGGCACGCGCGGAGGTGCGCGACGCCTACGAGGCGCGAGGCTTCGGCGCCGGGATGGCCGCCTTCATCACGATGACCGACTGGCAGGGGGAGTACACCGACGACTACTTCACCCATCCCGCCCCCGACCCCGCGACCTTCGGCCTCCCCACGGATGACGACGGCACCCGCGGCGACCCGCTGCTCTCGGACGCCTCGTGGGCCGTCAGCAGCTATCGTCCCGACGCCGCGGCGCTGGCCGCCGCACCGACCAGCGTCGTCGTCGCCGTGGGCGAGGAGTCCGCGGGGCTGTTCACCGGCCGCACGTCGGTCGCCACCGCCGCGCTGCTCGGCCAGGAGGCCACCGTCTTCCCCAGTCACCACGGCGGCTTCCTCGGAGGCGAGCACGGCTACGCCGGGCAGCCCGAGGCCTTCGCGGCCCGGCTCCGGGCCGTGCTCGACGGCGACGGCTGACGCGGCGGGCGGTCGCGCGCGGCGCCGGCCGCGCGTGGTTGGGTGGACCCATGACGCGCCGCATCGACGCCGACTACCTCGTGGTCGGGGCCGGGGCCAGCGGGATGGCCTTCGCCGACGCCCTGGTCGACCACGCCGACGTCCGCGTCGCGCTCGTCGACCGCCGCCCGCAGGTGGGCGGTCACTGGCGCGGCGCCTACCCGTTCGTGCGGCTGCACCAGGCGTCGTCGTTCTACGGCGTGGCGTCCACGCTCCTGGGAGGTGGCCGGATACAGCGCGACGGTCCCGAGGCCGGCCTGCACGAGCGGGCCGACCAGCCGACGATCTGCGCCTACTACGACGAGGTGCTCGAGCGGCTCACCGCCACCGGGCGCGTGGAGCTCTTCGCCGGACACGACCACCTCGCCGACGGCGGTGTCGTCTCGCTCGAGACGGGGGAGCGCTACGAGGTGCCCGAGCACTGCCGCGTCGTCGACGCCCGCTACCTCGCTCCCGAGATCCCCGCCGAGACCCCGCCGCGCTTCGGGGTGGGCGAGGGCGCCCGGGTCGTGCCGGTCAACGACCTCGTGGGCCTGGAGGAGCCGCCGAGCCGCTACGTCGTCGTCGGCTCCGGCAAGACCGCCACCGACGCCTGCGTCTGGCTGCTGGGCCGCGGCGTCGATCCCGACGCCATCTGCTGGGTCCGGCCGCGGGAGCCCTGGATGCTGAACCGCGCGAAGGTGCAGCCCGACCCGGCGGTCTACCTCGGCATGGTCGCCGACATGATGCGCGCCGCGGCCGGTGCCCGGTCGCTGCCGGAGCTCTTCCTCGAGCTCGAGGCGTCCGGCACGATGCTCCGCATCGACCGCGCGGTGACGCCCACCATGGCCAAGGCGCCGACGCTCGGCACGTGGGAGCTCGACCTGCTGCGCACGGTCGAGGACGTCGTGCGTCGCGGGCACCTCGTCTCGGTGTCGCGGGGGCGCCTGGACTTCGAGGACGGCTCGGTCGCCGTCGCGGACGACGCCGTCGTCGTCAACTGCGCGGCCGACGGGCTCCGGCACCGCCCCCGGGTGCCGATCTGGGGGCCGGAGGCGATCACGCTCCAGCCGATCCGCGCCGGCTTCCCCTGCTTCGGCGCGGCGCTGGCCGGCTACGTCGAGGCCACCCGCGACGACGACGCCGACAAGAACCGGCTCTGCCCACCCTCGTCGTTCGGCAACTCGCTGGCCGACTGGGCCCGGATGAACGTGCACGGCACGCGGGCCTCCGCCGCCTTCGGAGCCGAGCCGGACATCAAGGCCTGGGCCGACCGGGTCCCGCTGAACCCGGCCCGGATCCCGCCCGGGCACCCGGGGTCGCCGAGCCTCGACGACGCGCTGGAGCGGCTGCAGCGCCACGCCGGCCCGGGGGTGGCGCGCCTGGCCGCGCTCGGCGGCCTGCCTCCGGGCTGAGCCGGCACCTTCCGGGTGCCCCGTAGGATCCGAGGATGGACCTGGTCGTGCTGCTGCTCGTCGTCGCCGTGATCGGCGCGGTCGTGCTCGTCTCGAGTCGCCGCAGCAAGCAGCAGGAGCTCGAGCGGCAGGATCGCGAGCTCGCGCCGGTCAAGAAGCTCGCCGACGAGGACGTCACCGCGCTGGGCGAGGACCTCCAGCACCTCGACCTGGAGATGACCGGTCACGAGCTCGACGAGGGTGCCCGGGCCGACTACCAGCGGGCCCTCGACGCCTACGAGGCGGCCAAGACCGCCGGCGACGCCCTGTCCCGCCCCGAGGACGTCCGGCACGTCACCGAGATCATCGAGGACGGGCGCTACGCCATCGCCTGCGTGCGCGCTCGGGTGAACGCCGAGCCGCTGCCCACGCGTCGAGCCCCCTGCTTCTTCGACCCGCGCCACGGTCCCTCGGTCACCGACGTGGCCTACGTGCCGCCGGACGGCGTGGAGCGCGACGTCCCGGCCTGCGCACTCGACGCCGAGCGGGTCCGCGCCGGCGCCGACCCCGACGTGCGCAAGGTGATGGTCGGCGCCCAGCGCGTGCCGTACTACCAGGGCGGTCGGGCCTACGAGCCCTACGCCATGGGCTACTTCGGCGCCTTCGGCCCCATGACCTGGATGTTCATGGGCGGGATGATGTTCGGCGGCTTCGGCGACGGCTTCGGCGGTGACGGCGGGGGCGACGGCGGGGGCGACTCCGGTGGTGACGGTGGGGGAGACGGCGGCGGCTACGACGCCGGCGGCGGCGACGGCGGCGGGTTCGACGGTGGCGGCTTCGACATGGGCGGCTTCTAGCCGCTCGCGGGGCGCCAGCCCAGCGCCGGACCGAGGCGGGTCGCGATGTCGGTGAGGATCTGCGCGTAGTCGTCGTGCTCGAAGGAGAACGGCAGCGCGAAGGCGACCTCGTCGACCTCGCGGAAGGCGGCGTGGGCGTGGAGGCGCTCCGCGACCTGCTCCGACGTCCCGACCAGGTCGGGCGCGAAGAGCAGCCGACCCGGGCCCTGCGGCGTGGCGGTGCGTGGCAGCCGGGAGGCGGCGTACGCCTCGTAGCGCGCCCGCTGCTCGCGCGAGGCGGTGTCGGTCGGGACGACGACCAGGCCCTGGGAGACCCGCGCCGCGGCGCCGTCGGGATGGTGCTCACGGAAGCGGCGCACGTGGGAGCGCTGGATCTCGGCGAAGTCCCAGGCCCCGTCCTCACCCTCGCCCCCGGCGGGCGGCTCCTCGGCCTTCACGACGCTGCTCACGAGCAGGTTCATCCGGTGCTCCCCAGCCCACTGGGCCGAGCGGAGGCTGGCGCCGCCGTACCAGAGCCGGTCGGCGAGCCCCGCCGCGTGTGGCTGGACCCGGTCGGAGAACTCCTCGATGCCCACGGTGCCGCGGAACGGGCTGACCGGCTCGCCCCGGACCATGGCGAGCAGCCGCTCGACCCGGCCGTAGGTGAAGTCCTCGAGGTCGGCGGAGTCGGGGTAGAGGGCCTCGCGCACCTCGTCGTAGCGCATCGGCGGCCCCACGCTCAGGCCCGGGTTGAGCCGTCCGCCCGACAGCAGGTCGACGGTGGCGAGATCCTCGGCCAGGCGCAGCGGGTTCTCCCACCCGAGGGGGATGACCGCCGTGCCGAGCTCGATGCGGCGGGTGCGCTGCGAGGCGGCCGCCAGCACGGCGACGGGGGAGGAGATGCCGTACTGCAGGTGGCGGTGGCGCACCCAGGCGCTGTCGAAGCCCAGCTGCTCGCCCAGCTCGATGACCCGCAGGGTGGACTCGTGACCGGGCGCCGGGTCGGCGCCGTCGAACAGCCCGATGGTCAGGAAGCCCAGGCGGCGCAGGGGGGTCGACGGATCGGGCACGGTGGTCCTCTCGGGCGGGTGGTGCCACCGAGCCTAGCCAGCCGCGCTCAGCCGAGGAGCGGTCGCAGCTCCACCCTGCGGTGACAGCTGCGCGATCCCTGCGCCGCCAGCCTCATGGCCACGTCGAGGTCGGGCGCCTCGAGGATCCAGAGGCCCGCGCAGTACTCCTTGGACTCCACGAACGGCCCGTCCGTGACGATCCCGCGGCCGTCGCGGTCGTCGATCACGGTGGCGCTGCTGGGCGCCGCCAGGCCACCGGCGAAGACCCAGTGGCCCTCCTCCCGCAGCCGGTCGTTGAACGCTCGGACCGCCGTCATCTCCTCGGAGGTGGCGGAGCCGGACTCGTCGTCGATCACGGACACCAGGTACTGCATCGCTCATCGTCTCCTCGTGCTGGGGGCGCCCCTGCGGGCACCCGCTCACCCCTGCCACGAACGCCGGTGCGTGGATACGACATCCGGCCCGCGGGGCTGTCCGATCGGACGAACCCGTGGTGCCCGCGCCTTCCTACGCTGACGGCCATGACGACCTACGAGCACGCCGTCGAGTGGCTGGACGCGAACTTCGCCAGGCTGGTGACCGAGCACGGGGTGCCCGGGGCGTCGGTCGGCGTCCTGGTGGGCGACCGGGTCGCCACCGCCGCGGCCGGCGTCACCAGCCTCGAGACCGGTGTCGAGGTCGACACCCGCACGGTCTTCCAGATCGGGTCGATCACCAAGATCTGGACGACCACGCTGGTCATGCAGCTCGTCGACGACGGCCTGCTGGACCTCGACGTGCCGGTCGTCCACTACCTGCCCGAGCTCGTCATCGGCGACGCGGCGGCGGCCGAGGTCATCACCACGCGCCACCTGCTGACGCACACCGCCGGCTTCGAGGGTGACGTCTTCACCGACACCGGCCGCGGCTCCGACGCCGTCGAGAGGTACGTCGCCACGCTCGGCGACCTGCCGCAGCTCTTCGCTCCCGGCGCGACGTTCTCCTACAACAACACCGGCTTCGTGGTGCTGGGCAGGCTGGTGGAGGTGCTGCGCGGCCAGCCGTTCGACGAGGCGCTGGTCGAGCGGATCGCCACCCCGCTCGCGCTGGAGCGGGTCTCGCCCAGCCCCTACGAGGCGATCCGCCACCGGGCGGCGCTGGGCCACGTCGCCAGCCACGTCGCCGGCGACGGCGGCACGATGACCCCGGCCCCCACCTGGGCGCTGGCGCGGTCCAACGCGCCCGCGGGGGCGATGCTCGCGATGACCCCCACCGACCTGCTCGGCTTCGTCCGGATGCACCTGTCCGGAGGCGCGGGCCGGGACGGCATCCGCGTCCTGAGCGCCGCCTCGGTCGCTGCCATGCAGACCCGCGAGGTCGACCTGCCCCTGCTCTCCGGCATGGCCGAGTCCTGGGGGCTCGGCTGGCACCTCGACGGCTCCGGTGAGGACGCCGTCGTCGCCCACGACGGCGGCACGATCGGCCAGGCGGCGTTCCTGCGGGCGGTCCCGGCCCAGGGCGTCGCCGTCACGGTGCTCACCAACGGCGGCGACTTCTTCGGGCTCTTCGAGGACGTCGTCGCGCGGCTGGTGCGCGACCTCACCGGCGTCGTGCTGCCCACCCGCCCCGTCCCGCCGGCCGACCCCGAGCAGGTCGACGTGACCCGCTTCCTGGGGCGCTACTCCGACACGATCTACGACGTCACGGTGACCCAGGACGACGAGGGCCGCCTCTGGCTGGACCGGGTCCCGAAGGACATCATCGCCGAGATCGGCGAGCAGCCGGTGCGCTTCCCGCTCGTGCACCTCGAGGACGACTCGTTCATCTCCGAGGAGCCCTTCCACAGCATCCACCCGGTCTTCACGTTCCTCGCCCACCCCGACGACCCGACCGCACCGGCGGCCTACGTGCACTACGGGCGGGTCGTGGCTCGCGCGGACTGAGCGAAGCTGAGCGAAAAGGGTGTCCCTGGGCTGAGCACCCCGCTTTACTGTCCTGGTGAGCAGCCGACTGTCGCCGCTCGCCGCCCCCGCGTTCCGGTACTTCTTCGTCGGTCAGGTCGTCAACCGGGCGGGGTCGTCGATGGCGGGCGTGGCGCTCGCCTTCGCCGTCCTCGACATCGACGACTCCGCCGCGTCCCTGGGGGCGGTGCTGGCCGCGTCGAGCGTGCCGACGGTGGTGTTCATGCTGCTCGGCGGCGCGATCGCGGACCGGCTGCCCCGGGCGGTCGTGCTGCGCGGGTGCAACCTGATCCAGGGCGTGCTCCAGGCGGCGACGGCCGGTCTCGTGCTCAGCGGGCACGCCGAGATCTGGCACCTGGTCCTGCTGCAGCTGGCCGCCGGCACGGTCTTCGCGGTCAGCTACCCCGCGTTCCTCGGCATGGTGCCGATCCTGCTGCCGGTCGAGGAGCGGAAGGCGGCGTTCCTGCTCATCGGTCAGGCGCAGAGCGCCGTCAGCATCCTGGGCCCCTCGCTCTCCGGGGTCCTGGTGGCCACGGTGGGACCGGGGTGGGCGCTGGCGGCCGACGCGGCGACGTACCTCGTCGCGGCGGGGCTGCTCGCGCTGGTGAGACTTCCCCCGGGAGACAGGAGCAACGCGAGCTCGACCGTCATCGGCGACTTCCTCGCGGGCTGGGCGTTCGCCCGCCAGCTCGGCTGGGTGATCCCGGCGGCCTCGGCGGCGCTCGTCTTCAACGCGCTCGTCAGCGGGGCGATCGGGGTGCTCGGCCCGACGATCGCCGCCGACACGATCGGGAGCCAGGGCTGGGGCGTGGCTCAGTCGGGTCAGGCGGTCGGGGTCTTCGTGGCGGCGTTCTTCCTGGCCAAGGTGACGCTGCGGGTGCCGCTGCGCGCGATCATGATCGCCTTCGCGGTCTGGTGCGTGCCGATGCTCGTGCTCGGCACCCACGTGAGCGTCTGGCTCCTCACCGGCGCCTTCGTCGTCGCGGGGGCGGCCCTCAGCCTGCTCGACCTGGCCTGGAACCTGACGGTGCAGGAGAAGGTGCCCGAGGAGATGCTCTCGCGGATCATGGCGATCGACGGCTTCTTCTCCTTCGTCGCCACCCCCATCGGCCAGCTCGTCGTCGGGCCGCTCGCCCTGGCGTTCGGCGCCGGCCGGGTCGAGCTGGGCTGCTTCGCGCTCGCCGTCGCGGTGGCCGCGTTCGCCGCCACCCGACGTCGGATCACCGACGTCCGGCTCGCCCCGCCCGTCACCGCGAGCGGGTGAGCGCTGTCGGCGACCTGGATCCGGCCTTGCCCACCGTTGCCCCAACTTAGAACACGTTCTAGTCTGCTCCGGTGAGCGACGACATGCGGACCGGCACCCACAACGGCAACCTGATGGTGGCGGCCCTGAAGCGGCATCGCGACAAGGACGTGATGTACCTCGGCGACACCACGCTGAAGGGCGGCGAGGTCGCCGAGCAGATGTCGCGCTACGTCCAGGCGTTCGAGGCGCTGGGCGCCGGCACCGGCACGGCTGCGGCTCTGCTGGCGCTGAACCGGCCGGAGGTCCTGTTCATCCTCGGCGCGGGCCAGACCCAGGGCTACCGGCGCACGTCGCTTCACCCGCTGGGGTCGGCCGACGACCACGCCTACGTGATCAACGACGCGGGCATCACCGCGCTGATCATCGACCCCTACTTCACCGAGCGGGCGCTGGCGCTGCTGGACAAGTGCCCCGGACTGACCACGGTGCTCACGATCGGGCCGGTGCCCGACGAGCTGAAGGACGTCGGCGAGGACCTCGTGGCCACGGCGGCGACCTTCGACGCGCAGCCGCTGACGGCGGCGGTGCTGCCGCCGGACCACGTCGTCTCGATCACCTACACCGGCGGCACGACGGGCAAGCCGAAGGGCGTCATCGGGACGTCGGGGGCGATGGCCACCATGGCGCAGATCCAGCTCGCCGAGTGGGAGTGGCCGGAGGACCCCCGCTTCCTGATGTGCACCCCGCTCTCCCACGCGGGCGCCGCGTTCTTCGTGCCGACGGTGATCAAGGGCGGCTCCCTCTACGTCCTGCCGCGCTTCGACCCGGCCGAGGTCCTGCGCACGATCGAGGAGCAGCGCATCACCGCCACGATGCTGGTCCCCTCGATGCTCTACGCGCTGATGGACCACCCCGACTCGCACACCCGCGACCTGTCGTCGCTCGAGACCGTCTACTACGGCGCCTCGGCCATCAACCCGGTGCGGCTCCAGGAGGCCTTGAGGCGGTTCGGCCCGATCTTCGCCCAGTACTACGGGCAGTCCGAGGCACCGATGGTCATCACCTACCTCGCCAAGGCCGACCACGTCGTCCCGACCTCCTCTCCCGACGAGGTGCCGGCCCGACTGTCGTCGTGCGGCCGCCCGTCGGCGTTCATCCGCACCGCGCTCCTCGGCGAGGACGGCCGGCCGGTCCCGGTCGGCGAGCCCGGCGAGATCTGCGTGGCCGGCTCGCTGCTGTCGGCCGGCTACTGGAACCTCCCGGAGGAGACCGCCGAGACCTTCCGCGACGGCTGGATGCACACCGGGGACGTGGCGCGCGAGGACGAGGACGGCTTCTGGTACATCGTCGACCGCACCAAGGACATGATTGTCACGGGCGGCTTCAACGTCTTCCCCCGCGAGGTCGAGGACGTCGTCGCGGAGCACCCGGCCATCGCCCAGGTCGGCGTCATCGGAACGCCCGACGAGAAGTGGGGTGAGGCCGTCACGGCCATCGTCGTGCTGCGCCCCGGTGCCGAGCTGACCCCCGAGGTCGAGGCCGAGATCAAGCAGATGGTCAAGGACCGCAAGGGCGCGGTGATGTCGCCCAAGCAGGTCATCGCCACCGAGGCCCTGCCGCTCACCGGGCTGGGCAAGCCCGACAAGAAGGCGCTGCGGTCGCAGTACTGGACCGGCGAGCGCTCCGTTGGCTAGCCGCTACGCCTCGCTGAGCCGTGAGGACCTGGCGACGCTGGTCCCGGAGCTGCTGCTCATCGGCCAGCTGATCGACCGCTCCGGCATGGCGTGGTGCATCTCGGCGTGGGGGCGCGAGGAGATGGCCCAGGTCGCGATCGAGGAGTGGTCGGGCGCCTCACCCATCTACACCCGGCGCATGCAGGACGCGCTCGGCTACCGCGGCACCGACGTCGTCACGATCTTCAAGGGGCTGCAGCTCGACATCGGCGCCCCGCCGCAGTTCATGGACTTCCGCTACACCGTGCACGACCCGTGGCACGGCGAGTTCCACCTCGACCACTGCGGCGCCCTCATGGACGTCGAGCCGATGGGGGAGTCCTACGTCGTCTCCATGTGCCACGACATCGAGGACCCGACCTTCGACGCCACGGCGGTGGCCACCAACGCCAAGGCGCAGGTCCGCCCCGTGCACCGGCCCCCGCGCTCGTCGGCACAGCAGCACCCGCACTGCCGCTGGACGGTGACGATCGGCGAGTCGTTCCCTCCGGTGCAGCCGCTGCCGGCCTACCACCACGTGGCGGCGACGCGCGCCGCCACCGTCGAGCTCGACCCGATCGACCCGTCCGAGGAGGGCATGGGCGACTACTCCGGCGCCCTGCTCGCCGACCTCGACTTCGGCGCGTTCTCCCACTCCGCGCTGGTGCGGATCGCCGACGAGGTCTGCCTGCAGATGCAGCTGCTCAACCTCTCCTTCGAGCACGCCGTGCGGACGCGGTCGACCGGCGAGCAGCAGGCGCGTGAGATCTGCACCCAGCAGCTCGTCGGGATCGCCGGGATCGCCGCCGAGCGCCTGCACCGAGCCCTCGGTCTCCCCGACGGCGTCGCGGGTGCCGTGCGGCTCCTGGAGCTGCACCCGCTGCTCAACCCCGCGGCCTACCACCGGGCGGAGGTGGGGGAGTCGCGCGTGACCGTCGGCCCCTCGCCGGCGTCGAGCGACGGCGGCTGGGCCGCGCTCGTGGGCCCGGGGCGTCCCGAGCCGCTGCAGGCCCTCGTCCGCGCCGTCGACCCGCACCTCGACGTGGAGATCTCCGGGACCGAGGAGACCTGGACCGCCCACGTCGTACGGCGTGAGGTCGCCGCCCCCGAGGCCGGCGAGGTCGCGGTGACCCGGTTCAGCACCGGCGCGGCGTTCGAGTTCGAGCCGCGGCGCTCCCTGCCGATCACGCCGGTCTGAGCGGTCAGAAGCGGGGGACTGCCCGCGCGGCCGGGTCGAGCAGCTCGAAGAAGTCGCGCGCCTCGAAGCCGAACACGCCGGCCACGACGTTGGAGGGGAACGTCCGCACCCGGGTGTTGTAGGCGCGGACGTTGCCGTTGTAGAACCGCCGGGCGGCCGCGATCCGGTCCTCGGTGTTGGTCAGCTCGTGCTGCAGCTCGAGGAAGCCCTGGTTGGCCCTGAGGTCGGGGTAGGCCTCGGCCCGCACCAGCACCGACGCCAGGGCGCCGCCCAGGCTGTCCTCGTAGCCCTGTCTCCGCGCCGGCTGGTCGCGCGCGTGGGAGGTCGCGACCTCACGGGCGGTGACGAGCTGCTGGAGCACCGCCTGCTCGTGGGCGGCGTACCCGCGGACGGTCTCGACCAGGCGGGGGATCAGGTCGTGGCGGCGGGTCAGCTCGACGTCGATGCCGCCCCACGACTCGTCGACCAGGGTGCGCTGGCGCACGAACCGGTTGTACATCACGACCAGGCTCAGCAGGAGCACCAGGACCAGGACCATCGCGACGACGATGATCGTCGCCATCACTGGGCCCGCAGCGTGCGCCACACGTGCTCGGGGATGCGGTCCAGGATCGCGTCCATCACCGCCAGCGTCGCGTCGACCTCGTGGGGCGCGTGGTGGCCGGAGCGGACCACGAGCATCGAGTCGCCCTCGAGGCGCCAGCCGAGCGCCGGCCACTGCAGGAGCATCTGCATCATCTGCGGGTGCAGCACGTCGGAGGCGAAGCGCCGGTCGTGGGCGGTGACCGTGAACGCGCGGTTGAAGTCCTCCGACTCCAGCTCGATGTCGCGGTTGGTGAGCCGGCCGAAGAAGCGACCCACGGCACCCTCGGGCGAGACCGCGAGCGGGGGGACGACCAGCCCGAGGTTCATCGCCACGACGGAGTAGCGGTGCGTGGTGGTGGTGCGGTTGTCGCCGGAGCCGCTGCTGGTCGTGTACGAGTAGTCGAAGGCCACCATCGGCCGCTCGCCGTGCGCGCCGTAGAGGCAGTTGGTCGCGCTCCGGCTGCTGCCCGTGCCGAACGGCGACCCCGTGAAGCGTCCGACCAGGCTCGGGTCGGCCGGGCGGTAGACCCAGCCGCGCGCGGCCGCGAACGCCGCGAGGCCCTCACGCCGCTTCTTGGCCTGCTGGTACCCGACGACGACCAGCACGACGATCAGGGCGAGGAACGCGAGGAAGAGCAGCAGGAAGCCGCCACCGAGGAGGGTCCGGGACACCGCAGCAGGGTAGAGGAGCCCGCGAGCGGTCTCCGGCACCCGTGGTGGGCCGCCGATGGAAAACGTTATCGACAACGATTGACAAGGCCCGGGAGCGGTGGCACCTTTCCGTGTGACGAACGTCTCAACACGCGTTGGGGCGGGACGGAGGAACCCCCATGAGGTCGAAGACCCGACGCGCGGCCCTCGCCGCGCTCAGCGCCGGAACGCTGCTCCTCGCAGCGGCCTGCGGCGGCGACGACTCGTCCGAGGCGGACGACAACACCATCACCTGGTGGCACAACTCGAACAACGAGCCCGGCAAGGGCTACTACGAGCAGGTGGCCAAGGACTTTGAGGCCGAGAACCCCGGCGTCGACGTCCAGGTCAGCGCCATGGCCCACGAGGACATGGTCGACAAGCTGGCCGCCGCGTTCCAGAGCGGCGACCTGCCCGACGTCTACATGGAGCGCGGCGGCGGCGAGCTCGCCGACCACGTCGAGGCCGGCCTCGTGCGCGACCTCTCCGACGACGCCGCCGAGGAGATCGAGAAGATCGGCGGCTCGGTCGCCGGCTGGCAGGTCGACGACGCGACGTACGCCCTGCCGTTCTCCCTCGGCGTGGTGGGCTTCTGGTACAACACCGACCTCTTCGAGCAGGCGGGCATCAGCGAGCCGCCGACGACGATGGAGGAGCTCTACGACGTCATCGAGAAGCTGAAGGCCGCGGACCTCACGCCGCTCTCGGTGGGTGCCGGGGACAAGTGGCCGGCCGCGCACTACTGGTACCAGGCCGCGCTGCGCTCGTGCCCCCAGGAGGTCCTCACCGACGCCGTGGGCAGCCTGGACTTCTCCGACGACTGCTTCTCGCGGGCCGGCGAGGTCGTCGAGGAGCTGCTCGAGACCGAGCCGTTCAACGCCGGCTTCCTCAGCACGCCCGCCCAGGAGGGCGCCACCTCCGCCTCGGGACTGCTGGCCACGGGCAAGGTCGCGATGGAGATGCAGGGCCACTGGGAGCCGGGGGTCATGCAGGGCCTGACCGACGACGGCAAGGGGCTCGGCGAGAAGACCGGCTGGTTCCCGTTCCCCGAGGTCGACGGCGGCGAGGGCGACCCCACCGCGCAGCTCGGCGGCGGTGACGCGTGGGCGGTGCCGGAGGGCTCCCCGGACGTCGCGGTCGACCTGGTGACGTACCTGCTCTCCGACGAGGTGCAGACCGGGTTCGCCGAGAACGACATGGGCCTGCCGACCAACCCCGCCGCCACCGGCGCGGTGTCCGACCCGGCCCTCGCGCAGCTGCTCGAGGTGCGCGACGCGGCGCCGTACGTCCAGCTCTACTTCGACACCGCCTTCGGCGAGTCGGTCGGTGGCGCGATGAACGACGAGATCGCGCTCATGTTCGCCGGCAAGGCGTCGGCGGACGACGTGGTCACGGCCACGCAGCAGGCCGCCGACGAGGAGAAGTGAGCTGAGCACGACGCGCGGGGGCTGGCGTCAGCGGCTGGAGATCCTCCTGTTCGTGACGCCGGCCCTCGCCCTCCTGGGCGTATTCGTGGTGTGGCCGATCGCCTCGGCGGTCCGGATGTCCTTCTACCGCTGGAAGGGCTTCGGCCCGATGGACGACTTCATCGGGCTGCGCAACTACGAGCGGGTCCTGGGCGACGACGTCTTCCGGGACGCGGTGGCGCACAACGTCGTGATCGTGGTGGCCTCGATCGTGGTGCAGCTGCCGCTGGGGCTGGCGATCGCGATGCTGCTCAACCGCAGGATCCGGCTGCGGGGGCTGCTGCGCACGATCGTCTTCGTGCCGTACGTGATGGCCGAGGTCATCGCGGGCGTGATCTGGTTCCAGCTGCTGCAGCCTCGCTACGGCGTGGTCGACGGCCTCATCTCGGCCGTCGGGCTCACCCCGCCGGAGCAGGGGTTCCTCGGGACCCCTGAGCTGGCGCTGCCCACGTTGTTCGTGGTGCTGACCTGGAAGTACCTCGGCCTGGCCGTGCTGCTCTTCCTCGCCGGGCTCCAGGGCGTGCCCGACGAGCTCTACGAGGCCGCCCAGCTCGACGGGGCAGGCTGGTGGCAGACGCAGCTGCGGGTGGCGCTGCCGCTGCTCGGTCCGACCATCCGGACCTGGCTGTTCCTGTCGATGATCGGCTCGCTCCAGCAGTTCGACATGGTGTGGGTGCTGACCGGCGGCGGGCCCGCCAACGCCACGACCACGATGGCGACGTACCTGATCAACCAGGGCACCCAGCGCCACAACTACGGCATCGCGGGCGCGGCGTCGGTGGTGCTCTTCCTGGTCAGCTTCGTGATGGCGCTGGCCTACCAGCTCCTCATCCTCCGACGGGACACGGTGACCCAGGAATGAACGACACGGCGATGACGACGAACGAGAAGGCGCCTCGCCGCACGCGGCCCTTCGGGGCCGGCGGCCCGCTCACCTACGGCATCGCGCTGGTGGTGGTCGCCCTGACCGTGGGGCCGGTGCTCTACGGCGCGATGGGCGGCTTCCGCAGCAACGAGCAGCTCGCCCGCGACCCGGCCGGCCTGCCGGACCCGTGGCTCCTCAGCAACTACGAGGAGGGCGTCCTCGGCAACCCCGACTTCTGGCGCTACGCCCTCAACTCCACCGCGATCGCGGTCATCACCACCGTGGTGGCCGTGGCGTGCGGGGTGATGGCGGCCTACCCGCTGGCGCGCTACCAGTTCAGGCTGCGCGAGCCGCTCTTCATGGTGTTCGTGCTCGGCCTGCTGTTCCCCGCGGCCGTGGCGATCATCCCGCTGTTCATCCTGGTCACGCGCGACCTGCAGATCGGCAACACCTGGTGGGGAGTGGCCCTGCCGCAGGCGGCGTTCTGGCTGCCGATCACGGTCGTCATCCTGCGGCCGTTCCTGATGGCCATCCCGCGCGAGCTGGAGGAGGCGGCGCTGATGGACGGCGCGTCGAGGGTCGGGATCTTCTGGTGGCTGATGCTGCCGCTGTCGATGCCCGGGCTCGTGACGGTGGCCGTGCTGGCGTTCGTCGGCTCGTGGAACGCCTACCTGCTGCCTCTCCTGCTCCTGCAGGAGGACATGCGTACGCTGCCCCTCGGCGTCGCCGACTACTCGACCGAGCACTCGGCCGACACGGCGGGCGTCCTGGCCTTCACCACGATCGCGATGATCCCGGCCCTGGTGCTGTTCCTCACGATGCAGCAGCGCATCGTCGGCGGCCTCCGGGGCGCGGTGAAGGGATGAGCCGCCGTGCCGGAGAGGACGAGATGACCATGGACCACCACCCGACGGGCAGTCGCGTCACGATGCAGCAGGTCGCCGCCGAGGCCGGCGTCTCGGTCTCGACGGTCTCGAAGGTGATCAACGGGCGCTACGGCGTCTCGAGCGACACCTTCGACCACGTCACCGAGGTCGTCAGCAGGCTCGGCTACGAGGCCAGCCTCGTGGCGCGGAGCCTGCGCAACAGCCGCACCAACGTGCTGGGGGTGCTGGTCGCCGACTTCGAGCCGTTCAGCACCGAGGTGCTCAAGGGCGCCGCCGACGCGATCCGCGGCACCGGCTTCGAGCTCGTGGCCTACTCGGCAGGCGGGCGTGTCGACGAGCACGTCGGCTGGGAGCGGCGCTACCTCTCCCGCGTCATGGGCACGCTGGTCGACGGCGCGGTCCTGGTGACGCCGACGGTCACCGACGTCCAGTACGACGGGCCGATCGTCGCCGTCGACCCGCACACCGGACGGTCCGCCCTGCCCACCGTCACCGCCGACAACCTCCAGGGCGCGCGCCTGGGCGTCGACCACCTCCTCGAGCTCGGCCACCGCCGCATCGGCATGGTCACCGGCCGCCCCGACCTGGTCTCGGCCCGGCTGCGCGAGCGCGGCTTCCGCGAGGCGCACGCCGCCGCCGGCGTCGCGGTCGACGAGTCGCTGATCCGGCTGGGCGCCTTCGAGCCGGACCAGGCCGGGGACGCCGCCCGCGAGCTGCTGGCCCTGCCGGACCCGCCCACCGCGATCTTCGCCGCCAACGACCTCTCGGCGATGGCGGCGCTGGAGGTGGCCGAGGAGGTCGGGATCCTGGTCCCCGAGCAGCTGTCGGTCGTCGGCTTCGACAACATCCCCGACTCCGCGCTCGCGTCGCCACCGCTCACGACCGTGCAGCAGCCGATCCGGCAGATGGGCCACGACGCCATCGCGATGCTGGTGCGGATGATCGCCGGCGAGGAGCTCGCCGAGACCCACGTGACCCTCGAGACCACGCTGGTGAGGCGTCGGTCCACCGCCGCCCCGGGAGGCACCTCATGACCGATCTGTGGCAGGACCCCCGCGAGACCCCGGAGGCGCGCGTCGCCGACCTGGTGCCGCGGATGACCCTGCGGGAGAAGGTGGGCCAGCTCTCCGGCATCTGGTGGCTGGACCCCGAGGCCGGCGGCATGGCGCCGATGCTGCGCGAGACGCTCGGTCCTCAGCCCGACTGGGACGAGCTGGTGCAGGACGGCCTGGGTCAGCTGACCCGCACCTTCGGCACCGCGCCCGTCGCCCCCCGCGAGGGCATGGACCTGTTGGCCAGGCGCCAGCGCGACGTGGTCGCCGCCAACCGCTTCGGCATCCCGGCCCAGGCGCACGAGGAGTGCCTCACCGGCCTCGCGGTCTGGGGGGCCACCGTCTACCCCTCGCCGCTGTGCTGGGCGGCGACGTTCGACCCCGACCTGGTGCAGCGCATGGGTGCGCGCATCGCGGACTCGATGCGGGCCCTCGGCGTCCACCAGGGCCTCGCGCCGGTCCTCGACGTGGTGCGCGACGCGCGCTGGGGGCGCGTCGAGGAGACCCTCGGCGAGGACCCGTTCCTGGTGGGGCTGATGGGGAGCGCCTACGTGCGCGGGCTGGAGGAGGGCGGGGTGGTCGCCACGCTCAAGCACTTCCTCGGCTACTCCGCCTCGCGCGCCGCGCGCAACCTCGCGCCGGTCTCGGCCGGCCCGCGCGAGCTGGCCGACGTGTTCCTGCCGCCGTTCGAGATGGCGCTGCGCGCCGGCGCCCGCTCGGTGATGAACTCCTACACCGACATCGACGGCGTGCCCGCGGCCGCCGACCCGGAGCTGTTCACCGCGCTGCTGCGCGACCAGCTCGGCTTCGAGGGCACGGTGGCGGCCGACTACTTCTCGGTGGCGTTCCTGGAGAGCCTGCACCGGGTCGCGGCCGACCTCGGCGAGGCGGCCCGCCTCGCGCTGGAGGCCGGCATCGACGTCGAGCTGCCCTCGCCGAAGGCCTACGACGCCCCGCTGCTGGCCGCCGTCACCGCGGGTCTGGTCGACGAGAAGACCGTCGACCGGGCGGTGTCGCGGGTGCTGCGGCAGAAGTGCGAGCTCGGGCTCCTCGACCCCGGCTGGGCGCCGGTCGAGCCGGCCGACGTCGACCTCGACGACGCGGAGTCACGAGCGCTGGCCCTCGAGGTGGCCCAGCGCTCGATCGTCCTGCTCGCCAACGACGGCGCGCTGCCCCTGCGCGAGGGCGTCAAGGTCGCGCTCGTGGGACCCCGCGCGGACACGCCGCAGGCGATGCAGGGGTGCTACGCGTTCCCCATGCACGTGCTGGTGCACCACCCCGAGGTCGACGACGGGCTCACGATCCGCACGGTGCGGGAGGCGCTCGCCGAGACCTACGGCCTCTCCTACGCCCCGGGCTGCCCGGTCCTCGGCGGCGACGACGCCGATCTCGCGGCGGCGGCAGCCACCGCGGCCGCGGCCGACGTGTGCGTCGTCGTGCTGGGCGACCAGGCCGGCCTGTTCGGCCGAGGCACCTCCGGCGAGGGCTGCGACGTACCGGACCTGCGGCTGCCGGGACGCCAGGAGGAGCTCCTCGAGGCGCTGATCGAGACCGGGACTCCGGTCGTCGCGGTGCTCCTCGTCGGACGCCCCTACGACGTCAGCAGGCTCGCGCCGCGGCTGGCGGCACTGGTGTGCGGCTTCTTCCCGGGCGAGGAGGGCGCGCAGGCCGTCGCCGACGTGCTGTCCGGCCGGGTCAACCCGTCGGGGCGGCTGCCGGTGAGCTTCCCGGACTCCGGCTCCACGCAGCCGTGGACCTACCTGTCCCCGACGCTGGGGCGGCTGACCGACGTGAGCAGCGTCGACCCGACACCGCTCTTCCCCTTCGGTCACGGGCTCTCCTACGCCTCGGCCACCTGGGGCGCGGTGACGGCGACGTCCGGCTCGCGGTGGGACACCGACGGCACCTGCGAGGTCGAGGTCGAGCTGGCCAACGACGCCGACCGGGCGGTCTCGGAGGTCGTGCAGGTCTACCTCCACGACGTCTCGTCCTCGGTCGTGCGGCCGGTGCAGCAGCTGGTGGGCGCCGCGCGCGTCGACCTCGAGCCGGGTGCCGCCACCACGGTGCGCTTCACGCTGCACGCCGACCTGACGTCGTTCACCGCGCGCGACCTGGTGCGCATCGTCGAGCCCGGCCCCGTCGAGCTGTGGGTGGGGGCGTCGAGCGCCGACGTGCGCGGCGTCGTCGCCCTCGACCTCGCGGGCTCCTCACGCCAGGTCGGTCACGACCGGGTGCTGGAGCCGGAGGTCACTCTCACGTCCCGGTGAACTCCGGGGCCCGCTTCTCGGCGAACGCCCGCGGGCCCTCCTTGGCGTCGTGGGACTTGAAGACAGCGGCGCCGACGCGGGCGTCGTCGGCCCAGCAGTCGTCCTCGTGCTTGCCCTCGGAGTCGCGCATGGTCTTGAGGATCGCCTGCACGGCGATGGGGCCGTTGGCGGCGATCAGGTCGGCGATCTCGTGGGCCTTCGCGAGCGCCTCGCCGTCGGGGACCACGTGGCCGATGAGCCCGACCTCCTTGGCCTCCGGCGCCTTCATCGTGCGGCCGGTGAGGAGCAGCTCGGCGGCGACGGTGTAGGGCAGCTGCCGGATCAGCCGGACCGCCGAGCCGCCCATCGGGTACAGGCTCCACCGCGCCTCGGCGACGCCGAACTTCGCCGACTCGCCGGCCACGCGGATGTCGGTGCCCTGGAGGATCTCGGTGCCGCCGGCGACGGCCGGGCCCTCGACCGCGGCGATCAGCGGCTTGGTGAGGCGGAAGCCCTTGAGCAGCGACTTGATGACCGACGGGTCGAACTCGCCGGACTCGAAGCTGTCCGACGGCGGCCGGGAGTTCATCGCCTTGAGGTCGGCGCCCGCGCAGAAGTAGCCACCCGCTCCGGTGAGGATGCAGACCCGGATCGAGTCGTCGGAGTTCACCCGGTCCCAGGCGTCGCTCATGATCTGGAGCATCTCGCCGGACAGCGCGTTGCGGGCCTCGGGACGGTTCATCGTCACCACGAGCTTGTGGCCCACCTGCTCCACGAGGCAGTGCGGCTGGGGCTCGGCGGGGGAGTCGGGAGCGTCGGCGCTGGTCATGTCCAGGAGGCTAGCGAAAAACGAGAACGTGTTCTAGTCTCGCGGCGTGGCCCTCAACATCGCTGATCTCTTCGAACACGCCGTCGACGCCGCCCCCGAGAACCCCGCCCTGAAGGTCGGGGACCGGGTGGCGACCTACGCCGAGCTGGAGCGCGAGGCCAACCGGCTCGCCCACTACCTGCAGTCGCGGGGCGTCGGGCCCGGCGACCACGTGGCCGTCTACGCGAAGAACAGCGTGGAGCACGTCGTGGCGGTCCTCGCCGTGACGAAGGTGCGTGCGGTCAACATCAACGTCAACTACCGCTACGTCGAGGGCGAGCTCAACTACCTCTTCGACAACGCCGACGTGGTGGCGCTGATCCACGAGCGCACCTACGCGCCCCTGGTCGCCGCCTGCGCCCCGAAGCACGAGAAGCTCACCACGTTCGTGGCGATCCCCGACGTGCTCGACCCCGACAACGACTCCGACCTCTCCTCCTTCGGCGGCGTCACCCTGGCCGAGGCGCTGGAGGGGCAGAGCGACGAGCGCGACTTCGAGGAGCGCAGCCCCGACGACCTGCACATCATCTACACCGGCGGCACGACCGGCTTCCCGAAGGGCGTCATGTGGCGCCACGAGGACTTCTGGCGAGTCCTGGGCGGCGGCATCGACTTCTACAGCGGCGAGCCGCTCGACGAGCTCGACCAGTCCAAGCAGGCCACCGAGCCGCGCATGGTCACGTTCCCCCTCAGCCCGCTCATGCACGGCGGTGCCCAGGCGGGGCTGCTCATGCACCTCTTCGCCGGCCACCTGACCGTGCTCGAGCCGAAGTTCGACGCGCAGCGCACCTGGGAGATCATCGCGCGCGACGGCGTGCAGCTGATCTTCATGACGGGCGACGCGATGGCGCGTCCGCTGATCGAGGAGTACGAGCGCAAGGCCGCGACCGGCACGCCGTACGACGCGTCCAGCCTGTTCGTCATCTCCAGCAGCGCCGCGATCTTCAGCCCGCAGGTCAAGGAGCGCTGGATGACGGCGTTCCCCAACGGCGTCTTCACCGACTCCGTCGGCGCGTCGGAGACCGGCTTCCAGGGCATGGGCATGCAGGACAAGAACTCCATCAGCCACGACGGCCCGGTGGTCGGTCTCGGCCCGGCCAGCGTGGTGATCGGGGACGACAACCACGTGCTCGATCTCGCCACCAACGTCGGCAGGATCGGCCGGCTCGGCCGCGGCGGCTCCGTGCCCGTGGGCTACTACAAGGACCCCGAGAAGTCGGCCAAGACGTTCCTGCAGATCGACGGCGAGCGCTACTCCGTGCCGGGCGACTTCGCCCGCATCGAGACCGACGGCCGGGTCACCCTGCTGGGCCGCGGGTCCAACTGCGTCAACACCGGCGGCGAGAAGGTCTACCCGGAGGAGGTGGAGATGGCGATCAAGGGCCACCCCGCCGTCTACGACTGCCTCGTGGTCGGGATCCCCGACGAGAAGTTCGGCCAGGCCGTCGCCGCTGTCGTCCAGCCGCGCGAGGGCGAGACCGTCGAGCTGGACGAGCTGCGCGACTTCCTGCGCGCCTCGATCTCGGGCTACAAGCTGCCGCGTGCACTGACGCTGGTGCCGGAGATCCCGCGCAACGCGACGGGCAAGGCGCAGTACCCCAAGGCCAAGGAGATGGCGCTGGCCACGCAGTCCGCGGGAGCGGGTGCCTGATGCGCACCCCGCTGTGCGAGGAGTTCGGGATCGACTACCCGATCTTCGCCTTCACCCCCTCCGAGCACGTCGCGGCCGCCGTCTCGCGCGCCGGTGGCCTCGGGGTGCTGGGCTGCGTGCGGTTCAACGACACCGAGGAGCTCGAGCGGGTCCTGACCTGGCTCGACGACAACACCGACGGCAAGCCCTACGGCGTCGACATCGTGATGCCGATGAAGATCCCCACCGAGGGCACCTCCCTCGACCTCGGCGCGATGATCCCCGAGGAGCACCGGCAGTTCGTCGACGAGACGCTGCTCAAGCTCGGCGTCCCGCCGCTGCCCGAGGGCGAGGGCCGTGAGGGCGTGCTGGGCTGGCTGCACTCGGTGGCCCGCTCGCACCTGGACGTCGCGCTGAAGCACCGCCCGGTGCTGATCGCCAACGCGCTGGGGTCCCCGCCCGTCGACGTGATCGAGAAGTGCCACGAGCACGGCATCAAGGTCGCCGCGCTGGCCGGCGCGGCCAAGCACGCGCTCAGCCACGTCGCCAACGGCGTCGACATCATCGTGGCCCAGGGCTACGAGGCCGGCGGCCACACCGGCGAGGTCGCCAGCATGGTGCTCACCCCGGACGTCGTCGACGCGGTCGGGCCCGACGTGCCCGTGCTGGGCGCCGGCGGCATCGGTTCGGGCCGTCAGGTGGCGGCGTCGCTGGCGCTCGGCGCGCAAGGCGTGTGGATGGGCTCCATCTGGCTCGGCACGCAGGAGTACCAGCTCATGGGTGCCGCCAACAGCGATGCCTGGGAGACCGCCTTCACCCGCGCCACGAGCAGCGACACCGTGCGCACCCGCGTCTACACCGGCAAGCCGGCCCGTCTGCTCAAGACGAAGTGGACCGAGGCCTGGGCCGAGGAGGGCGCCCCGCAGCCGCTGCCGATGCCGCTGCAGAACCTGCTGGTCGCGCAGGCCCACAACCGGATCTCGGCCGCCAACGACCCCGACGTGATCTCGATGCCGATCGGTCAGATCGTCGGCCGCATGAACGAGGTGCGACCCGTGGCCGACGTCGTCGCCGACCTGGTCAGCGAGTTCGAGGAGACGGTCCGCAAGCTCGACAAGATCAGTGACTGATCAGTAGGGCGTCGTCCGGGCGATGGCCAGGGCCCGCGCGAGCTTGAACGGCGTCGCCTGGAAGTGCAGCCACGGCCGGCCCGACCAGATGAACGCGTCGAGCGTGGTGCCCGCGAGGGCGCGGACGTCGGCGGGCAGGCCCGTGGAGGGACTGGCGACCGCCGTCGTCGGCGGGATGCCCAGCGTGACGCAGCGCTGCTGGGTGCGGGTGCGGCACGGAGCGGCGTCGTCGAAGTCGCGGCCCGCGGGGTGCGCCTCCCACCATCCGTGCGTGAACGGCCGTCCGCTCTGCGAGGTGTCGACGACCGCGCGCTTGCCCGGCAGGCCGCGGGCCGCCAGCCGGGCGGCGACCTGCGCGCCGTACCGGATGTTGGCCTCGGGGGAGTCGTAGTGCGTGACGTTGAGGGCGAAGCCGCGCGTGTGCTCGACGCCGAGGCTGACGAGCAGCTTGGCGGCGTCGTCGGGGCCGAGCCAGTCGGACGCGCCGGCGTCGAGGTAGACGTGGGTGTTGGGCAGGGCGCTGAAGACCTTGGCGCTCCAGGTGATGAGCCTGCTGGGGATCCTCGAGCCGCGGGGGGCGCAGCGTGCGAACGGGCCGTCGGGCTGGAGCACGAGCATCGTGTGCGTGTCGTCCAGCTCGCGGGCGAAGCGCCGGATCCACCGCCGGTAGCTCGTCCGCTCGGCCTTGGTCGGCAGCCGCTTGCACGCGTTGTGCTCCCACGGCCGCATCCGGAAGACGCTCATCGAGACCATGACCTCGGGGTCGCCGCCGGTGGCGTTCTCGACGTACGTGCGGACCTTGGTGGCGATCTCGTCGTCGGGGATCCACCCGCCGAACCACGTGGCCTTGGGCCGCAGCGCGATCTTGGCGAGCAGCGCCTTGCGCTTGCCCGTGGCCCGCTCGTAGGGCTTCCACGCCAGCTCCTGGGTGCCCTGGTAGACGCCCCACGTGCGACCCGCGAGCGGGTTGCGCGGGTCGGGGTCGTCGGGTGCGGCCGCTCCGGAGTGTGCCGGGGGAGCCACGGTGAGGGAGGCCGCCAGGGCCACGAGGAGGACGATCATGCGCCGAGTCACGGGCTCAGGCTACGGCCGCCGGTCGGGGCGGCGCTGCGGAACGGACGACCTGATCGTCGGCGTCCGCGCCCCTGTACGTTCGCGTCATGACCATCCTGAGCGGCCCCCGCGTCCGGCACTCCGTCGTCTTCACCCTCCGCCACGAGGAGGGCAGCCCCGAGGCCGAGGCCTTCCTGGCCGCCCTCGCGGCCCTCGGTGACATCGACGGCGTCGAGGAGCTCGAGGTCGTGCGCGAGGTCAGCCCCAAGAACGACTACCGGCTCGGCGTCGCGATGGAGTTCGCCGACCGCGCGGCCTACGAGGCCTACAACGGCCACCCCGACCACGTCGCCTTCGTCCGCGACCGCTGGGACGCCGACGTCGCCGACTTCATGGAGATCGACTTCGAGGCGCTTGGCTAGGACGCCCCCGCCCGTGGGAGGCCCCGGACCGCCGGGGCAAGGAGCTCGTCTTCCTCGCCCGCGCACGCCGATGACCCCGCCGGGGCGGGGTGTGGGGCGGTCAGGGTCGTCGTTCGGGCTCGAGCGGGGTGGTGCCGGTGTGGTCGCGGCGGTAGGCGTGGCCGAAGGGTGAGTGCCACAGGTAGGTGCCGCGGTCCAGGACGTCGTAGGTCCATCTGCCGTGGGTCTTGAGGCGGTGGTGCCTACGGCACAGCGGTGCGGTGTTGCACGAGCAGGTCGGCCCGCCCTCGGCGTGGGGGATGTCGTGGTCGATGTCGCACCTGGCCGCGGGTCTGGTGCACCACGGGAACACACAGGTGTGATCGACGAGATCGCCCTGCTCGCGCAGCCGGTCGGGGATCTCGTAGGCCGCGACGTGGACATGGTCGGCCAGGTCCCGCACCGGCTTCACGATGACGCGGGTGCCCGGGTTGCCGCACCAGGTCCGGACCGTCTCCGCCAGGATCGGTGTCCGGGTGTTTCCGAGGCGCCCCACCCCGTCGAGGTCCTCATGGACGTGCATAACGATCTCGGTCCCCACGGTGGTTGAGGTGCGAGCGCAGCGAGCCTCGAAACCACCCTCCGCAACTTCGCCGGCGTCCTCGAAGGGCAGCGAGTCATACCCACGAGCGAGGTCCCCAGCCGCGATGGAGCGCCGTACGTCGAGGGACTCCTCGGAGCCGGCGGCCTTGATCTCAGCGGCGCGCCGGGAGAGTGCGGTGTCGAAGTCGAGGGCGTCGACGTAGTCCAGGGTCCCGGTGACCTCGACGGTCCCGTTGATCGACACCTCGCCCTTGTGGACCTCGAGCCGCCGCCCATCGGCTGCGAGCCGGCGGGCCTTCTCGGCGGCCTCGGGGTCGAACCGGGCCTGGGCGGCGGTGATCTGTCGTTCGATCTCGGCGTAGGACACCGAGTGCGCACAGAAACCCACCGCCTGATCGACGTAGGCCGCGGCCTCGGAGGACAACGCCATGGTGTGCTCGGCGATCCAGCGCGCCTTGTAGAACGGCAGCTCCATCGCCTCGACGCGTCCCCAGATGCGAGGCAGGCGGTGGCGGGTCTCGAGCGTCGCACCGACGTAGCGCTTGGCAGCGTCGGTCGACATGCCCAACGCAGCGCCGAGCTCCATGACCGCGAACTCGGACACCCAGGGTGCGCCGTCCCCGGCGAGCGGGATCCCGCGGTCACCGAAGGACGCCTCGCCCTCGTCGGTCGTGGTGTGCAGGAGGCACCACTTCAGGACGCCGTGGAGGGTGTCGAGCTCGGCTTTGGCTTGGTCTGCCCTGCCCGCGCGGACCTGGGCCAGCACGGCGCTGGCCTCGGGTCCGGTGGGGTTGCTCATGGGTCTACTCAAGCACTGGCCACCGACAGTCGACGGCCTGAACCGACCGCCAGGAAGCCTTATCCACAAGGGCTTTGAGTATGTCCTTGATCTTTTCGGTGGGGTGGTTTCGAGGCTCGCTGCGCTCGCACCTCAACCACCGGAGCCGACCCCCATCGGGCGCTCCTCGCTGGCGCTCGTCGCTGCTCGACCACCGGCGAGGTGGGTCAGCGGTAGGTGGTGCCTCGGGGGTCGCGGGTCCAGGTGGCGCCGGCGGGGCCGGCGGCGGAGAGCTGGCGCTTGAGGACCTTGTTGGTGGCGGTGCGGGGGAGGTCGTCGACGATCTTCACGAAGCGGGGCCAGGCCTTGGGGGAGAGGTCGGGCTGGTCGGCGAGGAAGGTCTCCAGCTCGGCGGGCTCGAGCGGGGACAGGGTGATCAGCGCGGCCATGACCTGGTCGCCGACGGACTCGTCGGGCACGGCGTAGACGGCGGCCTCGGAGATCGCGGGGTGGCGCAGCAGGATCCGCTCGATGGGGGCTGCGGCGAGGTTCTCGCCGTCCACCCGGAGCCAGTCCGCCGTCCGGCCGGCGAAGTAGACGAAGCCCTCGGCGTCGCGGTAGGCGAGGTCGCCGGACCAGTACATGCCCGAGCGCATCCGCTCCGACTCGGCGTCGGGGTCCTTGTAGTAGCCGGCGAACGCGCCCGCTCCCTGGGTGTTGACCAGCTCGCCGGTGGCCGCGTCGGCGTTGAGCAGCTCGCCGTGCGCGCCGAACTCGGCGTCCGGCGTCTCCTCCATGCTGACGGGGTCGAGCACCTGGACTCCGTCCAGCGGACGCCCGAGGCTGCCGGGCGGCATCTCCGGCACGCGCTGCACGACCACGGCGTTCTCGGTCGAGGAGTAGGAGTCGACGACGACGCAGCCGAAGCGCTCGCCGAACGCCGCGATGTCGCGCTCGTTGGCCTCGTTGCCGAAGACGATGCGCAGCGGGTTGTCCGCGTCGTCGGGCTGCTCGGGGGTGGCCATGATGTAGGTGAGCGGCTTGCCGACGTAGTTGGCGTACGTCGCGCCGTAGCGGCGCACGTCCGCCAGGAAGCCCGACGCGCTGAAGCGCGGTGCCAGCGCGATCGTGGTGCCCGAGGCGACGGCCGGCCCCCAGCCGGCCATGATCGCGTTGGAGTGGAACATCGGCATCGACAGGTAGGCCACGTGCTCGGGGCCGAGGCCGAAGCGGTCGGCGAGGAACAGCCCGGGGAACGCCACCTTCACCTGGGTGATGTTGACGGCCTTGGGGTTGCCGGACGTGCCGGAGGTGAAGATCAGCATCATCAGGTCGTCCATGACGACCTCGACGTCGGGCACGCCCGCGCCGGCGTGCTCCGCCAGCAGCGCCGTCCACTCCTCGGAGTCGGTGCGCAGCACCGGCACACCCACGTCGACGCCGTCCAGCAGCGAGGCGTACGTCGCGTCCGTGACCACCAGCTGGCAGTCGGAGCGAGCGATGTCGGCCAGCAGCGACTCACCGCGGCGCGTCGTGTTGAGGCCGACGACCACCTGGCCGCCGAGGGCGGCGCCGCCCAGCAGCAGGCTGAACTCCGGGGTGTTGTCGAGCAGCACCCCCACGTGGGGCGGCTGGCCGTCGGTCAGCAGCGAGGCCATGACCGCGGAGCGCACGCACGACTCGTCGAGCACCTCGTCCCAGGTCCACGAGTCGTCCCCCGCCAGGAGTCCGGTGTGGGTCTCGCCCCGCCGCGCGAGGAGCTGGTTGCGGACGGTGATCTGCTCGTCGGACATCTAGACGGGCTCGCTGGCGAGGGCGCGACCGATGGTGAGCGCCTGCTCGGTGGCACCGCCGAAGAGGAACTCGAAGCGCTTGGCGCTCGTGAAGTAGCGGTGCGCCTCGCCGTCGAGGTCGATCCCGACGCCGCCGTGGACGTGCACGGTGGTGTGCGCGAGCCGGTGGCCCGCGTCGGCGGCCCAGAGCTTGGCGGTCGCGACCTCAGTCGCGGCCGGCAGACCCTCCGCGAGCCGCCATACCGCCACCCACAGGGTCAGTCGCTGGGCGAGCACGTCGATGTAGCCGTCGGCGAGGCGCTGGGAGACGGCCTGGAACGTGCCGATCGGGCGGCCGAACTGCTCGCGCGTCTTCGCGTACGACGCCGTCAGCCTCAGTGCGCCCTCCGTGACGCCCAGCTGCTCGGCGGCCGAGCACACGGTGAGCAGCTGGCCGAGGCGCGTCGCCGCCTCCCCGTCCGGCGTACCGACCAGGGAGGCGGTGGCGCCGGTCAGGTCCAGGCGCGCGACGGCGTCGCCGTCGCTGGTGTGCTGCTCGACCAGCTCGACACCGTGGGCGCCGGGCTCCACCAGGAAGACACCGACCCCGTCGGGCGTGGAGGCGGTGACCAGGATCGCCGAGGCGGCCAGGCCGGCGCGCACGATCGCCTTGGACCCGGACAGCGCCCAGCCCTCGCCCTCGGGGGCGGCCGTGACCGTCGGACGTGCCGGCAGGTGGGCGCGCTCCTCGGCGACGGCGGCCGTGAGCACGCCCTCGCCCGACGCGGCACCCGGCAGCCAGGCGGCCTGCTGCTCCTCGGTGCCGAGCTCGGCCAGCAGCAGCGCCGCGGCGCCCTGCACGGCGAGCGGCACGGGCGCGACCGTGCGGCCCACCTCGACGAGCACGCGGCACAGCTCGATGAGGCCCAGCCCGGCTCCGCCGTGCTGCTCGGGCACGGCCAGCGACAGGAGGCCGGCCGAGGCCAGCTCGCCCCACAGGGTGCGGTCGAAGCGGTCGCCGGCGCGCTCGACCTCCTGGAGCCGGTCGGTGCCGGTGCGGTCGCCGAGGATCCGCGCGGCCAGCGCGGCCGCCTCGTCCTGCTCGGGGGTGAAGGTGAAGTCCATCGGTGTGCCTTTCGGGTCACGGGGTTTCGAGACGGTCGCTGCGCGACCTCCTCAACCTCCGGGAGGAGCTAGCGCTTGGCGGCGGGCAGGCCGAGTCCGACGTAGCCGATGATGTCGCGCTGGATCTCGTTGGTGCCGCCGCCGAAGGTCATGACGAGGGCGGAGCGGAAGTAGCGCTCGAGGCGCCCGGCGAGCACGGCGCCCTCGGAGGCGCCGGTGATGCCGGCGTTGGGTCCGACGACCTCCATCAGCGAGCGGTAGACCTCCGTGGCGAGCTCGGAGCCGTAGATCTTGGTGGCCGACGCCTCGGCCGGTGACAGGTCGACCTTCGCGTCGGCGTCGGCGGCGAGCTTCCAGTTGATCAGGCTCAGCGCCTCGATGCGGGCGTGGGCCCGGCCCAGCGCGATCTGGACCCACTCGGAGTCGATCACCCGCTGGCCGTCGGGGTTCTTGGTCTGCTGGGCCCACTCGCGCACCATCTTCAGCGAGTGCACCAGCGGCGCGGCCGACGTGAGCGCGACGCGCTCGGCGTTGAGCTGGTTGGTCATCAGCGACCAGCCGCCGTTGAGCTCCCCGACCAGGTTGGCGGCCGGCACGCGCACGTCCTCGTAGTACGTCGCGCTGGTGCCGACGCCCGCCACGGTGTGCACCGGCGTGTAGGAGACGCCGGGGGCGTCTGCCGGCACCAGGATCATCGACAGGCCCTTGTGGCGCGGGAGGTCGGCGTCGGTGCGGCAGGCCAGCCAGATCCAGTCGGCGTACTGGATCAGCGAGGTCCACATCTTCTGGCCGTCGATCACCCACTCGTCGCCCTCGCGCACTGCCTTGGTCGTCAGCGACGCGAGGTCGGTGCCGGAGCCGGGCTCGGAGTAGCCGATCGAGAAGTGCAGGTCGCCGGCCAGGATGCGGGGGAGGAAGTACTCCTTCTGCTCGTCCGTGCCGTAGCGCATGATCGTCGGCCCGACCGTGTTGAGGGTGAGGTAGGGGATGGGCACCCCCGCGACGGCCGCCGCGTCGGTGAAGATCAGCTGCTCGACCATCGAGCGCGCCTGGCCGCCGTACTCCTGCGGCCAGCCGATGCCGAGCCAGCCGTCCGCCCCGACCTGGCGGATGACCTCCTTGTAGACCGTCGAGTCCCCGAACTCCCCGGTCGCCGAGGCGAGCCCGGCGCGGCGCTCGGGGGTGACGAGCTCGGCGAAGTACTCCCGGAGCTCCTCGCGCAGGCGGATCTGGTCGGCGTTCAGGGCGACGTGCATGCCGGCAAGACTAGAACGTGTTCTTTTTTTGGTCCACACCCGTCGTGGCGGCCGCGAGGTGACGCGTCAGGAACGCCACCTGGTGCTCGACGGCCGGCTCGAACCAGTCCTTGCCGGGCCAGACGTCGAAGTGGTCGCACGGGTAGTGGCGCACCTCCGCGCGGCCCTTGAACGCCGCCTTGGCGGCCGCCCGCGGCGGTGCGCTGCGGTCGAAGTCGGCGATCTGCACCAGCATCGGGCAGCGCACCCGCGAGGCGAGCCGGCCCGGCCGGTGCCCGCCGAGCTCGAGGCCGACCGCGGCGTCGATCTCGTTGACCCACGTCGGCCCGGCCAGGGCGAGGTAGTCCTCGTAGAGCCCCGGCAGGGTGAGCGCCGCGGTCTCGCCGGGTCGGCCCACCACCGGCATCATCACCGGCTGCCGACCCGCGCGGCTGCGGACGCCCGCCACCGTGGAGCGCAGGAGCGACGAGGGCGAGTGCGAGGCGAGCGCGTGGCGGCCCGCGGCCACGCCGTCCACGAGCGGGGTGAGGGCGACGACGGCCGCGACGTCGTCGCGGTCGGCGCCCGCGGCGATCACGTGGCCGCCGGCCAGCGAGACGCCCCACAGCACGAGCCGCTGCGGGTCGACGCCCGGCAGGGCCGCGGCCGCCGCCATGGCGGCGCGGTAGTCGGCGAGCTGACCCTCCATCGACACCTGCTGGCGCGGGCTGCCGTCGCTGGCGCCGAACCCGCGGTAGTCAAAGGCCAGGACGTCGAGGCCGGCCTGCGAGAGCCGCGTGGCGAACGGCTCGAGCCCGGAGTCCTTGGTGCCGCCGAGCCCGTGCGCCATGACGACCACGGGCCGGCCGGCCGTCGTGGACAGCGCCTCGCCCTCGCCGGGGAAGTGCCAGGCGTCGCAGTCGGTGCCCGCGGAGCTGAAGCGGAGTGTGGTGCGGACGCTCACTGGTCGGTCCTCCCGTAGATGGTGCGCAGCCAGATCTCGATGACCGCCTCCTCGATGACGGCGCGGTCGCCGCCGTGGGCGAGGCGCTCGAGCATCCGGTCGTTCAGCTCCAGCAGCACGCTGGCGACGGCGGCGGCGTCGACGCCGTCCGGTGCGCGGCCCGCAGCGCGCTCCGCCGCGATCATGGCCGCGACCGGCTCCACGAACGACAGCCGGTCGCTGTCCCAGAGCTCGCGCACCGCCGAGCTCGTCGCGCGCGCGTCGAGCATCGCCCGGAACAGGTGCCGGTTGGCCTCCCACGCGTCGAACAGGCCGCGGATGGTGGCGGTGATCCGGCTGTGGGGCGAGCCGTCGGAGCCGAGGTGGTTGCTGGTCGCGATCGCCTCGTACATCTCCTCCATGAGCGCGGCGACCGCGGCCTGCTTGTTCTCGAAGTAGAAGTAGAACGCCGAGCGCGTCACGCCCGCCCGCCGGGAGATCTCCGCGATGTTGATCGACTCCAGGCTCGGGTCGTCGACGTCCACCCGCTCGCGCAGGATCTCGTCGAGGGAGCCGAGCAGGGCGGCGCGACGCTGGTCGCCGCGGTGGACGGCGCGGGGTGCGGGGGTCATGGGCGCAAGCCTGTCAGCACCGGTGCGCCCTGCTGCTCCGCGCGCCGTACGCCGGCGGGCAGCTCCTTGGCGCGCAGGTCGTGCTCGTAGACGAAGTAGTCGAGCTGCTGGGTGTGCCGGGGCCGGTCGAGCACGTGACCGGTGTACTTCTCCTGGTCCGCGTCGATCACCTGCTCCATCTCCGCGGCAGGTGGCAGGGCGTAGCGCCCCACGGCGTACGCCGCGAGCAGCCGGGCCTGCGCCTCGACGAACGGGAAGAGCGTGGGCGTCGCCTGGGCGAACCCCATGAAGACCAGGTCCTCGATGCCGGGCTTGAACATCCGCTTGAACAGCCGGATCTGGTTGTCCGGAGCGCTGATGAAGCCCGGATCGAAGAACGGGAACGTGATGTTGTAGCCGGTGGCGTAGACGATGATGTCGAACTCGCTGTCCGTGCCGTCCTCGAAGTGCACGGTGCGGCCGTCGAGCCGCGCGACGTTGCCCTTCGGCGTGATGTCGCCCGATCCCAGCCGCAGCGGCAGCTCCACCGACTGCGTCGGGTGCGCCTCGAAGAACTTGTGGTTGGGCTTGGGCAGGCCGTAGAGCTCGGGGTTGGACCCGGTCATGAACTGCATCTTCTGGATCATCCAGCGCTGCCACTTCAGTGGCAGGTGCGGCGAGGTGACGTAGTACTTGTCGGCCGGCAGACCGTAGGTGTACTTCGGCACGATCCAGGCGCTGGAGCGCGTGGACAGCGTGACCTCGTTCTGCAGCGCCTTGCTGGAGAGCTCGACGGCGATGTCGGCGGCGCTGTTGCCGATGCCGACGACCAGGATCCGCTTGCCCTTGAAGTCCAGGGGGTCGGTGGGGTCGATGTAGTGGTGGGAGTGGATCGTCTCGCCGGTGAACTCGCCGGGGAAGTCGGCCATGCGCGGGTCCCAGTGGTGGCCGTTGGCGACCACGAGCAGGTCGAAGCGGCGTACGTCGCCGGCCTGGTCGGTCAGCTCCCAGCCGCCGTCGTCGAGGCGCGCGGCGTGCTGCACGCCGTTCTCGAACTCGATGCGCTGCCGCAGGCCGAACGCGTCGGCGTAGGCGTCGAGGTAGGCCTTGATCTGGGTGTGGTGCGGGAAGTCGGGGTAGTCCTCCGGCATCGGGAAGTCCTTGAAGGACAGCCGGTGCTTGGAGGTGTCGATGTGCAGCGAGCGGTAGGCGCTGCTGTGGCCGTTGGGGTTGCCGAACGCCCAGTTGCCGCCCACCCGGTCGGAGGCCTCGAAGCAGGTGTAGTCGACGCCGTAGTCGCCGAGCATCTTGCCGGAGGTGAGGCCGCTGATGCCGGCGCCGATCACCGCGGCCCGGAGGGGGGTGCTGGGTCGGGACATGTCGGGCCTTCCGTCGGGGCTCTTGCCACGAGACGTGACGACCGGCACGCTAGGGCCAGATTTGACACGCGTCAACAGAGTGGGGCAGCCATGGACCAGCAGAGCGTCGGACAGCGGATCGCCGTCGTCGTGGGGGGCGCGTCCGGCATCGGCGCCGCCATCGCGACGGCCCTGGAGGGCGACGGCTGCCGGGTGGTGGTGGCCGACCTGGCCGTCGACGCCGCAGTCGGACGGAGCGTCGACGTCACCGACGAGGCCTCGGTCGAGGCGCTCTTCGCCGCCGTCGTCGCCGAGCACGGACGGGTCGACGTCGTCGTCAACAGCGCCGGCGTCAGCACGCTCGGGCTGGTGACCGAGCTCGACGCCGCCGAGTTCCGGCGCGTCGTCGACGTCAACCTCACCGGCGCCTTCCTCGTGCTCAAGCACGGCGGCCGGGCCGTGGTCGACGGGGGAGTGCTGATCTCGCTCACCTCGCTCAACGCCCGCCAGCCCGGCACCGGCATGGGCGCCTACTGCGCGGCCAAGGCCGGGCTGGCGATGCTGACCGAGGTCGCCGCGCTTGAGCTGGCGCCGCGACGCGTGCGGGTCAACGCGATCTCGCCGGGGCTCGTGCTCACCCCGCTCACCGCACCTGCCATGGACATCGCGGGCATCGAGGACGACTACCTCGCCAACACCCCGCTCGGCCGCGCCGGCCTGCCCGAGGAGATAGCCGCGGCCGCGGTCTACGTCGCCGGGGCGGCCTGGCTCACCGGCGAGGTGCTCGACCTCAACGGCGGCGCCCACCTCGCGCGCTACCCCGACATCCACGGCCACGTGATGAGGGCGTTCGCATGAGCCGGCACGCGATCGTCACCGGCGGGGGCTCCGGCATCGGCGCCGCTCTCTGTCGGGCGCTCGTCGCCTCAGGCGACCACGTCGTCGTCGCCGACCTCGACGAGGTCGCGGCCCAGAGGACCGTGGACAGCGTGCGCGGCAGCGGGACGGCGAGGGCGCTGCGGCTGGACGTGACCGACGCGGCGGCCGTGCAGGCCGCGGTGGACGACGTGGTGGCGCGCGAGGGCCGGCTGGACCTGATGTTCAACAACGCGGGCATCTCCCTCGGCGGGGAGACCGAGGAGCTCACGCTCGCGCACTGGAACGCGATCATCGACGTCAACATCCGTGGCGTGGTCCACGGCGTGGCGGCGGCGTACCCGGTCATGGTCCGCCAGGGCGCCGCCGTAGGTCGTGGTGGGCACATCGTCAACACCGCCTCCATGGGCGGGCTGATGGCGGCCGGGCTGCTGACCAGCTACGTGATGACCAAGCACGCCGTGGTCGGCCTGTCGTTGGCGCTGCGCTCCGAGGCGGCGGCCAAGGGCGTGGGCGTGACGGTGGTCTGCCCGTCGGCGGTCGACACCCCGATCCTGGACAAGGGGGCGGTGGGCCGCTTCCACGGCCGCGACTACTTCCTCAAGGGCCAGGGCGTCAGGCGGCCGCACGACCCCGACGTGCTGGCCCAGGAGGTGCTCCGCGCCGTGGCGGAGGACCGCGGGCTGCTGGTCACGCCCCGCACGGCACGCGCCACGTGGCTGTTCGGCCGGCTGGCCCCGGTGACGACCCAGCGGATGTCGGCGAGGTTCGTCGCCAAGCAGCGGGCGATGCAGGCGGCGCGCGCGGGGGCGGCGCTTTCATCCCCGCGGCAAAAACTATAACCTGTTCTTGTTTTGCGCGTCCGCACGCACGACCCGGTCGGAGAGAGGCACACGATGAGCGACACGAGGATCCTCGACAAGGGCACGCCGCCCGAGCGCTTCGCGCGCGGCTGGCACTGCCTCGGGCTCGCCGACAGCTTCGGCGACGGCAAGCCGCACCGGATCGAGGCGTTCGGAGGTCAGCTCGTCGTCTGGCAGGACACCCAGGGCGGGCTCAACGTCCTCGACGGCTACTGCCGCCACATGGGCGGCGACCTCACCCAGGGCACGGTCAAGGGCGACGAGATTGCGTGCCCGTTCCACGACTGGCGCTGGGGCGGCGACGGCAAGTGCAAGGCCATCCCGTACGCCCGCCGGGTGCCGTTGCGCGCCCGCACCCAGAAGTACCCCACGGCCATCCGCAACGGCCAGCTGCTGATCTGGCACGACGTCGAGGGCTCCGCGGCCGACCACGACCTGCTGCCGCCCGAGCTGCCCGGTGTCGGCACCGACGAGTACACCGACTGGACCTGGGAGGTCGTGCCGATCACCGACTCCCACTGCCGCGAGCTCATCGACAACGTCGTCGACATGGCGCACTTCTACTACGTGCACTTCTCGTTCCCGACCAGCTTCCGCAACGTCTTCGAGGGCCACCAGGCGACCCAGTTCATGGAGTCCAAGGGCCGCCCCGACATGACCGGCGGCTACGGCGACGCCGAGCTGTTCCTCAAGTCCGAGGCCACCTACTACGGGCCGTCGTACATGATCAACTGGCTCGACGTCGACTACAAGGGCTTCGAGACCGAGGTCATCCTGATCAACTGCCACATCCCGACCGGGCCCGACTCGTTCACGCTCCAGTACGGCATCACGGTCAAGAAGCCCGAGGGCATCGACGACAAGACCGCCGCCTACATCAGCAAGAAGTACGCCGAGATGTTCGGCGGTGGCTTCCTGCAGGACGTGCACATCTGGAAGAACAAGGTGCCCGTGCAGAACCCCCTCCTCTGCGAGGAGGACGGCCCCGTCTACCAGCTGCGCCGGTGGTACGAGCAGTTCTACGTCGACCGGGCCGACGTGCAGCCGGAGATGGTCGACCGCTTCGAGTTCGAGGTCGACACCACCAAGGCCAACGAGTACTGGCAGGAGGAGGTCGCCCAGAACCTCGCGCGGAAGGCGGCCGACGAGAAGGCCGCGGACGAGGCCCCCACGTCGACCGAGAGCGACACGCCGTCGGTCATGACGGGCACCTGATGGCGTCCTTCGTCCCGACCAGCGCCGACACCCTCGAGGACCAGCGCCTCTACACCAGCGCCCGCCTCACCGACGTCGCGTGCCTGGACTGCCTGGCGCGGGTCGGCGTGAAGAAGAACAGCGACCACCACACCTCGATCCAGTGGAGCCGCGAGGCGCGCGAGGCGTGCCCCGAGCTGTCGCGCCGCGACGGGCGCGGGCGCGACCACCACCAGGGGTGCCCCCGGCTGAGCGCCAGCATCGAGTCCGCCGTACGTGAGGGGAAGGTCGACATCGGCGCCGAGGACGGATACTGACCCACCCATGGACACCGCATCCTTCGAGCTCACGGTCGCGGAGGTCGTCGAGGAGACGGCCGACGCGCACTCGGTCACCTTCGAGGTCCCCGACGAGCACGCCGACCACTTCTCCTACCAGCCCGGTCAGTTCCTGACCGTCGCCGTCCCCAGCGACCGGACCGGCGTCGCCGCGCGCTGCTACTCGCTGTCCAGCAGCCCGCTGTCGTACGAGGAGACCGGACGGCTGACGATCACCGTCAAGCGCACCGTCGACGGCTACGCCTCCCACTGGATCTGCGACCGGCTCCGCCGGGGCGACACCCTGCGGGTGCTGCCGCCCAGCGGCATCTTCACCCCCGCCTCGCTCGACGCCGACCTGCTGCTGTTCGCCGGCGGGTCGGGCATCACCCCGATCCTGTCGATCACGCGCACGGCGCTGGCGCAGGGCTCCGGGCGCATCGTGCTGTTCTACGCCAACCGCGACGAGTCGTCGGTGATCTTCGCCGCCGAGCTCAGCGCCCTCGCGGCCGAGCACCCGGAGCGGCTCCAGGTCGTCCACTGGCTCGAGTCGGTCCAGGGGCTTCCGACGCCCGAGCAGATGAAGGCGTTCGCCGCCGCCCACTCGTCGGCCGACGCGTTCGTCTGCGGGCCGGCGCCGTTCATGAAGATGACCGTGGGCGCGCTCAAGGAGCTCGGCTTCCCGCGCGACCGTCGTCACCAGGAGAAGTTCGTCTCCCTCGGCGGCAACCCCTTCGGCGACCTCCACGACGTCGAGGTGGCCGAGAGCGAGATCTCCGCGGCCGAGACCGACGAGCAGGACGCCGCCGACGACGCGGCTGTCGGCGCGCGCGGTCCCGCCCGGCTCGAGGTCGAGCTCGACGGCGAGCAGCACGCCTTCGACGACTGGGAGGCCGGCACCAAGATGCTCGACCACCTGGAGGCGAAGGGCATCAAGGCGCCGTACTCGTGCCGCGAGGGGGAGTGCTCGGCCTGCGCGGTCCGGCTCCTCGAGGGCGAGGTCAAGCTTCTCCACAACGACGTCCTCGACGACGAGGACCTCGACGAGGGCATCCGGCTGGCCTGCCAGGCCCTCCCGGTCACGGACACCGTCAAGGTCACCTACAGCTGAGATCCACGGGCGGGTAACAAAGTGAGCCGGTCTAGCCCACAAAGGCAAATAGACGGTAACAGGTGACACGGAGCGCCGGGACCGGTTAGATCGTTCCCAGAACGCCTCGGTGCTCGGTGCATGGGGACCCGCCGCGGGCGTTCCTGCGGTAGCGCGACCTGTCCCGGCCCATCCCCCCATGTCTCCGGGACAGGTCGCCGCCTCGTCCCGCCTCTCGGGGCGGGATGACGTGCGGCGCGCGGACCTACCAGCCCCGTGCCCGCCACTCCGGGATCGACGCCCGCTCGGCGCCGAGCGTGGAGTCGTCGCCGTGGCCGGGGTAGAACCACGTGTCGTCGGGCAGGGCGGCGAAGATCTTGGTCTCGACCTCGTCGACGAGCTGGGCGAACGCCGCGTCGTCGCCGAAGGTGTTGCCGACGCCGCCGGGGAACAGCGAGTCGCCGGTGAACAGGTGCGGGTGACCCTCGGGGTCGCGGTAGACGAGCGCGATCGAGCCGGGGGTGTGGCCGGCGACCGCGATGACCTCCAGCGTGCAGGCGCCGACCGCGACCGTGTCGCCGTCGCCGACCGTGCGGGTGACCGGGACCCCGGTCTGGTCGGTGATGGCCGCGGCGTCCGGCGCTCCGGCCACGACCTCCGCGCCCGTCGCGCGGACGACGGCGTCCAAGGCGCGGTGGTGGTCCCAGTGCTGGTGGGTGGTGACGACGGTGGCCAAGCCGGCGTCGCCGATGACCGGCAGCAGCGTCTCGGGCTCGGACGCGGCGTCGACGAGCACCTGGTCGCCGGTCTCCCGGCAGGTGAGGAGGTAGCAGTTGTTGGACATCGCCTCGTCCACCGCGACCTTGGTGATGCGCAGGTGCGCGAGCTCGCGCACGTCGGCGCCGCCGCCGACCGTCACCTCGCCGGTGTAGCCCTCGTCGCTCACCATGCCTCGATCCTCGGCAGCGCGCCGCCGTCCGTCGTGAGTCCCGCTCCGTCGTCGCGACCGGTCAGCCACCACGCGAGGTCCGCGACGCTGCCGCGGACGACGGGGGAGGAGGCGGTCACCTCACCACACTGCCACGTGCCGTCCACGTCGTGCGGCGCCGCCGTGAAGGGCTGGTCGCCGGCGTCCCGCTTCATCATCGAGCGCACCACCCGCTGCGAGAACGACGTGGGCCAGTCGGCGCGGGTGTAGCCGGCGGCGAGGTCGGCATGGTGGATCTCGACCTCGCGCAGCCGCATGCCCGGCACGGCGTGCGCGACGAAGGTCCGTCCGCTGCCCGGGGTGCGCTCGACGACGGTGTCCCATCCCGGCTCGGGCACGGCGGCGACCGCGTCCGCGAGCTCGGTCGTCGACGCCAGGAGCCGGTCGCGGAGCTCGCCGGGCTCGGCCGCGGCGAGCTCCTCGATGTCGGCGTCGCGCTGCTCCTGGGACGGGTACATCGGGGCCGGCCGGCCGCTCACGATGCCGGCCAGCACGCCCGCGAGCGCCTCGGCGTTGAGGGCGAGGTGGGCCACCACGTGGCCGCGGGTCCAGCCGGGCAGGAGAGACGCGGCGGCGTACTCCTCGTCGGTGAGGGCGTCCACGGTGCGCACCAGGCGCGAGGTCGCGTCCTGCAGCTCATCGGTCAGGTCGGCGTCGGTCATGGGGCTCATCCTCGCGCATGGGTAACGGTGGGCGTGGGAGTCGGAGATTCCGGGCTGTCGGTGGCGCGTGAGACTCTGAGATGTCGGTCGCGTCGGCTTGATTAGCGCTCGCGGGTGACGAACACTTGTTCGAACCAGACCTAGCCCGAAGGACGGCAGTGGCGGATCAGCTCATCATCCGGGGAGCCCGGGAGCACAACCTCAAGGACGTCTCGCTCGACCTTCCCCGTGACTCGCTCATCGTGTTCACGGGCCTGTCGGGCTCGGGCAAGTCCTCGCTCGCGTTCGACACGATCTTCGCGGAGGGCCAGCGCCGCTACGTCGAGTCGCTCTCGGCCTACGCGCGCCAGTTCCTCGGGCAGATGGACAAGCCCGACGTCGACTTCATCGAGGGCCTCTCGCCCGCGGTCTCGATCGACCAGAAGTCCACCTCGAAGAACCCCCGCTCCACCGTCGGCACGATCACGGAGGTCTACGACTACCTCCGCCTGCTCTACGCCCGCGCCGGCCGCCCCCACTGCCCGACGTGCGGCGCGCCCATCGAGCGGCAGACGCCGCAGCAGATCGTCGACAAGGTGCTCTCGCTCGAGGAGGGCCGCCGGTTCCAGGTCCTGGCCCCGGTGATCCGCGGCCGCAAGGGCGAGTACCTCGAGCTGTTCCGCCAGCTCCAGACCCAGGGCTTCAGCCGCGCCAAGGTCGACGGCGAGACCCACACCCTCGACGCGCTGCTGACCGACGGTCCCAAGCTCGACAAGCAGAAGAAGCACACGATCGAGGTCGTGGTCGACCGGCTGGCGGTCAAGGAGACCTCCAAGCGCCGCCTCACCGACTCCGTGGAGACCGCGCTCAACCTCGCCGGCGGCCTGGTCCTGCTCGACTTCGTCGACCTGGACGCCAAGGACCCCGACCGCGAGATGCGGTTCAGCGAGAAGATGTCGTGCCCCAACGACCACCCGATCGACACCGACGAGCTCGAGCCGCGCTCGTTCTCCTTCAACTCGCCGTTCGGCGCCTGCCCCGCGTGCAGCGGCCTCGGCACCCGCATGGAGGTCGACCCCGAGCTGGTCGTGCCCGACCCGTCGGCCACCCTCGGCGAGGGCGCCATCCAGCCGTGGAGCCAGGCCCACGTCGCCGACTACTTCCTCAAGCTGCTCGGCGCGCTGGGCGACGAGCTCGGCTTCGACCTCAACACGCCCTGGGAGCGGCTCTCGACCAAGTCCCAGAAGTCCATCCTCGACGGCCACTCCACCAAGGTCCACGTCGTCACCCGCAACCGCTACGGCCGCCAGCGCGCCTACTACGCGGCGTTCGAGGGCGTGCGCCCCTACATCGAGCGGCGCCACCGCGAGGCGGAGTCCGACACGAGCCGCGAGCGGTTCGAGGGCTTCATGCGCGAGGTGCCCTGCCCCACGTGCAAGGGCAGCCGGCTCAAGCCGGTCTCGATGGCGGTCCTGCTCGGCGGGCGCAACATCGCCGAGGTCTGCGCGCTGCCGATCAACGAGACCGCCGACTTCCTGCGCGACCTCGACCTGAGTGCGCGCGAGCGCCAGATCGGGGAGCGGGTGCTCAAGGAGATCCAGGAGCGCCTCAACTTCCTGCTCGACGTCGGGCTCGACTACCTCTCCCTCGACCGGCCCTCGGGGTCGCTGTCGGGCGGCGAGGCGCAGCGCATCCGCCTGGCCACCCAGATCGGCGCGGGCCTGGTCGGCGTCCTCTACGTCCTCGACGAGCCCTCCATCGGGCTCCACCAGCGCGACAACAAGCGGCTGATCGAGACGCTGGTCCGGCTCAAGGACCTCGGCAACACGCTGATCGTCGTCGAGCACGACGAGGACACCATCCGGGTCGCCGACTGGGTCGTCGACATCGGGCCCGGCGCCGGCGAGCACGGCGGGCAGGTCGTCCACAGCGGCTCGGTCCAGGGCCTGCTCGACCACCCGGACTCGATGACCGGCCAGTACCTCTCCGGTCGCCGGGAGATCCCGGTCCCCGAGGTGCGCCGACCGCGCACCAAGGGCCGCGAGCTCAAGGTGCACGGCGCGCGAGAGCACAACCTGCGCAACGTCGACGTCGCCTTCCCGCTCGGCATGTTCGTTGCCGTCACGGGCGTCTCGGGCTCGGGCAAGTCGACGCTGGTCAACGACATCCTCTACACCTCGCTGGCCAAGCAGATCTACCGCTCCCGCACCGTCCCGGGCCGGCACCAGAAGATCACCGGCCTCGAGCACGTCGACAAGGTGATCCACGTCGACCAGTCGCCGATCGGCCGCACCCCGCGGTCCAACCCGGCGACGTACACCGGTGTCTTCGACCACATCCGCAAGCTCTTCGCCTCGACCCCCGAGGCCAAGATGCGCGGCTACCTCCAGGGTCGCTTCTCGTTCAACGTCAAGGGCGGGCGCTGCGAGGCGTGCTCCGGCGACGGCACGATCAAGATCGAGATGAACTTCCTGCCCGACGTCTACGTCCCGTGCGAGGTGTGCCACGGCGCCCGCTACAACCGCGAGACGCTCGAGGTCCACTACAAGGGCAAGACCATCGCCGAGGTCCTGGACATGCCGATCGAGGAGGCGGTCGAGTTCTTCGCGGCCGTCCCGCCGATCGCGCGGCACATGAAGACCCTGGTCGAGGTGGGCCTGGGCTACGTCCGCCTCGGGCAGCCGGCGACGACCCTGTCGGGCGGTGAGGCGCAGCGCGTCAAGCTCTCCTCCGAGCTGCAGAAGCGCTCCACCGGCCGCACCGTCTACGTCCTCGACGAGCCCACCACGGGCCTGCACTTCGAGGACATCCGCAAGCTGCTGCTGGTGCTCGGCCGGCTGGTCGACCAGGGCAACTCCGTGCTGGTCATCGAGCACAACCTCGACGTCATCAAGACCGCCGACTGGCTGGTCGACATGGGTCCCGAGGGCGGCTCGCGGGGCGGCATGGTCGTGGCCGAGGGCACGCCGGAGCAGGTGGCGGCCAACCCCGACTCCTACACCGGCCAGTTCCTCGCGCCGATGCTCGACGGCCGGCACGCCCAGCAGCCGAAGCGGATGCTGGCGGCCAGCGCGGCCCCGGAGGCACGTGGTGCCCGCAAGGCCGTGACCGCCAAGGCGCCGGCGAAGAAGGCCACCACGCGCAAGAGGGCCGCCGCCAAGAAGTCCTAGCGGCGGCGGTGCAGCCGCTCGACCAGGTCGTGCGACAGCGCGCCGTAGCCGGTGGAGGCCCAGGGCTCGTCGTCGGTCTCGAAGTAGTGCACGGGCTTGCCGTCGCGCACCACGTCGAGGATGTCGGGGCGTCGCTTCTTGCGCAGCTCGGTGCGGCAGTCCCGGCACAGCGGTACGGCGATCCGGTCGCCGCCGCGCTCGATCGAGCCCTCCGCCGTGGCCTCGCCGTGCAGGGGGTCGAGGAAGCAGGGCGTGGTCGGCTCGAACGGCCGGCCCGCCAGGGCCGCGGTGAGCGCCTCGTCGCCGCGCTCGGCGAGGACGATCGCCCCGACGACGTCCAGCACGTCGACCTCGGCGCCGTCGCCCTCGCCGAGCACCCGGCGGGCGGCGTCGTAGTGGTCCAGCGCCGCCTGCCAGGAGCGTGGCGCGCGCGCCGCGTCCATGTCGGCGGCGTCGATGCGCTCGCCCAGCGCCAGCACCTCGCGATGGGCGCGCCGGGTGAGCTGCTCGTCGTGGGCGTCGCGCACCCGGTCCAGCACGGAGGCCGGGAGGGTGAACTCGCGCCGTCCGGCGCCACCGACGGTCCGCGACCGACCCGAACGGCGCCGGCCGGCGGCGACGGCCCAGACCAGGACGACGGCCAGCACCACGCCACCCACGGTGTAGGCCGCCACCGGGGCGCCGTCGTCGCCGAAGCCACCCGGGTCGGCGCCGGTTCTCGGGCTCTCGCGCCGCTCCTGGACGAGCTCGAGGTACTGCTCGGTCACGGTGCCGTCGGCGACGGCCTCGGCCACGGTCGCCAGCTGCTCGCCCAGGTCGCCGGGGGCGGTCTCCTCGCCGAGGGTCGACAGCTCGTAGCTGTCCGCGCTGGTGCCGCCCAGGCTGTCGCCCCAGGTCCGCGCCTCGAGCCGGAACTCCTGCGCCTCGGCGTAGACGGCGCCGTTGGCGACGTAGATCCCGGGCGCGTCGGACCGGTCGTGGAGCCGGCTGAGCAGGTCACCGGCGTCGCCGTTGAACGCGTCGCCGTAGTCGAGGGGGTAGGCCACGACGAAGATCGGCTCGGGGGAGCGCGCCACGGCCGCCTCGATGCGGGCGACGTCGGCGGCGTCGACGTACCTCGCCATGGCGGGTGCGACGTAGACGCCGGTCGCGTCCAGCGACGCCTGCACGGTCGTCAGCAGCTGGTCGATACGGTCGTCGGCGTTGCTCACGAGGGGTCCTTCTGCCAGGGTCCGGGGACGAGGAACGGGCGACGGCGGGCGAGCCGGACGAGGCCGACCACGAGCATGAGCAGGCCGTAGGCGGCGGCCCCGCCCATCGACCCGGCGAGCCCGCCGGCGATCACCTCACCGGTCGGCTCCTCGTCGCGGGGCTCGACCGTCTGGCCGCGGAGCTGCTCGACGAGCTCGGTGATGCGCGCCTCGGGCTCGCCCTCGAAGGCCATGATGGCCGGGACGTACCCGTCCAGGGTGCCGACGTCGCCGCGGCCCGGCCCCTCCCAGACGACCATGACGGCGCGGGGGTCGATCGCGGCACCGAGCTGGTCGACGACGTCGTAGGGCGAGCCGTAGCCGGCCTGGTTGGTCTCCGCCCAGACCACGACGTAGACGGCCGGGTCGGCGTCGGCGAGCAGGGCCTCGAGCCGGCGCTCGCCGGCCTCGTCGAGCATCCCCCGGCCGTCCTCGGGCACGTGGACGCGGTCCACGCGCAGCTCCTCGATCGCCGCCTTCACCCGGTCGCCCGGCGGCTCGACGGCGGCGATCGGGTCGGTCTCCGCCCGCAGCGCCGGCACGAGCCCGGCGGCCGTGCCCAGGAGCACGGACACCACCAGCCCGACGACGAGGCGCCAGTCCCTCATGACCGGTCCTCGGTGACCCGGCGCCACAGGTCGGGGTCGAGCGACCCGAAGCCCGTGCGCGCCCAGACCGTGTCGCCCTCGTAGTAGGGCCGCGGGGCCCGGGATACCAGGCCGCGGCGGCGGGCGAGCAGCGGCTCGTACCCGCGTGCCGTGCCGCCGGCCTTGCTGCACCGCCGGCACACCGGCACGGTCACCTCGTCGTCACCGCCGACGGGCGCGCTGGTCTCGATGTAGCCGCGTCCGTGCAGCGGGTTGAGGAAGCACGGTCGGTAGGGCCGGTCGGGGTCCTGGAGGAGCTCCCGCCCGGCGCGCGCCAGCACCAGCGCCCCGACGACGTCGAGGACGTCGTCGGAGTCGACGACCTGCTCGGCCGCCACGCGGCAGCCCAGGGCGTCGTCCACCCCGGGGCCGGACGGCTTGCGGGTGAGCTCGGCGGCGAGCGTGTCCAGCGCGCTGCTGGCCTGACCGCGCACGTCCTCGACGTCGGGCATCGCGTCCGACGCCAGGGCCCGGGCCGCCGCGTCCACCTCGCGCCGCGTCCGGCCGGTGGGCCGCGAGTCGCGCCCGGTGGCCCGTCCGTGCGCGCCGGGCGCCGGAGCCGGCACCACCGCGCGCAGCGCCCAGGTGCGGGTGAGCCGCCACAGGGTGAGCGCGACGAGCACCCCCACGCAGAGGGAGAGCCCCGCGACCTCTGAGTGCAGGTAGGCATCCTGGCGCGACTCGTAGCGGGGGCTGGTCCAGGTGGCGTCCTCGGTGTAGGTCTCCACCAGGGAGTCGGAGATGGTGCCGTCGTCGGAGGACGCCACGGTGGCGATCATGGCCGCCCGGCCGGCGTCGCTGGCTCGCGGGGCGTCGTAGTCGTAGTCGCCGTAGGTCTTCTGCAGGCCCTCGTAGATCGCGCTCTCGACGCCGACGTCGTCACCCCCGTAGGAGAACGTCGTGCCGCCGGTGCGCCCGACGGCCACGATGTAGAGAGCGTCCGGCTCGAGGTTCGACTGCAGGCGGACGGCCAGGTCCTCCGCCGGACGGTCGGCGGAGAGCTCGGGCAGCTCGCCGACGAGCGCGACGTAGATGGGGATGTCGGAGGACTCGACGATCTCGGTCAGCGCCGCGTCGATCTCCGCCGTGTGGCCGTTGCCACGGAGCTGCTGGACGTTGACGGGGTCCTGCTCGAGGGCGGCGACGAGGTCGTCGAGGGTGTCGACGTACGCGTCGACCTGCCCGCCGGCTTCCGTCACCCCCACGGGGCAAGGCTATCGAGGTCGGTTTCTCGGCCGGCTCGCGGCTGGTTCTCATGATGCTCTCAGGCGGCTGAGTAGTGTGTCTTTCAACTACTGGACCGCTCTCGGAGGGTACTCACATGGCGACATCAGGACTCAGCAGGCGCAAGGCACTGACGGGCGCCGCCGGTGTGGGGCTGGCCCTGCCGGTGCTCGCCGCGTGCGGCAGCGACGACGACGGCGGCTCCACCGCCACGGAGGACCCGACCCCCTCGTCCCCGTCGTCGTCGGGCTCCTCGAGTCCCTCCGGACCGGCGTCCTCGTCGGCTCCGGCGGCGGCCGGCTTCGCCGCGGCCGCGGACATCCCGGTCGGCGGCGGGGCGGTCTTCCCCGAGGAGGGCGTGGTGGTCACCCAGCCGACCGCCGGCGACTTCAAGGGCTTCGACATCCAGTGCACCCACTCGGGCTGCCCGGTCAGCGAGGTCACCAAGAGCATCGTCTGCCCCTGCCACGGCAGCGAGTTCTCGCTCACCGACGGAGCCGCCGAGAAGGGTCCCGCCACCGAGCCTCTCGGCCCGGTCGAGATCACCGTGACGGACGGCCAGATCAGCCGCGCCTGACCCCCCACGCCCAGGAGGCACGCATGTCCGCACCACGACAGACGCAGTACCGGCCCACCCGTCGCATCGTCTTCCACGGCCTCGGGGCCCTCGGGGTCGCTGCCGCCCTCGCGGGCTGCGGGGGCGGCTCGAGCGATGACGAGGGTGGCGGGGGCGGCGGTGCCGAGGCCGAGGCCGGCACCGAGCTCGCCACCACCTCCGAGGTGCCCGTCGGCGGCGGACTGATCCTCGGCGACCAGCAGATCGTCATCACCCAGCCCACGGAGGGCGACTTCGTCGCCTTCACCGCCGTCTGCACCCACCAGGGCAGCACCGTCACCTCCGTCGAGGACGGCGTCATCGCGTGCGCGGTCCACGGCAGCTCGTTCTCCGCCGCGACCGGCGAGGTCGAGGGCGGGCCGGCGGGCTCGGCGCTGGCCAAGGTGCAGATCGCCGTCGAGGGCGACAAGATCCTGGCGGCGTAGGACCTCCTGCTCCGGCCGGTCGCTCAGACGGCCGGCTGGAGGCAGGTGTCGCGCCAGCGCTCGTCGCGCCGCGACGTACGTCGGTCCAGCCGCCGGTCGAGCAGGTCGCGGGCCTCGTCCAGCCGGTCGGCCCGGATCAGCGCGGCGATCCTGACCTCCTCGACGATCTCGCGCTGTGCGTCCGAGCCGCCCAGGCGAGGGATCGCGGGGGAGAGGGCCGCCAGCGACGCAGCGGCCCCGGCGTACCGGCCGGCGTGCATCTCGCGCAGTGCGGCCACGAGTGGAGCGACCACCTCGCGGTGGGTCGGGTGGGCGTGGCCCGCAGCGAAGCGGCCCAGACGCTGCAGGCCGGCGCCGTCGCCGAGCGCGAGCAGGGTCACCGCGCTGTGCATGGCCAGGAAGGGCGTGGCGGGCCGCTCGAGCACGTCACGTCCGACGACCTGGGCGACCCGCTGCAGGTCGGGCACGTCCTCGGCGTCGGGCGTCATGGACCACCGGATCAGCAGCGAGCCGCTGTCGACCAGCGCGCGGCAGCCGAGGCCTTGCTCGGGTCGCAGCTGCGCGTCGTAGCGGCGGCGCACCGCCGCCAGGTCGCCGAGCGAGAGCTCGTGGAGCGCGGCGTGCCAGGAGAAGTGGCTGATGCTGTCGATGCTCGCCCCGTCACCGGTCACCCAGCCGTCCATCCACGCCAGACCGGCTCGGTGGTCTCCGGTCTCGTAGTGCGCGTGCGCCCGGGCGTGGGCGGAGTGCCCGGCGCTGGGCTCGACCGCCAGCGACCGGCACGAGAGGTCCATGGCCTCGTCGAAGCGGCCCTGCTCCTGGCGGATGAAGGCGAGCAGCCCGGCGTACCACCAGTCGTCGCCGTAGGCGGGTGCTGCCCTCTCGACGATGTCCCAGGCCTGCTGCGGGACCTCGGTGACGCCGGCGAAGGCGATGGTCGGCACCGCCGCCGACAGCAGGAGCGCGTCGACCGGGTAGGTCTCGAGGTGGCGCACGACGGGGGTGGAGTCGCCGCGCAGGTGCGACAGGATCGCGTGGACGTGGCTGCGCTCGCGCTCGGTGGCTCGCGCGGCGTGCCGCTCGGCGTCGCGCATCCGGCCCGCGACGTCCACCGGGGCGCACAGGTCGTGACCGAGCAGGGCGAGGGCGGCGTGGCCCAGGGCGAAGGTGGGGTCGTGCGTCACCGAGGCCGCGATCGCCTCGACCGCCCCCGCGCGCAGCCGGAGCAGGTCGCCGACGCCGCGGTTGTAGGACTCGGCGGCGACGTCCGACGTGGTGAGCCGGAGTCCGTAGCGGTCGCGACAGTGCATGAAAGAACAGTAATCGACGCGACAATAACCACAAAGCCGACACTCGGGCCGGCCGAGGGCGTCCTTCGCCTGTCCGTGGCGGACCGTAGGCTTGAGGAGTGCCACCGCCCCGCTCGTCCCGACCCACCCGCGGGCCGCTGTCCTACCGTCCCGAGCCGGGCTCGATCCCGACGCAGCCGGGCGTCTACCGCTTCCGCGACCCGAAGGGCCGCGTCGTCTACGTCGGCAAGGCGAAGAACCTCCGCGCCCGGCTGTCGTCGTACTTCCAGGACATCGGCAACCTCCACCAGCGCACGGCGACGATGGTCACGACCGCCGCCAGCGTGGAGTGGACGGTAGTCAACACCGAGGTCGAGGCGCTCCAGCTGGAGTACTCCTGGATCAAGGAGTTCGACCCGCGGTTCAACGTCAAGTACCGCGACGACAAGTCCTACCCCTGGCTCGCGGTCACCGTGGGCGAGGAGTTCCCCCGGGTGATGGTGGGGCGCGGCGCCAAGCGCAAGGGCACCCGCTACTTCGGCCCCTACAGCCACGCGTGGGCGATCCGCGAGACCGTCGACGTCCTGCTGCGGGTCTTCCCGATGCGTTCCTGCAGCAACGGCGTCTTCAAGCGCTCGGCCCAGATCGGGCGGCCCTGCCTGCTCGGCTACATCGGCAAGTGCGCGGCGCCGTGCGTCGGCCAGGTCTCGCCCGAGGAGCACCGGGAGATCGTCGACGACTTCTGCGACTTCATGGGCGGGCAGACCCGTCCGTTCGTGCGCCGCATCGAGAAGGAGATGTACGCCGCCTCCGACGCGCAGGACTACGAGCGTGCCGCGCGGCTGCGCGACGACCTGGGCGCGCTCGAGAAGGCGCTCGAGAAGCAGGCGGTCGTCCTGGGCGACGGCGCCGACGCCGACGTGATCGCGCTGGCCGAGGACCCGCTCGAGGTGGCCGTCCAGATCTTCTACGTCCGCGGCGGCCGGATCCGCGGCCAGCGCGGCTGGGTGGCCGACCGCGTCGACGAGGGCGGCACGCCCGAGCTCGTCGAGGACTTCCTGCTCCAGCTCTACGCCGGCGAGGCCGAGGCCGACGCCATCCCGCGCGAGATCCTGGTGCCGGCGCTGCCGCCGGACGTCGAGACCTGGGAGGACCTCCTCAGCGACCGGCGGGGGAGCCGGGTGCAGGTCCGCGTCCCGCAGCGCGGCGACAAGAAGACGCTGCAGGAGACCGTGGCCCGCAACGCCGGACAGGCGCTGGTCCTGCACAAGACCCGTCGCGCCAGCGACCTCACCACCCGCAACCGCGCGCTGGAGGAGATCCAGCTGGCGCTCGACCTCGACGAGGTCCCGCTGCGCATCGAGTGCTACGACGTCTCCAACCTGCAGGGCACCGAGGTGGTCGCCTCCATGGTCGTCTTCGAGGACGGCCTGGCCCGCAAGGGCGAGTACCGCCGCTTCGTCATCAAGGGCGTCGACGGGCAGAACGACGTCGCCTCGATGCACGAGGTGATCACCCGCCGCTTCCGGCGCCTGCTCGACGAGCAGGCCCGCAGCAAGGAGGTCGCGACCGACAGCGGCCCGATGCTCGTGGACCCCGAGACCGGCCGGCCGCGCAAGTTCGCCTACGCCCCGGGCCTGGTGGTGGTCGACGGCGGCCCGCCGCAGGTCGCGGCGGCCCAGCAGGCGCTCGACGAGCTCGGCATCGTCGACATCCCGGTCGTCGGCCTGGCCAAGCGGCTCGAGGAGGTGTGGGTCCCTGGCCAGGAGGACCCGGTCATCCTGGCGCGCTCCTCCGAGGGTCTCTACCTCCTCCAGCGGGTCCGCGACGAGGCCCACCGCTTCGCGATCAACCACCACCGGTCGCGGCGCTCCAAGACCATGGTGGAGAGCCTGCTCGACGACGTCCCGGGGCTGGGCGAGGTGCGCCGCAAGACCCTGCTCAAGCACTTCGGCTCGCTCAAGAAGCTCCGCCTCGCCTCGGTGGAGGAGATCGCGATGGTGCCCGGCATCGGCGAGCGCACCGCGACCGCGATCAAGGACGCCGTCGCCCAGACCGCGCCCACCGGCCAGACTGTGTCCGTCAACACCGCCACCGGCGAGATCGAGGAGTCCTGATGACCCCCACGCGCGACACCGACGCCACCGAGCGGGGCGAGCTCGTGGTCGTCACCGGCATGACCGGCGCCGGGCGCAGCACGGCGGCCAAGGAGCTCGAGGACCTCGGCTACTACGTCGTCGACAACCTGCCCCCCAGCCTCCTGCCGGACGTCGTCAAGCTCGTCGACGAGGGCTTCTCCTCGGCCCAGCGCATCGCGGTCGTCGTCGACGTCCGGTCCGGGTCGTTCTTCCACACGCTGCACGCCAACCTCGCGCAGGGCGCGACCGGTCGACGCACCACCCTGGTCTTCCTCGACGCCGCAGACGACGTCCTCGTACGCCGCCAGGAGGCCGCCCGCCGCCCGCACCCGCTGCAGGGCACCGGACGGCTGCTGGACGGCCTGCAGCGCGAGCGCCAGGTCCTCGGCGACCTGCGCAGCGACGCCGACCTGGTCATCGACACCACCGCGCTCAACGTCCACCAGCTCACCGACGCGATCGGCGAGGCCTTCGGCTCGCCGGAGACGATGCGGCTCAGCGTCAACGTGATCAGCTTCGGCTTCAAGTACGGCATCCCCGTCGACGCCGACTTCGTCGCGGACATGCGCTTCCTGCCCAACCCGTTCTGGGTGCCCGAGCTGCGCGCCAGCACCGGCAAGGACGGGCCGGTGTCCGACTACGTCCGCGCCCAGCCCGGCGCCGAGGAGTTCCTCGACGCCTACGTGCCGGTGCTGACCGGCGTCGCCGAGGGCTACCTCCGCGAGGGCAAGCGGTTCATGCGCGTGGCGCTGGGGTGCACCGGCGGCAAGCACCGCAGCGTCGCCATGAGCGAGGAGATCGGCCGGCGCCTGGTCGCGCACGGTCTCGAGGTCAGGGTCACCCACCGCGACCTCGGACGGGAGTGAGGGCCCGGTGAACGACATGCGCGCCCAGTCGGTCGTCGCGTTCGGGGGTGGTCACGGGCTCTTCGCCTCGCTCACGGCGCTCCGGCTGCTCGTCGACGACCTCACCGTGGACGACCTCACCGCCATCGTCACGGTCGCCGACGACGGCGGATCCTCCGGGCGGCTGCGCGGCGAGTTCGGCGTCCTGCCGCCCGGCGACCTGCGGATGGCCCTGGCCGCGCTGTGCGGTCAGGACACCTGGGACGTCACCTGGTCGCGCGTCCTGCAGCACCGCTTCGAGGGTGCGGGCGACATGCGTGGCCACGTCGTCGGCAACCTGCTCATCGTCAGCCTCTGGGAGCTGCTCGGCGACCACGTCGACGCGCTCGACTGGGTGGGCCGGCTGCTGGGGGCCAAGGGACGGGTCCTGCCGATGGCGCTGACGCCGATGGTGATCACCGCCGAGGTGGAGGGACTCGAGCCCGCCTCGCTGGTCACCGTCCGCGGCCAGGTCGAGGTCGCCTCGACGTCCGGGCGCATCGCCTCGATCGCGCTGGAGCCGGCCGACCCGACCGTCTGCCCCGAGTCCGTGGCCGCCGTACGAGCCGCCGACTGGCTGGTGCTCGGGCCCGGGTCGTGGTTCACCTCCGTCATCCCGCACCTCATGGTCCGCGAGCTGTGCGAGGCGATCGTCACCACCGAGGCACGCCTGATCGTCGTGCTCAACCTCGAGGAGCAGGCGGGGGAGACCGACGGTCTCGGTCCGGCCGGTCACCTCGCGGTGCTGCTGGAGCACGCCCCCGGGCTGCGCCCGCACGTCGTCCTCGCCGACCCCCGCTCGCTGGGTGACGGTGCCGACGAGCTCGCGACGGCCGTGGCGGCGCAGGGCGCGCGGCTGGTGCTCGACGACGTGATGGTCGAGGACGGCTCGGCCCGCCACGACCCCGCCAAGCTGGCCGCCGCCTACGCGCGGATCATGGCCGACGACTGACCGGGCCGTCGCCGCCGAGGGCCGGGAGGCCTGCCCCCGAGGGTGATTGACTCGCGTGCGAGGATCGGCGCATGGCAATGACAGCCCAGGTGAAGGCGGAGCTGTCCAGCACCCAGATCACGAAGACCTGCTGCCGCAAGGCGGAAGTGGCCTCGATGCTGAGGTTCGCGGGCGGCCTCCACATCGTCAGCGGAAAGATCGTGGTCGAGGCCGAGCTGGACACCGGCGCCGCGGCGCGACGCCTGCGCAAGGACATCGCGGAGGTCTACGGCCACGGCTCCGACGTCGTGATGGTGCAGGGTGCCGGCATCCGCAAGGGCAGCCGCTACATCGTGCGCGTGACCAAGGACGGTGAGGCGCTCGCGCGCCAGACCGGGCTGCTCGACCAGCGTGGGCGCCCGGTGCGCGGCCTGCCTCCTGCCGTCGTGTCCGGCGGCGGCTGCGACGCGGTGGCCGCCTGGCGCGGTGCCTTCCTCGCCCACGGCTCGCTCACCGAGCCGGGTCGCTCCTCCTCGCTGGAGGTCACGTGCCCCGGCCCCGAGGCCGGTCTCGCCCTGGTGGGCGTGGCCCGTCGCCTCGGCATCCAGGCCAAGGCGCGGGAGGTGCGCGGGGTCGACCGGGTCGTCATCCGCGACGGCGACGCCATCGGGCAGCTGCTCACCCGCCTCGGCGCCCACGAGTCGCTCATGGCCTGGGAGGAGCGCCGGATGCGGCGCGAGGTCCGCGCCACCGCCAACCGGCTGGCCAACTTCGACGACGCCAACCTGCGCCGGTCGGCGCGCGCCGCCGTCGCCGCTGGTGCTCGCGTCGAGCGCGCGCTGGAGATCCTCGGGGACGAGATCCCCGACCACCTGCAGCTCGCCGGCTCGCTGCGGCTCGAGCACAAGCAGGCCTCGCTCGAGGAGCTCGGGCAGCTGCACGAGCCCGTGCTGACCAAGGACGCGATCGCCGGCCGGATCCGCCGCCTGCTGGCGATGGCCGACAAGCGCGCCGAGGAGCTCGGCATCCCCGACACGGAGTCCTCGCTGACCCCGGAGATGCTGGCCGACGAGGGCTGAGGTCCCGCGACTCCGGGACCTTCGAGAGTTACCCGTTGGTACCGCGGGACGACAGTCTGGTCGTGCGCCCGCAACCGATAGGGTCGAACCGACGGCTCCCCAAGCTCGGAGTCGTTCCACCCGCTCACCGCTAGGAGCAATCGCAGTGACCGTACGCGTAGGCATCAACGGATTCGGCCGCATCGGCCGCAACTTCTTCCGGGCCGTCGTGGCCTCCGGAGCCGACATCGAGATCGTGGCCGTCAACGACCTGACGGACAACAAGACGCTCGCCACCCTGGTGAAGTACGACTCCATCCTGGGGCGGCTCGACGGCGACGTGACCCACACCGACACCGACATCTCCGCCGCGGGCCACACGTTCAAGGTCTTCGAGGAGCGCGACCCCGCCAACCTGCCCTGGGGCGACCTGAACGTCGACGTGGTCATCGAGTCCACCGGCTTCTTCACCGACGCCACGCAGGCCAAGGCCCACATCGACGGCGGCGCCAAGAAGGTCATCATCTCCGCGCCCGCGAAGAACGAGGACGTCACGATCGTGATGGGCGTCAACGAGGGCGACTACGACCCCGCGAGCCACACGATCATCTCCAACGCCTCGTGCACGACCAACTGCCTCGGCCCGATGGCCAAGGCGCTCAACGACGAGTTCGGCATCGTCAAGGGCCTGATGACCACGGTCCACGCCTACACCGGCGACCAGAACCTGCTCGACGGCCCGCATAAGGACCTGCGCCGCGCCCGCGCCGCGGCGACCAACATCGTCCCCACCTCGACCGGTGCCGCCAAGGCCATCGGCCTGGTCCTGCCCGAGCTCAAGGGCAAGCTCGACGGCTACGCCCTGCGCGTGCCGGTCCCGACCGGCTCCGCCACCGACCTCACGTTCGAGGCCGGCCGCGAGACCACGGTCGAGGAGGTCAACGCGGTCGTCAAGGCGGCCGCCGACGGCAAGATCCTGCGCTACAGCGAGGACCCGATCGTCTCCAGCGACATCACCACCGACCCGGCGTCGTGCATCTTCGACGCGCCGCTCACCAAGGTGATCGGCAACCAGGTCAAGGTCGTCGGCTGGTACGACAACGAGTGGGGCTACTCCAACCGCCTCGTCGACCTCGTCAGCTACGTCGGCGAGACCCTCTGACGTGAGCGACCTCTCCTCGCTGGGTGACGTCCGCGGCCGGCGCGTGCTGGTCCGCTCGGACCTGAACGTCCCGCTCGATGGCACGCGAATCTCCGACGACGGCCGGATCCGCGCGAGCGTCCCGACCATCCAGAAGCTGGTCGGGGCCGGCGCCCGGGTGGTCGTCACCGCCCACCTGGGACGGCCCCAGGGCGCCCCGGACCCGGCGTACTCGCTGCGTCCGGTCGCCGACCGGCTCGGTGAGCTGCTCGGCGCTCCCGTCGCCTTCGCCACCGACACGGTGGGGGAGTCGGCGCAGCAGACCGTGGCCGCACTCGGCGACGGAGAGGTCGCCCTGCTCGAGAACGTCCGCTTCAACGCGGGCGAGACGAGCAAGGACGAGAGCGAGCGCGGCGCCTTCGCCGACGAGCTCGCGGCGCTCGCGGACGCCTTCGTCTCCGACGGCTTCGGCGTCGTGCACCGCAAGCAGGCGTCGGTCTACGACGTCGCCCAGCGGCTGCCGCACGCGATGGGCGACCTGGTCGCCACCGAGATCGAGGTCCTGCGCCGGCTCACCGTCGACCCCGAGCGGCCCTACGTGGTCGTGCTCGGCGGCTCCAAGGTCTCCGACAAGCTGGGCGTCATCGACAACCTGCTTGGCAAGGCCGACAAGCTGCTCATCGGCGGCGGCATGGTGTTCACCTTCCTCAAGGCCCAGGGCCACGAGGTCGGCAAGAGCCTGCTCGAGGACGACCAGCTCGACGTGTGCCGGTCCTACCTCCAGCGGGCCGAGGAGTCGGGCGTCGAGATCGTGCTGCCGACCGACGTCGTCGTCGACACGGCGTTCCCCTCGGGCGACACCGAGCCGCACCCGAGCGTCGTTCCCGCCTCGGAGATCCCCGCCGACGCCCTCGGGCTCGACATCGGACCCGACTCCGGCGCGGCGTTCGCCGCAGCCCTCCAGGGCGCCCGTACGGTGTTCTGGAACGGGCCGATGGGCGTGTTCGAGGTCGCGGCGTTCGCCGAGGGAACCCGCGCGGTCGCCCAGGCGTTGACCGAGATCGACGGGCTCTCGGTCGTCGGCGGTGGCGACTCCGCTGCGGCCGTCCGCGCGCTCGGCTTCGACGAAGCCGCCTTCGGGCACATCTCCACCGGTGGTGGGGCCAGCCTGGAGTACCTCGAGGGCAAGGAACTGCCCGGCATCACGGTCTTGGAGGACTGACGCATGGCTGTCACGAGCAAGGCCGGCAAGCCGGCGGGTCGCACGCCGCTGATGGCGGGCAACTGGAAGATGAACCTCAACCACCAGGAAGCGGTGGTGCTCGTCCAGAAGCTCGCATGGACGCTCTCGGACAAGCGCCACGACTTCGCGAAGGTCGAGGTCGTCGTGTGCCCGCCGTTCACCGATCTGCGGTCGGTGCAGACCCTGGTCGACGGTGACCGTCTCTCGGTGAAGTACGCCGCCCAGGACGTCTCGACGAAGGACTCCGGTGCCTACACCGGGGAGATCTCCGCGGGGATGCTGGCCAAGCTCGGCTGCTCCTACGTCGTGGTCGGCCACTCCGAGCGCCGTGAGTACCACGCCGAGACCGACGAGGTCGTCAACGCCAAGGCCCACCAGGCCCACCGCGCCGACATGACCCCGATCGTGTGCGTCGGCGAGGGCCTCGAGGTCCGCCAGTCGGGCCAGCACGTGCCCTACACGCTGGCGCAGGTCGACGGCTCGCTCGCCGGCTTCACGGCCGAGCAGGTCGCCGGCCTGGTCGTGGCGTACGAGCCCGTGTGGGCCATCGGCACCGGCGAGGTGGCCACCCCGGACGACGCGCAGGAGGTCTGTGCGGCCATCCGGGCGCGCATCCGCGAGGTCCACGGCGACGAGGCGGCCGACGGCGTGCGGGTGCTCTACGGCGGCTCGGTGAAGGCCAACAACGTCGCCGGGATCATGGCCAAGGAGGACGTCGACGGCGCCCTCGTGGGCGGCGCGAGCCTCCAGGTCGACGAGTTCGGCGGCATCTGCCGCTTCTACGACATGCCGGTCCTCTGACTCCCCACCCTCTGACGTAGGATTCCTCGCTGTGACAACGCTCTTCACTGTTCTGCTCGTCATCACGAGCACCCTGCTGATCGTCCTCGTGCTCCTGCACAAGGGACGGGGCGGCGGGCTCTCCGACATGTTCGGTGGCGGTGTCAGCAGCTCTCTGGGCGGCTCGTCCGTCGCCGAGCGCAACCTCGACCGGTTCACGGTCGGCATCGGTGTCATCTGGTTCGCCTGCGTGATCGCGCTGGGCCTGTTGCTCGCTTACCAAAACTGAGGGAAGGGTAGACACGTGGCTGGTGGAGGTAACGCCATTCGTGGCAGCCGGGTCGGCGCCGGACCCATGGGTGAGGCCGAGCGCGGCGAGGCCGCGCCCCGCCAGCCCGTCACGTACTTCTGCTCCCGCGAGCACACCTCGGTCGTGACCTTCTCGGTCGAGGCCGTCGCGCCCGACTCGTGGGACTGCCCCAAGTGCGGCCTGCCAGCAGGCCGGGACTCCGAGAACGCCCCGCCGGCGACGAAGGTCGAACCCTACAAGACCCACCTCGCCTACGTGAAGGAGCGCCGCTCCGACACCGAGGCCGCCGACATCCTCGACGAGGCGATCCAACTCCTCCGCTCGCGCCGCAAGTCCGGCGACATCATCTTCTAGGGCGGACCCCGGCCCCACCGGTGGTCGAGCAGCGAGGAGCGCCAGCGACGAGCGTCCGTCGAGACCCCTGCACCTGTGGCTGCCTCCTCGGGGCTGATCTGGGGTGCCGCGCGCGTAGCCGGTCGCGTCTCCGCGTCAAGGATCGCCTGCGGCGCCCGCTTCGCGGCGGCCTGCGGCCGTCCTTGACCCGGAGCCTCTCTCGACCGGCTTGGCGGCGCACGGGGCGACACGGGCTTCGCCCGCGCCGCCCGCGCAATGCGCGGCACCCTCCGGCTGGTGAGGCTCGTGGGGCTGGTGTGACTGGTGGTGCGACTTGTGACACTCAGCGTCGGCAGTTGGTCACGACCTCGGCCCAGCCAAGCGTGAAGACGTCGGCGTGAGGCGCGAACTGCCGACATAGGTGACCGATGGGCAGGGCTAGCTCGCGGGCCGACACCAGCCCCGCACACACCAGCCCCGAAGGACGCCTAGAGCTGCGACGCCGCCTCGCGGTCGAGGAACCACACGGTGTCGACCTGGCCCTGCACGCCGCGCGCCGGGGTGTCGTGGATCGAGCCGTCGTCGGCCAGTGCCTTGGCGACCGCCTCCGCCTTGCCCTCGCCGCTGGCGATCAGCCAGGTGGAGCGGGTGCGGTTGAGGGCGGAGTAGGTGAAGCTGATGCGCTCGGGCGGGGGCTTGGGGGAGTCCGTCACCGAGACGGCGATCCGGTCCTCGACCGTGAGCTCGGGGCGACCAGGGAACAGGGAGGCGACGTGGCCATCGGGTCCGATGCCGAGCATCACGACCTCGAACTCGCCGACCCCGTGCGCGTGCACGGTCTCCTCGAACGCCAACGCCGCGGCCTCGACGTCGTCGTAGGCGTCGCTGGCCGGCATCTCGTGCACCTGGGTGGCGCCGACGGCGTCCAGGAAGGCACGGCGGGCCTGGCCGGCGTTGCGGTCGGCGTCGTCGGAGGGCACGAAGCGCTCGTCACCGAACCACACCACGACGCGGGTCCAGTCGACCTCGGAGCCGGGGGAGAGCCGCGCCAGCTCGCGGTGGAGCGCCTCGGCGATGGTGCCGCCGGTGAGGGCGATGTGCGGCTCACGCCCGGCCTCCTGGGCGTCCGCGAGGCGCGAGAGCAGCTCGCCGGCGACCGCGGTGGCCAGGGCGGCGGAGTCGGGGTGGACCTCGACCAGCGGGGCGCTCACGACGCCTGCGCCTTCCGCAGCCGCTTGGTGACGTCGGCGTAGACGTCGTCCTCGTCGAGGCGCCGCAGCTCCTCGGCGAGCAGCTCGGGCAGGCTGCGTCGCTTCAGCGCGATCGGCCGGTCCGGCTTGCCGGGCGACTCGTACGTCGCCAGCTTGCCGTCAGGGCGGCTGATCCGGATCGGTCCCTGGGTGGTCTCGAGGACCACCTCGGTGATGCCCGGACCCGACGAGGTGGTGCGGTCGACGCTCACGCGCAGCCGCGAGCCCAGCCAGGCGGCCAGCAGGTCGGCGCTGGGGCTGATGCGCTCGGCGGCGACAGAGGCGCCGGTGACCTTCACGTGGTGCTGGTCCAGGGCGGCGGCGAGCAGCGCGCGCCACGGCGTGATGCGGGTCCAGGCCAGGTCGGTGTTGCCCTTGACGTAGGACGTGCACTGCACGTGCAGCGCCTTGCCCTTGGCGCGCGGCGCGGCGGCGGCGTCGGTGATGCGCCGCTGCGCGAGCGCACCGAGCGGGTCGGCGGCGGGGTCGTCGGGGGCCTCGGTGGGCCACCAGACCGCCACGGGAGAGTCGGGCAGCAGCAGCGGCAGCACGACCGAGGCCGCGTGCTTGACGACCTCTCCCTTGAGCCGGATCACCGCGGTCTCGCCGGTCCAGCCGGAGCCGGTGCCGACCTGCGCGTTGATCTCCGCGGCTCCGCGGGCGTCGCCCAGGATCACGCCGAGCGCGCGGGCGGGGTGCTCGTGGGAGGCCTCGCGGGCGGCCTTCATGGCCGCCTCGGCGTCGTCCTCCGGCACGACGATGACCAGCGTCATCACCATGCCCATGGCGGGACTGCCGGCCTTGACCCGGCCGCGCACGAACTCCGCGGCGATCTTCGAGGATGTGGTGTTGGTGAGCTCGATCATGGTTACGGCCTCCTCCAGACGCGTCCGTCGCGGGCCAGCATCTTGTCCGCCGACTCCGGTCCCCAGGTGCCGGAGCCGTACTGGTCCGGCTTCCCCTTGCGCTCCCACGCCTGCAGGATCGGGTCGAGGATCTTCCAGGAGAGCTCGACCTCCTCGTGGCGCGGGAACAGCGGCGGGTCGCCGAGCAGGACGTCCAGGATCAGCCGCTCGTAGGCCTCCGGGCTGTCCTCGGTGAACGAGCCGCCGTAGGCGAAGTCCATGTTGACGTCGCGGATCTCCATCGCGGTGCCGGGCACCTTGGAGCCGAAGCGCAGCGTCATGCCCTCGTCGGGCTGGATCCGGATGACCAGCGCGTTCTGCGTGAGCTCCTCGACCGAGGAGGCGCTGAACGGCTGGTGCGGGGCCCGCTTGAAGACGACGGCGACCTCGGTGACGCGACGCCCCAGGCGCTTGCCGGTGCGCAGGTAGAACGGCACCCCGGCCCAGCGCCGGTTGTCGACGTGGAGCGTGATGGCGGCGTAGGTCTCGGTCGTCGACCGGGCGCCGATGCCCTCCTCCTCGAGGAACGACGCGACCTTCTCCCCGCCAGCCCAGCCGGCGGCGTACTGGCCGCGGGCGGTCGTGAGGTCGAGGCGGCGGGGGAGCGTGATGCTCGAGAGCAGCTTCTGCTTCTCGATGCGCAGGCTCTCCGCGTCGAACGACGTCGGCTCCTCCATCGCCACCAGCGACATCAGCTGCAGGAGGTGGTTCTGGATGACGTCGCGCGCGGCGCCGATGCCGTCGTAGTAGCCGGCCCGGCCGCCGATGCCGACGTCCTCGGCCATGGTGATCTGCACGTGGTCGACGTAGTTGTTGTTCCAGAGCGGCTCGAACATCGTGTTGGCGAAGCGCGTCGCCAGGATGTTCTGCACCGTCTCCTTGCCGAGGTAGTGGTCGATGCGGAAGATCGACCCGGACTCGAAGACCTCCGCCAGCGTGGAGTTGAGCTCGATCGCCGACTCCAGGTCGTGCCCGAACGGCTTCTCCACGACCACGCGCCGCCAGGAGTCCTCGCGGGGGTCGGCGAGGCCGTGCTCCTTGAGCTGGCCGACGACGTCGCCGAAGAAGCCCGGCGGGATCGCGAGGTAGAACGCGTGGTTGCCCTCGGTGCCGCGGGTGCGGTCGAGCTCCTCGATGGTCTGGCGCAGCTGCTCGAAGGCCTCGTCGTCGTCGAAGTCGCCCTGGACGAACCGGAAGCCCTCGGAGAGCTGCTTCCAGACCTCCTCGCGGAACTCCGTGCGGGCGTAGGCCTTCACCGAGTCGTGCACGATCTGGGCGAAGTCCTGGTCGGCCCAGTCGCGCCGCGCGAAGCCGACGAGGCTGAAGCCGGGAGGCAGCAGACCGCGGTTGGCGAGGTCGTAGATCGCCGGCATGATCTTCTTGCGCGACAGGTCGCCGGTGACGCCGAACAGCACCATGCCGCACGGCCCCGCGATGCGCGGGAGGCGGCGGTCGCGGACGTCGCGCAGCGGGTTGACGTAGGTCATGCGAGCACTCCCTGGATCGCCTCGAGGTCAGCGGGGGAGCTGACGTGGAGCCGCAGGACCGGGCGGCCCTTGTCGGCGAGCACCTGGCCGTCGCCCACTGCCTGGGCCGTCAGGAACTCGTGGAACGTGAACGGCCGGTCGGGCACCGCGAGGTCGGCCTCGGGCTGGCCGGTCACCTGCAGGTAGACGCCCGTCGCGGGGCCGCCCTTGTGGTACTGGCCCGTGGAGTGCAGGAAGCGCGGGCCCCAGCCGAAGGTGACCGGGCGTCCGGTGCGCTGCGCGAGCGTCCGTCGTACGCCGGAAAGCGCGGCGTCGCGGTGGCGGTCGAGGTAGGCCTGGACGGCGACGTAGCCGGCGCGGCCGTCCACGGAGCCGAGGAGCGCGTCGACCGCCGCGGCGACGGTGCTGGTGCCCTCGGGCAGCCAGCCGGGGGAGGCGTAGACCGTGACCGCGCCGTCGACGAAGACCGGCGTGGGCTGGTTGCCGCCTCCGTCGAGCATCTCGCGGGCGGCCGCCTTGGCGCTCTCGACGTCGGGCTGGTCGAAGGGGTTGATGCCGATCACGCGGCCGGCGACGGCGGTGGCGTACTCCCAGAGCAGCATCTGGCCGCCCAGCGACGCGTCGACGGTCGCGCCCCAGCCGGAGGCGGGACGCACGTCGTCGAACACGAAGTCGGGGCCGATGGTCACCAGCACCTCGTCGGGCGTGCTCGGCACGAAGTCGGGCGCGTCGAGGGACTCCACGACGACCGGCAGGATGCCCTTGCCGTCCTTGCCCGTGGACTCGGCCACCAGCTGCTCGGCCCAGTCGCCGAAGCCGGCGAACGGCGCACCGGCGTTGGCGAGGACCAGCTTGTCGGCGCCGGCGAGGTTGGCCGCACCGAGCAGGGCGCCGAGACGCAGCCCGGGGTTGTCGACGGAGTCGGCCTCGAGGGCGGGGCGCAGGGCCTCCGCCTGGTCGAGCAGGGCCGAGATGTCGGCGCCGGCGAGACCGCTGGGGACCAGCCCGAAGGCGGTCAGGGCGGAGTAGCGGCCGCCCACCTCGGGGTCGGCCAGGAACACGGGGTAGCCGGCCTCACGGGCCGACCCCTCCAGCGGCGAGCCGGGGTCCGTGACCACGACGATGCGCTCGGCGGGGTCGAGCCCGACGTCGCGGAAGGCCTTCTCGAAGGCGCGCCGCTGGCTGTCGGTCTCGACGGTGCCACCGGACTTCGACGACACCACCACGACGGTCTCGTCGATGCGGCTCTCCAGGGCCGTCCGCACGAAGTCGGGGTCGGAGGAGTCCAGCACGTCCAGGTCGACGCCGAAGGCCTCGCAGATGACCTCGGGGGCCAGTGACGACCCACCCATGCCGCACAGGACGACCCGCGTCAGCCCGAGCTGGGTGAGCTTGACCCGCAGCTCGGTGATCTCCTCGACCAGCGGGCGCGAGCGCTCGGACAGGTCGACCCAGCCCAGGCGCTTCGCGGACTCCTCCTCGGCGGCGGGGCCCCACAACGTGGCGTCGCGACCGGCGATGCCGCTCGCGACGCCGTCGGAGACGAGCGCCTGCACCGTCGCGGCGTACGACGCCTCGTCGGCGTAGCCGAAGAACAGCTCGAAACCGTCCCCCGCGACAGTGTTCCAAGCCGTCTCGGTCATGCGCCCGCCTTCTCCATCTGGCCGCGGACCGTCTCGACGAGTTCGGTCCAGGACTTCTTGAACTTGTCGACGCCCTCGTGCTCGATGGTGAGCAGCACGTCCTCGAAGTCGACGCCCACGGCCTCGAGTCCGTCGAGCACCTTCTGGGACTCCTCGACGCGGCCGGTGACCTGGTCGCCGGTCACCTCGCCGTGGTCGGCGAAGGCGTCCATCGTCTTCTCGGGCATGGTGTTGACGGTGCCGTCGACGACCAGCTCGGTGACGTAGAGGGTGTCCGGGTAGTCGGGGTTCTTGACCCCGGTCGAGGCCCACAGCGGTCGCTGCGTGCGGGCGCCGGAGTCGGCCAGCGACTGCCAGCGCTCGCCGGAGTGCACCTCCTGGTAGGCGGCGTAGGCCAGGCGGGCGTTGGCGATCGCGGCCTTGCCCTTGAGGGCCGTGGCCTCGTCGGTGCCGATCTTGTCGAGGCGGCTGTCCACCTCGGTGTCGACCCGAGAGACGAAGAACGAGGCCACCGACTGGATGGTCGCCAGCTCGATGCCCGCGTCACGGGCCTGCTCGAGACCGGTGAGGTAGGCATCCATGACCTCGCGGTAGCGCTCGAGGCTGAAGATCAGCGTGACGTTGACGCTGATGCCGTGTGCGATCGCGTGGGTGATCGCCGGCAGACCCTCCTTGGTGGCGGGGATCTTGATCAGGGCGTTGGACCGGTCGACGGCCTTCCACAGCGCCTCGGCCGAACCGATCGTGCCCTCGGTGTCGTTGGCGAGGTCGGGCTCGACCTCGATCGAGACCCGGCCGTCCGACGGGCTGCCGTCGGCGACGGTCTTGAGGATGTCGCAGGCGTTGCGGACGTCCTCCGTGGTGAGCTCGAAGATCACCTTGTCGACGTCGGCGCCGTCGGCGACCAGCCGCTTGACCTGGTCGTCGTAGCGCTCGCCGTCGGCGATCGCGCCCGCGAAGATCGTCGGGTTGGTGGTCACGCCCACCACCGACCTCTCCTTGACGAGCTCGGCGAGGTTGCCGCTCTCGATGCGCTCGCGCGACAGGTCGTCGAGCCAGATGGACACCCCGGCGTCCGCCAGGGCCTTCAGTCGGTCAGTCATGGGTCTCTCCGCTCGTCGGTGGTGCTGGAGGCCGTCCGGGGTCAGCCCGTGACGGTCCGGATGCTGTCGCGGGCCAGGTCGGCCATGGCCTGGCCGGTGATGCCGTACTCGGTGTAGATGCGCTGGAAGTCGGCCGAGGCGCCGTAGGTGTCGATCGAGAGGATCTGGCCGTGGTCGCCGACCCACTCGCGCCAGCCCTGCTTGACGCCGGCCTCGACCGAGACCCGCGCCTTGACGGTCGGCGGGATCACGGTCTCGCGGTAGGCGGCGTCCTGCTCCTCGAACCACTCGATGCAGGGCATCGACACCACGCGGGCGCGGATGCCGTCGGCGGCGAGGATCTCCCGGGCGGCGACCGCCACCTGGACCTCCGAGCCGGTGCCGATCAGCACGACGTCGGGCTGGCCGCCCTCGAGCTCCGCGGGGCTGTCGAGGAGCACGTAGCCGCCGCGGTGGACGTCCTTCGTGTCGGCGTAGCCCTCCTCGCCGCGCGGGAAGACCGGGAGGTTCTGGCGCGAGAGCACCAGCCCGTGCGGCTTGTCGGCACGCTCCAGGATCGTCTTCCAGACGGCGGAGGTCTCGTTGGCATCGGCCGGTCGGACGACGTTGAGGCCCGGGATGGCGCGCAGAGCCGCGAGGTGCTCGATCGGCTGGTGGGTCGGTCCGTCCTCGCCCAGGCCGATGGAGTCGTGGGTCCAGACGTAGGTGACGGGGAGACCCATCAGCGCCGCCAGGCGCACCGCGCCGCGCATGTAGTCGGAGAACGTCAGGAACGTGCCCCCGAAGACGCGGGTGCCGCCGTGCAGCGTGATGCCGTTCATGATCGAGCCCATGCCGTGCTCGCGGATGCCGAAGTGCAGCACGCGCCCGGCCATCGGGTCGCCGGTCCACTGGTCGGTGGAGCGCGACTTGGGGATGAACGACGGCGCGTCCTCGATGGTCGTGTTGTTCGACTCCGCGAGGTCGGCCGAGCCGCCCCAGAGCTCGGGGATCCGGCCGGCGAGCGCGTTGATCGCGGCGCCGGAGGCTTTGCGGGTCGCCATGCCCTTGGGGTCGGCGGGGAACGTCGGCAGGTCGTCGGCCCAGCCGTCGGGCAGGGTGCGGGTCTGCAGCCGCTCGAAGAGGGCGACGTCCGCGGACTTCTTCGACGTCCAGCGCTGGAAATCCTCGTCCCAGGCGGCCTGCTCGGCGCGGCCGCGCTCGACCAGGGACCGCGTGTGGGCCAGGACCTCGGGCGGGACCTCGAACTTCAGCGCCGGGTCGAACCCGAGGATCTCCTTGGTGGCCGCCACCTCCTCGTCGCCGAGCGCGGAGCCGTGGGACTTGCCGGTTCCCTGGGCGGTCGGGGCGGGCCAGGCGATGACCGTGCGGAGCACGATCAGGCTGGGCTGGTCGGTGACCTCGCCGGCAGCCTGGATCGCCCGGTGCAGCTCCGGGACGTCCTCGACGTACGTGGTGGCGTCCTGGGTCCAGTCGACGGTCTGGACGTGCCAGCCGTAGGCCTCGTAGCGCTTGCCGACGTCCTCGGTGAAGGCCACGTCGGTGTCGCCCTCGATGGAGATCCGGTTGGCGTCGTAGATGACGGTCAGGTTGCCGAGCTGCTGGGTGCCGGCGATCGAGGAGGCCTCGGCGCTGACGCCCTCCTCCAGGTCGCCGTCGGAGCAGATCGCGTAGATGTGGTGGTCGAAGGGGGAGCCGCCCTCAGGGGCCTGGGGGTCCAGCAGGCCCCGCTCGCGGCGGGCGGCCATGGCCATGCCGACCGCGTTGCCGACGCCCTGGCCCAGCGGGCCCGTCGTGGTCTCGACACCGGCGGTGTGGCCGTGCTCGGGGTGACCCGGGGTCTTGCTGCCCCAGGTGCGCAGCGCCATGAGGTCCTCGATCTCGAGGCCCCAGCCGCCGAGGAACAGCTGTGTGTAGAGCGTGATCGAGCTGTGGCCCGCCGACAGCACGAAGCGGTCGCGACCCGGCCACGCCGGATCGGCGGGGTTGTGGCGCATCACCTTCTGGAAGAGCAGGTAGGCCGCGGGGGCCAGGCTCATGGCCGTGCCAGGGTGGCCGTTGCCCACCTTCTGCACCGCGTCCATGGCGAGCACCCGAGCGGTGTCCACCGCCTTGTCGTCGATCTCGGTCCAGTCCAGCTTCGTGCGAGTCGTCACGTCGGTCCTCTCCGTGGGGTTGCGCCGTTCCGAGCCTACTCAGGGGACGAGATAGACTCGCACTCGCACCGGTTGCCCGAAGCAGCCTTCTCCATTCCTGAGGACCTCCGTGACCTACGTCGGCCAGACGCATGCGGCTGCGCAGCAGCCCGAGCGTGAGGGCGAGACCGGGCGACCGTCGTTCAAGGACGTCGTCGCCGCCTACGTCGGGCTGACCAAGCCGCGAGTCATCGAGCTGCTCCTGCTCACGACGGTGCCGGTGATGTTCTTCGCCGACCGGGGCGTGCCCGAGCTCGGTCTGGTGCTCGCCACCGTCGTCGGCGGGACGCTCTCGGCCGGCTCCGCGTCGGCGTTCAACTGCGTCTACGACCGCGACATCGACGAGCAGATGCGTCGTACCCGGCGCCGAGCCCTGCCGCGCCACATCGTCACCCCGCTCTCGGCACTGCTCTTCGCCACCGTGCTCGCCGTGCTGTCGACCGTGGTGCTGGCGCTGTGGGTCAACACCCTCTCGGCCGTCCTCGCGCTCGTGGCCAACGCGTTCTACGTCCTCGTCTACACGATGGTGCTCAAGCGCCGCACGACGCAGAACATCGTCTGGGGCGGCCTCGCCGGCTGCTTCCCGGCGCTCATCGGGTGGACCGCCGTCACCGGCGAGCTGTCGTGGGTGCCGGTCATCCTCTTCGCCGTCGTCTTCTTCTGGACGCCGCCCCACACGTGGGCGCTGGCGCTGCGCTACCGCGAGGACTACGCCAACGTCGACGTGCCGATGCTGCCGGTGGTCGTCCCGGCCCGCGAGGTCGGCCGTCAGATCGTCCTCTACAGCTGGGTGATGGTCGCGACGTCGCTGCTGCTGTGGCCGGTCGCCGGCACCGGCCCGTTCTACCCCGTCGCGGCCGCCGTGCTGGGCGCCGTGTTCCTCGTCGAGGCTCACAAGCTGATGCGCCGCGCACGCGGCACCGAGGACCTCAGCGAGATCCAGCCGATGCGGCTGTTCCACCACTCGAACCTCTACCTCTCGCTGCTCTTCGTCGCCGTCGCGCTGGACCCGCTGCTCAAGATCTGAGGTGAGGGCGCCGGTGGCGCCCGGCCCACGCCGTGACTACCGTGCTGGGGTGGATCTCTTTCGCACGAAGTCCGTCGAGCAGTCGATCGCCGAGACCGACGAGCCGGAGCACCGGCTCAAGAAGGATCTCGGCGTCCTGGACCTGCTGATCTTCGGCGTGGGCGTCATCGTCGGCGCCGGCATCTTCGTGGTGACCGGGACCGTCGCCAAGACCAACTCCGGCCCGGCGATCACCATCTCCTTCGCCATCGCCGGCCTGGCCTGCGCGCTGGCGGCGCTCTGCTACGCGGAGTTCGCCTCGACCCTGCCGGTCGCCGGCAGCGCCTACACGTTCAGCTACGCCTCCTTCGGCGAGCTGCTGGCGTGGATCATCGGCTGGGACCTGGCGCTGGAGTTCACGATCGGTGCCGCCGCGCTCAGCACGAGCTTCTCGGGGTACTTCCAGGAGGTCTTCGCCGGCACGTTCCTCGAGGTGCCGAGCTCCCTCGGCTCCGCCGGGGACGGGGTGGTCGACCTGCCGGCGGTCGTGATCTCGCTGCTGGTGACCGCCATCCTGATCGGCGGCATCAAGCTGTCGAGCAGGATCAACCAGGTGATCGTCGCGATCAAGCTGCTCGTCATCGCCGCGGTCATCGTCTTCGGCGTCGGGCACATCTCCGGCGACAACTACACGCCGTTCATCCCGCCGTCGGAGCCCACGCCCGATGCCCAGGGCGGCTTCCTCGACCACACCCTGATCAGCTCGCTGCTGGGCATCGACCCGGCGGTCTACGGCCTGGCCGGCGTCATCGCCGGAGCCTCGATCGTGTTCTTCGCGTTCATCGGCTTCGACGTCGTGGCCACCACCGCCGAGGAGACCAAGAACCCCCAGCGCGACGTGCCGCGCGGGATCCTCGGGTCGTTGGTCATCGTGACCCTGCTCTACATGGCCGTCAGCCTGGTCCTCACCGGAATGCGGAGCTTTCGCGACATCGAGGAGGGCGACCCGGCCCCGCTCGCGACCGCCTTCGACGCGGTCGGCCTGGACTTCATGGGCCGGCTGATCTCGATCGGCGCCTGCATCGGCCTGATCGTGGTCGTCATGATCCTGATGCTCGGCCAGACGCGGGTCGCCTTCGCGATGGCACGCGACGGCCTGCTGCCGAAGAGCCTGGCGAAGGTGCACCCGCGCTTCGGCACGCCGTACGTGATCACGGTCATCACGGGCGTGGCCGTGGCTCTGATCGGCGGGCTCGTCGACCTCGCCGTGCTGGTCAACCTGGTCAGCATCGGCACGCTGTTCGCGTTCATCCTGGTCAGCGTCGGCGTCGTCATCCTGCGCCGCAGCCGCCCCGACCTGCACCGCGGCTTCCGCACACCGGCGGTCTACGTCGTCGCCACCGCGTCGGTGCTGCTGTGCCTCTACCTGATGCTCAACCTGACCGGCGGCACCTGGGTGCGCTTCCTGGTCTGGATGGCCATCGGCCTCGTCGTCTACGCGGTCTACGGCTACCGGCACTCGCGGCTCGGGCTCGCGGAGTCCGGGCGCGCGGAGCAGCCGGGGGAGTCCGTCACCTGAACATGGCCGCGGCCTCCGCGAGGCCGGTGACCTCCACGGCGACGTACGGCGTGCTCGCAGCCCAGCGGTCGGCGGTGAGACGGAGTCGGTCGGAGACGAGCACCTCGTCGCCGCGCCGGTCACGGGAGATGCCGTCGGACTGATAGCCGAGCCGGCGGGAGACGCCCTGCGACGCGTGGTTGTCCGGGAAGACCTCGGTGGTCGCGTCCGTGGCGCCGAGGTGGTCGAAGGCGAGCGTCAGGAGCGCGGCGCGGGCCTCGGTGCCGTAGCCCAGTCCCTGGTGCGCGAGCCCGAGCCAGGAGGACGTCGAGACCTCACGCGTGACGACGAAGTCCCGTGCTCGCAGGGTGGCGACCCCGAGAGCCGGCCCGGTGTGGAGGAAGACCCCGAGGCCGAGGTGCCACTCCTCCGGAGTCCAGGACGCCAGCTCGTCCCAGTGCCCCTGGAGTACGGAGCGCGCCCGCTCCTCCGGAGTCCCCTCGGTCCAGGGGGTCAGGAACGGACGCTCGTCAGGCCCGTGGACGCCGCGCGCCGCGAGGCGCGCCAGGTCACCGATCTCCGCCTCCGAGGGCAGCCGCAGGACCAGGCGCGGCGTCGTGAGCGTGAGGGCGTACGTAGGCCACAGGTCGGCGAGCATGCTCCGCATCCTTCCTCGCCTCGTGCCCCGAGCGCACGGGAGTTGGATGACGGGGAGGTCTGGTTGATCACGTCGGCGCCGGGCGTGATCACGTGGCCCGGCAGGATCGTGGTGATGCGGATCCCGACGGGCGCGCGCTCGGTGGCCAGCGCCTTGCTGTAAGCGTTGAGCGCGGCGCGACGCCCTCGCGGCCCGCTCGCTCGCCACGGTCGAGTCGCTGGCACCGGGGGCTGGAGGCGCTCGCGAAGGCGGTGGTCGACCCGGCGACCCTGAACCGCATCGCCACCGCGCCGCCGTGGACAACATCGCCCTCGACACGACTCGCGAGACAGGTCGCGCGCCCTCTCTCGGCTAAGGGAGAGCGGGTTCTCCACAGGGCTCGCTTCGGCGCTCGACGGGTGTCGGTGGTCGGGTCTATGGTCGAACACATGTTCGAGTCACTCATGCGGCAGGTCCGAGAAGCGCGGTCCGCGCTCGCCGCCTGCCCGAGCGACATGGACGATGCCGAGCGGGTCGATCTCCTGCGGGAGCTGGAGGACCTCAAGTGCGCGGCGTCGGCCGCGCAGACGGTCACCGCGGTGGAGCTGGAGGCCTCGCAGCGTGCGGCGCAGATCGAGGCCGGTGTCCGTCCGAGCCGGGTGGGGGAGGGCATCGCGGCGCAGATAGGCCTGGCCCGTCGCGAGTCGCCCCACCAGGCCGCGCGGCTGCTGGGCCTGGGCAAGGTCCTGACCCGCGAGATGCCCCACACGCTGCGCCTCATGCAGCAAGGCCGCCTGTCGGAGTGGCGGGCCACGATCCTGGCCCGCGAGACCGCCTGCCTGTCGCTGGAGCACCGCGCCGAGGTCGACGCCCGGCTGTGTGCCAGTGGTGACGCCGCGACGATGAGCGACCAGGGCCTGACCCGCGCCGCGAGGAAGCTCGCGTGCGAGCTCGACCCGGCCGCGGTCGCCGAGCGTGCCCGTCGCGCGGAGACCGAGCGGCACGTCTCGCTGCGGCCCGCGCCGGACACGATGTGCTGGATCCGGGTCCTGCTCCCGGTCAAGCAGGCGGTGTGGGTCTACGCGGTCCTGCTCACGATCGCCAAGACCGCCCGCGCCCAGGGCGACCCCCGCTCCCAGGGGGAGCTCATGGCCGACACCCTGGTCGAGCGCGTCACCGGCGAGTCCACCGAGGCGGCGCCGAAGGTCGAGGTCAAGCTGGTCATGAGCGACACCTCCTTCTTCGGCACCTCCCAGGACGCCGCCCACGTCGAGGGCTACGGCCCGGTGCCGGCACCATGGGCACGGGCATTCGTCAAGGACGCCGCCACCCAAGCCAGGCTCTGGGTCCGGCGGCTCTACGTTCTGCCGAGCACCGGTGAGCTGATCGCGATGGACTCCCGCGCCCGCTGCGCCCCGGCCGGGTTAGCCGACTTCGTGGCCACCCGTGACCTGGGCCTGTGCCGCACCCCGTGGTGCGGCGCCCCGATCCGTGAGTCCGACCACGTCGAGGCCTACGAGCACGGCGGCCCCACGGCCTCCTACAACCTGCAGGGCCTCTGCCGGCGCTGCAACCTCGTCAAGCAGGCCCTCGGGTGGCGCGCGGCCCAGGTCTTCAGCCTCTGGCGCCACACCGTCGAGACGATCACCCCGACCGGTCACCGATATCGCTCCCGCGCACCCGCCCCACCCGGCCACGTCGAGATCTACACCTACGGCGAACGACTCGAGCTCGAACTCACCGCCTAACGTCGCATCAGACGCACCGCGCGTCTGGCGCAGCGAGTGCGGGCTGATGTGTCGCGGGATCGCTGCGGCCCGGGCGATGCGCTGGACCATCCCCGGCATGCCTCGAGCACCCGCAGGACCGGGACGGTGATCGGCATCGTGGCGGGTTTGTTGCCCTTGCCTACTAGGTGAAGGACGCGGACCGCCTTCGGTCAACGAGCGGATGTAGAGCTCGACGTGCGCGCGCTCTACGCCGATCAGCGCGTCGATCCCGCTGGTCTCGCACCAGGCGAACCACCGTCGCAACTGGTAGACGTACAGGTGGTGGGTCGGTCCGGAGCAACGGGCAGGGAACGAGACGGCGGCAAGTTGAGCGGGCGTCATGGAGGCTGGCTGGAACGGCATCAGCTCTCTGAGAGCGTAGTGGCTGGTCAGGGGGTACTCCGCGGCGATGTCGGCATGACCTGCCGTGCTCGCCGTCGACGCGACGAGGTCAGAGGCGCGCTGGAAGTCGCGCACCAGGATCGGCAACGGGACGTCGCTCCCGCTAGCTGATCGGGTGGTCGTGCACTGCCGATGAGAGGTGCACGCCGTTCAGCTCCAGGTAAAGCTGCCGCTCCGTGACGGTGAGCGTGATCGTGTTGCGGCGCTCCATCGTGTCCACCGCTGAATCGATGAACCCGGGATCGAAGTTGTGCAGCACGATCTCGGCGGCGCGGTGGATCCTCGCCCCTGCCCACTGCGCGAGCACCTTGGCCGGGTCGCGGTGCGTGTAGATCGTCGTGCGCTCGGCAGCCTTGCTGCCCGTGTGAAGCCGCGCGGCATCCGGTGCGCCGACCTCGATCCAGGCGAGCAGCTTCCCGCTCAGGTCACGCACCAGCACCGCCGGGGCGTCGGTCGCCGAGATGCCCTCGCTGAATGCGATGCCCTCTTCGTGCTCGAGACAGTAGGCGAGCACGCGCGTCACGAGGTACGCCTCGGTCTCTGACGGATGCCGCGCCGCGCGCAGCGTGAACTCCTCGTAGACGCCGCGATCGGTGTCGGCCAACTCGACTTCAAACGTGTGCATCGTCGCGCCGGCCGCCATGGGGCTCAGCCTAGTCCGGGAACGGGTACCTCTCGCGTCGTCATCACCGTCGCCTGATCGCGGCGGAATGCCCTGGGTAGTCGGCGCCAGACACCAGGACGCCTCGAGCTTGAGGTGGTGCCCTCAGATCAGAAGACATCAGCGAGTCGTCGCCGCACGACGCGGCGCCGGAGCGTGGGGGAGGCATGCACCTCGTAGCCGGCTTCGAGGAAGACCTGCAGCAGCCCCACCGACGCCTCGTCCCAGATCACCTGCTTGCCGGGCGGCGGCTCGATCGGGTAGCCCTCGAGGATGCGGGCGCCGACCTGGGCGCCGTACTCGACGGTGGCGTTGGCGAGCTCGTAGGTTAGTCCCACCTGGCGCCAGCCCTTGCGGACGACGAAGCAGGTGACCGACCAGACGCCTGGCAGCTCCGGGTCCATCCGCATCCAGGGTTGCTTGCGGCTCCACAGGCGCGGGTAGTTCTCCCGGGGCTCGACGGCGACCCAGCCGGCAGCCTCGCCGTCGACGTAGCCGATCAAGCCGGACGTCGGCCCCAGAGTGCCGCACGCTGTCTGCTCGAGCAGCGCGACGTCGCGCTCCTCCTGGGTGGTGTCGCGCCAGATCCATCCCGGCACCTTCATCGCCTGGCAGCGGCACTTGCGGGCGCCGCTGGTGGCGAACACCGCCTCGACGTCCTCGACCGTTGCTTGGTTGGCGGGGAGCCAGGTGAACTCGGGCATGGTGCGACCCTAGGACCACCGCTCCCCGTGCAGAGCGCTCTCTCTCTTTGATCCGCCGAAGTCGTGGGGCTAGCGCTTCCTGACCCGGAAGGTCAGGACCTTGGGCCTGGACACGAGCCCGGTGGTTCCGGTGACGGTGATCGTCGCCCTGTAGGTGCCCGGCACGAGCTTCTTGGTGCGGTAGGCGATCGCGGTCCTGCCCGCCGACTGCGTGCTGCTCAGCGTCGTGACCACCCGGGTGTAGGTGCACTTCTTCTTCGCCTTGTTCTTGGCGGTCTTCGGCTTGCAGACACCCGCGACCATCCGGCCGACAGTGGGCTTGCCGACCAGGACCCGCGTGACCCCACGAGCCGAGGACGTCACCGAGAACGTGACGCGCTTCCCCCTGGCGACGGACTTGGGGGCGACGCCAGCCGCCCTGATGACGGGAGCGGCGGTTGCGGGCGGAGTGGTGGGCGGGACGTCGAAGTGGGCTCTGACGATCTTGTCTGCGTCCATCGTGACGACGCAGGGGTTGGCGCTGCCCGTGCAGCCACCGGTCCAGTACGAGAAGGTCGATCCGGGGTCCGGCGTCGCGGTCAGGGTGACGACCTCACCGTCGTCGTACGTCGATTCGCAGGAGGACCAGCAAGGAAACGCGCCATCGGCCCCCTGGACGCTGCTGCCGCCCAGTATCTGGACCTTCAGACTGCGGGGCCGGCGGAACCTGGGTGTCACGATGGTGCCGCCGTCCTTGACGGTGACCTCGCACTCCGGGTCCGTGCCGCAGTCGACGTCGTCACCCCACCCCAGGAGCTCCGAGTCGCTGTCCGGTGTCGCGGTCAGGACGACGACGGCACCGACGGGCACGTCGGAGTCGGTGCAGGTCGTGCCGCAGTCGATGCCCGGCAGGTCGCTCGTGACCGTCCCGGTCCCGGTGCCGGTCTTGACGACGGAGAGGGGCGCGTGGTTGACCGTCCCGGCGACAAGCTCGCCGGTGACGTCGGCGGCGAGGCAGAACGTCGTGCCGGCGCAGGCCACGCCCTGGTACGTGGTGGGCCGCCGGCCCGACGCCTGTGCGACCGCACCATTCCACCATTCCTCATCCAGCCCGGGGGCCTGGGCGATGAGGTATCCGGAGGAGACCGCCACGCAGACGTCGTCCGCACTGCAGTCGATGTCGAAGATCCGTGAGCGCGCGGTGTCCTGGGGGAAGCCGGCGACCGGCACCTCGTACCAGTCGTTGAGGTCCTCGGAGGGGTTCAGCCGCCACAGGTGGCCGCCCGCGTCACCGACGAGACAGCGGGTGGCGGAGGGGCAAGTCATGGCTCGGGGCGCCCACTCCACGGTGGCGGGCTTGTCGCCTCCGGAGGACCAGCCGTCCGTGGCGGGGTCCGTCGACCGCAGGATGTGACCGCCGTTCGTCACGGCGAAGCACTCGGTCGTCGTGCGGCAGGTCACGACGCTGATCCAGTCGTCCGTGACGATCGGGTCGACGGCCCAGGCTGCGGTGGTCGGCGCCGTGGAGGTGATGATGTCGCCGTCCTGGGTGCCGAGCACGCAGAGAGCGGCCGACGGGCACGACACAGCACCGATGGTCGCGGCGCCCGCGACGTTGCGGACGGTCGCGGTGCGTGCGCCGAAGGGGTCCTCCACGGTGACGACCTCGCCGCCCGTGTAGCCCACGACGCACAGGGAGACGGTCGGGCAGTCGACCTTCTGCGCGGCCCGGCCCGACGGGTTGACCTGGGTCGTCGTCCAGGCGGAGGCGGCCCCGGTGGGGGAGCTGCTCGTGAGCAGGTGGCCGGTGCCGTCGACGGCGACGCACGCCGTGGCCGAGAGGCAGTCGACGTCGGTGAGGCTGTTGAGCTCCTCCCGTACGCCGCCCGTGGTCCAGGTCGCGGTCGAGGCGGCAGCGTCTTCGGTGCTGATCATGCGGCCGTCGGTGGTCCCGACCACGCACGCCGTGCCCCCTCGCACGCAGCCGACGGCGCTCATACCCTCCGGGTGAGTCGTGGTCGGGGTGAAGGACCCTCCGCCGATGCTGCGTCGGGCCGTCGTGCTGGCGGCGTCGATCTCGACGCACAGGCTCGTCGTAGGGCAGTCGAGCTCGCTCGTCGAGTCCGCCGCGCGCCCCACGCAGGTGGTCGGCGTCGAGCACGAGACCGTGACGTGGTGATTCACGGCGTTGGCGATGGACCAGCTGGCGAACGGTGACCCGGGGGAGCTCATCGACTCCATCTCCCCGCCGTGCCCGTCGACGCCCTTGCAGAGCGTGCCGGGCGAGACCGCGCACGAGACGTCGGTGAAAGGCACCTGGTTGAAGTAGTCGCGCACGTCCCAGCTCTGGATCGGGTCCGTGGAGTACCACAGCCCACCGCCGGAAGGTCCCCGTCCCGCGGCGGCGCACAGCGTGGTCGTCGCACACGAGACCGCGGTCAAGGGATGGGGCTGGTCGAGGACGACCCTCCAGGACGACTCGGTCGCGGGCTCGTCCGATCCGTACATCAGGCCGGACTCCGTCGCGGCGAGACAGAACGACGCCGTGGCGCACGCGATGTCGGTGAAGCGCAGCGCGTGGTCGGTGAAACGCTCCGTCCACGGCCCTGCGGTGCCAGGCGCGGTGCGGACGACGCCGTACTGGCTCACCGACGCGCAGAAGCCGGCCGACGGGCACGAGACGCCGGTGACCCGGGCCCTGCTGCTGAACGGCGCCTCGTTCACCACCTGCTGCGACGTGCCCCAGGTGACGGTGTCACCGGTCTCATCGGGAGCCGCAGCCGTGGCCGGCCCGCTCGGCGGGCCGACCAGGATTCCGAGGGTCGCGATGATCACCGCCAGGACCGACAGCAGTGAGACCGACCGCCTCGTTCGACGAGCGAGCACGGGTCCCTCCTCAGGGGCACAGCGCAGCATGGTGACTCGCTAGCCCCCCACGCCGCTCAGGGGCACGTGGCCGGTCAGCGCGCCGGGTGCGGTGATCGCGATGGAGGCGGTGGCACTGCCCGCCTGACTGGGATCGAAGCCCACCTGGAAGAGGCACGTCGCGTTCGGTGCGAGGACCTTCCCGGCGCACTCGTCGGGATCGATGAGGAACTGGCCAGGCACGTTCTCGTCCTCGAGAGCGAAGCTGACGACCCCCGAGGGCGCTTCGCCGGTGTTCCTCAGCACCAGGGTTCGTTCGGAGTACCCGACAGCCACCGGGATCGTCCCGAAGTTGATCGAGGTAGTGGGGGCCACCGAGAACATGGCCGGTGCGCGGACGGTGCCCTCCAGCGAGGCGGTCGTGGTCCCGCCGGGCTGGCCGCTCACGACGAGCGCGGCCGACCTCCCGCCGTGGGAGCCCGTGGGCTCGAACAGAACGGTCACCGAACAGGTGGATCCGGTGGTGAGAGTGGCGCCACCGCACCCATCGCTGACGATCCGGAACTGGGATGCGTCCGGACCTGTCAGCTGGCTGCTCAACGCGCCGGTGGTGGCGGCATCGAGGTTGGTGACCGTGAACGACGTGGCCTGCGTGGTCTCCCCGGCGAAGGCACTGAAGGAGCGGCTGGAGGGGGCGACCGTCATCGGGCGGCCCGAGCCTGTGAGAGCGATGACGACGATGCCGCCAGGGGTGGAGCGCAAGGAGAGCTGCGCCGTCTTGGCGCCGGGTGACGTGGGCCGGAAGGCGACCTCGATGCTGCACGACTGTCGGGGAGCGACCTGGGGTGAGCAGTTCTGCCACCCGAGCTGGAACTGATCGGCGTCGGGGCCGGTGATGGTCACGCTGACGTCCCTCTTGGTGTCGTCGGTCGCGTTGCCGGGACTGATCGTCTGGGTGCCGCTCTGGTCTCCGACGGCGACCGTCCCGAAGTCCACCTGGGAGTTCCAGATCCAGAAGCCCGTCTCGCCGGTCCCCGTGAGCATGAAGCTCAGGTCGCCTCCCGGCGCGGCACTGACCCAGAGCTTCGCGTACAGGGGGCCCTGAGCGCGCGCCTCGAGGTTCACCGAGACCGTGCACGACTCGCCGACATCGAGCGTCACGCCGGCGCAGGTCTGCGACACGATGTTGAAACCCGTGGCCGCGCCGTTCTCGATGGCCGGCTCCGCGATCACCCCGGACTCGTAGGTGCCGTCGTTGGAGATGGTGAAGGTGGTGGTGGGGGTGGCCACCCGCTGGGGGACCGTGCCGAAGTCCTGGCCGCCGACCCCGCTCGTGAGGTGCGCCCCCAGCGGGTCGACGCCCGTGCCCTGAAGACCGGTGGTCGCCGAGACGAGGCCAGGCCCGGCCCCCGCGCGGACGGTCAGACTGCCCGCCTTGGTCCCGGGGCCGGCGGGGCTGAAGCTCACGACCAGGTTGCACGCGGAGCCGACCCGCAGTGGCTTGCCGGCACACCCGTCGGTGACGATCGCGAAACCGCTGTCGCCGGTCAGCGCCGCGCGGGCCAAGGCGGGCAGCGATCCGGTGCCGGTGTTGGTCACGGTGATGGTCTTCTGGGCAGGGGCGGACCCGATCGCCACCGTCTGGAAGTCGTAGCTCGTCGGGGCGAGCGTGAGCTTCCCGCCGGAGGGGGCGGCCGGCCCGGACGCCGTGACCCGGATCGGCTTGGTGCTGACCCGGCAGTTGTTCCTCTCGTTGCGCTCGCGGACCTTCTTCTTCGCGTCGGCGCAGACGACCAGGTAGTAGGACCCCGCCGCTGTCCGGGAGGGGATCGCCACCGAGATCTTGCGGGAGACGGACCTCCGCGGTCGCAGTGGCGTCATCTTGCTGGTCGCAGCCAGACCGGTGTCACCACCGACCTTGCGATCCCGGGACAGCGACAGGCCGACGACCGACGCGCCGGCGGCCTTGGTGCCGGTGTTCTTGAGCGTGGTCGAGATCCGCATGCTCGTGCCGGCCCTCACCGCCGAGGCGGTGGCGACCTTCGCGACCGTCAGGTCGGGCTGGCGCTTGGCGGCGGTGGATGCCTGCCCGGGGGCCCCCAGAGCAGGCAGCACCAGCGCTAGGAGGAGCAGGGAGATGGCGGTCCGCGAGGTCGTACGCCGGCGTCTCGCGCCCGCAGCGGTAGTCACGTGTCTGACGCTCCTGCACGGTTGCGGGCAGGGTCCCCGACGAGGGTGCCCGAGTGTGCTGGCGACATTAGCGGAGAGTGCGGTTCTGCGCAGTTGTCAACCGGCCCCGGGCTAGACCAGGGAGCCATCGGCCGGCTCGCCGCGTCACACGAGCATGTCGATGCCTCCACGGACGGGAGTGGCTGCGGCCCTGGTGTCGTGCCTCTCAGCGCTCTTCCTGACGGCGTGCGCCGGCACCGACGAGGCGAAGGAGCGGCCGCGCGCTCTCTCAGGTCGGGCAGGGTCTCCGGCTGGCGCGTCGGCGCCCGGCGAGTGCCTGGACGCGGCGGAGGCGACGAGGAGGAGCGTGGAGGGGGCGCCGCTGTGGGCGAGGTTCTGCCCAGGCTCGCAAGGGAGCACGTCGCCGGCCGAGGTGCCGTCCGACGCGTTGATCACCCACATGGAGCTCCTCGACGGGCTGGTCGCGCTCAGGTCGGTGGGTGGGCCGAGGCGGGTGGGGTGCGCGGGGTCAGGGGCTCGGACCTACCGGCTCCAGATCGGCTACGACGACGGCCGGGTCGCGACCGTCGTCGGGCACACCGACCCACACTGCGCCGGGTACATCCCCGGCGCCGGAACGTTGGTCGACGGCCCGAACGGCCTCGGGGTCTACGGGCTGCTGATGACGGCGTTCGGTCGCCAGCACGCCGACGGCTTCGAGGACGCCGCGGGCGACCAGGCGCTCGCCTGCCCGACAGACCCTCGCCAGCCCGACAGCGTCGACCGTGACGGCGCGTCGGCGTCGATGGACACCGGCTACGTCCTCGGAGAGCGGGCGCCGATGGTCATGCCGCTGCCGGCGGTCCGCGGGATCGTCTGCACCTGGCCGTTCGGGGCGGAGAGCAAGGCAGCCCGGGTGCGAGACCTCAGCCCCGAGGACGCCGAGCGCGTGCGCATCGGCCTGCACGCCATCACCAGCGGCATGGTCGACTGCGGGGGGAGCCCGGAGCCCACGCACACCGCTGTCGTCGAGGACCGGACGGGCACCCGGCGCGCGGTGACGGTCGTCGATTCGGAGTGCGAGACCGTGATTCGCAGCGACGAGGGGTACGGCCTGGGTCTCGCCTGGCTCGAGCGGTAGTGCAGCCCCGGCTCAGGCCGGTTTCGACGTCCGTCCGTCGAGCACCAGGAGCAACGCCCACGTCACGGTGGCGGACACGAGTGCCGCGCCGAGCATGTGGAAGCCGACCAAGATCTCGGGCAGGTCGGTGAAGTACTGCACGAAGCCGATGGCGCCCTGGCTGAAGGAGACGGCCAGCAGCACGACGACGGCCCGGCGCGCCTCGCGCGACGCGCCGACGGCGATGAGCGCGAACAGCAGCCCGACGCTCAGGCCGAAGAACAGGAAGACGGAGTCGGCGTGGAGCTGGCTCACCTGGAGCGGGTCCAGCTCGTTGCGCTTGGACTCCAGGTCGCCGGCGTGCGGGCCGGAGCCGGTGACGACCGTGCCGATGTAGAGCACGACCCACGCGGCGGCGAAGGTCAGCCAGGCGAGGCCGACGAGGCCGCGCGCAGCCCGCTGCGGGTCAGGGTGGTCGATCCGTCGCAGGAACAGCACCGCGAGGCCGATGATCGCCATCGAGCACAGCAGGTGGAACGAGACGATCCACGGGTTCAGGTCGGTGAGCACGGTGATGCCGCCGATGACGGCCTGCGCCGGGATCCCCAGCGCGAGGACGATCGAGAGGCGGCGGAGCTCGCGCCGGCGGGTCTGCCAGGCCGAGACGAACGTCGCCACGGCGATCGCCACGAGGACGAACGTCAGCATCCGGTTGCCGAACTCGATGGCGGCGTGGAGGGTCAGCTCGCCGTGGGGACGGAACGACTCCTCGGTGCAGCGGGGCCAGGTGGGGCAGCCGAGGCCCGAGCCGGTCAGTCGGACGGCGCCGCCGGTGACGACCAGCATGATGTTGGCGACCAGGGTGGCCCAGCCGAGCGGGCGCACCCAGCGCGCCAGGCTCCAGCGGGTGTCGGTCACTCCCACGTGAACGTCCTCGCGGTGAGGACGGCGCCCCCGACGGCCCACCCGACGAGCACGGCGAGCTCGCGCCAGGCGACGGCGGAGTCGAGGAGGGCGTCGCGCATGGCGTTGCCCAGCGCCCCCGAGGGCAGCCACCGGACGACCTCGCCGAAGTCGCCGTACGCCGAGGTCGGCAGCACGACGGCGCCGCCCGCGAGCAGCAGCAGGTAGACGAGGTTGGCGGCGGCCAGCGTGGCCTCCGCACGCAGCGAGCCGGCCAGCGCGAGGCCCAGGCCGGCGAAGGCGGCGGTGCCGAGCACCAGCGAGAGGAGCACGGCGACGACGTCGACGCGGGGCGACCAGCCCATGGCGAGCCCGACTCCGGAGATGACCGCGACCTGGAGCACCTCGACCAGCAGGAGGGCGCCGACCTTGCCGGCGAGGAGGCCGGTGCGCGACAGGGGAGAGGTGCCCAAGCGCTTGATGACGCCGTAGCGGCGCTCGAAGCCGGTGGCGATCGCCAGTGAGGTGAACGCCGTCGACATGATCGCCAGCGCCAGGACGCCGGGGGTGAGCACGTCGACGGCGGGGCGCGAGAAGTCCAGGCCGATCCGGTCGGCGCCCTGGACGCCGCCGACCAGCACGATCGCCGGGATGACGACGGCCAGCAGCAGCTGCTCGCCGTTGCGCAGCATCAGCCGCGCCTCCATGCCGGCCTGCGCCAGGACCATGCGGGGGAGCGGTGCGGCTCCGGGCATCGGGGTGAAGGTGCCAGTGGTGGGGCCGGTCACGGGGTGAGCTCGCCTCCGGTCAGGTCGAGGAAGACGTCCTCGAGGTTGCGCTGGCCGAGCGTCAGCGACTCGGGCAGCACGCCCTGCTCGTCGCACCAGCGCGACACCTTGGCCAGCGTGGACGCGTCGGCAGGGCCCGTGACCAGCAGGCTGACGGCGTCCAGCTGGGCGACGACGGTCTCGGGGCCGAGGGCCTCGCGCAACGAGTCCGGAGCGCCGGCGGGGAAGGGCTGGGTGACGACCAGCCGGATCGTGGTCACGGTGCCGCCGCGGGTCAGCTCCAGCGGCGTGCCCGAGGCGACGAGCCGGCCCCGGTCGATGATGTGGATCATGTCGGCGAGGTGCTCGGCCTCGTCCATGTAGTGCGTGGTGAGGACCACGGTGACGCCGTCGGACCTGAGCTCCTCGAGCAGCTCCCACGTCGTACGCCGCACGGCCGGGTCCATGCCCGCGGTCGGCTCGTCGACGAAGACCACCTCGGGGCGCCCGACCAGGGCCAGCGCCAGCGCCAGGCGCTGCTGCTGGCCGCCGGAGAGCCGCCGGTACGGCGTGCGGCCGCAGTCGCCGAGCCCGATCCGCTCGGCCAGCACGTCGACGTCGAGCGGGTGGGCGTGCAGCTTGGCCATGTGCCGCAGCATCTCCATGGCGCGCACCCCGCTCCACGCGCCGCCACCCTGGAGCATGACGCCGATGCGGGGGTGGAGCTCGGTGCGCTGGCGGACGGGGTCGAGCCCGAGCACCCGGACGCTGCCCTGCTGCGGGGTGCGGTAGCCCTCGCAGGTCTCCAGCGTCGTGGTCTTGCCGGCGCCGTTGGGGCCGAGCACCGCGGTGATCGTCTGCTGCTCCACGGTGAGGCTGAGGCCGTCCACCGCGAGCTTGTCGCCGTAGCGCATCACCAGGCCGTCGACGGAGACGGCGGGGATGGCGGGCACCACCGCAGTCTAGGGTTGCGGCCGTGAACGTCTGGGTCATGGGTGCGGTGCTCGTGCTGGCCGCCGTGACCTTGCTCGCGGTGGCGGTCCTGCTGGTGCGAGACGAGCCGGCCGGTGACCGCGAGTTCGTCGTGATGGGCGCGGCCGAGGCGGTGCTGCTGGTCCAGCTGGTGCTCGGGCTGGTGCTGCTGTCGGGCACGGAGCGGGAGATGTCGGGGGTGCTGTTCGTGAGCTACCTGGTCGGCGTCGCGCTCGCCCTTCCCATCGGCGCCTTCTGGTCGCTGGCCGAGCGCTCGCGCGCCGGGACGGCCGTGCTCGGCGTCGCGACCTTCACGGTCGTGGCTCTCGAGCTGCGCCTGTGGGCGATCTGGGGAGGCGCCGGTGCGTGACCTCTCCGCCGGCCCCGGACGGGTGCTGGTCTTCGTCTACGGCGTCTTCGCGGTCGCCGCGACCGGCCGGTCGCTGGTCCAGCTCGGCACGGCCGCCGACCGCGCTCCGGTCGCCTACTCCCTCTCGCTGCTCGCCGCCGTCATCTACCTCGTCGCGACCACCTGCCTGCTGCTGGGCGGGCCGCGCGCCTGGTGGATCGCGGTGGCCGCGGTCTCGGTGGAGCTCGCCGGGGTCGCGCTGGTGGGGGTGCTCAGCTACGTCGTGACCGACTGGTTCCCCGACAAGACGGTGTGGTCGCACTTCGGTCAGGGCTACGCCTTCCTGCCCCTCGTGCTGCCCTTCGCCGGCCTCGCCTGGCTGCGCGCGACGAGACCCGGGTCACACCCTGCTGCCGGGTAAGGCTCACCTTCCTTGAAGGACCCCCCGCATTAACGTCACACTGGTGTTGTGGAATTCAACGAGGCGCCCGTCAGCGGGCCCGACCAGACGACGCGACAGCGCGTCGTGCGGTCGATCCTCGTCGACGGACCGTCCACCGCCGCAGCGCTGGCGGAGCGGCTCGCCCTGACGCCGGCCGCCGTACGCCGCCACCTCGACCAGCTGGTCGAGGAGGGCGCCGTGGAGGCACGCGAGCCGCGCTCGCAGGGCACCCGCGGCCGCGGTCGCCCGGCCAAGCTGTTCGCGCTCACCGAGGTCGGCCGCGACGGCTTCGACCAGAAGTACGACGACCTCGCCGTGCTGGCCCTGCGCTTCCTGGCCGAGACCGGTGGCGAGGAGGCCGTCCGCGCCTTCGCCGACCGTCGCGTCGCGTTCGTCGAGGAGCGCTTCGGCCCCGTGAGCGCCGCCGAGCCCGACCTCAGCCCGGCCGAGGTCCTCGCTCGGATCTTCACCGAGGAGGGCTACGCCGCCTCGGTGCGCCAGCTTCCCGTCGTGGGGGAGCAGCTGTGCCAGCAGCACTGCCCGGTCTCCCACGTCGCCCACGAGTTCCCGCAGCTGTGCGAGGCCGAGACCGCGGCGATCAGCCGCGTGCTCGACCACCACGTCCAGCGACTTGCCACCATCGCGCACGGCGACGGGGTCTGCACCACGTGCATCCCCGGCGCCGCCGCCACCAGCCCAGGCTCGACCAACCAGAAGGAGAGGGTCACCGGATGACCTCCATCGAAGAGCTCAACCCCGAGCTCCAGGGAATCGGCCGCTACGACTTCGGCTGGGCCGACACCGACGTCGCGGGTGCCACCGCGAAGCGAGGACTCAGCGAGGACGTCGTCCGCAACATCTCCGCGCTCAAGAACGAGCCGCAGTGGATGCTCGACCTGCGCCTGAAGGGCCTCAAGCTCTTCCACCGCAAGCCGATGCCCACGTGGGGCTCCGACCTCGGCGCGATCGACTTCGACAACATCAAGTACTTCGTGCGCTCCAGCGAGAAGCAGGCCGCGACGTGGGACGACCTCCCCGAGGAGATCAAGAACACCTACGACAAGCTCGGCATCCCCGAGGCGGAGAAGCAGCGCCTCGTGTCCGGCGTGGCCGCGCAGTACGAGTCCGAGGTCGTCTACCACTCGATCCGCGAGGACCTCGAGGCCCAGGGCGTGCTCTTCCTCGATACCGACACCGCCCTGCGCGAGCAGCCCGAGCTGTTCCAGGAGTACTTCGGCACCGTCATCCCCGTCGGTGACAACAAGTTCGCCGCGCTCAACACCTCGGTGTGGTCCGGTGGCTCGTTCATCTACGTGCCCAAGGGCGTCCACGTGGACATCCCGCTCCAGGCCTACTTCCGGATCAACACCGAGAACATGGGCCAGTTCGAGCGCACGCTGATCATCGTCGACGAGGACGCCTACGTGCACTACGTCGAGGGCTGCACCGCGCCGATCTACTCCTCCGACTCGCTGCACTCCGCGGTCGTGGAGATCATCGTGAAGAAGGGCGGCCGCTGCCGCTACACGACCATCCAGAACTGGTCGAACAACGTCTACAACCTCGTCACCAAGCGCGCGACGTGCGAGGCCGGCGCGACCATGGAGTGGGTCGACGGCAACATCGGCTCCAAGGTGACGATGAAGTACCCCGCCGTCTACCTCATGGGCGAGCACGCCAAGGGCGAGACGCTGTCGATCGCCTTCGCCGGCGAGGGCCAGCACCAGGACGCCGGCGCCAAGATGGTCCACGCCGCGCCGAACACCTCCAGCTCGATCCTGAGCAAGTCGGTGGCGCGAGGCGGCGGCCGCACGTCGTACCGCGGGCTGATCCAGATCAACGAGGGCGCCCACGGCTCGAAGTCCAACGTGCTGTGCGACGCGCTCCTGGTCGACCAGATCAGCCGCTCCGACACCTACCCCTACGTCGACATCCGCGAGGACGACGTCTCGATGGGGCACGAGGCGAGCGTCTCGAAGGTGTCTGACGACCAGCTCTTCTACCTGATGTCGCGCGGCATGGAGCAGGACGAGGCCATGGCGATGATCGTGCGCGGGTTCATCGAGCCGATCGCCAAGGAGCTCCCGATGGAGTACGCCCTCGAGCTCAACCGGCTCATCGAGCTCCAGATGGAGGGGGCCGTCGGCTGACCGCCGACCCCTCTCCGACCACCTGCAACGCGAGGAAGACGACGTAGTGACTGTGACCGATGCTGCACGCGAGAGCGTGGAGTCGATGCTCGAGACCAAGAAGATCGAGAGCCACCTCAACCCGACCGGGTCCTTCGACCTGGCCGACCACCCGGTCCCCACGGGGCGCGAGGAGATCTGGCGGTTCACCCCGCTCAAGCGCCTGCGCGGGCTGCACGCCGAGGCGGAGTTCGCCGCCCCGACGAGCGCGACGGAGTGGAACACCCCGGCCGGCGTGCGCATCGAGGTCGTCGAGGGTGACGAGGCCCGGGCCCTGCGCGGCGTGAGCGGGCTCGTGCCCAACACGCGGTTCGCCGCGCGGGTGCTGGCCGAGGTGCCCTCGACCCTGCTGGTCGACGTGCCGGCGGAGGCCGACGTGTCCGAGCCGATCCACGTGCGGGTCCAGGGCCAGGACGCCGGTTCCGCGGAGGCGGCCCACGTCGTGCTGCGCTTCGGCGCCCACTCGCGGTCCGTCGTGGTCCTCGACCACAGCGGCCACGCCTCGCTCGCCCAGGTGGTCGAGGTCGTCGCCGGCGACGGCGCGCAGGTCTCGGTCGTCTCGCTGCAGGACTGGTCCGACGACGCCGTCCACCTGACCCACCACGAGGCCAGCGTCGGTCGCGACGCGACGTACAAGCACGTGGCGATCAGCTTCGGCGGCGACGTCGTGCGGATGGACTCCAACGTCCACTACGCCGGACCCGGCGGCTCCGCGGAGCTGCTCGGCCTCTACTTCGCCGACGAGGGCCAGCACATCGAGCACCGGCTCTTCGCCGACCACAACGAGCCCCGCACCAAGAGCAACGTCGTCTACAAGGGCGCGCTGCAGGGCCAGGGCGCGCACACGGTGTGGGTCGGCAACGTCCTGATCCGCCAGGTGGCGGAGGGCATCGAGACCTACGAGGAGAACCGCAACCTCGTGCTCACCGACGGCTGCCAGGCCGACTCGGTGCCGAACCTCGAGATCGAGACCGGCGAGATCGAGGGCGCGGGCCACGCGTCCGCCACCGGCCGCTTCGACGACGAGCAGCTGTTCTACCTCCGTGCCCGCGGCATCGCCGAGGCCGAGGCCCGTCGCCTGGTCGTGCACGGGTTCTTCAACGACCTGATCCGCAAGATCGGCGTCGCCTCGCTCGAGGAGAAGCTGATGGCGACCGTCGAGGACGAGCTGTCCAAGAACGTCCTCAAGGACGTCACCGGGGACGTGACGGAGGTCGGCGTCTGATGGCCTTCGAGCTCGCCTGCGCCCTGAGCGACGTCCCCACCGATGAGGCCCTCGGGGTCACCGTCGGGGGAGTCGACCTCGCGGTCGCGCGTCACGAGGACGAGGTCTTCGCGCTGCAGGACCTCTGCTCCCACGCGGCGGTCGCGCTGAGCGAGGGCGAGGTGGAGGACTGCACGGTCGAGTGCTGGCTCCACGGCTCGCGCTTCGACCTGCGCACCGGCAAGCCGAGCGGGTTCCCCGCCACGGAGCCGGTCGCCACCTTCCCGGTCGAGGTCCGCGACGACGGCGTCTACGTCGACGTCTCGTCCACCCTCAACGGCGTCCGTCCCAGCTGAGGTCCAGCACCTCCACCCTCGAACTTCCGCAGAACCTAGGAGACACAATGAGCACCCTCCAGATCACCGACCTGCACGTCTCGGTCGACACCGAGGACGGCCCCAAGCAGATCCTCAAGGGCGTCACGCTGACGATCGACGACGGCGAGACCCACGCGATCATGGGGCCCAACGGCTCCGGCAAGTCCACGCTGGCCTACTCGATCGCCGGTCACCCGAAGTACACGGTCACGGGCGGCAGCGTGACCCTCGACGGCGAGGACGTCCTCGCGATGTCCGTCGACGAGCGCGCCCGCGCCGGCCTGTTCCTGGCGATGCAGTACCCCGTGGAGGTGCCCGGCGTCTCGGTGTCGAACTTCCTGCGTACCGCCAAGACCGCCATCGACGGCGAGGCGCCCAAGCTGCGCCACTGGGTCAAGGACGTCAACAAGGCGCTCCAGGACCTGAACCTCGACCCGTCGTTCGGCACCCGCTCGGTCAACGAGGGCTTCTCCGGCGGCGAGAAGAAGCGCCACGAGATCGCCCAGCTCGAGCTGCTCGACCCCAAGGTCGCGATCCTCGACGAGACCGACTCCGGCCTCGACATCGACGCGCTCAAGGTCGTCTCCGACGGCGTCAACCGCTTCCGCGCGAAGGAGGGCAAGGGCGTCCTGCTGATCACGCACTACACCCGCATCCTGCGCTACATCACGCCCGACCGCGTGCACGTCTTCGTCGACGGCAAGATCGCCGACCAGGGCGGCCCGGAGCTGGCCGACCAGCTCGAGGCCGAGGGCTACGACAAGTACCTCACGAAGGTCTGACCCGATGGACGGTCTTCTCCCCGAGCTGGACGTCATTCGCAAGGACTTCCCGATCCTCGAGCGGACGCTCGACAACGGGCAGCCGCTGGTCTACCTCGACAGTGCCAACACCTCGCAGAAGCCCCAGGTCGTCATCGACACGATGGTCGACCACCTGGAGCGCCACAACGCGAACATCTCGCGGGCGATGCACCAGCTCGGGGCGGAGTCGACCGAGGCGTTCGAGGCCGCGCGCGACAAGGTGGCGACGTTCATCGGCGCCCCCGACCGCGACGAGGTCATCTTCACCAAGAACGCCACGGAGGCGCTCAACCTCGTCGCCAACACGCTCGCCTGGGCGACCGGCGACCTGGCCATCGGCGAGGGCGACGAGGTCGTCATCACCGAGATGGAGCATCACTCCAACATCGTGCCGTGGCAGCTGCTCACCCAGCGCAAGGGTGCGACGCTGCGGTGGTTCGGGCTGACCGACGACGGCCGCCTCGACCTGTCGAACCTCGACGAGCTCGTCAACGAGCGCACCAAGGTCGTGTCGCTGACCTGGGTCTCCAACATGCTCGGCACGATCAACCCGATCACGCAGATCGCCCGCCGCGCCCACGAGGTCGGCGCGATCGTCGTCGTGGACGCCTCGCAGGCCGTGCCGCAGCTGCCCGTCGACGTCGCCGCCTCGGGCGCCGACCTGCTGGCCTTCACCGGCCACAAGGTCGTCGGGCCGACCGGCATCGGCGTGCTGTGGGGCAAGCGCGCGGTGCTCGACCAGCTGCCGCCGTTCCACGGGGGCGGCGAGATGATCGAGACCGTCCGCATGGACATCTCGACGTACGCCGGCATCCCGCACAAGTTCGAGGCCGGCACCCCGCCGATCGTCGAGGCCATCGGCCTCGGCGCCGCGGTCGACTACCTCGGCCACATCGGCATGGAGGCCGTGCACGCCCACGAGCAGGCCATCACCCGCTACGCGCTCGAGGGCCTCGCCACCGTGCCGGGCCTGACGGTCCTGGGCCCGCTGGACGCGCGCGAGCGCGGCGGCGCGATCTCCTTCGAGGTCGAGGGCGTCCACCCCCACGACATCGCGCAGGTGCTCGACTCCCGCGGCATCGCCGTGCGCGCCGGCCACCACTGCGCCAAGCCCGCGCACGCGCGGTTCGGGGTGCAGAGCTCGACCCGGATGTCGTCGTACCTCTACACCACGCCGAGCGAGATCGACGCCCTCGTCGAGGGGCTGGAATACACCCGGTCCTACTTCAAGTTGGGTTGAGAGATGAGCAACGAACTCGACGCGCTGTACCAGGAGATCATCCTGGACCACTACAAGCACCCTCACCACCAGGGGCTCCGCGAGCCCTTCGAGGCCGAGGTGCACCACGTCAACCCCACCTGCGGCGACGAGGTGACCCTGCGCGTCCACGTCGACGACGGGGTCGTGAGCGACGTCTCCTACGACGCCGTCGGCTGCTCGATCTCGCAGGCCTCGACCTCGGTCATGGCCGACCTGGTGATCGGCAAGCCGGTCGACGAGGCCATGAGCATCCACCAGGAGTTCCTGACCCTCATGCAGGGCAAGGGCACCGTCGTGCCGGACGAGGACGTCCTCGAGGACGGCATCGCGTTCGCCGGTGTCGCCAAGTTCCCGGCGCGCGTGAAGTGCGCTCTACTGTCATGGATGGCCTGGAAAGACGCCACCACCCAGGCGGGCGCGTCCGACGCGACCGCATCGAAGGAGATCTGATGGCTGACACTAGTTCTATCAACTATGGCGACCTGCCCGACGTACCCGAGGCAGCCCCGACGGGCGGCGGCACCGCCACCGTGTCGATCGACGACGTCACCGAGGCCATGAAGGACGTCGTCGACCCCGAGCTGGGCATCAACGTCGTCGACCTCGGCCTCGTCTACGACGTCCACCTCGACGAGGGCAGCAACGTCGTCCTCGACATGACCCTGACGTCGGCGGCCTGCCCGCTGACCGACGTGATCATGGACCAGACCAACTCCGCCTTGGAGGGCATCGTCAACGACGTCGCCATCAACTGGGTCTGGATGCCGCCCTGGGGCCCGGACAAGATCACCCCCGACGGCCGTGAGCAGCTGCGCGCCCTCGGGTTCAATGTCTAGGCCGTGACCTGATCCTCATCCCCGCCGCCCGCGTCGAGCGCTGGGTGGCCAACTTCGTCGAACGCCACGGCGGCGCCACGTTGGCGGTGACGGACGGCGCCCTGGCCGGGACGGCCGAGGACGGCTCGGACTTCACCGCGGTGCTGCCGTTCGACGCGTCGTACGACGGTCCGCCGGACGCGGCGTCGTTCGCCGGCGCCGTGACGTCGGCCGTGCCGTCCGACTGGGGCGTGCTGCTGGTCCGCAAGGGGGGCTTCGCCGTGGCGCGGATGACGGGCGACACGTTCGCGGAGTCCAAGGTCGGTCAGCGACACGTCCAGGGCCGCACCAAGGCCGGGGGCCAGTCGCAGCAGCGCTTCGCCCGACGCCGGGGCAACCAGGCGCGCCAGGCCTACGAGGCCGCCGCCGACCACGCGGCGCGCATCCTCGGCAGCGGCTCGCGCCTCGTCGTCGTCGGCGGTGACCACGCCGCCGTGGAGGAGGTGCTGGGCGACCCTCGCCTGGGCGCCCTCTCCGTGGTGGATCCGTGGCTGCCGGTGCCCGACCCGCGGCGCGGGATCCTCGAGCAGGCCGCGCGCGACGCCTGCGCTGCGCGGTTCGAGGTGCGCAACGCGGAGGAGGCGTCGTGACCCGGCTGCTGCTCCTCGCCGACACCCACCTCCCCAAGCGGGCACGCGACCTGCCCGAGCAGGTGTGGGCCGAGGTCGACGCCGCGGGCGTCGTCGTCCACGCGGGCGACTGGGTCGAGCCGTCGCTCCTCGACGCGCTGGAGGCCCGGTCAGCCGCCCTGCTGGCCTGCTACGGCAACAACGACGGCGCCGAGCTGCGCCGGCGCCTCCCCGAGGTGGCACGGGCCGTCGTCGGCGGCGTGCGGATCGCGGTGGTGCACGAGACGGGCGACGCGAAGGGCCGTGAGACGCGCTGCGCGGCGACGTACCCCGACGACGACGTGCTGGTCTTCGGCCACAGCCACATCCCGTGGGACACCACGACCGCGACGGGTCTGCGGCTGCTGAACCCCGGCTCGCCGACCGACCGCAGGCGCCAGCCGCACTGCACGTACATGACCGCGGTCGCGACCGGCGGTCGCCTCGAGGACGTCACGCTGCACCGGCTGCCGCCCCGACGCTGACGGCGTTCGAGGCCTGGTTGCGCGGCGATCGGGTCGGGATCGGCTAGCGTCCGAGGCATGTGGCAGCCCGAGCCCGGGTGGCATCCGCTCCCCGGCGGCACCGGCACGTCCACCGTCGGCGTGTGGCGCACCTCGCTCAGCGGCCGCCCGATGGTCGTCAAACGGCTCGCCCGACCAGTGCCCGGGGACCCGTCCGAGCTCTCGGACCCGCGGCACTTCGCGTACTGGCGGCGCGAGGCCGACGTCCTCGACTGCAGCCTCACCGCCACCACGCCCGGCCTCCGAGCCGCCCCAGCGGGCGTCGAGGAGGACGGCGAGGGCATCACCGTCACGCGCGAGTGGGTCGAGGACGCCGCGGTGAGCGGCCTGTTCGCGGCGGTGTCGCTCGGCCGCTTCGCCGGGGCCGCGCTGCCGTCGCTGACCTGGCTGTCGCAGGACCAGCTGCGCGCACGCGTGCAGCGGCTGGAGACCCGCGGGGGGTGGCGCACCCTGGCGCGGACGACGGTCGCCGACATCGCCGACCACCTCTGGACCCGTCGCGCCACCATGCTGGAGCTCAGCGAGTCGCTGCCGCAGGTCGCGCAGCACGGGGACCCGGCGCTGGCCAACTTCCCCGGCCGACACGGCGACGACCTCGTGGCCATCGACTGGGCGACGCTCGGCACCGGGCCGGTGGGCGCCGACCTCGGGCTGCTCTCGCTGGCCACGCGCGAGGAGTTCGAGCCGTTGCTCGACGCCTACCTGCTGGGTCTGCCCCCGGACATCGCGACGTCCGAGGAGGTGCTCACCGGAGCGCGGATCACCGGCGTCTTCACCGCCCTCACCCGCGCGGAGTGGGCCCTGTCGCGGGTCGCCGGGGGAGAGGGCGCCCTCGCCGGCAAGTACCGGCACCCCGCCGTCGCTCCCCACCTGCGCGCGCTGCAGCGCCAGTTCCCCGCGATCGAGGCGCTGCTCGGCTGGTGAGTCTCGCGGCACGCGGCGCGCGGCCCGCGGCTAGACCCGCCGCCCGTCGAAGGTGTCGCAGGCCTCGAGCGTGCCCTGGTCGAGGCCGACCTCGAACCAGCGCTGGCGCTGCTCGGCGGAGCCGTGGGTCCAGGACTCCTCGGTGACCTGGCCCTGGGTCTTGCGCTGGATGCGGTCGTCGCCGACGGTGGCCGCGGCCTCGAGGGCGAGGTCGATGTCCTGCTGGGTGAGCTCGGCGAAGAGCACGTTGCCGTCGGCGTCCTCGGTCTCGGTGGCGGCCTTGGTCCACATGCCGGCGTAGCAGTCGGCCTGGAGCTCGAGCTTGACCGCGTCGCTCTGGGGACCCTGCTGGGTGCGGACCTTGCTCATCGCGCCGAGCAGGTTCTGGATGTGGTGGCCGTACTCGTGGGCCAGCACGTAGGCCTCGACGAAGCCGCCGTCGGGACCGCCGAGCTGGTCCTCCAGCACCTGGTCGAAGAACGTCGAGTCCAGGTAGATGGTCTGGTCGGGCGGGCAGTAGAACGGGCCGACGTCGGCGGTGGCGCCGCCGCAGCCGGTCTCGACCGAGCCCGAGAAGGTCACCAGGGCCTGCTGGGGCGTGAAGTCGTCACCGAGCTCGCCGCTCCAGTAGTCGAAGAGCGAGTTCTCGACGGCCACCCGCTGGCAGTCCTTGTCCTGGTTGGCGTCCTCGCCGTCCTGGCACTTGGCGTAGCGACCGGTGTCGGTGACCCGGCTGGTGTCGAAGGCTCCGCCGGCCGCTCCGCCGCCACCGCCACCCCCACCGCCGCCGGTGAGGTCGATGCCGGAGCACTGGGCGACGACGAACAGGACCACCAGCAGGATCACGCCGCCGATGCCACCCCCGCCGACGCCGCCCGGGATGGGCAGGCGCGAGCGCGAGCCGCCGCCACCGGCGCCGCGGCCCGCGTCACGGGTGCGGCCGGTGTCGAGACGGGCCTTGGGGTTGAAGCGCATCGGCTTCCTCTCGTCGTTCGGGCATACCGGCCCGCAGTACCCGAACCGGCGTACCTACACTAGTGAGCCTCATGATCACTGCCCACCAGCTCGAGGTCCGAGCCGGCGCGCGGCTCCTCATGGACAACGTCAGCTTCCGCGTCGCCGCCGGCGACAAGGTCGGCCTGGTGGGCCGCAACGGCGCCGGGAAGACCACGCTCACCAAGATCCTCGCCGGTGAGGCGCAGCCCGCGTCCGGACAGGTCACCGCCACCGGCGACGTCGGCTACCTCCCGCAGGACCCGCGCACCGGCGACCCCGAGGTCCTGGCGCGCGACCGCATCCTGTCCGCGCGCGGCCTCGACGACGTCGTACGCCGCCTGCGCGAGGCCGAGGAGCAGATGGGCAGCGACGACACGGCGGTCTCCGAGCGGGCGATGAAGCGCTGGACGCAGGCCGACGCGGAGCTGCACGCCGGAGGTGGGTACGCCGCCGAGTCGGAGGCGGCCACCATCGCGGCCAGCCTCGGCATCCAGGAGCGCATCCTCGACCAGCCGCTGAAGACCCTGTCCGGCGGCCAGCGGCGCCGCGTCGAGCTGGCCCGGATCCTCTTCTCCGGCGCCGAGATCCTGATCCTCGACGAGCCCACCAACCACCTCGACGCCGACTCGATCGTGTGGCTGCGCGACTTCCTCAAGGCCCACAAGGGCGGGTTCATCGTGATCAGCCACGACAACGCGCTGCTCGAGGAGACCGTCAACAAGGTCCTGCACCTCGACGCCAACCGGATGACCATGGACGTCTACAACATGGGCTGGCGCCACTACCTCACGCAGCGCGAGACCGACGAGAAGCGCCGCAAGCGCGAGCGGGCCAACGCCGAGACCAAGGCCAAGACGCTCACCGACCAGGCCAACAAGATGCGGGCCAAGGCCTCCAAGGCGGTCGCCGCGCAGTCCATGCTCAAGCGCGCCGAGAAGATGATGGCCGGGCTCGAGGGGGAGCGGCAGGCCGACAAGGTCGCCAACATCAAGTTCCCCTCGCCGGCCCCCTGTGGCAAGACCCCGCTCATGGCCGAGGAGCTCTCGAAGTCCTACGGCTCGCTCGAGGTCTTCACCGACGTCGACCTCGCGATCGACAAGGGCTCGCGCGTGGTCATCCTCGGCCTCAACGGCGCGGGGAAGACGACGATGCTGCGGATCCTCGCCGGCGTCGACCAGTCGGACACCGGTCGGGTCATCCCCGGCCACGGCCTCAAGCTCGGCTACTACGCCCAGGAGCACGAGACCCTGGACACCAGCCGCACCGTCCTGGAGAACATGCAGAGCGCGGCCCCGCAGCTGACCGACACCGAGGCGCGCAGCGTCCTCGGCTCGTTCCTCTTCTCCGGCGACGACGCCAACAAGTCGGCCGCCGTGCTCTCCGGTGGCGAGAAGACCCGGCTCGCCCTGGCCAGCCTGGTCGTGTCGAGCGCCAACGTGCTGCTGCTCGACGAGCCCACCAACAACCTCGACCCCGCCTCCCGCGAGGAGGTGCTCGCCGCCATCCGCACCTACGAGGGCGCGATCATCCTGGTGACGCACGACGAGGGCGCGGTGCTGGCCCTGGAGCCCGACCGGGTGCTGCTGCTGCCCGACGGCGACGAGGACCTCTGGAACGACGAGTACGCCGACCTCGTCTCGCTCGCCTGAGCGCCGGTGCCCGCTCCTCGCACCGTCGGCGCCGGTTCCTAGACTCCGAGCATGTCTCCTGACGAGCTGTCCGCCGCCGGCCTCCGCCTCGACGTCGACCTCGCGGTCGCGACGATCACCCTCGACCGTCCCGACGTGCGCAACGCCCAGACGCCGGCCATGTGGCGCGCGCTCGGCCGCATCGGGGAGGAGCTGCCCGACAGCGTGCGGGTCGTCGTGGTCCAGGGCGCCGGCTCCAGCTTCTCTGCAGGCCTGGACCGCACGCTCATGGACCCCCGCACCGCCCCCGAGGGCGTGGAGTCGGTGGGCGACCTGTTCGGGATGAGCGACGAGGAGATGGCCGAGACCATCGAGGTCTACCAGCGCGGCTTCACATTCCTGCGCGACCCGCGGTTCGTCTCGATCGCGGTCGTGCGCGGCCACGCCGTGGGCGCCGGCTTCCAGCTGGCGCTCTCCTGCGACCTGCGGGTGCTCGCGGACGACGCGCTGCTGTGCATGAAGGAGTCCGCGCTGGGCCTGGTCCCCGACCTGACGGGAACAAAACCGCTCGTGGAGTGTGTTGGCTATGCACGGGCACTCGAGATCTGCGCGACCGCGCGGACGGTGGGAGCGACCGAGGCCGTCGACATCGGCCTCGCCCTGACCGCCGTACCAGCCGAGCAGCTGGACGCGACCGTCGCGGATCTCGTCGTGGCCCTGACCGCGCCCCTCCCGGGAGCGGTGTCCGAGACCAAGGGTCTGCTCCTCGGAGCAGCCCAGCGCCCCCTCGAGGAGCAGCGCCGCCTGGAGCGTGAGGCCCAGGTACGCCGGTTCCGCGAGGTGGCACAGTTCCTGGGCTGACGTGACGTCAGCGCCGGGGGAGTAGGAGGGCCCGGATGTCCGGAATGTCCCCCAACGGCGCCGCCTGGCGCAGCCTGCGCGCCGACCGGAGCGTGGTCAACAACCGCATCGAGGGCAAGACGGTGCGCCGCGTGCTGGGCTTCGCGCGGCCGCACCGCCGCCTGATCAGCGTGTTCCTCGGCCTCACCGTCGTCGACGCCGCGATGGTCGTCGTGATGCCGCTGCTGGTGCAGCGCATCGTCGACGACGGCATCCTCGCGGGCGACCGCGGCCTGGTCACCACCCTGGCGCTGGCGATGGCCGGCGTCGCCGTCTTCACGGCGGTGCTCGCGGTCATCGGCGGCTGGCTGTCCTCCCGCATCGGCGAGGGGCTCATCTACGACCTGCGCACCCAGGTCTTCTCCCACGTGCAGCGCCAGTCGCTGGCGTTCTTCACCCGCACCCAGACCGGCGCGCTCGTCAGCCGGCTCAACAACGACGTCATCGGGGCCCAGCGGGCGTTCACCTCGACGTTGTCGAGCACCGTCTCCAACAGCATCTCGGTCGTGGTCGTCGGCATCGCGATGCTGGCGCTCAGCTGGCAGGTGACGCTGCTCTGCCTGGTGATGTTCCCGATCCTGTTCTTCATCTCGCGCTGGGTCGGTGGTCGCCTCGCGGGGCTCACGCGCCGCCAGATGGACGGCAACGCCGACCTCGGCAACGTCATGACCGAGCGGTTCAACGTCGGCGGCGCGATGCTGCTCAAGCTCTTCGGCCGCCGCGCCGACGAGGACGTGCTGTTCCGCTCCAAGGCCGCCACCGTGCGCGACCTGGGCATCCGCATCTCGCTCATCACCCGGATCTTCGGCGCCTCCATGATGCTGGTCCCGGCCCTCGCCACCGCGCTCGTCTACGGCGTGGGCGGGCAGCTGGCCATCGACAAGACGCTGACCGTCGGCACGCTGCTGGCGCTCGCCACCCTGCTGCTGCGGCTCCTGGGCCCCCTGCAGGGGCTCTCCAACGTGCGCATCGACATCATGACCGCCCTCGTCAGCTTCGAGCGCGTCTTCGAGGTGCTCGACCTGCCCTCCTCGATCCGTCAGAAGCACGGCGCGATCGCGCTGCCGCGCGACGCGGGTCGCCTGGAGTTCGAGCACGTGTCGTTCACCTACCCCAAGGCCGAGGACATCTCGCTCGGCTCCCTGGAGTCGGTCGCCCGCGTGGAGTCGCGCGACAACCAGCAGGTGCTCACCGACGTCGGCTTCGTGGCCGAGCCGGGTCAGATGGTGGCGCTCGTCGGCCCCTCGGGTGCCGGCAAGACGACCATGACGCACCTGGTCGCCCGCCTCTACGACGTCGCCTCCGGCGCCGTGCGGGTCGGCGGCCACGACGTCCGCGACGTCACGCTCGACTCGCTCGAGGACGTCGTCGGCTACGTCACCCAGGACGCCCACATGTTCCACGACACCATCCGGGCCAACCTCGTCTACGCGCGCCCCGGCGCCACCGACGACGAGATCTGGTCGGCCCTCGAGGCGGCGCAGATCGCCCACCTGGTGCGCTCGCTGCCCGACGGGCTCGACACGGTCGTCGGCGACCGTGGCTACCGGCTCTCCGGTGGCGAGCGGCAACGGCTCGCGATCGGCCGCCTGCTGCTCAAGTCGCCCTCGATCGTGGTGCTCGACGAGGCCACCGCCCACCTGGACAGCGAGTCGGAGGCCGCCGTCCAGCGCGCCCTCGACGCCGCCCTGGAGGGCCGCACCTCGCTGGTCATCGCCCACCGGCTCTCCACGGTGCGCAACGCCGACCAGATCCTCGTGCTCGACGACGGGCGGATCGTGGAGTTCGGCACCCACTCCCAGCTGCTGGCGCGGGGCGGGCTCTACGCCGACCTCTACCGCACCCAGTTCCACCAGGACGCGACCGAGCCGCTGCCGGTCCCGGCCGACCTCTCCTAGGCTCGGGGGCATGGACCTCGACCTCGCCGACCGCGTCTACGTCGTCACCGGAGGCGCCCGGGGGCTCGGCAGGGCCACGGCCGACTGCCTGGTCGCCGAGGGCGCCCGGGTGGTGCTCTCCGGACGCTCGGAGGAGTCGCTGCGCGAGGCGACCGCGGCCCTGGGCGAGCGGGCGCACGGCGTGGTGGCCGACAACGCCGACCCGGCCACGCCCGCGCGCCTGGTCGAGGCCGCCCGCGAGCGCTGGGGTCGACTCGACGGGGCGCTGGTCAGCGTCGGAGGGCCGCCGAAGGGGCCGGTCACGAGCATCACCGACGAGCAGTGGACCACCGCGTTCGCCACGGTCTTCCTGGGGGCGGTGCGGCTGGCGCGGGAGATCGGGCAGCAGCTGCCCGAGGGCGGCTCGCTGGCGCTGGTGCTCTCCTCGAGCGTCAAGGCGCCGCTGGCGCAGATGGCGCTCTCCAACGGGCTGCGTCCGGGCCTCGCGATGGTCGCGAAGACCCTCGCCGACGAGCTGGGGCCCCGCGGGGTGCGGGTCAACGGCCTGTTGCCAGGGCGCGTGGCCACCGAGCGGGTCGCCGAGCTCGACGCCGGCACCGGGGACGCCGAGTCCGCCCGGCGCGCGGCCCTGGCCACGATCCCGCTGGGTCGCTACGGCGAGCCGGAGGAGTTCGGCCGCGCGGCGGCCTTCCTGCTCTCGCCGGCGGCGTCGTTCGTCTCCGGCGTGATGCTGCCCGTCGACGGAGGCATGCTGCGCTCGCTCTGAGCCACCCGGGCCCGATCCTCGGCCTCGCGCGCCTCGGCCTCGCGCCGGGCCCGCACGTAGGGGTGGTTGCTCTGCCGCTCCTTCTTGACCTTGGGCGGCCGAGGTCCGGGCGTGCGCGGTCCGGGCTTGCGGGACCCGCGCTCCGGCCGGCCCCCGCGGCGCGCGGTGCGCCACTCGTCGTACATCAGGTAGAAGAAGCCGAAGACCGCCAGCACGCCGAAGAACCACCACTGCAGGCCGTAGAAGAAGTGCGGGCCGTTGTCGAGCTCGGGGAGCTCGACCTGCTCGAGGGTGTCGCCGGGCGGCGGGTCCTCGGAGCGGAGCTCGACGAATCCGCCGTAGACCTCGCGGTCCACCGCCGCGCCGATCGCGGCGCTGTTGATCGCCCTGGTGGAGCCGTCGTGCACCTCGGTCGAGCTGCCGGTGCCGTTGGCACGCAGCCACCCGGTGACGGTGACCTCGCCCGAGGGCGGAGCCGGCACGTCGTCGAGGGCCGCGTCGCCCTGGTTCTCCGTGGGCATCCAGCCGCGGTCGACCAGCAGCGACGTGCCGGAGGAGGTGACCAGCGGCACCACCACGTCGATGCCGGACACGCCGTCGCGGGTGCGGTAGCGCACGATCACGGTGTCGTCGGGGTCGTAGGCGCCGGTGGCGGTCACGATCAGCCACTCGTCGTCCTCGGCGACTCCGCCGCCGTCGCCCAGGACCGCCCCGATCGGGGTGGGGGCGCCGTCCTCGTTGGCTCGGACGACCTCGTTGCGCTCCTTGCGGTCGGCGAGCCGGTCGAACTGCCACTGGCCCAGCCACCACGTCGCGCAGGCGACCACCACGATGGCCAGCGCGAACAGCGCCCAGCGCCTGCTCAGGAGGAACCGGAAGCCGCGCACCCCCCGAGATTATCCGCGCCGCCTAGACTCGTGTCATGGAGGTCTTGAAGCTCGGGGACAGGTTCGGTCGTGTGGCCACGGACCTGCGTGTCTCGCTGACCGACAAGTGCAACCTGCGGTGCACCTACTGCATGCCGGCGGAGGGCCTCGACTGGATGCCCGCCGAGAAGCAGCTCACCGACGACGAGCTCGTGCGGCTGATCCGGGTGGGCGTCGAACGCCTCGGCATCGAGGAGATCCGCTTCACCGGAGGCGAGCCGCTGGTGCGGCGCGGCATCGTCGACATCATCGGCCGGGTGCGCGAGATCTCCCCGCACGTCGACCTCTCCATGACGACGAACGCGCTGGGCCTGGCGCGCTCGGCCCAGGCGCTGGCCGACGCCGGTCTCAACCGGGTCAACGTCAGCCTCGACACCGTGCGCGCCGACACGTTCAAGACCATCACCCGGCGCGACCGTGTCGACGACGTCATCGCCGGACTGGCGGCGGCCGAGGCCGCCGGCATGGGACCGGTGAAGGTGAACGCCGTGCTGATGCGCGGCGTCAACGACGACCAGGCGCCCGAGCTGCTGCGCTGGTGCCTCGACCGCGGCTACGAGCTGCGCTTCATCGAGCAGATGCCGCTCGACGCCCAGCACGGCTGGCAGCGCGACGGCATGATCACCGCCGACGAGATCTTCGCCCAGCTGGCGACGGTCTTCGAGCTCACGCCGGGGGAGGAGCCGCGCGGCAGCGCCCCGGCCGAGCTGTTCCTGGTCGACGGGGGCCCCGGCACGGTCGGCGTCATCGCCTCTGTGACGCGGCCCTTCTGCGGCGACTGCGACCGGGTCCGGCTCACCGCCGACGGGCAGGTGCGCAACTGTCTCTTCGCCCGTGACGAGTCCGACCTGCGCCTGGCCATGCGCAGCGGCGCCACCGACGAGGAGATCGCCCAGCGCTGGGTCACCGCGGTCGTCGGGAAGCTGCCGGGCCACGGCATCGACGACCCGGGCTTCCTGCAGCCCGACCGGCCGATGTCCGCCATCGGCGGGTGATTCACGACCGCGTCAGCGGGCGTGAATGTCGGTGGTCGAGCAGCGACCGCGAGCGAGCCTGCGAGCTCGCGACGGAGCGTGTCGAGACCCGGTGAGACGACCGCCGACAGCGACCCAGGCACCTACTCGTGCGGCTGCACGTCCTTGAGGAACTGACGCGCCGTGAGGAAGTCCGAGAGCGACTCCCGGTGGACGTCGCACGCGAGCCAGATCTTGCGGCGCTCGGGGGTGTGCAGCTTGGGGTTGTTCCACAGCAGCTGCCACGTGGCGGGCGCCTGGCAGCCCTTGGCGGAGCACAGGTCGGGGTCCATCCCCCCAGTCTCGTCGCCGGTGCCCACGCTCAGTCGCGGGGGGCCGCCGCGGCCGGGAGCTCCGGGCGCGACCCGGGTGCGCCGCGCAGCTCGAACGAGTCGCTGCGCATGGTCGTGGCGTTGGCGAGCACGACCGCGATGTAGGGGAGGATGATCGCGCCCGCGATCAGGAACGGCCAGAGCCAGTCGAGCCCAGCGAGGGCCGCGACCACGGCTCCGACGAAGCACGCCGAGCGCAGGCTCATGCTGAGCAGGTAGCGCTTCTGACGTGCGGCGATGTCGTCGCTCCGGTTGGCTGCCGCGGTGGTGATGCGCACCGCGTCGCCGTCCGTCCTGCGTCCCCGAGCCATGCTTCGATCGTACGTCGGTACCGGTAGCCTCCTGAGTCCGCAGTGCACCGTCGTCGAGAGGCTCCCCATGACCAACCGCACCTACCGCGTCACCGAGATCGTCGGCACCTCGCCGGAGGGCATCGACGCCGCCATCCGCAACGGGGTCGAGCGGGCCGCCAAGACGCTGCGCCACCTCGACTGGTTCGAGGTCACCCAGGTCCGCGGGCAGGTCAAGGACGGGGCGGTCGAGCACTTCCAGGTCGGCATCAAGGTCGGCTTCCGCCTCGAGGACGACTGAGCGGCCCGGGGCGGTTAGGGCTACCTCCCGGTAATCGCTAGCGTCGAACAGCGTGAGCAACGACACCCAGCACGAGCCTCGATCGGTCCTGGTCACCGGCGGCAACCGCGGCATCGGCCGCGCGATCGCCGAGGCCTTCCTCGCCCAGGGCGACAAGGTCGCCGTGACCACGCGCAGCGGGGGAGCGCCCGACGGCGCCCTCGACGTGCGCTGCGACGTGACCGACCCGGCCGCCGTCGAGGCGGCGTTCGCGACCGTCGAGGCCGAGCACGGACCGGTGGAGGTCCTCGTGGCCAACGCGGGGATCACCGACGACACGCTGGTGCTGCGGATGTCGGAGGAGCAGTGGTCCTCGGTCATCGACACCAACCTGACCGGCTCCTTCCGGCTCGCCAAGCGCGCCGCCAAGGGCATGCTGCGCCAGCGCAAGGGCCGGCTGATCTTCATCAGCTCGGTCGTCGGGCTCCTCGGCTCACCCGGCCAGGTCAACTACGCCGCGTCCAAGGCCGGCCTCGTCGGCATGGCGCGCTCCCTGGCCCGCGAGCTCGGCTCGCGCTCGATCACGGCCAACGTCGTGGCGCCGGGGTTCGTGGAGACCGACATGACGGGCGTGCTCACCGACGAGCAGCGCGCGGGCATCAAGAGCCAGGTGCCGCTGGGCCGGTACGCCGCGCCCGAGGAGGTCGCCGCCGCGGTGACCTGGCTGGCCGGCGACGGTGGCGCCTACGTCACCGGAGCGGTCATCCCGGTGGACGGCGGACTAGGAATGGGGCACTGACATGAGCGACGAGACCACCCAGATCAACCCGAACGGCATCCTGGCGGGCAAGCGGATCCTGGTCGCGGGCGTGACGATGGACAGCTCCATCGGCTTCGCCGCCGCCAAGGTCGCCCAGGAGCAGGGCGCCACGGTGCTCATCTCGAACTTCGGCCGCGCCCTGGGCATCACCCGGCGCATCGCCAAGCGGCTCCCCGTGACGCCGCCCGTCATCGAGCTGGACGTCACCGACGAGGAGCACCTCGCGGCCCTGCCCGACGCCGTGCGCGAGCACGTCGACGGCCTCGACGGCGTCGTGCACTCCATCGCCTACGGCAACCCCGCGACGCTGCTCGGTGGCAACTTCCTCGAGGGGCCCTGGGACGACGTGGCCCAGGCGATGCAGGTGTCGGCGTACTCCCTGAAGGCGCTGACGCAGGCGTCCCGGCCGCTGATGACGTCGGGCGGGTCGGTCGTCGGCCTCACCTTCGACGCCACGGTGGCCTGGCCGGCCTACGACTGGATGGGCGTGGCCAAGGCCGCGCTCGAGTCGACGTCGCGCTACCTCGCCCGCGACCTCGGCGCCGAGGGCATCCGGGTCAACCTGGTGGCGGCCGGTCCGCTGCGCACGCTGGCGGCCAAGGCGATCCCCGGGTTCAGCGACCTCGAGGACATGTGGGGCACCCGCGCGCCGCTCGGCTGGGACAACACCGACCAGGAGCCCACGGCCAAGGCCGTGTGCGCCCTGCTGTCGGACTTCTTCCCGGCCACGACCGGCGAGATCGTGCATGTCGACGGCGGCTTCCACGCGATGGGCGCCTGACCGATAGCGTGCGGGCGGTGACGTCCTCCCTCATCGAGATCCGGGTCCTCGAGGGCCCCAACCTGTACTTCCCGCGGGCCGCCATCAAGCTGACGCTCGACATCAGCGCGCTGGCCGCAACCTCGGAGGAGACGGCGCTGCGGTTCGCCAGCCGGATCGGGCTCAAGAACGCCCGCCCGGGCGCACCGGAGTCGGGCTTCCGCCAGCGGTTCGCGCTGCGTGCCGTCGGACGCCTGGTGCGCGCCGTCGCCCAGGAGTCGGGCACGTCGCGGCTCGGCGTGCGCGTGCGGCCCACGAGCGACCAGCACCAGATCGTGGTCGCCTTCCCGTGGTCGCACCGGGAGCGGGCGCAGGAGATGGGCCGGGCGATCGGCGACGTGCTCGACGCGCTGCTGAGCAAGGACATCGACGCGGCCGTCAGCGCCGCCGCGGAGCGGGTCTCGACGAGCGAGCCGGGCGAGCGGCCGCGCACCCTGACGCCGTCGGTGCCGGTCGTCGCGGTCACCGGCACCAACGGCAAGACCACGACGTCGCGGATGATCGCGCACATCGGCCGCACCGACGGCCGGCTGGTGGGCTGGTCCAACACCGACGGCATCTACATCGACGGCGAGCTCGTGGAGGGCGGCGACTACTCCGGTCCCAGCGGGGCCGGGCGCGTGCTGGCGCACCCCGAGGTCGAGCTCGCCGTGACCGAGACGGCCCGGGGCGGGATCCTGCTGAAGGGGATCGGGCTGACCCGCAACGACGTCTCGGTCGTCACCAACGTCTCCGCCGACCACCTCGGCCAGCAGGGCATCGACACCGTCGACCAGCTCGCGGAGGTCAAGGCGGTGGTGCCGCGGATCACGCGCAAGAGCGGCTGGGCGGTGCTCAACGCCGACGACCCCCGCGTCTACGACATGCGCAACGTCGTGCGCGCGAAGCCGTGGGTGTTCAGCCGCGACCCCGACTCGCCGGCCATCCGCGAGACGCTCAACGCCGGCGGGCGTGCGACCACGGTCATCGACGGCTGGGTCTCGGTGCTCACGCCCAAGGCCGACCCGGACCCGCTCGTCGAGCTGGTCGACGTGCCGATGACGCTGGCCGGTCTCTCGCGCTTCAACGTCGAGAACACCCTCGCCGCCACCTCGGCGTCGCTAGCGATCGGCATCGCGCGCGAGGTGGTCGTCGAGGGGCTGCGGACCTTCCTGCCCGACGCCGAGCACAACCCCGGCCGGATGAACTTCTTCTCGCTCGGCGAGGTCTCGGTGGTCATGGACCTGGCCCACAACGAGGCGGGGCTCGAGGCGCTGATGGAGATCATGAACGGCGTGCGCCGTCCGGGGGCGCGGCTGCTGCTGGGCCTCGGCGTCGTGGGCGACCGCCAGGACGACCTGATCGAGAAGCTCGGCGAGATCGCGGCCCGCGACAGCGACGTGGTGGCGATCGGCCACAAGGAGAAGTACCTGCGCGGGCGCAGTCCCGAGGAGCTCGAGGCCCTCATGCGCGCCGGCGCCGAGCGGGTGGGCGTCACGGGCGTGCCGGCGTACCCGACGGAGGTGGCGGTGCTGGCCGCGCTGGTCGGCCAGGCCCTGCCGGGCGACGTCGTCGGGCTGATGTGCCACGCGGAGCGCGAGGAGTGCTACGCGTGGATCGCCGAGCACGACGGGTCCCCTGACTCCAGCTCGGCGCTCGCCGCCAAGGTGCGCGCCGCGGCCGCAGGATGAGGGTCGAGCCGGCCTCGGGGCTGCTCGTCGAGGACCGCGAGGTCGTCTCCGGCGCCCCCTCCTCGGGGATCTACCAGATCGGCTCCATCACCAAGGTGTTCACCGCACTCGTGCTGGCGCGCGAGGTGGTCGGGGGAAGGCTGGCGCTCGAGCAGCAGCTGCAGGACCTCCTGCCGAGGCTCGCCGACCGCCCGGTCGGGTCGGTGACGCTGCGCGAGCTCGTCACGCACACCAGCGGGCTGCCCCGACTGCCGCCCGGCATGTGGCGCAAGAGCGTCGGGAAGGAGCGGCGGGACCCCTACGCCGACATCGACGAGTCCTCGCTGCTGTCCTCCGTGGCGGACCTGGCGCCACGCCACCCGAGCCGTCCCGGCTACTCCAACCTCGGCTTCGGGCTCCTCGGGCACGCCCTGACACGTCATCTCGGGACGTCCTACGACGAGGCCGTGCGCGCGGCGGTCACCGCGCCGCTGGGCATGCACGACACCGGGTGCGCTCCGGACCCGGAGCGCCTCGTGGTCGGACGCTCGCGTCGAGGCCGGCCCCACGACGTGGCCTGGACGTTCCAGGCGATGGCGGGCGCAGGGGCCCTGTGGTCCACCGTCGACGACATGCTGCTCTTCCTGCGTGCCCAGCTCGACCCGCCCGGCGGTCCGCTCGGGGAGGCGATCGCGCTCTCGCAGGAGCCTCTGGCCGGATCGGGGAGGATGCGTCGCGCGATGGCCTGGCTCCAGGTGGGCGGCAAGGACGGAACGCTGCTCTTCCACAACGGCGGCACGGCCGGCTACCGCAGCTTCACCGCCGTCGACGCGAGTCGGCGCCGCGCCGCGGTGGTGCTCGGCGCCAGCGACCGCAGCGTCGACCGGGCCGGGATGCACCTCGTGCGCTCAGGATGAGGCCGCGGACGCGGCCCGGCGCTCGCGTCGCCCCCACGGCCAGGTCATCGCGGCCCACACCACGATGACGATCCCGATCTCGGCGAGCACGTAGACCGGCCACGGGCCGAGCAGGTCCAGGACGGAGTCGCCTCCGGGCTTGCGCTGGAGGTAGCCGTAGTTGGTGCCGGCGAGCTCGTTGAAGGTGTAGGCGCAGACCGCCCAGGCGAACGTCGCGGCGACGGTGAACCGGTAGTCGCGCCATCCCGGTGGGAGCCCGCGGCCCCAGACCAGGAAGACCGCCGCCCAGACGACCAGCAGGTGGATGAACCAGTAGGCGAAGTAGCGCAGGTCGGGGAAGTCCTCACCCAGCGACGGCGTCACGATGGCCTGCGTGGTGAGGACGAGGCCCCAGAAGTAGGTCAGGGCGACGGCGTAGCGGTGGTGGGTCCACAGCGCGACGGCGGCCGCGACCCAGGCGAGGTCGCTGAGGTGGAAGGGCAGGGAGACGCCCAGCTCGAAGCGCGTCGCGATGTCGTAGACCTGGGTCGGGACGTGGACCAGCGGGATGGCCACGGCGGCCCCGCGGCTCACCAGGCGGCTGCCGGTGCGTCGCTCCCAGCGTCCGAGCAGGACGGCCAGGGGCAGGCCGGCGACGAAGACGACCAGCATCACCACGTGCGAGCTGCTGTAGGCGTCCATCGCTTCTCCTCAGACGTCGCCCGGGTCGACGTGGTGGCCCGGCGTCCCGACCTCGACCTCGCCCTCGAGGACGAGGGCGACCAGGCCGTCGACGGTGCGGGTCTCGTGCGGCTCGTAGGGCTCCCAGACCACGGCGTGGCCCGGGCCGACCGTCACGGCCTCGCCGGTCCCGTCGGAGCCTCCCGAGACGACGGCCTCGCCGTCGAGCACCACGAGGAGCTGCCGCGCGGCCGCGGGGTGCCGGCCGATCACGCCGCCGGGCGCGAGGGTGACGGTGACCAGGTGGGCCTCGGCCGTGAGCCCGAAGGCCGCCACGGAGAAGCCCTTGCTGCCGTGGGCGTCGATGCGGCGGCCGCCGAGGGCGGTGAGGTCCAGGACGCGCATCAGGCCTCGGTCGGCGCCGCGACGTAGTCGGGGTCGGCCGCCGGGGCGTCCGAGGTGACGCCCGCGCCCGCCTGGGCCTGCGAGGACCAGCTCTCGAGCTCGGTCATCACCGACGCGTGCTTGTCGACGCAGATGACCACGAGGTCGCCGCGGTTGGCCCGGGCCATCGCGTGGCGCACGGCCTCGATCTCCTCGTGCACCTCCTCGACCTGCTTGCACCGGGCGCCGGCCTCCATGGCGGTCCGGACGCCCTCGGCGACCAGCCCGGCGACGTACCCTCGCTCGCGGCCGCGGAGCTGGACGTCCTCGCGGACGATGACGACGTCGAAGTGCTGGGCGGCGATCTCGCCCAGCTCGCGCATGTCCTGGTCGCGGCGGTCACCGGCGGTGGCGATGACGCCGATGCGCGACGGCCGGGCGAGGTCGTGCGAGGACGCCAGGGTCTCGCCCACCCGGTCGACGAAGTCGCCCAGCATGCGCATGCCGGGCGCGTTGTGGCAGTAGTCGACGATGACGTTGACGCCGTTGACCTCGACCTCGTTGAGGCGACCGGGGGAGAGGTAGTAGCTGGTGGAGAACGTGCGCAGCCCCTGGCGGATGTCGTGGAGCGGGGCGCCGGCCGCGAAGGCCGCGGCGGCGGCGCCGAGCGCGTTCTGGACGTTCATGCGGGCGCGACCGCCGAACGTCGCGGGCAGCAGGTGCGTCCACGCCAGCTGCATCTCGCGCGGACCGTGCTTGACGACGATCATCTCGCCACGCTCGGAGGGGTTGAGCACCAGCGCCTTGCCGCCGCGGCGGCAGTGGGCGTCGATCATGTCGCGCGTCTCCGAGCCCGGCTCCTCCATCGAGAACCACACGACCTGGCCCGAGCAGCGCCGGCGCATCTCGCGCACCAGCGGGTCGTCGGCGTTGAGCACGGCGTGGCCGTCGCGGGGGACCGCCTCGACCAGCACGGCCTTGACATCGGCGAGCTGCTCCACGGTGTCGATGCCGCGCAGGCCCAGGTGGTCGGGCTGCACGTTGAGGACGACGGCGACGTCGTTGCGCTCGTAGCCGAGACCCTCGCGCAGGATGCCCCCGCGCGCGACCTCGAAGACCGCGAAGTCGACGCGGGGGTTCTGCAGGACCATGCGCGCCGAGCGCGGCCCGGACGCGTCCGAGCGGATCAGGAGCCGCTCGTCGATGACGACGCCGTCGGTGGAGGTCATGCCGACCTTGCGGCCCATGCCCTTGAAGATGTGGCTGATCATCCGCGACGTGGTGGTCTTGCCGTTGGTGCCGGTCACGGCGACGATCGGGATCCGGCTGGTGGCGCCCGGCGGGAACAGCATGTCGACGACCGGCTTGGCGATGAACTGCGGCTCGCCGATCGTCGGGTGCGTGTGCATCCGGAAGCCCGGCGCGGCGTTGATCTCGCAGATCGCGCCGCCCGTCTCGCGCACCGGCTCGGTGATGTCGGGGCAGATGAAGTCGATGCCGGCGATGTCGAGGCCGACCATGCGGGCGGCCTCCTCGGCGATCTCGACGTTCTCGGGGTGCGCCTCGAAGGTGCGGTCGATGGAGATGCCGCCGGTGGACATGTTGCCGGTGAGGGCGAGCTTGACGACCTGGCCGTCGGGAGGCACGTCGGTCATGGCGAAGCCCTGCTCGCGGACCAGCTCGACGGCGGCGTCGTCGACCTTGATCCGGGTCAGGACCTTCTCGTGCCCGACGCCGCGGCGCGGGTCGGCGTTGGCGGTGTCGACGAGCTGCTCGACGGTGCTGGTGCCGTCACCGGTGACGGAGGCCGGCACCCGCTCGGCGATGGCGGCGACGCGGCCGTCGATGATCAGGCAGCGGTAGTCCTTGCCGAGGATCAGCGACTCGACCACGACGACGCCGCGACGCGACTGCTCCTTGGCGATGGGGAACGCCTCGCGCACGTCGTCGGCGTCCTGCAGGTCCAGGCAGACGCCGCGTCCGTGGTTGCCGTCGAGCGGCTTGACCACGACGGGGTAGCCGATGCGGTCGGCCGCGCGGACCGCCTGGTCCTCGGTGCGGACGGTGTCCTGCTTGGGGACCGGGAGTCCCGCGGCGCCGAGGAGCCGGGTCGTCAGGTCCTTGTCGGAGGCGATGTCCACGGCGATCGCCGAGGTGTTGGACGTCATCGTGGCGCGGATGCGCTTGGCGTGGACGCCCTGCCCGAGCTGGACCAGGGAGTGCTGGTTGAGCCGGATCCAGGGGATGTCGCGCGACACGGCCTCGTCGAGGATGGCCTGCGTGGACGGGCCGAACGCCGTGCGCTCGGCGCGCAGGATGAACGACTCGAGCTCGTCGTCCCAGTCGAGCTCCGGGTCGGCCTGCACGAGGTGGTTGACCAGGCGGACGGCCAGGCGCGCGGCGGCGAGGCCGACCTGCTCGTCGGCGTACCCGAAGATGACGTTGTAAACGCCCTTCTTGCCGCGGACCTGGCGGGTCTTGCCGCGGCGGATGTCGTGGCCGACGACCTGCTGCAGCGCCAGCGCGGTGTGCTCCGCGACGTGGCCCAGCCAGGTGCCCTCGTTGAGGCGCTCGACGAAGCCGCCGCGCTTGCCACGCGAGCAGGAGTGCTCGCGCAGGCCGGGCAGCATCTGCAGGAGGTTGTCGGTGAAGCCGGGGATGGTGTTGGTCGGGAAGTCCTCGAGGGAGCCGAGGTCCACGACGAGGTGGATGGCCTTGTCGTAGGACCAGATGTTGGCTCCGCGGTAGACCCGCGTCTCGATGATGTCGAGGTCGGGGGTGGGGCGTTCGCTCATGAGGTGACTCCGTCCGGTCCGTGGGTGGGCGGTGTGCTCTGGCGCCGGGCCCGCGCGAGGCGTCGACGGAGGGCGGTGGGCGAGGCGTCGGCGGCGGCGATGTCGCGCGCCATCTGGCGCAGGTCGTGGCTGGCCTCCGCGATCTCGGCGGCCTCCTCGAGGTCGACGCGCTGGTCGGGCGCCACGAGGGTGCGGGTGGTGAGGTCGAAGGTGGCGCCCGCCGGGAGCGCGTGGAGGACCACCCCGCTGGCGAGGATCGGCGCGGAGCGCTTGGCCTCGAACGCGTCCGTGGTGATGCGGGCGGGGTCGAAGATCGTGACCGCGCCGCGGCCCACCACGCGGAGCACCTCGTGCTCCTCGCCGTCGACGTCACGGCGCTCGACGACCGCGGCGGTGTCCTCGTCGACGCCGAGGCCCAGCAGCTGGGGTGACTGGGCGACGATCATCAGCAGCCGACCGTAGCGGTTGCGCTGGTCGAAGTGCTGGTCGATGACCGACGACTGGAGCAGGCCGAGCCCGGCGGCGACCTGGGTCATCCGCTGCTTGGCCGTCGCGCCCGGGCCGCCGAACGCGACCATGTGGCTGGACTGGATGCTGGCGCCCGCCGACGTACCGGCCACGACCACGCCGCGCTCGTGGGCGGCGATGATCGCCTCGCCCAGCGGGGTGCCGCCGATGATCGCGGACAGCTTGAGCTGGTTGCCGCCGGTCATGAAGATGCCGGTGGCATCGGCGAGGGTCTTGACCAGCGCCTCGTCGTGGGCGTCCTCGCGACTCTCGGGGCGGATGGCGATCACGTCCGCGGCGCCCTCGCGCCGGAACAGGGCGTCGTAGACCTGCACGACCTCGATCCCGAGGGACGAGGCGGTCGGGATGACCGCGATGCGTGCGTCAGCCCCACCCGCTGCTGCGACGAACTCCTTGAGGATGCTGCGCCGGCGGAGCTTGTCCTCGGCGCCGCCGATGATCATGAGGGGTCCCTTGGGCATGCGAGTCACCCTATGGTGTGCAGATGCCCGCAGCTCACCGCACCATCGTGGTCATGCGTCACGCCAAGGCCGAGCAGGTCGGCGACACCGACCAGCAGCGGGCGCTGGCCGCCTGCGGTCACGACGACGCCGCCGCCGCCGGCGCGTGGCTCGCCGCGCGCGACGTCCGCCCCGACGTGGCGCTGGTCTCCGCCGCCACCCGCACCCAGCAGACCTGGGCCGCCCTGGCCACCGGCGCGTCGTGGGACCTCGAGCCGTCGCTGGACGAGGGCCTCTACGCCGCCGGCCCCGACACCGTCCTGGACCTCCTGCGCGCGCTGCCCGACTCCGCGTCGAGCGTCGTGGTCGTCGGCCACAACCCCACCATGGCCTACGTCGCCACCACCCTCGACGACGGCGACGGCGACCCCACCGCCGCCACCGAGCTCGCCGCCGGCTTCCCCACCTGCTCCCTCGCCGTCTTCTCCTACACCGGCCCCTGGTCCGACCTCGACCTCGGCTCCGCCCGGCTTGACGCGTTCCACGTCGCTCGCGGGTAGCGGGGTCAGCAGGTTTTTCAGCAGATGCGGAAAAACCTGAGGTTCTGGGCCGAAGTTCTGGCCCAGAAGCGTGCCTCAAGGCCCAGAAGCTCTCGCTCGTCGGGCCGGTCGTTGTCCCGGGGAGTGGTTGAACCAGTGACCATCCACAGGCTGGCCCCCGCCGCCCGGCGGGTACGTCGCTCCTGGCCGAGCGTGGGCGCATGCTGCTTCCGACGACGACGCGTCCTGCCGACGACCCGCGCAACGGCTCCTTGATCTTCCGGCGCGACCTCCTCGCCCGGGGATACGACGACCGCGCGATCGCACGGCTCGTGCGCCGGGAGGGGCTCGTCAAGATCCGAGCCGGCGCCTACGTGCCGTCACAGGTGTGGAGTGCGAGCGACGCTCAGGCCCGCTTCGTGCTGCGCGGCCGGGCCGTCCTCGGCGCGTCCCGGACTCCCGTCGTCCTGTCGCACACGTCGGCGCTGGCCGAGTGGGACGTACCGCTGTGGGGCTTCGACCTCTCCACGGTCCACACCACTCGGACCGACGAGCTGTCCGGCAGGCACGGCCGCGACATCCACCAGCATGAGGGGCGTATGTGGCCAGGAGATCTGGCCGTGGTCAACGGCGTTCCTGTCATGACTCCGGCGCGTGCCTGTCTGGAGGCGGTCACGGTGGGCTCCACTGAGTCGGCGCTGTGTGCCACCAACGACGTCCTGCACCGCCGACTGGCCACGCCCGCGCGCCTTCACGGCCAGTACGTCGGCATGGAGAACTGGCCGAACACCCTGGAGGTGGAGCTCCTCCTGAGACTGTGCGACCGGAGGATCGAGTCGGTGGGGGAGAGCCGGTTCTTCTGGTGCTGCTTCCAGCAGGGGTTGCCTCGTCCCACGGTGCAGTACGTCGTCAGGGACGCCTCGGGGCGGGTGGTGGCGCGTCTCGACTTCGCATGGCCGCGGCACCGGGTCTGGCTCGAGTTCGACGGGAAGGTGAAGTACGAGGGACTCCTCGGGCCCGGTGAACGGGCCAGCGACGTGGTCCTGCGGGAGCGCGACCGAGAGCGGATGGTCGCCCGGTTGACCGGGTGGCGTTGCATCAGGATCACGTGGTCCGACCTGGCCGACCCCATCAGGCTCGCCGCGAGCGTCCGTGCCGAGCTGCAGCAGGCCGCGATCGCGTCCTGAAGCGAGCGCTTCTGGGCATTCCCAAGCGCTTCTGGGCCGAAGTTTCGCCCCGGAAGCGCAGGTTTTTCAGCAGATGCTGAAAAACCTGCTCAGGACACCGGCGGCGAGGGGGTGACGATGCCGGCCTCGGCGTCGGCCATCTCGATCTCCTCACGGGAGATGCCGAGGAGGTAGACGATGGCGTCGAGGTAGGGGACGTTGACGGAGGTGTCGGCCGCCTGCTGGACGATGGGGCGGGCGTTGTAGGCGATGCCGAGGCCGGCGGCGTTGAGCATGTCGAGGTCGTTGGCGCCGTCGCCGATGGCGATGACGGCGGCCTCGGGGACGCCGACCTTCTCCGCGAACTCGCGCAGCGCGCGGGCCTTGCCGGCGCGGTCGACGACGTCGCCCACGATCTCGCCGGTGATGACGCCGTCGACGATCTCGAGCTCGTTGGCGCGGGCGTAGTGGATGCCGAGGTCCTGGGCGAGGCGGTCGGTAATCTGGCTGAACCCGCCGGAGACGATCGCGAAGCGGTAGCCCAGGCGTCGCAGGGTGCGCACCATCGTGCGGGCGCCCGGGGTCACGACGATCTCGTCGTAGACCTCGTCGAGGGCGGAGGCGTCCAGGCCGGCGAGCAGGCGCACCCGGGCGCGCAGCGAGGCCTCGAAGTCGAGCTCGCCGCGCATCGCCGACTCCGTGATCCGGGCGACCTCCGCCTCGTGGCCGGCGTGGGCGGCAAGCATCTCGATGACCTCGCCCTGGATCAGGGTGGAGTCGACGTCGAGGACGATCAGGCGCATGCCGCGGCGCAGGAGGTTGGCGGGCTGGACGGCAACGTCGACCGACTGGGCGGCGGCCTCGGCGGCGAGCAGGGCGCGCAGCCGCTCCGGGTCGGCGCCGGAGACGTGCAGGTCGATCGCGGTGACGGGGTAGCGGGCCATCCGCTCGATCCGGTCGATGTTGCCGCCGCAGTCGGCGATCCGGCCGGCGATCGCGGACATCGCGCCGGCCTTGAGCGGCGAGCCGATGATCGTGACGTGCGAGCGGCCGTCGCGGCGCGGCTTGTTGTCGCCCGAGCCACGGTCGACCTCGACGACCATGCCGAGCGCCGCGGCGGTCTCCTCGACGGCGGCCTTGAGCCTGCGCCAGTCGCGCGGCGCGGTCACCAGGACGCCCAGGATGAGGCGGCGCCGGAGCAGGATCTGCTCGATGTCGAGCACCTCGACCCCGGCCTGCGCGAGCGCGGCGAAGACCGAGGAGGTCACGCCGGGGCGGTCCTTGCCGGTGAGGGTGATCAGGAGCGTCTCGGGCTTCGACGTGGGGCTCATGATGAGGGCGAGGCTATCGCCCGCCCGCGGGGTGTCGGTGGCCCCGTCCATGCTGGGGCCATGTCCGACACCGACAGCACCGCCCGCCTGCTGGAGCGCTACGGCGCCGCCGTCTCGGGCCGCGACTGGGTGGCCCTGGCCTCCCTGCTCGCGCCCTCCTTCAGCGCCACCCTGCTCCACACCGGGGAGCGCTTCGACCGCGACGGCTTCGTCGCGCTCAACGCCGACTACCTCGGCGACTGGGTCTTCCACGTCGACGAGGTCGTCGACGGCGGGGCGCGCTCGGTGCTCCGGTCGCACACCGTCCTCGGCGAGGAGACCTACCACGCGGCGTCCTTCGCGGTCGCCGTCGACGGGCTCCTGACCGAGCTGGTCGAGGTCTGGACCGAGGCTGTCGCCGCCCACCCCACCCGAGGAGAGACCGCATGACGCACACCCACCACGCGCTCGACTACGTCGAGCTCCAGGTCAGCGACCTGCCGACCGCGCGCACGTTCTACGAGCGCGCCTTCGGCTGGACGTTCAACGACTACGGCCCCGCCTACGCCGGCATCCGCTCCGCCGACGGCGAGGGCGAGGTCGGCGGGCTGAGCGCCGCCGGGGAGGCCCCGGTGCCCGGCGGTCCCCTGGTGCTGCTCTACTCCGGCGACCTCGACGGGTCCGTGCGGGCCGTCCAGGAGGCCGGGGGACGGGTCACCGAGGGTCCCTACGACTTCCCGGGCGGTCGCCGCTTCCACTTCGCCGACCCCAGCGGCAACGTGCTCGGGGTCTGGGCGGAGGGCTAGGAGCTACGACGGTGGCCAGACCTCGGGGGAGAAGGCAGCGACGAGGGCACGGCGCCCCGCGCGCTCCAACGGCGCCAGCGCGCCACGGCGGGCCGCGATCTCCGCCGCGCTGACCGCGCCACCGTCGTCCGCCAGGGCGAGGTCCACGATCCCGAGCGCCTGCATCGCGCGGGCCGCCAGGTCGACGCACCTCGACGGGACGCCCGGTGGTGCGTCGGGCACGGCGAGGTGGCGCAGGTTCAGCAGCTGGTCGGCCACCTCCGGGCGCCACCGCGCCACGTCGAGGGCCGCGAGGTCGCGTGCGCTCTCGAGCACCGTCGCGCGCAGGCCGCGGTCCGACTCGCCCACGTCGGGCAGCTGCCGGGGAGCGGCCGACTGCGCCTGCCACTCGTACGTCGGTCCAACGGCGCGCGGCACCAGCCCGATGCCGGCGCCGATGGCGACGACCGCCTCGCCGACGTCGAGCGCGTCGGTGTTGAACGCGCGCGGCCCGCCCAGCCCCACCGGGTCGCCCTCGGCGGGGAACGCCGCCCCGAAGCCGGTGGCGCCCCGACTGCGCAGCCGCGCCAGGGCCGTGAGGAGGGGCTCGGTGCCGTCGTCGTCGAGACCGCCGACGACGTGCGAGACGCTGTCGGTCAGCAGCGCGTCCAGGAGCTCGTCCGCGACGATGTGCCCGCGGAGCCAGGAGGTGCCCCACCACGCGACTCGGGCCGAGATCGCCAGGGGGCTGCTCACGACGGCCGATGGTAGTGGCCGGGCCCTAAGACCGCTCTGGATAGGGTGCCCTCATGGGAGCCGTGCTGGAGTTCGCCGACGTCACCGTCCGGCGTGGCCAGGCCACCCTGCTCGACGCCGTCTCCTGGACGGTCGAGGAGGACGAGCGCTGGGTCGTGCTCGGCCCCAACGGCGCCGGCAAGACGACGCTGCTGCAGGTCGCCTCCGCCCAGATGCACCCCACCAGCGGCGTCGTCGGGATCCTCGAGGAGGTCCTCGGCACGGTCGACGTCTTCGACCTGCGACCGCGCATCGGCCTGACCAGCGCCGCGATCGCCGAGCGCGTGCCGCGCGGCGAGGTCGTGCACGACGTCGTGGTCTCGGCCTCCTACGGCGTGGTCGGACGCTGGCGCGAGGCCTACGACGACCTCGACCACGAGCGGGCGTCCAGCCTGCTCGTCGAGATGGGCGTCAGCCACCTGGCCGACCGCACCTTCGGCACCCTGAGCGAGGGCGAGCGCAAGCGGGTCCAGATCGCCCGCGCGCTGATGTCCGACCCCGAGCTGCTGCTGCTCGACGAGCCCGCCGCGGGACTCGACCTGGGCGGCCGCGAGGACCTCGTTTCCACCCTGTCGGTGCTCGCGCACGACCCCGACTCGCCGGCCACCGTGCTCGTGTCGCACCACGTGGAGGAGATCCCGCCGGGCTTCTCCCACGCGCTGCTGCTGCGCCAGGGAGCGGTCGTCGCCGCGGGGCTGCTGGACGACGTGCTGACTCCCGAGACGCTGTCGGCGACGTTCGGGATGCCGTTGGCGCTGCACCACGAGGACGGTCGCTGGGCGGCGCGTCGCCAGACGCGGCACCGATAGGATCACGACATGGACTGGCTCTCGGACAACCTGTGGCAGACCTGGCTGGGTCTTGCCATCGTCCTGGGCGTCGCCGAGATGTTCAGCCTCGACCTCGTCCTGATCATGGTGGCGGCCGGTGCCGTCGCCGGCATGGTCGTGGCCCTGCTCGGTGCGCCGTTCGCCCTCCAGGCGCTCGTCGCGGCCGGCGCGTCCGTCGCCATGCTCGCGCTGGTGCGACCGCAGCTCGCCAAGCGCTTCCACGGCGGTCCCGAGCTCAGCCTCGGGCACGGCAAGCTGATCGGCCAGCGCGCCGTCGTCACCCAGGAGATCACCGGCCTCGAGGTCGGCCGGATCCGGCTGGCGGGCGAGATCTGGTCCGCCGCGCCGTACGACGAGCACCTCACGATCACCCCGGGGCAGACCGTGGAGGTGCTCGAGATCCGGGGCGCCACCGCCTACGTGCACCCGGTCGCCACCCTCGAGCCCTGACGCTCCACTGAAGGAGAACCCGTGATCTACCTGATCCTGCTGGGTCTGCTGTTCCTGTTCGTGATCGTGCTGCTCGCGAAGACCGTGCGCATCGTGCCGCAGGCGCGCGCCGGCATCGTGGAGCGCTTCGGCAAGTACAAGCAGACGCTGAGCGCCGGACTCAACGTCGTGGTGCCCTTCGTCGACAAGGTCCGCTACCTCATCGACCTGCGCGAGCAGGTCGTGAGCTTCCCGCCGCAGCCCGTGATCACCCAGGACAACCTGGTGGTCTCGATCGACACCGTCATCTACTTCCAGGTCACCGACCCGATCGCGGCGACCTACGAGATCGCCAACTACATCCAGGCCGTCGAGCAGCTGACGATGACCACGCTGCGCAACATCGTCGGTGGCATGGACCTCGAGGGCACGCTCACCAGCCGCGACGAGATCAACACCCGCCTGCGCGGGGTCCTCGACGAGGCCACCGGCAAGTGGGGCATCCGCGTCAACCGCGTCGAGCTCAAGGGCATCGACCCGCCGCCGTCCATCAAGGACTCGATGGAGAAGCAGATGCGCGCCGACCGCGACAAGCGGGCGCAGATCCTCACCGCCGAGGGTGGTCGCCAGTCCGCGATCCTGACCGCCGAGGGTGAGAAGCAGGCCTCGATCCTGTCGGCCGAGGGTGACCGCGAGTCGCTGATCCTGCGCGCGCAGGCCGACCGCGAGTCCTCGATCCTGCGCGCCCAGGGTGAGGGCCAGGCCATCCAGACCGTCTTCCAGGCGATCCACGACGGCAACCCCGACCAGTCGCTGCTGGCCTACCAGTACCTCACGATGATGCCCAAGCTCGCCGAGGGCAGCTCCAACAAGCTCTGGATCGTGCCCAGCGAGATCGGCAAGGCCCTCGAGGGCCTGGGCTCCACCATGAGCGAGATGGCCGGCATCCCCAAGGAGAACGACGGTCCGCGCAACCGCATCGACATGGGCAGCATGGACCCGGCGAAGCTCGCCGGCAGCGGCGCCCTCGCCGAGACCGAGCGGCGCACGAACAAGGCCGTCGAGGAGGCCATCGCCGAGGCCAAGGCGGCGGCCAACCCGGTCAAGCCGGCCGCGGCCGCCGTGCCGCCGCCGCCCCCGACCGACGTGGCCGACCAGGGTCCCACCGACGCCCTCGACGACACCGCCGGCGACACCGACACCGCCCCGCCGCCCCCGCCGCCTGCCCAGTAGTCCGTGTCGCTCCTCGAGGCCGCGGCGATCCTGCTCGCGGGCGTCGCTGCGGGCACCATCAACACGGTGGTCGGGTCCGGCACCCTGATCACGTTCCCCACGCTGCTGGCCTTCGGGGTCCCGCCGGTGACGGCCAACGTCTCCAACAACATCGGCCTCGTGCCGGGGTCGGTGACGGGCGCCATCGGCTACCGCCGCGAGCTCGTCGGGCAGCGCTCGCGGGTGCTGCGGCTGCTCTCGGCGTCGGTGCTCGGCGGCGCGATCGGCGCCGTCCTGCTGCTGGTGCTGCCCGAGGGCGCGTTCGCCGCGATCGTGCCGGTGCTGATCCTGCTCGGCGTGGTGCTGGTGATCTTCCAGCCGCGGCTCTCGGCGTGGGTCGCGGCGCGCACCGAGGCCCGTGGCGACACCGGGCGTGACGGCGCCTGGTGGGTGTGGCCGGCGGTGCTGCTGACCGGCGTGTACGGCGGGTACTTCGGCGCCGCCCAGGGCGTGCTGCTGATGGCGGTGCTCGGCATCGGGCTCTCCGACCACCTGCAGCGGCTCAACGCCGCCAAGAACGTGCTCGCCGCAGGCGTCAACGCCGTCGCGGGGCTGCTGTTCGTCTTCATCGCCGACGTCGACTGGCGCATCGCCGGCCTGATCGGCGCGGGCGCCGTCGTCGGCGGGATCATCGGGGCCGGCGTGGGACGACGGCTGCCGCCGCTGGTGCTGCGCGCGCTGATCGTCGTCGTCGGGCTGGTGGCCCTGGTGACCCTGCTCCTGACCTGACCCCGGGCAGGGAGGCCGCGGCGGCTACTCCGCGGTGACGGTCGTGCGCCGCTTCACCCGCAGCCCGAGCAGGCCCGAGACGACCGCGCCCGTCGCGACCGCCACCAGGCCGTAGCCGGCCTGCTTCGGAAGCGCCCCCGACTGCACGCCGGCGTAGGCCGTGGCGGCGTCGGCGCCGTCGACGGCCATGCCCACCAGGACGAGGTTGCGTCGCGCGCCGCCGGAGGACACCAGCGTGAGAGCCCCGAGGGCGATCTCGCGGGAGCCGAACCACTGCGTGAGCAGCGGCGAGGAGGTCTGGCCCATCGTGGAGGCGACGAGGTCGGGCTTGGCGAGCGAGGCGACGCCGATGGCGATGCGGCCGAGGGCGACGCTGGTCACGGGGTTCATGGCGGTGACCCTAGCGGGGAGCGCGGACCCAGCGTCCGAAGGTCGGGACGCGCCAGTCGGTCTCGACGCCCGCGGGTGCCCAGGTGTCGCTGTACCAGCCGTCGCCCACCTGCCCGCCGGTGGTGGCCGCGACCCTCGCACGACGGGGCTGGCGCAGGCAGGCTCGCGGCACGCGGAAGTCGACACGGTCGAGGCCGGGTCGTGCCTTGCCGACGAGGCCGCGGCAGCCGAAGCCGATCGAGCCGTACGCGATGGATCCGCACTCGTCGGGCTCGGCGTCGGAGAGGTCGGGAGCCCCCGTCAGGTCGACGTGCGGCTTCTTGCCGTCCTCCCACCGGATCAGGCTCAGGGAGTAGTCGCGCTTCGGCGTGCGCAGCGTGACGGACACCTGGAGCTCCCCGGTCGCGCGGAGGTCGCGGTAGTGGATCCGGACCCGGACCTCCTTGCGCAGGTGGCGCAGCGACAGCCTCCTGATGTCGACCTGGGTGACCTCGCTGCCGTCCAGGTCGGTGTAGGTGCCGCACGGCGGCGGCTCGGGCACGTAGCTCCAGCCGGTGACGTCGCCCGTCGGGTCGGGTGCGGTCCAGCGGCCGGCCATCGCCGGCGACGCGGTCAGCAGCACGAGGCCGACGACGAGCAGAACGAGACGGGTGCGCGCGATCACCGGACCAGGATGGGGCACGCGAGCAGCGTCCGCAGGCGAACGACTAGAGCAGCGAGCGCGACGGGGGAGCGACGTACGTGGTCAGCCAGCGCCCCAGCTCCTCGTAGACGCGGGCCCGGGGCTCGGGCCGCGACAGGACGACGTCGTGCAGCGCCCCCGGTACGGCGACGTAGGTGACGTGGGTGCCGATCGCGGTCGACCAGCGGCGGATCTGGCCCACGTCCAGGACGATGTCGGTGCTCAGGACGTCCTCGCCCATCTCCCGCGGCTGGGAGGAGCGGTCGGAGGACAGCACCAGCACGGGGCAGCGCACGTCGAGGCCGCGCTGCAGGCGCTTGTGCCCCTCGCGGATCGCGCGCAGCCAGCCGGCGTAGACCGAGAACGACGTCATCGGCTTCCAGGCCAGGTCGAAGTCCCACTCACCCTCGTGCTGGGCGTGCAGGCTGCGGGCGTAGAGACCCGAGACGGTGCGCTTGATCTCGCGCATCGGCTGGCGTGCCCCGACCTGCTTGATGATCGGGGAGCCGACCAGCCGCGCGGCGGTGCCGCCCTGCAGGTCCAGCCAGGGGGAGTTCAGCACCAGGGCGGCCAGCTCCCGCGGCCGTCGGCGGTCGAGCCACAGGGGCAGGATCAGCCCGCCGGTCGAGTGCGCGGAGGCGACGACCTGCGTGTGGCCGTCGCGGGCGGTGATCCGGTGCCAGGCCTCGGCCAGCTCGTCGTCGTAGTCACGCAGGTCGCCGACGTAGTTGGGCGTCTGGTGCGGCAGGATCGAGCGGCCGTACTTGCGGAGGTCGAGGGCGTAGAAGTCGTAGCCACGGTCCAACCACCAGGCGGCGTACTCGGTCTGGAAGAAGTAGTCGGCGAAGCCGTGCACGTGCAGCACGGCGCCGCGGCCGGCGACCGGCGAGCGGCGGCTGACCAGCGTGGCCACGACCTCGCCCTCGTCGTCGGGTCGCAGCGCGAAGGTCTCGGCCACCCAGGGCTCGCCGAGGACGTCGGGGTCGGTCTCCAGCGTCATGCCCGCAGTCTGTCAGGCCCGGTCGGCGGCGTACGACGAGGCCGCGCGCACCAGCCCGGCGAGGAGCCCGACGTCGGCGGCGGTCTCGGGGTGCCACTGCACGGCCAGGCAGAACCGCTCCCCGGGAGCCTCCATGGCCTCCAGGGTCCCGTCGTCGGCGTGCGCCACCCCGGTGTAGCCGGGGTGGTCGCGCACCGACTGGTGGTGGTGGCAGCGCACCTCGAGCACCTCCCCGACCAGGCCGGCCAGCCGGGAGCCCGACGCCGTGCGCACCGCGACGGCCCCGAAGGCGTCGCCGCCGGGGGAGTGCTCCTCGTGGCCGACCAGGTCGGGGGTGTGCTGGTCGAGTGCCCCGCCGGCGTGGACGGCCATCAGCTGCATGCCCCGGCACACCCCGAGGACCGGCAGCCCCACGGAGGCGGCGGCGTCCAGGAGCGCGGTCTCCCAGGCGTCGCGGTCGGGGCGCCAGCCGGCCGTGCGCGGGTGCGGCTCGGCGCCGTAGCGGGCCGGGTCGACGTCGGCGCCGCCGGTGACGACCAGCGCGTCGAGGCGCGCGACCACCTCGTCCGCGGCACCGACGCCGGTCACCGGCGGCAGCAGGACGGGCAGGCCGCCGGTGGCGGTCACGGCGTCGGCGTACTGGGTGGGCAGCAGGTCGGCCGGCTGCTGCCAGACGCCCCAGGCGGCCTGCTCGCGGTACGTCGACAGCCCGATGACGGGGGCGGCCACGTCAGATCGGCGTGACGTAGGCGCCGGAGATGCCGCCGTCGACCAGGAACGTGCTCGCCGTCATGAACGACGCGTCGTCCGAGGCGAGGAACAGCACCGCCGAGGCCATCTCCGAGGGCTCGCCGAAGCGGCCCATGGGCACGTGCACCAGCCGGCGCGCGGCGCGCTCCGCGTCGGCGGCGAAGAGCTCCTGCAGCAGCGGCGTGTTGACCGGCCCCGGGCAGAGCGCGTTGACGCGCACCCCCTGGCGCGCGAACTGCACGCCCAGCTCACGGGTCATCGACAGCACCCCGCCCTTGGAGGCGGAGTAGGAGATCTGCGACGTCGCCGCACCCATGACCGCCACGAACGACGCGGTGTTGATGATGGAGCCGCGGCCCTGCTCGAGCATGTAGGGCAGCGCGGCCTTGCAGCAGAGGTAGACCGAGGTGAGGTTGACCTCCTGGACCTTGCGCCAGGCGTCGAGGTCGGTGTCGAGGATCGAGTCGTCCTCGGGCGGCGAGATGCCGGCGTTGTTGAAGGCGATGTCGACGGCGCCGTAGGTCTCCTTGGCCGTGCGGAACAGCGCGTCGACCTGCTCCTTGTCGGTCACGTCGACGTGCACGTACGTGGCGAGGTCGGTGCCGCCGAGCTGCCCGACGAGCTCGTGGCCGCGCTGGTCGTCGATGTCGCCGATGACGACCTTGGCGCCCTCCTCGACGAAGCGCTGCACGGTCGCCAGGCCGATGCCCGAGCAGCCGCCGGTGACGACCGCGACCCGGTCCTGGATGCGTCCTGCCATGGTGGTGTGGTTCCTTTCGGGTTCCGGGGTCTCGACGGGTGCTCGGGCCTGGGAGGCCCCTCGCTGCTCGACCACCGGGGTGGGGAGGGGAGTCAGTGGGCGATGAAGACGTTCTTCTCCTCGGTGAACGCCGAGGTGGCGTCCGGACCGAGCTCGCGGCCGAGGCCGGACTGCTTGTAGCCGCCGAACGGGGTCCAGTAGCGGACCGCCGAGTGGGAGTTGACGCTGAGGTTGCCGCTCTCGACCGCGCGGGCCACGCGCAGCCCGCGTCCGAGGTCGCGGGTGAAGATCGAGCCGGACAGGCCGTACTCGGTGTCGTTGGCCAGGGCCACGGCCTCGGCCTCGTCGTCGAACGGCATGACGGCGACGACCGGGCCGAAGACCTCCTCGCGCCAGATGCGCGCCTGGGGGTCCTCGGTCGTGACCACGCTCGGCGGCACCCAGAAGCCGGGACCGCCCGGGGTGGAGCCCTCGAAGGCGACGTCGGCCTCGTCGAGGTAGCCGCGCACGGTGCCGAGCTGCTGGGCCGAGATGAGCGGGCCCATCTCGCTGCTCTCGTCGGTCGGGTCGAGCACCCGCATCCCCGTGACGGCCGGCTCCAGCTTGGACAGGAACTCGTCGTAGGCCGAGCGCTGCACCAGGATCCGCGACCGGGCGCAGCAGTCCTGGCCGGCGTTGTCGAACACGGCGTACGGCGCGCTGGCGGCGGCCGCGTCGATGTCGGCGTCGGCGAACACGATGTTGGAGCTCTTGCCGCCCAGCTCGAGGGTGACCCGCTTCACCTGGTCGGCGCAGCCGGCCATGATCCGCTTGCCCACGGCGGTGGAGCCGGTGAAGACGATCTTGCGCACCAGCGGGTGCGTGACGAAGCGCTCGCCGACGACCGAGCCCTTGCCGGGGATCACCGTGAGCACGTGCTCGGGCAGGCCCGCCTCCAGCGCGAGCTCACCCAGACGGATCGCGGTGAGGGGCGTGAGCTCGGCCGGCTTGAGGACCACGGTGTTGCCCGCCGCCAGCGCGGGCGCGAAGCCCCAACCCGCGATCGGCATCGGGAAGTTCCAGGGCACGATGACGCCCACGACGCCCAGGGGCTCGCGGAAGGTGACGTCGACCCCGCCGGGCACCGGGATCTGGCGGCCGAAGAGGCGCTCGGGGGCGGCGGAGTAGTAGTTGAGGCAGTCGCGGACGTTGCCGGCCTCCCAGCGGGCGTTGCCCCAGGTGTGACCGGCGTTGCGGACCTCGATCTCGGCGAGCTCCTCGACGTGGGCGTCGACGACGGAGGCGAAGCGGCGCAGCAGCGTCGCCCGTTCGCCGGGGGCGAGGTCGCGCCAGCCGCCGACGAACGCCGCGTGGGCGGCCTCGACGGCCGCGTCGGTCTCCTCGACGCTGGCCAGGTGGACGTCGGTCACCGCCTCGGTCGTGGCGGGGTTGATGACGGTGTAGGAGGACATCAGAGCCTTTCGAAGCCGCGGCGCAGCTCCCAGTCGGTGACGGCGGCGTTGAAGGAGGCCAGCTCCACGTCGGCCATGTTGGTGTAGTGCTCGACGACCTCGTCGCCGAACGCCGCCCGCGCGATCGCGGACGAGGCGAAGGCCTCGCGGGCGGCGGCCATCGTCGCGGGCACCTTGGGGCGACCGGACGTGTAGGCGTTGCCGGTGAGCGGCTCCTCCAGCTCGAGCCCGTGCTCGATGCCGTGCAGGCCGCCGGCGATCATCGCAGCCAGGGCGAGGTAGGGGTTGGCGTCGGCGCCGGGCACGCGGTTCTCCATGCGGGCGCCGGCGCCCCGGCCCACCAGCCGCAGCGCGCAGGTGCGGTTGTCCAGGCCCCACGCGATCGTCGTCGGCGCGAACGAGCCGTCGGCGAAGCGCTTGTAGGAGTTGATGTTGGGCGCGAACAGCAGCGTGAAGTCGGCGACGGTCGCCAGCACGCCCGCCACGAAGTGGTCGTAGAGCCTGGTGCGCTCGCCGGCGTCCTCGTCCCAGAACACCAGCGACCCGTCGGTGCCGCGCAACGAGAGGTGGATGTGGCACGAGCTGCCCTCGCGGGCGTCGTACTTGGCCATGAACGTGATCGCCTTGCCCTGCTGAGCGGCGATCTCCTTGGCGGCGTTCTTGTAGACCGCGTGGTTGTCGGCGGTCGTCATCGCGTCGGCGTAGAGGAACCCGATCTCGTGCTGGCCGAAGTTGCACTCGCCCTTGGCGCCCTCGACGTCGAGGCCGGCGGCGTACATGTGGTTGCGGATGGAGCGCAGCAGCGGCTCGGCGCGGGTGGTGCCGAGGATGGAGTAGTCGACGTTGTACTGGTTGACCGGCGTGAGGTCGCGGTAGCCGGAGTCCCAGGCCTGCTCGTAGGTCGTGTCGAACGCGATGAACTCCAGCTCGGTTCCGGCCAGCGCGGTCCAGCCCTGCTCGGCGCACCGGTCGAGCTGCTTGGCCAGGATCGTGCGCGGCGACTGCACGACGGGGGAGTGGTCGGGCCACACCAGGTCGCACTGCACCATCGCGGTGCCCTCGAGGTGCGTGAGCAGCCGGATCGTCTGCTCGTCCAGCACGAACTCCATGTCGCCGTAGCCCTTGTCCCACGACGACATCGCGTAGCCGTCGACGGTGTTCATGTCGACGTCGACCGACAGCAGGTAGTTGCAGCCCTCGGTGCCGTGGCCGACGACGTGGTCGGCGAAGTAGTGGCCATGCAGGCGCTTGCCCTGCAGCCGCCCCTGCATGTCGGTGAACGCGACGATCACGGTGTCGACCGCGCCGTCGCGGATGCGGTCGAGCAGGTGCTGCATGCTCAGGTGACGCTCGTTGCGCAGTTCCTTGCCGGTCATGGGGCTCCTATCCCAGGAGGCCGCGCAGGAGCGCGGCCGTGTCGTCGCAGTGGTGCTCCATGGCCCTGCGGGCCCGGTCGGGGCTGCCGGCGAGGATCGCCCGCACGACGGTGGCGTGCTGCCGGTCGGAGTGGGCGATGTTGGGCTCCAGCACCGGGATCGCCAGCAGCATCTCGTGGAGCGTCCCCTGCACCGACGTCACGGCCTCGATCAGCCGGGGCGACTCGCTCAGGGCGGCGATGGTCAGGTGGAAGCGGCTGTCGGCCTGCCGGTGGGAGGCCGCCTTGTCGGCGCCGGCCACCTCGGCGTGCGCCTGCTCCAGCCGCTCCCGTCGTACGGCGGTCAGCTCGAGCTGGGCGGCCAGGGCGGCCGCGCCCGGCTCCACCACCCGGCGGTACTCCAGCGCGTCCAGCCAGTCGGCGCGCTTGGCCTGCGGCACCCGGGCCGCGGCCCGACCCGAGGGCGTGCGCGGCTTGAGGGTGACCACCGTGCCGCCGCCGCGACCGCGCCTGGTCTGGACCAGCCCGGCCTCCCGCAGGGCGGCCATCGCCTCGCGCAGCGTGGCCCGCGAGACGTGCAGCCGCAGGGCCAGCTCGCGCTCGGGCGGCAGGGTCGAGCCGAGCGGGTAGACCCCGAGCCGGATGGCCGTCCCGAGCTGCTCCACGCACGCCTCGAAGGCGTGGTGGCCCCGCACCGGTCGGAGCACCGCCTCGGGCAGGTGCTGCGCGCGGGAGGCGGTCATGGCGACATCCTTCGGTCGAGCGGCGGCGGGTGTCAATCGGAACACGAGCCTAAGGTCTGAGTTCATACCAATTTAACGAGGAACCATTTACAGCCCGGAGCCCGCAGGTCTAGCGTCCCGTTCACGATCGCACTAACCACTCCGGAAGGCGCTCCATGTCTGACGACACCAAGCCGAAGAACGCTGACGAGGAGCTCCTCGCGAAGCTCGGGTACTCGCAGGAGCTGAACCGCAGCTGGTCCGGCTTCTCCAACTTCGCCATCTCGTTCTCGATCATCTCGATCCTGGCCGGGTGCTTCACCAACTACGCGGCCGGCTTCAACAACGGCGGCCCGATCTCGATCTCGTGGTCCTGGCCGATCCTCGGCATCCTGATCCTGATCATCGGGTTCACGATGTCCGAGCTGGTCTCGGCCTACCCGACGTCGGGTGGCATCTACTGGTGGGCGGCCAAGCTGGGCGGCGCCCGGGCCGGGTTCTTCACCGGCTGGCTGAACCTCATCGGGCTGATCGCCGTGACCGCGGGCGTCTCCTACGGCTGCGCGACGTTCATCGACCTGACCCTCGACACCGTCTCCGACGGATGGGCCGAGAGCTCCGGTCTCGGGACCATCTTCCTGATCTTCGTCGTCGTCCTGGTCCTGGCCTCGGTGCTCAACATCTTCAGCAGCCACCTGATGGCGGTGCTCAACAACATCTCGGTGTGGTGGCACGTCGCGGGCGCGCTGATCATCGTCGCGATCCTGGTGATCGTGCCCGACTCGCACCAGAGCCCGAGCTACGTCTTCACCGAGACCTTCAACAACTCCGGCTGGTTCGAGGGCAGCACGAGCGCGTTCGGCTTCTTCGCCGTCGTCATCCCCTTCGGCTTCCTGCTGACGCAGTACACGATCACCGGCTTCGACGCCTCGGCCCACCTCTCCGAGGAGACCGAGTCGGCGTCCAACGCCGCCGCCCGCGGCATCTGGCAGTCGATCCTCTACTCGGTGATCGGCGGCTACATCCTGCTGCTGGCCGTCACGTTCGCGATCCCCGACGGCGTCGACGGCAACCCCGCCAACGCGGAGGTCGGCCTGGGCGGCGTCGCCTACATCTTCAACACCGCGCTCGGCCAGAACTGGGCCGGACTGGTGCTGTTCATCTCCGCCGCCGCCCAGTTCTTCTGCGCCACCGCCTGCATGACGTCGGCGTCGCGGATGACGTTCGCCTTCGCCCGCGACAACGGCATCCCCGGGTCGAAGCGGTGGGCTGCCCTCAGCGCCAACAAGGTGCCGGCCAACGCGGTGATGTTCGTGGCGGTCACCGCCACGATCGTCACCCTGCCGGCGCTGAAGAGCATCAACGGCATCCCGACTGCATTCTTCGCCGTCACCTCGATCGCGGTCATCGGCCTCTACCTCGCCTTCGCGATCCCGATCTGGCTGCGCTGGCGCATCGGCGAGGACTTCGAGCTCGGCTCGTGGAACAACGGCGCCAAGTACAAGTGGATGAACATCCTGGCCGTGGTCGAGATCGTGGTGGTCTGCCTGTTCCTGATGCTGCCCACCGTCCCGGCGGGCGCGCCGTGGCGCGACGAGTTCACCTGGGCGAGCGTCAACTACGCCCCGATCGTCACCCTGGGCGCGCTCCTGGCCCTGGCGGTCTGGTGGAGCGTCTCGGCCAAGCACTGGTTCACCGGTCCGAAGATGACGATCGACAAGGCCGTCATCGAGGCCTTCGACGACTAGTGCCCCTGTCCCAGCTCGACAGCGACCTGGACCGCCTCGCCTGCCTGGCGGGGCGGTCCCGCCGTGTCACCGAGCTGCCTGGCGGGCTCACCAACCACAACGTGCGGGTGCGGACCGACGACGGCGGCGACTACGTCGTGCGGTGCTCGACCGAGGACGTGAGCCTGCTCGGCATCGACCGCGACGCGGAGCACCACAACACGCGACGGGCCGCGGAGGCCGGGGTGGGCGCCGGGGTCGTGGAGTACCGGCCGGACCTGCGGATGCTGGTCATCGAGCACCTTCCCGGCGACGTGCTCGACAACGCGGCGCTCGCCGACCCGGCCGTGCTGGGGCGCGCCGCCGACGCGGTGCGACGGCTGCACGCCGGGCCGCGCTTCGACGGTGACTTCGACATGTTCGCCCGCCAGGCGACGTACCTCGCGACGGTGAAGTCCGAGGGCTTCGCGCTGCCGGACGGCTACGACGACCTCGCCGACGCCTGGCACGACGTACGGCGTGCGCTCGCGGCCGCGCCGCGGCCGACCGTCCCGTGCAACAACGACCTGCTGGCCGCCAACTTCATCGACGACGGCGAGCGGGTGTGGCTCATCGACTACGAGTACTCCGGCAACAACGACGCCGCCTTCGAGCTGGGCAACACCGCCACCGAGTGCGACCTCACCCCGGAGCTCACCGAGGCGTGGACCGTGGCCTACTTCGGCGACCCGACCCCGGCCGACCTGGCGCGGGTGCGCGTCCAGGCGCTGTGCTCGGCCTACGGCTGGTCGCTGTGGGGCTTCATCCAGGCGGCGACCAGCACGCTCGACTTCGACTTCTACGCGTGGGGCGAGGAGCGGTTCGAGAGGGCCGCCGCCGGCCTGCGCGGACCCGACCTGTCCCGACTGCTCACGGAGACCACCGGTGGTTGACCTTCCCTCCCGCGCCCGCGTCGTCATCGTCGGGGGTGGCGTCATCGGCACCTCGGTGGCCTACCACCTGGCGAAGCTGGGCTGGACCGACGTGCTGCTGCTCGAGCAGGGGCACCTCTCGGGCGGCACGACGTGGCACGCGGCCGGCCTGGTCGGGCCGCTGCGGGCCTCGGAGAGCGGGACCCGGCTGGTGCAGTACTCCGCCGAGCTCTACGCCTCGCTCGAGGAGGAGACCGGCCTGGCCACGGGCTACCGCAACGTCGGCGGCGTCATCGTGGCGCGCACCGAGGACCGGATGACCCAGCTGCGGCGCACTGCGGCGAACGCCACGGCCTACGACATGGACTGCGAGCTGATCTCGCCCGAGCGCGCGCAGGAGCTGTGGCCGGCGATGCGCGTCGACGACCTGCTCGGCGCGATCTGGCTGCCCGGCGACGGCAAGGTCAACCCCACCGACGTGACGCAGGCGCTGGCCAAGGGCGCCCGGCAGCGCGGGGTCCGCATCGCCGAGCGCGTGCGCGTCACCGGCTTCGACGTCGTGGACGGTCCGCGCCGGCCGCGGGTCACCGGCGTGCGCACCGACCACGGCGACGTCGAGGCCGAGGTGGTCGTCAACTGCGGCGGCCAGTGGGCCAAGGCGCTGGGCGACCTCGCCGGGGTGACCGTGCCGCTGCACTCCGCGGAGCACTTCTACGTCGTGACCGAGGCGGTCGAGGGCTGTCACCCCGACCTGCCGATCATGCGCGACCCCGACGGCTGGACCTACTTCAAGGAGGAGGTCGGCGGGCTCGTGGTCGGCGGCTTCGAGCCGGAGGCCAAGCCGTGGCGGTCGCCGTCCGACCTGCCCTACCCCTTCGAGTTCCAGCTGCTGGAGGAGGACTGGGAGCACTTCTCGGTGCTGATGGACGAGGCGCTGGTGCGGGTGCCGGCGCTGGCCGACACCGGGATCCGCAAGTTCTACAACGGTCCGGAGTCGTTCACCCCCGACAACCAGTTCCTGCTGGGCGAGGCGCCCGAGGTCGCCGGGTTCTTCGTGGGCGCGGGCTTCAACTCGGTCGGCATCGCGTCGGCCGGCGGGGCCGGGCGGGCGCTGGCGGAGTGGATCGTCGAGGGCGAGCCGACCAGCGACCTGGTCGCGGTCGACGTACGCCGCTTCGCGCCGTTCCACGGCGACGAGGGCTGGCTGCGCTCGCGGGTCTCGGAGGTGCTCGGCCTGCACTACGCCGTGCCGTGGCCCAACCGCGAGCTCGAGTCGGGCCGCCCGCAGCGCACCTCGCCCCTGCACGACGTGCTGGCCGCGGCCGGGGCGGTCTTCGGGACCCGGATGGGCTGGGAGCGCCCGCTGGTCTTCGGCCCCCAGACGCTCGACTACGCGTGGGGCAGGCCGGACTGGCTCGACGCGTCGGCGGCCGAGCAGCGCGCGACGCGGACGTCGGTGGCGGTGTTCGACCAGACGTCGTTCAGCAAGTACGTCGTGGCGGGGCCGGGCGCGCTGGCCGCGCTGCAGTGGCTGTGCGCGGCCGACGTCGACGTGCCGGTGGGCGGCTGCGTCTACACGCCCCTGCTCAACCGGCGCGGGACCTACGAGGCCGACCTCACCGTCACGCGCACCGGCGAGTCGGACTTCCTGCTCGTGTCGAGCTCGGCGACCACGGTGCGCGACCTCGACTGGCTCCGCCGCCAGGCGCCGGACGGGCTGGAGGTGAGCGTCACCGACGTCACCGACGACCACGCCGTCCTGGGCGTCATGGGACCGTCCTCGCGCGACCTGCTCGCCGGCCTGTCGGAGGCGGACCTCTCCGAGGAGGGCTTCGCGTTCGCGACCAGCCGCGAGATCGATGTCGCCGGGGTGAGCCTGCGCGCGACCCGGATGACCTACGTCGGCGAGCTCGGCTGGGAGCTGATGGTGCCGGTCGCCGACGCCGTGGCCGTGCACGCGGCGCTGCGCGACGGCGGGGCCCTCGACGCGGGCTACTACGCGATCGAGTCGCTGCGCCTCGAGAAGGGCTACCGCGCCTTCGGGCGCGAGCTCACGCCCGACCTCACGCCCGTCGAGGCAGGCCTGGTCTTCGCCACCGCGCTCAAGGGCGACAAGGACTTCCTCGGGCGCGCCGCCCTGGAGGCCCACCGCGAGGCGCTGGCCGCCGGCGGGCCGCGCCGACGGGTGGTGTCGCTCGTGGTGGCCGACCCTGCGCCGATGCTCTGGGGTGGGGAGCTGGTGCTGCGCGACGGCACGCCGGTCGGCCAGGTGACGAGTGCCGCGTGGGCGCAGACCGTCGGGTCGAGCGTCGGGCTGGCCCTGCTGCGCCACGACGGCCCGGTGACCTCGGACTGGCTGGGGTCGGGGGAGTGGCGCGTCGACGTGGGCGGAGAGCTGACCGCCGTACGGCTGTCGCTGGCGGCGCCGCTGCGCTGACGCCGGGCCGGTGCCGGATCGTTACCGGTGCTTTGCCGCGTTCGGGACCGGGCGACGTGCCGGGGCCACTAGCCTTCCGCTGTGGATCCGGACCGACGTGCGTGACACGCCTGTGATGAGCCAGTGACGACCGCGGCCTCGCGCTACGTCCGCGAGCGCGTGCGCCGCTGGCGCAGCGGCTCGACGGAGGGACAGCGCGAGGTGCTGGCCGTCCTCATGGTCTGCGTCGTCGGGTCGTTCACGATCTCGGTCATCGACTACGACCTGGTGCCGTTCACGGCGTTCTTCGTCTGGCTCATCGTCGGGATGCTGCTCTTGCGCTTCTGGTTCCTGGCCGTGATGACGGGCTGGACGGCACTGGCCGCGGTGTCGGCGATGCTCATCGACGGACCCGTCACCGGGCCGCGAGGCGCTGCGCTGCTCACGCTGGGCGTCGCGGTGTCGCTGATCCTGTACCAGTCGAGCCGCCAACGCAGCGGGCTGCCGTCGCCGCTGAGCGAGGCCCTGCTGTCCGAGCTCAAGGAGCGGCTGCAGTCGCAGGGGGCGCTGCCCGCGCTGCCGCCGGGCTGGCACGCCGAGACCGCGATGATCGCCTCCGACGGGGTGGGCTACGCCGGCGACTTCCTGGTGGCCGACCTGGCCGACGGGGGGCGTCACTTCGAGCTGGTGCTCGTCGACGTGTGCGGCAAGGGGCTGGGCGCCGGCCCCCAGGCGCTGCAGTTCGCCGGGGCCCTGGGCGGGCTCATCGGGTCGCTGCCGCCGGCCGAGCTCATGCAGGCAGCCAACCGCTTCCTGCTGCGCCGCCATCTCGACGACTCCTTCGCCACGGCCGTCCACGTGGCCGTCGACCTCGACGAGGGCCGCTACTCCATCACCAGCGCCGGTCACCCGCCGGCGCTGCGCTGGGAGGCGGCCGCCGACGTGTGGCACATCGACAACGCGCGGGGCATGGCGATCGGCATCGAGCCCGACCCCGAGCTGACGGTCAGCGAGGGCGTCCTGGCCCCCGGCGACGCGCTGCTCTTCTACACCGACGGCGTGATCGAGACGCCCACGAGCGACCTGGACTCCGGCATCGACTGGCTGCGCGACATCGCCCGCGAGGCGATCCACCAGGGCCCCGTCGGCTCCGCGCACCGGATGGTCGCGCGCGTGGAGCGCGGCGACGACGACCGCGCGGTGCTCCTGCTCAGCCGGACCGGGGGCGCGAGTACAGCTCCCGGATGACCTCCTCGATGTCCGGCTCCTGGATGGACAGGTCCGCGACGTCGTACGACGAGGCGAGGGCCGCCACGATCGGGGCCGCGCTCGCGTCGGTGGGGAAGCTCAGCCACTGGCGGGGCCCCTCGACCCGCCGCGTCACCGCGCCGGGCACCTCGATCGGCGGCGCCTCGTCGACGAGGTCGACCACGACCGTGCGGTGCGAGCCGCCCTGCTCGTGCAGGCCGGCCAGCGTGCCGTCGTAGACCTGGGTGCCGTGGTCGATCACGATCACCCGGTCGCAGAGAGCCTCGATGTCCTGCAGGTCGTGGGTCGTGAGCATCAGCGTCGTCCCGCGGTCGCGGTTGAGCGCACGCAGGAACTCCCGCAGCCGCCCCTTGCTCACCACGTCCAGGCCGATGGTCGGCTCGTCGAGGTAGAGGATCTCGGGGTCGTGGAGCAGCGCGGCCACGATGTCGCCGCGCATCCGCTGGCCCAGGCTGAGCTGGCGCACCGGGGTGTCCAGGAGCGAGCCGAGGTCGAGCAGCTCGACGAACTCCGCGAGGTTGGCGCGGTGCCGCGCCGGGTCGGTGCGGTAGATCTTCTGCAGCAGGTCGAAGGAGTCGTGCAGGGGCAGGTCCCACCACAGGGAGGTGCGCTGACCGAAGACCACGCCGATGCGCCGGGCCAGGGCGGTGCGGTGGCGGCTCGGGTCGACCCCGGCCACCGAGATCCGCCCGCTGGTGGGCACCAGGATGCCGGTCAGCATCTTGACCGTCGTGGACTTCCCGGCGCCGTTGGGCCCGATGTAGCCCACCATCTCGCCCGCGTCGATGGCGAAGGTCAGGTCGCGCACGGCCTCGACCTCGGTGCGCTGCTTGCGGCGCTCGCCCTCGACGCGGCGGCGCACCGTGAAGGTACGGCGCAGGTCGGCGACCTCGATCAGCGACATGTCAGCTCCCGGTCGATCGGTAGTGGCGGACGCCGACGCGCCAGGCGAGGGCCCCGGCGGCGGCGAAGAGGAGGGCGGCGACGGGCGAGGCCAGCTGCAGCCAGTCGGGCAGGCCGAAGGGATCCTCGCGGCCCAGGATGTAGAGGCTGGGGTACCAGTTGACGAAGGCGATCGGCAGGACGAACGTCAGCGCCTTGACGACCTCCGCGGGGAACACCGACATCGGGAACTGCGTGACCTGGTTGCCGCCGTAGGTGAAGGCGTTGGCGAACTCCGTGGAGTCGGCGGTCCAGAACTGCACGCAGGCCAGCCCCACGAAGAGGCTGAAGAAGATCACCGAGCCGCTGGCGACCATCTCGACCGCGACCAGCGCCCGGGGCAGCGTCCAGTCGACGTACGCCGCCGCCCAGGCGAACACCAGCCCCGACTGCAGCACCCGGGCGAACCGGCGCGGGGCGAACTCGTCGGCGCAGACCTGCACCAGCAGCGGCACCGGCTTGGTCATCATGGTGTCCAGGCGGCCCATCCGGATCATCTGCCCGAGTCGCTCGACCCGCCCGACCAGCAGGTCCGCGAAGGCGATGCCGAGCCCGGTGGCGCCGTACAGGAAGCCGATCTCGGTGAGGCTGAAGCCGCCGAGGTCGTCGACGTTGCTCATCAGCACCCAGATGCCGACGAAGTCCAGCCCGGTCATCAGGAAGCTGCCGACCGCCATCATCCAGAACGACGCGGGGTAGGCCATCGAGGCGCGCACCCACAGCCCCGCGATGCGGCAGTAGTCGACGACGGCGTCAGCCACCCTGGACCACCACCCGGCGCTCGGCGCGGTGCAGGACGTAGGCGCAGGTGGCCAGCAGGACGATCGCCCAGCCGGCCATGAAGGCCAGGCCGCCGACAACCTCGAGGCCGGTGCGCTTGCCGAGCCAGATGTCGGCCGGCACCTGCAGGAAGGTCGCCCAGGGCAGCGCCATGGCCAGCTCGCGCAGGCCGTCGGGCAGGATCACCAGCGGCACGGTGAGCCCGCTGAAGAAGAGCGCCGCGAAGCCCAGCAGCATCCGGGGCCCGACGTCGTCGAGCAGCCAGAACGCCGCCAGCGACGCCAGCATCCGCAGCGCGAAGCTCACCGTCACCGCGATCGGGATCGCGGCCAGGAAGACCAGCCAGGTGAGCGCGTCGGCGGGGTAGTGCAGGTCGAAGAGCAGCCCGCCGACGAGCGTGGGGGCCAGGCCGCGGGTGAGCAGGTGGTACGCCGCGCGGCCGAGGTCGGCGGCGAGGTACCAGCCGAGGATCCCGACGGGCCGGTAGAGGTCGATCACCACGTCGCCCGTCCGGATCCGCTCCGCCAGGTCGTCGGGGGACCCGCCGCCCCACACCGCGACGGTCATGATCATCGCCTGGCCGAGCCAGACGTAGGTGACGGCGTCGCCGGCGTCGTACCCGCCGGCGTCGGGGTTGGCGCCCCACACCTCCAGGTAGACGAAGCACATGATCACGCCGAAGACGCAGTTGGTGAAGATGCCCGCGAGGGTGGCCCCGACGTAGGTGGAGTACCTCTTGAAGGCGCGCGTCGCGACGGCGACGTGCAGGGGCATGGGGGGAGTGTCCCACGCCGGCCGCCGTGGGGCGGGAGGCGGAATAGGGCGTGCCAGGATGTCGTTGGAGCAGGTGATGGATCGTTCAACTACCTCTGAGGAGATGGGCAGCATGCAGTTCGGCATCTTCACCGTCGGCGACGTCACCACCGACCCGACGACCGGGCGGACGCCGAGCGAGCACGAGCGGATCAAGGCCCAGGTCGAGATCGCGAAGAAGGCCGAGGAGGTCGGGCTCGACGTCGTCGCCGTCGGCCAGCACCACAACCCGCCGTTCGTGGCGTCGTCCCCGACGACGACCATGGCCTACATCGCCGCGCAGACCCAGCGGATCCTGCTGTCGACCTCGACGACGCTGATCACGACCACCGACCCGGTGCGCATCGCCGAGGACTACGGCACGCTGCAGCACCTCGCCGACGGCCGCATGGACCTGATGATGGGCCGTGGCAACACCGGCCCGGTCTACCCGTGGTTCGGCAAGGACATCCGCGAGGGCATCAACCTGGCGATCGAGAACTACGCGCTGCTGCACCGCCTGTGGCGCGAGGACGTCGTCGACTGGGAGGGCAGGTTCCGCACGCCGCTGCAGGGCTTCACCGCCACGCCGCGACCGCTCGACGGCGTACCGCCGTTCGTGTGGCACGGCTCGATCCGCAGCCCCGAGATCGCCGAGCAGGCGGCCTACTACGGTGACGGCTTCTTCCACAACCACATCTTCTGGCCGAGCTCCCACACGCGCCAGATGGTCGCGCTCTACCGGCGCCGCTTCGAGCACTACGGCCACGGCCGGGCCGACCAGGCGATCGTCGGGCTGGGCGGGCAGTTCTTCATGCGTCGCAACAGCCAGGACGCCGTGCGCGAGTTCCGTCCGTACTTCGACAACGCGCCGGTCTACGGCCACGGGCCCTCCCTTGAGGACTTCACCTCGCAGACGCCGCTGACCGTGGGCTCGCCGCAGGAGGTGCTGGAGCGCACGCTCGGCTTCCGCGAGTACGTCGGCGACTACCAGCGCCAGCTCTTCCTGGTCGACCACGCCGGGCTGCCGGTCAAGACCGTGCTGGAGCAGCTCGACCTGCTCGGCGAGATCCTGCCCGACCTGCGCGCGGGGATGGCCGAGGGCCGTCCCGCGCACGTGCCCGACGGCCCGACGCACGCCGGCCTGGTGGCCGCGCGCGACGCCGCCGTGGCCGCCGGGTCCGCCGTCCCCGAGACCGTCGAGGAGGTCTCGGCGTGACCCGGGTGCTCGCCGTCTCCGCCGGGCTGTCCGTGCCGTCCTCGACGCGGCTGCTCACCGAGCGGCTGGCCGACGCCGTGCGCGCCGACCTCGGCCCCGACGCCGAGGTGGAGCTCGTCGAGCTGCGCCCGCTGGCGCACGCGCTGGCCGACCACCTGCTGACGGGCTTCCCCGACGCCGAGCTCGAGGAGGTGCTGGAGAAGGTGCGGCTCGCCGACGGGCTGATCATGGTCACGCCGGTGTTCAGCGCGTCCTTCAGCGGCCTGTTCAAGACGTTCACCGACGTGATGGAGCCGGGGCTGCTGATCGGCAAGCCGGTCCTCATCGGCGCCACGGCCGGCACGTCGCGACACTCGCTGGTCCTCGACCACGCGCTGCGTCCGCTGTTCGCCTACCTGCGGGCCGTCGTCGTCCCGACCGGCGTCTTCGCCGCCACCGAGGACTTCGGCGACCACGGCCTGGAGCAGCGCGTCGAGCGCGCCGCCGGCGAGCTGGCCGCCCTGGTGGGCGGACGCCGCCCGCTCCACGTCGTACGCGACGAGTTCGCCGACCCCACCCCGTTCGCCGACCGGCTGCGCGGCCTCAGCACCTGAGGCCCCTCCCACGTGCGGTTTGGTCACAGACCGCACGTCTGAGGGCTCCGGACCTGCGGTTTGGCACCAAACCGCAGGGTCGAGGAGCCGCAGCCCCGGCGCTCAGTGCTGGTAGGTGCCGTGCAGGATCGCCCGGCCGGCGGTCTTGAAGGCGAGGTTGAACGACACCACGGCCGGGGAGGCGTCGGCGTCGGCGCCGAGCTGCTCCTCCTTGACCGCGTGCACGACGAAGAAGTAGCGGTGCACCTGGTCGCCCTGTGGCGGTGCCGCGCCCATGAAGCCGGCCTCGCCGCCGTCGTTGCGCACGTGGAAGGCGCCGCCGGGCAGCTCGTCCGCGGCCGCACCGGTGTCCAGCGACGTCACGTCGGCCGGCAGGTCCACCAGCACCCAGTGCCAGAAGCCGCTCGGGGTGGGCGCGTCGGGGTCGAAGCAGGTGACCGTGAAGCTCTTCGTGCCCTCCGGAGCGCCCTCCCACGACAGCTGCGGCGAGGTGTTGCCGAGGTCGGCGACCTGGTCGTCCTTCAGCGGCTGGCCGTCGGTGACGTCGGTGCTCGTCACCGAGAACGACGCAACGGTCGGGAGGAGGTCGTAGGGGTTCGGGCTGACGGGGCGCTCGAGGCTCATGCGTCAAACGTAGTCCGCGCCCTGAACCCTGGCCATCAGCCCGGAGCCGAGACCCGCGATGATGGTGGGATGGACGAGATCGCGACGTACCCCGTTGGCCTGCGCCTGACCGGCCGACGCGTCGTGGTCGTCGGGGGAGGCCATGTCGCGCAGCGTCGGGTGCCCCAGCTGCTGGCAGCCGGCGCCGACGTCCACGTCGTCTCCCCGGACGTGACGCCCGCCATCGAGGGCCTGGTCGGAGCCGGTGAGGCCACCTGGCACCGACGTGGGTTCGAGGAGTCCGACCTCGAGGACACCTGGTACGCGCTGGCTGTCACCGACGTCACCGAGGTCAACGAGCGGGTCTCCGCCGAGGCCGAGCGACGGCGGGTCTTCTGCGTGCGCGCCGACGACGCCACCGACGCCACCGCCTGGACCCCCGCCGTCGGCCGGGCCGCCGGCCTCACCGTCGCCGTGCTCGGCAACCGCGAGCCCCGGCTCTCGGCCTCGGTGCGCGACGAGATCCTGGTCGGGCTGCGGGAGGGCACGCTGGGCCGCCACCAGCGCGCCCATACGGCCGGCGTCACCCTGGTCGGCGGGGGCCCCGGTGACCCCGACCTGATCTCGGTTGCGGGACGCAAGGCCCTGATGGAGGCCGACGTCGTCGTCGCCGACCGGCTCGCCCCGCGCGAGCTGCTGGGGCAGCTGCCCGCCGACGTCGAGCTCGTGGACGTCGCCAAGCTGCCGCGCGGACGCTCCGCGCAGCAGGAGGAGATCAACCGCGTCATCGTCGAGCGCGCGCTCGAGGGCAGGCGGGTCGTGCGCTTCAAGGGCGGCGACAACTTCGTCTTCGGCCGCGGCTACGAGGAGGTCCTCGCGTGTCGCGAGGCCGGCGTGCCCGTCACGGTGATCCCCGGGCTCACGAGTCCCGTCGCCGTGCCCGCCGTCGCCGGCATCCCCGTGACCCACCGTGGGGTCGCGCACGAGTTCACCGTCATCTCCGGCCACCTGCCGCCGGGACACCCGGAGTCCCTCACCAACTGGGACGCGGTCTCCGCGCTGCGAGGCACCCTGGTGCTGATGATGGCCGTGGAGAACGCGCCGGTCATCGCCGACGTGCTCGTGGCGGGCGGGCGCGGCCCCGAGACCCCGGTCGCGGTGCTCTGCGACGGGACGATGCCGGGGGAGCGCACCGTGCTGGCCACGCTCGGCACCCTGCAGGCCGAGCTGGTCGCCCATGCGGTGCTCCCGCCCGCGATCATCGTGGTCGGCGACGTCGTCGCGGTGGCGCACCCCGAGCGCTTCGCGTGAGCGACGCCTGATGGCGGTCCTGGTCCCGATCGAGGACCCCGCCGACCCGCGCCTGGCCGACTACCGCGACCTGCGCGACGTCGAGCTGCGCAAGCACCTCGAGGGCGAGCACGGGCTCTTCCTCGCCGAGGGCGAGAAGGTCGTACGCCGCGCGGTCGAGGCCGGCCACGCGCCCCGCTCGTTCCTGATGGCGCCACGCTGGCTCGACGGCCTGGCCGACGTGCTCGACCGCTCCGACGCGCCCTGCTACGTCCTGGAGGAGCGGCTGGCCGAGCAGGTCACCGGCTTCCACGTCCACCGCGGCGCGCTCGCCTCGCTCCACCGACCGCCGCTGCGCTCGCTCGACGAGGTCCTCGACGGTGCCCGCTCCGTGCTGGTGCTGGAGGACCTCGTCGACCACACCAACGTCGGCGCGGTCTTCCGCAGCGGCGCCGCCCTGGGCTTCGACGCCGTGCTCCTCGCGCCCCGCTGCGCCGACCCGCTCTACCGGCGCTCGATCAAGGTCGGCATGGGGGCGGTGTTCACCATGGCGTGGACCCGCCTGCCCGACTGGCACGACGCGCTCCCGGACCTCTCGTCCCGCGGCTTCACCACGGTCGCCCTGACGCTGGCCGACGACGCGGTCGGCATCGAGGAGGCCGTCGCCGGGCTCGACCGGGTGGCGCTCGTCCTGGGCTCGGAGGGCCACGGGCTCTCCTCGCGCTGGGAGCAGTCGGCCGACCGGCGGGCGATCATCCCGATGGCCGAGGGCATCGACTCGCTCAACGTCGCCGCTGCGTCCGCCGTCGCCTGCTGGGTGACCGCGCGGCGCTGACCCCTGCGGTTTGGTCACAAACCGCAGGTTTCGACCGCCCGGACGTGCGGTTGGTGACCAAACGGCAGGGATCGGCCACCCGGGGCGGGAGGAGACCACCCCGGGCCCGCCTCGGACCGTCGGACGTGGCCGTCGCCGACCCACGCGGCCGGATCCGGACGCCTCTGACCTGCGGGTTGTGACCAAACCGCGAGCTCGGCGACCTCCGGTGGTGACCGGTTCCGGACGCCGGCGGGAGGGGGTGGGCTACGTCACGTCAGGCGCGTGGCACCGATCCTCCGGTTCGACTGCGCGGTTCCCGGCGGCCCGCTTAAGGTCGCGCAGAACCTGGGATCAAGGAGCACTGCGTGCGTCGTCGGACGGGTCGCCGTCCAGGCGCCATGGTTGTACTCTCGCTCGTTCTCGGGCTCGTCGCCGTCACGGCGCCCGTGGACGCCGCTCCCGCGCCGTCGGCCCTCGCCGACGAGGTGGCCGCGGCCGGCCCCAGCGCGACCAGCACAGCGGGAGCGACCGCGTCGACGACTCCGACCGCCGACGACGAGGACGACGAGAACGGCGGGTCCGGCACCGTCCCCGACGTCGACGCCAACTACGGCGACACCAGCGTCGACCTGCCGCGCCCCGTCCACGGCGCGACGGCCATCCGGCTGCTGGGCGAGCAGGTCGACGAGGCCGCCGCGCTCAACGACCTGGAGACCGACGAGCTGGTCGACCTCCTGCGCACGGACCCCACCGCCTGGCTGGACGCCGAGGGACTGGTGTTCTTCAAGGACGTCGCCGTCGACCCGCAGCGCGACCTGCCGGTGCCGGCCGCCGCCGCGCCGCTGGACCAGACCTTCCTGCTGCACAGCCGGCCCGGCGCGAAGCGCACGATCTTCCTCGACTTCGACGGCGGCAACGTCAGCGGCACCGGCTGGCACGCCCAGAAGCCGGGCCTCCCCACCACCCAGCCGGCCTGGCGTCCCTCCGGGGCCACCTCCGGCTCGTTCAACAGCACCGACCTCGCCGCCTTCCAGGCCGTCTACGAGGGCGTGGCCGAGGACTACGCGGCGTTCGACGTGGACGTGACCACCGCGGACCCGGGAGCCGCGGCCATCCTGCGCAGCAGCCTGAGCGACGATGTCTACGGCTCGCACGTGCTGATCACGCCCGACGCGGTCTCTCACGACATGATCTGCGGCAAGGTGTCGGAGGGCTTCGGCTGCGGCGGCGTCGCCTACCTCGGTGTCTTCGACGAGGCCCGGGGCCCGGGCGGCGACGGCTACGGCTACGCCCAGCCGGCCTGGGTGTTCCCCCAGAGTGCGGCGGCCTCCGTCAAGGGTGTCACCGAGGCCGCCAGCCACGAGGCCGGCCACCAGCTCAGCCTCTCCCACGACGGCAACCAGGCGGGCGTCGACAACTACGACACGGGTCACGGTGCGTGGGCCCCGATCATGGGCGCCGGCTACAGCCACCCGATCACGCAGTGGTCGAAGGGTGACTACGCCTCGGCCAACAACCGCGAGGACGACGTCGCGATCCTCGGCGCCAAGCTGGGCGTGCGGGTCGACGAGGCCCCCTCGGTCATCGTCGGCGCCCCGGTGAAGCCGGCCGGGCCGGCCTACATCAGCAGCCGCACCGACGTCGACACCTATCTGCTCGGCACCTGCTCGGGGGCGGTGTCGATCGCGGCGAACCCGCTGTCGGCGATGCCGGACCTCGACATCAAGCTGACCCTGCTCAACGCCGCCGGCAGCGTCGTGGCCACCGCCGACCCCGCCTCCGGCCAGACGAGCGTGAGCGTGGCCACCGGGATGGCCGCCTCGATCAACCAGACGCTCGGCTCCGCCACCTACTACCTGCAGGTCGACGGGGTCGGGTTCGGCACCTGGGCCAACGGGTACGACGACTACGGCTCCCTCGGCGCCTACACCGTCAGCACCAACGGCTGCGACGGCGCAGCCCCCACGGGCACCCCGACGGCCCCGGTCTCGGTGACGGGCACGCCGCACGCCTCGGACTCGACGGTCAACCTCAGCTGGGCCGCCCCGGCCAGCGACGGCGGCAGCCCGGTCACCGGCTACGTCGTGACCCGCGTCGGCGACCCGACGGTCGTCCAGCTCGGCCCGGGCGCCACCAGCTACTCCTGGACCGGCCTGTCGGTGTCGACGACCTACACGTTCAAGGTCACCGCGCTCAACGCACGGGGGCCGGGTCCGACCGTCAGCGTCAACGCGACCACCACCAACGGGACGATCAAGCCGGGGGCCCCGCAGGCCGTCAGCGCGCGCTGGCTCAGCGTCGCCGGCGCCGCTCAGATCTCGTACTCGGACCCGGCGAGCACCGGCACCCACGCCGTGCAGCAGTACGACGTCTTCGTCGACGGCGTCTTCGTGGTCAGCGGCGGCAGCGCCCGGCGCTCGGTCGACGTCCTCAGCAGCCTCCTCACCCCCGGCACGCACACGCTCGGCGTCGCCGCCACCAGCTTCGCCGGCCAAGGCCCGGTCACCACCGTCTCCGTCGAGGTCCCGGCGCGCCCGGCCAACGACGCCTTCGCGCAACGCACGACCCTCTCGGGCATCTCCGGGACCGTCACCGGCGACAACCTCGAGTCGTCGGCCGAGGTCGGGGACCCCCGGCCCCCCACGACCCGGATCGTCGCCGGCCGCGCCTCGCTCTGGTACTCCTGGACGGCGCCCCAGTCGGGACTCCTGCAGCTCTCGACGGGCTCGAGCGTCGCCGACCGCGACACGACCCTCGGGGTCTACGTCGGGACGGCTCTCGGCTCCCTGACGGAGTGGACCGGCAACGACGACGCCACGGGCAAGCTCTCCTCCGTGCAGCTCCTGGTCACGGCCGGCACCACCTACTCGATCGCCGTCGACGGGTTCCGCGACATCGCGACCGGGGTCGGGCCGTTCACCCTGTCGTGGAACTTCATCGACGACGGCCCGAAGGCGACCACGACCTCCCTGGCGGTGGCCTCCAGCGGGACCACCGTGACCCTGTCGGGCAGCGTCAGCGCCACCTACGGCGCCCCCGTCGGCTACCTGGAGTACCGGCGCGGCAGCGCGGTCATCGGCTACGGCGACGTCAACACCCTGACGACCGCCTCCACGCTCACCGTCGACCGGCAGCCCCGGGGCGAGCAGACCTACACCGCGCGCTTCGTGCCCGACAACCCCAGCAGGTTCGTCCCCTCCTCCACGAGCCAGGTCCACACGGTCGTCGGGACTCCCACGACCACGGGGCTGCAGGCCACGGTGGACGCGCGCAGCGTGACGCTCGCCGTGACCGTCTCGCCGGCGTCGGCCACGGGCTACGTGGAGCTCTACGACGGCAACGTCCAGGTCGGCTCGGGCCAGGTCACGACCGGCGCGCTGGCGGTGACCCTCACCTCCGTCACCTCCGGGGAGCACAGCTACACCGCGGTCTTCTCACCCACCGAGTCCCAGCTCTACGACGGCTCGACCTCCGCTGCCCGTAGCGTCACCGTCGAGGGGCCGCCGGGCACCAAGCCCACCACCACCAGCCTGACCGGATCCCTGGACGGGCGCACCGCCACGGTCACCGCGACCGTGCGCTCCGGCTCGGGCACCCCCTCGGGCAGCGTCCAGCTCACCGACGCCGGCGTCGTCGTCGCGACCGCGCCACTGACCGACGGCACGGCGACGCTCACGGCCGGCGACCTCACCAAGGGCAGCCACACGTTCCGTGCGACCTTCGTCCCGGAGGACCCCGCGGTCTACGCGGCCTCCCAGTCGTCCAACGTCGTCCTGTTCGCGCAGGCCACCGTCACCACCACCGAGCTGACGGCCAGCGTCAGCGGACGCACCGCGACCCTGCGGGCCACGGTCTCCCCGACCGCCGCGGCCGCAGGCGGCCACGTCCGGTTCATGGAGGGCGGCACGCTCGCCGCGTGGGCCTACGTCACCGACGGCGTCGCGCAGGTCTCGGTGTCCGGGCTGGCGACGGGGGAGCACACCTACGTCGCGCAGTTCTACCCGATCGACCCCACCCGCAACGACTACTCGAGCTCCCCGGCGCGCACCGCGACCGTCCTGGCGAACCCGACCACGACGGTCCTGGGCTCCGCGGTCGTCGACCGTCAGGTCACCCTGTCCGCCACCGTGACCACCAACCTGGGCAGCCCGGCCGGTGCGGTGCAGTTCCACGAGGACGGCACGCTGGTCGGGACCGGCACGGTCTCCGGCGGCAAGGCCTCCGTCGTCCTCGACGGCGTCACCCGGGGCGACCACGTCTACGTCGCGACGTTCGTCCCCACCAACCCGGCGGACTTCGCCGGCTCCGTCTCGGCCGCCCACACCGCCGTCGTCACCGCCCCTCGCACCACCACGGACCTGACCGTGGCGGTCGACGGGCGCACCGTGACCCTGACCAGCAGCGTGAGCGCCACCGAGGGCACCCTCGACGGCACCGTGGAGTTCCGGGAGGGCGGCACGCTCCTCGGCACCCGGCCGCTGGCCTCCGGCGCAGCGGAGCTGGTGCTGAGCGACGTCGGCCCCGGCCCGCACTCCTACACCGCGACGTTCGTCCCCAGCAGCGCGAGCCATGTCGGCTCGACGTCGCCGACGCGCACCGCGACGGTCTTCGTCGCCACCGCGACCGCCCTGACCGCGACCCTCGACGCCCGGCGGATCACGCTGGCCGCCGAGGTCACCGGCCCCGGCAGCCCCAGCGGCGTCGTGCGGTTCCGTGACGGCGGCGTCCTGGTCGGCACGGTCCCGCTGTCCGGCGGGGCCGCCACGCTGACCCTGGAGGCGGTCGTCCCGGGCGAGCACACCTACACCGCGACGTTCGAGGCGACGAACCCCGAGGCCTACGGCTCCTCGACGTCGGCGCCCCGTGCAGTCGTCGTGGACCGGGTCGCCACCACCACCACGCTCCAGGCCACGGCGACCGGCCGCACCGTCACGCTCGTGGCGAGCGTCACCGCCTCCTCCGGCGCCCCCACCGGCACCGTCGAGCTCCGCGAAGGCGCGAGCGTCGTCGCCACCGTCACCCTGAGCAACGGCACCGCCACGCGGACCCTCAACGGCGTCGCGTTCGGCCCGCACTCCTACACCGCGACGTTCGTGCCCACGGGCACGGTCCACCTCGGCTCGGCGTCCGCGAGCCAGGCGACGACCGTCCTGGGCTCCACCACGACCACGCTGGACGGCAGCGTCAGCGGCCGCACCGTGACGCTGACCGCCTCCGTGGCCAGCGACGGCACCCCCGCCGTCGGCCGGGTGACGTTCTACCGCGGCACCGGACCCTTCTTCGCAGCCGACGTCGTCGCCGGCACGGTGGTGACGACGCAGACCAACGTCGTGCCCGGCGACTACACCTACACGGAGAAGTTCGTCCCCACCAACAGCGCCAACCACAACGCCTCCGAGTCACCGGCGACGCCGGTGACGGTCGCGAAGGCCGTCTCCGCCACCACGCTCGAGGCGGCCGTCAGCAACCGCACGGTCACCCTCGACGCCGCCGTCACCGTGCCGAGCGGTGCGGCCGCCGGCCAGGTGCGCTTCCGCGAGGGCGAGACCGTCGTCGGGACCGTCACCCTCTCCTCGGGTGCCGCCCGGCTGACGCTGGGCACCGTGGCCCCCGGGGCGCACACCTACACCGCCACCTTCGTGCCCAGCGACTCGGTGACGTACGCCGGGTCGGTGTCCGCCGAGCGCAGCGTCGAGGTCGCACGCATCGCCACGACCACCGGCCTCGCGGCGGTCGTCGACGGCCGCACGGTGACGCTGACGGCGGTCCCGGCGACCACGTCCGGCACGCTCACCGGCGCCGTGGAGCTCCGCGAGGGCGACGCCCTCCTCGACACCGTGCCGCTCACCGGCGGCAGCTCGGTGCTCGCGCTGACCGGCGTCACGCCGGGTCAGCACTCCTACACCGCGACGTTCGTGCCCACCGGGACCACGCACGCCGGCTCCACCTCGCCCACCCGCACCGTGACCGTGGCAGCGGTGGCGACCGTCACCGGCCTGAGTGTGCAGGTGTCCGGACGAACCGTCACCCTGGACGCGAACGTCACGTCCGCGCTGGGCACCCCCGCCGGCGACCTCGTCCTGCGCGACGGCACCACCGTCGTCGGCACGGTCGCGCTGGTGGACGGCGCGGCGACGCTCGAGCTCTCGTCGGTCGTGCCCGGGGCGCACAGCTACACCGCGACCTTCGCCCCCTCCGACACCGTCAGGCACGGCGCCTCCCAGTCCCCGGCGCGGGTCGTCACGGTCGACCCGATCGCGACCACGACCTCGCTCACGGCGACGTACGCCGGCGGCCGCTCGCTCACGCTGGAGGCCCAGGTCGCCGGCGACAGCGGCACGCCCGCGGGCCGTGTCGTCTTCCGCGACGGCACCACCGTCGTGGGCACCGTCGACGTCGAGGACGGCGTCGCGTCGCGGACGCTGCAGGTCAGCCCGGGCGAGCACCGCTACGTGGCCACGTTCGTCCCGACCGACCCGGTGACCTACGGCGGCTCCGCCTCGGCGCCCCGCACGGTCGAGGCCGACCCCTACGTCACCAGCACCTCGCTGTCGGCCGTCGCCACCGGCGGGACCGTCGCCCTCGAGGCGCGCACCACGGCGGGCGCCGCCGGTGAGGTCGTCTTCCGCGAGGGCGGCGACGTCGTCGCCACGGTCGCGGTCACCGGCGCGGCCGCATCGGCCACGCTCGAGGACGTCGCCCCGGGGGAGCACACCTACGCCGCGACCTTCGTGCCGGCCGACCCCGCGACGTACGCCGGCTCGGTCTCGCCCGAGCGCACCGTCAGGGTCAAGAGCCCCAGCGCCACGGCGCTCTCCGCGAAGGTCGCCGGCCGGACGGTCACGCTGACCGCCGACGTCACCACGGACGGCTCGGCCGCCGGCGAGGTGGTGTTCCGCGAGGGCGACACCGTGCTGGGCGCCGTCCCCGTGGCCGATGCTGCGGCGTCGCTGGCCGTGGAGGACGTGACGCCGGGCGAGCACCGCTACCGGGCGACGTTCGTGCCGGCCTCGGCCGACGCCGTGTCGGGCTCGGTCTCGCCGGTCGCCTCGGCGACCGTCGACCCGTTCGCGACCAGCACCGCGCTCGGCGCGAGCGCCGAGGGCCGCACGGTCACGCTCGACGTCGAGGTCACCAGCCCCGACGGCACCCCGACCGGAGCCGTCGAGCTCCGCGAGGGCGACACCCTGCTGGACACCGTCACGCTGGCCGACGGCGGCGCGACCCTCGACGTCACGGACGTCGCGCCGGGCCAGCACGCCTACACCGCGACGTACGTCCCCGCCGACGCCGTGGCCTTCGCCGGCTCGACCTCCGCCGAGCGCACCGTCACGGTGGCGCCCGTGGCGACCCGGACCGCGCTGACCGCGTCGGCCGAGGGCCGCACGGTCACGCTCGGCGCCGAGGTCACGTCCGGCTACGGGACTCCCGCGGGTGAGGTTGTGCTCCGCGAGGGCTCGACCGTGCTGGGCACCGTCGAGCTCGAGGACGGCGAGGCCGCCCTGGAGCTGACCGACGTCGATCCGGGGGAGCACACCTACACCGCGACGTTCGCGCCGTCGGCGCCGGCGACCCACGCGGTGTCGACCTCGTCGGCGCAGACGGTGGCGGTCGGCGCCATCGCGACGGAGACGTCGCTGAGCGCCGCCGCCGAGGTCCGCACGGTCACGCTGTCCGCGGAGGTGACCGCCACCGGCGGCAGCCCCGCCGGAGACGTGATCTTCCGCGAGGGTGACCAGGTCGTCGGCCAGGACGATGTCGAGGACGGCGTCGCCTCCCTCCAGCTGACCGATGTCGAGCCGGGGGCACACGCCTACACGGCGACGTTCGTGCCCTCCGACGACGTCCGCCACGGCGGGTCCGTCTCCGCGGAGCGACGCGTCGTCGTCGACCCGATCGCGACGCAGACGGCGCTGAGCGCCGCCGCGGACGCCCGCACGGTCTCGCTGTCGGCCGAGGTGACCGCCGCCGGCGGTGCCGCGGCCGGTGACGTGGTCTTCCGTGAGGGCGACGAGGTCGTGGGCCGGGCGGCCCTCGAGGCCGGCGCCGCCTCCCTGGAGCTGACCGACGTCGCACCGGGGGCGCACTCCTACACCGCGACGTTCGTGCCCGCCGACGACGTCCGCCACGGCGGGTCCGTCTCCGCGGAGCGACGCGTCGTCGTCGACCCGATCGCGACGCAGACGGCGCTGAGCGCCGCCGCCGATGCCCGCACCGTCACGCTCTCGGCCGAGGTCTCTTCCGCCGGTGGGAGCCCGGCGGGTGACGTGGTGTTCCGTGAGGGCGACGAGGTCGTGGGCCGGGCGGCCCTGGAGGAGGGGACCGCCTCGCTGGAGCTGACCGGCGTCGCGCTGGGGGAGCACGTCTACACCGCGACGTTCGTCCCCACCGACGAGGTGCGCCACGGCGGTTCGGTCTCGGCCGAGCGCCGCGTCGTCGTCGAGCTGATCGTCACCACGACGACGCTGGACGCCGGCGTCGACGTGCGCCGGGTCGTCCTGAGCGCCCGCGTGGACGGCGCCAGCGGCACGCCCGCGGGAGACGTGGTCTTCCGCGAGGGTGACCAGGTGGTGGGCACGAGCGCCGTCGAGGACGGCGCGGCCTCCGTCGAGCTGACCGCGGCCACGCCGGGCCAGCACGCCTACACCGCCACGTTCGTGCCGGCCGACGAGACCCGGTTCGCCGGGTCCGTCTCGGCCGAGCGCTCCGTGGTGGTCGAGCCGATCGTGACCACGACCGAGCTGAGCCTCACCGCACGCGCGCAGACGGTCACCCTCGACGTCCGGGTCACCGGCGCGTCGGGCACCCCGTCCGGAGACGTCGTGCTGCGTCAGGGGGACACCGTCCTCGCGACGCTGCCGCTCACCGCGGGCGGGGTCACCTTCGACCGGACCGACCTGGACCCGGGCGAGCACCTGTTCACCGCGACGTTCGAGCCGAGCGACCCGGCGACGTACGCCGCGTCGTCCTCGGGCGACCAGAGCATCACCCTCGGCGCCGTCGCGACCACGACGGGCCTGACGGCGGTCGTGGACGAGCGCACCGTCACCCTGACCGCGACCGTCTCCGCCCAGCGGGGCACCCCCCAGGGCTGGGTCGTCTTCGTCCAGGACGGGCAGGAGGTCGCCTACGAGCAGCTCACAGGCGACGGCACCGCCTCCACGACGCGGCTCGACGTCCCGCCCGGCGAGCACGTCTACACGGCGCGGTTCACCTTCGTCGAGACGATGCACGCGGAGTCGACGTCGCCGGAGCGCACCGTCACGGTGTCCGACGCCGCGGTCCGCACCACGACCAGGCTCGAGGCCTCGGTCTCGGGTCACACGGTCTCGCTGACGGCGCAGGTCGACGCGTCCGTCGGCCTGCCCGAGGGCTCCGTGGAGCTCCGCGCCGACGGCGTCCTGGTCGAGACGGTCACCGCCTCCTACGGCTTCGCCAGCATCCAGCTCCTGGACGTCCCCACCGGCACGCACCGCTACGTCGCCACGTTCGTCCCGGCCGACGCCCGGCAGTACGCGGGCTCGTCGTCCACCGCGCAGGTGGTCGAGGTGGCGGGCACGCCGACCACCACGTACCTGAGCGGCTGGGCGACCGGCAGCACGGTCTCGTTGTACGCCAACGTCTACCCCGACACCGGCACCAGCGCACCTGGCGGCACCGTGGAGTTCCGCGAGGGCGACCGGCTGCTCCGGGCCGTCCCGGTCACCGGCGGTGTGGCCCAGCTGAAGGTCCCCGACGTGCTCGGCGGCACGCACACCTACACCGCCACCTACGTGCCGAGCGACGGGATTCACGGGGGCTCCGAGGCGTCGGCTCCGACCGTGGTCGCCCCCACGTCGACCACGACCGGCCTGACGGCCTCGGCCGACGGCCGCACCGTCACCCTGGCCGCCGACGTCGACGCCGCGCTCGGCACCCCGACCGGTCGGATCCAGTTCGTGGAGGACTCGGTCGTCCAGGGCACCGTCCCGGTGAATGCCGGCAGGGCCACGCTGTCCCTCGACGCGGTGCGGGCAGGCCAGCACCGCTACGCCGCCTACTTCGTCGCGGACGACGAGTCGGTGCACGCCGGCTCCGTCTCGCCGACGAGCACGCTCACCGTGGGAAGGAGCGACACCGCGAGTGCCCTCACGGTGACGGTCGCGGACAGCACGGTCACCGCCCAAGTCGCCGTGACGAGTCCCTACGAGGTCCCCGAGGGCGTCGTCGTCCTGCGCGAGGGCGGGCTCGACGTCGGCAGCGGCACGGTGGAGTCCGGCGCCGGCACGGTGACGCTGACCGACGTCCCGCGCGGCAGGCACACCTACGTCGCGCACTTCTTCGCCGCGGCCGGGACGTCCTACCGCGACTCGGTCTCGGCGTCGCGGGTCGCCCAGGTCGGGGAGCCCGACCCCGAGGCGGCCGCCACCGCGACCGCCCTCGACGTGGTCGTCACCGGCCGCTCGGTGGCGCTGAGCGCCGTGGTGACCGCCGGCCAGGTGAAGCCCGCCGGCCAGGTGGTCTTCGCCGAGGACGGCGTCGACCTCGGGGTCCCGGTGGCCGCCACCGGTGGCGTGTTCCGCCTGCCCGCCAGGCTCGCCACCGCCGGCCAGCACACCTACACGGCGCGCTTCGTCCCGGCCGACGCGGCGGCGTACGGCTCGTCGGTGTCGACGGGTCGCACCGTGACCGTCTCGCCGGCGGCGACCTCGACGTCGCTGACCGGCTCGGTCAGCGGCACCACGATGACGCTGAACGCCAGGGTCGCCGTGGCGGGGGAGCCGGTCGTCGGTGGACAGGTGCAGTTCCTCGAGGGCACCAGGTCGGTCGGCGTGGCGAACCTCGTCGGCGAGCGGGCGACCGTGCTGGTGACCGGGGTGAGCGTCGGCCGGCACAGCTACACGGCGCGCTACCTGCCGCCTACCGGTGACCACCTGTCGTCGAGCTCGACGGCGGTGTCCCTGACGGTGGCCCCGGCGGTGTCCCGCACGACGGTCACCGCGCCGAAGAAGGCCAAGCCGGGCGCCCGCCCGGTGGTGACGGTCAAGGTCCTGCGCGGTGCCGCCGCGGCGGCCGGCCAGGTCGTCCTGCGCTACGGCACGAAGTCGGTGACGCTCACGCTCCGCAACGGCGCCGCCACCTTCAAGCTCCCCCAGCTGCGCGCCGGCAAGCTCAAGCTCACCGCCACCTACCGCGGCAACGCCACCACCAAGACCTCGGTCGGCGTCTTCACGGTCACCGTGAAGCGCTGACCCTTGCGGTTTGGTCACAGACCGCACGTTTCGGGCCCCGAGACCTGCGGTTGGTGACCAAACCGCAGGGTCCGCGAGCCGCGGACCCGGGTCGAGGATGGCCAGCGTCCGTGCGGTCGCTGTCGGGGGCTGACCCCTGTGGTTTGGTCACAGACCGCACGTTCTGGGGCTCGAGACCTGCGGTTGGTGACCAAACCGCAGGGTCCACCGGCGCGGCGCAGGGGTGGGCGACGAGCGACCGGCGCTAGGAGGACGAGCCGGGGAGCGGGTAGCCGAGCTCCTGGTAGTCGCGCGCGTAGAACTCCGTCAGCCGGTCGACCAGCGACGGCGACAGCTCGACGGCCGAGCTGGAGACGCCGGCCCGCTTGGAGCTGTGCATGGTGTGGGGGATCTTGGGGTCGAGGTCCAGCTGCAGGCGGGTGTTGAGGTCCTCCATGACCGCCTCCATGCCGTCCTCGAGCCGGTGCACGGTCACCCCGTCGAGGTGGAACTCGTGCTGCGGTCGCAGGTGGTTGTCGAAGACGTAGGGGTTCGTGCGGTAGCGCGTGAACGCCCGGTCGGCCCACGCCTCGACCGAGGCGGCGTCGGTGCGCGGGTCCTTGGTGTTGCGCATCAGGTACTCCGAGCGGAAGCGCGCCACCGGGTCGCGCACGATCATGAACCGCACGTCGAAGCGCGAGACGTCGATCAGCTCTCGCAGCAGCTCGGCCTGGTAGTGCTGAGGCGAGCAACGGCGCAGGGGGAACAGGTCCGCCCCGGTCGCGCGGGTCTCCAGGAAGTACGTCGTCCAGCCCGACCGCTTGAAGATCCGCTCGATCGTGCTGCCCCCGGTCTTGGGGACGTGGACGAAGAGGAGGTTGCGTCCCTCGCGGCTGAAGATCGGCATCGGTCAGGCCGTCCAGGTCGGGAGCGGGAGGGCCGGGTGCAGCGGTGACAAGGTGGTCCTCTCGGGGCGACGTGCTCGCGGACTCGCGTGGCGCCAGAGCCTACAACGCGCCCGCGGGCGCCCCGCAGCCGCCCGGCAGCCCGTAGCTGCGGCGTCCCGGCTGGTTCGCACTCCCTGCGGTGTGGTCACAAACCGCATGTTCCGGGGCCCGAGACCTGCGGTTGGTGACCAAACCGCAGGGGTCAGGGACCCGGCGGCCTCAGGCCGGCCAGTCGGGCGGGTACTCGTCGACGAGCTTGTCGTGCTGCTTCTGCAGGCGCTTGCGCATCTTAGTGGGGAGACGGTCGCCGAAGACGGTGCCGAGGGTGTGGTCGGTCTCGTGCTGGAGGCAGCGGGCGAGCATGCCGTCGCCGGAGAAGGTCACGGGGGAGCCGTCGAGCCCGGTGCCGGTCACGGTGGCGGTGTCGGGGCGGGCGAGCTCGACGAACGCGCCCGGGAAGGACAGACATCCCTCCTCCGCCTCGTCGAGCACCCGGTCGCGTCCCTCGGGGAGCGTCAGCACGGGGTTGCAGACGAGCCCGACCGTGCGCTGCCCCGACTCGTCGGGGCAGTCGAAGACGAACATCGCCACGTCCTCGCCGATCTGGCACGCCGCGAGGCCGACGCCGTCGGCGGCGTACATCGTCGCCACCATGTCGGCGGCGAGCGAGGCCAGGGCCTCGTCGTACGACGTCACGAGCGTCTGCGGGCGGTGCATCACCGGGGTGCCCCAGCGGGTCATCGGCCGGACGCTGCCGCCGGTGGGCAGCGGACCGTGGGGAGCGAGGGGCGCGGGGGAGGACTGGTCGGGCACGCAGCGATCCTAGGACCGGAGCCGACGCGGACCGCGGCGGCCCGACGTGACCGGCCCCACGCGGGCCGGTGTAGCCCGGCGTGTAACTCCGAGTTACATTATCTCTATGTCCCTCCTCACCAGCCTCCGTCCCGGCGGTCGGCACGGCGTCCCGAGCACGGAGTCGCGCGACCCGATCGGCTACCTCGTCGCCGGCCTCAACCGGCTCGCGCAGAGCGACCTCCTCGACCGCGTCGGCCTGCGCCGACCCGCCGAGCAGGCGGTCTTCTCGGTCACCCGCAGTGGGTTCACGACGATCACCGCGGCGAGCCGCGGCTTCTCGTCCGCAGGGAAGAAGGGCCAGCCGGGCGTGCGCGTCGCCCCGGCGCCGGCCAAGGGGGTCTTCGACCTCACGCCCACCGAGGACGAGCAGATGCTCGTCGACGTGGTCCGCGAGCTGGCCCAGGAGGCGTTCCGGCCGGCCGCGGCCGACGCCGACGAGGCCTGCGCCGCCCCCGACGACGTGCTGGCCGCCAGCCTCGAGGTGGGCCTGCCTATGCTCGGTGTGCCGGAGGCGCTCGGCGGGATCTCCGAGGAGCGCTCGGCGATGGCCGGCACGCTCGTCGCCGAGGCCCTGGCCCACGGCGACATGGGGCTTGCGGTCGCCGCGCTGGCGCCCGGATCGGTCGCCACCGCGCTCGGCCTGTGGGGCACCGACGCCCAGCAGCAGACCTACCTGCCGGCCTTCGCCGGCTCCGACGTGCCGGCCGCGGCGCTGGCCCTCAACGAGCCCACCGTCCTCTTCGACGTGCTGGAGCCCGCGACCACCGCGACCCGCACCGCGGACGGCTACGTCCTGAACGGCGTCAAGAGCCTGGTGCCGCGTGGCGCCCAGGCCGAGCTCTTCGTCGTCGGCGCCTCGCTCGACGGGCGACCCGTGCTCTTCCTGGTCGAGTCGTCCACCCCCGGCCTGGCGGTCGAGGGTGACCCCGCCATGGGCGTGCGCGCCGCCTCGCTCACGAGGCTGACGCTCACCGACGCCGCCGTCCCGGCCGACGCCGTGCTCGGCGACACCGAGGGCGAGGCCTACCTCGAGTGCGTGCGGCTGTCCCGCCTGGCGTGGTGCGCGCTCGCTGTCGGCACCGGCCAGGCCGTGCTCGACTACGTCACGCCCTACGTCAAGGAGCGTCACGCCTTCGGCGAGCCCATCGCCCACCGGCAGTCGGTGGCGTTCATGGTCGCCAACCTCGCCATCGAGCTGCAGGCCATGCGCCTGGTGACCTACAAGGCGGCCTCCCGCGCGGCTGCCGGCAAGGACTTCGCCCGCGAGGTCGCGCTGGCGCGCAAGCTGTGCGCCGACAAGGGCATGCAGATCGGCCTCGACGGCGTCCAGCTGCTCGGCGGCCACGGCTTCGTCAAGGAACACCCGGTCGAGCGCTGGTACCGCGACCTCCGCGCGGTCGGCGTCATGGAAGGAAGCGTGCTGGTCTGATGCCCATCAACCTCGACGACCCGAAGAAGTTCCGTCCGCTGGTGGGCCAGGCCCACCAGGTGGCGATGAACATGCTGCGCCCGATCTCGCGCAAGTACGACCGCGCCGAGCACGAGTACCCGCAGGAGCTCGACATGCTGGCCGCGATGATCGACGGCCTGGCCGAGTCAGGGGCCAGCGAGGGCGCCGGAGCCGCCGGCGTACGCCGTGAGGACGCCGACGCCGACTCCTCGGTCAAGAACGGCGCCAACCTCGCCTCGGTGATGTCCATCGCCGAGATGTGCTGGGGCGACGTGGGGCTGCTGCTCTCGATGCCGCGTCAGGGCCTGGGCAACTCCGCCATCGCGTCGGTGGCCGACGAGGAGCAGCAGGAGCGCTTCGCCGGCGTCTGGGCCGGCATGGCCATCACCGAGCCCGGGGTGGGGTCCGACTCCGCCAACATCAGGACGACCGCCACGCTGGACGGTGATCACTACGTCCTGAACGGCGAGAAGATCTACGTCACCTCCGGCGACCGCGCCGACCACATCGTCGTGTGGGCCACCCTCGACAGGAGCCTGGGACGCGCGGCGATCAAGTCCTTCGTGGTGCCCAAGGGCACGCCCGGCATGCGCGTCGACCGGCTCGAGCACAAGCTCGGCATCCGGGCCTCCGACACCGCGACGATCATCTTCGAGGACTGTCGGGTGCCCGCCGAGAACCTCCTCGGCTCGCCCGAGGTGGACACCAAGCAGGGCTTCGCCGGCGCCATGGCGACCTTCGACAACACCCGCCCGCTCGTGGCCGCGATGGCCGTGGGCTGTGCGCGCGCAGCGCTCGACCTCACACGCGACCTGCTGGCCCAGGCCGGGGTGAGCGTCGACTACGACCGTCCCGCCCAGACCCAGTCGGCGGCGGCCGCGCGCCTGCTGCAGATGGAGGCCGACTGGGAGGCCGCCCACCTCCTGATGCTCCAAGCCGCCTGGATGGCCGACAACCGCCAGCCCAACTCGCTGGAGGCCTCCATGGCCAAGGCGAAGGCCGGACGCGTCGGCTCCGACATCACCCTGGGCTGCGTGGAGCTGACCGGGTCGCTGGGCTACAGCGAGGCCGAGCTGCTCGAGAAGTGGGCCCGCGACTCCAAGATCCTCGACATCTTCGAGGGCACCCAGCAGATCCAGCAGCTGATCGTGGCGCGCCGGGTCCTGGGGCTCTCGAGCGCCGAGCTGAAGTAGCGCTCCACCCACGAACGACGAACGGCGGCGGACCCTGGGGGGCCGCCGCCGTTCGCGTCGTGAGGAGGAAGGGTCGGGTCAGCTCGTCGACTTCTTCGCGACGGCCGAGGCGATGTCGGCGGGAGTCACGTCGACGTCGGCGGTGTCGGCCTGCGCGTCGATGCCGGTCAGCGGCTCCTTGGTGCCGCCAGCCGTGTCGCTGCTGCTCGTTGCCTTATTCGCGGCCGCCTTCTTCGCCGGGGTCTTCTTGGCCGGCGCCTTGGTGGCCGGGGCCTTCTTTGCGGCCGGGGCCTTGGTGGCCGGGGCCTTCGTCTCGACGGGAGCCGGGTCCAGGCCGAGCTCCTCGGTGACGTTCACCGGGGTCGTCGGGTCGACGGCGACCTTCGGAGCGGGCGCCTTCTTCGCGGCAGGCGCCTTCTTGGCGGCGGGAGCCTTCTTCGCCGGGGACTTCGTGGCGGGGGCCTTGGCAGCGGCGTCCGGGGCCGACGGCGCGGCGGGGTCCTTGACCGGCAGCACGGAGGACGCGGCCTGCTTGGCGGGCGTCGCCTTGGCCGGGGCCTTGGCAGTGGCCTTCTTGACGGCGGGCGCCTTCTTCGCGGGCGCCTTCGTGGCGGCGGCCTTCCTGACGGGAGGCACGACCTCGGGGGCGAGGGCGTCGCCCTGCACCTTGCCGGAGGCGTCAGGGGAGTCGGTGGTGGTCGACGGCTTCGAGGGGGCGGACGCGGCGGGCCGCGTGGGCTGCTTGCGCCCCGGGAGCAGCGAGGTGACGGTGTCCGCGGCCTTGCTGGCGGCGGTGCCGGCCACCAGCTTGCCCAGACCCACGCCGCCCTTGGCGCTCTCGACCGTCAGGCTGGCGGCCTTCTGGGCCGTGCCGAGCGCGGCGTCCTTGATCGACTCGATCGGGTTCTTGCGGGCCACGGGAGGTCCTTTCGTCGGTGCAGCTGTCGTCGTTCTCGGTACCCATCCAACGACCGGGGACGCGTCAGGTCAGGGTGACCTTGCCCACCGCGTCAGGCGTCGCCGAGGCGCCGCACCGGCAGCTTGGCTCCGGGGGCCGAGCGCTTCGGCGGCTTCCGGGCCGCCTTGGTGGCGGCCGGCCGCGGCGCGACGTTCCGGGCGACGGCCGCAGGTGACGGGGCCGAGGAGGTCGAGGAGGGAGGCGAGGGTGCCGGCGCAGGGGGCGGCGCCATCGGCGCCCGACCGGGGCGAGGAGGAGCCGCGGGCCCGGTCCCGCGTCCGGTGGCGTCGACGGCCCGTCGCAGGGCCCGGGCGAGCAGCGGACGCACGGTGCGGGCCGCGCGTGCCCCGATGGCGGTGCTGATGACGGCGGCCCCGGAGGCGGCGCTCCTGATGCGGTCGGTGGCTGCCATGGGGACTCCCTGTCGTCGAGCGATCCGGTCGTCGTCCGATTGAAGCAGGCTGCGACAACGACGGCGGGCGGGCGCACCGTCGCCGGGACGATGCGCCCGCCCGAGGTAGGCGGGGTGCTGAGGGGTCAGGAGGCGTCAGGAGACGCTGCGGAAGGGGTCGTGCTCGGCGAGGATCTTGTCGACCCGGGCCTGGTCCAGCCGGGACACGACGTACTGGCTCTCCTGCGAGTCGCGCACGCACTTGGCCAGCGTGAAGCACGACGTCGTCAGGAACATCGTGCCCAGGCCGAGGAAGGCGCGGATCCACGGGTCGACCGGCAGGTAGAGGATCGCGAGGATCATGGTCAGCAGCGCGATGCCGAACGAGATGGCGGCCTGCGCGAAGAAGGCGTTGGTGTTCTTGGCGGAGTTCGGAGTGCTCATGGCACCAGCCTGGCCGTCGTACGGCGGTCCGGGAGCGGTCCGAGTACCTGCATCCGACTGAGTACGCGTCCTCAACCGTGCTGCGGGGCGGCGCAGGCACGGCGGGCGCACGGCGTGGCAGGCTCGGGGGCGTGACGAGCGACGAGCGGGCCGACCTGATCGTCTCCACCCTGACCGACGCCTTCGCGCCACTCATGGCGGCCGACCCGGCGGCGTTCCGGGGGAAGTTCCGGACGATGTCGGCGGACCCGCACGCGTTCTACCGCGGCACCGCCTGCCTCTTCTACGCCGACGTGACCGTCGCCGACGACCCCTTCGCCGACGAGCGCAGCGGTCGGATCTGGGTGCACGGCGACCTGCACGTGGAGAACTTCGGCACCTACCTCAACTCCGACGGCCGTCTGGTCTTCGACATCAACGACTTCGACGAGGCCTACCTGGGCCGCTTCACCTGGGACCTCCAGCGGTTCGCCGCGTCCCTGGCGCTCGTGGGCTGGCAGAAGGCGCTGCCCGAGGAGGACGTGCGCCGACTGGTCGGGCGCTACCTGCGCGCCTACCTCGCCCAGGTCGACGAGTACCGCGACAGCGACGAGGACGACTTCGCGCTCCACCTCGACAACACCGAGGGCCCCATCCAGGAGGCCCTGGTCATGGCCCGCCACCAGCGTCGCGCCGAGCTGCTCGACGAGAGCACCGAGGAGGTCGACGGGATCCGCCTCTTCCGCGAGGGCCGCGGCGTGCGGCGGCTGGGCAAGCGGGAGCGGGCCAAGGTCGTGGCGGCGTTCGAGGGCTACCTGGAGACCATCCCCGAGCGCCGGCGCTCCGACCGCGACCTCTTCTACGAGCTGCGCGACGTCGTGGGCCGGTCGGGCTTCGGGATCGGCAGCGCCGGGCTGCCGGCCTACAACGTGCTCGTCGAGGGCTACAGCCAGGCGCTCGACAACGACGTGGTGCTCTCGATGAAGCAGGCCAACGTGCCGGCGATCAGCCGCTTCGTCGACACCTCCCACGTGGAGCGCTACTTCGAGCACGAGGGTCACCGCACGGTCGTCAGCCAGCGGGCGCTGCAGGTGCACACCGACCCGATGCTGGGCTACACCGACGTCGACGGGGTGGGCTACGTCGTCAGCGAGGTCTCGCCGTACGAGGTGGACCTGGACTGGACCCACCTGACCGAGCCCGACGAGATCGCCCGCGTCGTCGACCTGCTGGGCCGGGCCACGGCCAAGATTCACTGCGCCTCCGACGAGGACAGCGACCAGGACCTGGTGGACTTCCAGGTGGAGGACGCGATCGCGGAGAGCGTCGAGGGGCGCCGGCGCGAGCTGGTCCGGTGGGTGACGGACTTCGGGATGGCCTACGCCGACCAGGTGCGCGAGGACCACGCGCTGTTCGTGCACGCGTTCCGCGAGGGCCGCATCGGCGTCACGGCGACCTGAGGAGCTCCCGCAGGCGCCCCACCCGCGACCGGATCGTGGGCGGTCCGCGCGCTCAGACCAGGTGCGCGGGGCCGCTGGGGCCCGCGTCGAGGTGGCGCGGCGCGGCGAACCCCTCGGCCACGAACGCGGCGTCGACCGCGCGCCGTACGGCCTGGGTGCGCTCGCTGGGCACCAGGGCGATCGCCGAGCCACCGAAGCCGCCGCCGGTCATGCGCGCACCCACCGCGCCGGCCTCCAGCGCGGTGGCGACCACGACGTCGAGCTCGGGGCAGGACACCTCGTAGTCGTCGCGCAGCGAGACGTGGGAGGCCTGCATCAGCCGGCCGAGCTCCGCCCAGTCGGCGGCCTCGATCGCGGTGACGGCGTCGGCGACGCGGCCGTTCTCGGTGACGACGTGCCGGGCACGGGCCTGCAGCCGCGGGTCGTCGAGACGGTCGACGTCGGCCAGGGTGGCCCGCCGCAACGAGGACAGACCGAGCTGTTCGACGGCCGCCTCGCAGTCGGCGCGGCGGGCGCCGTAGCCGCCATCGGTGAGCGTGTGCGACACCTGCGTGTCCACCACGACGAGGGTCAGTCCGGCGTCGCCCCAGGGCAGGGCCACGTCGCGGGTCGAGCCGTCCTCGAAGTCGATCAGCAGCCCGGCGCCCGGTGCGGAGAGCAGCACCGCGCTCTGGTCGAGTCCCCCGGTGGGGGCGCCCGCGACCTCGCTCTCGGCGCGCCGGCAGGCGGCGACGAGCTCGTGGCGCAGCTCGTCGGTCAGCTCGCGGTCGACCAGCCCGGCCATGGCCACCGCGACCGCGCACTCCAGGGCCGCCGAGCTCGACAGGCCGGCGCCCATGGGCACCGTGCTCTCGACCTCGAGGTCGACGCCGGGCAGCTCCCACCCGGCCTCGCGCAGGGCCCAGAGCACGCCGACGGCGTACGTCGCCCAGCCCTCGGCCTGGCCGGGGCCGGTGGTGGCCAGCGTCCCGGACCACGGCTCGCCCTGGCCGCTGCTGCGGGCCGACACCCGGTCGTCGTCGCGCGCGGTGGCGGTGACGGTGGTGGCGTAGGGGATGGTGAGGGGCAGGCACAGGCCGTCGTTGTAGTCGGTGTGCTCGCCGATGAGGTTGACCCGGCCGGGAGAGCGGCCCACGGACGTCGACATGGTCGGAAGCCTAGGGGGCTCGTCTCGGGGCGCGGCCCTAGGCTCGTCGCGTGCACTTCCTCCACGACACCACGCCCACGCACGACCTGACCTACGACGACGTCTTCATGGTGCCGCGTCACAGCGGCGTCGCGAGCCGCTACGACGTCGACCTGGCGACCGCCGACGGCACCGGCGCGACGATCCCGCTGGTGGTGGCCAACATGACCGCGATCGCGGGCAGGCGGATGGCCGAGACGGTGGCGCGGCGCGGCGGGATCGTGGTGGTGCCGCAGGACATCCCGTTCCCGGTCGTGAAGGAGGTCGTCGCGGACGTGAAGTCGCGGCACCTGGTCTTCGACACCCCGATCGAGCTCACCGAGCACCAGACCGTGGCCGAGGCACTGTCGCTGATCCCGAAGCGGTCGCACCGCGCAGCCGTGGTCGTCGACGTGGAGGGGCGCCCGGTGGGCGTGGTCTCGGAGGCCGACTGCGCCGAGGTCGACCGCTTCGCGCAGGTCGGGCAGGTGATGAACCCCCGCCCGGTGCTGATCCCCGACGACACCGACCCGCGCGCCGCCTTCGACGCCATCGACGCGGCGCGGACCGCGCTGGCCGTGGCGGTGCGCCCCGACGGCCGGCTCGCCGGCGTCCTCACCCGCACCGGTGCGCTGCGCGCCACGCTCTACTCGCCGGCCGTCGACGCCTCCGGTGGCCTGCGGGTCGCGGCGGCGGTCGGCGTCAACGGCGACGTCGCCGAGCGGGCGGCCGAGCTGCTCGGGGCCGGGGTCGACTGCCTGGTCGTCGACACCGCGCACGGCCACCAGGACCGCATGCTCGACGCGCTGCGCGCCGTACGCGCCCTCGACCCCGGTGTCCCGGTCGCCGCGGGCAACGTCGTCTCGGCCGAGGGGACGCGGGCCCTGATCGAGGCCGGCGCCGACATCGTCAAGGTCGGCGTCGGGCCCGGCGCGATGTGCACGACGCGGATGATGACCGGCGTCGGCCGCCCGCAGTTCTCCGCGGTGCTGGAGTGCGCGGCGACCGCCCGTGAGCTCGGACGCCACGTGTGGGCCGACGGTGGCGTGCGCCACCCGCGCGACGTGGCGCTCGCGCTGGCGGCGGGGGCGTCGTCGGTGATGATCGGCTCGTGGTTCGCGGGCACCCACGAGTCGCCCGGCGACCTGCTGGAGGACTCGCAGGGCCGCGCCTACAAGACGTCGTTCGGCATGGCCTCCGCGCGTGCCGTGGCCAACCGGACGTCGGGGGAGTCGGCCTACGACCGGGCGCGCAAGGGCCTCTACGAGGAGGGCATCTCCTCCTCGCGCATGTACCTCGACCCGGCCCGCCCCGGCGTCGAGGACCTGATCGACGAGATCTGCTCCGGCGTCCGCTCGGCCTGCACGTACGCCGGCGCCTCCACCCTCGCGGACCTGCACGAGCGCGCCGTCGTCGGCGTCCAGTCCGCCGCCGGCTTCCACGAGGGTCGCCCGCTCGCCACGTCGTGGTGACCCCTTGCGGTTTGGTCACCAACCGCACGCCACAGCGCCGGGACCTGCGGTTTGTGACCAAACCGCAGGCCTGGCTGGCTAGCGCGAGGAGCGCTCGGTGCGTCCGCGGACGATGCCGATGAACGTCTGGACGCGCTCGTCGTCGTTCTCGACCAGCCACGCGAGGCCGACCTTGGTGTCCGGCAGGTCGGTGACCGGTCGCGTCACCACGTCCTTGCGCTGGTGCAACCTCGCCACCGACATCGGCACGAGCAGGACGCCGGTGCCGGAGGCGACGACCTCGACGGCGTCCTTGATGCTCATCTCGGGCCAGTCCAGCTGGTCGGCCGACGGGGTCCAGCCCGACTCGTGCGGGAGCACCAGCTGCTCCTCGCTCAGGTCGTCGAGCGAGACCTCGTCGGCGGCGGCCACCAGGTGCTCGAGCCCGGCCACGACGACCGGCACCTCGTCGTACAGCGGGATGCAGTGCATCCCGTCGCGGTCCACGGGCAGCCGCACGAGCGCCATGTCGAGCGCACCGTCGCGCAGGCCCGACTCCTGCTCGTCCTGGGTCACGGGCACCAGCTCCAGGGGGGTGCGCGGGTAGCGGGTGCGCCACACGCGCGCCCACTTGTCCGGGGTCGCGCCGGTGACGAAGCCGACACGGAAGGGGCGAGTGTCCACCGCCCGAGTATGGGGTAGTGGGCGGCACTGGCTAGCGTCGAGGTCGAGCCGGAGCCACGGCGAGACGTAGGGGAGAGGGACACGCATGCGGGTGCTCGTGACCGGCGCGACCGGCTACGTCGGGTCGCGGCTGGTGCCCGCGCTCCTCGCGGAGGGCCACGACGTGGTCGCCGCCGCCCGTGACCTGACCGCCCTGGACCGCTTCGCGTGGGGCGACCGGGTCGAGCGCCGCCACTTCGACGTCGAGGACACCGTCTCGGTCCACCTGGCCGTGCGCGGCGTCGACGCCGTGGTCTACCTCGTGCACTCCATGGCCTCGGGGGAGTTCCTCAAGCGCGACCGGGAGGCGGCCGACTACGTCGCCGACGCCTGCGAGTACGCCGGGGTCTCCCGCATCGTCTACCTCTCCGGGCTGGTGCCGCCCGGTCACCTGTCCGACCACCTGCGCTCGCGCCTGGAGGTGGAGGACATCCTGCTCGCCAGCGGCGTCCCCACCACCGTGCTGCGCGCAGCCATGGTGATCGGCGCCGGCTCGACGTCGTTCGAGCTGATGCGCCGCGTGAGCGAGCGGCTGCCGCTGACGCCGGTGCCGGTGTGGATGCTGCGCGACATCCAGCCGGTGGCCGTCGAGGACGTCGTCCACCTGATCGCCCGGGCGCTCGAGGGTGAGCCCCGCAACCGCGCCTACGACGTCGGCGGCGACGAGGTGCTCAGCTACCGCGCGCTCCTGGAGCGCTTCGCCGGGCTCGCCGGACTGGAGCGCCAGCAGGTCCTGGTGCCGGTCGCGCCCGAGTGGGCGGTCGGCGAGGCCGTGGCCCTGCTCTCCGGGCTGCCGCGCTCGACCGTCCGGGCGCTGGTGCGCAGCCTGGCCCACGACATGGTCTGTACCGAGGACGACGTACGGCGCGAGCTCTCGCCGGGTCATCGGTTCCTGTCCGTGGACGAGGCGATCACCCGCTCCCTGGCCGGCCAGACGCACGCCACCGAGGTCGACGGCGACGTCCAGGGCCAGGCCGCCAGCGACCCCGACTGGGTCGGCAGCACCCGCGACTGACGCCCGCGCCGGCGGCTGCTCACCCTTGCGGTTTGGTCACAGACCGCACGTTCGAGCGCCCCAGACCTGCGGTTGGTGACCAAACCGCAGCGTCCGGAGCGACGGACCTCAGTTGAGGATGCGCATGTCCTCGGGGACGCCACCGCCGGCGTGGACGGCCTCGACGAGCTTGGCGAGGGCGGTGAGGGCGACGTTCTGCGACATCGGGCCGTAGGAGACGCGCGCGACGCCGAGCTCCTCCAGGCGGGCGAGCGACGGCAGGCCCGGGATCCCGATCAGGGTGAGCCGCTGCGGGCCGAGGGCGTCGACGAGCGGGACGATCTGCTCCTCGGAGAGCCGCCCCGGGACGAACACCACCGGCGCGCCGGCGTCGAGGAAGGCGCGGCCGCGCTCGATGGCGTCGGCGAGCACGTCGGCGGGGTCGCGGTCGCCGGCCTTGACGAAGGCGTCGGTGCGGGCGTTGAGGACGAAGTCGGGCACGCCCTCGGCGGCCGCGGCGGCCATCACGGCCTCGACCTGGGCGGCGGCCTCGGCGAGGGGCTTCATCTGGTCCTCGAGGTTGGCGCCCACGACGCCGACGCCGATGGCCTTGCGGATCGTCTCCGGCGCGTCGCCGTAGCCGCCCTCGAGGTCGGCGGAGACCGGCAGCGTCGTCGCCGCGACGATGCGGGCCACCTCGGCGACCATCTCGTCGACGGGGATGTTCTCGCCGTCCTCGTAACCGCGGGAGGCGGCGATGGAGTGGCTGGCCGTGGCCAGCGCGGCGGTGCCCTCGACGTCGGTCACGACCTTGGCCGTGATCACGTCCCAGACGTTGACCACGGTGAGGAGCCGGGGGTCCTGGTGGAGGCGGAGGAGGTCGGTGGCGCGCTGCGCGGTGTCGGTCACGTCCCCATCCTGCACCCCCGACGGTCACGCCGGGCGGACCTCACGCGACGCTGCGGATCCGCGTCACCAGCAGCGAGCCCACGACCGTGGTCGCCGCGGCGAACGTGTAGAGCGTCGCGTAGCCGAGGTCCAGCCCCAGGATCAGCGCCGCCACCACCGGCGCGACGACCTGGGGGAGCGCGTTCGCGATGTTGATGACGCCGAGGTCCTTGGCCCGGTCGCCGGCCGACGGCAGCACCTGGCTGATCATCGCGAAGTCGACCGAGCTGTAGATGCCGAAGCCGATCCCGAGCACCACGGCGCCCACCCACGCCCCGGTCATCGTCGGCACGACCGCCAGGACCAGCAGCGCCGCCGCGATCACCAGGCCCGAGGCGATGACGAAGGGCTTGCGCCGCGCGACCCGGTCCGACCAGATCCCGCCGGCCACCGCGGTCAGCACCGTCAGGACGCCGTACGCCGCCGTCAGCTGGAAGACCCGCGACTCGGCCTGGTCCTCGGTCAGCCCGACGGCGTCGTCGAGGTAGTAGAGCAGGTAGAGCACGACCAGCGAGTTGCCCAGGTTGACCAGGAACCGCGTCAGCCACGCCCACGCGAAGTCCGGGTGCAGCCGCGGCGACACCCAGAAGGACCGCACGAACGGCCCGAGCACGAACGGCGTCCGCTCCTGCGGCCGCAGCGGCACGTCGCGGCTGCGCAGGACGTACGGCGCGGCCGTGAGCAGCAGCAGCCCGGCACTGGTGAGGTACCCGGCCGCGATGCTGCCGGTGGCCGCCGCGATCCCGGAGCCCGCGATGACGCCGGCCGTCTGCGCCAGGGCCAGCCAGCCGCCGACCGTGCCCCGCTCCCGGACCGGCACCTGGTCGGGGATCGTCGCGGTGAGGGCCGCGAGCATCGCGTTGAGCGAGGCCTGCGCCAGGCACCAGCCCACCAGCATCTGCCACAGGGTGTCGGCGGGCGCCAGCACCAGCATCGAGACGGCACCGGTGACGGCTCCGCCGACCACCCACGGCACGCGTCGCCCGATGCGCAGCACGGTGCGGTCCGACAGCGCGCCCCACAGCGGGTTGAAGACGAGGCTCACCGCCGCTCCGGCGCCGGTCACCAGCGCCAGCACCGACTCCTTCTCGGCCTCGTTGACCAGCTCGGCCTGCTGGGCGAGGAGCACCTGGATCGGGCCGAAGAAGCCGGCCCACACCCCGATGCTCGCCAGCGAGAGCCACAGCACCCAGATCCGGGGGACCGCCTCGGTGGGCTCGGCCAGCGCCGAGCGCGACGTGGTGCTCATCGCCCGCATCGTAGGAGCGCGGAGCCGGCCTCGGGGCCGAACCGGTCACTGGTCCAGCCCGGAGGAGCCGTCAGCCGGCCGCCTCGGCGCGGCCCACCACGGCCACCGAGCACTGCCCGGCCTCGACGACCTGGGGCGCCACCGAGCCGTAGACGAGCTCGCCGAGCCGCGGCTTGGGCTGGTGGCCCAGCACCACGAGGTCGGCGCGGCGGGTGGCGTCCAGGACGCGGGCGTCCACGAACCCACGCGTCAGCTGGGGGTGCACCGGCACCGACGGGTACGCCGCCCGGTGGTCCGCGAGCGCCGCGGCCAGCCGGTCGCGCAGCTCCTCCAGCCCCGGCTCGTCGTCGGGCACGTCGACGGCGCCACGGGAGATCTCGTTCATGTCCCAGAAGCAGTGCAGCGCCGTCAGCGGGAGACCGCGGCTGGCCGCGAACCGGAAGGCCAGGTCGAGCACCGGCGCGTCGGTGCCGTCGAGGGCGACGGCCACGAGCACCCCGCCGGGCGAGCGCGGACCCTCGGTCGGCCGGACGACGACCACCGGGCCCGGCGCGTGCTTGGTCAGCGCCAGGCTGACCGAGCCCAGGAGGAGGCTGCGCACGGGGCCCATGCCCCTCGAGCCGACCACCAGCAGCCGGTCCGGAGCAGCGAGCTCCAGCAGGGTCTGCCGGGGGTCGGCCACCAGGGCCAGCCGATGGGTCACGAGCCCGTCGTGCGCGGCAGCGACCCGCTCGGCGGCGCGGTCGAGCAACCCGTGCGCGTCGTTCAGGACCTCCTCCCGCAGGCGGACGGTGTCGACGCCGAGGGAGCCGAGGGAGGCGGCGGCCCCGGCGCCCAGCGGCGGCGCCGCGTGCACCAGCACCAGCGGGCGCCCCTCCAGGGCCGCCTGCTCGGCCGCCCAGTCCAGGGCCGTCGCTGCGGGCTGGGAGCCGTCGAGCCCGACGACGATCGCGTCGTGGGGGACCGGGGTGGCGTCGTTCATGGGTTCTCCTCCGTGGTGGGTGGTCGGGGCGTCGGCTGCGTGAGCCGGCGCCCCGTGACGAGGTGCGCCAGGACGCGCACGTGGCCGCTGCGGCTGCCGGGGGCCCAGGTGTCGAGGAGCCGCACGGCCTCGGGCACCTCGGCGACGTCGACCGCCTCCGCCGTCCCCGTCACCACCACGCTCCAGCCGGAGCGGTGGGCAGCGTCGAGGTGGTCGGCCTCGATCGCCACCGGAGCGCCGGCGCGGCAGTGGCCGAGCAGGGGCGAGTACGCCGCGGTGCGGAACCACACCTGTCGCTGGGACACCGCGAGGTTGACCGGGACGACGTGCGGGCCGTCCGGTCCGCACCGCGCCACGCGCCCGACCACCGCGCCCTCGAGCAGCGCCCAGCAGTCGTCCGGCGCGAGGTCGGTGAGCCGTCGGGGGCTCCGGTCGGGATGCGTGTCGACGTACTGCTCCGGGTCCATGCTCCTGCACCTCCTGCCTGCCAGCCTGCGGCAGGAGGGGACGTGACGGCAGGGGCGCGAGACCTCGAGGTCGGGACCTTGGTCCTGCCCGGGACGCGTGCGACGACGGGCCTCGACCAGGAGCCGAAATGAAGAAAAGACCCCGTGGAGCCGGGGCCTTTCCAGTGTCCGAGGGGGGACTTGAACCCCCACGCCCTAATACGGGCACTAGCACCTCAAGCTAGCGCGTCTGCCAATTCCGCCACCCGGACGAGTGCGGTGGAACAGTAGCAAAGGCAGCGCCCCCACCCCGCATCGGGAGGCACCCGGCAGTGCTTTGATGGGGCCATGACCTCCGATGCCGCCGCCGCGCCCTACGACCCGTCCGGGGAGGTCGTCGAGCTGTGCCGTGAGCTGATCCGGATCGACACGAGCAACTACGGCGAGGACGACGGGCCGGGGGAGCGCAAGGCGGCCGAGTACGTCGCCACCCTGCTCGACGAGGTGGGCATCGAGTCGCGCCTCTACGAGCAGACCCCGGGTCGCACCTCCGTCGTGGCCCACTGGGGCGGCCCGGCCGACGGCAGCGTGCCCGACCGCGGAGCCCTGCTGCTCCACGCGCACCTCGACGTGGTGCCCGCCGCGGCTGAGGACTGGCAGGTCCACCCCTTCTCCGGGGAGGTGCAGGACGGCTACGTGTGGGGGCGCGGCGCGGTCGACATGAAGGACTTCGACGCGATGCTGCTCTCCGTCGTGCGGGCGCGCGCCCGGGCCGGCGCCGTACCGGAGCGGCCGGTCGTCCTGGCCTTCACCGCCGACGAGGAGGCCGGCGGCCACCACGGGGCGCAGGTGCTCGTCGAGAAGCACGCGGAGGAGTTCGAGGGCGTCACCGAGGCGGTCGGCGAGGTGGGCGGCTTCTCCACCACCATCCGCGGGCAGCGCCTGTACCTCATCGAGGCCGCCGAGAAGGGCATGGCCTGGATGCGGCTGACCGCCCGCGGTCGCGCGGGCCACGGGTCGATGATCAACCGGGAGAACGCCGTCACCGACCTCGCCGCCGCGGTCGCGCGCATCGGCGCCTACGAGTGGCCGGTGCGGCTGACCCCGACGATGCAGACGCTGCTGGCGTCGGTCGCCGAGCTGGTCGGCACCGAGGCGACGCCGGAGAACGCCGAGAGCCTGATCGAGGAGTTCGGCAGCGCCGCGCGGATGCTGGGCGCGGTGATCCGCAACACCACCAACCCGACGATGCTGGGCGCCGGCTACAAGGTCAACGTCATCCCCACCGAGGCGACCGGCCACGTGGACGGGCGGTTCCTGCCGGGCTACGAGGACGAGTTCTTCGCCACCCTGGCCGAGCTGTGCGGCGAGCACGTGTCGGTCGAGTACGTCTCCAAGCAGCAGCCGTGGGAGATGCCCTACGAGGGCGCGATCGTGGACACGATGACCCGCGCCCTCCTCGCGGAGGACCCGGGCGCCATCGTGGCGCCGTACCTCATGAGCGGCGGGACCGACGCCAAGCACTTCAACAGGCTCGGCATGACCTCCTACGGGTTCGCGCCGCTGCGGCTGCCGGCCGAGCTGGACTTCACCGCGCTCTTCCACGGCGTCGACGAGCGGGTGCCGGTCGACGCGCTGGAGTTCGGCGCGCGCGTCTTCGACCGCTTCCTGGGCGAGGCCTGAGGCGTGGACGAGACCCCCTGGGAGCACCTGTTCGTCGAGGCGGTCGGCGCCAACGAGGCCGGCGACCCCGAGCGGGCGTTCCGCACCTTCCTGACCGTGATCGCCCTCGACGAGGTGCCCGGCTACGCCAAGTCGCTGGCCAGCACCAACATCGCGACGATGCACCTGCGCTCGCAGCGCGTCGACGAGGCGCTGGAGTGGTACGAGCGCGCCGTGGACTTCGACCCCGAGGGGGAGTCGGCGGCGGTGGCGCTCGGCGCCAAGGGGATGTCGCTGCACCGGCTGGAGCGGCTCGAGGAGGCGGTCGCGACCTTCGAGCGGATGCTCGCCCTGCCCGTCCTCCCCGAGCCCCAGCGCCTCGCCGCCGAGCAGCAGCTGCGCGTCCTGCGGGGCGAGTGAGCGCGCCGCCCGGCGCGCCGTACCCCCTGCGGTTTGGTCACCAACCGCACGTTCGGTGGCCCCCGGGTTGCGGTTTGTGACCAAACCGCAAGGGGTACGGCCCGAGCGCGGCGCCGCTCAGGCGGTGCGGACGGCGCGGATGATCTTGCGGCGCAGGATGACGCGGCGGGTGCCGTCGGGGGTCATCCGGACCCGGTCGAGCTCCCAGCCGCCGTGCTCGGCGCGCTCCACGAGCAGCTTGGTGACGACGTTGCGCGGGAACTCCCGCGGGAAGGTCACCCGGTCGAACTCCCACTCCACCCCGCGGCGCGGCGCCCGCCGCTCCTGGCGACTCACGCCGGCTCCGACACGTCGTCGAGGGCGGCGATGATCTCGGGCGGGAGCTCCTTGTCCTCGAGGGCGAGCGCTCCGCGGAGCTGGGCGGCCGTGCGGGCGCCGACGATCGGGGAGGTCACGCCGGCGCGGTCGCGCACCCACACCAGCGAGACCTCGAGCGGCGTCCAGCCGAGGCCCTCGGCGGCGCGGGCCACCGCCTCCACGATGCGGCCGCTGCGCTCGTCGAGGTAGGCGCCGACGAACTGCGAGAAGACGGGGGAGGCGCCGCGGGAGTCCGACGGCGTCCCGGTGCGGTACTTGCCCGTGAGCACCCCGCGTCCCAGCGGCGACCACGGCAGGACGCCGAGCCCGAGCGCCTGCGCGGCGGGCAGCACCTCGCGCTCGATGCCGCGGTTGAGCAGGGAGTACTCGACCTGCGTCGAGGCCAGGACCTCCCGCCCGGGGACGGCGCGCTGCCAGGTGGCGGCCTGCGCGGTCTGCCAGCCGGAATAGTTGGAGATGCCGACGTACGACGTGCGCCCGGAGCTCACCGCATGGTCGAGCGCCGTGAGCGTCTCCTCCAGCGGCGTCTCGTCGGACCAGATGTGGACCTGCCAGAGGTCGACGTGGTCGACACCGAGCCGCTTCAGCGAGGCGTCGAGGGTGGTCAGGAGGTGACCGCGCGAGGTGTTGGTGACCCGCTCGCCCGAGCGCCGCGAGATGCCGGCCTTCGTCGCGAGCACGATCTCGTCGCGCGCGACCACGTCACCGATGAGGGACCCGACCAGCGACTCGGAGTCGCCGTCGGTGTAGCCGGCCGCGGTGTCGACCAGGGTGCCGCCCGCCTCCGCGAACGCGATGAGCTGGTCCCGGGCCTCGTGCTCGTCGGTGTCGCGCCCCCAGGTCATCGTGCCCAGACCCAGGCGCGAGACCCGGAGACCGGTGTGGCCCACTGACCGCTGCTTCATGTCCACAAAACTAGTGGGCGAACCCTGGGGGCGGCGCGGCGGCTCGCCCGGGTGGCCCTAGGCTTCGTGCTCGTGTGGGACTACCTCCAGGCCGTCGTGCTGGGCATCATCCAGGGCCTCACGGAGTTCCTGCCGATCTCCAGCAGCGCCCACCTGCGGATCTTCCCCGAGCTCTTCGGGTGGGGTGACCCGGGTGCGGCGTTCACGGCCGTGATCCAGATCGGGACCGAGCTGGCGGTGCTCATCTACTTCCGCCAGGACATCTGGCGCATCGCCTCGATGTGGACCAGGTCGCTGTTCCGCGCGGAGTACCGCGGGCACATCGACGCGCGCATGGGGTGGTTCATCATCATCGGCTCGCTGCCCATCGTGGTGCTCGGTGTCCTGCTCAAGGAGCTCATCGAGCGCGACTTCCGCAACCTGTGGATCATCGGCACCACGCTGATCGTGCTCGGCATCGTCCTGGGCATCGCCGACCGCGTGGGCGGCACGTCGAAGCGGATCAAGGAGATCACGCTGCGCGACGCCGTGCTCATGGGCGCCGCGCAGGCCATGGCCCTGGTCCCCGGTGTCTCCCGCTCGGGCGCCACGCTGTCGATGGGCCGCTTCCTGGGCTACGACCGCGAGGCCGCGACCCGCTACGCCTTCCTGCTGGCCATCCCCGCCGTCGTCGGCGCCGGGCTCTTCGAGCTCAAGGAGATCCCGCACGGCGACAACACCTACGGCTGGGGCCCCACCATCGTCGCCACCGTGGTCTCGTTCGCGGTCGGGTACGCCGCCATCGCGTGGCTGCTGCGCTACGTCAGCACCCGCTCCTACACGCCGTTCGTGCTCTACCGCGTCGCGCTCGGCGCAGCCGTGCTCATCCTGCTCGGCACGGGCGTCCTCAGCGCCTGACCCGGCCCGCCGCCGCGGGTCGTCGGCCCTGCGGTTTGGTCACAAACCGCAGGTCTGAGCGCCCCGAGCCTGCGGTTGGTGACCAAACCGCAGGGGTCACAGCCAGCCGGACCGCTTGAAGAACACCCACAGCGCCAGCGACGACACCGCCATCAGCAGCAGCGCGAACGGGTAGCCGAAGGCCCAGTGGAGCTCGGGCATGTGGTCGAAGTTCATGCCGTAGACGCCGGCGATCATGGTGGGCGCGGCGACCAGGCCGACGCCGGCAGAGATCTTGCGCATGTCCTCGTTCTGCTGCACCGAGATCCGGGCCAGGTGCGCCTCGAAGGCGGTCGAGAGCAGCGAGTCGAGGTTGTCGATGATCTCCGAGGCGCGCACGAGGTGGTCGGCGACGTCGCGGAAGAACGGCGCCGCCTGCTCGTCGATCCCGCCGACCACCCCGGAGGCGAAGCGACGCATCGGCTCGCGCAGGGGCAGCACCGCGCGGCGTACCTCCGCGATCTCGCGCTTGAGCGTGTAGATGCGGACCGAGTCGTTGGTGCGGGCGGGGGAGAAGACCGACTCCTCCACCTCGTCGACGTCCTCCTCCAGGGAGCGGACCACGTCGGTGTAGGCGTCCACGACGGAGTCGCAGACGGCGTAGACGACGGCGGAGGGACCGTGGGTCAGGACCTTCTCGCGCTGCTCGAGGTACTGGCGCGCCGAGTGCAGCTCCCCGCCGTGGCCGTGGCGGACGGTGATCACGAAGTCGCTGCCGACGAACATGCTGATCTCACCGGTCTCGACCGCGTCCTCCTCGTCGACGTACCAGAGCGTCTTCAGGATCAGGAACAGGCTCTCGTCGTAGCGCTCCAGCTTGGGTCGCTGGTGGGCCTTCACCGCGTCCTCGACGGCGAGCCGGTGCAGGCCGAAGGCCTCCGCGACCCGCTCGAGCTCGGCCTGGTCGGGGTGGTGCAGCCCGACCCAGACGAAGTCCCCGCTCTCCTGGGCCTGGGCGCGCAGGGTGGCGTAGTCCTGGGGCCGGCAGTCGACGGGGATCCGCACACCTCGGCGGTACACCGCGCTGTCGACGATCACGGGGCTCACGGTAGCCGCACTACAGTCCCCGACATGGCAACAGTGATCCTCGTCCGCCACGGCCGGACGAGCGCCAACGCGAGCGGCACCCTCGCCGGACGGACCCCGGGCGTCAGGCTCGACGACACCGGCACCGAGCAGGCACGTCGTACGGCGGAGCGCCTCGCCGCCGTGCCGCTCGCCGCGGTGGTGACCAGCCCCCTGGAGCGCTGTCGGCAGACGGCCAAGATCATCACCGGCGCGCACCCCGCGGCGCCGCGCACGGTCAGCGAGCGCGGCATCACCGAGTGCGACTACGGCGAGTGGCAGGGGCGCCTGCTCAAGGACCTCGCCAAGGAGAAGCTCTGGTCGGTCGTGCAGACCCAGCCGTCGGCCGCGGCGTTCCCGGGGGGCGAGTCCCTGCAGGCGATGCAGGCCCGCTCGGTGGCCGCCGTACGCCGCCACGACGCCGCGGTCGAGGCCGAGCACGGCGCCGGCGCGGTGTGGGTCGCGGTGAGCCACGGCGACATCATCAAGTCGGTGCTGGCCGACGCGCTCGGCATGCACCTCGACCTCTTCCAGCGGATCTTCGTCGACCCCGCCTCGGTCTCGATCGTGCGCTACACCGGGGCGCGGCCCTACGTGCTGGCCTCCAACACCCACGCCGGCGACCTGTCCTGGCTGGCCGCCCCGACGGCCAAGCGCGCCTCGAGGCGCAAGGCCGCCGAGGACGCGCCCGTCGGCGGCGGCGCCGGGCCTTCGGTCCGGTCATAGGGTGGTCGGCATGCCACCGATCATCCACGGCTTCGACCCGCCCGAGCGCTTCGTCGCGGGCACCGTCGGGCCCCCGGGGTCGCGCACCTTCTTCCTCCAGGCCCGCAGCGGCGTGCGCGTCATCAGCGTCTCCCTGGAGAAGCAGCAGGTCGCGGCCCTCGCCGAGCGCGTCGACGAGCTGCTCGACGAGGTCATGTCCAGCGACCAGAGCGAGACCGTCATCCCCGCCGTCGCGCCGCTCGGGCTGGAGGACCCGCACCCGCTCGAGCAGCCGATCGAGGAAGAGTTCCGCGCCGGGACGATGACGCTGTCCTGGGACCCCTCGGACCAGCGGATCGTGATCGAGGTGTTCCCCTTCACCGAGGCCGCCGTCGTCACCCCCGACCAGCTCGAGGAGGACGTCGACTTCGAGGAGCCGGAGCCCGACGAGGTGTTCCTGGTCCGCATCGACCCCGGCCACGCGCGGGCCTTCGTCAAGCGCGCCGAGCAGGTGATCGAGGCGGGCCGCCCGAGCTGCCCCTTCTGCGGCAACCCGATCGACCCCGACGGCCACCTCTGCGTGCGAGCCAACGGCTTCCGCCGGCGGGACCCGTGAACCAGCCGGTGCCGGGTCCCGCTGCGGGGCCCTCTGCACAGCCCGCGCGGGCACGCGTGGCCCAGCCCGAGGGCGAGCTGACGATCCAGGGCCGCATCATGCCGGCGTCCAACGCGACGTTCCTCGGCGAGATCGACGGCACCAGCGTCGTCTACAAGCCGGTCGCGGGGGAGCGACCGCTGTGGGACTTCCCCGACGGCAACCTCGCCGGGCGCGAGGTCGCCGCCTACCTCGTCTCCGAGGCCACCGGCTGGGACGTCGTGCCCCACACGTGGCTGCGCGAGGGCCCCCACGGCCTCGGCATGTGCCAGCTGTGGCAGGAGCCCGACGAGGAGCAGGAGGCCGTCACGCTGGTCGCGGAGGGCGACGTGCCGCCGGGCTGGCGCCATGTCTTCGACGGCCTCGACGGACGCGACCAGGCGGTCTCGCTGATTCACGAGGACTCCGTCGCGCTGCGGCGCATGGCCGTCTTCGACGTCGTGGTCAACAACGCCGACCGCAAGGGAGGCCACGTGCTGGCGATGACCGACGGCCACCGCTACGGCGTCGACCACGGCATCGCGCTCCACCACGAGCACAAGCTCCGCACGGTCCTGTGGGGCTGGCAGGGCGAGCCGCTGACCGAGGACGAGGAGCGGACGGTGGGCCGCGTCCGGGCGAGCCTGGGCGACGGACTCGCCGACCGGCTGGCCGAGCACCTGACCGACCTCGAGATCGAGGCGCTGGACCGCCGGTGCCGCCGGCTGCTCGCCACCGGCCGCCTGCCCCGGTCGGGCAACGACTGGCCGTCGATCCCGTGGCCGCCCTTCTGAGGAGCGGCCACTAGGCTGGCGACCATGCGAGCCTGGAGCGCCCCCGAGGTCCCCACCCTGTCCGAGGTGGGTCCGCCCGTGGTGCTGCACGACACCGCCACCGGCGCCCGCGTCACCACCTCGCCGGAGGGTTCGGCGCGCCTCTACGTCTGCGGCATCACGCCGTACGACGCCACCCACCTCGGCCACGCCGCGACCTACGTCGCCTTCGACCTGCTCAACCGGGCCTGGCGCAACGCCGGCCACGACGTGAGCTTCGTCGAGAACGTCACCGACGTCGACGACCCGCTGCTCGAGCGCGCCACCAAGGTCAGCGTCGACTGGGTCGAGCTCGCCGAGCGCGAGACCGAGCTGTTCCGTCAGGACATGACGGCGCTGCGGGTCATCCCGCCCGACCACCTCGTGGGCGCGGTGGAGTCCATCCCGCTCGCGGTGGAGCTCATCCAGCGCCTGGAGGCCCTCGGCGCGACGTACACGGTCGACACCGACGTCTACTTCTCGGTCACCTCCGACCCGGCCTTCGGCCAGGAGTCAGGCCTCGACCGCGACACCATGCTCCGGCTCTTCGGCGAGCGCGGGGGCGACCCCGAGCGCGAGGGCAAGCGCGACCCGCTCGACTGCGTCGTGTGGCGCGGCGAGCGCCCGGGCGAGCCCAGCTGGGAGAGCCCGTTCGGCCCGGGGCGTCCGGGCTGGCACATCGAGTGCGCCGCGATCGCGATGCACCACCTCGGCGGCGCCTTCGACGTCCAGGGCGGGGGCTCCGACCTCGTCTTCCCGCACCACGAGATGTGCGCCGGCCACGCCCAGGTGGCGTCGGGTGGGACGCCGTTCGCGCAGGTCTACTCCCACGCCGGGATGGTCGGCTACGACGGCAAGAAGATGTCGAAGTCGCTGGGCAACCTGGTCTTCGTCTCCGCGCTGCGCAACAGCGACGTCGACCCGATGGGCATCCGCCTGGCCCTGCTGCGCCACCACTACCGCTCGGACTGGGAGTGGACCGACGCCGAGCTGTGGGAGTCCGTCGACACGGTCACGTCGTGGCGCAAGGCGCTGTCCCTCGGCGCCGGCGCCCCCGCCGGTCCGGTGGTCACCGAGATCCTGGCCGCCATGGCCGACGACCTCGACGCCCCCCGCGCGACCGCGGCGGTGGACGCCTGGGCCGCCGCCACGCTCGGCACCGACGGCCTCGCCGACACCAGCGACCCGGACGCCGCCGTCACCCTGCTCGCCGTCCTCGACGCCGCGCTCGGCCTGTCGCTCTAGCCCCAGCCGTGGGGCCCACCCCCTGCGGTTTGGTCACAACCCGCAGGTCCGAGGGGCCGAAACGTGCGGTTGGTGACCAAACCGCAGGGTCGACGGGCCGGCGGCGCCCTCAGGCCGGCCCCGGCTCCTCGTCGCCGCGGCGCTTCAGGTAGCGCTCGAACTCCCGGGCGATGGCCTCGCCGGAGGCCTCGGGCAGGTCTGCGGTGTCGCGGGTCTCCTCGAGGCTGCGCACGTAGTCGGCGACGTCCTCGTCCTCCTCGGCGAGCTCGTCGACGCCGCGCTCCCATGCACGGGCGTCCTCCGGGAGGTCGCCGAGCGGGATGCTGACCTCGAGCAGGTCCTCGAGCTGGCCGATCAGCGCCAGCGTCGCCTTGGGGCACGGCGGCTGGGCGACGTAGTGGGGGACCGCGGCCCAGTAGGACACGGCCGGCACGTCGAGCTTGACGCACGCGTCCTGGAAGACGCCGACGATCCCGGTCGGGCCCTCGTACGTCGACTGCTCGAGCTTGAGCCGGTCCACCAGCTCGGGCTCGGTCGCGGTGCCGGTGACCGGGATCGGCCTGGTGTGGGGGGAGTCGGCCAGCAGCGCCCCGAGCGTGACCACCAGCTCGCCGCCCAGGTCGTCGACGGCGGCCAGGAGCTCGGCGCAGAACTGGCGCCAGCGCATGCTCGGCTCGATCCCGCGGATCAGGATGACGTCGCGGTCCAGGTCGGGCGGCGAGGCCACCGCGATCTGCGTGCTGGGCCAGGTCAGCCGGCGGTAGCCGTGCTCGTCGGTGCTGACCTGGGGCCGGTTGACCTGGAAGTCGTAGAAGTCCTCCGGGTCGAGCGCTCCCACGACGCGGGCGTTCCACACGGTCATCAGGTGGTCCACCACGCCGGACGCGGCGTCGGCGGCGTCGTTCCAGCCCTCGAAGGCGGCGATCACGATGGGATCGACCAGGTCGGGGGCGTCATCGATCTGGATCACCCCGAAAGCCTAGTCCGCCTCCGTCGCCGTCGTACCCGGGGAATGGGGCGCGGGCACCCTTCGTTGACCCAGGCGGGGATTTCACCGCGTCCCAGCCGCGGTGTCACCATTCGGAATCCGAGTCCACCTCGTGGACGCGCTTCCTACGCTGGAACAACGGCGCCGCACGGCGCCGCACGAGCCCGAGAGGAGTCCCGTGTCCCGATCGACGGACCTGCGGCCCGACGCCACCGATGCCCTGACTGCGACCCTGCGGGAGCGGATCATGGTGATCGACGGCGCCATGGGCACGGCGATCCAGCGGGACCGGCCCGACGAGGCGGGCTACCGCGGCGAGCGCTTCGCCGACTGGCCCAGCGACCTCCAGGGCAACAACGACCTCCTGACGCTCACGCAGCCGGAGATCATCGCGAGCATCCACCGCGAGTACCTCGAGGCCGGCGCCGACCTGGTCGAGACCAACACCTTCAACGCCAACGCCATCTCGCTGGGCGACTACGGGATGGGCGAGCTCGCCTACGAGCTCAACCTCGAGTCCGCGCGCCTGGCCCGCCGCGAGGCCGACGCCATGACCGAGCGGACCCCCGAGCGCCCGCGCTACGTCGCCGGCGCCTTCGGACCCACGACCCGCACGGCGTCCATCTCGCCCGACGTCAACGACCCCGGCGCCCGCAACGTCAGCTACGACCAGCTCGTCGCCGCCTACATGGAGGCGGGCCGCGGCCTGCTCGACGGCGGCTCGGACCTGCTCTTCATCGAGACCATCTTCGACACCCTCAACGCCAAGGCCGCGATCTTCGCGGTGGAGACCCTCTTCGAGGAGTACGGCCGTCGCTGGCCGGTCATCATCTCCGGCACGATCACCGACGCGTCGGGCCGCACGCTCTCCGGTCAGGTCACCGAGGCCTTCTGGGACTCCGTGCGCCACGCCCGTCCCCTCGCCGTGGGCCTCAACTGCGCGCTCGGCGCCAAGGAGATGCGCCCCTACATCGCCGAGATGGCCCGCCTGGCCGACAGCTTCGTCTCCTGCTACCCCAACGCCGGGCTGCCCAACGCGTTCGGCGAGTACGACGAGGCGCCTGAGGAGACCGCGGCGATCATCGCGGAGTTCGCCGAGAGCGGCTTCGTCAACCTGGTCGGCGGCTGCTGCGGCACCACGCCCGACCACATCGCCGCGATCGCCAAGGCCGTCGACGGCCAGCCGCGCCGCGAGCCGGTCGACGTACCGCCGGCCATGCGCCTGGCGGGGCTGGAGCCCTTCACGGTCGACGAGTCCAGCCTGTTCGTCAACGTCGGCGAGCGCACCAACATCACCGGCTCGGCGCGCTTCCGCAACCTGATCAAGGACGGCGACTACGACGCCGCCCTCGCGGTCGCGCTGCAGCAGGTCGAGAACGGCGCCCAGGTCATAGACGTCAACATGGACGAGGGCATGATCGACGGCGTCGCCGCGATGGACCGCTTCCTCAAGCTGGTCGCCGCCGAGCCCGACATCAGCCGGGTCCCGGTCATGGTCGACTCCTCCAAGTGGGAGGTCATCGAGGCCGGCCTCAAGTGCGTCCAGGGCAAGCCGATCGTCAACTCGATCTCCATGAAGGAGGGCGAGGACGCGTTCCGCGAGCACGCGCGCCTGTGCAAGAAGTACGGCGCGGCGGCGGTCGTCATGGCCTTCGACGAGGACGGCCAGGCCGACAACCTGGAGCGACGCAAGCAGATCTGCGAGCGGGCCTACCGGATCCTCGTCGACGAGGTCGACTTCCCGCCCGAGGACATCATCTTCGACCCCAACGTGTTCGCGGTCGCGACCGGGATCGAGGAGCACGCCTCCTACGGGCTGGACTTCATCGAGGCCACCCGCTGGATCAAGGAGAACCTCCCGGGCGCCAAGGTGTCCGGCGGCATCTCCAACGTGTCGTTCTCGTTCCGCGGCAACAACCCCGTGCGCGAAGCCATCCACGCGGTGTTCCTCTTCCACGCCATCAGGGCCGGCCTCGACATGGGCATCGTCAACGCCGGCGCCCTCATCGTCTACGACCAGGTCGAGCCCGAGCTGCGCGAGCGCATCGAGGACGTCGTCCTCAACCGCCGCCCCGACGCGGCCGAGCGGCTCCTGGAGATCGCCGAGGCGCACAACAAGGAGGGCGAGAAGGTCGAGGCGGCCGCCGAGGAATGGCGCGCGCTGCCCGTCGGCGAGCGGATCACCCACGCCCTGGTCAAGGGCATCGACGCCTACGCCGAGTCCGACACCGAGGAGCTGCGCCAGCTGATCGCCGAGCGCGGTGGCCGCCCGATCGAGGTCATCGAGGGCCCGCTGATGGACGGCATGAACGTCGTCGGCGACCTGTTCGGCGCCGGCAAGATGTTCCTGCCGCAGGTCGTGAAGTCGGCGCGGGTGATGAAGAAGGCCGTGGCCTACCTGATCCCGTTCATCGAGCAGGAGAAGCTCGACAACCCCGAGTACGCCACCGCCAAGGAGACCAACGGCACGATCGTCATGGCCACGGTCAAGGGCGACGTCCACGACATCGGCAAGAACATCGTCGGCGTCGTCCTGCAGTGCAACAACTACGAGGTGATCGACCTCGGGGTGATGGTGCCGCCGCAGAAGATCCTGGACGCAGCCCGCGAGCACGAGGCGGACATCATCGGCCTCTCCGGGCTGATCACGCCCTCGCTGGACGAGATGGTGACGCTCGCGACCGAGATGCAGCGCCAAGGGCTCACGATCCCGCTGCTCATCGGCGGCGCGACGACGTCGCGGGCGCACACGGCGGTCAAGGTCGACCCCAAGTACGACGGGCCGGTGGTCTGGGTCAAGGACGCCTCGCGCTCGGTGCCCACCGCGGCCGCGCTGCTCCACGACGACCGCCGCGCCCAGCTGATGGCCGACGTCAAGGAGGACTACGACGCGCTGCGCACGCGCCATGCCGGCAAGAGCGAGCGCAAGCTGCTGTCGTACGACGCCGCCAAGGCCAACGCGACGCCGGTCGACTGGGACGGCTACGTCGCGCCCGCCCCGAAGCAGCCCGGAGTCCACGTCCTGGCGGACTACGACATCGCCGAGCTGCGCGAGTACATCGACTGGCAGCCGTTCTTCAACGCCTGGGAGATGAAGGGCAAGTTCCCCGACATCCTCAACAGCCCCACGTCGGGGGAGACCGCGCGCAAGCTCTACGACGACGCCAACGAGATGCTCGACACGATCATCGCGGAGAAGTGGATCACCGCCCACGGCGTCTACGGGTTCTTCCCGGCCAACGCCGACGGCGACGACGTGATCACCTACGCCGACGAGGCGCGCGAGCAGCCGGGCACCGTGCTGCACCACCTGCGTCAGCAGGGCGCGCACCGCGACGGCGTGCCCAACCGCTCGCTGGCCGACTACGTCGCTCCGGTCGGCAGCGGGATCGCCGACCACGTCGGCGGCTTCGCGGTCACGGCCGGCATCGGGCTGCCCGAGCGGGTGAAGGCCTTCCGCGACGACCTCGACGACTACAACGCGATCCTCATCGAGTCGCTCGCGGACCGGCTCGCCGAGGCCTTCGCCGAGCGGCTGCACCAGCGGGTGCGCACGGAGTTCTGGGGTCACGTCACCGACGAGCAGCTGTCCAACGCGGACCTGATCGCGGAGAAGTACGACGGCATCCGGCCCGCTCCGGGCTACCCCGCCTGCCCCGACCACACCGAGAAGCCGCTGCTGTGGGAGATGCTCGACGTCGAGGCCAACACCGGCATCACGCTCACCGAGTCGATGGCGATGTGGCCGGGCGCCTCGGTGTCGGGGTGGTACTTCAGCCACCCCCAGTCGCAGTACTTCGTCGTCGGCCGGCTGGGTCGCGACCAGGTCGCCGACTACGCCGAGCGCAAGGGCTGGACGCAGGCGGAGGCCGAGCGGTGGCTCTCGCCCAACCTCGGGTACGACCCTGAGGACTGAGCCGGCCGCCGTCGCGGCCCTGCGCCCCGCCGCCGTGCTGTGGGACATGGACGGGACGCTGGTCGACACCGAGCCGTACTGGATCGACGTCGAGTTCGAGATCGCCGAGCAGCACGGCGGCACGTGGAGCCGCGAGCACGCGCTCCAGCTGGTGGGCAACGACCTGCTCTCCTCGGGCCGATACATCCGCGAGCACATGGGCATCGACCTGAGCGCCGAGGAGATCGTCGAGCGGCTGCTCGACGGCGTCGTCGCCCGGGTGTCCGACGCGGTGCCGTGGTGCCCGGGCGCCCGGGAGATGCTCCTGGCGCTGCGTGAGGCCGACGTGCCGATGGCGCTGGTGACGATGTCCTACGCGCGCTTCGTCGCCCCGATCCTCGAGCAGCTCCCGCCCGGCACCTTCGACGTCATCGTCACCGGCGACCAGGTCACCCAGGGCAAGCCGCACCCCGAGCCCTACCTCACCGCCGCCGCCTCCCTCGGGCTCGCGCCGGAGGACTGCGTGGCCGTCGAGGACTCCACCACCGGCACCACCTCGGCCGTCAGCGCCGGCTGCCAGGTCCTGGTCATCCCCAACCACGTCACCGTCGCCCCCGGCCCCCGCCGCCACTTCCGCGACTCCCTCCTCGGCCTCACCGTCGCCGACCTCGCCGCCCTGCGCTGACCCGGGGCCGCGCCCTGCGTCCGGAGGACGTGTGGTTTGGTCACCAACCGCAGGTCTGCGGCCCCGCAACGTGCGGTCTGTGACCAAACCGCAGGGTCGCCGAAGGGCGTCCCACAGCGCTGCCGGCGCCATGGCCGTGAAGCCGTCCGGCACGGCCGACGACGGACCGGGGTGCGCGTGCCGTGCGGTTTGGTCACAGACCGCACGTCAGACGGCCTGAAACCTGCGGTTGGTGACCAAACCGCAGGGGGGAGCGTCAGCCGAGGGCGGGCTCGTCCGGGCCGGGAGGAGGATCAGCGACGACGGGGTCGACGTCCGGCAGGGGCGGGGGAGTGCCACCCCACTCCGGGCAGATCGCCTGGTGGGCGCACCAGTCGCAGAGCTTGCTGCGCCTGGGCCGCCAGTCCTGGGTCTCGCGAGCGAGGCGGATCGCCGCCCAGACGGCCTCGACCTTGCGCTCGGTCGCGAGCAGGTCGTCCTCGTCGGGGACGTAGCGCAGGATCTCGCCGTTGCCGAGGTAGACCAGCTGGAGCATCGCGGGCACCACGCCGCGGGTGCGCCAGATGACCAGCGCGTAGAACTTCATCTGGAACAGCGCCTTCGCCTCGAACCCCTCGGTGGGCGAGCGGCCGGTCTTGTAGTCGACCACCCGGATGGCGCCGTCCGGGGCGATGTCGAGACGGTCGACGAAGCCGCGCAGCAGCAGCTTGGAGTCCAGCAGGGCCTCGACGTACAGCTCGCGCTCCGCCGGCTCCAGGCGCTGCGGGTCCTCCAGGGAGAAGTAGCGGTCGAGCACCACCCGGCAGGACGCCAGCCAGGCGGCGACGTCCGGGCCCTCGGTGCCGAACATCTCCGCCACGCCCGGCTCGGCGTCCAGCAGCTCGTTCCACGCGGGCATCAGCAGACCTCGGGCCTGCTCCGGCGTCCGGTCCAGGGCCGGCAGGTCGAAGAGGTTCTCCAGGACGCGGTGGACCACCGTGCCGCGGACGGCGTCCACGGAGTACGGCTCCGGCAGCTTGTCGATGGTGCGGAAGCGGTAGAGCAGCGGGCAGGTCAGGAAGTCCCCCGCGCGGCTGGGGGACAGCGCCCCCAGCACGTCGACCCCGTCGACCGGGGTGGAGACGCGCTCGGCCGGGGAGGGCGACGTCGCGTCCTGGACCGTCATGCTGACCTCACGCCCCGACCCTAGGTCAGCCCACCGACACCACCCGCGGCCGCCGCCCTCCCCACACCGCCGCTCACATCGCCGCCCTCACCGCCGCCCCGGGGGACGCCGTACGGTCGGATAGGTTCGGTACGTGTCAGACCCCGCCCCACGCCCGGCTCCCCGCCCTCCCGGGACCTTCAAGCTGGGCACGATCGCGGGCAGCGACGTGCTGGTCTCCTCGTCGTGGTTCCTCATCGCCGGGCTGATCGCCTACCTCTACGCCCCCGTCGTCGAGCGCGCGCAGCCCGACATGGGCGTGTGGAAGTACGTCGCCGGGCTCGCGTTCGCGGTCATCCTCTACGGCTCGATCCTGCTCCACGAGGCCTCGCACGCGATCGTGGCGCGGCGCTTCGGGTTCTCGGTCCACTCGATCACCCTGCACTTCCTGGGCGGCATGACCTCGATCGAGGGGGAGTCGCGCACGCCGCGCCAGGAGTTCTGGATCGCCGTGGTGGGCCCACTGACGTCGCTGGCCGTGGGGGGAGTGGGCGTCGGGCTCTGGTTCGTGACGCCCGACGGCCTGCTGCTGGTCGCGGTCGAGGGGCTGGCCGGCGCCAACCTGCTCGTCGGAGTGCTCAACCTGGTCCCCGGCCTCCCGCTGGACGGCGGGCGGGTGCTCAAGTCGGCCGTGTGGCAGGCCACCGGCAACGTCCACCGCGGCACCATCGCCGCCGGGTGGGGCGGTCGCCTCACCGCCGGCGCCGTCCTGCTGTGGCCGCTGCTGCAGGAGGAGCTGTTCGGGCGCCCGCCGGACATCTTCGACTTCCTGCTCTCCCTGCTCATCGCGATGTTCCTGTGGTCCGGCGCCACCGCGGCGATCACCTCGGGCCGGCTCCGCTCCCGGCTCCCGGACCTGCGGGCCCGTGACCTCGCTCGCCGTACCCTCGCCGTCCCGGACGACCTGCCCCTGTCCGAGGCCGTACGACGCGCCCAGGACGCCGAGGCCGGCAGCATCGTCACCGTCACCAGCAGCGGCCGCCCGGTCGGTGTCGTCAACGAGGCGGCGCTCCTGGCCACGCCCCCGGACCGGCGCCCGTGGGTCGCGGTGTCCACGGTGGCGCGCTCGCTCGACGACGGCCTGAGCCTGCCGGTCACCATCAACGGCGAGGACCTGATCGTCGCGATCAACCGCACGCCGGCCGCGGAGTACGTCCTCGTCGAGGACGACGGCAGCGTCTACGGCGTGCTGTCCACGGCCGACGTCGACCGAGCGTTTCGCCAGTGACCCCTCGCCGCCAGTAGGGTTCCGCGGTGTCCTCGACTCTCCCGCACGATGACGATGTCGACCCCCGAGCCTGGTCCGGGGTCCACCGCGGCCCCCTGCGCGAAGGCGAGTGGGTGCGCCTCGTCGACGCCAAGGGCCGCAAGCACAACATCTGCCTCGAGGCCGGCAGGACCTTCCACACCAACCGCGGCGGGATGTCCCACGACGACCTGATCGGGCGCGAGGAGGGCTTCACGGTCACCTCCACCTCGGGTGGTGAGTACCTCGTCTTCCGGCCGCTGCTCTCCGAGTTCGTGGTCTCGATGCCACGCGGCGCGGCCGTCGTCTACCCCAAGGACGCGGCCCAGATCGTCGCGATGGCCGACATCTTCCCCGGCGCCGACGTCGTCGAGGCGGGCGTGGGCTCGGGTGCCCTGACCTGCTCGCTGCTGCGTGCGGTCGGGCCCTACGGCCGCGTGACGTCCTACGAGCGGCGCGAGGAGTTCGCCGACGTCGCCCGCAAGAACGTCACCCAGTTCTTCGGCGCCCCCGACGGCGAGACGCACCCCGCGTGGTCGCTGCGACTCGGCGACCTCGCCGAGGAGCTGCCGACCACCGGCGAGCGCTACGACCGGGTCATCCTCGACATGCTCGCGCCGTGGGAGTGCATCGACGCCACCGCCGACGCGCTGCGTCCGGGAGGGATCGTGTGCGCGTACGTCGCCACGACCACCCAGCTGTCGCGGTTCATGGAGACGGTGCGCCTGCACGGCGGCTTCACCGAGCCCCAGGCGTGGGAGTCGCTCGTGCGCGACTGGCACGTCGAGGGACTCGCCGTGCGCCCGGGCCACAAGATGATCGGCCACACCGCCTTCCTCGTCACCGCACGCCGCATGGCGCCGGGCCAGAAGGCGCCCCTGAAGCGGCGGCGTCCGGCGCCGGGCGCCTACGGTCCCGACTACACCGGCCCGCGCGCGGAGGGGCTCACCGAGGAGCCGACCGAGGTGATGGACGGCGGCACCCCGAGCACCGACGCCTCGGGGGAGTCGTCGGGGTCGTGAAGCCCTTCCTCCTGCTGTCGATCCGCTCCGAGCCGGAGGCGGTGACGGAGGAGTACGACGCGTTCCGGCGCTTCCTGGGGGTGACACCCGCGGAGCTGGAGACCCGGTCCCTGGCGACGGGCCGGCTGGGCGAGGTGACGCTGGACGACTGGTCCGGCATCCTGCTGGGCGGCGGAGCCTTCACCGTCTCCGACCCCGACGAGCGCAAGTCGGACGCCCAGCGGCGCGCCGAGGACGACCTGGGCGTCCTGCTCGACCTGGTCGTCGCGGCGGACTTCCCGTTCCTCGGCGCCTGCTTCGGCATCGGCACGCTGGGCACGCACCAGGGCGGCGTGGTCGACACGAGCTACCCCGAGCCGGTCGGACCCCTCGAGGTCACCCTCACCCGCGAGGGGGCAGCCGACCCCTTGTTCGCGTCGGTGCCGCGCGACTTCACGGCGTACGGCGGTCACAAGGAGGCCCTGTCGCGGCTGCCTGCGCACGCGACGCTGCTGGCCACCTCCGAGGCCTGCCCGGTGCAGGCCTTCCGGGTGGGAGAGCACGTCTACGCCACGCAGTTCCACCCCGAGCTCGACCTCCCCGGCATCCTGACCCGGATCGCCGTCTACTCCACCTTCGGCTACTTCGACCCCGGCGAGGTCGCCGACCTGCAGGCGGCCGCCGCCCGCGTCACCGTCACCCACCCCGGTCGGCTGCTGCGCAACTTCGCCCGGCGCTACGCGCGCTGACGTTCTCTTCCCAGGGCAGCCGGTGTCGCCAGGCCCTTGCGGTTTGGTCACAAACCGCAGCTCCGACGGCCCCGACCTTGCGGTTGGTGACCAAACCGCAGGGGCACCGAGCACCCTGTCCAAATCGTGACCAACACCGCGAGGCAACGACTTCCGTTGCGTGTCCGCCCGGGTAGGGTCGCAAGAACAGGAGGTGGGCCTCATGTCGATGTCAGATGGTGTGTCCAGCAACAAGGGTCGGAGCCCCGACGAGCTCGAGAGCCAGGTGCGCTTTCTCGAGGCCGAGGTGAGCGACCTGCGCCGCCGGCTCAGCGACGCGCCGACGTACTCACGCGGCGTCGACCTACGGCTGGCCGACGCCCAGCGTTCGCTGTCGGCGGTGACGTCGCAGAACGAGCGCCTCGCCGAGACGCTGCGCGAGGCGCGCGACCAGATCATGAAGCTCAAGGAGGAGGTCGACCGGCTGGCCCAGCCGCCGGCCGGGTTCGGGACGTTCCTCGCCCGCAACGACGACGACTCGGTCGACGTCTTCACCGGCGGTCGCAAGCTGCGCGTCAACGTCAGCCCCTCCGTCGAGCTCGACGAGCTGCGCCGCGGCCAGGAGGTCATGCTCAACGAGGCGCTCAACGTCGTCGCGGCCTTCGACTACGAGCAGGTCGGCGAGGTGGTGATGTTCAAGGAGCTGCTAGCCGACGGCGAGCGTGCCCTGGTCATCGCCAACGCCGACGAGGAGCGCGTCGTACGCCTGGCGCAGCCCCTGCTCAGCGACACCATCCGGGCCGGCGACTCCCTGCTGCTCGACTCCCGCGCCGGGTACGTCTACGAGAAGGTGCCCAAGTCCGAGGTCGAGGAGCTGGTGCTGGAGGAGGTTCCCGACATCGACTACGAGTCGATCGGCGGCCTGTTCGGGCAGATCGAGCAGATCCGCGACGCCGTCGAGCTGCCCTACCTGCACCCCGAGCTCTTCCTCGAGCACGAGCTCAAGCCGCCCAAGGGTGTCCTGCTCTACGGCCCCCCGGGCTGCGGCAAGACGCTCATCGCGAAGGCGGTGGCCAACTCGCTGGCCAAGAAGGTCGCGGCCAAGACCGGCCAAGAGGGGAAGTCCTACTTCCTCAACATCAAGGGCCCCGAGCTGCTCAACAAGTACGTCGGCGAGACCGAGCGCCACATCCGGCTCGTCTTCCAGCGGGCCCGCGAGAAGGCCAGCGAGGGCACGCCCGTCATCGTGTTCTTCGACGAGATGGACTCGCTCTTCCGCACCCGCGGGTCGGGCGTCTCCTCCGACGTCGAGAACACCATCGTCCCGCAGCTGCTCAGCGAGATCGACGGCGTGGAGCTGCTCGAGAACGTGCTGGTGATCGGTGCGTCCAACCGCGAGGACATGATCGACCCCGCCATCCTGCGCCCCGGTCGCCTGGACGTGAAGATCAAGATCGAGCGGCCCGACGCGGAGTCGGCGCGCGACATCTTCTCGAAGTACCTCACTCCGAGCCTGCCGCTGCACGCCGACGACCTGGGCGAGTTCGGCGGAGACCGCGACGCCTGCGTCGCCGGCATGATCCGCGCGACGGTGGAGCGGATGTACACCGAGACCGAGGAGAACAGGTTCCTGGAGGTCACCTACGCCAACGGTGACAAGGAGGTCCTCTACTTCAAGGACTTCAACTCCGGCGCCATGATCCAGAACATCGTCGACCGGGCGAAGAAGATGGCGATCAAGGACCTCCTCGACCACCAGCAGCGCGGACTGCGCGTCTCGCACCTGCTGCAGGCGTGCGTCGACGAGTTCAAGGAGAACGAGGACCTCCCCAACACCACCAACCCCGACGACTGGGCCCGCATCTCCGGCAAGAAGGGCGAGCGGATCGTCTTCATCCGCACGCTCATCACCGGCAAGCAGGGCACCGAGCCGGGTCGCTCCATCGACACCGTCGCCAACACCGGTCAGTACCTCTAGCCGGCCGTACGTCGCCGCTCCTCGGCCTTGCGGTTTGGTCACCAACCGCAAGGCCGAGGGCGTCAGACGTGCGGTTGGTGACCAAACCGCAGGGCTCGGCGACCGTGCGGCTCAAACGGCCTGCTTGCGCGCACGCCCGGCCGAGCAGTACGTGAACGGCCTAACGAGCGACGGCCCAGGCAGGTAGCCCTGCTCCAGCCCGGTCGGCACGAGGCCGGCCTCGGCGAGCACCACGGGCACGTCACGCGTCAGGTGGCAGCCGCCGGCGACGCGACGCTGCACGGGCTCGAGGCGGCGCTGCCAGGTCTGCACGCGAGGGTCCGGCGCGAGCCCGTGCTCGAGGAAGTGCAGCGACCCGCCCGGCCGCAGCACGCGGCGTACCTCCGCGAGCGCGCGGTCGACGTCGGGGATCGTGCACAGGGTGAACGTCGACAGGACGGCGTCGTACGTCGCCTCGTCGGCGTCGAGCCGCTGCCCGTCGAGACCCACGCGCTCGATCGGGACACGCGCTCGCGCCCGGCGCTGCGCCGAGAGGTCCCAGGCCAGGTCCGAGGGCTCGACGGCGTCCACGCGGCGTACACCGAGCGGGTAGTGACCGATGTTGAGCCCGCTCCCGAAGCCGAGCTCCAGGACGCTGCCCGTGAGCTCGGCGCACACGAGGGCCCGCCGCTCAGCCACCTCCGGGCTGCTCAGGGACGCCTCGACCAGGCGGGGCACGACCCGGCGCTCCCACCAGCTCATCTGGGTGCCTCCCCCCGCGCGCGGCACGGACCGAGCAGGGCCCGCGGCGTGCTACCTATGTACTCCCGCGTCACCCGATCGAGGTGACCGTCACGGTCGGAGACCCCCATGATCAAGATCCTCGTCATCATCGTCGTCGTGCTCGTCATCATCTACCTCGCGCAGATGGTGCTGCGGAAGCGCTGAGCAGGCGCTCGGCCCGGCCCCGTACCCTCGAGCCATGAGCGTACGGCGGGTGATGGGCACCGAGGTCGAGTACGGCATCTCGGTGCAGGGGCAGCCGCTGGCCAACCCGATGGTGGCGTCCTCGCAGGTGGTCAACGCCTACGCGTCCGCCACCGTCCGGGCCCGGCGGGCGCGGTGGGACTTCGAGGAGGAGTCGCCGCTGCGTGACGCGCGCGGCTTCGACATGGCCCGCCAGGTGGCGGACCCCACCCAGCTGACCGACGAGGACCTGGGCCTCGCCAACGTCATCCTGACCAACGGCGCCCGCCTCTACGTCGACCACGCGCACCCCGAGTACTCCACGCCCGAGGTCACCAATCCGCTCGACATCGTGCTGTGGGACAAGGCGGGGGAGCAGGTGATGCTCGACGCGCAGCGCCGGGCCGCCGCGCTGCCCAACGGCGTCGCCATCGCGCTGTACAAGAACAACACTGACAACAAGGGCGCCTCCTACGGTGCCCACGAGAACTACCTGATGCGGCGCTCGACCCCGTTCGCCGACATCGTGCGGCACCTGACGCCGTTCTTCGTGAGCCGCCAGGTGGTGTGCGGCGCGGGGCGCGTCGGCATCGGCCAGGACGGGCGCGAGCACGGCTTCCAGATCAGCCAGCGCGCGGACTTCTTCGAGGTCGAGGTCGGTCTCGAGACCACGCTGAAGCGCCCCATCATCAACACCCGCGACGAGCCGCACGCGGACCCCGAGAAGTACCGCCGCCTGCACGTCATCATCGGCGACGCCAACCTCGCGGAGGTCTCGACGTACCTCAAGGTCGGGACGACCTCGCTGGTCCTCGCGATGATCGAGGACCGCTTCATCGGCCCCGACCTCACCGTCGACGGCGCGGTCTCGGCGCTGCGGGCCGTCTCCCACGACCCGACGCTGAAGCAGACGTTCACGCTCACCGACGGCCGCACCCTGACCGCGATCCAGCTGCAGCTGGAGTACCTCGACCTGGCCAGGAAGTACGTCGAGGACCGGCTGGGCGCCGATGCGGACGCGCAGACGCTCGACGTGCTGGCGCGCTGGGAGTCGGTCCTCGACCGCCTCGAGCGCGATCCCATGCTGTGCGCCACCGAGCTGGACTGGGTCGCCAAGCTGAAGCTGCTGGAGCAGTACCGCTCCCGCGACGGTCTCGACTGGGACGACGCCAAGCTGCAGCTCATCGACCTGCAGTACTCCGACATCCGCCCCGACAAGGGCCTCTACAACCGGCTCGTCGCCGCGGGTCGCATGGAGCGCCTGCTCGACGACGAGGCGGTGGTTCAGGCGATGCACGACCCGCCGGAGGACACGCGCGCCTACTTCCGCGGCCGGTGCCTGGAGAAGTACGCCGAGGACGTCGCCGCCGCCTCCTGGGACTCGGTGATCTTCGACCTCCCCGGCCGCGAGTCCCTCCAGCGCGTGCCCACGATCGACCCCCTGCGCGGCAGCCGGAGCCACGTCGGCGACCTCCTCGACCGCTGCGACACCGCCGAGCAGCTCTTCGCCGCCCTCACCCGCTGACCTCGTCCGGGGCTGCGGTTTGGTCACCAACCGCAGGCCTGAGGGGCTCGACCTTGCGGTTTGTGACCAATCCGCGACGGCCAACCCCCGACTGGATAGGGTCGAGGCATGGCCCAGGAGCAGAAGCAACCGCGCAAGTCCTCGGAGACCGAGGAGTCGACCGAGGTCGCCCCGGAGAGCGATGTCGCCGAGCGCAAGGAGTCCCTCGACGGCGACGTCGACGCGATCCTCGACGAGATCGACGAGGTGCTGGAGTCCAACGCCGAGGACTTCGTGAAGTCGTTCATCCAGAAGGGTGGCCAGTGAGCGACCCGCGCCTGCCCGCCTCGTACCTCCAGCCGGGCATCTCCTCCTTCAGCGACTTCCTGGCGGGGGAGTCACCCGAGCTGCTCCCGAGCCGGCGCGCGTTGCCGCAGGGCCAGGCCGGTGATCTCGCGCCGCACGGCACCACCATCGTCGCGGCGACGTTCCCCGGCGGCGTGGTGATGGCGGGCGACCGCCGCGCCACGATGGGCAACATCATCGCCCAGCGCGACATCGAGAAGGTGTTCCCCGCCGACGAGTACTCCGTCGTCGGCATCGCCGGCACGGCTGGGCTGGCCGTGGAGATGGTGCGCCTGTTCCAGACCGAGCTCGAGCACTACGAGAAGATCGAGGGCACTACGCTCTCGATGGACGGCAAGGCCAACCGGCTCGCCGCCCTCATCCGCGCCAACCTCGGCATGGCCATGCAGGGGCTCTCGGTCGTCCCGCTCTTCGCCGGCTTCGACATGCGCCAGAGCCAGGGGCGGATCTTCAGCTACGACGTCACCGGTGGTCGCTACGAGGAGACCGCGTTCTACTCGGTCGGCTCGGGCTCCCTCTTTGCCAAGGGCTCGCTGAAGAAGCTCTACCGCGAGGACCTCGACGAGACCCAGTGCGTCACTGCCGTCCTCCAGGCGCTCTACGACGCCGCGGACGACGACTCCGCCACCGGCGGACCCGACATGGCCCGCAGGATCTTCCCGGTGGTGCGCGTCATCACCGTGGAGGGCGGGCGTCGCCTGGGCGACGAGGAGGTCGCCGAGATCGCCGACCGCGTCATCGCCGGGCGCATGATCAGGCCCGACGGGCCGGGGGCACCGCTCACCGGTGGCACGACGGGAGGCCAGCGATGAGCATGCCCTTCTACGTCTCGCCCGAGCAGCTGATGAAGGACCGGGCCGACTTCGCGCGCAAGGGCATCGCCCGCGGGCGCTCGGTCGTGACGGTCCAGTACGGCGACGGCATCCTGTTCGCCTCCGAGAACCCCTCCCAGGCGCTGCACAAGGTCTCCGAGATCTACGACCGGATCGCGTTCGCCGCCGTCGGCCGCTACAACGAGTTCGAGAACCTCCGCATCGCCGGCGTCCGGCTCGCCGACATGCGTGGCTACGCCTACGACCGTCGCGACGTCACCGGCCGGGGCTTGGCCAACGCCTACGCCCAGACGCTCGGCACCATCTTCTCCAGCGGCGGGGAGAAGCCCTACGAGGTGGAGATCTTCGTCGCCGAGATCGGTGACACCGCCACCGACGACCAGATCTTCCGACTGACCTACGACGGTCAGGTCGCCGACGAGCAGGGCTTCGCCGTCATGGGCGGAGCCTCCGACGTCGTCGCCGGCTACATCAAGGAGCGCTACGTCGCCGACTCCTCGCTCGAGGACGTCGTTCGTCTCGCCGTGGCCGCCCTGGGCCACTCGGCGGACGGCGACCGGGTGATCGACGTAGACCACCTCGAGGTGGCCATCCTGGACCGCACCCGCACCCAGCCCCGCAAGTTCGTGCGGCTCAGCCCCGCCCGGCTGAACGGGCTTCTGGGGGAGCGCGGCCCCTCGAGCCCCGACGAGGCGCTGCCGGAGGACACCCAGCCCGGGTCTGCCTCGCGCGGTGGCAACCCCGACGACCCCCGCGACCCCACCGACCAGACCAGCGGCCACGTCGCTCCCCTGGAGGACCCGGTCACCGGGGAGCCGACCTCGCGCGGCGACAACGGCCAGCAGCCCCCGGTCGCCCCGCCGGCGCCGGACTCCGGTGGCGCTCCTTCCTGAGCCTCGGCGCGACGTCGCCCTGCGGTTTGGTCACAAACCGCAGGGCGAGACGGCCAGATCCTGTGGTCGGTGACCAAACCTCAAGGGCGCTCTACGCGAGCTGACGCCGGAGTACCGCGGCCATCCACAGGCGCGCGGAGGCCGGGTTTGGTTGAGCCCGAGACCGTCCAGGCTCTGAGGCATGTCCGAGGAGGAGAAGGCCCGCGAGGCGATGGCGCTCGCTGTCGCCAGGTCCGTGCGCGAGTGCGGGGCGGTGCTGGGCGAGGTCCGGCTCGCCGGTGCGCGCCGGGTGAGCTTCGGGCTCTACCGTCCGGAGACGGCCGGCAGCGAGGCGACAGAGCTGAGGCTGGACCTCGCGGCCTGGCTCCTGGTGCTGCCTGAGGGAGCGGTCTTCACCCACCTCACGGGGGCGTGGCTGCGCGGCTGGTCGTTGCCGAAGGTTCCGGAGGGGGTCCCGGTGTTCGCGGCCGTACGGGGTGGTCACCGGCGGCCCCGGCGCCCGGGCCTGCTGTGCGCGCGGCTGGTGGGGGAGCCGTCCTACGACCTGCGACACGGCCTGCCGGTCGAGCGCCCGGAGGAGATCCTGCTGCGCACTGCCCGGGACCTCGGGGTCATGGACCTGGTGATCATGATCGACTCCGCCCTGCACCTGGGCGACATCGACGTCGACCGGATGGAGGCGCTGCTGAAGAGCCGCAGACCCGGCGTACGCCACCTGCGGACCGCGTGGCTGCTCTCCGATGGAGCCGCCGAGTCGGCGGGCGAGACGGTGCTGCGCCTCTTCCACCGGGCCATCGGCGTCCCGGTCCAGCCGCAGGTGGAGGTCGTCGACGACGCGGGCCGCCTGCTCGGGCGCGTCGACCTGCTCGTGACCGGCACCCGCGACGTCCATGAGTACGACGGCGAGCACCACCGCGACAAGGTCCAGCAGCGGACCGACCTGCGGCGTGAGCGCGGCCTGGAGCCGGCGTACGTGCGCCGGGGCTTCACCCTCGACGACCTGCTGAACCACCCGGGCACGACGATGCACGAGATCGACCGGGCGCTCGGCCGAGGGCATCGCAGCTCCCGGTTGGAGCGCTGGCGCGTGCTGGTCAGCAACTCGATGTACTCCGACTCGTGCCGGCGCCGACTCCTGCTCCGTTGGCAGCGCGCCACGGGCGTCATCGACTGGTTCGCCGTCGCCTGAGAGGCATGGAGTTGCGGTTTGGGACCAAACCGCAACCGCGCCGCACGAAGAATGAGCGGACGTGTGGACAGGCGCCCCGTAGGGTTTGTCTCGTGGACCGGCGGATCTTCGGCATCGAGAACGAGTACGGCGTCACGTGCACGTTCAAGGGCCAGCGCCGCCTGAGCCCCGACGAGGTCGCGCGCTACCTGTTCCGCAAGGTCGTCAGCTGGGGTCGCTCCAGCAACGTCTTTCTGCGCAACGGCGCCCGCCTCTACCTCGACGTGGGCAGCCACCCCGAGTACGCCACCCCCGAGTGCGACGACATCGCCGAGCTCGTGACCCACGACAAGGCGGGCGAGCGGGTCCTCGAGGGGCTGCTCCTCGACGCCGAGCAGCGGCTGCACGACGAGGGCATCCAGGGCGAGATCTACCTGTTCAAGAACAACACCGACTCCGCGGGCAACTCCTACGGCTGCCACGAGAACTACCTGGTGGGCCGCGCCGGTGAGTTCAGCCGACTTGCGGACATCCTGATCCCGTTCCTGGTCACGCGCCAGATCGTCGTCGGGGCCGGCAAGATCACGCAGACGCCACGCGGGGCGTCGTACTCGGTCTCCCAGCGAGCCGAGCACATCTGGGAGGGCGTCAGCAGCGCCACCACGCGCAGCCGCCCGATCATCAACACCCGCGACGAGCCGCACGCCGACGCGGAGAAGTACCGCCGCCTGCACGTCATCGTGGGCGACTCGAACATGAGCGAGACCACCACCATGCTCAAGGTGGCCAGCTGTGACCTGGTGCTCCGGATGATCGAGGAGGGGGTCGTCATGCGCGACCTCACGATGGAGAACCCGATCCGCGCCATCCGCGAGATCTCCCACGACGTGACCGGCCGGCGCAAGGTGCGCCTGGCGAACGGTCGCGAGGCCAGCGCCCTGGAGATCCAGGGGGAGTACCTCTCGAAGGCCCGCGACTTCGTGGACCGTCGCCAGATCAGCACCCCGCTGATCGAGCGTGCCCTGGACCTGTGGGAGCGCGGCCTCAAGGCGGTCGAGTCCGACGACCTGGGGCTGGTCGACCGTGAGATCGACTGGGTCATCAAGTGGAAGCTGATCGACCGCTACCGCGCCAAGCACGGCCTTCCGCTCGGCCATCCCCGCATCGCCCAGCTGGACCTGGCCTACCACGACATCCACCGCGGTCGAGGCCTCTACTACCTGCTGGAGAAGCGCGGGGCGGTCGCCCGGGTGTCGACCGACCTCAAGATCTTCGAGGCCAAGTCGGTGCCGCCGCAGACGACCCGGGCGCGCCTGCGGGGCGAGTTCATCCGCAAGGCGCAGGAGCGACGCCGCGACTTCACCGTCGACTGGGTCCACCTCAAGCTCAACGACCAGGCCCAGCGCACCGTGCTGTGCAAGGACCCGTTCCGGGCCTACGACGAGCGCGTGCAGCGCCTGATCGACGGCATGTGACCCCTGCGGTTTGGTCACCAACCGCAGGTCTCAGCGCCCCAGGCGTGCGGTCTGTGACCAAACCGCAGAGGCGACACCACCCGCGCCTTGGGGTTCTCTCAGTGACGGCTTGTAGGGTGACCGCGCCGTAACGCTCCGCTCCCGAAGGTGAAAATTCGTGCTCTCACGCCGTCGTCCTGCCGCCACCCTGGCTGTCTCCGTCGTCCTGCTGTCCGCCCTCGCGGCGTGCGGCGACGACACCGCCGACGAGCCGGAGGGTCTCGACGGGCTGGCCGCGGTGGAGATCTCCGGGGAGTACGGCAAGGAGCCGGAGGTCACCTGGAAGGACCAGATGGTGGCCGACGACGTCGACGTCGAGGTCATCAGCGAGGGTGACGGGGAGAAGGTCGCCGACGGCGACCAGGTCCTGGTCAACTTCTGGGTCGGCAACGGCTTCACCGAGAAGAAGACGTTCAGCACCTACGACGAGGGCGGCGCGCCCGAGACGGTCCCGATCACCGACGAGGTCTCCCCGATCTTCAAGGACTCACTCGTGGGGCAGACGATCGGCTCGCGCATCGCGGTGACGGCCTCCGCCGAGGACGCCTTCGGCGAGATGGGCAACCCCGACCTGCAGATCGGCAACCGCGACACCGTGCTGCTGATCTTCGACCTCATGGAGGCCCCCGAGCCGCCCAAGCTCCGCGACGTGCCGGCCCGCCGCCAGCCGAAGGTCATCGAGCGCAAGGGCGAGCCGGTCCGGATGAACTTCGACGGCCTCAAGGCCCCGGCCGCCGAGGGCGACCTGCTGCGCACGATCGTCAAGCAGGGCAAGGGCGCCACCGTCACCGAGGACATGAGCCTCACCGTCAACTACCTCGGCTCGGTCTACGGCGAGAAGAAGCCCTTCGACGAGTCCTACTCCAAGGAGCCGGCCACCTTCGAGCTCACCGGCGTCGTCGCCGGCTGGACCCAGGGCCTCACGGGCGTCAAGGTCGGCAGCCGCGTGCTGCTGACCATCCCGCCGGTCCTCGGGTACGCCGGTCAGGAGCAGGCCGGCATCCCGGCCAACAGCACCCTGTACTTCGTCGTGGACGTCGTCTCCGCCAAGTAGCGATCCCCACGCACGGAGCCCCGAGTGGCGCTGACCCCAGCGCCGCGACCACACTGGACACGCCAGGAAGCGCGGAGCGAGGAGCAACGATCGTGGAGGGGACCGCCGCGGTGAACGAGCGCAAGAGCGAGCGGCTGCTCAACCTGCTGATCATGCTCCTCGTCCAGCGCCACTTCGTCGCCAAGGACCGGATCCGGTCCCTGCTGTACCCCGGGTCGTCGCGCGACGCCTTCGAGAAGATGTTCGAGCGCGACAAGGAGGAGCTCCGCAGCCTCGGCGTCCCGATCGAGGTCGGGCAGATGGACGCCTTCTTCGCCGACGAGCCCGGCTACCGGATCCGTCCCGACGAGTTCGCGCTCCCCGACATCGCGCTGGAGGCCGATGAGGCCGCGATCATCGGCCTGGCCACCAAGGTCTGGCAGCACGCACGCCTGGCCGAGGCCACCACCGACGTCGTCCGCAAGCTGACCGCGCTCGGCGTCCCGGTCGACGTCTCGGCCCTCGACATCGTCCAGCCCCGGCTCAGCGCCGACGAGCCGTCGTTCGACGTGTTCTTCGAGGCCGTGCAGGAGCGCAGCGCGGTGGAGTTCGACTACGTCCGCTCCGGCCAGAGCGAGGTCACCCGCCGCCGGCTGCACCCGTGGGGCGTCGCCCGCTACGCCGGCCGCTGGTACGTCGTCGGGCACGACCTCGACCGCGACGCCGAGCGCCTGTTCCGGCTCTCGCGGGTCCAGGGCAAGGCCCGCAAGGTCGGTCCCGCGGGCGCCTACGAGGTCCCGCCCGGCACCGACGTCGGCGAGGTCGCCCGCCGCCTGGCGCCCGCGCCGCGCCTGGAGCGGGCGGTCGTCCTGGCCCGCGCCGGCACCGGGGTGCCCCTGCGCCGCGAGGCCTCCGAGATCACCACCGCCGTCGTCGGACCCGACGACCGGACCCTCTGGGACCGCCTGGTCGTCACCCGCAGCGCCATCGGCCTGGCCGACGAGCTGCTCGGCTACGGCGCCGACGTGTACGTCGAGGAGCCCGCCGAGCTGCGCCAGGAGCTCGTCGAGCGGCTGAGCGCCGTCGGGGGTGCCGCATGAGCCACACGCCCGCCGGAGCCAAGGACCAGGTGGCGCGCCTGCTGACCCTGGTGCCGTTCCTGCACACCCACGGCCAGGTCCGCATCGACACCGCCGCGGCGGCCCTCGGGGTCCCGGAGGAGCAGCTGGTCACCGACCTCAAGGTGCTGCTGATGTGCGGGCTGCCCGGCGGCTACCCCGACGACCTCATCGACGTCGACCTCGACGCGCTCGAGGCCGGCGTCATCCGGGTCTCGAACGCCGACTACCTCGCCCGGCCCCTGCGGCTGACGCCCACGGAGGCGAGCGCCATCATCGTCGCCCTGCGGGCGCTGCGCGCCGGCGCCAAGGACGACACCCGCGAGGTCGTCGACCGGGCGCTGACCAAGCTCGAGGCGGCGGCCGCCCAGGGCTCCGGCGCGCCGCAGATCGACCCGGGCATCAACGCCGCCGATGCCGACCAGGCCCTGCTCGCCGTACGCCTGCGCGAGGCGGTCGACCGGGGCCGTCAGGTGCGTCTGACCTACTACGTGCCCGCCCGCGACGAGGAGTCGGTGCGCGTCGTCGACCCGCACGGCGTGATCACCCACGGCGGCCTGACGTACCTCGACGCCTGGTGCCACAGCGCGGAGGCACCCCGGCTCTTCCGCCTGGACCGCATCGCCGCCGCCGAGACCCTCGCCACCCCCGTCTCGCGTCCCGACACCGAGCCCCGCGACCTCGGCGACGGTCTCTTCACCTCGTCCTCGGAGACGACACCGGTCACGCTCCGGCTGCGGCCCGAGGCCCACTGGGCCACCGAGTACTACCCGATGGACGCGATCCGCCCCCAGGACGACGGCACGCTCGAGGTGGACCTCCAGGTCGCCGACGAGCGATGGCTCACCCGGCTGCTCCTGCGACTGGCGCCGCACGCCGACGTCGTGGCCCCGGCGTCCTACGGCCGGGCGTTCACGGCCGCCGCACAGGACGCCCTCAGTCTCTACTCACGACCACCGGCGTAGGCTGAACGCGTACGCACCCCGACGAATGAGGTCCCGATGCTCTACCCATTGATCGGCATGCCGGCTGGAGCCGAGTGGCTCGTCATCCTGGCCATCGTCATCCTGGTGTTCGGCGCCGCCAAGCTGCCCGCCCTGGCTCGCAGCACCGGCCAGTCGCTGCGCATCTTCAAGGCCGAGACCAAGGGCCTGCGCGACGACGACGACCCGACCGAGCCCACGCCGCCGGCCACGCCCGCCGGCGAGCTGCCCACGGCCACGCCCGAGGCGACGGTCGCCCCGGTCGAGCCCGTCGCCGACCCGCTCCCCGGCGCCACGGAGCACCAGACCCCCCGCAACGGCTGAGCCCGGAGCGGCCTGAGAGCATCGCCGCGTGTCCATCTCCGGCATCGCCAAGCTGTTCGTCGGCACCCCCGTCCACCCCGTGGGCGACGACGGGCGGATGGCGCTCTCCGACCACCTGCGGGAGCTGCGCGCCCGCATCCTGAAGGCGACCCTGGTCGTCCTGCTGGGGATCGCGGGCTCGCTCTTCTTCTTCGACCAGCTCTACGACCTGGTCTACGACCCCTACCTCCGCGCGCAGGAGAACCTGCCCGAGGGAAGCACCGTCGGCACCACGGGCGGGCCCGGCGGCGGGCTCATGCTCTACCTCAAGCTGTGCGGCCTCTCCTCGATCGTGATCACCAGCCCGTTCTGGCTGTACCAGATCTGGGCCTTCATCCTCCCCGGACTGCACGCCCAGGAGAAGCGCTGGTCACGGATCTTCGCGGCCATCGCGGGTCCGCTCTTCGCGGCCGGCATCCTGCTCGGCTACGTCACCCTGCCCAAGGGCCTGGAGATCCTGATCGGCTTCAACCCGCCGGGGCTGACCAACCTGGTCGACTTCAACGACTACCTGACGTTCTTCAGCCGCACGCTGCTGGTGTTCGGCATCGCCTTCGAGATCCCGCTGTTCGTGGTCCTGCTCAACCTCGCCGGCGTCGTCACGGGCAAGGGCCTGGGCAACCACCGGCCCTGGATCATCGTGGGGGTCTTCATCTTCGCCGCGGTGGCCACGCCGTCGGCCGATCCGTTCACGATGACGTTCATGGCGGTGCCGATGGTGCTGCTCTTCCTGCTCGCCGAGCAGATCGCCCGGTTCAACGACCGCCGCCGTGCGCGCCGCGACCCCAACGCCGAGCTCTCGCCCGACGAGGCCTCGGTGCTGTGACCACCGCACGCAGGGCCACCGCCGCCACCGAGGTCGACCCCTTCGACCTGCCCGGGTGGCTGGGGGAGTCCGAGGTCACCTGGAGCACCGACGAGGGGCTCCGCGCGGGCCACCTCGTCGCCGGTCGCCTCAGCGGCGCCGGCGAGGAGCTGCCCTGCGACCTGCTGGCCGTCGACGAGGCCTACCCGCAGCCGGTCACCGACACCGCGCTGCGCTCGAGGGCGCACCAGGCCTGGCGCCACGGCCAGCTGCACCTGGCGTCGTACGACGGCCGTCTCACGCTGCTCGTGCCCGGCACCGGCTTCGACGCCGACCGGGTCCTGGAGGCCCTGGCCCGCCTGGCGATGGCCGTCGGCGCCGCGCCGGAGCGCTACGCCGTCCACCTCCGCATCGGCGGCCGCTAGCACTAGGCTCCGAGCGTGCCCGGCACCCGCAGGATCGCGCTCCTCGCCAACCCCACCGCCGGTGGCGGCAAGGGTGCCCGCATGGCCGAATCCGCCCTCGCCCGGCTGCGCAGCCGGGGGCACGATGTCCAGGCGCTCCAGGGTCGCGACGCCGACGAGGCGCTGGACATCGCCCGGGCCGCCGTCGCCGACGGCGTCGACGCCCTGGTGGTCGTGGGCGGCGACGGCATGGTCCACCTCGGGGTGCAGGCGGTGGCCACGACCGGCGTACCGCTCGGCGTGGTCCCGGCCGGCACGGGGAACGACGTGGCCCGCTACGCCGACCTGCCACGCACCGACCCGGTCGCGGCCGTCGACCGGCTGCTCGCCTGGCGGCCCCGGACGCTGGACCTCGCCGTGAGCCAGGGCCGCTACTTCACCACCGTCATGGCCGCGGGCTTCGACGCCGTCGTCAACGAGCGCGCCAACCGGATGGCCTGGCCGCGGGGCCAGATGCGCTACAACCTGGCCACGCTCGCGGAGCTGCGGACCCTCCAGCCGCTCGACTACACCCTCGACCTGGACGGCACGGTGCTCCGCGTCCCCGCCGTCCTCGTGGCGATCGGCAACGGGCCGTCGTTCGGCGGCGGCCTGCGCATCGCCGAGGGGGCGCTGCTCGACGACGGGCTGCTGGACGTCGTCGTCATCAAGCCGATCGGCCGCCTCGAGCTGGTGCGCACGTACCCGCGGCTGTTCCGGGGTACCCACACCACGCACCGGCAGTACGAGCGGCACCGGGTGCGGCGGGTCACGGTTGCAGCGCCTGGCATCGTGGGGTATGCCGACGGGGAGCGGTTCGGGCCGCTGCCCCTTACCATCGAGAGCGTTCCGGGAGCCCTGATCCTGCTGTCATGACCACCTCCGACCAGTCGTCCGCCCGTCCGGGGCTGGGCGCCGACCTCACGCCCGCCGACGCGACGCCGGGAGAGCCCGGCCCGGCCGAGCGCTATGCCGCCATGCGCCGCGACCGCCAGCACCCGGTGCTGCGCGACTTCGCCTCCCACTACGACTTCCCGCTCGACGACTTCCAGGTCCGCGCGTGCCGCGAGATCGAGGACGGCCGTGGCGTGCTGGTCGCGGCTCCCACCGGGTCGGGCAAGACGATCGTGGGCGAGTTCGCCATCCACCTGGCGCTCGCGACCGGCCGCAAGGCCTTCTACACCACGCCGATCAAGGCCCTGTCGAACCAGAAGTTCCACGACCTGGTCGCCCGCTACGGCGCCGACCAGGTCGGCCTGCTCACCGGTGACAACACGATCAACGGCGAGGCGCCGATCGTGGTCATGACCACCGAGGTGCTGCGCAACATGCTCTACGCCGGCTCGCGCACCCTGCTGGGCCTCGGCTTCGTGGTCATGGACGAGGTGCACTACCTCGCCGACCGCGCCCGCGGGGCCGTCTGGGAGGAGGTGATCATCCACCTCCCCGAGTCGGTGGCGCTGGTCTCCCTGTCCGCGACGGTCTCCAACGCCGAGGAGTTCGGCGAGTGGCTGGCCACCGTGCGCGGCGAGACGACCACGATCGTGGAGGAGCGGCGACCGGTCCCGCTCTACCAGCACGTCATGGTCGGACGGCGCCTGCTGGACCTGTTCGCCTCCTCCGACGTCGACGCCGCGGCCGGCTTCGTCAAGGAGGGCGCCCCGGTCAACGACGAGCTCAACCGCATCGCGCGCGACGACTGGGCCTCGGCGCGGATGAAGGACCGGCGCAACCCGAAGGGGCGCGGCGGTCGCTCGGGCGGACCGCGCCAGGTCGGCAACGGCCGGCGGGTGTGGATCCCCAGCCGCGCCGACGTCATCGAGCGTCTCGACCGCGAGGGACTGCTCCCGGCGATCGTGTTCATCTTCTCCCGGGTCGGCTGTGACGCGGCGGTCACGCAGTGCCTCAGCGCCGGCGTCCGCCTCACGACGCCCGAGGAGCGCGACGAGATCGTGGAGTTCGTCGAGGCGAGCTGTCGCGACCTGCCCGAGGACGACCTGCACGTGCTCGGCTACCACGACTTCCTCGACGGGCTGAGCCGCGGCGTGGCGGCGCACCACGCCGGGATGCTGCCGGCGTTCAAGCAGTGCGTGGAGGAGCTCTACGTGCGCGGGCTGTGCAAGGTGGTCTTCGCGACCGAGACGCTCGCGCTCGGCATCAACATGCCGGCGCGCACCGTGGTCATCGAGAAGCTGTCGAAGTGGAACGGCGAGACCCACGCCGACATCACGCCGGGGGAGTACACCCAGCTGACGGGTCGAGCCGGTCGTCGCGGCCTGGACGTCGAGGGCCACGGCGTCGTGCTCTGGCAGCCCGGGATGAACCCCCGCGAGGTGGCCGGGCTCGCCTCCACCCGCACGTACCCGCTGCGGTCGTCGTTCCGCCCGTCGTACAACATGGCCGTCAACCTGGTGCACCAGTTCGGGCGCGAGCGCAGCCGGGAGCTCCTGGAGCAGTCGTTCGCGCAGTTCCAGGCCGACAAGGCCGTGGTCGGCCTGGCGCGTCAACTGCGCAAGGCCGAGGACGCGCTGGACGGCTACGTCGAGGCGGCGACGTGCCACCTCGGCGACTTCATGGAGTACGCCGGGCTGCGCCGCGCCATCAGCGACGCGGAGAAGAACGCCAGCCGGGCGCGCCGCTCGGACCGGCGTGAGGAGGCGCTGGCCTCGCTGGCGCGGCTCAAGGTGGGCGACGTGATCCAGGTGCCGGCCGGCAAGTTCGCCGGCTTCGCCGTGGTCGTCGACCCCGGCTACTCGCCGGAGGGACCGCGGCCCTACGTCGTGACCGCCGACCGGCAGGCCCGGCGGCTGGCCATGATCGACTTCCCGGTGCCGGTGGAGGCCCTGACGCGGCTGAAGGTCCCCAAGAGCTTCAGCGCGCGCAACCCGCAGATGCGCCGCGACCTGGCCTCCGCGCTCCGCTCGCGCACGCACGACCTGACCCCGCCGCCCTCCGCCACGGGCCGGCGTGTGGACGGCGGGCTGCCGCCGGCGGTCGTGGACGAGATCGACGCGCTGCGCGCCGAGCTCAAGGCCCACCCGTGCCACGCGTGCCCCGAGCGCGAGGACCACGCCCGCTGGGCGGAGCGGTGGTTCAAGCTGCACCGCGACGCGGCGACGCTTCGCCGTCGCGTGGAGCAGCGGACCAACACCGTCGCGCGCCAGTTCGACCGGGTGTGCGAGGTGCTGTCGGCGCTCGACTACCTCGCCGACGACGAGGTCACCCCCCGCGGGCGGCACCTGATGCGCCTGTACTCCGACATGGACCTCGTCGCCGCCGAGTCGCTGCGACGCGGGCTGTGGGACGACCTGACGCCGTCCGAGCTGGCGGCGGTGCTGTCGACGCTGGTCTTCGAGGCGCGGCGGCCCGACGACGCCCGGTCGCCGCGGCTGCCGGGTGGTCCGGTCAAGGAGGTCGTGGCCGAGATGGTGCGCCTGTGGGCCGAGCTCGACGAGCTCGAGCGCTCCCACCACCTCGACTTCATGCGCCAGCCCGACCTCGGCTTCGCCTGGATCGCCTACCGCTGGGCCGAGGGCGACGACCTGGACGAGGTGCTCGGCGGCTCCGAGCTCGCCGCCGGCGACTTCGTGCGCTGGATGAAGCAGCTGCTCGACCTGGCCGGCCAGGTCGCCGACGCCGCCGGCGACTCGCCCCTGCGCGGCACCGCCCGCAACGTCGTCCGTACCCTGCGCCGCGGGGTCGTCGCGTACTCCGGGCTCGCCGACTGACGGCGCCGCTGGCCCCGGGGGCCTGCGGTTTGGTCACCAACCGCAGGTCTCGGGGCGGCAGACGTGTGGTTTGTGACCAAACCACAAGGTCCACGGCCCCGAGGGCGCTGATCCCGACCCGGCGTCAGCTGCTGCTGAGTATGTGACCGTCGCGGCGCTCTGCGGCGCTCGCCCCTGCGGTTTGGTCACCAACCGCACGTTCGAAGGCCGATCACGTGCGGTTGGTGACCAAACCGCAGGGGGTACGCGTCAGCCGGCGGCGGCGGCGAGGGCGTCGTGGACGGAGGTGGAGCCGTTGACGAGGTCCCACTGGTGGCCTGCGGCGGCGTCGTGGTCGAGGACGGCGGCGACCACGGCGGCCACGTCGGCGCGGGTGACGTCACCGGGGGTGACGCCCTCGCCGAGGGTCACCGCGCCTGTGGCCGGGTCGTCGGTGAGGCGGCCGGGTCGGATGATCGTCCAGGCCAGGTCGCTCTCGCGCAGGGCGGCGTCGGCGTCGCGCTTGGCGGTGACGTAGGCCGCCCAGACGTCGCTGGTGTCGGCGGGCAGCGGCTCGTCGACGCCGATGGCCGAGACCTGCACGAAGCGGGAGATCCCGGCCTGAGTGGCGCCCTGGATCGACTTGAGCGAGCCCTCCAGGTCGACGGTGCGCTTGCGCTCGATGTTGCCGTCCGGTCCTCCGCCCGCGGCGAAGACGACGGCGTCGCAGCCCTCGAACGCAGCCGCGAACTCGTCCGCGCCCTGCTGCTCGATGTCGAGGATGCGGACCTCGGCGCCGCGGCCCTCGAGCTCCTCGCGGTACTCCTCGCGGCGTACCAGCGCCACCGGCGTGTGCTCGGCGCGGCGCAGGACGGTGATCAGATGACGGGCCACGGCTCCGTGGCCCCCGACGATGGCGATACGGGACATGCCTCCACCGTACGTCGCGCCCGAACCCCCGCCCTCAGCCCGACAGGACGGCCAGGAGCCGCTGGGTGGGGCTCTCCAGGCCGTAGCGCTGGGCGAGCTCCGCCACGGCGTCCGGGTCGGCCGGGGTGCGCGGCAGCCCCCAGCCGCCGCGCTCCAGGTCGATGTCGCGGGCGACGGCCACCACGGTGGGCGCCACCGCGAGGTAGTCGGCGGCCGCCTTGATCTTGCCGCGCGGACCGGGGCCGAGGTCGGCGTCGGGGTCGTGCGCGGCGGCGATGATGCCGTCCATGTCGCCGAAGCGGTTCAACAGCGTCGCCGCGGTCTTCTCCCCGACGCCCGGCACACCGGGAAGGCCGTCGGAGGCGTCGCCGCGCATGGTGGCGAAGTCGGCGTACTGGCGCGCGTCGATCCCGTACTTGGTGCGCACCCACTCGTTGGTGACCTGCTCGTGGTTGCCGACGCCGCGGGCGATGTAGAGCACCCGCACGTCGGTGTCGTCGTCGACCAGCTGGAAGAGGTCGCGGTCACCGGTGACGATGTCGACGGACTGCCCCGCCCCGGTGGCGAGGGTGCCGATGACGTCGTCGGCCTCGTAGCCGTCGGCGCCGATCACCTTGATCCCGAACGCCGCCAGCACCTCGAGGATGATCGGGACCTGCACCTGGAGGGGGTCCGGCACCTCCTCGACGTCCGGCGCCGTGGGGACCTCCTCGACCACGCGGTGCCCCTTGTACGACGGGAGCAGGTCCACGCGCCACTGCGGGCGCCAGTCGTTGTCCCAGCAGCAGACCAGGTCGGTGGGGCGGTACTGGTCGACGAGACGCGAGATGAAGTCCATGAGCCCGCGCACGGCGTTGACCGGTGTGCCGTCCGGGCCCGTGATCTCCGGGACGCCGTAGAAGGCGCGGAAGTACATGGACGCGGTGTCGAGCAGCATGAGGCGGCCGTTCTGCGGGCTGGTCACGCCGGGCATCCTGCCACGCCTCAGCCACTAGTCTGTGCCGCGTGGCAGCGACCGACCTCGAGGCAACCGACCGGAAGATCCTCGAACTCCTGGCCCGCGACGGGCGGATGTCCTTCACGGACCTCGGCAAGGCGACCGGTCTCTCCACCTCCGCGGTGCACCAACGGGTCAAGCGGCTCGAGCAGCGGCGGCTGATCCTCGGGTACGGCGCCACGGTCAACCACGACGGGATCGGGCTGCCGCTGACGGCGTTCATCTCGATCCGGCCCATCGACCCCTCGCAGCCCGACGACTGCCCCGAGCGGCTGCGCGACATCCCCGAGATCGAGTCGTGCTGGTCGGTCGCGGGGGAGGAGTCCTACATCCTCAAGATCCGGGTCCCCACGCCGGCCGACCTCGAGGACCTGCTCGCCCGCGTGCGGGCCTCGGCCAACGTCTCCACCCGCACCACGATCGTGCTCTCCACGCCGTACGAGAACCGCCCGGTCACCGGCTGAGCCGACGCCGCCGTCGTCCCCAGGACCTGCGGTTTGGTCACAAACCGCAGGTCCGAACGCCCGAAACGTGCGGTTGGTGAACAAACCGCAAGGGTCACGGCCCCGCAGGACGGCTCAGTACGCCTGGAGGGCGGCCATGCGGCGGGAGGCCTCGGCGACCTCGGCGGCCTTGAGGGCGGAGGTGTCGAGGTCGCCGTGCTCGGCCCACCACGCCTGGCCCTCGGCGGGCAGGGTGTGGATGGGGTCGTAGTACTCGTAGGTCTTCGTTAGGGCGTCGGACTCCGTGGCCTCGATCGAGGTGCGGTAGTTCTTCGTCCAGTGCGAGATGCCGCGGACCTCGTCGTACGACGCCAGCTGGTGCACCCAGCGCTTGCCGACGAAGGGCACGTCGCACACGATGCGCGGGGTCGCGAAGCCCGGGAGGTAGCCCATGATGTGGTGCTGCAGCCGCTGGGCGTCGGCGACCGAGACCCGCCAGTGCTCCGAGTACGGGATCATGTCGCACATGTAGAAGTAGTAGGGCATGATCTGCGCGCCGTCGAGCAGGCGGAAGCACAGGTCGAGCAGCGCATGCGGGTCTGCGTTGACGCCGTTGAGCAACACGCCCTGGTTGCGCACGTCGCGGATGCCGGCGTCGAGCATCGCGCGCGTCGCCTCGGCGACCAGCGGCGTGATCGAGTTGGCGTGGTTGGCGTGGGTGTGGATGGCGATCGAGACCCCGCGCTCGCGGGCGACGCCGGCAACGCGCTCGACTCCGGCGCGGACCTCCGGCTGCAGCCAGTGCTGGGGCAGGCCCACCAGCGCCTTGGTGGCCAGGCGGATGTCGCGGATGTTGTCGATCTCGAGCAGCCGCGTCAGGAAGTCCTCGAGGCGGGGCCACGGCATGTTGGCGACGTCGCCGCCGGAGACCACGACGTCGCGCACCGACGGGGTGCGACGCAGGTAGTCCATCATCGAGTCGAGCCGGTCGACCGGCTTCGCGGTGAACTTGAGCTTCTCGATGACCGGGGTGGAGTTGCCCACGAGGTCCATGCGGGTGCAGTGGCCGCAGTACTGCGGGCAGGTCGGCAGCAGCTCGGCGAGCACCTTGGTGGGGTAGCGGTGGGTCAGCCCCTCGGCCACCCACATGTCGTGCTCGTGCAGGGAGTCGCGGGTGGCGTGCGGGTGCGAGGACCAGTCGGTACGACGGTCGGAGAACACCGGGATCATGTAGTGGCGCACCGGGTCGGCGTAGAGCTCCTCGGTGAACGAGCCGGCCCCGGCCGGTACGGCGTGCGGCAGCATCGTGTTCATCATCTGCGGCGGCACGAGCATCGACATCGTGGCCCGCTCGGCCTGGTCGCGCTCGAGGTCGGCGTAGAAGCGGTCGTCGACCAGGTCGCCCATCAGCTCGCGCAGCTGCTTGACGTTCTTGACGCAGTGGGCGCGCTGCCACTGCACGGAGGCCCACTCCTCGGCGGTGACGTCCTTCCACCCGGGGAAGCGGGTCCAGTCGGGCTCGACGAGCTCCACCCGCTGGTAGGGGTAGGGCTGGCCGGCCTCCAGCGAGAGGCCCAACGATGAGTGCAGTGACGTCTCGATGCTCATGAGTGCTCCGGGGGTGTGGGTCGGGCGGCGGCGCGTCGGTTGTGGGCCACGCCACTGTGCTGCGTAGACTACGTGGAGATCATTCGGTCTGCACATCGCCACACCGCACAATTTCCTGAACTATTCGCACACTGACGGAGGACAGCCCGACATGACGGTCCGAGACGCCGACCCGACCGGCCTGCACCGGGTCCTCGACGACACCGTCGTGCTCCCGCAGGCCGCCGCCCGCCTCGACACCCGGCGCGAGCTGTGGCCCGACGAGGTCCGCATCCGCGTGGAGCGGCTCAACCTCGACGCCGCGTCGTTCCGCCAGCTGGAGCGCGCCCACACCGTCCAGGGCCACGTCGACCGCGACGCGCTGCGCGCCGAGGTGCTCGACATCGTCGCCACCCGCGGCAAGATGCAGAACCCCGAGACCGGCTCCGGCGGCATGCTCGTCGGCGTCGTCGAGGAGGTCGGCCCGGCCTCCCCGCTCGGGCTGCGCGTCGGCGACCGGGTCACCACCCTGGTCTCGCTGACCCTCACCCCGCTGGTCATCGAGGACGGCCTCGCCGGCTGGGACGGCCACGACGAGCAGGTGCCCTGCGACGGCTACGCCGTCCTCTTCGGTCGCTCCATCGCCGCCGTGATCCCCGACGACCTGCCCGCAGCGCTCAGCCTCTCGGTCATGGACGTCTGCGGCGCCCCCGCACTCACCGCCCGCGTCGTCTCCGGGTACGCCGACGCGACCGTCGCGGTCATCGGCGGCGGCGGCAAGTCGGGCTCGCTGAGCCTCGCGGCCGCCCGCCAGGCCGGCGCCCGCCACCTGATCGGAATCGTGCCCCACGAGGAGGAGGCCGCACGGCTGCGCGCCTCGGGGCTGGCCGACGAGGTGGTCGTCGCCGACGCCCGCAACCCGGTCGCGCTGCGCGAGGCCGTCGAGAAGGCCGGGGGACCGGCCGACGTCACCGTCGTCTGCGTCGACGTGCCGGGCTGCGAGGGTGGGGCGATCCTGGCCACCGCCGACCGCGGCACGGTCGTCTTCTTCTCGATGGCCACGTCGTTCTCCGCCGCCGCGCTCGGCGCCGAGGGCCTGGCCGCCGACGTCACCATGCTGGTCGGCAACGGCTACGTCCCCGGCCACGCCGCCTACGCCCTGCAGCTGCTGCGCGAGTACGACGGCGTCCGCTCGCTCTTCGAGAGCCGGCTCGCATGAGCCGCCGGCCCCACGGCAAGCTCGACCTCGACCCCGCCACCGTCAAGCAGGCCCGCGCGCTCGCGCGCAAGGTCGGGCGCCCGATCGTCACGACCGCCAAGAAGCACACGACCGTCGCCGTCGAGCGGGCCACCCTGCGTCTGGCCGGCCTCGAGGGCGCCGACGCCGAGGGCACCCCGTGGGTCAACCGGCTCATGGACGTCGTGCGCGCCGACACCGGCCTGGAGCACGGCGTCGCGCTCCCCGTCTGGGACGCCCTCGCCCGCGGCGAGGCCGGCGACCTGGTCTCGCTGGCGCAGAAGGCCTCGGCCGGGTCGGTGACCTTCCGCCTCCCCGAGGGCAGGGACGCCGCCCGCGCCCGCACCGCCTCGCGCAAGCAGGTGGGTCGCGGCATCAAGCGCATCGACCAGCGCCGCGTCGAGCGCGACCGGATGATCAAGCGCCAGGGCGACGCCCCGCGCACGCCGTGGATCTACCTCATCGTCGCCACCGGCGACATCTACGAGGACATCCCGCAGGCCCAGCAGGCCGCCCGGGAGGGCGCCGACGTCATCGCCGTCATCCGCTCCACGGGCCAGAGCCTGCTCGACTACGTGCCCGAGGGGGCCACCCGCGAGGGCTTCGCCGGCACCTACGCCACCCAGGAGAACTTCCGCCTGATGCGCGCGGCCCTCGACGAGTCGGGCAAGGAGCTGGGCCGCTACATCCGCCTGACCAACTACGCCTCGGGCCTCTGCATGCCCGAGATCGCGGCGCTGGCCGGCATGGAGCGGCTCGACATGATGCTCAACGACTCGATGTACGGGATCCTGTTCCGCGACATCAACCCCGTGCGCACCTTCGTCGACCAGCGCTTCAGCCGCCAGGTCCACGCCCGTGCAGGCATCATCATCAACACCGGCGAGGACAACTACCTCACCACCGCCGACGCCATCGAGGCCGCCCACACGGTCACGACCAGCCAGCTGCTCAACGAGTACTTCGCCAAGGAGGCCGGTCTCGAGGACTGGCAGCTGGGCCTGGGTCACGCCTTCGAGATCGACCCGGAGGTGCCCGACTCCTTCCGCATGGAGCTGGCGCACGCGCTCCTGGCCCGCGAGCTGTTCCCCGCGGCCCCGCTGAAGTGGATGCCGCCCACCCGCCACATGACCGGCGACGTGTTCCGCGGCTACCTCCTCGACGGGTTCTTCAACCTCGTCGGCGCCCTCACCGGCCAGGGGATCCTCCTGGTCGGCATGATGACCGAGGCCGTCGTCACGCCCTGGATCTCCGACCGCGACCTGGCGCTGCAGAACGTCCGCTACGTCATGAACGCCGCCGGCGAGCTGCACCGCGACTTCCGCCCCGAGCCCGACGGCTTCATCGTCACCCGCGCCAACCAGGTGCTGGGGGAGTCGCTGGAGCTGATGGAGCGCATCCTCGAGCACGAGCACGGCCTGCTCGACGCGATCGCCGACGGGACCTTCGGGCTGATGAAGCGTCCCGCCGACGCCGGCCGCGGCCTCGACGGCGTCGCCAAGAAGTCCAGCGTCTACTACAACCCGGCGTCCGAGATCCTGGAGGAAGCGTGAGCGAGCAGGACAGCTCCGGAGATGTCGAGACGGTTGCCGAGCAGCCTCCGACACCGCCGGAGGGCAGCATCGTGCGGCCCTACGGCGACACCACCGGCGACGGGATGGTGCAGATCAGCTTCACCCTGCCGATCCCGCACTCCAAGGTCGCCGAGGGCGCCGCGGCGCAGCTGGCCAACAAGATGGGCATGGACCCCGCGCTCGTCGTGCACGCCAAGCCGATGGGACCCGGCTTCACGTTCTTCGTCGTCTACGGCCGGGTCAACCACCTGGTCGACACGAGCAAGGTCGTGGTCGTCGAGCGCGACTACCCGCTGCTGACGCCGAAGGAGGCCAACGCCGCCATCAAGCGCGCGCTGCGCCGCCGGCTGACCGTGGTCGGGGCCTGCATCGGCACCGACGCCCACACCGTCGGCATCGACGCGATCCTCAACATCAAGGGCTTCGCCGGCGAGAAGGGCCTGGAGTACTACCGCGAGCTGAAGGTGGTCAACCTCGGCGCCCAGGTCTCGGTGCCGCAGCTCGTCGAGCGCGCCCGGGCCGAGAAGGCCGACGCCGTGCTGGTCTCGCAGGTCGTCACCCAGCGCGACGCCCACCTACTCAACACCCGGGAGATGTCGGCGGCGTTCCGGGAGTCCTACCCCTCCGACCGCCGTCCGCTGCTGATCGTGGGCGGGCCCCGCTTCGACGAGGCCATGGCCGGCGAGCTCGGCGTCGACCGCGTGTTCAGCCGCGGCACGACCCCCGGCGAGGTGGCCTCCTACCTCGTCCACCAGCTCACCCAGAGGAAGGCCTCCTGATGACCGCCGCGCCCGACGCCGCCCCCGACACGGCCCCCGACACCCGGGTGGGCACCCGCGTGGTGCACCGCCGCTACGTGCCCTACTCCCACGCCCACTACGCCGGCAACCTCGTGGACGGCGCCTACAGCCTGGGCCTGTTCGGCGACGTCGCCACGGAGATGTGCATCCGCACCGACGGCGACGAGGGTCTCTTCGCCTCCTACTCCGACGTACAGTTCCGCGCGCCGGTGCACGCCGGCGACGTGCTCGAGGTGACCTGCGAGCTCGTGCGCGCCGGCACCCGCTCCCGGGTGATGGACTTCGCCGTCCACGTCGTCGCCCGGGGCGCCGCCACGCCGGAGCGACCCGGCGCCGCCCAGGTGCTGGACCCGCCGGTGGTCGCCACGACCGCCACCGGCACCGTCGTCGTCCCCTAGTCGGCTCCTGGCCCGCTGTCGCCATGTTCCGTGCTCGGCGTGCCGCGGCGCGACACGCCGTCCCAGCACCGATTTTGCACAAGTTCCGGGCCGTCGCCATGCCGCGCCTGACCTGCGGCTTCTCGCGTTCTCCCAGGTCACACGCCGCTTGACACCCGTGGCGGACGGAGCCAGGGTCACTGCGTCCGCCCACGCAGTCGTGGCCGGCGTACCGACGTCCGAGTGGCCGGGTCGGAGGGTGAAGGCGCCACTCACCTGTCCGACGTGGTTCGCGGAGGTCGGTACGCCCCTACGAGGGTGGACCCGGAAGGGCCCCTCGCCCCCTAGACAACGTCCCGGTCCCGGCAGCCGGTCGTGACGGGGACGGCCGACGGGGCCGGGGGCTCTTCCGGACCTGCCGTCCCGTCCTGCCTGCCAGACCCTCCCGCCGGACCTGCCTGGCGGGCCTGCTCTCGGGCCACCCGGTAGTTTTCACCTTGTGCTGCAGCGGACCCTCCTCGCGCTGGCCGCCGGCCTGCTGCTCTCCGTGGCGTTCGAGCCCGTGGCCTGGCCCGTCGTCGTCCCGTTCGCCGTCGCCGGGTTCGTCCTGAGCACCCGCGGCCTGCGGGCGCGCTCCGGGTGGGTGCCGGGCGTGGCCTTCGGGGTGGCGTTCTACTTCACGCACATCTGGTGGATGCGCGACTCCATCGGCCCGGACGCATGGGCGGCCCTGTCCGGCATCGAGGCGGCGTTCTACGGGGCTCTGGGCTCGGTGAGCGCCGTCCTCCAGCGGCGACGGTGGTGGCCACTGTGGGTGGCCTGCGCCTGGGTGACGATGGAGGTCGTGCGCAGCGGCTGGCCCTTCAGCGGGATGCCGTGGGGGCGGCTGTCCTTCGCGGTCGTGGACACCCCCGTCGCCCCGGCCCTGGCCTACGTCGGCGCGGTCGGCGTCAGCCTGCTGCTGGCGGCGCTGGGCTGCCTGCTGGCGTGGACCGTCCGGGCCTCCGGGCGCGAGCGGCTAATCGCCGGGGGAGCCACGGTCGGTCTCCTGGCCCTGACGCTGCTGCCGGCGATCGCGCCGTACGAGCTGGAGCAGACGGGCAGCGCCACCGTCGCGGCCGTGCAGGGCGACGTGCCCGGTCCGGGCAACGACATCCTCTACGACTTCGAGCAGGTCACCCAGAACCACGTGGACGCCACCATCGACCTCGCCGGGCGGGTGGACTCCGGAGAGGCTCCCCGTCCCGACTTCGTGCTCTGGCCCGAGAACTCCACCGCGAGCGACCCGTTCTCCGACGCCTCGGTCAACGCCGGCATCCGCGCGGCCACGACGGCGATCGGGGTGCCGGTGGTCGTGGGCGGCATCGTCGACGCCGGGCCCGACCACGTGCTCAACCAGGGCATCGTGTGGGACCCGGTCACCGGCGCGGGGGAGCGCTACACCAAGCGGAACCCGGTGCCGTACGGCGAGTACATCCCGTTCCGCAAGTACCTCTCCGGCACCTTCGGCAAGCTCGCCATGATCCCTCGCGACATGCTCAGCGGTACCCGTGTGACCCCGCTGGACGTCGCCGGCATCAGCGTCGCCGACTCGATCTGCTTCGACATCGCCTACGACGACGGCATCTACGACCAGGTCACCCGGGGCGCGGAGCTGTTGACCGTGCAGACCAGCAACGCCAGCTTCATCTTCACCGACCAGATCGACCAGCAGTTCGCGATGACGCGGCTGCGCGCGGTCGAGACCGGCAAGTGGCTCGTCGTGGCCTCGACCAACGGCATCTCCGGGGTCATCGCGCCCGACGGCGAGGTGGTGGCCACGGCGGACCCCCGCACCCGTGCGGTGCTCCTGGAGGAGGTGGGCCTGATGGACGGGGTCACGCCCGGGGTGCGGCTGGCGCCGTGGATCGGCCGGGCCTGCGTGGTCCTGACCGTCCTGGGCGTGCTTCTGGGCGCTCTCCCGTATCGTCGTAACCCCACCACCGCGGGCGCCGAGCCCGCGCCGGCCGAGCCCGCCAAGGACGAGGTACTGACGTGAGCACCGACGACCTCGGACGTGTCGTGATGGTCGTCCCGACCTACAACGAGGCCGACAACCTGCCCTGGATCGTGCAGCGCCTGCGTCGGGCCGAGCCCGACGTCGACGTGCTCGTGGTCGACGACGACTCGCCGGACGGCACCGGTCGGATCGCCGACGCGCTCGCCGCCGACGACCCGCAGGTGCGGGTGCTGCACCGGGCCGTCAAGGCCGGGCTCGGGGCGGCGTACGTCGAGGGCTTCGGCTGGGCCCTGGACCAGGGCTACGACGTGATCGGGGAGATGGACGCCGACGGCTCCCACCAGCCCGAGCAGCTGCACCGCCTGCTGACCGCGCTGCGCGACGCCGACCTGGTCGTGGGCGCGCGGTGGATGCCGGGCGGGTCGGTGGTCAACTGGCCCTGGACGCGCCAGGCGCTCTCGCGCGGTGGCAACCTCTACGTCCGGCTGCTGCTGGGGATCTCGGTGCGCGACGCCACGTCGGGCTTCCGGCTGTTCCGGCGCAGCACCCTGGAGAAGATCGACCTCCAGGCGGTGCGCTCGACCGGCTACGTCTTCCAGACCGACCTCGTCACCCGGGCGCTGCACGCCGGGCTGACCGTGCGCGAGGTCCCGATCGAGTTCGTCGAGCGGGTGCGCGGCGACTCCAAGATGACCCCGCACGTCGCCCGGGAGTCCCTGCTGCGGATCACCCAGTGGGGTGTCGCGGAGCGGACCCGGCAGGTACGCCGTGCGCTGCGCCGCGGTCCGGGCGGAGGCGCCCGATGAGCGCGCGACGCCGCAGCGGACTGGGCTGGCTCCTGGTCCTGGCGCTCGTCGTGGTGCCGCTGCTCGAGATCTTCGTCCTGATCCAGGTCGGCCAGGTGATCGGGCCCTGGTGGACGATCCTGCTGCTCGTCCTGGACAGCATCATCGGTGGCTGGCTGATCCGCCGCGAGGGGGCCCGGGCCTGGCGCTCGCTCAACGCCGCGATCGGCAGCGGCACGATGCCGGCGCGCGAGCTGGCCGACGGGGCGCTGATCCTCATCGGCGGGACCCTGATGCTGAGCCCGGGCTTCGTCACGGACCTCTTCGGCATCCTGCTCATCCTGCCGGTCACCCGCCCGGCGTTCCGGCGGCTGCTCACGACCTTCGCCACCCGCCGGGTCCTGGTCGCGACCACGCGCAGGGCTGCGACGCGGGGCCCCGGTGGTCCGGGCGGTCCTCCGGGTCCGGGCCGTCCTCGTGGTCCGGGCGGTCCGGGCGCGGGCGACGTCGTCCAGGGCGACGTGATCGACGACCCGCCCCGCTGAGCTTGGCCCGCTGAGGCGCGCGGTGCGCGACCCGGTCGGACTGGCGGCGTACGAGGAAGAAGAACGCCCCGACCCGGCAGGGCCGGATCGGGGCGGTGCGTGCGTCAGGCGCTCAGGCCGTGGCCTTGCGCTTCTTCGCGTTGGCGCGGTGGAGATGGGCCGGGCCGATCTCGCCTCCGCGCAGCAGGTCGAGGCGCTCCTTGAGGATGTCCTCGAGCTCCTTCTCCGAGCGACGCTCCAGCAGCATGTCCCAGTGGGTGCGAGCCGGCTTCTCCGCCTTCTCGACCTTCTCGATGCCGTCGGTGCTCAGCCCCTCGGCCCCGCAGCGCGGGCACTCCCAGATCGCCGGGACGTCGGCCTCGACCGACATCGTGATCTCGAACACGTGCCCCTGAGGGCACCGGTAACCGACCTGCTGCCGGGCAGCGAACTCGATCCCGCGCTCGTCCTCGAAGCTCTGGCCTCCGAGCCGTGCGCCACGCAGTGTGCGCTCCGCCATTGAGGCACCTCCAAACTAGTGTTTCCCCCGTGGAATTTCGTCTCCGGACATGTACCCACAATCAAGCCCGGTGAATCCCGGTCTGGACCGTGCTGCACGCTGTCCGTATCTGTTCAACGTTAGCGAGCGCCCCAAAGATTCCGACAATTGCCGAGTGCCTCGCCCCGCTGACGGTGTGAGCGCGCTCACGCGCGTGCGGCCCCGGGGCCTGCGGTTTGGTCACCAACCGCAGGTCTGAGCCTCCCGAACGTGCGGTTTGTGACCAAACCCCACGGGGCCGCGACCCGCAGCGGCGCCCGCTCAGACGACCTTCGGGACGACGTTGCCGGCCTCCTCGATGCCGCGACGCGGGTCGACGCGGTAGAGCAGGGCGCCGCCGACGACGAAGAACAGGATCAGGGCGAAGATGGCCGGTCGGTAGGAGTCGGTGAGCTGGTGGACGAGACCGAACACCAGGGTGCCGAGCCAGCTCGTGCCACGCTCGCACGCCTGGTAGAGCGAGAAGTACTCCGCCTCCCGCCCGCGGGGGATGAGCTGGCTGAAGAACGAGCGCGACAGCGCCTGGGTGCCGCCGAGCACGAGGCCGATGCCCACGGCGAGACCCAGGAACATCCCCAGGCTCTTCTCCGGGATGAAGTAGCCCACCGTGACGATGACCATCCAGATCCCGAGCCCGACCAGGATGATCTTGCGGCTGCCGCTGCGCGCGGCCAGCTTGCCGAACAGCAGGGCACCGAAGAACGCCACGAACTGCACCAGCAGGATCGTCGCGATCAGCACCGAGGTGCCGAAGCCGAGCTCCTTCTCGCCGTAGATCGAGGCCGAGGCGATGACGGTCTGGATGCCGTCGTTGTAGAAGAGGTAGGCCAGCAGGAACGTCAGCGTCATCGGGTAGTTGCGCATGTCCTTGAGCGTCGCGCCGAGCTGGCCGAAGCTCTGCCGCACCAGTCCGCCGGGCTCGCGCTCGACGGCGACCGGCTCGCGGTTGCGGATGACGCGGTAGGGGATGATCGTGAAGACCGCCCACCAGATGGCCGCCGAGAGCATGCTGACCCGCACGGCCATGCCGGTGCTCATCCCCAGCGACTCGTGCAGCGTCACGACGGCGAGGTTGACGGCCAGCAGCAGGCCGCCGCCGAGGTAGCCCATGGCCCAGCCGCGCGAGGAGACGCGGTCGCGCTCGTCGGGCTCGGCGATCTCGCACAGGATGGCGTCGTAGACCACCAGCGACGATCCCAGGCAGATGTTGGCGATGAAGAGCAGGAGCACGCCCAGCTGCCAGTTGTCGCCGGCGACGAAGAACATGCAGCCGGCCGCCACGCTGCCGGCCCAGGCGAACCCGGCCATGATGTTCTTCTTCTTGGGCGAGCGGTCGGCCATGGCGCCGACGATCGGCAGCAGCAGCGCCGAGAAGATCGTGGCGACCGTGACGACGTAGAAGACCAGCGATCCCGGCGAGATGCCGAGCCCCAGCACCTGGAGGTTGTCGGTGCACTTCAGGCCCTTGTCCTCGTCGGTGACGAAGCCGCAGGCGGCCTGCTCGGCGACCGAGGTCAGGTACGGCGCGAAGAGGACCGTCGCGATCGTGGTGACGTAGGCGCTGTTGGCCCAGTCGTACCAGTACCAGGCCCTCTGCTCCCGGGCGCGGTTGAGCGGTCCGAGGTCGGCGACACCGGTGGTCTGGGTCGTCATGTGGTCTCCCTCCATTGGCCGCGCTCCTGAAGCACGGTCTTGAGCAGATCGGTGCGGTCCGTGAACAGGCCGTCGACCCCGCGGTCGAGCAGCTCCCTCATCTCCTCGGGAGCATCGACGGTCCAGACGTGGACGTGGCGGCCGGCGGCGTGCGCGCGGCGTACGAGGCCGCGGGTGGCGACGACCACCCGGCGTCGCCGGTGCGGGACCTGGAGCGCGGCGACGCGGCGCCGCGTCAGCAGGTGGGCGAGCCGGCCGCTGGGCAGCAGGCGGAACGCCGCCACCTCGAGCGGGTGCGCGGAGGTGGGGACGCGACCGTGCGTCAGGTCGCGGAAGCGCTGCAGGCGACGCGCCTTGAACGAGCCCACGAGCACCCGGTCCCAGGCGTCGTGCGCGGCGATGAAGTCAGCCAGCGCGGGAGCCGCCGCGTCGGACTTGAGGTCGATGTTGAACCGGGCGTGCGGGAACTCCTCGAACAGCATCTGCAGGGTGGGCACCTGCTCACGGCCCCCGACCAGCGCGCGCCGTACCTCCTCGTACGTCGACGAGGCGACGCTGCCGGTGCGGTCGGTGACGCGGTCGAGCACGTCGTCGTGGAAGGCCAGCAGGACGCCGTCGCGGGTCAGGTGGACGTCGGTCTCGAGGTAGTCGTAGCCGAGCGCGACCGCGTGGCGGAAGGCGGCGGCGGTGTTCTCCAGACCCTCGATCTCCGGGTGGTAGACCCCGCCGCGGTGCGCGAACGCCAGCACGGAACCGGGCTGCGCCTGGACCTCGTCGAGGAAGGCGAACCCCGTCAGCGGTGACGTCACGGGGTGAGTATCCACCCCGCGGCGCCCATTTCGTGGCGGCACGGGACAGGCGACCCGGATCCCTCGGTTCGGCCCTGTGTGCGCCACCAGGCACAGGACCGCTGCGGGGCAGGTGTCTGGACCGGCTGGACGACCTCGGCGCGCGTCCGCCACCGGGTTGCGCCGAGGTCTACGGTCGAGGGATGGAGACCATGAGCTGTCCTCGTTGCGGAGCGGACATGGTGTCGCGTGCACTCGGCGACGGTGAGGTGAGCCAGTGCCCCGAGGGGCACGGCGTCTTCCTGTCGCGTCTCGACCTCGGCGCCCTCACCGAGGCCGAGCTCGACTGGCACCGGCACGCCGGCCAGCACACCGCACCCCTGCCGCGCATCACCGCCGACATGACCGAGGCGCCCCCGAGCGCGAAGGCCCCGGCGCGGGCGTGGGTGGAGACCCTGTTCGACTGAGCCTGGCTGCCTGAGCCGGGCTGCCTCAGGCGCGCGGTTTGGTCACCAACCGCAGGCCCGGGGCCCGGCGTCGTGCGGGGTGTTGACAAAACCCAAGGTCG
>NZ_JACJGM010000004.1 GCF_015024225.1 Nocardioides lijunqiniae
GGCGGGCGGTTTTGACCCCCCCCCCCCCGCCGCGCCCCGCGCGCCGTGCGGTCTGTGACCACACCGCAGGGTCGCCGACCCTCGGGACGGCGCCCCCCCCGACCGGCGTCAGATGTCGCGGAACGTCTCGATGGAGGCGCCGAGCAGGTTGAGGCGCTCGGCGAGGTCCTCGTAGCCGCGATGGATGACGTAGGTGCCGCGTAGCACCGAGGTGCCGCGCGAGGCGAGCATGGCGAGCAGGACGACGACCGCCGGACGCAGCGCCGGCGGGCACATGAGCTCCGCACCGGTCCAGTGGGTCGGGCCCTCGATCATCACGCGGTGCGGGTCGAGGAGCTGGACGTGGCCACCGAGCTTGTTGAGGTCGGTGAGGTAGATCGCCCGGTTGTCGTAGACCCAGTCGTGCAGGTAGGTCTGGCCCTCGGCGGTCGCCGCGATCACGGCGAAGAAGGGCAGGTTGTCGATGTTGAGGCCGGGGAACGGCATCGGGTGGATCTTGTCCAGCGGCGCGTGCAGGTCGGAGGGGCGCGTGGTCAGGTCCACCAGTCGCGTGGCGCCGTTGGCGGCGACGTACTCCTCGGTGCGGTCGTAGCTGAGGCCCATCTCCTCCAGCAGCGCGAGCTCGATCTCGAGGAACTCGATCGGCACCCGGCGGATGGTGATCGACGACTTGGTGACGATCGCGGCCGCGAGCAGCGACATCGCCTCGATCGGGTCCTCGCTGGGGGAGTAGTCGACGTCCACGTCGATCACCTCCTTGCCGGTCACCTTGAGCGTGGTGGTGCCGATGCCGTCGACCTCGACGCCGAGGCGCTGGAGGTAGAAGCAGAGGTCCTGGACCATGTAGTTGGACGAGGCGTTGCGGATGATCGTGGTGCCCGGGTGCAGCGCGGCGGCCATCAGCGCGTTCTCGGTGACGGTGTCGCCGCGCTCGGTGAGCACGATCGGGCGACCCGGCTCGATCGCGCGGTTGACCTGCGCGTGGTAGGAGCCCTCGGTCGCCTTGACCTCGAGCCCGAAGGGGCGCAGCGCCGACATGTGCGGCTCGACGGTGCGGGTGCCGAGGTTGCAGCCGCCGGCGTACGGCAGGTCGAAGGCGTCCGAGCGGTGCAGCAGCGGCCCCAGGAACATGATGATCGACCGGGTACGGCGAGCCGCCTCCTCGTCGATGTGGCCCAGGTCGAGCTCCTTGGGCGGGATGATCTCGAGGTCGTTCTGGTCGTTGAGCCACTTGGTCTGGACGCCCAGGCTGTTGAGGACCTCCAGCAGCCGGTTGACCTCCTCGATGCGCGCGACCTTGCGCAGCGTGGTGCGGCCACGGTTGAGCAGCGTCGCGCACAGCAGCGCGACGCCGGCGTTCTTGGAGGTCTTGACGTCGATCGAGCCCGAGAGCGTCGTGGGGCCGGTGACCCGCAGGTGCGTGGGCCCGGCGCCGAGCGCCACGATCTCGGAGTCGAGGGCCTCCCCGATGCGGGCCAGCATCTCCAGGGAGAGGTTCTGGTGGCCCTTCTCGATGCGGTTGATCGCACTCTGGCTGGTGTTGAGCAGCGAGGCGAGCTGGTGCTGGGTGAGTCCGCGGTGCTTGCGCGCGTCGCGGATCAGGTGACCGATCCGGCCCTTGTAGTCCAATGCCATATCTTCACGGTAACTCACATGTGAGATAAGGCAAACCACGCTGCCGGCGGGCGCGTCGCGCCGTCGCGCAGCACCCCGCGACCGGGGGTGCGAGGATGATTCGCATGCGAGCCACCACCATCCACGGCCCCGGCGACATCCGCGTCACCGAGGTGCCCGACCCGGTCCTGCAGAGCCCCACCGACGCCATCGTCAAGGTGACGGCCGGCTGCATCTGCGGCTCCGACCTGTGGCCCTACCGCGGCCAGAACGACGTCGAGGTCGGCGCCACGATCGGGCACGAGTGCCTCGGCGTCGTCGAGGAGGTCGGCTCCGAGGTGACGTCCTTCCGGGCGGGCGACCACGTCATCGTGCCGTTCTGCCACTGCGACAACACCTGCGCCCACTGCGCGGCCGGCGTGCAGTCCGCGTGCACGAACCTGAGCATGACGACCAGCGGCCAGGCCGAGTACGCGCTCGTGGGCCAGGCCGAGGGCAGCCTCGTGAAGCTCGACGGCGCGCCCGACGCAGCCCTGGTGCCGTCGTTGCTCGCGCTCTCCGACGTGATGCCCACCGGCTGGCACGCCGCGGTGGCGGCCGGCGTCCCCGAGGGCGGGACCGTGGTCGTCGTGGGCGACGGGGCGGTCGGGCTGTGCGGCGTCCTCGCCGCCTCCGTCATGGGGGCCGAGAAGGTGATCGCGATGTCGCGCCACGAGTCGCGCCAGCAGATCGCGACCGCGTTCGGTGCCACGCACCTGGTCGCCGCCCGTGGGCGCGAGGGCGCGGCCGAGGTCAAGGAGATCACCGGCGGCATCGGTGCGGACGCCGTGCTCGAGTGCGTCGGCACCGACGACGCGATGGGCACCGCCTTCGCCGTGGCCCGCCCGGGCTCGACGGTGGGCTTCGTCGGCGTGCCGCACGGCGTGGAGCTGCCGGTGCGCCGGATGTTCCAGAAGAACGTCGGCCTGCGTGGCGGCATGGCGCCCGTGCGCCGCTACCTGCCCGAGCTGCTCGACCACGTCCTCGCGGGCCGCATGGACCCGGGCCGCGTCTTCGACCTCACCCTGCCCCTGGCGGAGGCGGCCGAGGGCTACCGGGCCATGGACGAGCGCCGCGCGGTCAAGGTCCTGCTGGAGCCGTGACCCGGCCCGTCCCTTGACCTGTCGGTGCCGCGCGCTACCGTGGCGTCATGACTGAATCGAACACACATTCGACCGCCCAGGCCCAGCCCGACGAGACCGACGTGCTCGGCGGCGACTCCGGCAACACCACCGAGAAGGACCCCTCCGACTGGGTCACCGGCGACGAGCCCATGACCGGCGCGCAGCGCAGCTACCTCGACAAGCTGGCGCGCGACGCGGGGGAGACCCTCACCGCCGACCTCACGAAGGCCGAGGCCTCCGAGCAGATCGACCGTCTCCAGGACGAGACCGACCAGGGGGCCTAGTCGGCCCGGGGGAGGCCGGACTCAGACGCGCGCGAGCCGACGCTCGGGGGCGGGTGCCTCGACGGGCACGCAGGCACACGAGTCGGAGCACGCCAGGTAGGTGTGGCGCGCGTGGCCGCAGCGCGTGCACGGCATGTCGTGGCTCAGCTGATGGGTGCTGCTCGGAACGGTGTCCCACATGATGTATTCGCCCCCGCGACGTCGTTGGATCGAGCGTAGGGGCTCCGCGGGCAGGCCGAGAGCACATCGCCGCAGATCGCCCATATTGGTGAGCCGCGACGGCGGCCGCGCGTGCCGGCACCGCTGCATCACGTCGACCTGGCGGCGACCTGACGACGCCGACGTCGTCGACGCAGCGTCGCCGGCATCGTCAGGACGAGGGCGACCACGATGCCGACCAGGCCGCCGGCGGTGTTGGCGAGCAGGTCGCGGTCGTCGGGGACGCGTCCGGGGATCTGGCGCTGGGCGGTCTCGATGGCCGCCGTCATCAGGAAGGAGCCGATCCCGGCCAGCCACCACTGCCCGGCGCCGAGGAGCAGCAGCAGGAACATGCCGATCGGGACGAACAGCGCGATGTTGGCCAGGAACTCCAGACGGGCGTAGTCGATCGACTCGGCGTAGCCGCGGCGGTGCAGCGCGTCGAGCGCGCGGAGGATGAGCTGCTGGTCGTCGGCGCCGATCGGCTGCGGGGTGAGCGTCAGCCAGGCGACGAAGACGAGGTAGCCGCCGGTCAGCAGGCTCAGGAGGGGATGTCGGTGCAGCACCCGGCCAGTGTGCCGGTCGGGGTGGAGCGCGTCCGGGCCAGGACCCGACGCGCCCGGGGTGCTGTCACACTCCGGGTTCGGCGGACGTCTGCGATGAGGACGGCCGGTGTCGCCGGTCGGTCCTAGTCTGGGCGCCGGGCCCGGAGACGCGACGGATGGAGAAACCTTGAGCACGCACCCCGCCGACCTTCACGACCTGATCCGAGTCCAGGGGGCTCGCGTCAACAACCTGCGCGACATCAGCGTCGAGATCCCCAAGCGCCGACTGACGGTGTTCACCGGGGTCTCCGGGTCGGGGAAGAGCTCCCTGGTGTTCGCGACGATCGCCGCGGAGTCGCAGCGGATGATCAACGAGACCTACAGCGCGTTCGTCCAGGGCTTCATGCCCTCGCTGTCGCGTCCGGAGGTCGACCTGCTGGAGGGCCTCACGACGGCGATCATCGTCGACCAGGAGCGCATGGGCGCCAACCCCCGCTCCACGGTCGGCACCGCCACGGACGCCAACGCGATGCTCCGCATCCTCTTCAGCCGGCTCGGCACTCCCTACGTCGGTCCGCCCACGGCGTTCTCCTTCAACGTCCCGACCCGCAAGGCCAGCGGAGTGATGTCGACCGACAAGGGCGGGCGGGTGGAGAAGAGCGTCGTCAAGGACGCCGTCTACCTCGGGGGCATGTGTCCTCGGTGCGAGGGCATGGGCAACGTCAGCGACATCGACCTCACCGCGCTCTACGACGAGACGAAGTCACTGAGCGAGGGGGCCCTCACCGTTCCGGGCTACTCCATGGACGGCTGGTACGGACGCCTCTTCGAGGGCGTCGGGCTGCCGATGGACAAGCCGATCTCGTCGTTCACGAAGAAGCAGCTCGACACGATGCTGTACGCCGAGCCGACCAAGATCAAGGTCGAGGGCATCAACCTCACCTTCGACGGGATCATCCCCAAGATGCAGAAGTCGATGCTGTCGAAGGACCCCGAGGCCATGCAGCCGCACGTGCGGCGCTTCGTCGAGCGTGCCGTCACCTTCCAGCCCTGCCCGGAGTGCGAGGGCACGCGCCTCACCCGGGAGGCGCTCAGCTCGCGCATCGAGGGGCGCAACATCGCGGAGCTCTGCCAGCTGCAGATCAGCGACCTGGCGGCGTGGGTCCGCGAGCTCGACGAGCCGTCCGTGGCGCCATTGCTCAAGGGCCTGCGACACCTGCTCGACTCGTTCACCGAGATCGGGCTGGGCTACCTCTCGCTGGACCGCCCCGCCGGCACGCTGTCCGGGGGAGAGGCGCAGCGCACCAAGATGATCCGGCACCTCGGGTCCTCGCTGACCGACGTCACCTACGTCTTCGACGAGCCGACGATCGGGCTGCACCCCCACGACATCGAGCGGATGAACCAGCTCCTGGTGCAGCTGCGCGACAAGGGCAACACCGTGCTCGTGGTGGAGCACAAGCCGGAGACGATCGCCGTCGCCGACCACGTCGTCGACCTGGGACCCGCGGCCGGCTCCGGTGGCGGACAGGTCTGCTTCGAGGGCACCGTCGAGGGCTTGCGAGCGAGCGACACCATCACCGGCCGACACCTGGACGACCGGGCCACGCTGAAGGACGCCGTCCGAGAGCCCACGGGCGCGCTCGAGGTGCGCGGGGCGGCCACGCACAACCTGCGCGACGTCGACGTCGACGTGCCGCTGGGCGTGCTCTGCGTCGTCACCGGGGTGGCCGGCTCCGGCAAGAGCTCGCTGATCCACGGCTCGGTGGCCGGGCGCGAGGGCGTGGTGGTCATCGACCAGGGCGCGATCCGCGGCTCGCGGCGCAGCAACCCGGCGACGTACACGGGACTGCTCGAGCCCATCCGCAAGGCCTTCGCCAAGGCCAACGGCGTCAAGCCGGCGCTGTTCAGCTCCAACTCCGAGGGCGCGTGCCCGACATGCAACGGCGCGGGCGTCATCTTCACCGAGCTGGGCGTGATGGCGACCGTGGAGTCGCCGTGCGAGGAGTGCGAGGGCAAGCGCTTCCAGGCGGCCGTGCTCGAGTACACCCTCGGCGGCCAGAACATCGCCGACGTGCTGGCCATGTCGGTGACCGAGGCCGAGGCCTTCTTCGCCGACGGTGAGGCACGCACGCCCGCCGCCCACAAGGTGCTCGAGCGCCTCGAGGACGTCGGCCTGGGCTACCTCAGCCTCGGCCAGCCGCTGACCACGCTCTCGGGCGGCGAGCGGCAGCGGCTCAAGCTGGCCACGCAGATGGCGGAGAAGGGCGACGTCTACGTCCTCGACGAGCCCACCACCGGCCTGCACCTCGCCGACGTCCAGAACCTGCTCGGCCTGCTGGACCGCCTGGTCGACTCCGGCCGGTCGGTGATCGTCATCGAGCACCACCAGGCCGTCATGGCCCACGCCGACTGGATCCTCGACCTCGGACCGGGCGCCGGCCACGACGGCGGCACGGTGGTCTTCGAGGGCACCCCCGCCGACCTCGTCGCCGCCCGCTCGACCCTCACCGGCGAGCACCTGGCGGCGTACGTCGGCGGCTGACCGGCATGCGGTGAGGTCACCAACGCCGGGGTGCGACCCGGTCGACGTCCGACGGTGCGAGTGATCGCGCCTGCCGGCGGCTAGATTGGGGACATGGACTCGGAGACCTCTCGCAAGCGCGGATCACGCACCACGGTGCTGTTCGCGGTCGTGGCCGTGGCGGCCGTGATCGTCGGCGCCGTCGCCGTGACCCAGCTGACCGGTGACGACGACGACCAGGGCGGCCCCGCCTCGTCGGGCACCTCCAGCACCTCGCCGAGCGACGGTCCCGACCGGCTGCTCGTGTCGCCCGCCGCTGAAGGTTGGGGGAGCCAGACCGTCGAGGACTGCGCGTCCTACGAGCCGGCGGCGGAGCCCGAGGTCGTCTACGTCCCCGACTTCGCCTACGAGTGCGTCGTCAAGGTGCCCGAGGACTCCAGCGCGATCTTCTCCTCGGCCTCGGCCCAGGAGATCGGCGGCATCAGCTGGGACAAGGGCTCGCAGCCGTGGGTCGAGCTGTCCGGTCAGCAGGTCATGAAGAAGATCGAGGGCGACGAGTTCAACATCACCGACCGCGTCATCCAGGGGGTGTGGCTGCAGGACGGCAGCGAGTACGCCGTCTACGTCGGCCCCGAGAGCCCGGCCGCGCTCGACGCCCTCGAGGCCTCGGAGTAGGCGTCAGCCGACCGTGATCCGCGAGCGCCTCGAGCAGGACCTACGGGTCCTGTGCGGCATCGTGGAGGGTCTCTCCCCGCTGCCGGGGCACCACTCCGGGAGCGACCCGCTGGCCTGGCTGGGGCGGCGCGAGGGCGGACTGTGCTGGGTGTTCGACATGGCGCCGGTCAGCGTCACGCCGACCGCCAACGTCGCCGGGCACGTCCAGATGTACCCCCTTGCCGGGCAGGATCCGGGATGGACGGCGATCGGCCAGCTGGTCGTGCGACCTGAGAAGCACGATCACGGGATCGCGCGGTACCTGCTGCGGGAGTCGGTGCGCCACGTCCGGGAGGCCGGGGGCACTCCGGTCCTCGACCTGGACACGTGCCTCTTCCGGTCCGAGGAGCTCTTCCGGCGCTGCGGCTTCGAGAGTCTGCCTGACTCACGCGGCACCGGGTCGCTGCTGGTTCACCGCGGCGAGGTCAGCCGTGCGAGGTCGCGCACGGCGTAGCGGTGGTGCTCGGCCTCCTCCGTCAGCACGACGGTGAGGCACCGGCGCACGACGTACTCCCTCCCGGTTCGGGTAGGGCGCCGACGGCTTGCGGCCGCACACCCGGTCGAGCTCCCCGTCCGTCGGGCCGACCACGAGGTCGTGCACCGTGTCCATGCGGGCACGGCGCGCCTCCAGCACCTCCTGCAGCGTCGGGGTGGCGTCGAGCGTGAGCCCCAGGGACGCCGATACGTCGGGCGGCATGCCTCCGTGGGGCAGACCGAGCGGGACATCGCTCATTCCTTTGCGTGGGGGATGTCTCGGACGTCACACCGTGACACCGGTGTCATCAGTAACAGCACACGTCCCGGACGGTTCCGGGAGCGGATCCATCACTTTCTGGTCGTCGGGTCGCAGGCGATCCGTCCGGCCGCCGGGCGTCCTCGACAGCCGGTCGTCCTCGCCGAGCGGTCCTCCCGCCACTGCCGGCACGATGGCGCCTAGGCTCCCCGGGTGCCGCGCAAAGTGCTGTTCCGACGCTCACGTCGGGTGCTTCTGAGGGGGCACCTGGGCGTGACCACGACCGTGCTGGGCGCGAGTGTCGTCAGTGCCGCGGCGCCGGAGGCGCTGCACGGCGTCCTGGCCGGTTGGCTCGTGGGGGCAGTGGGCCTGGTGCTCGTCGCGCTCGGCGCCGCCGTCGGGGTCCGGGCGTGGCGGGGGAGCGAGGCAGCGATCGTCTTCGATCGCCGCAACCTGCAGACGAACGGCCTGGACGACGGCCTGCCCAGGGGGGTCTTCCGCGAGCAGCAGCGCGTGGGCCTGGAGGCCTCCGACGGGTGGCTGTGGTGGGGGACGGTCGCCGTGGTGCTGGGGCTGCTGCTCGGCGCGGCCGGTGTCGCCGTGGGGCGGCAGGACGGCCAGCCGTGGGGAGTCGCCTGGTCGCTGCTGGGCCTGGTGCCGGCCGCGCTGTGCTTCCGGGCCGGGACCGGCACGACGTACTGGCTGACCCCGGAGGGGGTCGAGACCGCTCGCTGGCCGCGACGCTCGGTGCGCTGGGCGGACGTGCAGCGGGTGGTGCGCCTCGACCGGGGCGTGCCGCAGCCAGCACCCGGCGCCTTCAACGTCGTCGAGCTCCAGACCTCCGGTCCGGTCGGGGGAGCACCACGCTGGAGGGGGACCGATCTCCTGCTGAGGCTCGCCCTCGTGGAGGTCGACCCGGATGAGCTCCTGGAGATGGTGCAGGAGCGGGTGCGGGACGCCACCGCGCCCAGGTGAGCGCGCTCAGGCTCGGACGACGTGCACCGTCGTCGCGCGGTCGAGCCAGTCCTGCCCGGCCTGCGCCACGTCGGTGACCAGCACGTCGAGGTCGTCGGGGGAGAGCACCAGGTGGGGGGCGGTCGTGCCGTGCTTGGTGTGGTCGGCCAGGACGGCGACGCGGAGGGCGACGGCGGCCATCGCCCGCTTCACGTCGGCGTCGAGCGGGTCCACCGACGTGGCGCCGGCGTCCGGGTGGAGGGCGCAGGTGCCCAGGAACGCCCAGTCGGCCCGGTATGCCGCGATCCCGGCGGTGGCGGCGGGGCCCACCAGGAAGCGCGAGCGCGCGTCCCACTGCCCGCCGGTCAGGTGGAGGGTGACGTCGGGCGTCCCGGTGAACACCTCGGCGATGTCCAGGGAGTTCGTGAGCACGGTGAGCGGACGGTGGGAGGAGGAGCCGGCCAGCGCGACCGCGAGCGCCAGCACCGTCGAGCCGGCGTCCAGGATGACGGTGTCACCGGGCTCGACGAGCTCCACCGCGGCGGCGGCGATCGCCCGCTTCGCGTCGCTCGCGACGTCGGCCCGGGCTGCCCACGAGAGATGCCCGGTGTCCAGGGCGACGGCTCCACCGTGGGTCTTGTGCAGGTGACCGGCGGCCGCCAAGGCCCGCAGGTCGCGCCGGACGGTGTCCTCGGAGACCGCGAGCTCGCGGGCCAACGTGGACACCTCGACCCTGCCCCGCTGCTGGAGCTCGGCCAGCACCCGCTGCTGACGCTCCTCTGCGAACGTGCGCATCATCGTCCCCATTCTGCCGAGGTCTGCTTGACCTTGCCGAAGTATGCACGATTGACTGGACCCGTGCCCGCCCCTCATTCTGCCGCCTCGGTCCTGCCGGCTGCGGCCCCCATCCGCCGTCCCGACACCTCGCCCGCGGGGCTGGCGGCCGTGGGAGTCGTGGGCTTCGTGGTCCTCGGCGCGCTGAGCAGTGCCCTGGGTCCCGCGCTCCCGACGCTGCAGGACCGGCACGACCTCAGCGCCACGGCGGCGTCGCTGCTGCTGACGGCGTTCTTCGGCGGGGCCACGACGGGCGTCGTGGTGGCCGGCGTCCTGCGACGCCGGATGTCCACCCACGCCCTCCTCGCGGCCGGGGGGAGCGCGGTCGCGCTCGGCTGCCTCGCCCTCCCGCTCTCGGGGGGAGTGGCGCTCACCGCCGCGCTCGTCGTGCTGGCCGGGGTGGGGTTCGGCATCCTCGACCTGCTCCTCAACCTCGTCCTGGCCCGGGCCGGAAGCCGCGGCCCGGCACTGCTCATGGCGGTGAGCGCCGCCTTCGGCATCAGCGCGATCGCGACTCCACTGCTGATCGGCCGCTGGCCGTCGAGCCTCGCCGTGCCGTTCTGGTCCTGTGCCGCGGGAGCGGCGCTGCTGACGGCGCTGGGCAGCCGCGTCCGGGTGCGGGACGACGCTGCCGACGACCTCCCCTCCGACGGCGGCTCGTCCCGCGGCCACGGGGCGCTGGCCGCCGCGCTCCTCGGTGCGGTGCTCCTGGGCTACGTGACGCTCGAGGGGGGAGTGGCCGGCTGGGAGACCACCCACCTGAGGGCGACGACGGATCTGAGCGAGTCGCACGCCGCGCAGTCGGTCGCGCTGTTCTGGGGCGGCCTCGCGGTGGGGCGCCTGCTCGCGGCGCCGTTGGCCGCACGGGTCCACCCGGGGACCCTGATCGCGCTGGCGCTGCCCGGCGCGGCGCTGTGCCTGGCCGGGGCAGCGCATCCACCTCTCGCCGTGGCGGCGTACGCACTCGCGGGGCTGGTGCTCGCGCCGATCTTCCCCGCGGTCGTGAGCTGGCACGCCCGGAGCCGGCCGGACGGGCGGGGGATCGCCGCGCTGTTCGCCGTCGGCCTCGCAGGGCCGATCCTCACGGCGCCGCTGATCGGCAGGACGGTGGACGCCCACGGGGGAGCCGCCATCCCGTGGGTGCTCGCGCTGCTCGCCGTGCTCGGCAGCGCCGTCGCACTCGCGGCACGCCTCACGCGGGCCCTGCGATGACGACCTGCGATGACGACCTGCGATGACGCTTGCGATGACGGCACCGACCCGCCGCGAGGTCAGCGCACCGGCACCGTGACGATCCGCGAACGGCTCGGCGTCCCGCGGCGGTCCATCGCGAACAGCATGTAGTTGCCCGGCAGCAGCACGCTGGAGCTGCGCGGCAGCGCCAGCGTGGAGCGGTTGCCGTCGCGGCGTACGACGCGCAGCGGGATGCGCCGCTGGCTGTTGTTGACCGTGTGCGTCGCCTCGGCCATCCGGACGAGCGCGAACGACCGAGCACCCTTGCGGGTGCGGACGGTGATCCGCGAGCCGAGCCGGGCGGTGCGCGGGGCGGCGGCGATCCGCGGGCGGGCGCGCAGCCTGCCGTCGTCGCGCAGCAGGTAGCCGGGGGTGTAGACCTGCCCGTTGAAGTGGTTGGTCTCGCAGTCGCCGCAGAGCCCGCCGCCGCCGGAGAACACCCGGCCGTCGGGCAGGAGCACGGCCACGCTGTGATAGGTCCGGGGCACGGCCATCGGGGCGCCGAGCCGGAAGCGACCGGTGCGCGGGTTCCAGATCTCCGGGCGCAGACGGGCGTCCAGGTCGGAGAAGGGCAGGGGTCTCGCCTGACCGCCGACGGCGACCACCTCGCCGTTGGGGAGCACGACGCTGTTGGCGAAGGTCCGCGGCTCGATCATGGCTCCGGTCCGCCGCACGCGGGGCCGCGTGCCCTTGATGTTGAGCGTGTAGGCCTGCCGGACCGCGGGCGTCTCGTCGTAGGCCGGCGCGCCACCGAGCACCAGGACGCGGTGGGGGGCGTACATGACGGCGTTGCCGTTCATCTGATCGCTGCCGGGACGCTTCCCGACGGTGCGCACCGAGCCGCGACCGCGCAGCGAGACGAGGTTCATGGCCTGGCTCGGCCCGACCTGGAGCACCTTGCGATCAGCCACGGGGTAGAGCCACATCTGGTTGTCCTGACGGAAGATCCCGGCAGGGTCGTCGGTCAGCATCCTCTTCGGCGAGACGCCCGGCAGCCGCCGCCAGCCGGTCCGCTTCGACCAGACCTCGCCGACCTTGCCGCCGAGGCCGCCGGGGCCCCAGGAGCCGCCCACGGTGAAGACGCGCCCGTCGGGCATCGTCGTCATCGCGTGGTAGCCGCGACCGACCTTCATCGGCGGTCCGGCCTTCCAGGTGTTGCGCTTCGGGTCGTAGATGCTGGTCTCGTTGGCGTTGCTGCCGCCGGTCACCATGATCCGCCCGTCGGGCAGCATCGCGACGCCCGGGCAGAACATGTCGTGACGCGTCTTGGTCACCAGGCGCCGGCTGACCTCCATGGTGTCCAGGTCGAGGATCGCGGTCTGCGTGTAGCCCATGCCCTGGGGGTCGTAGTCGTCCGTCGCGTACGCCGACCAGGTCAGCAGCCGGTTGCCCGGGAGCGCGGCCACCGCGACGGGCACGAGGGGGAAGGCGATCGTGCGCCCCCAGCTCCCGACCACGGAGGGTCGGCCCTCAGCCTTGCGCGGCGTGGGTGCGCGTCGGTCCGCGTCGGCCTTCGGGGTGCGCAGGTCGAGGTCGGCCACTGCGGCTGGCTGTCCGTCGCTGGTCTCCAGGGCGGTGAGTCGCACGAACCGCGCGTCCACCCGCGCGAACTCCGTGGGTACGCCGCGACCGTCACCGGGCCAGCGGCCGTCGGCGACCGTCGTCCAGGACGTCCCGTCGGTGCTGACGGCGAGCTCGAACTGCGTGATCGTCCCGACGCGGTCGCCCGGCGCCGTGTAGTCGAGCCCGAGGACGAGCTCGGGGGAGCCGAGGTCGACGGTCAGGACCGCCGGCACGTCGGTGCTGGCGCGCCACACGGTCGCCGGGTCACCGTCGACGGCCTCCGTGGCGGACATGAAGCGGGTGCCCTCGGGACCCGCGCCCACCTGCTCGGTCGCGGACCAGTCGAGCCGGCCCACCGAGCGGTCGTCGGCGACGTAGGCGGCGGGGGAGGGCTGCACCATGCCGGCCATCTCGTGGCCCGCGGCGTGGTCGCCGTGCTGGTCCGCGTGTCCTCCGGCGGCGCCGTGCTGGTGACCGCCGACCGGGGGAGGCTGGTCCGCGCCTCCGCCCACGGTCAGCAGCGTGACGACCAGCGCGAGACCCGTCCACCCGACACCGGCTCGCACCCACGTGACGCGTCGCCGCCACCTGTCCTGACCCGTCGAGCTCTCGTGCACGACACCCCCCAGTGTCTCGTGGCTGTAGCCAACCTAGGTCGCCCAGCGACGGATGTCCCTCGTTCAGCCACATCCGCGGTCCAGCACCGCCGCGACGCCCGTCGCGGCGACGCCAGGTATCCGCGGCGCCGTCCAGGTATTCAGCGACGGGTCGACAACCTCACCGGGGTCGAGGGGCGTAGTCGTGGTGTGAACTCCTCGACTGTCAGCGGCGTGCGCGCAGGTGTGAGAGCGCTGGCGCGCCTGGCCCGCCCCGAGCCGACCGCCGCCGAGCGACTGGAGTCGCTCGAGGACGCCTCCACCGTGACGGCGCTGCGCCCGCTGCTGCTGCGACTCGGCGAGCGTCCCGAACCGGCCGTGGCCGTCGTCGCCGACGTGATCGACCCCCCGATCGCGCGGGCACTGCTGGAGGTGTGGCCGCAGGCACGCCTCACCGTGCTCGACGCAGCCGTCGGGGAGTCGGACCTGCACGTGGCCCTGGCGGCCGCCGGGTCGTTCGACGCGATCTTCGACCTCGCCGACGAGCGGGGCGGGCGGTCGCGGGAGATCCTCTTCCACCTGCGCCGCGGCGGGGTGCTCGTCGTCATGGACGCCCGCGCCGAGGCCGGCCGGGCCGCCGAGGTCGCCGGCACGGCCGTCCGGTCGGGCCTGCTGCCCGACGACGTACCCACCCCCGACGACCTCCACCTCGCCCGTGCCGTCGACTCCGTGGCCGTGCGTGGCGACCACCTCATCCTGACGGCCAACCCCCGCGGGCGGCCCTACCTCGCGAAGCTGCGAGAGGAGGAGGTCGACGCCTACCTCGAAGCCACCCTCGGTCGCGTCGGACGCGTGCTCGGCAGCCGCCCCGGCTCGGTCGTCGTCAACCCCGCGCCGGTCGTCGTGTCGCAGGCCGACACCCCGATGGTCTACCGGACCACCTTTGAGGCGCCGCCGCTGCGGCTGCGCGAGTACCACCGCGTGGAGTGCCTGACCGGGCAGGTGCTGTGCACCGACAACGTCGTCCTGCCCGACTCCTTCCGGCACAACTACCGGCCCCGGCTCGCCAACCGGTCCACCGTGCCGGTGGCGCCGCGCTTCGCCCAGACGAAGGGCCCGCAGCCCGAGGACCGCGACGGCACGTGGTTCTACCTCGACTCCGAGTTCCGCGGGCACTTCGGGCACGCGATGACCGAGCAGGTCTCGCGCCTGTGGGCGTGGCAGGAGGCCAAGGCAGCCCACCCCGACGTCCAGGCCCTGATGCTCACCGGGGCGCGGACCACGATCGCGGAGTGGGAGTACCGGCTGTACGAGGCGGCCGGCGTCCCGCGCGAGGACCTGGTCCTGCTCGACCGCCCGGTCCGTCCCGAGCGCCTCCTCGCGGCGACCCCGGCGTTCTCGCAGCCCGGCTACATCCACGAGGCGGCTCGCGAGGTCTACGACCGCGTCGGCGACCACCTCGCGGTCGATGCGCCGGCGCGGGACTACGCCGACCGGATCTTCTGCAGCCGCCGCCACGAGAAGCGCTCGGCCACCAACCCGGCGGAGGTGGAGGACTTCTTCGCGCGTCGGGGCTTCGAGATCGTCTACCCCGAGGACCACCCGCTGGGCGAGCAGGTGCAGATGTTCCGCTCGGCCACCGAGGTGGCGGGCTTCGCCGGCAGCGCAATGTTCTCGATGGCGTTCGTGCGCGAGCCCAAGCGCGTCACCCTGGTGTCAGCCGAGACCTACACCGCCCAGAACGAGGGCCTGTTCGCCGCCATGCGCGGACACCAGCTCAACGTCGCCCGGTGCCGGGCCACGCGTCTGCGACCCGACGGGACGCTGATCGCGAAGCGGCTGCAGGCCAGGTTCACCTTCGACGACGCCCGTGAGGGTGAGTTCCTGCGCCGCATCCTCGGCGAGTGAGTCCGGCGCTCGGCGGTCTCAGGGGAGGGGGATGACCGCGACCCCGACCCGCTTCGCGGAGCCTCCGGTGACCTTGACACGGATCCTCTCGGTCCTGCCGTCGATGGCGCGGGGGAGCAGGCGCTTGGGTTCCCAGGCGTTCGGGTGGCTCACCGGCTCCTCCTCACCAGTCGTCAGCGGGTGGCGTACTGGCGGAGGTACGCGTTGGACATCCAGTCGTCGCGCTCGGTGCGCAGCGCCGAGCCCGTGAACTCCGCATCGCTGATCAGGAGGTACTTGGTGCCCGACTGGGGGTTCCATGGACCGCGCGGGTCGTTCCAGGTCACGTCGACCGCCCGCCAGCCGTCCGCGACCTTCACCTTGTTCCACGCGTGACCGCCGCCGTCGGCGAGCTCTCCCGTGACGACGACCGACTCGACTCCGGCTTCCTTCGCCAGCGCGTGGAAGGCGTACGCGTAGCTCATGCACACCCCGGTGTCGTCCACCAGGATGCCGTGCGTCTCCCAGGCGTAGCGGAACTTGGCGGGGATGTCCGAACGGTACTTCCCCGGCGACGACTCGAGCGCGCCGTAGTCGTAGTCGGCCTGATCCACGAGGTAGCGGTTGAGGGCGCTCACCTTCTCCGAGACGCTCATCCCGTCGTTGATCACCTGCTCCACGACCGACTCGGCCGCCTCGGCGATGTCCTTCTGATGCGACTGCTTCTCGGTCTGCGAGAACGCGGACTCGACGTGGATGACATTGCCCTCGATGGAGAACTTGTCGAAGTACGACAGGGAGTACGGGTTCTGGTAGACGGCCTCGGTCAACGCGTCGTCGAGCTCAGGCAGACCCGGTTGGCCGGCGACCTCGGAGACGTCGATGCTGGTGGACCCCGCGATCAGCTGTCCCGCGATGAACCTGGTCAGGTCGTTGCTGCCGAAGACCGGGTAGTCCGGCGGGGGCAGCTCGGGGCTGGGCTTCTGCGGGAGGTCGCTGCGGACCACGATGCTCGTCTTGCTCAGGCCCGTGGGGGGGTAGTCGCCCTGCGCGCGCTTGTTGAACGTCGTGACCGCGGCGTCGATGTTGTCTACCGCCGCGACCGGGATGCGGACAGGATCCACGAGCCGGGTGCCCTGCCCGCGCAGCGGAACCACCCAGTCGCGGCCCTTCCGGCGTACCTCGGCGCGGTCGACGAAAGCGCCCGTGGCCCGGGTCGAGCCCTCGATGGACACGTAGAGGAACCGACTCGGCAAGGCAGCCAGGCCGCGGTTCGCGAGGTCGGCGCCCTGGTCCCACTTCCGGTCGGAGCGGACCGGCAGTGCTTCCAGGCCGGTGAAGTCGATCGCGGTGACGACCGACGGCTGTCGGTCCACGACGGCGATGACGCCGAGCCTGGCGTCGACCTTCTCGGCAACGAGCTGCGGCAGCGTGACCATCGTCGACGCGTCGACGGTGGTCAGCTTCAGGAGGTCGTTTTGCGTGCACGTGGCTCGGAAGCAGCGCTTCGTCGCGGCCGAGGACCAGCTGGTGTCCGTCGTCCGGCCGACGACCCGCACCGTGTCGTCGAGGCTGCTGTCCCGGCGCTGTTGCAGCACGACGAGATATTCTGTCGCGTTCGGGACCTGCGACCATTCGAGGAACGCGTCTCCCTGCGGCGTCACCGACGAGGTGATCTGCGCCGGGGCCGGCGTCTGCGCGGTGAAGTCGACCTGGGTCACCAGCGGCCGGGCCCGCTTGCTGCCGTCCGGCTCGAGGTACTGCACGACATACGCGCGGGGGTTGAGGCTCCAGTAGGTGCCAAGATCCGCCAGTGTGGCCACCGACTGGTCATCCTGGCCCTGGACGTAGGCACGTTTCAGCCGCAGCGGCTTGAGAGCCAGATGTGGGTCCGCCCCGGCGGAAGTCAGGTCAGGCAGGATCGCGAACGGCACCGGCTTGCTCAGCGCCTGGTCGGCGTACACCTCGATCTTGCCGGGGTCTCCCTGCCAGGGATCCTTGGCGTCGGCGTCGTAGTCGGCTGGGATGATCAGGTCGCCCTCGATGCCGACGCCGGTAACGGCCTCGGAGTAGTCGTAGCCCGGGACGGCCTCCGGCGTCTGCACGGCGGTGGGAAGCACCGCGGCTCCGTCCTCTCGCAGCTGCTCCAGCAGCGCCTCGGAGGTGTCCGGGCGGTCCTCCGATGCGTCGTCGTCATCGAGCACCAGGACCACGGCGACGCCCACGACGAGGATCAGCGCCAGGGCCAAGGACCCGAGGACCGCCAGCCAGGGGAACCTGCGCGCGGTCACTTCTCGTCCATCCAGGTCGGGGTCTCCAACGTCGGAGCCGTGATCGACGGCAGCGGCTCGTCGCGGTCGGGATAGACGCCCTGGCACGCCTGGATGACCGCACCCTGGGCCTTCGGGATCTCTGCCTGCTGGGAGCTGATCTCCGCCGGGATCTCGGTGTCGGGGGTCTGACCCTGCGCCAGAGCGTCGTCAACGCCCTGCTTCCAATCCTGGAGCGCCTGGTAGTAGGCCACGGTGACGGTGGCCTCCTCCTTCACGAGCGCCGCGATCTCGTCGTCGCTGATGTCGGCGAGTGCCGCGTCGTAGGCCTCCTGCAGCTTGTCCGGGTCGAACTCGGTCGCTGCCCAGATCTGGCTGTTCAACACCACGTCCGCGTAGACCTCGCACGACGCCTCGTGTGCGCCGCCGGAGGTGTCGTCCTCCTTGTCGGAGCCATCGCCACGCACCACCAGCGCGACGACGCCGATGACGACCAGGACCAGCACCAGGCCAGCGCCGAGCAGCGCCAGAGTCAGTCCAGTCCGGGGACCCTTCGGCGGCTGCGTGTGCGGCGGCTGGCCCGGCGGCGGGAAGCCGCCCTGGCCGACGGAAGGCGGCAGAGGATCGTTCACGAGGTCTCATTCCTTACTGGTGACAAGGGGCCCGCGATCGGCCGGCTTTTCGGCAGGCCATCTCAACGACGGGTCGCAGGCTCAAGGATCGCTGGGCTGGAGGTGCCGAACTACCCAACGAAACCGTGGAACTCGGTCGCCGAACATCCGCGACTACCTCGGCGTGGTCCGTACGAGTGGCAACATCAACTTCGGCAGCTTCGTTGAGTGCACCCTGCTGCGCTCTCCGTGGACCGCCGATAACTGACATTATGTCAGGTTGCAGGTCTGCGTGTCTCCCCGCAGGTCGTCCACTGACGCACTTGCGGCGTTCCGCGTGCGCTCATCCGGTGAGCTCGCGAGAGTCACGCTCCTAGACTCCCCTGGTGAGATCGTCCCGAGGTTCTGGCGTGTGGCTTGTCATCGCCGGGCTCGCCTTCTTACTCGCGTGGTCGATCAAAGACGCGACTGATACCGCGCTTGGAGCGTTGCTCTTCGTGGGCTGGACGCTTCCCCCATCAGCGTCCTGACCGACCAGGAGCCGGGCGGCCTACCCCTAGGGGCCGCCTTAGGACCGTGTGGGCGGTGCGCTGAGCGCGATGGTGAGCATGCCGAGCGGGGCGCCGCGCACCTTCTCACGTTCTTTTCCGCTGATGACTCCGCGTTCTGCGAGGTCGTCGAGAGACCGCTCGAGGTCTGCTCGGACGGCGTCCAACTCGCTGGCCGGCACCCGGTCGACGGCGCGTCGGACGCTGGCCCGCGGCGTCGACTCCCCCGTCGGCTGACTGTCGGGGTCAGGCGTCGCGGCCGTCCGGTGCAGTACCAGTGTGGCAGCCGACAGCACGATCGAGCAGCCGACCATGACCAGCACCCAGGCACCGCCTGTGACATCGGAGCGCAGCCCGATCACGGCGACGAAGAGCAGGAGCCCAGCGACAAGCACGACCCAGGCCTGACGTATCAGCACTGGCGACCGCTCGAGCCGGCCGTGAGGCGAGCGGTGGAGCAACCACAGGCCAACCAGCGTCGTGTGCGCGACGAACCCGACAGCGACCACGACACCCGCGGTGCTCAGCCGGGTGTGGGCCCCGGCCCACGGCGTCGCTCCACGCCCGGGTGTGCTCGCAGCCAAGGCGACGATCGGGTAGGCGAACGCGACGACGTAGGTGATGAGGGACCCCGCTGCGAAGAGGGCCATGGCGAGCGACAGGCGGCCCGCGAGCGCCCGCGCGACCGTGGGGTGCCCGGACCACGCGGCTATCTCGAGCTCCTTCCAGCGCAGCGCGGTGCCGGGTTGCTGCGACCCCGCCCAGGCGGTGGCTGGGCCAATCACGCGGCGAGGACGTTTCCGGCTCATCCGAACCTCCACCAGCTGGTGGCGTAGTCGCAGACTTCCATCACAGCGGACACCTAAGCAGAGAGGACTCGCTCTGACGAGTCGTCGCGCCTGCGAGTCCTTTCACTCGTAGCGGTGTTGTCTACACCTGGGCGGAGGATCCGCCTCGAGCGTGCATTCGCCGTCCGATCGCGGCCTTGGAATAACGTGAGCGGCATGTCTCACTTCGCGGACCTGCTTCGGGCCTCGCACCTTGATGGCCTCCCGATACCTGACGAGCTCGACGCGGCCTGGGCGTGGATGGAAGATCACGGCCACGCCATCGAGCGCGATGGCCGCGTCTCGCTCACCGCCTACGCCGGCGACCGCGTGCTCGGCATTGTCTTCGACACAGGTCTGACCATCGACGGCTGGTTTACAGACAAGACCCCCGACGACAAGACGCTGCTCCCCATCGCGCAGGCCGACGGTACCGGCAGCCTCGTCGTCCTCTGGAACGACCGCGGCACCATCCGGGTCGGCGTGCTCGGCAGCGAAGGAGAGAAATTCCTGCTGGCCAAGACGCCGCTCGACCTGCTGCGCGCTGTCGCTGTCGGCCACCAGGAGCTCTCTATGACGACGTCCGGCCGGCCGCCACTTGAGACCGCTAGCGCCGTCGACGACTTCCGGGCGTGGGTGCAGGAGACCTATGACGTCAAGGTGCCCGCGTCGTTCACCGTGCGAACCAGGGGCGACGCGTTCTCGCGGTGGGTGGACCGGCTGATCGAGGGCGAGCCGAAGCCCAAGCCGACGCACCCGGTCAAGGGCACCCAGCTGAGCGCCGCCGACCTCGGTGGCGAGGGCGCGCCGCTGCTCGAGCTGGTTGGACGCACCGACGCACGTGAGGCAGCGGTCGAACTCCTCGGCGTGACCGGCGTCGACCCCAATGACCTACGCGATCACGGCATCCAAGTCTTTACGTTCGGCGACGGACCGCAGCCGGCGCTCGGCGTCACCATCTACCTCCAAGGCGAGGGAGCCTACCCACGGCCTGACGCGCTCTTCGAAGGTTTCGGGCCAGCCTCCGAGGCCGACGACGTCCGAGGCGTGCTCGGCGAGCCGAGCAGCGGCGACCAGCACTCACTGTTCTACGCGTGGGGCACCGAGGACGAGTACCGCATCCAGATGAGCTTTCGCCCGGGCAAAGGACTGCGCTCGATTGGGCTCAACGAGTCTCAATTCTTCTGAGCGCTCCGGAGGTCGCGTTGACGGACCGTCCGCTAGTCTTCCCCGAAGCGCAGAGGCGTCGGTCACGCAGTCGACCTCGTACTTGTTCCACACCCATGCCACGCGATGGGCGATGCATGCCAACGTCCGGCCGATCCGCATCTTGGTGGTGCTGTTCATCGGGCTCGCGGTGGTGCGCGTCGTCAGCACGTCCCGTTGGGTCGGCATCGCAGCCGAACCCGGGTTCGTCGTCGCGACCGCGGCGACCATCGAGGTCGCGAGGACAGTAGGAACCGTCGAGCACATGACGATCTTCCCCGCCGGCGCGTCCGGGGTTCCGCTCGTGCCGGCGGGGAAGCTCGGTGCCGTCGGCCGCCCTACTTCCGGGGCCCACCACCGGGGCCGCTGCACACCGGGCCGCAGCCGCCCCCGCCTCCGCCTCCGCCCCTTCCGCCGTCGCAGCTGGAGCATTCCCTGGCAGTCGGGGCTGCGCTGGAGCTACCGACGAGCGGGCCGCTCACCAGCACGACACCGGTGAGAATCGTTGCGAGGCCTGCCGCAATCTTTGAACGCATGGGTGAACACTCCTCCGAGTTGGTGTGGGATTCGACACATACCCAGTGCTGCATCCTTTTATGCTCGGCAGACCATCTCCGTGGAGGCCGCGTTGCCAGGGCACGGTCACAGGTGAGTTCGCAGCAGTCGCGCCGCTCGGTGCGTAGGCTCGTCCGGTGGTGGATCCGCAGTGGTGAGGGAGGTCGTCTTCGCGCGCGACAACGTGTGGATGCCGTGCGTGATCGGTGAACAGGGACGCCTCTGGATCGAGGTGGCGGGCGGAGCCGACGCGCTCCATGACCCTCGGCAGTTCACCGTCCCGGTCTCAGCGGCGCACCTGGAGGCGATCCGGCACGACCTGCCCCGGCACCTGTTGCTGTGGAGCGCGCTCCTGCCGCTGTGCGTGGCCGCCAAGATCCGGGATCCGCTGGACGAGACCGCGGCCGTCGCACTGCTGGACCCGATCCTGCTCGGCACGCCGGCCGACGTCGAGGCGCTCTTCCGAAGCATCGCCTGGGACCGACGACGCCTCGTCGCTCAGGGAGCGGACGTCGAGCTGCTCGAGCGTGGGGACCTGTTCCCCGCCTTGCGCCCCGCCACCGTGCGGTCCGACTGGAGCCTGGTCACGCGGTACGACCGCACCTAGTGCCGTCACCGGCACTCCTCACCGACACTCCTCCCCCGACGGCGCGCGTCGGTCCACCGCTGGTGTGCCAGTTGATAGGTTCCTGATCCAGTGCACCTGCTCCACCGACGCCACGAGGACGCCATGACCCCCAGCTCCTTCGAGTACGCCGTGCGTGAGTGTGACCCCAAGCCCCAGGAGCGCGAGCTGCTGTTGAACCGGATGGCTCAGGACGGGTGGGAGCCCACGGAGGTCCGGCCCTCGCCCTGGTGGGGATGGAGCTCCCAGGACCAGTTGACGTTCCGCCGGCCCCGGGCATAGGAGACTGATCCCCATGCGAGAGGCAGAAGGTATGAGCACAGGCTCTGGTAGTCGGCGATCCTCCCGATTCGGAGGACTCCTGGTCGCGCTGCTCGTGGTGGTGACCTGCCTGGCGGGCTCCACCACGGCAACGTCCGCCGCACCACCGCCTGCTTCGGCGTCCACGGCGCCGACGTGGAAGATCTACGCGTTCGGCTCCCCCGGCCCCGCGCGAAGGGCATTCAAGGTGAGACTGGTGCGCCGGGCCTCCGGCACACCGGTCGCCAAGGCCGTCGTCCGCTTCTCCGGGACGCGCAACGACGGCACGCGTCACCGCGCGCGGGTCTCCACCAACGCCAGGGGCGTCGCTCGGTGGGCACTGCCGGTGCCGAGCAAGCGCTTCCGGTACCTCGAGGCGAAGTACTACGCACCTGGCGAGAAGCGCACCTACCTGCAGCTGGGCTTCTGCCGCGGACGCTCAGGCTGGCAGGAGTGCGGCGCGGGGTGAGCGTCCCCCGTCAGTGGTGAATGCCGCTCTCGTCCCTGTCACGCGTCCGTGGTGGCCGCGACGAGCGGACGGACGTCTCCCACAGCGGTCCGAACAGCAACCACAAGCCGGCGACGATCCATGCCCTGCCGGCCCACCACAGCAGCGGCTCGCGCTGGCCCGGCTCCGCGACGAGGTACGCCAGAGCGATCAGGACCAGGGACGCGATGCTGGCAGCGGTCACCACCCGCCGCCACTCGGTCCACAGCAATGCCTGCCGCTCGGCCGAGCCCTTCGCCGGCTTGACCGGTGCCGGGCCGTCAGCGAAGCGGTGGGCGAAGCGCACGTCCGCCCATCGCGCCAGTGCGGGACCGAAGGCGATGCTCGACCCGAGGTAGATGGCGGCGAGTCCGTGGGTCCCGTCAGGCTCGGCGCCGCGGTGCAGATCGAGCGTCGCCGCGATGAGCAGCACGACGTCGAGCAACGGGATGCCCGCGAGCACGACCGCACCGGATCGCGGGTGCCTCAGCAGGTACCTCAGGGCCAGTCCCGAGCCCAGCAGGATCCACAGTCCCACCTCACAGGCGACGATCAGCGCGGCGATCGGGTTGTCGTCGAAGAACGAGTGCACGCATTGCTCCTGGTCGGCGCCTTCATGTCGCCATTATGGTAGCACGATCGTGCTACCATAATCTGCATGCCCCGGCTGATCGACCATGCCCGACGTCGACGAGAACTCGCCCAGGCGGTGTGGCGGGTGATCGCACGGGACGGCATCGCCGCGGTGTCCGTGCGGACGACGGCCGCGGAGGCCGGCGTGTCCGCCGGGTCGCTGCGCCACGTGCTCCAGAGCAAGGACGAGCTGCTGGCGGCCGCGATGCGTCTCGCGATCGAGAACGTCACCCAGCGGTTCCTCGGCGCCGCCCGAGCGGTCGGCAGCATCGAGGTCGCCGTCGACTGGCTCAGCGAGCTGCTTCCCCTGGACGACGTACGACGCGTGGAGATGCAGATCCAGCTCGCACTGATCGCCGAAGCCCCCGCCCATCCTGGCCTGCACACCCTCCGGGACGAGGGCTACGCCGGGATCCGTGAGGCCTGCCGCAGCGTGCTCGCCGACGGTGCCTCCCACAGCACGTTCCGGTCGTCCCTCGACCTGGACTCCGAGACCACACGGCTGCACGTGCTGCTGGACGGCCTCGCGTTCCACCTGGTCGACGGGAGCGTCACGGTCACGCCGGACGTCGCACGAGAGCTCTTGACGCAGCACCTCGACCTGCTCGCGGTGCACGAATGACAGCGGGTGGCGCGGCGTCCGCGTCCGCCTTCAGGCGAGGGAGCCGCGCCGGAGACCACGGTATGCGTGCTCGCCCCCCGTCGGACCCTCAGCGCCGCTTGCGCAGCGTGACGCGCTTCGTCGCGGTCGTGGGCGTCCCGCCGTTGGGCCGATAGGTGACGCGCACCAGCACGGTGACCCGACCGGTGCGCTGCAGGGTGCGACGAGCCTTGCCGCGCACGGCGACGGGCAACGCATGGGTGCGAGCGCCGGCCGAGTCCCGCGCGACCGGCACGACTCCCTTGCCCCCGAGCGTGGTCGTCCCGATGCCCGGCACGGTCGCGGACAGGACGGCGGTGCCCGCGCTGCGGTCGACCCGGACGCGGCCGAGCCGGACGCTGCTGGGGGCTCGGAGACCGAAGCGCAGGTCGTCCAGCGCCTCGTTGCCCGCCCCCGTGATCTTCACCGAGTCGACGAGGCGGTCGGCGCGCACCCCGATGAAGGCAAGGTCGTCCACCCCGGGGCACGCCCTCGGCAGCGTGGTGCTTGGGCTGCTGTCGACGTAGGAGACCACCACCGTGCAGGCACCGGCCGTCCGCATGCCGAGGGCGAACCCGAAGGTGTCCACGGGGACGGTGAAGTCGATGACGAGCGAGGCAGCAGAGTTGTTGGACACCACGAAGGTCGATTTGGCGCCCAGCCATCCCGTCGTCGCAGCTGCCATGTTGAAGGCCCCTACGGGGTCCGAGGAGTAGGTGGCGCCGCGGGTCAGCGCGCCGGCGTCGTAGCAGGGGCTCTCCGACGCCGACGACAGCGGAGCGGTGCCGCAGTCGATCACCGTCCCAGGCGCGAGCCGCGAGCCTTCGAAGTCCTCCCGTGCCAGCGACGGGTACGCCGTCGTGAACGCCTCGACCGGTCCGACGACCACCGAGCCCCCCGCCCCGGCCGGAGTCGGGGTGGCGGCGAGCAGTCCGACTGCGACGGCCAGGATGGCGACCACCGCCGCCCCGGCCCTGGCTGGACGACGGCGGGAACGGACGGCGGTGCGCGACATGGGGGCTCCTGGGGAAGGCGCTGGGGACAATCGACTCTCCTCCCCCGGCAAAGGGGCGGCCATAGCCCGTTCGGGTCATCCCTGGCGCGCCTGGGTCAGGGCGGCTCGCCTCTCATGCGCGCTCGGTCGCGTTGGCGAGGGCGGACACGAGCAGGTCGTCGGTCGCGTCGGCCTCGTCGCCGGTGCGACGTCCCAGCGCCTCCATCGCCATCTCCCCCAGCGTGGAGTCGATCCGGGCCGTCACCTTCAGCTGTGCGAACGCCGCTGCGACGATCAGCGTGTCGTGCTCCTCGGGCTCCTCCCGCCCCAGCTCTGCCAGCGAGTCGAAGCCCCACCCGGTGGCCTGCGACTCGAGGAAGGCGAGCGGGTCGCGGGGACGCTGGTCCAGGAACTCGGCGAGGACGTCGGCACCGGTGTCACTCCCGTGCGGGGCCTCGTCGTCGGCGGGGTCCCAGAAGAACGGGTCGTCGAGGAGGGTCCGCGCCTCGGGCGCGTAGAGGGACCAGTCCACGTCCACCACGTCCCAGGGCGACAAAGCCGCCCACCGCTCCAGCCGCTCGGCGACCAGCGGCGCCAGCGTCGTGTGAAGGTCCTCGTCGGTCTCGGGCAGCTGCGCGAGCCTGGCCTCCAGGTGCGCCAGGAGCGTGGCCACGTCGAGGTCGTCGCCCTTCGTGGCACGCTGACGTAGCGGCTCTAGCCCGTCGACGATCTCGCGCGCGGCGGTGGCGAAGGTGGCGGGTCGCGGCTCGCTGCCGAAGACGTCGAGCTCCGACAACCTGCTCACGACGCGGACGCGGACACGGCGGGCGCTGCGCCGGAAGACCAGGGACGGGCCCTTCTGCCGCTCCTGCTCGTGGGCCAGGCCCCAGCCGGCGTCGCCGGGAGACATCGCCATCCCGTCACGTGCAGCCTCGGCGAGGGCGTCCAGGATCGCCTGGACGTCGGGATCGACGACAAGGCCGACACCGACAACGACACCGACCTCGTGAGCGCCGTCGTCGTAGGTGTCGCGCGGAGCCTCCGGAGTGGCCGTCAGAAGGAGGTCGACCTCGATCCGCTCGACAGCCTCACCGACCGGCGCCAGGCCCTCGAGCAGGAACTCGCCGACGAGGTCGATCGATCCAGCTCCCCCGTAGGTGGGCGACGACGCCATGACCTCGATCTGCACCGTGCCCCCTGGGTGGCCGCTGCACCCGGGGACCGTCCCCGGCAGCTGCGACCCGCACGGAACCTATCGCTGACTGGGCGGACTCCGGCGCAGCGACGCGGGGCGGCGGGCGGAGCCGTGGGCCCGCGGGTGCTGTGGTTTGGTCACCAACCGCACGTTTCGGGGCCTCGGGCTTGCGGTCTGTGACCAAACCGCAAGGGCGACCGCCGCTCCCCCGCTCCCTCAGGAGGCGACGCGACCGCAGGTGACGTCCACGATGAGGGTGTCGTTGGCGCCGGCGTTGTTGATGCCGTACGCCATGCCGACCGTGTTGGCCGGGTTGATGAGCGTCTGGGGGCCCGCGAAGCTCAGCTGCCAGTGGGCCGCGACGCCGAGGACCATCGAGCCGGGGGCGCACTGGGCGGCGATCTGGCCGTTGTCGCCGGGTGCCACCACGACCGACTGGGTGACGCGCTGGTAGGCACCCACGCGCTGCAGCTTGCGGGTGGTCGCCGGGCTCAGGTCGGAGGGCTTGACGGTCTTGTTCTTCAGGTCGGCGGAGGTGACCGTGCCGTTCTTGATCTGTGCTCCCGTGATCATCGAGCCGGCGACGGCGCCACCGGACCCGGCGAGCAGGACGGCCCCGCACAGGAGGAGGGCGGCGGGCGTGGAGCGGACGAGCTGGGACTTCATGACGACTCGCTTCTGCTGGAGGGTCGGACTGACCCGGCCAGTGTCGGGAGCGGCTCTTCGAGAAGCCTTCGGGAAACCTTCCTTCACGCGTTCAGCCTTCAGGCGGAGCGGCCGTCGAGGAGGTCCGCGAGGTCGAGCGGGGAGGCGTCGATCTCCTCCATCCGTGTCACGTAGGCGCGGTAGCAGCGGCGGGCCTCGCCGTGGCGCCGGGTGAGGTGGAGCGAGCGCACCAGCGCCTGGTGGGCGGGCTCGTCGTAGGGGTCGTCGGCGACCAGCCCGACCAGCCACGGTACGGCGCGCTGGTGCTCGCCGCGGCCGGCGAGCTCGGCGGCGAGCTCACGCCGTACGTCGAGGGCGAGGGCCAGCAGCTCGTCGCGCACCTCGACGCTCCAGTCGGCGTAGGGGTCGTCCTCGAGGAAGTGGCCGGTGTACATGGCGGCCGCGCGCTCGAGCTCCTCCACCCCGCCGGGCCCCGCGCCGCCCGACCCCCGCGCACGGATCGCGCGCAGCGCGGCGCGCGCGGTGTCCTGGAAGGCGACGACGTCGATCTCCACGGCGCCGACGTCCAGCCGGACCGACTGACGGTCGGCCGCGAGGTAGTGGTCGGAGGCCAGTCGCTTCTCGGGGTCGAGGACCGCGCGCAGCGTGGACAGCACGACCGACAGCCGGCTCCCGGTGTTGAGGGTCTCGGGCCACAGGTGCTCGCACAGCGCCTCCCGGGAGATGGGCCTCCCTCGGCGGCCGACCAGGATCTTCAGCGCGTCGCGCGACTTGCGCGACTGCCACTCCGAGGCCGGCACCGGCTCGCCGCTGCGGTGGATCGCGAAGGAGCCCAGCGCCCGGATCGTCACGCCGGCCCGCTCGGTGGTGCCCAGCGCCTGCAGCGCGCCCGCGATGCGCGTCGCCCCGTCACGTACGCCGAGCGCGCGCAGCCGCCGTCGCGCGGACTGCTCGGCGACGTGGTCGCCCATGGCTCGTGCCCGCAGCACCTGGTTGGTCGCCAGGCCGATGGCGTGACCGGTGCCGGCCCAGACGGTCGCCGCCTCGTCGACGAGGTCGAGCCGGTGCGGCATCGGCGCGAGCATCGACTGCAGCTCCAGCGCCTCGGCCAGGCCGCGTGCGTCGTGGCGCCGACCGGCCTCTCGCGACGCCTGCCGCGCGTACTCCGAGCCCCGGTCCTCCTGCCCCGACACCAGCGCGACCCACCCGGCCGCGAGGAGCGCGCTCACCTGGCCGAGCGCGGCCGGCTGGTCCAGCGCCCGCTTGAGGACGCCCTGGGCCTCCTCGAGGTCCTCCCCCACCGTGGCGCGAGCCAGACCGGCCAGGGCCGGCACCAGGACCTGGGCGTCGCCCGTGCGCTCCGCGAAGCCGATCGCCTCGCGAAAGGCGACGGCCGCCTGGGTGGCGTTGCCGCGCGCCGCGTTGGCGTCGCCGGACCCGAGCACGGCGTAGCCGAGCAGCGGCGACAGCTCATCCCTGGTCAGCGCCCGGGCGTGCTCGAGCTCGGCGAGCGCCTCCTCCACGCGGCCGAGGCCGAGCAGGGACTCCGCGCGGTTGATGCAGGTCAGCGCCCGTACGGCGGCCGGCACGGCGTGCTGCCACAACGCGACGGCCTCGTCGAGGTGCACCAGCGCGGGCGCGTAGCGGCCCTCCTCGTTCTCCAGGGACCCCAGGTTGTTGTGGACGCGGACCTGGGTCAGGACGTCGCCGGCGCGGGCCGCCGCCTCCAGCGCCCTGGCGTAGGCGTGCCGGTTGGTGTGGCGGTCGCCCTCGAGGGCGCTGACCAGCGCCTGCGACACCCAGGCGGAGCCGAGGGCGCTGTCGTCGCCCGAGCCCGTCGCGCACTCCAGCGCACGGTCGGCGCTCACCCTGCTGGCCGCGGCGTCGCCTCGTGCCCACAGGGTCGACGCCTCCGCCGCGTACAGCTGCGCGAGGTCGGCGAGCGAGGTGTGCGCGGGGTCGCGGTCGGCGCGGGCGTAGCAGGCCAGGGCCTCGTCGAAGCGGCCGCTCTGGTGGAGGGCGTAGCCCAGCCGCCAGGCCACCTCCCCGCGAAGCACTCCCCCGTCGGGCGACACGACCCTCGCCGCGTCGCGGAGCAGGGCGAGGTCACCGGTGCGCAGCAGCTCCGCGGAGTACGCCGCCAGCGCGGCCACGACGGCCTCCGGGTCCTCCGCGGCGACCGCGGCCGACAGCGCAGCGGACCCGGCTCCCGGAAGCTCCATGCGCCCCAGTATGTCCGGCGTCCCGGGCGGCGGGGAGGGATCCGACCAACGGGACGGAGCTCGTTGACCATGTCGGTGCCGCTTGTTTGGATGGTGAGCAGGAGCAACACGGCTCCCCGCTCACGATGAGGTCGACATGCGCAACATCTCTCGGGTCACTGTCCTGCTGGTCGCGATGGCGGGAGGGTCGCTGGGTCTCGGCGGCGCCGCCCATGCGGCTCCCGTCGACGACGGGCGACCGTCGAGCAGTGTCGGCGCGGCTCGCGCGAGCACCGTCTACCTCTCGAACGGCGACTACGTCCACGTCACCAACCGTGAGGCCAGCGCCCACGGCTGGTGGCAGAAGATCAGCGGGTCCGCCAAGCTGGCGAAGGTGACGGTGTGCCTGCAGAAGCCTGCGAGTGGCGGCTGGGCCAACGTGAAGTGCAACAGCGGCACGGTGGGTCCCGGCTCGGGGGGATCCGGGCGACGGGTCAACGTGCGCAAGGCGTGCGGCCCGCAGCAGGGTCCCTACCTGTGGCGGAGCTCGATCGACGTGGACATCGTCGGCGAGGTCGACGGCCCCGAGGTCGCCGTCACCCAGCAACGAGGCATCGCGTGCGCCCACTGACGCTGGAGGTGAGCGGCGAGCGGTTCGTCGTCACCCAGCGACCGGACACCCCGTGGGTCTACGACTTCGCCTGGGTGTCCGGTCCGGACCCGGCGTACGGGTTCACCTCGTCCGGGCCGCGCGACCGACCCCGTCCCTCGGACGCGGCCCTGGTCGAGGAGGCCGAGGCCTTCCTGCAGCAGGTGGACCGGGCGACGGGGCACCTGCGCGACACGGCGGTGGACGAGGGGTAGCGGCGTCGGAAGCCCGGGGCGGCCGTCACAGGCTGCCGGCGGCCAGGCTCCAGACCAGTCCGGCGGCGGTGCAGACGGCGAGGGTCGGCAGCACCGACCACGTCCGCCCGATGACGAGCACGCACGCGAGGGCGGTGATCGCCACCGCCGACCACTCCAGGGAGGCCAGAACGGGCAGGTCGAGCGCCAGGGGGCCGGAGCTCTCGCGGCGGGTCTCGGAGAAGAGCGTGTGGACCGCGAAGTAGAAGGCGAGGCTGGCGATGACGCCGACCACGGCCGAGGTGATGCCGGTCAGCGCCGAGGACAGGGTGCGGTTGCCGCGCAGCCGCTCGACGTACGGCGCGCCCAGCAGGATGAAGAGGAAGCACGGCACGAACGTGACCCAGGTCGTGAGCAGCGCGGCCAGCGTCGCGGCCGCCCAGGGGTCGAGGCTGCCGGGGTCGCGGTAGGCGCCGACGAACGCCACGAACTGCACCACCATGATCAGCGGGCCGGGCGTGGTCTCCGCGAGCGCGAGGCCCTTGACCATCTCGCCGGGCGCCAGCCAGCCGTAGACGGAGACGGCCTGCTGCGCGACGTAGGCGAGGACGGCGTAGGCGCCTCCGAAGGTGACGACCGCGGCCCCGGAGAAGAAGAGCCCCTGGTCGACGTAGACGCTGTCGCGCCCGGCCAGGAGCCCGGCGACCAGGACGGGCAGCACCCACAGGGTCAGACCGACGGCGAGCACCAGGGAGGCCCGTCGCCCCGAGGGTCGCTCGGTGTGCAGCGCGTCGTCGCTGATCAGCGGCGCCGGCCCGTCGTCGGGAGGCGTCGGGCGCGGCGTGGCGATCGCGGGGACGGCGCGGCCGAGCAGCCAGCCGGCGACCGCCCCGACGAGCACGACCAGCGGGAACGGCACGCCGAAGACCGTGAGCGCCGCGAACGCCGCCACGGCCACCGCGACGAGCGCCGGGTGGGTGAGGGCCTTGGTGCCGAGGCGCACGACGGCCTGCAGCACGATCGCGACCACGGCCGGGGCCAGCCCGAGGAAGACCGCCTCGACCACGGAGGTGTCGCCGTAGGCGACGTAGACCCCCGAGAGCACGAGGAGGGCCACGACACCGGGGAGCACGAAGAGCACGCCGGCGACCAGCGCGCCGCGGACGCCGTTGAGCAGCCAGCCGACGTACGTCGCGAGCTGCTGGGCCTCGGGGCCGGGCAGCAGCGTGCAGTAGGACAGGGCGAACAGGAAGCGCTGCTGGCCGATCCACCGGCGCTCGTCGACGAGCGTGCGCTGCATGACCGCGATCTGCCCGGCCGGGCCGCCGAAGGTCTGCAGCGAGATCAGGAACCAGGCACGCGTCGCCTCGCGCAGCGGTACGACGTCACGGGGGCGCGTCTCGGCCATGGGCGAGACGCTAGCGGGGCCTCTCAGGCGGCCGGACGGCTGTCCACCAGCACGCCGATCTTGTCGATGCGGTGCTCGGGGTTGTCGAACTCGTCGGACCAGTAGTTGCCCTCCGCGTGGTCCTCGGCGGTGGCGCACGTGGAGAGCGTGATCATCGCCCGGGTGGGCGCGACGCCCGGCCGGCCCGGGACGGCCGCGCGCTGCTCGCGCAGCGACCTCGGTGAGCGGAACGACGTCTCGCGGGTGCCGACGATCCGGTAGACGTACTCCACGCCGCCGGCCTGCACCACCACCCGGTCGCCGCGGCGCAGGTCCGGCAGCTGCTCGAAGGCGCGGGTGGAGGAGGTGCGGTGGGCGGTGACCTGGTAGTTGCCGAGGCCGCCCGGACCCACTCCCCCACGCGGTCCCGACGGGCTGGCGGCCAGGCCGCCGTTCTGGATCTCGGTGCCCGGGGCGTCGTCGGTGAAGCCGCGGTAGGAGACGACGCGCAGGTCTCGCAGCCCGAGCGCGGAGATCGTCAGCGAGGCGTCGCGGGGGCGGCCGTCGCTGACCTGGAAGGCGGGCGCAGGTGCCGCCGAGGCCGGCGGCACGCTGGGTGCCGGGGCCGGCGCGGCCTCAGCAGGTGGGACGGAGGACGAGCGCGGGGGCGTGTCCCCGGCGCCGGACGACCGCCGCGCGGAGTCGCGACCGTCCGAAGGGGCCTCGGAGCACGCGGCGAGCAACGACGCCGCCAGCAGCAGGCCGCCGGCCCGGGCGATCGTGCGCCGGAGCACGCCTCACACCTCGGCGAGGCGGGGCAGGACCCGCTCGCCGACCTCGGTCGTCCAGGCGACCGGGTCGTCCCCGCCCGGCACCAGCGTGACGAGCTCGATGCCGAGGGCGGCGTACTGCGCCATGCTCGACAGGAACGCGTCGGTGTCGGCGAGCGGGTCGGCCGTGGCGATCATCGTCTTCTCGATCGTGCCGTAGTCGCGCCCGAGGTCGTCGCAGTGGCGCCGCAGGACGTCGAGCTTGTGGGCCACGACCTCCGGCGACTCGCCGAAGAGGTTGCAGGCGTCGGCGTACTGGGCCACCAGCCGCAAGGTCTTGCGCTCCCCCGAGCCGCCGATGAGCACCGGGACTCCGGTGGGGCGCACGGGCGGCGGGACGCAGTAGGTCTCCGCGAGCCGGTAGTGGGTGCCGTCGTAGGGGCCGTCGTCGTCGCTCCACATCTGCCGGCACACCTGCAGCGTCTCCTCCAGGCGCTCGAAGCGCTCGGAGGTCGACGGGAAGGGGACGCCGAGGCCGGCGTGCTCCCGGTCGTACCAGGCGGCCCCGATCCCGAGCATCGCGCGGCCGCGCGAGAGCCGGTCGACGGTCGTCACCGTCTTGGCGAGCAGGCCGGGGTGGCGGTAGGTGACGCCGGTGACGAGCAGGCTGAGGCGGACCCGCTCGGTGACGGCGGCGAGGTAGCCCAGCGTCGTGTAGCCCTCGAGCATCGGCTCGCCGGGGCCGCCGAGGTCCTCCATCTGGAACCAGTGGTCCATCACCGTCAGCAGGGACACGCCGGACTGGTCGGCGACGCGCGCCGTCTCGCTGAGTCGCTCCTCGAGGCGGTCCTGCCACGCGGAGTGGCTGAAGCTCGCGTAGTGCACTCCCAGCTGCATGGCTCCAACCTAGGTCGGCCGGCCCAATCCCGGGGGCTTCGTGGTGGAAGGAGCGGCTCCCCTACGATCGCCCCATGCTGAAGCGACCCCTGGCCGCCATCGCCGCCACCGTCCTCGTGCTCGGCCTCGCGGGCTGCGGCGACGACGAGTCCTCGACCGCGTCCGACCAGCCGTCGAACCCCGACGGCGCCCCCTGCACCTACGTCGAGCAGGAGGCCACCGACGACGCACCCGAGCCGCCGGCCGACAAGGCGGCGTACGACGGCGAGGTGCAGGCCACGGTCTCCCTGTCCGCCGGCGACCTCGGCGTCACCCTCGACGCCGACGCCGCCCCGTGCACGGTCAACTCGTTCACCTCCCTGGCGGCCCAGGGCTACTTCGACGGCATCGACTGCCACCGGCTCTCGCAGGCACCGGAGGTGCAGGTGCTGCAGTGCGGCGACCCGACCGGCACCGGGGGCGGCGGCCCCGGCTACAGCTTCGACGACGAGCTGACCGGCTCGGAGACCTACGAGGCGGGCACGCTGGCGATGGCCAACGCCGGGCCCGACACCAACGGCTCGCAGTTCTTCTTCGTCTACGGCACCTGGGAGCTCCCGCCGAACTACACGGTCTTCGGGCAGGTCGACGAGGCCGACCTCGAGGTCCTCACCGGCATCGCCGCGAAGGGCGTGCAGGGCGGCCTCGTGGACGGTCCTCCCGCCGAGGCCGTCACCATCGAGAGCGTCACCGTCGACTAGGTGAGAGGCGGTCGGCGCGCCCCGACCCCTGCGGTTTGGTCACCAACCGCAACGTCGGGGCCCCGGAACCTGCGGTTTGTGACCAAACCGCAGGGGGTCAGGCCAGCGGGAAGGTGACGCCGCTGAGCGTCTCGGAGGCCGACCAGAGCGCCCGGGCGAGGTCGGGATCGGTGGCGCTGCGGCTGCGGCCGACGCAGACGGGCCAGCCGTTCATCTCGCGGAGCCGGTGCGGGCCGACGTAGGTGTTGCCGGGCACGTCCATCGTGGCGGCGTACAGCGTCGGCAGGGCGCCCTTCCAGGCCGGCATGCCGACGAGGCCGTGGCCCCAGGAGCCGACCCAGGTCATCAGCCCGCTGCCGGTGTTGGCGGTGATCGCGGTCGCGGTCGAGCCCGGGTGGCCGCCGGTCACCCGCAGCGTCGAGCCGGCGGCGGTGAGCCGCCGCTGCAGCTCGGCCAGGAACAGCATGTTGGCCAGCTTGGACTGGGCGTAGGCGGCGTACGGCGCGTAGCCGCGGCGCTCCCACCCCAGGTCGTCCAGCTCGAGCACGCCGGAGCGGTGCGACTGCGAGCTCACCACCACGACCCGGTCACGCAGGCGCGGCAGGAGCAGGTTGGCGAGCGCGAAGTGGCCGAGGTGGTTGGTCGCGAGGTGCAGCTCGACGCCGTCGGGGCTGAGGCCGAACGGGACGCCCAGCACGCCCGCGTTGTTGACGAGCACGTCGACGTCGCCGATGTCGGCGGCGAAGGCGCGCACCGAGGAGAGGTCGGCGACGTCGAGGGGGCGGACCTCGACCTCGCCGCGGATGCGACGGGCGGCGGCCTCGCCCTTGGCGGCGTTGCGCACGGCGAGGACCACGTGCGCGCCGCGCTTGGCCAGCGCCTTGGCCGTCTCGAAGCCGATGCCGCTGTTGGCGCCGGTCACTACGAACCGTCGGCCGTCCTGGCGGGGCACCTCGGTCCAGGGCCCCACCTTCGGCGCGCTCATCAGGGCCCGGGCTGCGGAGGCTCGGCGACGGTGTAGTCCACCGGCGTCCCGAGCTCCACGGTGCGCGACACCGTGCAGATCCGCTCGTGTGTCTGCTGCACGGCGCGCGGCAGGAACGCCCGCGCGGCGTCACCCGCCTCCCCCTCGGGGAACGTGACGTCGAAGGTGACCTTCAGCCCGACGAGGTGCTGGCCGCCGTCGTCGCGCACCTTGTGGCCCTCGGCGGTCATGTCGAAGGAGAGCGGCTCGGCCCGTCGGCTGGTGAGCTCGTCGACGGTGACGGCCGCGCACCCGGCCAAGGCGGCGAGCAGCAGCTCGACCGGGGTGAAGTCGGGGTCGTCGCCTCCGCTGCCGATCGGCACCAGTCCCCCGCGGGCGTTGGTCGCCTTGTAGCGACCGTCGCCGATGCGGGTCAGGTCGATGCCTCGCCAGGTGTCGGGGCGGTCCTGCGGAGTCGGCTGCGTCATGCGCACAGACTGCCAGAACGCCGGCTCCCCCGGGCGGTCCTACTCAGAGGTCGTCGCTCCAGCGGGAGCGCGGCGGGGCCCGGGTGGGAGGGTCAGCCGCGGCGCGCGGCGCGGGCGGCGTTGCGGCGCTCGCGGCGCGCGTCCAGCAGGGCGAGCTCCACGTTGCGCAGCAGGGCGCGGTCCTGGTCCGAGTGGCTCCGTCCCTTGACGATTCCGGTGGCCAGGTGAAGCTCCATGGGCATGCTGGTTCATCCTCTCGACCCGGTCCTCCGGGTCATGCTCGGTAACTGGTACGGCCGCTGACGCGACCCTTACATCCTAGGGACGCGCGACCGCGGCACCGGCATCCACGAGGACGTGATGTCGGCCACCGCGCGCGACCACTGCGGGCACGCGCCGAGACGGCGCACTGGCAGGATCGAGGCATGGCGACCACTCGAGAGATCCACCTGTCCGCCCGCCCCTCCGGCCTCCCCGGCCCTGAGCACTTCAGGACCGTGGACGTCGACCTGCCGCCTCTCGGCGACGACGAGGTGCTGGTGCGCAACACCGTGCTCTCGGTCGACCCCTACATGCGGGGCCGGATGAACGACGTGAAGTCCTACACGCCGCCGTTCGCCCTGGACGCACCCCTGGAGGGCGGCGCGGTGGGCGTCGTCGAGGAGTCGACGTCGGACCGGCTGCAGGTCGGCGACACCGTCCTGCACATGGCCGGCTGGCGCGAGCACGCCGTGCTCCCGGCGCGCCAGGCCCGCAGGCTCGACGTCTCCCAGGTCCCCGCGTCGGCCTACCTCGGCGTCCTGGGCATGCCCGGCCTCACGGCGTACGTCGGTCTCACCCGGGTCGCGCAGCTGAAGGAGGGCGACACCGTCTTCGTGTCCGGCGCGGCCGGCGCGGTCGGCTCGGTCGCCGGCCAGATCGCGCGCCGTCTGGGCGCCGCCCGGGTCATCGGCTCCGCAGGGTCGCCGGAGAAGGTCTCCTGGCTGGTGGACGAGCTGGGCTTCGACGCGGCGTTCGACTACCACGACGGCCCCGTCGCCAAGCAGCTCGCGGCGCACGGGCCGGTCGACGTGTACTTCGACAACGTCGGCGGCGAGCACCTCGAGGGCGCGATCTTCCACATGGCCGACTTCGGCCGGATCGCCCTGTGCGGCGCGATCGCCGGCTACAACGCCCAGGCGCCGGAGCCGGGCCCGCGCAACCTGATGATGGTCGTGGCCAAGCGGCTCACGCTGCGCGGCTTCATCGTCAGCGACCACCAGGAGGCGGCCTCCGACTTCTACCGCGACGCCGGCGCGTGGCTGGCCGCCGGCGAGCTGGTGCACCGCGAGACGTTCGTGGACGGCCTCGACTCGATGATCGACGGCTTCCGCGGCCTCTACTCCGGCGACAACGTCGGCAAGATGCTGGTGCGGCTGTAGGTCCGCGTCCGCTCACCGGACTGCGGTTTGGTCACCAACCGAGCCCTTCAGGCGCTCGAACCCCGCGATTGGTGACCAAACCGCAAGGCCGACCACCCGCGGCCGCGGGCCGCGCCCGGGATCCGGCCGCACAGCGGGGCCGGGAGCAGACGCTCCCGGCCCCGCTGTCGGTCATACGGTCATGCGTTTAGACGGTCACGCTCAGCGGACGCGCACCGGCACCATGCGCTGGCCGCGGACGACCTGGTCGACGGGACCCAGGACCTTGGTGCGCTCGATCGAGACGCGGCGGCCGGCGACGATCATGTCGGCGCGGAGCTGGTCGTTGCGCAGCTCCTCCTTCACCGCCTTGATGATGTCGGCGAGGGTGGGCTCGGACTCCTCGAAGTAGTACTCCTCCTCGTACTCCTCGCCGTCGCCTCCCTCGTAGAAGCCCGACGAGCCGCCGCTGAAGGCGACCAGACCGCGCAGCCCCTTGGCCCGCTTCGGGACCGTGAACTGGGACCGGACGAGCTTCTGACCGCCGGGCCCGGAGAGCACCGCGCGCAGGTGCAGCGTGCCGCCCGCCCTCACGGTCGCCGGGTTCTTGCGGTTGATGGTCACCCACGTGCGCTTGCGCAGCTGCTGCATCGCGGTGATGCGGTACGTCGACGTGTTGGACGTGACGACGCCGTCGGCCGTGATCGAGTCGATCGTGACGCCCGGCAGGTCGCTGAGTGCGTAGACGACGTCGGGGAGCTCCATGGAGGCCTCGAACGACAGCTCGCTTCGCGACGTGATGCGGTCGCTGCGCGAGATGGTGAACGCCTTGCCGGCGGCGTCGGTGCCCTTGATGTTCCAGCTCTGCGTCTCGGTGCCGCCGGCGCTGCCGTCGACGACGCGGTCGTGGTTGCCCACGAGCTGGTAGAAGGTCATCTCGGCCGCGGCGGCCGGGACGCTCACCTGGGTGGTGCCCTCGCGGGAGCGACTGCCCATCGTGAGCTTCGAGGTGACCGCGATGGTCTCGGGCAGCTCGTCGAAGGTGCCCGTGATGCCGGTCAGGCGGTCGTCGGTGAAGGTCCCCGTCGGGGCGGCGATGTTGGCGACCTTGAACGGCGAGCCGAGCGAGTCGGGCTGGACGAACAGCGCCTCGGCCGGGTGCATGGCCATGGTCGAGGGGCCGCTGAACATCATCGGGTGCCCGAAGGCCACCACGCGGCCGTCGCAGACCGTGGTCGCCGTGCCGACGCCACCGGCCGTCACGTCGCCGTAGGCGAAGGTGCCGGCGATGTTGCCGCCGGCCACGATGTCGGCCGGTCCGGCCGCGGCCGCGGCGCGGCCGACGGCGTAGGCGCCCTTGGTGACGTAGGGGCGCGTCTTCACGGAGGCGAGGCGGCGGGCGCTGACGCCGGAGACCCCGAGCGGCATCGGCAGCGGCCGCGCTCCCTGGGACGCCTCGCGGGCGGTCACGTCGCTGGCCCGGGCGATGCGCTTGGCCATGGGGGCGCCGATGTCGACACGTTGCGGGGCGCGCGCGGCGGTCTCGAGGTAGTCGTCCATGTCCTCGATGGGCGTGATGCCCGCGATCGGCGAGGGTCCGTAGGAGAGGCCGTAGGCGACCGCGCCGATCAGGCGGTTGTCCGTCGCGTCGTAGACCGGTGAGCCCGACATGCCCTGCCAGATGCCCCCGGCGTCCTGGAGCGCCGCCGAGTCCAGCTTCATGATGATCATGTCGATGCCGGCGGCGACGCCGTCGTCGAGGACGCCGATCACCTCGCCGGTGAAGGGCTCGGGCGTGACGCCCGAGTCGACGGTGAGGCCCTTGACGCTCTGGCCGGCCGTCACCTCGGCGAGGGGGAAGGCGGGCGTGCAGTCGCCGGCCGGCGGCGCGGAGCCGGCCGGGGGCGAGGTGTAGGCGGTGGCGCCGGCCACGAGACCGACGGAGGACGCGAGGGCGACCAGCGCGCGGCGGCGGGCGAGGGGACGAGACATGGGGAACCTTCCTGGCAAGGACGGCGCGCGCGGTCGCGTGCCTGTCCGTACGACGTCTCAGCATGACGTCTGGTTGCCCTTCGCGTCCTCGGAATGGAGGACCTAAGAGGCAGTAGCACTTCGACGGGCTCCTAGGCTGAGGTCGTGACCAGCCAGAGCCAGAGCCTCCAGCACTCCGAGGCCCGGGAGCGGCGCCGGACCCTCGACGTCACGTCGTACGACGTGCGCCTCGACCTCGCCTCCGACGAGGCGACGTTCGGGTCGGTGACGACCGTGCGCTTCACCAGCACCGGCGAGGCGACGTTCCTCGACCTCAAGCCGGTGAGCGTGCGCGCGATCACCCTCGACGGACTCCCCCTCGACCCCGACCTGCTCGACCGCGGACGGCTGCCGCTGGACCCCGGGGCCGGGGCGCACGAGCTCGTCGTCGACGCCGTGATGCCGTTCCGCAACGACGGCGAGGGCCTGCACCGCAGCGTCGACCCAGCCGACGGTCGCCACTACGTCTACGGGATGTCCTTCATGGACGCCGCCCCCACGATCTTCGCCTGCTTCGACCAGCCCGACCTCAAGGCGCCCTACACCTTCCACGTGCGCGCACCGCGCGACTGGGTGGTCATCGGCAACGGCGCCGCGACGCTCGCCGAGACCTTCGCCGACGGCTCGGCGCAGTGGGAGCTGGCCACCACGCAACCCCTGTCGACGTACTTCGTCACCCTGGTCGCCGGCCCCTACCACCTGGTCCGCGACGAGCACGACGGCATCCCGCTGGGCCTCAGCGCCCGCGCCAGCCTGGCCCGCGACCTGGACAAGGACGCCGACGAGCTGCTGACGATGACCCGGCAGTGCTTCGACGAGTACCACCGCCTGTTCGGCATCCGCTACCCCTTCGGCGACTACCACCAGGCGTTCGTCCCCGAGTTCAACGCGGGCGCCATGGAGAACCCCGGCTGCGTCACCTTCCGCGACCCGCTGATCTTCACCTCGCGCGTGACCCGCGGCGCCCGCGTCACCCGGGCGACCACGGTCGCCCACGAGATGGCGCACCAGTGGTTCGGCAACATCGTCACCCCGCGCTGGTGGGACGACCTGTGGCTGAACGAGTCCTTCGCCGAGTACCTCGGCAACCGCGTGACCGCCGACGTCACCGAGTACGACGACGCGTGGGCGCACCTCGCCTACGCGCGTCGCCAGTGGGGGCTCGTGGCCGACCAGCGCCCCACGACGCACCCGGTCGCCGGCAACGGCGCGGTGGACGCCCTGGCCGCGCTCCAGGACTTCGACGGCATCTCCTACTCCCGCGGCTCCAGCGTCCTCAAGCAGCTCAACGCCCGCCTGGGCGACGAGGTGTTCTTCGCCGGGGTGGTCGACCACCTCACCCGGCACCGGTTCGGCAACGCCGCCATGCAGGACCTGTTCGCCAGCTGGGAGCGGGCCGGCGCCGCCGACCTCGGCTCCTTCACCACCTCGTGGCTGCGCACCGCCGGGCCGGACACGATCGTCCTGGACCGCGAGGCCGGCGTCCTGCGCCGCACTCCCCCGGTCGAGCACCCCGCCGACCGCACCCACGTCCTGCGCGTCGCGCGCGCGGTCGCCGGCGCCTGGGAGACCTCCGAGGTGCGCATCGAGGGCCCCGAGACGCCGTACGACGCCGGGGCCGACGCGGTGGTCCTCGACCCCTACGAGGACAGCTGGGGGGTCTTCCCGCCCGACCGGGTGACGGTCGAGGCGCTCAGGTCCCTGCTGCCCGCCATGGACGACCAGCGCCTGCTCGCGGCGGTCTGGAACTCCGTGCGCAGCGCCTTCCACAACGCCGCCATCGACCCCGCCGACGTCGTCGCCCTGCTCACCGCCCGGCTGCCCGTCGAGGACACCGAGCTCGCGCCGCGCAACACGCTGCCGTGGGTGCTCGCGAGCGTCGTGCCGCTGGCCGGCGCCGACGCGCTGGCGCGGGTCCACGAGGCGGCGCTCGGACGACTCAGCAGCGACCCCGAGGGCTCGGAGCTGCAGCTGGCGGCGTTCCGCACCGCGATCGCCTCCGCCGACGACCCCGACGTCCTGCGCTCGTGGCTCGCCGGCGCCATGCCCCCGGGCATCGAGCCCGACCTGGCGCTGCGCTGGCAGGTGCTGGTGCGGCTGGCCGCGCTCGGGGCGACGGACGCCGCGGAGCTCGACGCCGAGCTCGAGGCCGACCCGACCGCCGTGTCCCGCGTCGAGCACACCCGGGCCCGCGCGTCGCTGCCCACGACCGAGGCCAAGGAGTTCGCGTGGGCGCGGCTCACCGGTGCGGTCGACGCCCCCAACTACGAGCTCGTGGCGGCCGGCCTGGGCATGTGGCGCGGCGGCCAGGAGCAGGTGACGGCGCCCTACGTCGAGCGCTACTTCGCCGAGCTGCCCGAGGTCGTCACCGCCCACAGCGGGTGGGTACTGGCCGACGTGACCGATGCCTTCTTCCCGTCCGGCAGCCTCGACGCCTCCGTCCTCGCCGCCACCCAGGCGCTGGCAGAGCACGACGCGATCCCTCCGTCCGTGCGCCGGCGCCTGGTCGACCGCGCCGACCAGCTGCAGCGGATGCTCGCCGTCCGCGCGGCCTACCCGGGGGCCTGACGGTGCGCGAGCTCGCACGCCGCCCCGGTCCCTCCACCCGCACCCGGGTGGAGGAGCTGACCGGCGAGGCCGTGCGCCGCCACGAGGACCGCCTCGCGACCGAGGAGCCGCTGGAGATCCGGCTGGCGTGGCCCGGCTCGCCCGCGCGGCGCGTCTGGGTGACGATGCGCACCCCCGGCCACGACTTCGAGCTGGCCGCCGGCTGGCTGCTCCACGAGGGGCTGGCGGGTCCCGGGCTGGTGGCCGGCGTCGCCTACTGCACCGACGTGGACCTCAGCCCCGACCAGGAGTTCAACGTCGTCACGGTCACGTTGAGCGGTCCCCCGCTGTCCGACCCCGGCCACCGCCACGACGCCCGGTCGACCGGGTCGTCGGCCTGCGGTGTGTGTGGCAAGGACAGCGTCGCCGAGGCGCTCTCGGTGACCGCGGGTGCCCGCTGGGCCGGCCCGGTGCCCGACCCCGACGTCGTACGCCGCCTGCCGGGCCTGATGCGCGGCCGCCAGCCGCTCTTCGACCGGACCGGCGGCGTCCACGCCGCGGGGCTGTTCACCGCCGACGGCGAGCTCCTGGTGGTGCGCGAGGACGTCGGTCGCCACAACGCCGTCGACAAGGTGGCCGGTGCCCGGCTCCTGGCCGGCGACCCCCCAGCGGGCGCGTGCCTGGTCGTCAGCGGCCGGGCCGGCTTCGAGCTGGTGCAGAAGGCGATCTCCGCGGGGGTCGGCTCGCTGGTCGCGGTCGGGGCCCCGACCAGCCTGTCGGTGGACCTCGCGCGGCGCGGCGGGCTGGTGCTCTACGGCTTCACCCGCGAGGGCCGGACCGTCCGCTACACCGGCGACCCGACCGGGTGAGACCTGCCTCTCGGCGGCCCTGCGGCGTGGGACGACCGGGGTGTCGGCGACGGCGAATAGGTTCGCCACGTGCGCATCCTCCACACCTCTGACTGGCACCTCGGCCGGTCCTTCCACCGCGAGGGGATGCTCGCGCACCAAGCCGTCTACCTCGACCACCTGCTGGAGGTCGTGGAGTCCGAACGGGTCGACCTGGTGGTCGTCTCCGGCGACGTCTACGACCGTGCGCTGCCCGGCGTCGACGCGGTGCTGCTGGCCGACGACGCGCTGGTCCGCCTGGCGGCGTCGCGGGCCAGCGTCGTGCTCACCAGCGGCAACCACGACTCCGCACGACGCCTGGGCTTCAGCTCACGGCTGATCGACGCCGCCGGCGTCCACATCCGCACCGACGCCGCCCGCTGCGGCACGCCGGTCCTGCTGGGCGACGAGCACGGACCCGTCGCGGTCTACGGCCTGCCCTACCTCGACCCGACCGCGCTCGTCGAGCCGTGGGGGCTGCCGCGGCGCTCCCACGAGGCGGCCCTGGGCCACGCCATGACGCAGGTCCGCGCCGATCTCGCCGGGCGCCCCTCCGGCACCCGCTCGGTGGTGCTGGCCCACGCCTTCGTGGCGGGGGCCGCCCCCAGCGACTCCGAGCGCGACATCTCGGTCGGCGGCGTCTCACGGGTGCCCACCGACGTGTTCGCCGGCGTCGACTACGCCGCCCTCGGCCACCTCCACGGCGCCCACACCCTCACCGAGTCGATCCGCTACAGCGGCTCGCCGCTGGCCTACTCCTTCTCCGAGGCCGGCCACCGCAAGGGCTCCTGGCTCGTCGAGCTCGACGCGGGCGGGCTGCGCGGGGCGCACTTCCTCGAGGCACCCGTCCCGCGTCGGGTCGCCCGGCTGCGCGGCGACCTCGAGACCCTGTTGGCCGATCCCGGCCTCGCCGAGCACGAGGGCTCCTGGGTCGAGGCCACGCTCACCGACACCGCGCGGCCGGGGCGCGCGATGGAGCGGCTGCAGCGCCGCTTCCCGCACACCCTGGTGCTGCGCTTCGACGGGCCGGCCCACCGCCTGGGAGCCGCACCCGCCCAGGCGACCCACGCCCGCACCGACCGCGACATCGCGCTGGAGTTCATGACCGACATGCGCGGCGGGCCGCCCTCGGCGTCCGAGACCACGCTGCTCACCCGCGCGGTCGACGCCTGCTGCGACGACACCGACGTCGACTCCCTGCTCGGCGAGGCGGGTGGCTGATGCGGCTGCACCACCTGAGCGCCACCGCGTTCGGCCCGTTCGCCGGCACCGTCGAAGTCGACTTCGACGACCTGTCCGACGCGGGTCTCTTCCTGCTCTCCGGTCCCACCGGGGCCGGCAAGACCAGCGTGCTCGACGCCGTCTGCTTCGCGCTCTACGGCGACGTGCCGGGCGACCGCAACACCGCCCGCCGGCTGCGCTCCGACCAGGCCGAGCCGGGCATCGCCCCCGAGGTGACCCTCGAAGCCACCCTGTCGGGTCGCCGCTTCCGCCTGGTCCGCTCCCCCGCCTGGGAGCGCCCGAAGAAGCGCGGCGCGGGCACCACCTCCGAGCAGTCCCGGGTCGCCCTCTTCGAGCGCGTCGGCGGCGAGTGGCGCCACCTCTCGGGGCGGCTCGACGAGACCGGCCACCTGATGACGCGGCTCGTGGGCATGAACGTCACCCAGTTCACCCAGGTCGCGATGCTCCCGCAGGGCCGCTTCCAGACCTTCCTGCGCGCGCGCTCCGAGGAGCGTCACGCCGTCCTCCAGCAGCTCTTCCGCACCGGCCGGTTCGCCGACGTCGAGCGCTGGCTGCGCGACCGCCGCGTGGAGCTGCGCCGCGCGTGCGACGCCGCCCACCAGGGCGTCGCCGACCTCGTCAGCCGCGTCAGCGAGGCCGCCGTCACGCCCCTGCCCGCCGACTGGGACGTGCGCGACCTCACCGAGCCCGCCGCCGAGGGGCTGCTCTCGTCCTGGGCGGCCGACCTCCTGCGCGAGGCACGCGAGGCCACCGCCTCGGCCGCGGCCG
>NZ_JACJGM010000038.1 GCF_015024225.1 Nocardioides lijunqiniae
CGGCCAGCGGCGCCCCGGTCGAGCTGCCCGAGGCCAACGGCCGCCGCGACGGCTCCGGGACACCGGCCCCGCAGCCGCTCGCCGCCGCGGCGGGACCGCTGTCGGCGCGCGTCGGCGTGGCCCCCTCCACCGATGTGGAAGGCTGACCGCATGCGTTCCCGCCTAGCTCCCCTGGCCGTCGCCGGCGCCCTCGTGCTCGCCCTCACCGCCTGCGGAGGCGACGACGAGGGCGGCACCAGCAGCGCCTCGCCCGAGGAGGCGATGGCCACCGCCAAGACCGAGCTCGACGAGACCAGCGGCGTGGCCATCACCCTGTCGACCGACGACCTGCCCGACGGCGTCACCGGCATCCTCGAGGCCGACGGCGTCGGCACCCACGCGCCGGCGTTCGAGGGCACGATCGACGTGTCCATCGCCGCGGGTCAGTTCCAGGTGCCCGTCGTGGCGGTCGACGGCAAGGTCTTCGCCGAGATCCCGCTCAGCCCGGGCATGCAGGAGGTCGACCCCGGCGAGTACGGCGCCCCCGACCCCGCCCAGCTGATGAGCCCCGACAAGGGCTTCTCCTCGCTGCTGGCCGCGACGACCGACCTGGAGAAGGGCGAGTCGATCCGCGGCGGCGAGGGCAACAAGGAGATCTTCACCGAGTACTCCGGCACGGTCCCCGGCGACGTCGTGAAGAACATCATCCCCGGCTCGACGGGCGACTTCGACGCGACCTACACCGTCTCCGACTCCGGCCAGCTGCGCGAGGCCGTGCTCACCGGCGCGTTCTACGAGGACGCCGGCTCCATGACCTACACCCTGGGGTTCGACGACTACGGCACCGAGAAGGACATCACCGCGCCGTGAGCGGCTCGCCGCGCGTGCTGCTCGGCCTCGCCGCGGTGGCGGTGGCGTTCGCCGCCGCCGACACCTACGTCGTCGTCCTCGCGCTGCCGGAGATGGTCGGCGCCGTCGGCGTCTCGACCGAGGAGCTCCAGCGCGCCGCGCCCATCATCTCGGGCTTCCTGCTCGGCTACGTCGCGATGCTGCCGCTGATCGGCCGCATCGCCGACCTGCGCGGCCGGGTGCCCGTGCTCGTCGCGGCGCTGGTGATCTTCGCGTTCGGCTCGCTCGTCACAACGCTGGCCTACGACATGCCCAGCATGGTGTCGGGCCGGTTCCTGCAGGGGCTCGGCGGCGGCGGCCTGGTGCCGGCCACCCTCGCCCTGGTCGCCGACCTCTACCCGCGCGAGCGGCGCGGCGTCCCGCTCGGCGTGGTCTCGGCCGTCCAGGAGCTCGGCAGCGTCATCGGCCCCCTGTTCGGAGCCGTCGTGCTGGCGGTCGCCGACTGGCGCGCCATCTTCGTGATCAACCTCGTGGTCGGCCTGGTCCTGGCCGCCGCCATCCACGCCCTGCGTGGTCGCCCCGTGCCCGAGGACATGCCGCGGCAGGAGGACCGGAGGAAAGGACTCCCCGACTTCCTGGGCGCCCTGCTCCTGCTGGTCACCCTGGGGGCGGGTGCGCTGGTGTTCCTGCGCCCGGCGCGGCTGCTGCGCGACCTCACCTGGGGGCAGATGTTCATCCCGTTCGCCGGTGACGGCCGGTGGCTGACCCCGGTGGGCGCCACCGCGGTCGTGGCGCTGCTGCTGCTCGTCGTGCGGTGCTTCACCGCCCGCAGGCCGCTGGTCGACGGCCCGAGCTGGGTGCGCAGCGCCCGCGACGCCGACCTGACCGGCGCCCTGTTCCTGGCGGTCGCGCTCGGAGGCGTCATCCTGACCTTCGCCACCGCCGACCCCAAGATCCAGCTGGTGGCCGACCAGGGCTGGTGGTACCTCACCGGCTCCGCCATCGCCACGCTCGCCCTGGTCGTGCACCTGCGCCGGACGCCGTCCCCGCTGGTCCCCCGCGGCGCCCTGCGGCGTACGCCGGCCTGGGGCGCCATCGTCGTCAGCTTCTTCGTCGGCGCGGCCCTGATCGCCGCCCTGATCGACATCCCGCTCTTCGCCCGCACGACCGTCCACCGCGACTCGCAGCTGATGGCCGCGCTCGAGCTGGTCCGCTTCCTGGTCGCGCTCCCGGTGGGCGCCGTGGTCGGCGGCTACCTCACCCGCCGCTTCAGTGCCGGGCTCATCACGGCCGTCGGCATGCTGATGGCCGCCGCCGGCTTCGTGCTGATGACCCGCTGGGACATCACCAGCCTCGACAGCCTGCACTCCGACGCGACGCTCGTCCTCTGCGGCTTCGGGTTCGGCCTGGCCCTGGCCCCGGTCAACGCCGCGATCCTGGCCAGCACCGACGACGACGTCCACGGGGTGGCCAGCGCGATGGTCGTCGTCGCACGGATGGTCGGCATGCTCGTGGGCATCTCCGCGCTCACCGCGATCGGCCTGCGCCGCTACTACGCCTACCTCGAGGACAACCCGATGCCGGCGGCCCGGGAGGTCTGCGACGGCAAGACCCGCTGCCGGGCCTTCAGCGACCTGCTCGCGGGCGCCGGGATCCCCCAGGAGCACGCCGTCTTCGCCGGCGCCGCCGTGTGCGCCGTGCTCGCCGCCGTGGCCGCCCTGGTGCTCTTCCGCGGGGCCGCGACCCGCTCGTTCAGCACCGCCGACGTCCTGCGCGCAGGCGGCTGAGGCCTCCCGGCTCCTCGGCCGGTGTCCACGGTGCCGACGCGGTCTCCCGGTCGTCGTCCGGTTCGGCTAGGTTCGCGGTCGTGGCTGACTTCGACGACCTGCTCGCCGCCAACCGTGACTTCGCCTCCGACTTCGCGCTGAGCGGCTTCGACGGTGTGGCCCACGCGGGCGTGGCGATCGTGACGTGCATGGACTCGCGCATCGACCCCCTCGGCATGGTGGGCCTCAAGCCGGGCGACGCCAAGATCTTCCGCAACCCCGGAGGCCGGGTCACCCCCCAGGCCCTCGAGGCGCTGGTGCTCGGCACCCACCTGCTGGGCGTCGACCGGATCCTGGTGGTGCCCCACACCCGCTGCGCCATGGCGAGCAACACCGAGGAGGAGATCCGCGAGCGGATCTCGGCGTCCTCGGGCCAGGACGCCTCGTGGCAGACCTTCGGCGTCATCGCCGACCAGATCCAGGCGCTCACCGAGGACATCGCCCGCATCCGCACCCACCCGCTGATCCCGACCACCACGGTCGTCGGCGGCTTCGTCTACGACGTCGACACCGGCCTGCTGCAGCAGCACCTCTGACCCCGGCGCCGCGCTGCGTCCACGGTGGTTGAGGTGCGAGCGCCAGCGAGCCTCGAAACCGCGTCTTCGGTGGTCGAGCAGCGAGGAGCGCCAGCGACGAGCGGCCGTCGAGACCCCTGCACCTCTGGCTGTCTCCTCGGGCTGATCTGGGTGCCGCGCGCTTAGCCGGTCGCGTCTCCGCCTCAAGGATCGCCTGCGGCGCCCGCTTCGCGGCGCCCTTCGGGCGTCCTTGACCCGGAGCCTCTCTCGACCGGCTTGACGGCGCACGGGGCGGACACGGGCTTCGCCCGCGCCGCCCGCGCAAAGCGCGGCACCCTCCTCATGGGGCTGGTGTTGCTGGTGGTGCTTCGACCGACACTCAGCGTCGGCAGTTCGGCGCCACGCCGGCTCGGCCGAGCGCGGCCGGGTCCGCCATCGGCTCGAACTGCCGACATACCGACCCTCCGGTCACGCCGCGTCCCGCCGCCCGCGTTCGCTCAGGACGAACAGTGGAACACCGCCGCGGAGCCGGAGGTTGAGTCGATCACGCTCAACGTTTGAATCTCTCCGAAAGAGGCGCTCCATGTCCGTCACCCGTCTGCCTGTGTTGTTCGTCAACGACCTCGTCGTGCTGCCCGGCATGGTCGTCCCCATCGAGCTCGACGAGGCCGCGCAGGCCGCGGTCGACGCCGCCCGTGCCGGCAGCGAGAGCCGGCTGCTGGTCGCCCCGCGGCTGGAGGACCGCTACGCCTCGTACGGCGTGGTGGCCACGATCGAGCGGGTCGGGAAGTTCGCGGGCGGGTCGCCCGCGGCGGTGCTGCGGGCCGAGACCCGCGCGCGCATCGGGGCCGGCGTGACCGGTCCGGGGGCGGCGCTGTGGGTCGAGGTGGAGCCGGTCGAGGAGACCGTCACCGACCGGGCGCGCGAGCTGGCCGAGGAGTACAAGCGGCTCGTCGTGGCCGTGCTGCAGCGCCGCGAGGCGTGGCAGGTCATCGACTCGGTGCACCAGATGACCGACCCGAGCGCGATCGCCGACGCGGCCGGCTACGCCCCGTACCTCACCGGCGAGCAGAAGCGCGAGCTGCTCGAGACGCCCGACATCGAGAAGCGGCTCGAGATCGTGATCGCGTGGACGCGCGAGCACCTCGCCGAGGCCGAGCTGACCGACAAGATCGGCACCGAGGTGCGCGAGGGGATGGAGAAGACCCAGCGCGAGTACCTGCTGCGACAGCAGCTGGCCGCCATCCGGAAAGAACTAGGTGAGGGTGAGGCTCAGCAGTCAGGGGGGGCCGACGACTACCGCGGCCGCGTCGAGGCCGCCGACCTCCCCGACCACGTGCGCGAGGCGCTGCTGCGCGAGGTCGACAAGCTCGAGCGCTCCAGCGACCAGAGCCCCGAGACCTCCTGGATCCGCACCTGGCTCGACACCGTGCTCGACCTGCCCTGGTCGGTGCGCACCGAGGACTCCACCGACGTGTCCGCCGCGCGGGCCGTCCTGGACGCCGACCACCACGGCCTGGAGGAGGTCAAGGAGCGGATCGTGGAGTACCTCGCCGTCCGCGCCCGTCGTGCCTCCCGCGGCCTCGAGGTCGTCGGCGGCCGCGGCTCCGGCGCGGTGATCCTGCTCGCCGGGCCTCCGGGAGTGGGCAAGACGTCCCTGGGCGAGTCCGTCGCGCGTGCGCTGGACCGGACGTTCGTGCGCGTCGCGCTCGGCGGTGTCCGGGACGAGGCCGAGATCCGCGGCCACCGGCGCACGTACGTCGGCGCGCTCCCGGGCCGCATCGTGCGCGCCATCAAGGAGGCCGGCTCGATGAACCCGGTCGTGCTGCTCGACGAGATCGACAAGGTCGGCTCCGACGGCTACCGCGGCGACCCGGCCGCGGCGCTGCTCGAGGTGCTCGACCCGGCGCAGAACCACACGTTCCGCGACCACTACCTCGAGCTCGACCTCGACCTCTCCGACGTGCTGTTCATCGCGACCGCCAACGTCGTGGAGCAGATCCCGGGCCCGCTGCTGGACCGCATGGAGATGGTCACCCTCGACGGCTACACCGAGGACGACAAGGTCGCCATCGCCCGCGACTTCCTGCTGCCGCGTCAGCTGGAGCGCGCCGCGCTGACCGCCGAGGAGGTCACGATCAGCGACGGCGCCCTGCACGAGCTCGCCGCCGACTACACCCGCGAGGCCGGCGTCAGGCAGATGGAGCGCCTGCTGGCCAAGGCGCTGCGCAAGGCGGCGACCCGGCTGGCGACGACCGACCAGACCACCGTCGAGATCGACGTGGCCGACCTCAAGGACCTGGTCGGGCGACCGCGCTTCACCCCCGAGGCGCACGAGCGCACGTCGGTGCCGGGCGTGGCCACCGGCCTCGCCGTGACCGGCATGGGCGGTGACGTCCTGTTCATCGAGGCCTCGGCCCACGAGGGCACGGCGGGGCTGACGCTCACCGGCCAGCTCGGCGACGTGATGAAGGAGTCGGCCCAGATCGCGCTGTCCTTCGTCCGTGCCCACGCGGACGACCTGGGCGTCGACCCGGCGTTCTTCGACCGGGCGATCCACGTGCACGTGCCCGCCGGCGCCACGCCGAAGGACGGCCCGTCGGCCGGCATCACGATGGTCACGGCGCTGACGTCGCTGGCCACCGGGCGGCCGGTGCGCTCCGAGGTCGGCATGACCGGGGAGGTCACGCTCAACGGCCGGGTGCTGCCGATCGGCGGGCTCAAGCAGAAGCTGCTCGCCGCGCAGCGCAACGGCCTGACCGAGGTCTTCGTGCCCCTGCGCAACGAGCCCGACCTGGATGACGTGCCGGCCGAGGTGCTGGAGACGGTGACGGTGCACGTGGTCGGCGACGTGCTCGACGTGGTGAAGGGCGCGCTCGTGCCCGTCGCCTCGGACGTCGCCGCGGACGACGCGGCGGAGACCGGCTCGGTCGCGGCCTGACCGGGTAGCCCGGCCACGTCATCGGACTCAGTGGTCGGAGCAGCAGGGGATCTGGTGTCGGCTCTCGAAGGGCACCAGGTCCCCTGCTGACGCCTGCACCAGCACGACGCACCACCGGTCGCGCCACGTCGGGCGGACGAAGCCGGTGAGGTCGAGCATGGTCCCCGGCCCCACCTCCCTGCCGGCCAGGCCCTCGACGGCGTCCACGCAGGAGAGGGTCAGCACGTCCGCGACCGCGATCCGGCGCTCGACCTCGGCCTGACCGGGGAAGCGCGCCAGCCGGCCGGCGCGCCGCTCCTCGTGCTCGGCGAGGGCGTGGTCGGCGCCGGCGACCCGGTCGTCCGGCCCGGCGGCGCTGCCCGTCGGCGCCACCACGACACCGGCGTCGGGCAGGGCCTCGGCGAGCAGCCGCTGGGCCTCTTCGCCCCGGCGTGCCTGGCCGTCCCACGAGAGCACGACGGCGGTGTGCGCCACCGGTCCCGGCACGACGTGCGTGCTCGCCAGGTCGCTGGGGCCGGGCAGGCCCGCGACGCCGTCGAGCAGCGCGTCCAGCCGGTGCAGCAGGTGCTCGGCGCCCGCGTGGTCAGCCGTCCCGGCATCGACGGCCAGCACGAGCGCGGCCGCCGTCGCCGAGGTCGGGGGAGGTGTCACCGGCCCGGCACGACCCAGATCGGGTTCGTGTAGAACCACAGGTCGAGCCACGGGTCGGCCGAGCCCACGACGTCGATGGCCGGTCCCTGCGGGTCGACCGCCGTGCCCAGGAAGCCCGGCTGCTGGCGGTTGCCGTCGGTGCCCCGGAGCCGGACGTAGAAGGGCTCCTCGGCCACGCCCAGGTCGTAGCGGAGCTCGTAGGTGCCGGTGCGACCGGAGGTGTCCCACTGCCGGACGACCTTGGTGTCCGGTGCGGTGAACCGGTCCCGGTCCTTGGCCGCCGACAGGGGGTCGACGGCGCCCCGGACCACGTCGACCCGGTTGAGCTGCGGGAGGAACTGCGCCCAGTTCGGCACGTCCTGCGCCGTGATCCGCACGACCAGCTCCAGCCGGCTGCCGCGCCTGGCCTGCAGGGTGCCGCCCAGCGTCTCGCTCCGCGTGCCGCCACGACCCGACGACCGGACCGTCACGTCCACGGACTTCACCAGGCCCCCGTGGTCGACCCACATGCGGCCGTCGCGCATGCCGCGCATGACGTCGACGTAGCCGCGCGACGCGGCCCCGACGTGGGTGCGGCTGTAGAAGCCGGGCCAGAAGTCGCCGGCGGTCAGGTTGACCCGGCCGCCGTAGACGGGGTCGCCGTAGCGGCCGTCGGCGTCGAACTGCGCCTGGGTCGAGCCGTCCGGGCGCTTCGAGGTGTCGGACCAGTTGACGTGGGAGTCGGAGTTGGCGCTGATCGACCACGGCTTGCCCTCGGCGAGGAGGCTGTCCCACAACCCGCCGACGGTCGACGTCATCCAGTCGAAGCCGCCCCAGGTGCGGTAGCTCTCGGGCGGGTACGCCGCGAACGAGTCCGGCCGCTGCGCGTTGCCGTAGAAGCCGCGGGCCGAGCCGGGGCCGTAGCCGGCCGGCAGCCCCGCCGCCTGGTGGCCCGGTGCGCCCTCGAAGCCGATGGCGACGCGGGGATCGGCGTCGCGCCAGGCTCGGATCTCGTGCGGGCTGTCGATGCCGTTGCGGGCAGGGTGGTTGGCGAGGAACAGTGCGTCCGACACCCGGCGCTTGTCCACCTGCTTGCCGAGCCACTGGATGCCTGCGACGGCCAGCGCCTCGTTGGCCGCGGCCCCCTTGACGTTGCCGTCGTAGTCGTTCTCGAACTGCTTGAGCACCGCCACCTCGTGGCGGCCGGGCGCGACGAACACCGTGCCGTGCTCGGCCGAGGGGATGTTCCACTCCAGGCCCTGGAAGACCAGCGTGCCGGGCAGCTCCTGGCGGGCGGCGACGATGTCGGGGTTGACCAGGTCGACGCCGAGGCGGGCGTGCGTGGGTCCGCCGTGGTCGGTGATGACGAGCCAGTCCAGCCCGTACGCCGCGGCGTGCTGGGCCTGGTCGAGGACGGTGTACTGGCCGTCGGAGCTGTGCTGCGTGTGGATGTGGTGGTCGCCGGCGAGCCAGACCCGGGGTCCGCGACCGGGGCCGCGACCGCGCGAGGAGCGCGTCCCCTCGGCCATGGCCGGCGTGACGCCGCTCATCCCGGCGATGCCGGCCGTGACGGCGCCGGTGATGCCGGCGGCGCGCAGGAGGTTGCGCCGCGAGAGCTCGGAGGGCGAGAGGTCGCGGTCGGGCACCGTCTCGTCGGCCGCGGCGCGGGTGGCCGCCACGGCCTCGGGGTCGACGTCGCGGGCGTGGGCGTGTGCGTGGTCGTGGTCGTGCAGGTGGGGGTGCTCGTGGTGGGTCACGGGGTCCTCCGGAGGGACGGGGGGATCGTCGGGGGAGCTCCGACGGTCCTCCCGTCCGCTGAACGCGGGCCGAGCGGCCGGTGCCGCCGAGGTGAACGCTCGCGAGGGTCCGCGTCGGGGTGACGAGGGATGAGACGAGCCCGTCCCGGATCGTGGACCCGATGTGCACATCGTGAGACGCGGCCGTACTGTCTCTTCCAGCTCATCAAGAGGGACTGAGGGTACGGCCCAGTGAAGTCCCGGCAACCGCCACGTGCTCCCTGCCATCGCGCAGTCGTGGAAACGGTGCTAATTCCGTCCCGGCGCGAGGTACGTGCCGGGGAAGATGAGAAGGAGGATTCATGAGCGCCGTCATCGCCGAGCAGGCTGAGACCACCAGCACCACCACCAGCGGGATCCGCGAGGGTGCCTTCGGCAACGCCCGGACCCTGACCTGTCGCGAGTGCGGCCACGAGGTCGAGCTCGGCCCGCACTACGCGTGCATGGAGTGCTTCGGCCCCCTCGAGATCGCCTACGACTTCCCCGCCGTGACGCGTGAGCAGATCGAGGCCGGCCCCCGCAACATCTGGCGCTACAAGGCGCTGCTGCCGGTCCCGACCGACATCGAGCAGAGCCCCAACATGGAGCCCGGGTTCACCCGCCTCCTCAAGGCCGGCAACCTCGGCCGCGAGCTGGGCATCGACAACCTCTGGGTCAAGGACGACAGCACCAACCCCACCAACTCGTTCAAGGACCGGGTCGTCGCCTGCGCGCTGAGCGCGGCCACCGAGTTCGGCTCGAAGGTCTTCGCCTGTCCGTCCACCGGCAACCTCGCCAACGCGGTCGCGGCCGCCGGTGCCCGCGCCGGCATCAAGACCGTCGTCTTCATCCCCAGCAACCTCGAGAAGCCCAAGCAGGTCAACTCCGCGGTGTTCACCGAGTCGCTGGTCGCCGTCAACGGAAACTACGACGACGTCAACAAGCTCGCCTCCGAGATCGCGGGCGAGGAGGACGGCTGGGCGTTCGTCAACGTCAACGTGCGCCCTTACTACGCCGAGGGCTCCAAGACGCTGGGCTATGAGATCGCCGAGCAGCTCGGCTGGCGCCTGCCCGACCAGATCGTGATCCCGGTCGCCTCCGGCTCGCAGCTGACCAAGGTGCACAAGGCCTTCCAGGAGCTGATCAAGCTCGGGCTCGTCGAGGACAAGCCCTACAAGGTCTTCGGCGCCCAGGCCAACGGCTGCTCGCCGGTGTCGGCGGCCTACAAGGGCGGCACCGACGCGATCCGCCCGGTCAAGCCCGACACGATCGCCAAGAGCCTCGCGATCGGCAACCCCGCCGACGGCATCTACGTCCTCGACATCTGCCGCCAGACCGGTGGGGCCGTGGAGGACATCACCGACGACGAGGTGCGCCAGGGCATCGTGCTCCTGGCTCGCACCGAGGGCATCTTCACCGAGACCGCCGGCGGCACCACGGTCGGCGTCCTGAAGAAGCTCGTCGAGACCGGCCAGCTCGACACCTCGCTCGAGACCGTCGTCATCAACACCGGCCACGGTCTCAAGACCCTCGACGCGGTCTCCGACTCCGTCGGCCCGGTCGCGACCATCGAGCCGTCGTACGCCGCCTTCGTCCAGACCGGCCTGGCCTGAGCCGGACCGCACCGCACGCACCGACAGCCAGGAGCCACCCGTGAGCGTTTCCGTCCGCGTCCCCACCATCCTCCGCACCTACACCGGCGGGGAGTCCGAGGTCACCGCCACCGGCGCGACCCTCGGCGAGGTGCTGGACGACCTCGAGGCGAGCTACACGGGCATCAAGGCGCGGATCCTCGACGACAACGGCGCGCTGCGCCGCTTCGTCAACGTCTACGTCGGCAGCGAGGACGTGCGGTTCCTCGAGGACCTGGCGACGCCCACGCCCGACGGCACCCAGATCTCGGTCATCCCGGCGGTCGCCGGGGGCTGAGCGCCTCAGGTCACCTGGGTGGCGCGCCGGCGCCGGAGGAACGCCGCCTCGGCGTCGTTCGCGCAGGCGGCGAGCGCCTCGTCGTACGCCGCCAGGGCCTCCGCGGAGCGGCCCGCGCGCGCCAGCAGCTCGGCGCGCACGGCGGGCAGGCGGTGGCCGGGCAGGGCGCCGGAGTCCAGCCCGTCGAGGGCTGAGAGGCCGGCCAGCGGCCCGTCCGCCTCCGCGACCGCGACCGCCCGGTTGAGCCGGACCACGGGGGTGTCGGTGAGGGCCAGCAGCTCGTCGTAGTGGCGCACGATCCGCGGCCACGCCGTGTCCTCCGCGCGGCGCGCGATGGCGTGCTCGCCGGCGATGAGCGCCTGCAGGAGCAGCGGGGTCGCGGGCGCCCCGGCGAGCGGCGTCAGCAGGCGCAGCCCCTCGCCGGCCTCGTCGTGGCGCCACCGGGCCCGGTCCTGGTCGGGGAGGAGCACCAGCGCGCCGTCGACGACCCGCGCGTGGCGACGGGAGTGCTGGAGCAGCATCAGGGCGAGCAGGGCGTCCAGGTCGTCGCCCGGGGCGAGCTCGCGCACGACGCGCACGAGTCGCAGCGCCTCGGCGGCGACGTCGGCGCGCAGCACGTCCGGCCCCGTCCCCGGGGCGTAGCCGGCCGTGAACGCCAGGTAGGCGACGTCGGCCACGGACGAGAGTCGTGCCTGGAGCGCGTCGCCGGCGGGCAGCGCGAACGACGCGCCCGTCAGCCGCTTGCGGGCCCGGGTCAGCCGGGCGGCCATCGTGGGGGTGCTGACCAGGAACAGCCGCGCGATGTCGGCGGTCGGGACGCCCATCACCAGGCGCAGGGTCAGCGCCGCGGCGGACTCCGGCGGCAGGTCCGGGTGGGCGCACAGCAGCACCAGTCGCAGGCGCTCGTCGCCGAGCACGGCAGGCGTCCCGGGGTCGGCCATGGTGCGGTGCGCCTCCTCGGTCAGGTCCGCCTCGACGGCGAGCAGCGGCAGCTTGCGGGCGGCGACCGCCTCGGCCCGCAGGCGGTCGACGATCCGGCGCCGGGCTGCGGTCAGCAGCCACGCGGGTGGGTTGTCCGGCACGCCGGCCTCGCTCCAGGTGCGGGCGGCCGCCTCGAAGGCGTCGGCCAGGCCGTCCTCGGCCAGGTCCAGGCGTCGGTACTGCGCGACGAGCAGGGCGAGCAGGCGGCCCCACTCGTCGCGCAGCGCTCGCTCGAGAGACTCGGGAGCGTCGTCGTGGACGCTCAGTCGAAGACCACGTCCACGACGGGCCGCACCTCCACGGTGTACGCCGGCGGCAGCAGCGCCGCCACCTCGACCGCGACCTCGTGCGACGGCAGGTCGACGAGGTAGAAGCCGCCGGTCTGCTCGACGGTCTCGGCGTAGGGCCCGTCGGTCACGGCGCGGCCGGGGCCGGGCTGGACCGTCCTGGCCTCCGAGGGGGGAGCCAGCGCCTCGCCGGCGACGATCGAGCCGCGCTCGTTGACCGCCGCGTCGAAGGCCGTGAAGCACTCCACCACCGCCTGGCGCGCGGCCTCGTCGGCGGCGTCCCAGCGCGCGAAGTGGTCCTCCTCGGCCATCAGCACCAGGAACCTCACGGCTCCACCGCCGTGGCCCGGACCTCGATGGCGCCCTCGTCGCGGCCGAGGATCCGGCACACGTCGATGAGGTCGTCGAGGTCGGTCGACTCGACGACGTAGAACCCCGAGAGCTGCTCGGCCGTCTCGGCGTAGGGACCGTCGGTGACCGTCATCGAGCCGTCGGCGGCGGTGCGCAGGGTGCGCGCCTCCCGCGACGGGCCGAGCTCCAGGCCGCCGGTGATCTTGTGACCGCGCGCCTCCAGGGCCGCGGAGAACTCCTCGTGCAGGGCGTAGACCGCGGTGCGCTCGTCCTCGGTGGCGGCCTCCCAGGCGGACTCGTCGCCCGGCAGGAGGATGACGTAGGTGGTGCTGGTCTGGGTCATGGGGACCTCTCGCGTCGTGGCTGTCGGATTGTGACACCTCGATGACGGGCGAGGCACCCCTCGATCGACACGGATGACACTCTTTCCTCCATGACCTCCAAGCTCGTCCTGCTGGCCACCGACCGCGAGCACCAGGAGGGCGAGGCCGGGCACGCCGCGCTCGACGCGGCGTTCGCCGAGCGCGGCGTCCGCAGCCGCTGGGTCCGCTGGGACGACCCGGCCGTCGACTGGGCCGAGGCGGCGCTCGTCGCCGTGCGCTCCACCTGGGACTACGAGGACCGGCTGGAGGACTTCCTGGCCTGGGCCGAGGGGGTGGGCCCGACCCTGCTCCACGGCGCCGACGTCTTCCGGTGGAACACCGACAAGGCCTACCTCGTCGAGCTCGCCGGCCTCGGGTCCGTGCCCGTGGTGCCCACCGAGGTGCCCGCGACCGTCGAGGAGCTGCGTGCGGCGGTGGCGCGGGTCCGGCCGGCCGTCGTCAAGCCCCGCGTCGGAGCCGGCGGTCGCGGCCTCGTCGTCGTCCGCGACGGGTCGTGGGAGCCGACGGGCGAGCCCGGCTCGTGGGTGGTGCAGCCGCTGGTGCCCTCGGTGCAGCAGGAGGGGGAGGAGTCGGTGTTCGTGATCGACGGGCGCTCGGTCAGCCAGGTCCACAAGGTCGCCGGGGCCAGCGACGTCCGGGTCCACGAGGAGTACGGCGGCACGTCCGTGCCCGCCGCGCTCTCGCCGGAGGCGGCCTCGGTCGCGGAGGCCGCCGCCGCGGCGACCTCCCGGCTGGTCGGGCGCGAGATCGTCTACGCCCGGATCGACCTGCTGCTCCACGAGGGCCGGCTCTCGGTCAGCGAGGTCGAGGTGACCGAGCCCGGCCTCTACCTCGACGTGATCCCCGACAACGGTCGGCTCTTCGCGGACGCGGTGGTCGCGCGCCTCTGACCCTCCCACCGTCCGGGCCGCCCGTGCCCCGGTAGAGAGGTGCGGGCGACGGACGGAGGACCGTGGACGACCACCAGGCATCACACCGGCATCACGCCCGGTGAGGAGGTCGTCGTGGGCAGCCAGGCGCGCGGTCGGCGCCGGCCCGATCGTTTGCACTCGCCTGGCCCGAGTGCTAAACATGAGGTTGGCACTCTCCTCATGAGAGTGACAACTTTCCCCGGACCGGGGAGCTGAGGTCCGAAGCGCCGGCGAGAAGGGTTCGCCGGGCAGCCTGACCGTCCGTCGCGGGCAGCGAGCCGGTCCGTCCACAGCTCTGAAGTGCGAAGGATCGCAGCAGATATGTCGAAGCTGATCGCTTTCAACGAAGAGGCCCGGCGCGGCCTGGAGCGTGGCATGAACACGCTCGCAGACGCCGTCAAGGTCACCCTCGGTCCCAAGGGCCGCAACGTCGTGCTCGAGAAGAAGTGGGGCGCCCCCACGATCACCAACGATGGTGTGTCCATCGCCAAGGAGATCGAGCTCGAGGACCCCTACGAGAAGATCGGTGCCGAGCTCGTCAAGGAGGTCGCCAAGAAGACGGACGACGTCGCTGGCGACGGCACCACCACCGCCACGGTCCTCGCCCAGGCGATGGTCCGCGAGGGCCTGCGCAACGTCGCGGCCGGCGCCAACCCGATGGGCCTCAAGCGGGGCATCGAGGCCGCGGTCGACGCCGTCTCGGAGCAGCTCTCCAGCATGGCCGTCGAGATCGAGACCAAGGCCCAGATCGCGTCCACCGCGTCGATCTCCGCCGCCGACACCACCGTCGGCGAGATCATCGCCGAGGCGATGGACAAGGTCGGCAAGGAGGGCGTGATCACGGTCGAGGAGTCCAACACCTTCGGCCTGGACCTCGAGCTGACCGAGGGCATGCGGTTCGACAAGGGCTACATCTCGGCCTACTTCGTCACCGACCCCGAGCGCATGGAGACGGTCCTCGAGGACCCCTACATCCTCATCGCCAACCAGAAGATCTCCTCGGTCAAGGACCTGCTGCCGCTCCTTGAGAAGGTCATGCAGTCGGGCAAGCCCCTGCTGATCCTCTCCGAGGACGTCGACGGCGAGGCCCTGTCCACGCTGGTCGTCAACAAGATCCGTGGCACCTTCAAGTCCGTGGCCGTCAAGGCCCCCGGCTTCGGTGACCGCCGCAAGGCCATGCTGCAGGACATCGCGATCCTGACCGGCGGCCAGGTCATCTCGGAGGAGGTCGGCCTCAAGCTGGAGTCGACCGGCATCGAGCTGCTCGGCCAGGCCCGCAAGGTCGTCATCACCAAGGACGAGACCACCATCGTCGAGGGTTCGGGCGACGCCGACCAGATCGCCGGCCGGGTCAACCAGATCCGCGCCGAGATCGAGAAGTCGGACTCCGACTACGACCGCGAGAAGCTGCAGGAGCGCCTGGCCAAGCTGGCCGGCGGCGTGGCGGTCATCAAGGTCGGCGCGGCCACCGAGGTCGAGCTCAAGGAGCGCAAGCACCGCATCGAGGACGCCGTTCGCAACGCGAAGGCGGCCGTCGAGGAGGGCATCGTCGCCGGTGGCGGCGTGGCGCTCGTGCAGGCTGCGGTCGTCGCGTTCGACAAGCTGGACCTCACGGGCGACGAGGCGACCGGTGCCAACATCGTGCGCGTCGCGACCGAGGCCCCGCTCAAGCAGATCGCCATCAACGCCGGCCTCGAGGGCGGCGTCGTGTCCGAGAAGGTGCGCAACCTGCCGTCCGGCCAGGGCCTCAACGCGGCCACGGGCGAGTACGTCGACATGATCGCCGAGGGCATCATCGACCCGGCGAAGGTCACGCGCTCCGCGCTGCAGAACGCCGCCTCCATCGCGGCGCTCTTCCTCACCACCGAGGCCGTCGTGGCCGACAAGCCGGAGAAGGCGGCGCCCATGGGCGGCGGCGACCCGACCGGCGGCATGGGCGGCATGGACTTCTGACGGCCCGCTTCCTCGCGGCGCAGCCGCGGGGAAGCGATCAGGCCGGCAGGTTGAGGAGCGTCGGCACGGACCGGGCGGAGCCCGGGACGTGCGACGCGTCTCGAAACCCCAGCCAGCTCGACAGCGTCACGAACCAGCACCACCCGGCAGGGCCTCCGCTTCGGCGGGGGCCCTGTCGGCGTTCCGGCGTACGCCGGCTGCAGTTTCCCCAAGGGATGCAGCCGAAGCGTCACTTCCCTCGGTCTGCAGCGCCCGGGAAGTGACGTCTTCCCTGCATCCCTTGGGGAAACGGCCGGCGCCGAACGGCGGGGGAGGGGCCCGCGGGTCAGCGCCAGCGGAACGACACGGTGACCGGGTCGATGTCGGCGCGCCGCTGGTCCAGGGGGTCGACCTTGCTGTGCTGGAACGTGAGCCGGTAGAGGAACTTGCCGCGCTGCACGAACCACGACTCCTCGGCGAAGGAGAAGCCGGTCTTGGAGTTGGAGTAGACGCCGCGCACGCGGGCGGCCTGCTCGCCGTCGAGCCAGCCGGGCTTCAGCGTGTCCTGGCTGAGGAGCTTGATCTCGGGGTTGTTGTCGGCGAGCGCCCGCACCGAGCCCATGGCGACGAGCTCCAGCAGGCTCAGCGAGGTCAGCTCGAAGCGCGGCTCGGTGCGCTCCAGGAAGACCGAGGAGTAGTAGCCCTCGTAGTCGGAGTAGTCGCGCGAGCCCACGCCGTCGTTGGGGATCTTGGTCTCGGTCACCCGCCCCCAGCCGGCCGGCGCGCGCATCTCGGCCTTGCCGACCGCGAGCTTGATGCCCGTGGCCGGGGCGACGTCGGGGTACGTCGGCTTCGGCGCCCTGCTGGTCGGCGGGGCCGGCGGCGAGCTGACCGTGGGCAGGGACGGGTCGATCTCGATCGTGGGCGACTCGGTCGGCGACTCGGTGGACTCGGTGGGGTCGCCGGAGTCGGTCGGGGTCGGGTCCGAGGAGGTGGTCGAGGTGGTGGTCGGGTCGTCGTCGGAGCCCTGCGTCGCGACGACGGCGACGGTCCCGGCCACGAGCGCCACGGCGGCGACGGAGGCGGCGACCACGAGCGCCGTACGGCGGCCGTTGCGCGCAGGCGCCGGCGGCGGCGGCCGGAACGGCAGCATCGTGGGCGCCGACGGGTGTGACGGGTGCGAGGGGTGGGACGGGTACGACGGCCGCGGCGGTGAGGGCGGCGGCGGCGAGGGCGGGGCGGGGTTGGCCGGGTTGGAGGGCTGCGACGGCGGCGGGGGCGGGGGAGGCCCGGGCGACGTGGAGCGGTGCGGCACCAGCGGCGGGTGCGGCGTCGTCTGGGCGAGGTGCGCCAGCTGCTGGAGGGCGGCGCGCATGGCAGAGGCCGTCGGGTAGCGCTGAGCCGGCTCCTTGGCCATGGACCGCTGCAGCACGTCGTTGACGGCCCGGGCGACGGGCGAGGTGTCGGCGAGCCTGGGGACCGGGTCGCTGATGTGGCTCATCGCGATCTGCACGTCGCTGCCGGCGTACGGCGTGGCGTTGGTGAGCGCGGTCCACAGCACGCAGCCGAGCGCGTACAGGTCGGCGCTCGGGGTGGCCGGCTCGCCGCGCAGGCGCTCGGGGGCGAGGTAGGCGAAGGTGCCGGCGACCGCGCCCGGGGCGGTGAGGCCGGGGCTGCGGTCCTGGGCGATGCCGAAGTCGCAGAGGTAGGCGAACACGTCGGTGGCGTCGCCGTTGCGCAGCAGCACGTTGCTGGGCTTGAGGTCGCGGTGCACGATCCCGGCGGCGTGGGCGTCGGCCAGCGCCCAGGCCAGCTGGCCCACGATCTGCGCGGCCGGGGCCGTGGGCACCGCGCCGTGGCGCCGCATGGCCTCGCTCAGGTCGCCGCCGGCGACGTACTGGGTGGCGATGTAGAGGCAGCCGTCCTGCTCGCCGTGGTCGAAGACCTGGATGATGTGCGGCGAGTCGAGCCGGGCCAGGACCGACGCCTCGTGGGCGAAGCGGCGCCGGTAGTCGGGCTGCTCGGCGAGCTCCGGGGCCAGCACCTTCAGGGCGACGGTGCGCGAGAGTCCGCGCTGCTCGGCGGCGAAGACGACGCCCATGCCGCCGCGTCCGAGCGTGCCGGTGATGCGGTAGCCACCGAACTCCTCGCCCACCGAGGGGAAGCGGGCCATCTCGTCTCCTCCGTCGCGGGCGGTCCAGCGAGGGAAACCTATCCGTTGCCGGGCCTGTCGAAACACGGCGGGCCGTCGGGGCGGGGCGGACGCCGCGTGAGATTCGCCGGTCGACCGGCCAAACTCACGCTTCTGGGCCGAAATTACGTGCCGGAAGCGGGTGATTCGCCGGTCGACCGGCGAAACTCCTCGGCGCCGGGCCGCGACGTGCGCGGAGTCGGCGGCACGTGTGAGGGTGGGGGCGTGGCCGACGACGACCCTGGAGCAGCCGAGCGCCGCGCTCGGTTCGAGGCGCTGGCGCCCGAGCTGGTGGAGCCCCTGCGGCGCTTCCTCGCCCGCCGTACCGACCCGGTCACGGCCGACGACGTGCTGGGCGAGACCCTCCTCGTCTGCTGGCGCCGGCTCGACGACGTCCCGCCCGACGCCGCGCTGCCCTGGGCCTACGGCGTCGCGCGCCACTGTCTCGCCAACGCCCAGCGCTCCGCGCGCCGGCAGGGCCGGGTGGCCGCGCGGGTGGCGACCGTGGACCCGCCGACGCAGAGCAGCCCCGGACCCGGCGAGACCCAGCACGGCGAGGAGCGGCTGCACGAGGCGCTCGCCCGGCTGACCGACACCGAGGCCGAGCTCGTGCGGCTGTGGGCGTGGGAGCAGCTCACCCCCTCCGAGATCGCCGGGGTGATGGACCTGACCCCCAACGCCGCGAGCATCCGCCTGCACCGCGCCCGCGAGAAGCTCAAGGAGATCCTGCGAAAGGACCGGCCCGCAGCCGGACATGAGGAGTCGACGGAAGGGAGGACACCGTGAACGACGACGAGCTGCAGCAGCGACTCCGGGCGATCGACCCGGCGTCCGACCTGACCCCGGCGGACCCCGACCGGGTGGCCCGACTCCTGGAGGACACCATGAACACCGACCTCACCGACACGTCCGCTCCCGGCACCCCCGGCACCCCCGAGCAGGAGAGCCGCAACGACGGCACCCGCAACCGCAGCCCCCTCACCTGGCTGGTCGCGGCGGCCGCGGTCCTCATCGCCGGCGTCGGGGTCTTCAGCCTGCTCGGCAACGACCCCGAGCGCGACGACGCGCCCACCGCGGCCCCGAGCGCCTCCGCGAGCGTCGACCCCGGCTCCACCGCGCCCTCGGTGACCGAGCTGGGGGCGCCGCCGCCCGCCGCCGGTCGCTGCATGGTCCCCACCGCCGAGGCCCTGTCGACCGCACAGGTCGCCTTCTCCGGCACCGTCCAGTCCGTCGAGGCCGGCGTCGTGACGCTCGTGCCCGACCGCTTCTACACCGGCGAGGCCACCGAGCTCGTCGAGGTGCGCGCCACGCCCGACGAGCTGACCGCCCTGGTCGGTGCGGTCTCCTTCGAGGAGGGCCGGCGCTACCTCGTGAGCGCCACCGACGGCCAGGTCACCGTCTGCGGCTTCAGCGGTCCGCTGAGCCCCAACCTCGAGGCCCTCTACGTCGAGGCGTTCCCCGGGTGAGCACCGCCGGCCTGCTCCTCGCGGCCGGCGCCGGCAGCCGCATGGGCATGCCGAAGGCGCTCGTCCACGACGGCGAGGAGTCCTGGCTGGCCCGCGCGGTGCAGGTGCTGCGCGACGGCGGCTGCGACGACGTGACGGTCGTGCTCGGCGCCGCCGCCGACGAGGCGATGCCGCTGCTCGACGGCCTCGGCGTCGACGTCGCGGTCGCCACCGACTGGGCCGCGGGCATGTCGGCCTCGCTGCGCGCCGGGCTCGCCGCCCTCCCCGCCGGCGCCGACGCGGCCGTCGTGCTGCTCGTGGACCTGCCTGACGTCACCGCCGAGGTCGTACGGCGTGTGGTCGCCGCCGGCGCGGGGCCGGACGACCTCGCCCGCGCGTCGTACGACGGCCGCCCGGGCCATCCCGTGCTCCTCGGGCGCGCCCACTGGGCGGGCGTCCAGGGCTCGGCCACGGGCGACCGCGGCGCGCGCGACTACCTCGACTCGGCGGGTGCCCGCCTCGTCGAGTGCGGCGACCTCGCCACCGGCCAGGACGTCGACGCGCGCTAGCGCCGCCGGATCCGCACCGGTCCGCGCGCGGTGGCCAGGTCCACGACCTCACCGCCCTGCGTGACGTCGACCTCGCCGGCGTCGACGAGCCGCTGGGCCGCACGCCTCGCCGGCTCCATCAGCTCGCGCCAGCCGTCCTCCGGCCCGACGGCGCGGGCCGCGTCGGAGGGACAGATCGTCGCCCCGGGCGCGCGCCGGCCGAGCAGCTCGAGGATGGTCGCCTCCAGCCGGGCGTCGGTGTCGCTCATGCCCCCAGTCTGCCCGGCGTCGCCACGCCAACCCGCCGCCAACGCACCCCCGGCTAGATTCGGGGTCATGGAGTCCGCGTCCGCCCACGCCCTGGCCGAGCAGCTCGGCGAGACCGGCTACCTCTGCGACGACTCCCTGGCGACGGTCGCGTTCCTCGCGCTGCGCATGGAGCGGCCGCTGCTGCTCGAGGGCGAGCCGGGCACGGGCAAGACCGCGCTGGCCGAGGCGATCGCGCAGAGCCTCGGGCTGCCGCTGGTCCGGCTGCAGTGCTACGAGGGGATCGACGCCACCCAGGCCCTCTACGACTGGGACTTCCCGCGCCAGATCCTGCACCTGCGCGCCCTCGAGGCGGCCGGCGGCGCCGACGTCGAGGAGGCCGAGAAGAGCCTCTACGACGAGCGCTTCCTGCTGGCCCGGCCGGTGCTCGCGGCGCTGCAGCAGAGCCCGGCGGTGCTGCTGGTCGACGAGGTCGACCGCGCCGACGACGAGTTCGAGGCGTTCCTGCTGGAGGTGCTGTCCACCTACCAGGTCAGCATCCCCGAGCTCGGCACCGTCAAGGCCGCCACGCCTCCCATCGTCGTGCTCACCTCCAACCGCACCCGCGAGCTGCACGACGCGCTCAAGCGGCGCTGCCTCTACCACTGGATCGACCACCCCGGCCTGGAGCGCGAGGTCGAGATCCTGCGCTCCCGGGCCCCGGAGGTGCCCGAGCTGCTGGCCCGCCAGGTCGCCACCGTCGTGCAGCAGCTGCGCGACCGCCACGACCTGGAGAAGCCCCCGGGCGTCGCCGAGACGCTCGACTGGGCGCGGGCGCTGCACCACCTCGGCAGCTCGGAGCTGGACCTGGCGTCCGCCGCGCGCACGCTCGGGGCGCTGGTCAAGTACCGCGAGGACACCGAGCGCGTCCGCCAGGCGCTCGACCAGATGCTGCGCGCATGAGCACGACGGTGCGCCACGAGGTCGACGAGGTGCTCGTCGGCTTCACCCGCGCGCTGTGCGCCGCCGGCGTCCCGGTCACCCAGGACCGCGCCCAGACCTTCGTCGAGGCGGTCTCGATCGTCGGCGTCGACGACCAGCGCGCCACCTACACCGCCGGCCGGGCCACGCTCTGCGGCTCCCCGGACGACCTGGCGCGCTACGACCAGGTCTTCACCGCGTGGTTCAACGCCCGCGACGGACTGCCCCGGGCCCGGCCCGCGGCGCCGTCGGTCCCGTCCTTCTCCGACCTGCCCGCCGACGAGTCCTCCGGCTCCGGCGAGGCGGCCGAGGAGGCCGTCCACGCCCGCGCCAGCGCCGCGGAGGTGCTGCGCCACCGCGACGTCGCCACCCTGTCGGCGGCCGAGAAGCACCGCCTCGACGCGATGTTCGCGACCCTGCGCCCGCGCGCACCGGTCCGACGTACGGCGCGGCACCGCGGCTGGCACCGCGGCCAGGTCGACGCCTCCCGCACCCTGCGCGCCAGCCTGCGCCGCCTGGGGGAGCCGGCCGTCATCGAGTGGCGGCGCCGGGCCGTGCGCCCGCGACGCATCGTGCTGCTGGTCGACGTGTCCGGATCGATGAACGGCTACGCCGACGCGCTGCTGCGCCTGGCGCACCGGATCTCCCAGGGACCGGGCGTGGTGGAGACGTTCACCGTCGGGACCCGCCTCACCCACCTCACCCGGGCGCTGCACAACCGCGATGCCGAGCGGGCGCTGGTCGCCGCGGGCGAGGCCGTCCCCGACTGGTCCGGCGGAACCCGCCTCGGGGAGACGCTGCAGGTGTTCCTCGACCGGTGGGGCCGGCGCGGCATGGCGCGCGGCGCGGTCGTCGTGGTCTTCAGCGACGGTTGGGAGCGCGGCGACGCCGCCCTGCTCGGTGCGCAGATGGCGCGACTGCGCCGGGTGGCGCACCACGTCGTGTGGGTCAACCCCCACCGCGGCAAGGAGGGCTACGAGCCCGTGCAGCAGGGCGTGCTGGCGGTCCTGCCGCACGTGGACGACTTCGTCGCCGGCCACTCACTGGCGACGTTCGCCGAGGTGCTGGAGGTGGTGGCCCGTGCGTGACGTGCTGGACGACCTGGTCAAGCGCTGGGACGCCGGCGAGGAGGTCGGCGTCGGGACGGTTGTGGCGACGTTCCGCTCGGCTCCCCGCCCGCCCGGCGCCTCGATGCTGGTCCTCGGCGACGGCGCCGCCGTCGGCTCGGTCTCCGGCGGCTGCGTCGAGGGCGCGGTCTACGACCTGGCGCAGACGGTGGTCTCCACGGGCGAGCCCGTGCTCGAGCGGTACGGCGTGAGCGACGACGACGCCTTCGCGGTCGGGCTGACCTGCGGCGGCGTCCTCGACGTCTTCGTCGAGAAGGTCTCGCGCGAGACCTTCCCCGAGCTCGGCGACCTCGCCGCCGACATCGAGGCCGGCACGCCGGTGGCGCTGGCCACCGTCATCGACCACCCCGACCCCGAGCGGATCGGGCGCCGCATGGTCGTGCGCGCCGACCGGGCCGACTGCACCGGTGGTCTCGGCTCCCCGCGCGCCGACGACGCCGTGCACGACGACGCGCTCGGGCTGCTCGCGTCGGGCACCAACGCGACGCTCACCTACGGTGCCGACGGCGAGCGCCGCGGGGAGGGCATGCGGGTGTTCGTGTGGGCCTTCGCCCCCAAGCCGCGGCTGCTGGTCTTCGGCGCCATCGACTTCGCGGCCGCGGTCGCCCGGGTGGGCGGCTTCCTCGGCTACCAGGTCACCGTCTGCGACGCCCGACCCGTGTTCGCCACCGCCAGCCGCTTCCCCGACGCCCACGAGGTGGTGGTCGACTGGCCGCACCGCTACCTGCAGGCCGAGCAGGCGGCCGGTCGCCTCGACGGACGTACCGTGATCACCGTGCTGACCCACGACCCGAAGTTCGACGTGCCGCTGCTCGAGGTGGCGCTCCGGCTGCCGGAGGTCGCCTACGTCGGCGCCATGGGCTCGCGGCGTACCCACGACGACCGGATGGCCCGGCTGCGCGAGGCCGGCCTGGCCGACGACGAGCTCGGGCGCCTGTCCAGCCCGATCGGCCTCGACCTCGGGGCGCGCACCCCGGAGGAGACCGCGATCAGCATCGCCGCGGAGATCATCGCCGGCCGCTGGGGCGGCAGCGGCGAGCGCCTGGCAGCCACCGGCGGCCGCATCCACCGCGACATCGACCGCGCGCCGTGAGGCGGGCGTCGCGCTGGCTCGCGCTGGTCCTGCTGCTGCCGCTCGCCGCCTGCAGCACCGACACCGAGACCCCCGGCCTGCAGCCCTCCGAGGAGTCGCCGACCACGAGCCCCTCCGCCACCCCCTCGACCTCCGCCGCCCCTGCTCCGTCCGCGCCGCCGGAGCCCGAGGACACGCTGCCGCCGGTCACGGGCCCGCGCTCGCTGCCGGGGCTGATGCGCGAGGAGCTCCGCCCGAGCCGGATCCGCTACGGCGACATGATCGAGGAGACCGACCGCTACACGCGCTACGAGGTCACCTACCGCAGCGGCGACGTGACCGTCTCCGGGGTGCTGCTGCGCCCGCGCGGACGCGGGCCGTTCCCCGGGATCGTGCTCAACCACGGCTACATCGAGCCGTCCATCTACGTCACCGGCCAGGGCCTGGCCCGCGAGCAGGTCGCCCTGGCGGACGCCGGCTTCGCGGTGCTCCACACCGACTACCGCGGCCACGCCGGCTCCGACCCCGCCAGCCCCCTGTCGCGCGAGACCCGTCTGGGCTACACCCGCGACGCGATCCACGCCGTGCTCGCGCTCGAGCGCGAGCGCTACGTCGACGAGGACCGCATGGCGATGCTCGGTCGCTCGATGGGCGGCGGCGTCACCATGAACGCGCTCGTCGTCGCGCCCGGGCTCGTCGACGCCGCCGTCATCTACGCCTCGGTCTCCTCGCGCTACCTCGACAACGTGCGGCACTTCGCCGAGCCCGAGCGCCCCGACGAGGTCGCGGCGCTCTACGACGAGCTGGGCAGCCCCGAGGACTCGCCGCAGGTCTACGCCGGTCTCTCCGCCCGCCGCTACTTCGACCGCATCACCGAGCCGGTCCTGGCCCACCACGCCGACACCGACGAGGTGTGCCCGTTCCCCTGGGCGCTGGACACCCAGAAGGCGATGCGCCGTGCCGGGGTCGACAGCCGGCTCGAGGTCTACGAGGGCGAGGCCCACGCGTTCACCTTCGACTGGCAGCGTTCGATGGACCGCACCATCCAGTTCCTGCGGCGCCGACTGGGCTGAGCCGGCCGGGGCGTCAGGGCCCCGAAGCGGCTGTGACCCACGTCACCGCGCCGGTGCTACGTTGGCGACGACCAGCATCGGGGGTAGGCCAATGGGGCGCGGTGACCTGCGCGACCGCAAGCGCGAGGCGATGCGCGCCTGGACGACGTTCGTGGAGAGCGGCGACCTCGCGGAGCCCGTCGTCCGTCCCGAGATCCTCACCAGCTGGACCCGCTCGACCGCCGCGATCACGCCCGACGTGACCGAGGCCCCGCTCGCCGACGAGGACGAGACGGCGTCGATCTGGAAGGACTCCCCGCTGCAGGCAGCGGTCGAGAGCGTCGAGTCCGAGCTGCGCCGCACCGCCGAGGACGGCGACCTCGTGCTCGCCGTCACCGACGCCGAGACCCGGATCCTGTGGACCTACGGCGGACGCGTGATGCGCCGCAAGGCCGAGACCGTCAACTTCGTGGCCGGCGGGCGCTGGGACGACCAGTCGGTCGGCACCAACGCCCTCGACCTCGCCAACCGGCTCGGCGAGCCGGCGATGGTCTTCAGCGCCGAGCACTACGCCTCCATCGTCCACAACTGGGTGTGCTGGGCCGCCCCGGTGGTCGACCCCACGACCGGCCTGCAGCTCGGCGTCCTGGACCTCTCGACGACCTGGGACCGCACGCACCCGATCGGGCTGGCCACCGCGCGAGTGATGGCGCGCCTCATCGAGTCGGCGCTGCCCAAGTCCTCGCAGCACCCCTCCGCCCTGGCCGACGACCTCACCCAGGACCCCGGCCTGGTGATGACCCTGCTCGGCACCGCCGAGGTGCGCCTCGACGGCCAGCGGCTGCTGCTCAACCGCCGCCAGACCGAGGTGCTCGCGCTGCTCGCGCTGCACCCCGAGGGTCTCTCGCTCGAGCAGCTGCACGCCCTCGTATACGGCGACCAGGCGGTGACCTTCTCGACCCTCAAGGCCGAGGTGTCCCACCTGCGCGCGGCCCTCGGCGGCCAGCTCTCGTCCCGCCCCTACCGGCTGCTGATGCCCGTGGCCACCGACGTCGAGCACGTCCTCGCCCTGCTCCGCGGCGGCCACGTCGCCGCCGCCGTCGACGCCTACGGCGGCGACCTGCTCCCCGGCACCAACTCCCCGGCCCTCGGCGACCTGGCCGAGTACGTCGCCGTCGCGGTCCGCGAGGCGCTCCTGGTCGACCCGGTGCCCGACGCCGTGGTCCGCTACAGCGAGCTCGCGCCGTACGACAGCGAGGTGATCGAGGTCTGCCTCGCCCGCCTCGCCGGCACCTCCCACCCCGCCGTGCCGCTCCTCAAGGGCCGGCTCGCGGTCGCGGCTCGCTGAGCAGGTTTTTCAGCAGATGCTGAAAACCCGGCGCCTCCGGGCCGAAATTCCACCCCAGAAGCGCCAGGAAACGCCCAGAACCTCGGGGCTGCCGGGCCGGCGTCCACGGACCTACCTTCCGCCAACCGATCGTCCCTAGCGTGACCTGGGTCACCACACCCCACGCTCGAGGGAGTCGTCCATGACCCGGATCAACCTGACCGTCGACGGATCGAAGGTCTCCGACGACGTCGAACCCCGGATGCTGCTGGTGCAGTACCTGCGCGAGAAGCTGGGGAAGACCGGCACCGTCATCGGTTGCGACACCAGCAACTGCGGGGCGTGCACCGTGCACCTGGACGGCACGAGCGTGAAGTCGTGCAACGTGCTGGCCGTGCAGGCCGACGGGTCCGAGGTGACCACGATCGAGGGTCTGGCGAAGGACGGCGAGCTGCACCAGGTGCAGAAGTCGTTCCGGGAGTGCCACGGCCTGCAGTGCGGCTTCTGCACGCCCGGGATGATCATGCAGAGCGTCGACCTGCTCAAGGAGAACCCCGACCCCACCGAGCAGGAGATCCGGGTCGGCCTCGAGGGCAACCTGTGCCGCTGCACCGGCTACCACAACATCGTGAAGTCCGTGCAGCACGCGGCCGCGCAGGGAGGTGCGCAGTGACGCTCACTGAGGACGAGATGACCCAGGCCCAGCCCGACGCCACGCTGGAGATCGGCAAGGACCGGCGCCGCAAGGAGGACCAGCGCCTGATCACCGGCCGCACACGCTGGACCGACAACCTGACGCTGCCCGGCATGCTGCACCTCGCGATGGTGCGCAGCCCCTTCGCCCACGCCACGATCACGAACATCGACAAGTCCGCGGCCGAGGCCTCGCCGAACGTCGTGCGCGTCATCACCGGCACCGACGTCGCCGACGAGCAGGGCGGGCTGCCCAACGCGTGGCCGATCACGCCCGACCAGGTGACGCCCAACCACCCACCCATCGCCGTCGACCGCGTCGTCTTCGCCGGCGAGATCGTGGCGGTCATCGTGGCCCGCTCCGCCGCCGAGGCGCGCGACGCCGCCGAGCTGGTCGACATCGACTACGACGAGCTGCCCGCCGCGCTCGACCTCAAGGAGGCAGCAGAAGACAAGGTGCTGGCCCATCCCGACCTCGGCACCAACAAGTCGGCGTTCTGGAGGTTCGACTCCGAGGAGGCCGGGACCGGCGGCAACGTCGACGAGGCCATCGCCAAGGCCCGCGCCGACGGCATCGTCATCGAGCGGGAGTACCGCCAGCAGCGCCTGATCCCCGCCTTCATGGAGCCGCGCTCGACCGTGGTCGACCCGACCGGCGAGCAGATCACGATGTGGTCGTCGACCCAGATCCCGCACATCCTCAAGTTCCTGCTCGCGGCGGTCACCGGGGTGTCGGAGTCCAAGATCCGGGTGATCGCCCCCGACGTCGGCGGCGGCTTCGGAGGCAAGCTCCAGACCACGCCGGAGGAGTTCATCACCTTCCTCGTGGCCCGCCAGGTGGGCAAGCCGGTCAAGTACACCGAGACCCGCTCGGAGTCGCTGATGGCCGCGCACCACGGGCGCGACCAGTGGCAGAAGCTCACGCTCGCGGCCGAGAAGGACGGCACGGTGACCGGCTTCAAGGTCGAGCTGCTCGCCGACCTCGGCTCGCACGTGTCCCTGGTGGGCGGCGGCGTGCCGGTGCTCGGCGCGTTCATGTTCAACGCGATCTACAAGTTCCCGGCCTACCAGTTCAACTGCCAGACGGTCCTGACCAACAAGACCTGGACCGACGCCTACCGCGGCGCCGGCCGGCCCGAGGCGACGTACGCCATCGAGCGGATCATGGACGAGCTGGCGGCCGAGCTCGGCGTCGACCCCTTCGAGGTGCGCGAGAAGAACTGGATCAAGCACGAGGAGTTCCCGTTCACGACGGTGGCCGGTCTCGAGTACGACTCCGGCAACTACGAGGCCGCCACCGCGCGCGCCAAGGAGCTGTTCGGGTACGACGAGCTGCGGGCCGAGCAGAGGCGGCGTCGCGACTCGGGAGACCAGGTACAGCTGGGGATCGGCGTCTCGACGTTCACCGAGATGTGCGGCCTGGCACCCTCGCGGGTGCTCGGCTCGCTCGACTACGGCGCCGGCGGCTGGGAGCACGCGAGCGTGCGGATGCTGCCCACCGGCAAGGTCGAGGTCCTCACCGGCGCGTCCGCGCACGGGCAGGGCCACGAGACGGCGTTCAGCCAGATCGTCGCCGACCGGCTCGGCGTCGCGTTCGAGGACGTCGAGGTACTGCACGGCGACACCATGGTCAGCCACAAGGGTCTCGACACCTACGGCTCGCGCTCGCTGGTCGTCGGGGGAGAGGCGATCGTCAAGGCCGCCGACAAGGTGATCGAGAAGGCCAAGCCGATCGCGGCGCACCTGCTGGAGGCCTCGGTGGACGACATCGAGTTCAATTCCGGCCGGTTCTCGGTGAAGGGCACCGACCAGGGGCTGGCCATGGCGGAGATCGCGCTGGCGACGTTCGCGGCGCACAACCTGCCCGACGGCGTCGAGCCCTCGCTCGACTCCGACGCGACGTTCGACCCCGTGAACTTCAACTACCCCCACGGCACCCACCTCTGCGCCATGGAGGTGGACACCGAGACGGGGGAGGTGACGATGCGCAAGTACGCCGCCTGCGACGACATCGGCAACATCATCAACCCGCTGATCGTCTCCGGGCAGCTGCACGGAGGTCTTGTGCAGGGCATCGCGCAAGCCCTGTGGGAGGAGGCGGTCTACGACGACTCCGGCACCCTGGTGACCGGCTCGTTCGTCGACTACCTGCTGCCGACGGCGGCGGACACGATCAGCTTCGACCTCGACCACACGACCTCGCCCGCGACCACCAACACGCTCGGCACTAAGGGCGTCGGAGAGGCCGGCACGATCGCCTCGACCCCGGCCGTCGTCAACGCCGTGGTGGACGCCGTGCGCCACCTGGGCGTGCAGGACGTCCGGATGCCCTGCACGCCCGAGCGGGTGTGGAAGGCCATCAACGACGCCCGCGGCGGCGCCCAGGCCGAGACGGTCGGCGCGGCCGCTCCGCACTTCGACGAGTCGACCGGCATGGACGGCACCGTGGACCGCACGTCTGGAGGAAACGCATGATCCCCGCACCGTTCGACTACCTCGCCCCCACCACGGTGGAGGAGGCGCTCGCCGCCCTCGGCCAGCACGGCGACGACGCCAAGATCCTGGCCGGGGGGCAGAGCCTGCTGCCCGTGCTGCGGATGCGTCTCAACGCGCCCGAGGTCGTCATCGACCTCGGCAAGATCGACAGCCTGCGGGGCATCCGCGACGACGGGGACGCCCTCGTCATCGGCGCGATGACGCAGCACTCGGTGGTGGAGCACGACGCGCTGGTCGCCGAGCACACGACGCTGATCTCCAAGGCAGTCGAGCATCTCGCCGACCACCAGATCCGGCATCGCGGCACCTTCGGCGGCGCCCTGGCCCACGCCGACCCGGCGGGCGACCTCGGGGCTCCGGCGCTGGCGCTGGAGGCGCAGTTCGTGATCGCCGGTCCCGGCGGCACGCGCACCGTCGCGGCCGACGACTTCTTCGTGGACCTGTTCGAGACCGCGATCGGCGAGGACGAGATCCTCACCGAGATCCGGGTGCCCAAGCACACCGGCTGGGGAGCGACGTACGAGAAGTTCGTGCGGGTCGCCCACCAGTGGCCGATCGTCGCGGTCGCGGCGACCGTCCGGGTCGAGGGCGGCACCATCGCCGAGGCGCGCGTCGGCCTCACCAACATGGGCTCGACCCCCCTGCGGGCCCGTGCGGTGGAGGCGGCGCTCGTGGGACAGCCCGCCACCGAGGACGCCGTGCGCGCCGCGGCTGCCCACGCGGCCGAGGGCACGAACCCGCCCTCGGACCTGAACGGCGAGGCGGCGTACCGGTCCCACCTCGCGACCGTGCTCGTACGCCGGGCAGTGCTGTCGGCGGCCGGGAGCAGCTGATGGACCTGACCCACCGGTTCACCGTCCCGACCGGCGTCGAGGAGACCTGGGCGCACTTCCAGGACATCGCGTCGGTGGCCGAGTGCTTCCCGGGCGCCACGGTGTCGTCGGTGGAGGGCGACACGTTCCAGGGCTCCTGCAAGGTCAAGCTCGGCCCGATCGCCCTGGTCTACAACGGCTCCGGGACGTTCGTGGAGAAGGACGAGGACGCCCACCGGTTCGTCGTCGACGCCAAGGGCAAGGACAAGCGCGGCAACGGGACCGCGGGTGCGGTGGTGACCTGCACCATGACCGACTCCGCGGGCGCCACCGACGTCGAGGTCGTCACCGACCTCAACATCACGGGCAAGCCGGCGCAGTTCGGACGCGGTGTGATGCAGGACGTCTCCGACAAGCTGCTCGGCCAGTTCGTCGCCTGCCTCGAGCAGCGGCTGTCGCCGGCGGTTGCGGACGAGCCTGCTGCGGCGGTCGAGGAGCCCGTCGTCGAGGCGACCCCCTTGGCCGACGAGGCGGCCGCAGCGACCGCCCCGCCGCCGCCCCCACCGCGACCGGCCCCCGCTCCGCAGCCCGCGGACGACTCCCTCGACCTCGGCGCCGCCGTCGTCCCCATCCTCCTCAAGACCTACTGGAAGCAGGCGCTCGGCGCCATCGTCGCCCTCGCCCTCCTCCGCCGCCTCCTCCGCTGACCGCCGCCGCCGGCGGTGGTTCCGAGACGGTTGCCGCGCAACCTCCGAAGGCGGCGACCACGGTGGTTGAGGTGCGAGCGCAGCGAGCCTCGAAACCACCCTCCGGTGGTCGAGCAGTGAGGAGCGCCAGCGACGAGCGCCCGTCGAGACCCCGTGAGTCGAGGCAGGCGGTCGGGTGCGGGGGTCTCGACGGGCGCTCGCTGGCGCTCGCTGCTCGACCACCGAAGAGGGGCAGGACCACCGGTGGTCGAGCAGGGAGGAGCGCCAGCGACGAGCGCCCGTCGAGACCGGTGAGCTAAGGCAGGCGGTCGGGTGTGGGGGTCTCGACCGGCGCTCGCAGCGCGCGCGGCGCGACCACCGGCGGGGGTGGTTTCGGGACGGGTGCGGCGCAACCTCCTCAACCAACGACGGGGGCGACCGCGGTGGTTGAGGTGCGAGCGCAGCGAGCCTCGAAACCACCCCGCAGGACAACCCAAAGTAAAATCAAAGAAACAAAGCCACCAACGCTCCACACCCTGTGGACAACCGCCTCCTGACCAGGCACCACTGTCGGTGGCGGCTGCTTGAGTAGGTCCCATGAGCAACCGCGCCACCCTCCCGCTGAGCCACCCCGTGGCTCAGCAGGTGGCGCGCATCCGGGCCGAGCTCGCCGACCTCAGCGAGACCGCCCTGTGGTCGATGACCCCCGACGAGACCGCCAGGACCCTCGCCGAGACCACCCGCCTGAGCGCCCAGGCCGCCGGCCTCGAGCTCCGCCTCGCCGCCCACGCCGACCGCACCGAGGTCGGGACCGCCCAGGGCGCGACGTCCACCGCTGCCTACTGGGCGCATGAGACCCACCTGACCCAACGCGACGCGGCCTCGAGGATGAAGCTCGCCAAGGCCCTGCAGACCCAGGACCACGAGCCGGTCGAGGACGCGCTCGCCCGCGGTGACGTCCTGGCCGACCAGGCGAAGGCGATCGTCGAGGCCGTCGACGCCCTTCCCGACGACGTCGGCACCGCCATCAAGACCCAAGCACGTGACCACCTCCTCGCCGAGGCCGAGCACTTCGACGCCATCCGCCTGCGGATCCTGGGCAAGCAGGTCCTCGACGTCGTCGCCCCCGAGGTCGGCGAAGCAGAAGAAGCCAGACAGCTCGAGGCCCAGGAGGCCAAGGCCCGGGCGAAGGCCAGGTTCACGATGCACGACGACGGCCACGGCACCACCTACGGCCGGTTCTCGATGCCCACCCACGAGGCCGACAAGCTCCGCAAGCCCCTCAACGCCCTGGCCTCACCCAAGGCCGGCGGCGAAGGATCGACACCGCACGGCATGGGGTTGGCGTTCATCGAGTACGTCGACCGCTACCCCGTCGAGACGCTCCCGAAGGCCGCCGGGATGGACGCCACCGTCGTCGTCACCATGACCCTCGAGACCCTCATGGGCGGGCTCAAAGCGGCGCAGCTCGACACCGGCACCCGCATCAGCCCCAGCCTCGCGAGGCGGATGGCGTGCGAGGCGGGCGTGATCCCGGTCGTGCTCGGCGGGAGGTCTCAGGTCCTCGACGTGGGCCGCAAGCGCAGGTTCCATACCAAGGCCCAACGCATCGCCATGGCCGTCCGCGACGGCGGCTGCATCGCCCTGGGCTGCGATAGGCCGTCCGCTTGGTGCCACGCCCATCACCTCGACCCCTGGTCCCAAGGCGGCGACACCTCCGTCGAACGCGGCGCGATGCTGTGCGCTCGCCACCACACGCTGATCCACCACCCCGGCTACGGCGTCACCCACCACGAGGGCGGCAAGGTGTCCTTCCACAAGCGGGAGTGAGGAGCGCCTTCGGGACGCACTCGTCAGCTTCGTCCCTCGGAGTCGCTAGCCACCCACTCACCGGGGCCTGACGGCGCCGCCCAACCACCCTCCTCACCGACGGTGGGAGAGACGGACGGCACGAGGCGGTACTGCGAGTAGACGGCGAACGCGTCGTCGGCGCCCATCTCGCGCAGGGTCTGCTTCACCTCCTCCACGGCGGCCTCGAAGCTGCCCCACATCACGTCGGTCATGTCCTCCCACTCGTCGGGGGTCAGGACCACCATCAATCGTCGACCGGGGCCGTCGTCGGAGGGGAGAGCCACGTCGATCGTGCGGTCGCTGAGCGCGGAGGCCGCGGTCCAGTCGTCGAGCGCGGCGACGAGGTCGTGCCACGAACCATCCAGCTCCATGCGCACCAGCATGACCCAGGCCCGGGCTCCGTGCGGTGACCTCGCGCAACCCGCGGTGCCCCTAGGCTCCGCAGCATGCGGCGCACGGTCACCATCCTCATCAGCGTCTTCGTGCTCGTGGGCATCACGTGCCTGCCGGCGCTCTTCAACGGCGGCCCTGACGACGACGGCGACACCGAGAGCGAGCCGACGAGCATCACGCAGTACGACGCGACGTTCGACGTGGCCGACGACGGCGACCTCGACGTGGTCGAGACGATCACCGTCGACTTCCCGGTCGACGATCGGCACGGGATCTTCCGCTTCTGGGACCTCACCGACACCACGGATTCCCACACCCGCCTGGACGTCGAGGACCTCGAGGTGACGATGGACGGGCGCGACGTCCCGGTCGACGCCTCGAGCGAGCAGGGCGGTCAGGTCCTGGTGGCCAAGATCGGGGACGCCGATCGCACGGTCAGCACGGGACAGCACATCTATGAGATCAGCTACCACCTCGACGGCGTGCTCGTGCCCGGCGACCTCGGGCGGACCGACCTCTACTGGGACCTCGTGCCGTCAGGGTGGCGGCAGAGCATCGACCAGGCACGGCTGACGGTCAACCTGCCGTCGCCCGCCGGCGAGGTCCGGTGCGGTGTCGGCCTGGGGAAGTCGCCCCGTGACTGCGACAGCGTCGAGGGCGCCGGCACGGAGACGCTCACGGTCACCGCGAGCGACCTCGACGCGAACACGCCGGTGACCCTGCGCGCGGGTCTGGACATGGCGACCCCCGAGGCCGGACTGACCCTTCCCTGGACGTCGCGCTGGGACCGGGTGCTCGGCAAGAGCGTGGTGGGGCTGGGCGTCGTGGGCCTGCTCGCGCTGGGGGCGGCGCTGCTGGGTGGCCTGGCCGCGCGTCGCTCGTACGAGGCGACGCCGCCGTTCCCGTTGATGTACGCGCCGCCCGAGGGCATCGGTCCGGCGCAGGCGAACTACATCCTGAACGAGGACGTCGACCGGGAGGCCTACGTCGCGACGCTCATGTACGCCGCCGAGAAGGGCGCGGTCGACCTGGACAAGGACGGCGACGTCTGGACGATCACCGACAAGAGCGGGCCGGCGGCCTGGGCCGAGCTGGACCCGGTCACGACGACGGTCGCGCACCTGCTCGGAGGGCCGGGCTCGTCGTTCAAGGCCGACCCCGAGGACGTCGAGGCCGGCAAGCGGCTGCAGAGCGAGATCGAGTCGTTCGAGAAGGCCACGACGAGCTGGGCCGAGGACGAGGGGCACGTCGTGTCGTCCGGCTTCGGCGGCGTGGGCGGCCTGGTGGTCCTGGTCGCGTTCCTGCTGGCGATCGCGAACGTCATCTTCAACCCGTTCACGATGACCGCGCTCTCGCTCGTCCCGGGCGCGTTCGCGATCTTCGCCAGCCCGCTGCTGCGGCCCGGATCGGGCACCAAGCGCACCGCGTCCGGCCGCGACCTCTGGTCCCGCGTCGGCGGCTTCCACCGGGTCCTGTCCACCGACTCCAGCGTCGACCGGTTCGACTTCTCGGGTCGCCAGGAGCTCTACACCGCCTACATCCCCTGGGCCGTGGCACTGGGGGTGGCCGACCAGTGGGCGGCCAAGTACCGCACCGAGATGGGCGTCGAGCCGCCCACGCCCAGCTACTTCGCGGCCGGCTACGGAGGGGCGTACGCCGGCTCCGTCAGCTCGATGGTCGACGACTTCGACTCCACCGTCGGCAGGTCGATCTCCTCCTACGAGGCCACGCAGTCGTCCTCGTCGAGCGGCGGGGGAGGCGGCGGCTTCTCGGGCGGCGGCGGCGGCGGTGGCGGAGGCGGCGGCTCATGGTGAACACTCGCAGCGGCGCAGCAGCGCCACCCCTACGAAAGAAGGCACGTCCGTGTTGATCCTCCTCATCGTACTGGTGGTCCTGGCGGTCCTCGTCGTGGGCTTCGTGGTCGTCGGCTTCAACAAGCTGCGCACGACCGACGTGGGTGCCCAGGAGGCGCTGGGCGGCATCGACGTACAGCTGACCCGTCGGGCCGACCTGATCCCGAACCTGGTCGAGACCGTGAAGGGCTACGCCGCCCACGAGAAGGGCGTCTTCGAGGAGGTCACCCGGGCCCGCGCCGCCGTGCAGACGGCCGCGGCCGGCAACGACGTGCCGGCGAAGGCGGCGGCCGACGCCGCGCTCCAGCAGTCGCTGGTGCGGGTCAACGCGGTCGCCGAGGGCTACCCGGACCTCAAGGCCAACACGAACTTCCTCGAGCTGCAGAAGCAGCTCGCGGAGACCGAGAACCAGATCTCCTTCGCCCGCCAGTACTACAACGACGCGGTCGCCACGCTCAACAAGCTGGTCCTCACCATCCCGTGGATGTTCCTCACCGGGATCGCGGGCGTCCACAAGCGGGAGTTCTACGACGCTCCCGAAGGCCAGCAGGCCGCCCCCAGCATCGAGTTCTGAGCGACCAGCGCAGACGCCGAGACCCCGGTCAGTCCTCAGGACCGACCGGGGTCTCGGCTTGGTGCGACAGGGTCAGGCGACCTGCGTGAGCTTGTCGAACTCCTCGTCCGTCAGCTCGATGTCCGCAGCGGCGACGTTGGACTCCAGGTGGCTGACGCTGGAGGTGCCGGGGATCGGCAGCATCACCGGCGAGCGGCGCAGCAGCCAGGCGAGCGCGAGCTGCGAGGGGGTCGCGCCGTGCTCCTGCGAGGCAGCGGCGAGCGGTCCGTCCTGCTGCGAGAGCTCGCCGGTCGCGAGCGGGAACCACGGGATGAACCCGATGCCCTGCTCCTCGGCGTACTCCAGCAGGGGCTCGGCGTCGCGCTTCACCAGGTTGTAGAGGTTCTGCACGGTGGCGATCGTGGCGACCTGCTGAGCCGCCTTGGTCTCCTCCACGCTGACCTCGGAGAGGCCGATGTGGCGGATCTTGCCCTCGTCCTGCAGCTGCTTGAGCTCTCCGACCTGGTCCTCGAGCGGCACCGCCGGGTCGATGCGGTGCAGCTGGAACAGGTCGATCGCCTCGACGCCGAGGTTGCGCAGCGACAGCTCGGCCTGCTGGCGCAGGTACGCCGGCACGCCGACCGGGGTCCAGACGCCCGGGCCCTGACGGGTCAGACCGGCCTTGGTCGCGATGACGACGTCGTCGGCGTAGGGGTGCAGCGCCTCCTTGAGGAGCTGCTCGGCGACGACCGGGCCGTAGGAGTCGGCGGTGTCGAAGAACGTCACGCCGAGCTCGACGGAGCGGCGCAGCACGCGCACCGCCTCGTCGTGGTCCTTCGGCGGTCCCCAGACGCCCTCGCCGGTGAGCTGCATGGTGCCGTAGCCCAGGCGCACGACCGGGAGGTCGCCGCCGATCGAGAACGTGCCGGACGCTGCTGCGGTGGTGGTGGTCATTCAGATCTCCGTCTCGGAGCGGTCGCCCGCCCAGGTCGTGTGGAAGGTGCCGTGCTTGTCGGTGCGCTGGTAGGTGTGGGCACCGAAGTTGTCGCGCAGGGCCTGGATCAGTGACGCGGGCAGCCGCTCGCGGCGCAGGCCGTCGAAGTAGGACAGCGACGAGGCGAACGCCGGGACCGGGACGCCCCCGCGCGCGGCGACCGCGACGACCTCGCGCCACGAGTCGACGCCGTCCTTGACGGCCTCGGCGAAGTACGGCGTCGTGAGGAGCGTGGTGAGGTCCGGCTCGTCGGAGTAGGCCTCCTTGATCCGGTCCAGGAACTGCGCGCGGATGATGCAGCCGCCGCGCCAGATGGTGGCGGTCTGGCCGAGGTCGACGTCCCACCCGTGCTCCTCGGCGCCGGCCGCGATCTGGTCGAAGCCCTGGGCGTAGGCCACGACCTTGGAGGCATAGAGCGCGGCGCGGACCTGGTCGACGAACGCGTCGCGGTCGACGTCGACCCGCTGCTCTTCGGGCGAGGTGGAGAACACCGCGCGGGCGGCCTCGCGCTGCGCGGTGTGGCCCGACAGGCTCCGCGCGAACGTCGCCTCGGCGATGCCCGTGATCGGCACCCCCAGGTCGAGCGCGCTCTGCACGGTCCAGCGGCCGGTGCCCTTCTGCTCCGCGGCGTCGCGCACGACGTCCACGAACGGCGACCCGGTCGCCGCGTCCACGTGACGCAGGACGTCGGCGGTCATCTCGATCAGGAACGACTCGAGGTCGCCGCGGTTCCACTCGTCGAACACGTCGGCGATCTCGGTCGGCTCGAGGCCGGCCACGCTGCGCAGCAGGTCGTAGGACTCCGCGATGAGCTGCATGTCGGCGTACTCGATGCCGTTGTGCACCATCTTCACGAAGTGGCCGGCGGCATCGGGGCCGACGTGGGCGCAGCACGGCGTGCCGTCGACCTGGGCGGCGATGCTCTCCATGATCGGGCCCAGCACCTCGTAGGCGTGGTCGGAGCCGCCGACCATGATGGAGGGGCCCTCGAGGGCGCCCACCTCCCCGCCGGAGACGCCCATCCCGACGAAGTGCAGTCCCCGCTCCTCGAGTGCCTGCTGGCGGCGCAGGGTGTCGGTGAAGTGGGCGTTGCCGGCGTCGACGACGATGTCGCCCTCGTCGAGCAGCGGCACCAGCTCGTCGATCACAGCGTCGGTGGCCTCGCCGGCCTTGACCATGATGATGACCGCGCGCGGCTGCTGGATCGCGGCGACGAAGTCCTCGAGCGACTCCTTGCCGACGAAGGCGCCGCCGCTCTCCAGCGGCTCGTCGCCGAACTGGTCGAGGAGCGCGGTCGTGCGCGAGTGGGTGCGGTTGTGGACCGCGATCGTGTGACCGTGCCGGGCGATGTTGCGAGCCAGGTTGCGGCCCATCACCGCCAGTCCGGTCAACCCGATGGTGGCGGTGGCGTCAGTGGAGGGCATGACCTCGTACAACCTCGGCACGCCGTGCCGTGTTCCCTGCTCGCTCAGAAGACGTTCAACGGGCGGAACTGCACCGACATCCGCGGGCCGGCGTGGGCGACCTTGGGGACGGCGTGCTCCCACGTGCGCTGGCAGCTGCCGCCCATGACGAGCAGGTCGCCGTGGCCCATCTCGATCGCGATCGACTCGCCACCCCCGCGTGGGCGGAGGTGGAGCTTGCGGGGGTCGCCGACGGAGACGATGGCGACCATCGTGTCCTGGCTGCTGCCGCGCCCGATCGTGTCGCCGTGCCACGCGACGCTGTCGCGCCCGTCGCGGTAGTAGCAGCAGCCGGCGGTGCGGAACGGCTCGCCCAGCTCCGGGAGGTAGTGCTCGCTCAGCGCGTCGCGCGCCTCCTCCAGCACGGGATGGGGGAGCTGCTCGCCGATCATGTAGGTGTAGACGAGCCGGGGCACGTCGACGACGCGGTCGTACATCTGGCGTCGCTCCGCGCGCCACGGCACGGCGTCGACCATGGTCGTGAAGATGTCGTCGGCCTCGGGCACCCAGGAGCGGAGCACGTCCACCCAGGCGCCCTGGCTCAGGGTGCGGCGCTCGAGCCCCTCGAAGGACCGGAGCCGGTGCGGCGGGGCCGCGAACAGCGAGGTCTGGAAGTCCATGCCGACACGATACGCGATCGTTCGAACATGCGTTCGACTTCCTGGCGTGTCGTCGCGACGCCGTCTAGGACAGGGTGCGCGACATCTGGGCGACGGTGTCGTCGGCGAGCCGGTCGATCTTGCCCCGCACGAACAGCGGGAACAGCAGGTTGCCCAGGCGGCCGAAGTCGAAGTCGGCGCGGTAGTGCATGGTCGTGCCCTCACCGGCCGTGGCGAAGGTGAGCGTGTCCGTGGCCGTGGCCGACGCGTTGCGGCCGCGGAAGACGAGCCGGTGCGGGCGGTCGTGGGTGAGTGTCTCGTAGGTGAGCTCGACCGTGCGCCCCACGAACCGCGAGGTGTTGGCGTACGTCGTGCCGACGCCGCCGTCGCCTCCCGTGCGGGTGGTCGACACGGTGCCCGGGTCCCACGCCTCGGTGTGCGTGAAGTCCGCGAGGTAGTCGAAGACCTCCTCGACCGGCCGAGGGACCGTGAACGTGCGCTCGACGTGCATGCTCCTGACAGTACGGACGGTCGGCAAGCGGCCGGTCGCCCCCGAGGGCGACCTCGGGGGCCGGCTCGGGGTCATTCCCGGTGGCCGGGGGTTGGCGCGCCGCGAGAGGGTAGGCCCATGACCGACGTCCCGCTCGCCGACGCAGGCGCCACGCGCGCTCCCGCCGCCCGCGTCCAGCACCTCACGAAGACCTACGGCGAGGGACTCGCGCTCGTCCGGGCCCTCGACGACGTCACGCTCGACATCCTCTCCGGTGAGTTCACCGCCGTCATGGGTCCCAGCGGCTCGGGCAAGTCCACGCTGATGCACCTGTGCGCGGCGCTGGACACCGCCACCAGCGGCACCGTCGTGATCGGCGACCGCAGCCTGGAGAACCTCTCGGACAAGGAGCTCACCCGCCTGCGGCGCGACGAGATCGGGTTCGTCTTCCAGTCGTTCAACCTGGTGCCGACGCTGACCGCCAAGGAGAACATCCTGCTCCCGATGTCGATCGCCGGACGCAAGCCCGACGCGGCCTGGTACGACGAGGTCATCGCCACCGTCGGGCTCGGCGACCGGCTCGGCCACAAGCCCAACGAGCTCTCCGGAGGGCAGCAGCAGCGCGTCGCCGTGGCCCGGGCGCTGGTGAGCCGGCCTCGCATCGTCTTCGCCGACGAGCCCACCGGCAACCTCGACTCCAAGTCCGGCGCGGAGGTGCTCGAGCTCCTGCGCAGCAGCGCGGCCGACCACGGCCAGACGGTCGTCATGGTCACCCACGACCCGGTGGCGGCGGCCTACACCGACCGGGTGGTCTTCCTGGCCGACGGCCGGGTCGTCGACGAGCTGCGGCACCCCGACCGCGACCGGGTCCTGGAGATCATGGCCCGCATGGCCGACCCGGAGGCCTGAGCGGCATGTGGCGCGCCTCCCTCAAGAGCCTGCTCGGGCGCAAGGTCCGCCTGCTGATGAGCACGTTCGCGATCGTGCTGGGCGTCGCCTTCGTCGCCGGATCGCTGATCTTCTCCGACACGCTGAGTCGCAGCTTCACGGCGCTCTTCGCCTCCACGGTGGGCGACGTCGTCGTACGCCCGGTGGGTGGTCAGACGGCGGCCGGCTCCCTGTCGTCCCTCACCGTGCCGGCCTCCCTGGTCGACGAGCTCGAGGGCGCGGAGGGAGTGGAGCGGGTCGACGGCAACGTCAGCGCCTTCGGGGTCTACGTCGTCGGCAGCGACGACAAGGTCATCGGGGGCCTCGGGCCGCCGGCGCTGGGCGGCAACTACACCACCGCACCCGCCGCGGGCGGCGAGGGACTCGAGCTGGTCGACGGCGAGGCGCCGGAGGGACGCGACGAGATCGTCCTCGACGAGAGCACCGCCGAGAAGGGCAGCTACGAGGTCGGGGACACCGTGGAGCTCCTGCTCCCGCGCGGGACCAGCAAGCTGGCGCCGACCCTCGTGGGGCTGGTCGGCTTCCCCGACGGCGGCTCCCTCAACGGCGCGACCCTCACGATGTTCGACACCGCGACCGCCCAGGAGCTGTTCCTCGACGGCAAGGACGAGTACAACGACGTCTGGGTCACCGCCGAGGACGGCGTGTCCCAGGAGGAGCTGCGCGACGCGGTCACGACGGTGCTGCCCGACGAGATCGAAGCGGTCACCGGCGACGAGGCGGCCGACGAGTCGGCGAGCCAGCTGCTCGAGGCGATCTCGTTCATCACGGTCTTCCTGCTGGTGTTCGCGTTCATCTCGCTGGTGGTCGGGGCGTTCCTGATCGTCAACACCTTCTCGATCCTGGTCGCCCAGCGCAGCCGGGAGCTGGCGCTGCTGCGCGCGCTAGGCGCCTCCAAGCGGCAGGTGGTCCGGTCGGTGCAGCTCGAGGCGCTCGTGCTCGGGCTGCTGGGCTCGACGATCGGGCTCGGCCTGGGCGTCCTCCTGGCGATGGGCCTGCGCGTGCTGTTCGGGCAGTTCGGCCTGGACCTGTCGGGCCAGCCGCTGGTCTTCGGCTGGCGCACGGTCGTGGCGTCGTACGCCGTGGGCGTGCTGGTCACGATGATCGCGGCGTGGCTGCCGGCGCGGCGCACGTCGCGCATCTCGCCGGTGCAGGCGATGCGCGACGACGTGGCGCTCACCGAGACCTCGATCTGGAGACGATTCTCGTGGGGTGTGGCGCTGGCGGTCGTCGGCGTCGTGGCCGTCGCGCTCGGCCTCTTCGCGGACATCCCCTACGCGCTCCAGACCGCGGGTGGCGGGATGTTCCTCATCCTGCTGGCCGCCGCGGCCGTGAGCCCGGTGGTGTCGCGACCGTTCCTCAGCGGCGCGCGCTCGCTCTACACCCGCCTGTTCGGCTCGATCGGCAACCTCGCCGGGCAGAACACCCTGCGCAACCCGCGACGGACCACGGCGACCGCGTCGGCCCTGATGATCTCGCTGACGCTCGCGTGCATGATGGCGATCGTCGGCGCGTCCGCCAAGGCGTCGGTCGACAAGTCGGTGGAGGAGAACTTCGTCGGCGACTACGTCGTCAGCAACGTGTTCGGCGGGGAGTTCAACCCCGCGATCGCCGACGAGATGGCGGAGGTCGACGGCGTCGACACCGTCGTGCGCCAGCGCTACCAGTTCGGCGACCTCGGCGGCGACGGCGTGTCCGCGATCGACCCCGCCACGGCGGACCGGCTGGAGCTGAGCGTCGTCGAGGGCGACCTCGGCGACTTCGAGGACGGCACCGTCGTGGTGCCCGAGAGCTACGCCGACGACGAGGGTCTCGGCGTCGGCGACACGGTGGAGTTCGAGACGCCGGACGGGAAGCGGACGTGGCCGGTGGTAGCGGTGTTCGAGGACAACCCGATCATCTTCGTGCCGCTGGTGACGACGCTCTCCACGCTCGAGGACGCTGGCTACGAGGCGGCCGACAACGCGCTCATCATCTTCGCCGAGCCCGGTGCCCAGGACCTCCAGGCGGGCCTGGACGCGGTCGTCGAGGAGCTGCCGATCGTCACGGTCAAGGACCAGGCGGCGTTCGCGGAGGAGCAGCGCGAGCCGATCGACCAGTTCGTGCTGATCATCTTCGCGTTGCTCGGGCTGGCCCTGATCATCGCCGTGCTCGGCGTCGTCAACACGCTCGCGCTGTCGGTGATCGAGCGGACCCGCGAGGTCGGCCTCCTGCGGGCGATCGGCGTCTCCCGCTCGCAGCTGCGCTGGATGATCACGCTGGAGTCGGTCGTGATCTCGGCGCTGGGCGCGGTGCTCGGCGTGATCCTCGGTGTCGGCTTCGGGATCGCCCTGATGTACGCCCTGCGCGACGAGGGGCTCGAGGTGATCCGCGTGCCCTACGGCCAGCTGGCGGCGTTCCTGGTGCTCTCGGTGGTCATCGGCATGCTCGCGGCCGTCCTCCCCGCGCGGCGCGCCGCGCGCCTCGACGTGCTGCGGGCGATCGCCACCGACTAGCAGCCTCGCCGCAGGTCAGGCCCTTTCTCCGGCTATTCGGGGGACGCGGGAGGCCCCGTGGTCCTAGGGTGCAGGGGTGGAAGACGCGCTCCTGACGGACGGACGGACGCTGAAGCACGTCCAGGTGCGCGAGTACGTCCGGTCGCTCGTCACCGGCTCCGCGCCCGGCTCGCCGGCGCCGTCGGAGCGCGAGCTGGTGCACCGGTTCGGCGTCGCCCGGATGACCGTGCGCCAGGCGCTCGACGCCCTCGTGGTCGAGGGGCTGCTGGAGCGGATCCCGGGCCGCGGCACCTTCGTCGCCCGCCCGCGACAGGCCGTCAGCCGGATCTCGGGCTACACCGAGGAGATGACCCGGCGCGGGCTGCTCGCCGAGTCGCAGACGCTCCTGGCCCGTCGCGAGCAGGCCGGCCCCGGCGTCGCCCGGGCGCTCAACATCTCCGAGGGCGACGCGGTCATCCACTGGCGGCGGCTGCGCCGCGGCGACGGGTCCCCGGTGTGCCTCGAGGACGCCTACCTCAACGAGATCCTGCTGCCCGGCTTCCTGCAGAGCGGCATGCCCACCAGCCTCTACGACGACCTCGACCAGCGCGGCCTGCGGCCCACGTGGGCGGAGGACTCGATCACCGCCGACCGCCCGACCGTCGAGGAGTCGACCCTGCTCGAGCTGCCGCCGGGCGGCGTCGTGCTCCGCCAGTCGAGGCGAGCCCTCTCGGGCGAGAAGATCGTCGAGGTCTCCCGCTCGGTCTACCGCGCCGACCGCTTCACGATGTGGGTGCAGCTCGGGTCCTGAGCCCGCGCCGCTTCACCAAGGTATGACGCCGAAGCGTCACTTCCCTCGGTCTGCAGCGCACGGGAAGTGACGTCTTCCCCGCATACCTTGGGGAAACCGCCGCCGGCGCTCAGCCCCCGAGGTGGCCCAGCGCGGCGGCGACCTGGCCGGTCTCCTCGCACACCCAGACCGGCTCGGGGCCGCCCAGGTCGGGCTGGATGTAGAGCGAGTGCACGGGCCCGTCCTCGCAGTCGAGGCACATCGGCCAGCGGGCGGAGACCTCGAAGAGCGCGTCCTGGACGTCCTGGGCCACCAGCCCCGCGACGTAGACCGCTCCCTCGGGCCACTGCTCGGCCCACCACTTGCGGGAGGCGCAGGCGTCCTCGAGGGCGGACACGGCCTCGGCCGTCGCGAGCCGTCGAGCCTGCAGGTCGGCCAGCACGCGGGCGCGGGCGTCGAAGTACAGGGCGTTGTCCACGTCCCCATTGTGCCGACGGCGCAAGGCGGGCGCTGCGCGCGTCCCGGGGGCGGGCCCGGTGAGCGCCTACAGTGCGGTCATGGGCAGAGCGCTCCTCGAGGTCGCCGTGCTGCACGCGCGCGACCTGCCGGGCTGCGAGCAGGGCGGCGCCGACCGGCTCTCTCTCGCCGTCGAGGGCGAGGGCGACGGCCGCTCTCCCGACCTGGCGCTGGCGGCGTCGGTGATCCGCGGCACCGAGCTCCCGGTGCGCGTGATGCTGCGCACCGACGACTCGCTGACCACGACCGGCGGGGAGTTCCTGCGGCTGGTGCGGCTGGCCGAGGAGCTGGTGTCGCTGGGCGCCGAGGGCGTCGAGCTCGGCTTCCTCGACGCCGACCTCGAGGTCGACGTCGAGACGTGCCGGGCGCTGGCCGCGGCCCTGCCCGGCGTGCCGTGGACCTTCCACCGCGCGATCGACCACGTCCTCGAGCCGGTCCGCGCCTGGCGCGCCCTGACGGCCGGGCTGCCGGGCCTGACCGCCGTACGCTCCGGTGGCTCGCCGCAGGGCCTGAGCCACGGCTACGACGACCTCCTGGCGCTCGCCGAGTCCGACCCCGACGTCGCGCGGCTGCTGCTGCCCGCCGGGGGGCTCCGGCCCGAGCACGTGCCCTGGCTCCTGCGGGCTGGGGTGCGGCAGCTGCACGTCGACCTCCAGGTGCGGCCGGGCTCGACCACCCGCTCGTACGTCGACGCCGACTACGTGCGCTCGTGGCGCCTGATGCTCGACGACGCGGCGTCGCGGTCCGCATGACGCTGCTCATCGACCCCCCGAACGTGCCCGGCCACGGCCGGATGTGGTCGCACCTCGCGAGCGACACCTCCTACGAGGAGCTGCACGAGTTCGCGCGCGTGCTCGGGATCCCCGAGCGCGGCTTCGACCGCGACCACTACGACGTGCCGTCGGAGTGGTACGACCAGGTCGTCGCGCTGGGCGCGCAGCCGGTCACCTCGCGCGAGCTCGTCCGCCGGCTGATCGCCGCCGGACTACGGCGCCGCAAGCCTCGCTAGCTCCGCCCCGACGTTGGCCCGGGCCGGCGCCTCCCAGGCCTCGCGGGCGTAGTCGGTGTGGAACAGGTGCGGCTTGGACAGCAGGTCGCGCAGGACCGCCGCGCGCCCCTCGACGAACACGTCGTCGGGCACGTGCGCGTAGTCGACCCGCACCGCGGCGACGTACGTCGCGTAGCGGGCGGGCTCGGTGGCGAGGATGCCGAGGTCGGCGTCGGACAGCGCGCAGCCGCTCGGGTCGTCGGCCTCCGGGCGGTGGGTCTCGGTGAGGCGCACCAGCCGCGCGACCTCGTGCACGAGGGACTCGTCGACGAGCTCCGGGAGCTCCGCCTCGGCCCACGCGGCCGAGCGCTCCTCGGCGTCGCGCTCGCCGTCGTAGACCGCGTCGTGGAACCACGCGGCGAGCAGCACCGGCACCCGGTCGTACGTCGCGCCGTGGCGGGCGAGCTCGTCGAGGCGCCCCAGCACCTCGGCGAGGTGCGTCGTGTCGTGGTAGCCGCGAGCCTCGTCGGCGTAGGCGGCAAGGAGCCGGTCACGCAGGTCGGCGCCGTCGGGCAGGGGCCAGGCCGAGAGAACGTCCATCGGCACAGTCAAGCACCGGCTCCCGACAGGACGCGCGTCACGGCGGGCCTCAGGAGGGGCGCCCGGCGCCCATCGCCCAGCGGATGGTGCCGGTCGCGAGCCCGCCCAGGGCGCGCACGACGGTGCGCTCGGAGACCGGGAGCCACGGCAGCCGCAGCGGTCGCCGCGTCCAGCGCGGCATCATCGCCACGGCGGCGGCGACCAGCACGCCGTAGGGAGCCCTGGCCGCGAGCGGCAGCGGCGGCTTGAAGAGCAGGTAGCGCACGGCCTCGCGCGCCTCCGGCGTCCCGCGCAGCTCCGGGCGGAAGGCCGCGAGGTCCTCGGCGAGGGCGGCCTCGGTCAGGGGCGGGTCGATCACGCCGAGGCGGCGCGCGACCTCGGCCGCCTGCTCGACGTACTCGTCGCGGCCGGCCTGGTCGAGCGGCTCCTTGCCGTAGAGCGTGTGGGCGCGCAGGAAGCTGTCGACCTCGGCTATGTGGACCCAGCGCAGCAGGTGCGGGTCGGAGGCGCGGTAGGGCGTGCCGTCGGGCATCGTGCCCACGACCCGCTCGTGGATGGAGCGTACGATCCGGATCGACTGCTCGGCGTCCTCCGCGGTCCCGAACGTGGTGGTCGCCAGGAAGCGGCTGGTGCGGTTGAGGCGGCCCCACATGTCGCCGCGGAAGCCGGAGTGCTCCGAGACGGCGCGCATCGCGGCCGGGTGGAGGGTCTGCAGCAGGAGGGCGCGGATGCCGCCGACGAACATCGACGCGTCGCCGTGCACCCGCACGATCGCGCTGTCGGGCTCGAACCAGCGTGGACCCGGGGTGTCGTGGATGCGTGCCGCGTGAGCGGCGCCGTCCGGGCCGGCCACCCGCAGGAACAGGGCGGTGCCGAGCCGCTCGCGGACCTCGCTCATCGTGGACACCCTGCCATCGTGCCAGCGGGGCCAAGCGGCCCCCGGGGCCGCGCGCAGCCGCTACGGGGTGACGGTGGCCGTGACCGTGACGGTCGTGGTGGCCGTGGCGGTGGAGGTTGAGGTCGGCGCCGTCGCCGACGGGGTGGTCGGCGTGCTCGTCGCGGTGCTGGTCGCCGTGCTGGTCGCCGTGCTCGTGGGCGTCGTGGGTGGGGTGCTGGACGGCGTGGTGGTGGCGTTGCGCTGCAGGGTCAGGTTGGGCAGCCGCACGTCCTGGTTGATCCGGACGCTCAGGTTGGGGACGGTCAGCTGCTTGTAGTTGCCGTCGAAGCTGTTGTAGGCCACGAGGGTCATGCCGACCTGGCTGCGCAGGTTGCCGCCGAGGTAGAACCCGCCGTTGGTGGAGCTCGTGGTCTGCGCGATGAGCGCGCCGGCCCGGTTGTAGAGACGCAGCGTCACGCCCTGGAAGGCGGTGCCGCTGTCGCCGCGCAGGACCCGGCCCGTGAGGGCGCCGCCGCGCTGGGTGAGGGCGAAGCTGCCGAAGGCGCCGCGCCCGGGCCGCACGTAGCCGTTGGAGACGTTGCCGCTGCGCCCGAACCACCGACCGGTGTCAGGCATGATGATGCGGTAGCGACCGGGGTAGACGCCGGGGAAGGCGATGGAGCCCCGCGAGAACTTCGCGGTCCAGAACTGACCGGTCTTGCGGCTCACCACGGTGGCGAAGCCGCTGCCGGTGAGCGGCTGTCCACCGGCGTACAGGTCGACGCGCAGCTCGCCCGCACGCTTGCGGAGGTTGATGCGGACGTTGCGGAACTTCCCGGCCTTCACGCGGGGCACGTAGAGGCTCTTGCCCACCCACGCGCGGCGACGGTCGTAGGTGAAGATCGAGTAGTTGCCCGCAGGCAGGCCGCCGATCGCGAACTGGCCCTGGGCGTTGGCGACGGTGTCGAAGGACTGCTCGCTGGTGTTGGCCGCGACGACCTTGGCGCCGGCGCCCACCTTGCCGCCGGCGCGGACGACGCCGGTGATGGCCGCGCCGCGACGCATCCGGGCGTTGCGCACGGTGGTCGAGCCGGCGCGCACCCGCACGAGGACGTCGGTGGGCGCGTACTTGCGGACGTCGTAGGAGGGCCGCTTGTCGACGAACTGGAGGCGGTAGGTCCCGGCCGGAAGGGTCAGCGAGTACGTCGAGCCGGCGATCCGGCGGGCGCCGATGTAGCTCCAGTCGGCCCGGAACAGCAGCATCTTGAGCCGCAGCCGGCCGTCGCTGGCCCTGCCGACGACGTTGCCCCGGACCTTGCCGACCGACGCCTTCTCGCTGGTCGCCCTGCCGCTCGTGCCGGCTCCTGATCCGTCGCCGGCGAGCGCCGACTGCGCCGGCATCACGAGCGCGAGGCAGGCGACGATGGCGGTCAGCACCACGGCGAGGAGGGCGTGGTCGCGGCTGCGGGACGGGGAAGGCATGTGACAGGCTCCAGGTCGTGAACGCGGCCCAGCGCCGACGATCTCCTCACCAGGGTAGGTCGCTGCAGGTCACCGCGGGGCATTACCGCAGCAGACGTGCTGGACGTCACCCGGGATTACTTCGCCCGCCGGTGGGGCAGGGTGCGGGCATGAGCCAACCGCCCGTGCCCCCGCCGTACCAGCCACCCCCGCCGCCCACCCAGCCACCGGCGTACCAGCCGTCGGCCCCGCAGGCGGCTCCCCACGCGGCTCCCCACGCGGCTCCGCAGCCGACCCCGGCTCCCGACCCGAGCACGGGCTGGCTCCAGCTGACGATCCAGGGCAGCGTCATGACCGCGGGCCTGATCCCGCCGACGGTGCGGCTCAACGGCTACCGGGTGCCGACGCAGTACGGCCTCAACACGATCCCGTTGCCGGCGGGGCGCTGGCACATCGACGTGCACGGCCAGTGGCTGCTGACCTACGGGCAGGCGGCGCTGGACGTCGACATCGCCCCGGGCCACCAGGTGCCGGTGTTCTACGCGATGCCGTACCACCAGTTCACGACCGGGAGCATCGGCTTCGAGAAGCAGAAGCGCAAGGGCGTGTGGTTCGTCTACGCCTTCGCCGCGTTCTTCCTGGCGCTGATCGCGCTGATGGTGTTCGTCGCGTTCCTCTGAGCCGCGCGGCCCCGTGACCGGTCAGGCGGGCCGGTCAAGCGGGCAGGTCAGGCGGGCAGGTCAGGCGGGCAGGTCCTCGGCGTCCATGATCCGGTAGGCGTAGCCCTGCTCGGCGAGGAAGCGCTGACGGTTCTGGGCGAAGTCGGCGTCGACGGTGTCGCGGCTGACGATCGTGTAGAAGTGCGCGGACCTGCCGTCGGTCTTGGGTCGCAGCAGCCGGCCCAGGCGCTGCGCCTCCTCCTGCCGCGACCCGAACGAGCCGGACACCTGGATCGCGACCTCGGCCGAGGGCAGGTCGATGGAGAAGTTGGCGACCTTGCTCACGACCAGCAGGCCGACCTCGCCGCTGCGGAAGGCCTCGAAGAGCCGCTGGCGCTCCTTGACCGGCGTCTCGCCCTTGATGACGGGGGCGTCCAGCGCGGCGGCGAGCTCGTCGAGCTGGTCGAGGTACTGGCCGATGACCAGGGTCGGCTGCCCGGGGTGCTGGGCCACCAGGTCGCGCACGACCTGCACCTTGTGGTGGGTGCAGGACGCGAGCCGGTAGCGCTCCTCCGGGTCCGCGGTGGCGTAGGCGATGCGCTCGTGCGTCGGCAGCGTCACGCGGACCTCGACGCAGTCGGCCGGCGCGATCCAGCCCTGCGCCTCGATGTCCTTCCAGGGGGCGTCGTACCGCTTGGGCCCGATGAGGGAGAACACGTCGCCCTCGCGGCCGTCCTCGCGGACCAGGGTGGCGGTGAGACCGATGCGGCGGCGGGCCTGGAGGTTGGCGGTCATCCGGAAGATCGGCGCCGGCAGCAGGTGCACCTCGTCGTACACGATCAGGCCCCAGTCGCGGGCGTCGAGCAGCTCGAGGTGGGAGTAGACGCCCTTCCGGCGCGTGGTCATCACCTGGTACGTCGCGATGGTGACGGGCCGGATCTCCTTGACGGCGCCGGAGTACTCGCCGATCTCGTCCTCGGTGAGGCTCGTGCGCCGCACGAGCTCGTCCTTCCACTGCCGCGCGCTCACGGTGTTGGTGACCAGGATCAGCGTCGTGGCCTGCGCCTGGGCCATGGCGGCCGCGCCGACCAGCGTCTTGCCAGCCCCGCACGGCAGCACCACCACACCGGAGCCGCCGTGCCAGAACGACTCGGCGGCGTCACGCTGGTAGTCGCGCAGGTGCCACTCGGACTCGTCCAGCGCGATCGGGTGCGCCTCGCCGTCGACGTAGCCGGCGAAGTCCTCGGCCGGCCAGCCCAGCTTGAGGAGCGCCTGCTTGAGGTTGCCGCGCTCGGAGGCGTGCACCGCGACCGTGTCGTCGTCGAGCCGCTCGCCGATCATGCCGGCGATCTTCTTGGCGCGCAGGACCTCCTCGAGCACCGGGCGGTCATTGCTGACCATGACCAGGCCGTGGACCGGGTGCTTCTCCAGGCGCAGTCGGCCGTAGCGGGCCATCGTCTCCGCGACGTCGACGAGCAGTGCGTGCGGGACGGCGTAGCGGCTGAACTCCAGCAGCGTGTCGACCACCTGCTCGGCGTCGTGTCCGGCCGCGCGCGCGTTCCACAGCCCGAGCGGCGTGAGCCGGTAGGTGTGGATGTGCTCGGGCGAGCGCTCCAGCTCCGCGAACGGCGCGATTGCGCGTCGGCACGCCGCCGCCTGCGCGTGGTCGATCTCGAGCAGGAGCGTCTTGTCCGACTGGACGATGAGGGGGCCGTCGTTCACCTGGTGAGTCTACGGACCGGGTGAGATTCGCCGGTCGACCGGCGTTTCTCACGCTTCTGGGGGTGAGTTTCAGCGGTCAGGCTCCAGTTTCGCCGGTCGACCGGCGAAACTGGACCGCTCAGGCCGACTGGGCGAGCGCGAGCGCGAGCGCCTGCGCCTTGCGGCGCGCGCGGTACGCCGCCACGTTGGCGCGCGAGGAGCAGCGCTCGGAGCAGTAGCGGCGCGAGCGGTTGGGGGAGGTGTCGACGAAGACGTGGTCGCACGGCGCGGCCTCGCAGACGCCGAGGCGCGAGGGGCCCAGGTCGCAGACCAGGGTGGCCAGGCCCAGCAGCGCCTCGCCGACGAGCAGCTCGGCGACCGAGGCAGCCTTGGTGGCGACGTGCAGGTGAAGGTCGCCGGGGTCGTGGTCGGAGATGCGGGGGGTGATCGGGTGCCGGACCATGAGCGCGTTGAGGCCGTCGATGACCCCGCGGTCGTCGCCGGCGGCCGAGGCCTCGAAGACCGGCCGGAGCTCGCGCTGGAAGCGCCGCAGCTGCGTCAGGTCGCGCTCGGTGCACTGCTCGTGCAGCCACTCGCGCCCCTCGAGGTGGTCCACGAGCGCGTCGACGTCGGCCAGCTCGGTGTTGAGGAGGCCGGCCGTTCGCTCGGCGTACCTGATGAAGTCCACGCCTGCGAGTCTACGAAGGCCCGTCCAGCGACTTCACGGTGGTGATGCGGTGGACGGCGAAGGTGCGCACGTCGTCGGAGCGGTGGTCGCGCGCGGTGAGCTGCCCGCCCTCGACCGAGAGCGGGTCCACGATCCGGTCCGTGGCGGTGCCGTGGTTGTCGACGTAGCCGATCAGCACGGCGCCGCCGATCTCGATGGCCTCCCGCAGCGCGGTCAGCGAGCCGCTCGGCGACAGGGTGGTCCCGGTGGCGGGCCGCGAGGCCGCCGCGCGGTCCCCGGACCGGATGGCGGTGATCGTGGCGGCGATCCGCGCCGACTCGTGGGCGTTCGCGGCGGCGGCGCGGCGGGCGCGGGGGGTGCGGGCGCGCAGCTGGTCGGGGCGGGTGACCCGCACGGTGCCGTCGGCGGCCTCGACCACCGGGGCGGCGCCGAGGTCGCGCAGCCGGGGGAGCAGGACCTCGATCGGGGTGGAGCTGATCAGGACCGTCGGCGCCAGCCGGCGCAGCCCCAGCGGGCCCACCTTGGGATGGTGCAGCAGCTCGGTCAGCGCGGTCTCGTCGTCGGCGCGCAGGAACGACTCGGCCTGCCCGACCCGGATGGCACCGAACGTGCGGACCGTGTCGTCGACCAGGTACGTCAGCGGCTGTGGCACCGGCGTGCGTGAGACCGTGCCGAGGAACTCGTGCACCTCCGCCGCGGTCCAGCCGAGGTCGAGGGCGCGACGCACGGAGCCCGGCGTGAAGCGGTACGTCGTGGCGCCGCCGCGCGACTCCACGTCGGCCAGGAGCTGCAGCCGCCGCGCCAGCGACGACTCGAGCGGACCGGGCGCGACGGCGGTGAGGTCGGCCTGGATCAGCACGTGGTCGACCGGCTCGGGCAGGAGGGCGGCCATGGTGTCGTGCGGGTCGCCGCCGTCCAGCAGCACCCGGGCGTACGACGCCAGCCCGCCCAGGCCGGTGGCCCCGAGCGCCGCGGCCTCCTCGACGGTCCAGGCGACCTGGTCGGCCCGCGAGCGCGGTCGCCGGGGCCGCAACCACGCCAGCCGCGCGAGCAGGGAGGGCACGCCCGTGCCGGCCGCGAGCACCTGCCCGGGCGGCAGCCCGGCGAGCACCTGCAGGGTCATCAGCCGCGCCTCGGGCATGGTGCGCGCGGCCAGCTCGGGGGTGAGGACGTTCCACGGCTTGCCGGCGGGGTCGCGGCTGCCGACGAGGCCGGGCATCCGCGGGCTCTCGAGCCACGACCGGGCCACGGCCGACCAGCGAGCAGGGACGTCCTGCGCGCTCCAGGTGTCGAAGACGTCGGTCGGCACCCACACCAGGTTGCCGTCGGTGTCGGCCCGCGAGGCCAGCAGCCCGGCAGTGGAGGCGCACTCGATGATCAGCGCGGCGGCCTGCTGGTCGACGTGGAGGAACGTCGCGGCCGCCTTGAGCTCGCGCACGCCCAGGCCTCCGCTGCGCAGCGCCGGCGCCGGGTGGGTGCCCCAGTGGTCGAGGAGCAGCTCGAGGCGCCGCACGAGCTCGAACGCCGCTCCGCCCGCGACGCGGTCGACCAGGGCCTGCTCGCGGGCGGTGGTGGCCAGCCCGGGGACCCGGTCGGCCGGCTCGCTGGTGGTGGTGCCACCGCGCAGGACCAGCCCGACCTCGCCGGGCAGCACGACCGTGCCGGTGCCGCGCGGCACGAGCAGGCGCCGCGAGAGCAGCTCCTCGGCCGGGTTGGCGGCCTCGCGGGGCGACACCGTGTGGCGCGCGGCGCTGGTCGTCGCCTCCCCGCCCTGCTCCAGGACGTGGTCGAGCAGCGCCCGGGCCGGGGCGGACAGCTCGGCGAGGCGCGTGCCGACGTCGCTGGGCGACAGCGGCTCCGCGCTGCGCGGGCGCAGGCCGCTCACGCCCGCCTCCGGTCCGCCGGTGAGGCCCTCCGCGACGCCGGTGAGCGGACGCAGGCCGCCGGTCGACTCCCACACGAGCACCAGGTCGGTCAGCCTGCGGAGCGCCGCCTTGACGGCACCCGGGTCCGCCTGCACTGATGTGCAGAGTTCGGTGGGTGTGGTTTGGCCGCTGACCACCAGGGCATCTAGGACAGTGAGCTCGAGACGTGTGAGACCGTCGAGCGCTCGGACGACCGACGTACGCACGGCAGCACGCGAGGCGAGCTGGCCGAAATCATGAGGGGCGGGAGTGGCGAGATCGGGACGCTCGGAGAGCAGGGTCGACAGCCGTTCGTCCGTCCAGCCGCGCAGCTGGTCGGCGAGCGACCGGAACCCCCTCGTCGTACTCATCCTTCCCACGCTATCCGGCCTCCCCACCCACGAGGCCACCAGATGACCGGCGTGGAGCTCCACCACGGGGCCGCGACCGACGTCGGACTGGTGCGCGAGGTCAACGAGGACGCCTTCCTGGTCGCCCCGCCGGTCTTCGTCGTCGCCGACGGCATGGGCGGCCACGACCGCGGCGACATCGCCTCGGCGATCGTCGTCGAGGAGTTCGCCCGGCTGGCCGACCAGGGCTACGACCCCGCGCGGGGGGCGGCCGTCGTCGCCGAGATCCTCGGGGACTGCCAGGCCCGCATCGCCGAGTACGACGCCAGCCAGCGCGCCCAGGGGGCCGCCGACTTCCACGCCGGCACGACGGCCGTGGTCGCCCTGCTGATCGAGCAGTCCGGCGAGCCGAAGTGGCTGCTCGCCAACCTCGGCGACTCCCGCGTCTACCGCTACAACCACGGAGCGCTCGAGCAGGTCAGCGTCGACCACAGCCTGGTCCAGGAGCTCGTCGAGTCGGGGGCGATCACCACGGCCGACGCCGCGGTCCACCCCGAGCGGCACGTGATCACGCGGGCTCTGGGCGGCACCGGGAGCACCGAGGCCGACTACTTCGTGCTCCCGCTGTCGGCCGCCGAGCGGCTCGTGCTCTGCTCCGACGGCGTCAGCGGGATGATCGACGACGCCGCCATCCAGCACATCCTCGGCTCGGCCGACGACCCGCGCGACGCGGCCGACCAGATGGTCGCCGCGGCCGTCGCGGCCGGCGGACGGGACAACGCGACGGCCGTGGTGGTCGATGTGGTGGGATTGGTCGCCGAGACACCGTATGACTCCGAGCGCCAGCGGGTGAGTCTCGAGGAGAAGTTGGGAGCCCTGCCATGAGCCAGGACAACAGCACGTGGTCCTACCGGCCGGGGGACTGGCTGGCGATCTTCGGCGCCACCACCACCCTGTTGCTGCCCGCCAGCGAGAAGGCGCGCGCCGCCCAGCTGTGGGACCAGGTCGACGGGGGCTCGGGCTTCGCCGAGACGCTGGACCAGGTGCTGGCCCCCGGGCTCAGCGTGCTGCCGGCCTTCGTGCTCATCGGGACCGGCGACGGCCCGACCAAGGTGATCGTCCGGGGGGCCGGTGTGCGCGCCACGCTCACCACCGACGACGAGACCGTCGAGCTCGACGGCTCCACCGTCACCACCTGGGTCGAGAAGACCCTCGAGGGGGTCAGCGCCATCGGCGTCGAGGTCGGCGAGGCCGACCGCCCCGGCCCCGACCACCTGATCGAGGGCGGCCTGGTCCGTGTCGCCCGCATCGACTTCCCCGCGCGCACGGCCGACGAGGCCCCCACCACTCCGGCCGCCCCGGAGGCGGCGCCGCTGGGCGCCCCGCCCGTCGGGTTGCCCGCCGAGGAGCCCGTGGTCGAGCCCGTCGACGCGTCGGCTGAGGAGCCGGTCGACGAGCCCGCCGGCGACGCCGTCGCGCCCGAGGAGCAGCCCGCGACCGAGCTGCTCGACGTGGCGGCCTACGACGCCGAGGAGGACGCCGCCGAGGTGCGGGAGGACGCTCTCGGACCGCTCGACACCCCGGCCGAGGGCGTCGAGGCGCCGCCGGCCGGCATCAGCCTGATGGACCCGCCGCCCTCCGACGACGACGGCTCGGGGCTCGTGTGGGACGAGGACGGCGCGGACGCACCCCCGCTGCCCCCGCCGCCGATCCCGCCCGCCCCCGTGCCGGGCGGCCCGCCCGCCGACGCCACGGTGCCCCCCGTGTCGGGCCCGCCGCCGACCGACCACGACGGCCTCACCCAGACCGGACCCGCGACCGGGGAGTTCGCGCGCGAGAAGCCGGGCATCCCCGGCCAGCCGCCGGCCCCCAACGTCACCCGTCCCGTGGCCCGGCTGATCGTCTCCAGCGGCGACACGGTCGAGGTCGACCGCGTCGTGCTGATCGGACGCGCGCCGGAGGCGCGGCGCTTCACCGTTACCGAGCAGCCGCGGCTGGTCACCGTGCCGAGCCCGCTGCACGAGATCTCCTCGACCCACGTCGAGGTGCGTCCCGGCACCGGCGCCGACCACGGCAGCGCGGTCGTGACCGACATGGGCTCCACCAACGGCACGGTGCTGGTCCAACCGGGGCTCGGCCCCGAGGACCTCAAGCCCGGCATCGCCGTGCAGCTCATCCCGGGCGCGATCATCAACCTCGGCGACGGGGTGACCATCCAGGTCACCAACCCCTGACCTCAGAGACGGACCCATGAGCGCGCCGCACGACGCCACGACGTACCCGCCCGCCGAGCTCGACCGACGCTTCTACGCCTTCACGATCGACCGGCTCATCGCCTGGAGCATCTACGCCGGCGCCACCTACGCGGCCTACGTCTACCTGATCGAGCCCGGCGACGTCGCGGCCGGCATCGCCCTGATCGCGGGGGTCGTGCTCCTCGTCGGCCTCGTGCACGCGCTGCTCCTCGGTCTCAAGGGGACGTCGCCGGGCAAGGCCCTGGTGGGGCTGCGGGTCGTCGAGGACGCCACCGGGACGCCGATCGGGGTCGGGCGGGCGCTGCTGCGCACGCTGGTGCTGGGCGTGGCGACGCTGCCGACGATCGGCCTGGGCGTCGCGACGCTCGCCTGGACCGCGGTGATGGACCCCGCCAACCAGCGCCGCGGCTGGCACGACCACGTCAGCCACGGCGTCGTCGTGGACGTGCGCCCCCTGCCCGAGGTCGTGGAGGAGGAGGAGGTCCGCCCGCGCCAGCTGGTCAACCTCACCGCGATGCGGCTCGTACCGGCACCCGCGCAGCCCGTGGTCTCGGTCCCGACCCCTCGCCGGCTGCCCAAGCCCACCGCGCCGCCGGCGGGCGCGCCGTCCCCGCAGCCCGCCGCGCCCCGGCCCGCCGCTCCGGCCCCGA
>NZ_JACJGM010000039.1 GCF_015024225.1 Nocardioides lijunqiniae
CGCGGCCGCCCGCGCGAGCAGGTCGGCCGCGTCGGCCAGCGTGCCGACGGGGGCGGCGAGCAGGTGGGGGGCGAGCTGCGCGGCCGGCACCTCGCGGGCGTGGAGCTCGCGCACCGTGCGGGCGTGCATGGCCGAGCACTGCAGCGGCCCGAGCGCCGAGACCGTGGCCTCGCGGATCACCGGGTGCACGAACGTCAGGCCGTCGACGCCGCCGACGAGGACGTTGGCCCGCACGAGCGAGGCGACCGCCTCGGGCAGGGCGTCGGGCGGGACCTCGGCCACCCGCCCGGCCAGCCAGGGGCTGGCCTCGAACCCCAGCACGGCGGCGGCGCCGGCCAGCGCGAGCGCCTCGGGGGAGAGCCGGCTGAGCATCGCGCGCGAGATGGTGGCCGGGCCCAGCCCGGAGATGGCCTCGGCGGTCGCGGGGTGCGAGACGTCGTGCCCGGCGCTGCCCAGCTCGTCGAGCAGGGCCCCGGTGAGGAACGGGTTGCCACCACAGGCGGCGTGCATGGCCTCGACCACCGCCGCGCAGGGCACCACGCCGTCGGGGGTGTGGAAGGCGGCCACCGCCACGGGCGACAGCGGCTCGGGCAGCAGGCGCTCGACGTAGGGCGAGACCGTCAGCTCCGTGAGCGGGCCGCTGCCGCCCGACGGCGGTCGGGTGGCCACCACGAGCGCGATGGGCAGGTCGGCGATGCGCCGGGCGAGGTAGCCGAGGAAGCGCAGCGACGGCTGGTCGGACCACTGGGCGTCGTCGACGGTGATCAGGAGCGGTCGGGTCGAGGACAGGTCGATCGCGACCCACCACAGGGCGTGCAGCGTGCGGGCGACCTCGGCGTCGCTCGCCCCCGAGGCAGGGGCCACGTCGAGCGCCTGCAGCGCCCGACCGGCCGGACCGGCGAGGATCGCGTCGCGGACCTCGCCGCTGTAGCGCGAGATCGAGCGCTCCACCATCTGCCGCACGACACCCCACGCCAGCGGCGTCTCGGTCTCGTCGCCGATCGCCTGGAGCCGGCCGTAGCCGCGGCGCCGCGCGAGCTCGCGGGCCTCCCGCACCAGCGCGGTCTTGCCGATCCCGGCGGCGCCCTCGATGACGATCACGCGTCCCGAGCCGGCCGCCGCCTCGTCGAGCGCGGTCGCGATGCGGACCAGCTCGGACTCGCGCTCCAGGATCTGCGAGGCCGAGCTCACGGGGGACTCACCGGGCGGCCACCCGCTCGAGGACGTCGGGGTCGCGCAGCGGCGGCCCGTGGCCGAAGAGCGCCAGCGCCGGGCGCAGCGCGGCCAGCCGGCGCATCGACGCCCGGTTGACCGCCACGTCGGCGGTGAGGAACGACCACGGCGCGGTGACCCGCCCGAGGTGGAAGAACACGTCGCCGGCGATCAGCACCCGGTCGGACTCGCGCCACAGCGCGATGTGTCCGGGGGAGTGGCCCGGCACCTCGAGCACCTCGAAGCCGGCCACGGCGTCGCCCTCGACCAGCCCGCGCGACACGGCGTACGACGGCACCTTGGGCAGGTGGGACATCAGCCGCGGCACCAGCCCGGGGCCGATCGCCGGCGTCGCCGTCTCGATCGCCTCGGCGTCCGCCGCACCGCACCACAGCGGCAGGTCCATGGCCTCGCACACCGCCCTGCTGGAGCCGAAGTGGTCGGGGTGGGCGTGGGTCACGGCGTGCGCCGTGACCGGGTGCCCGGACAGCTCGCGCAGGAGCCGCTTGCGCGCGCCGGGAGTGCCCGCGTCGACGAGGACGTCGCCGACGAGGTAGCAGTTGACCATGTGGGGCGGGCGTCCCCTGAGGAGCTGGACCCCGGGCGCGATCTCACGCACAGGCGGATCATATGCGCGCGAACGCGCTCTTTACCCGACCTTGGCCCCGGACATCGCCGACATCGTGCTCTCCAGCTCGTCGACCGCGTCCGTCCAGGGGCGCTCCAGCGCCAGCTCGCGGCCCCGCGCTCCCAGCAGCGTGCGTCGCCGGTCCGCCACGACCGCGGACACCTGGTCCCGGAAGGAGCGGCTGCTGGACGGGTCGAAGAGCAGGCCGTTCTCGAGGCTGCGGACGACGTCGGTCGCGCCGCCCGAGCGGGCCGCGACCACGGGCACCCCCGACGCGCTCGCCTCGCGCAGCTGGTGGCAGCAGGTCTCGTGCGCGCCCGGGTGCACGAGCACGTCCAGGGACGGCAGGGCGACGGTCAGGTCGCCGGTGGTGAGGGCGCCCGTGAGCTTGGCGCCGGGGAGCCGCTGGGCCAGCCACGACCGCTGGGGGCCGTCGCCGATCACCACGAGGCGGATGCCCGGGAGGTCGGCGAGCTCGGCCAGGCGGCGTACGCCGTGGCGCTTGTGGAGGCTGCCGACGTACCCGACGACCACCAGCGGCGTCTCGCGGGAGCGGGCCCGGGCCCACGAGTCGTGCAGCCAGGAGTCGCGCAGGGCGGGGGTGAAGGCGGCGGAGTCCACGCCCGGGCGCCACAGCGCGGCCTCGACCCCGAGCTCGGCCGCGCGCTCCACCATCCAGGACGAGGTGACCAGGACCCGGTCGGCGCGGGTCACCGTGCCGCGCCAGTAGTCCGCGGTCAGGTCGAGGACCGCCGACTGCTCGACCACGAGCGAGGCGGTCCCGGTGCGCTGGGCGTGCTTCAGCGCCTTGCGGCCGAGGGTCCCCGGAGAGGTGACGTGGACCAGGTCCGGGGCGTGGCCGTCGATCGCGGCGCGCACCTGCGCGCCGACCGGCTCGAGCGGGCGGACCCGGACCACGTCACAGCCGCGGTAGGAGGTCAGCCCGGGAGCCGGAGCGATGATCCGGACCGAGTGCCCGCGGTCGACGAGGCGGTCGGCCACGGCCTTGAGCGTGGTCGTCGTGCCGTCCACGGCGGGGAAGAACGTCTCGGTCACCAGAGCGATCCGCATGCCACGAGCGTGACCCGCCGTCGCGTCCTGGCCACGGCCTACGGGTGTCCGCGCGGTGAACAGTGGCCCGCCAGGACCGCCGGGAAGTTTGAAGGTTCAACCAGTGTTGGGCCGGTATGAAGAAGATCGGGTTCCTGTCCTTCGGCCACTGGTCGGCCTCCCCGCAGTCCCAGACGCGCTCGGCCTCGGACGTGCTGCACCAGTCCATCGACCTCGCCGTGGCCGCCGAGGAGCTGGGCGTCGACGGCGCCTACTTCCGGGTGCACCACTTCGCCCAGCAGCTGGCGTCGCCGTTCCCACTGCTCGCCGCGGTCGGTGCGCGCACGAGCCGCATCGAGATCGGCACCGGCGTCATCGACATGCGCTACGAGAACCCGCTCTACATGGCGGAGGACGCCGGCGCGGCGGACCTCATCTCCGACGGCAGGCTGCAGCTCGGCGTGAGCCGCGGGTCACCGGAGCAGGTCATCGACGGCTACCGCTACTTCGGCTACGCCCCTGCCGAGGGCACCGACCACGCCGACATGGCGCGCGAGCACACCCGGGTGTTCCTCGAGGTGCTCGAGGGCAACGGCTTCGCCGAGCCCAACCCGCGCCCGATGTTCCCCAACCCGCCGGGTCTGCTGCGCATCGAGCCGCACGCGCCGGGCCTGCGCGACCGGATCTGGTGGGGCGCCGGCACCCGGCAGACCGCCGAGTGGACCGCCCAGCAGGGCATGAACCTGATGAGCTCGACGCTGCTGGGCGAGGACACCGGCGTGCCCTTCCACCAGCTCCAGGCCGAGCAGATCGAGCGCTTCCGCACCGCCTGGGCCGAGGCCGGTCACACCCGCACCCCGCGGGTCTCGGTCAGCCGCAGCATCTTCCCGATCGTCAGCGACCTCGACCGCGCCTACTTCGGTCGCGAGGGCGGCGGTGGCGACCAGGTGGGCTACATCGACGGCGGCAAGGCCCGCTTCGGCAAGACCTACGCCGGCTCGCCCGAGCGGCTCATCGAGGAGCTGGCCCGCGACGAGGCCGTCGCCGCGGCGGACACGCTGCTGCTCACCATCCCCAACCAGCTGGGCGTCGACTACAACGCCCACGTGTTGGAGACGGTGCTGAAGGAGCTCGCCCCGGGCCTCGGCTGGAGGTGACCTCGCCGGCTCGTTCGGTGTGACCCCTTTCACATCGGTCGGTTTCTGTGCAGACTCAGCCCCGGACTCCTCCGGAGGTGGGCATGACGACTGGCGTGCACGGGCCGACCAGGGCTGCGATCGACGAGAAGACCCTGCGGCCGGACCGCTGGTGGCTGCCGCCGCTGACGACGTTCGTGGTGTTCAGCGCCTTCGTCGTCTACGCGACGGTGCGGGCGTTCATGGGCAGCGACTACTACGCCTCGCCCTACCTCTCGCCGTTCTACTCCCCGTGCCTGGGTGACTGCGTCGAGGGCGCCTCGGACTTCGGTCAGCCGTTCCGTGCCTGGCCGCTGTCCGCGGCGCTGCTCATCCTGATCTTCCCGCTCGGCTTCCGGATGACCTGCTACTACTACCGCAAGGCCTACTACCGGGCGTTCTGGCTCTCGCCGCCCGCCTGCGCGGTCGCCGAGCCGAAGACGACGTACACCGGCGAGACGCGCTTCCCGCTGCTGCTGCAGAACGTCCACCGCTACTTCTGGTACGCCGCCGTGCTGGTCGGCCTGGTGCTGAGCTTCGACGTGGTGCTGGCCTTCCGCAACGAGGACCACGAGTGGGGCCACATGGGCCTCGGCACGCTCCTCATGCTCGTCAACGTCGTCCTGATCTGGCTCTACACGCTCTCGTGCCACTCGTGCCGCCACACCGTCGGCGGCCGGCTGCGGCACTTCTCGAAGCACCCCGTGCGCTACAAGCTCTGGACCTGGGTCTCCCGGCTCAACCAGGACCACGGCCGCTACGCGTGGTACTCGCTGTTCTCCGTCGCCCTGGTCGACCTCTACATCTTCCTGATCGCCAACGGCACGATCGAGGACGTGAGGTTCTTCTGATGAGCGGCACCCACCCGGTCAACGACCGGCACCCGATGACCGGCAACGAGATGTCCGGAGACGCGGCGGGCGGCATGGAGCGCCACCAGTACGACGTCGTCGTGGTCGGCGCCGGGGGAGCTGGTCTGCGGGCCGCGATCGCGGCCCACGACGCCGGCGCTCGCACGGCGATCGTCTGCAAGTCCCTGCTCGGCAAGGCCCACACGGTGATGGCCGAGGGCGGCATCGCGGCCGCCATGGGCAACCGCTGGCCGGAGGACAACTGGGAGGTCCACTTCCGCGACACCATGCGCGGCGGGAAGATGCTCAACAACTGGCGCATGGCCCAGCTCCACGCCCAGGAGGCGCCCGAGCGGGTGATGGAGCTCGAGGACTGGGGTGCGCTCTTCGACCGCACCGACGACGGGCTGATCTCCCAGCGCGACTTCGGCGGCCACAAGTACGCCCGGCTGGCCCACGTCGGCGACCGCACCGGCCTGGAGATGATCCGCACCCTCCAGCAGCGCGCGGTCTCCCTGGGCATCGACGTCTTCATGGAGTGCACGGTCACCGACGTCATGCTGGACAAGGACGACGGCGGCGCGGTGTCGGGCGCCTTCGGCTACTGGCGCGAGACGGGTCGCTTCGTGCTGTTCGAGACGCCCAGCGTCGTCCTCGCCACCGGCGGCATCGGCAAGTCGTTCAAGGTGACCTCCAACTCCTGGGAGTACACCGGCGACGGCCACGCGCTCGCGATGCGCGCGGGCGCCTCGCTGATCAACATGGAGTTCGTGCAGTTCCACCCGACGGGCATGGTCTGGCCACCCTCGGTGAAGGGGCTGCTGGTCACGGAGTCGGTGCGCGGCGACGGCGGCATCCTGAAGAACTCCGAGGGCGAGCGGTTCATGTTCGACTACATCCCGGAGTACTTCAAGAGCGAGACGGCCGACACCGTGGAGGAGGCCGACGCCTGGTACGACGACAAGAAGAGCAACCGGCGGCCACCCGAGCTGCTGCCGCGCGACGAGGTCGCCCGGGCCATCAACTCCGAGATCAAGGCCGGCCGCGGCACCCCCCACGGCGGCATCTACCTCGACATCGCCTCGCGCCGCTCCCCGGAGTTCATCCGCAAGCGGCTGCCCTCGATGTACCACCAGTTCAAGGAGCTGGCCGACGTCGACATCACCGCCGAGCCCATGGAGATCGGCCCCACCTGCCACTACGTGATGGGCGGGGTCGAGGTCGACGCCGACACCCAGCAGAGCGCCGTGACCGGCCTGTACGCCGTCGGCGAGTGCAGCGGCGGGATGCACGGCTCCAACCGGCTGGGCGGCAACTCGCTGGGGGACCTGCTGGTCTTCGGCAAGCGCGCCGGCGAGGCCGCGACGGCGTACGCCAGGTCGCGGGACGACGACCGCCCGAAGGTCGACGAGGCCGACGTGAAGGCGGCCGAGCGCAGCGCGCTCGCGCCGTTCGAGGTGGAGGGCGGGGAGAACCCGTACACGATCCAGTCCGACCTCCAGCAGTCGATGAACGACCTGGTCGGCATCATCCGCACGGCACCCGAGCTGGAGCGGTCGCTGAGCGAGATCGAGGCGTTCAAGGTGCGCGCGGCGTCGATGAAGGTGGAGGGCCACCGGCAGTACAACCCCGGCTGGCACCTCGCGCTGGACCTGCGCAACATGCTGGTCGTCAGCGAGGCGATCGCGAAGGCGGCGCTCGCGCGAGAGGAGTCGCGCGGCGGGCACACCCGCGACGACTTCCCGGGACCGAGCGAGGAGTGGGCGACCAAGAACCTCGTGGTCGACCTCAGTGCCGACGGCACCGGCATCGACCTGCACGAGAAGCCGTTGCCGGAGATGCCCGAGGAGCTCAGGAAGTACTTCGAGCCGGCAGCCGCCGAGCCCCCTGCCGAGAGCAAGGAAGGGAAGTAGGTATGGGATACCAGCTGAAGATGCGGGTGTGGCGCGGCGACCAGTCGGGCGGCGACCTGGGCGACTACACGGTCGAGGTGTCCGAGGGCGAGGTCGTCCTGGACGCGCTGCACCGGGTGCAGGCCACCCAGGCCGGCGACCTGGCGATCCGGTGGAACTGCAAGGCCGGCAAGTGCGGCTCCTGCAGCGCCGAGATCAACGGCCGGCCCCGGCTGCTGTGCATGACCCGGCTCTCGGACTTCGACGAGACCGAGACGATCACCGTCACCCCGCTGCGGACGTTCCCGGTGATCCGCGACCTGGTCACCGACGTGTCCTTCAACTACGAGAAGGCGCGCGAGCTGCCGTCGTTCGCGCCGCCGCCCCGCGACGCCGACAACAAGCGCCGCATGGCCCAGGTCGACGTCGAGCGAGGGCAGGAGTTCCGCAAGTGCATCGAGTGCTTCCTGTGCCAGAACGTCTGCCACGTGGTGCGCGACCACGAGGAGAACAAGCCTGCCTTCGCGGGCCCGCGCTTCTTCCTGCGCTACGCCGAGCTCGACATGCACCCCCTCGACACCCACGACCGGCGCGAGCTCGCCCAGGGCGCCGCCGGCCTCGGGATGTGCAACATCACCAAGTGCTGCACCGAGGTCTGCCCCGAGGGCATCAAGATCACCGACAACGCGATCATCCCCATGAAGGAGCGCGTCGTCGACCGCAAGTACGACCCGCTCGTCTGGCTGGGCAACAAGATCGGCCTCCGCACCAAGGACAACGACGGCCGCACCGAGCCCTAGCCACGACGGTGGTCGAGCAGTGAGGAGCGTCAGCGACGAGCGCCCGTCGAGACCGCGTGAGTCAAGCGCCCAGCGGCGACCCACGGTGGTTGAGGTGCGAGCGCCAGCGAGCCTCGAAACCACACTCCCGGTGGTCGAGCAGTGAGGAGCGTCAGCGACGAGCGCCCGTCGAGACCCCGTGAGCCGAACGCCCGCGTCCGGTGGTTGAGGTGCGAGCGAAGCGAGCCTCGAAACCACCTGATGTGTGCGGGGCTGGGGTGGCCCGCGCGCGTAGCAGCCCGGGTCTCGGCGTCAAGGAGCTTCGCCCGCTTCGCGGCGGCCTGCGGCCGTCCTTGACTCCGAGCCTCTCCCGGGCTGCTGGGACGGCGCACGGGCGGCGGCGGCTTCGCCGCGCCGCCCGCAAACAGCGCGGGCCCTGCCTATCGGTCGCCTATGTCGGCAGTTCGCGCCTGACGCCGACGTCTCCACGCTTGGCCGGCCTCATGCGGTGACCAACTGCCGACGCTGAGTGTCGGTCGTCGCACCACCAGTCACACCAGCCCCAGAAGCCTCATCGGTCGGGGGGTGCCGCGCATTGCGCGGGCGGCGCGGGCGAAGCCCGTGTCGCCCCGTGCGCCGTCAAGCCGGTCGAGAGAGGCTCTGGGTCAAGGACGCCCGAAGGGCGCCGCGAAGCGGGCGAAGCTCCTTGAGGCGGAGACGCGACCGGCTACGCGCGCGGCACCCCAGTCCGGCCCCGAGGAGACAGTCAGAGGTGCGGGGGTCTCGACGGGCGCTCGCTGCGCTCGCTGCTCGACCACCGGTCGGGTGCGGCGGGTGGTTTCGAGGCTCGCTGCGCTCGCACCTCAACCACCGTGGGGTCGGTCCGCAGTCGGCTCACGGGGTCTCGACGGGCGCTCGTCGCTGGCGCTCCTCGCTGCTCGACCACCGGTGGGGTGGGTTCGAGGCTCGCTGCGCTCGCTGGTCGACCACCGGGCGGCGTCAGTCGGCGAGGTCGGTGACGTTGGGGGTGGGGATGTCGCCGCGGCGAAGGGCATCGGCCAGGGAGTGGATGCGCAGGCCGCTGGACTGCCAGTCGCCGGCGGGCTCGTCGTACCAGATCGTGAAGCCGCGGCGGGCCTCCACGGTCCAGTGCCGGCCGAGGACGACGCGGGCGAGGAGGGCGAAGGGGACGACGAGGAGCAGGAGCAGGAGCTCGAGGGCGGCGACGAGCGCCAGGACCAGGAACGGCAGCAGGATGACCAGGAAGATCAGGCCGATGACCGCGCTGACCGGGTCGTCGCCGAGGCCGGGGCCCGACGGCATGTTGGCCATGACCCCCTTGAGCCGGCGTCGCCACGGCACCCAGCGGCGGGTCACGCGCCACGTCTGCCCTGTCGGGTCCTGGACCTTCACGCGGACAGACTAGAGACGGAAACGTCACACTGGGTGGAACCTGTTCTCGGACGCTCCTATGGTTCGCACCATGACTGTTGAGGGGAGTGCCCCGGGCGCCGTGGCCGGCGGGCTCGACGAGCCCGAGGAGCTCGAGCCCGAGCAGGGCACGCTCGCGCTCGCCGCGGAGGACGACCGGCACACCGTCGCCGACTGGGAGGCGGCGGCCGCCGCCGTGCTGCGCAAGGCGCGCCGGCTCACCGACGACGACCCGGACTCGCGGGTGTGGGAGAAGCTGTCCCGCACCACCCTGGACGACATCCCCGTCACGCCCCTGGGCACGGCCGACCTGCTCGACGGCCTCGCCACCGCCGGGCGCCCGACCCGGACCGGCGACTGGGACATCCGCTCGCACCTGCGGGGCGACGACGCCGCGGCACTCAACGAGACCGCGCTCGTCGACCTCGACGGCGGCGTGACGTCGCTGTGGCTGCAGACCGGTCCGGACGCCGACCTGGCCTCGCTGCTGAAGGGCGTGCTGCTCGACCTGGCGCCGGTCGTGCTTGACGCGCCCGCCGGCGGCCAGGTCGCCGTCGCCCGCGCTTTCCTCGACGCCCTCGGCGAGACGACCCCGGCCCCCGGCACCAACCTCGGCGGCTCGGGCGACGAGCTGGTCGACGTGGCCATGCTCGCGCAGGAGCGCGGTGTCCTGGGCGTGGTCGTCGACGCGACGGTCGTGCACGACCGTGGCGCGTCGGACGCGCAGGAGCTCGGCTACTCCATGGCCGTGGCGGCCTCCGCCCTGCGGCGGCTCACCGAGGCCGGCCTGGGCATCGACGAGACGGTCGGGCTGATGGAGTTCCGCTACGCCGCCACCGACGAGCAGTTCCCGACGATCGCCAAGCTGCGCGCCGCACGGCGGCTCTGGGCGCGCGTGGTCGAGCTCAGCGGTGGCGACGCGTCCGTGCCGCAGCGCCAGCACGTCGTGACCAGCAAGCCGATGATGAGCCGCTACGACCCCTACGTGAACATGCTGCGCACGACGGTCGCCGCCTTCGCCGCGGGGGTCGGCGGAGCCGACGCCGTGACCGTGCTGCCCTTCGACGCGCCGCTCGGCCGCCCCGACGTCCTCGGCCGCCGCATCGCGCGCAACACCTCGGCGCTGCTGATGTGGGAGTCCCACGTCGCCAAGGTCGCCGACCCGGCGGGTGGCTCCTACGCCGTCGAGAAGCTCACCGACGACCTCGCCGCCGCGGGCTGGGCCGAGCTCGGCCGCGTCGAGGAGGACGGTCTCGCGGCGCTCGACGAGCGCATCGCGGAGACCGTCGCCCGCCGCGACGTCGAGGTGGCTCGGCGCACGCGGCCGATCACCGGGCTCACCGAGTTCCCGAACCTCGCGGAGACCCTTCCCGAGCGCGAGCCCGACGGCTTCTTCGACGGCGTCCGCGCCTACGGCGCCGCCTTCGAGGCGCTGCGCGACGACCCGGCGGCGACGCCGGTCTTCCTCGCCACCCTGGGAACGATCGCCTCCCACACGGCGCGCGCGACGTTCGCGGCCAACCTGCTCGCCGCCGGCGGGGTCGCCACCGAGGTCGCCGGCGCGACCGCCGGCGTCGAGGACCTGCTGGCGGCCTACGCCGGGCAGCCGGTCGTGTGCCTCGCCGGCAGCGACGCGACCTACGCCGACTGGGGGAGCGAGGCCGCCGCCGCGCTGCGCGAGGCGGGTGCGACGCACGTCGTCATCGCGGGCAAGCCGGTCGACTACGTCGACGACTCGTGCGCGATGGGCGTCGACGCCCTGGACTTCGTGACCCGGACGAGGGAGAAGCTGGCATGAGCGTTCCGAAGAGCTTCGCGGGGCTGCCGCTGAGTGGTGACGATGGTGGTCTCGAGACGGGACTTCGTCCCTCCTCGACCACCGATGGTGCGCCGTGGACGAGCCCGGAGGGGATCGACGTGCTTCCGGTCTACGGGCCCGAGCACCTCGAGGGCCTCGACGCGCTCGACACCCTCCCCGGGCTGAGCCCGTTCCTGCGCGGGCCGTACCCCACGATGTACACGACCCAGCCGTGGACGATCCGGCAGTACGCCGGCTTCTCGACCGCCGAGGAGTCCAACGCGTTCTACCGGCGCAACCTCGCGGCCGGCCAGAAGGGGCTCAGCGTCGCCTTCGACCTGGCCACCCACCGTGGCTACGACTCCGACCACCCGCGGGTGCGCGGCGACGTCGGCATGGCCGGCGTGGCGATCGACTCGATCTACGACACCCGCACGCTCTTCGACGGCATCCCGCTCGACGAGATGTCGGTGTCGATGACGATGAACGGCGCCGTCCTGCCCGTGCTCGCGCTCTACATCGCCGCGGCCGAGGAGCAGGGGGTGAGGCCGGAGCAGCTCGCGGGGACGATCCAGAACGACATCCTCAAGGAGTTCATGGTCCGCAACACCTACATCTACCCGCCGGCGCCCTCGATGCGGATCATCTCCGACATCTTCAGCTACACCGCCGCGAAGATGCCGCGCTTCAACTCCATCTCGATCTCCGGCTACCACATCCAGGAGGCCGGGGCCACGGCCGACCTCGAGCTGGCCTACACGCTGGCCGACGGTGTCGAGTACATCCGCGCGGGCCTCGGGACCGGGATGACGATCGACCAGTTCGCGCCACGGCTGTCGTTCTTCTGGGCGATCGGCATGAACTTCTACATGGAGATCGCGAAGATGCGCGCGGCCCGGGCGCTGTGGGCGCGACTGGTGCGCGACTTCGCGCCGCAGAACCCCAAGTCGCTCAGCCTGCGCACGCACAGCCAGACCAGCGGCTGGTCGCTGACCGCGCAGGACGTCTTCAACAACGTCGGGCGCACGGCCATCGAGGCCATGGCCGCGACGCAGGGTCACACCCAGTCGCTGCACACCAACGCCCTCGACGAGGCGATCGCGCTGCCCACGGACTTCTCGGCGCGCATCGCCCGCAACACCCAGCTGCTGCTCCAGCAGGAGAGCGGCACGACCGGCACGATCGACCCCTGGGCCGGCAGCTACTACGTCGAGCGCCTCACCCACGACCTCGCCGAGCGGGCCTGGGCGCACATCCAGGAGGCCGAGGCCGCCGGCGGCATGGCCAAGGCGATCGAGCAGGGCATCCCCAAGATGCGCATCGAGGAGGCCGCGGCGCGCACCCAGGCCCGGATCGACGCCGGCACGCAGAAGGTCATCGGCGTCAACACCTACCGCCTCGCGGCGGAGGACAAGCTGGACGTGCTGCGCGTCGACAACGACGACGTCTACCGCCAGCAGATCGCCAAGCTCGAGCGGCTGCGCGCCGAGCGCGACGACGACGCCGTACGCCGCTCGCTGGAGGCGCTCACCAACAGCGCCGAGCGCGGGGCGACCGAGGGCTCGCTCGACGGCAACCTGCTCGCGCTGGCCGTCGACGCGGCCCGCGCCAAGGCCACGGTCGGGGAGATCTCCGACGCGCTCGAGAAGGTCTACGGCCGCCACCAGGCGGTGATCCGTACGATCAGCGGCGTGTTCAGGGACGAGTCGGCCGGCGGCGGGCAGGGCGGCACGCTCGTGCAGCAGGTCCTCGACGCCACCGCGGAGTTCGAGGAGGCCGAGGGCCGCCGCCCGCGCATCCTGGTGGCCAAGATGGGCCAGGACGGCCACGACCGCGGCCAGAAGGTCATCGTCTCGGCCTTCGCCGACATGGGCTTCGACGTCGACGTGGGCCCGCTCTTCTCCACCCCGGAGGAGGTGGCGCAGCAGGCGGTCGACGCCGACGTGCACGTCGTGGGCGTCTCGTCGCTCGCGGCGGGCCACCTGACGCTGCTGCCCGCGCTGAAGGCCGCGCTGGCCGAGCAGGGCCGTCCCGACATCATGGTGACGATCGGCGGCGTGATCCCGCCCGACGACGTGCCCACGCTGAAGGAGATGGGTGCGGCTGCGGTGTTCCTGCCGGGCACGGTCATCGCCGAGTCGGCCCTCGACCTGCTCGCCCGGCTCCGGGAGCAGCTCGCCGACTGAGGTCGTTCACCTGGCGGTCGGCGACTCGACGTCTTGCAGCGTCTCTGGCAGCGCCCACCGTCCGCCTCCGGTTCACCAGCGGTCCCTAGCGTCACCGCGGCACGTCGCCGCACCCCTGACGCAAGGAACCCACTGACGCATGTCCACCTCCGTTTCGCGCGGCTCGCGCACCTCGCGAGTCCTCACCTCGGTCGTCGCCACCGCCCTGACGGCGGCCGGCCTGGCCGTGACCGCCCCGGTCAGCGCCACCGCCGCCGGCGCTCCCGCCGCCGAGGCGGTCGACCACACCGAGCACGTGAACCCGTTCATGTCCACGCAGGGCGACCACGGCCAGAACCTCCCCGGCGCGCAGGTCCCGCACGGATTGGCCAAGCCCAACCCGATGACGGCGCCGGGTCGCACCCACTCCGGCTACGACTACGCCCAGTCGAGCATCAAGGGCTTCACGCTCACCAACCTCGACGGCGTCGGCGGCTCCGGCGCCGGCGGCGACGTGCTCGTGGTCCCGACCTACCGCACCTACACCGCGCGGCCCGCGGCCAGCACCTACGCCCTGCCGTTCTCCCACGACGACGAGACGGCCGAGCCCGGCTACTACCAGGTCGGCCTGCAGGCCGCCGAGGGCACGATCGACGCCGAGCTCACGGCGACGGTGCGCAGCGGCCTGGAGAGGTTCACCTTCCCCAAGCCCGGCGCGGCCTCCGTGGTCTTCGACCTGCAGAACAACTTCACCGGCCGCACCGCCTCCGAGCTGACGGCGACGACGCTCGCCGACGGCCGCGCCGAGCTGTCGGGCAGCATCAGCGGCACCTTCAACGGCTACGACTACCGGCTCTTCTACGACGCGGTCACCGACGTCCCGGTGACGAGCGTCAAGACCTGGGGCGAGGGCGGCGCGTACGGCGCCGTCAAGCGCCGCACCGGCACCGACACCGGCGCCGTCCTCACCTTCGACGTCGACGCCGGAGAGGCCGTGCAGCTGACCACGACGCTCTCGCCGATCAGCGTCGCGCAGGCGCGCAAGGACCGACTGGCCGAGGTGGGCGACCGGACCTTCGAGGACGTCCGCCAGGCCGCCCACGACGACTGGCGCGACACGCTGGGCAAGGTGGCGGTCACCAGCGACGAGACCGCCGACCCCGGCGGCGACCTCGAGACGATCTTCTACACGAGCCTGTACCGGATGCTGGCCACGCCGACCAACGCCACCAGCACCGACGGCACCTACCGTGGCGTGGACGGTGCGGTGCACCGCGCCGACGGCTACACGCACTACGACGGCTGGGGCACCTGGGACGACTTCCGCAAGTACCCCGTGCTGGCCTCGCTCTACCCCGACGTCTACGCCGACGTCGTGCAGTCGCTGGTCGACATCTTCGCCGACGACGCCGCGGTGGGCAGCCCGCCGCTCAACACCCGCACCATGGCGGTGCCCACGGTCCGCTTCGAGCGCGCGTCCGTCGTGATCGCCGACGCCGTGGCCAAGGGCGTCAGCCTCGACCGGCTCGACCGCGCCTACCCGGCCGTCGTGGCCAACGCCGGCACCTACAGCGCCGCCGACGAGGCCCGCGGCTACGTGCCCGGCGAGCCCGGCACCACCGTGGGCAACTCCTACGACGACTACGCGCTGTCGGTCATCGCCCGCTCGCTCGGCAAGGACGCCGACGCCGAGCGCTACGCCAAGCGCGCGCTGAACTACCGCAACTCGATCAGGCCCGGCACCTGGACGACCCCGGGCGGGACCCCGGTCGGGGTCCTCGGCTTCCGGGCCGCCGACGGTGCCTTCAGCAACGCCGACCCCGAGCGCTTCGAGGGCTCGAACCCCTACCAGGGCTCGCTGTGGCAGTACCACTGGTACCCCGCCCAGGACGTCGCCGGACTCGTCGCGACCATGGGCGGCACGAACGCCGTGCGCGGCGCCCTGTCCCACTACTTCGGCGAGGAGGCGCCCGACGACGGCACCCGGATGCTGAAGTCGAACGCCAACGAGGTCGACCTGCACACGCCGTACCTCTTCAACTACCTCGGCCAGCCCGCCAAGACCCAGAAGTGGGTCCGGGACCTGTACACGAAGGAGACCTGGCAGAGCTACATCGCGACGGGGCAGACCGACGGCAACAACCCGCCCTCGAGCGGCGGCCGCCTCACCCCGCCGATCCGGACGAAGGTCTTCAAGAACGAGCCGCAGGGCTTCCTGCCCACGATGGACGACGACACCGGCGCGATGTCGGCGACGTTCGTCGCGGCCGCCGTCGGTCTCTACCCGGTGACGGCCGGCTCCTCGCAGTACCAGGTCGGGTCGCCGTTCTTCCCCCGCGTCGACATCTCGCACGCCGACGGCACGACGTTCAGCGTCACGGCCGAGGGCGTCTCCGCGGACCGCTTCTACATCCAGGACGCGCGCCTGGACGGCAAGCCGCACGGTGACACCTGGCTCGACTACGGCGACATCGTCGGCGACGGCGCGTTCGACGTCACGATGGGCTCCGAGCCCTCGCAGTGGGGCACCGGCACGAAGCCGGCGTTCTCGCTCAGCACCGCGGTGGCTCCGCCGACGTCGGCCGCGAGCATCACCTCGGACCGCACGTCCCTGACGGCCGGCGCCGACGGCGCCGTCGACGGCACCATCACAATGGCCCTCGCGGGCGCGACGTTCGCCGGGTCCGACGGGGACGACCTGACGGCCTCCGGGCTCGTGCGGGTCGCCGGACTGCCGGAGGGCGTGACCGCCACGGTCACCCGCACGGGCGGCACCACGCTGTCGGTCCGGGTCCGAGGCACGCTCCCGACGCTCGCCAAGGCGCAGTTCGCGGTGCTCCTGCGTGACGGCGCACTCGCCGGCGACGCCGACGAGGCCGCCGTCACCGGCCGCGGCCTGTCGACGCGCGACCCCTTCGTCATCCGGGTCACCGACCACTGGCGCGCCGAGCTCCGGGCGACGTACGCCGAGGCCCGGCTGGTCGTCCAGGGCAACTACGAGGGCTCGACGTACGCCGCGATGGCGCAGGCCCGTGCCGCCGCGCGGACGGCGCTGGCCGACACGACCGCCACCGACGAGCAGCTCAACGACGCGCAGGCACGGCTCGAGGCGGCCCTCGACGGGCTGACGCTCAGCCAGGGCGGCTTCCGCAGGCTCGAGGCCGAGGAGCACGACTCGTGGTCGGGCGGGCCCGACCTGCACGACGAGCCCAACGGCATCGGCGGCGTGCGCCCCGGGGCCTGGATCGCCTTCAACGGCGTCAGCTTCGCCGAGGACCAGGTCCCCGACCAGGTGCAGGTGCGCTACTCCGGCGCCTCCGACGACGGCTACGCCGACGCCGCGGTCGAGGTGCGCCTGGGCGCCGTCGACGGGCCCCTGCTCGCGACGGTGGCGACCCCGCCGACGGCGAAGGGCTTCGGCACCTACGCCACGGCCACCGCCGACCTGACCGGCGTGGCCGAGCTGCTGGCCGCGAGCCCGGCGACCGTCTACTTCGTCTTCCGCGGCTCGGCCGCCGACGGCTCGCGTCACTGGGTCGGCAACTTCGACCGGATGCAGTTCGCCGACTCGGGGGCGACCGACGAGGAGCCCGTCGACAACGACACGACGCTCAAGCTCAAGGACCGCACCGAGTGGGGCGGTGACACCGCCTCGGGCGGCGGCACCATGAAGACCGAGTCGTTCACCTGGAACGACGGCACGTCCGGCACCGCGGTGGCCAACACCCACGACGGCGACTGGCTCCGCTTCGCCGACGTGGACATCGAGGCCGCCGCGACGTCGGTCGAGGTGCACTACGTCAACAACTCCAACCGGGTGGGCTCCAACGTCAGCATGGACGTGCACCTCGACTCCCGGACGAGCGCGCCGGTCGTCACCGTCCCGCTGCCGGTCACCGGCTCGGCCTGGGACCAGGCCGGGACGGCGAGGGTGACGCTGCCCAGCGCCATCAGCGGGACGCACGACGTCTACCTCGTGCTCCACGCGACCACCGACAGCGCCCACCCCTACGCCGGCAACTTCGACCACGTGAGGCTGGTCGCCCCCGACGCTCCGGTGGACACCTCCGACGGCCGTCTCGTCGAGTTCGAGAGCCGGACGGCGTGGACCGGCACCGCGCTCAAGACCGAGTCGTTCAGCGGCTGGTCCGACGGCACGTCCGGGGTCAACGTCGGCGGCACCCACGACGGCGACGTGCTGGAGTACGACGGCCTGACGTTCGGCAGGACGGCGACCTCGCTGTCGGTCCACTACGTCAACAACTCGTCGCGCTGCGGCCTCGACTCCCGGATCGAGGTCTACCTCGACTCGCGCGAGGGGGCACCGCTGGTGACCGTGCCGCTGCCGGTGACCGGCTCGAGCTGGAGCGCCGCGGGCACGACCACGGTGCCGCTGCCGACCGCCGTGCGCGGGACGCACGACGTGATCCTGGTCCTGCGCACCACCGTGCCCGACGCCAACCACCCCTTCGTGGCCAACCTGGACTCGTTCACGTTCAACTACGGGGTCGACAAGTCGGGGCTGCGCGACCTGCGCAGCGAGCACGAGCCGCTGCTCGACGACGGCGCGCGCTACGTGGACGTCGACTTCGCGACGTTCGCCCGCGCGATGGACACGGCGGCCGAGGTGCTGGCCGACGAGACCGCCGTCGCCTCCGACGTGAGCGGCGCGGCGCGGGACCTGCGCCTGGCCGTCGGTCAGCTGGCCCCCCGCGCGCTGCGGTCGCTGCAGGTCGCGGTCTCCGAGACCAAGGAGCTCGACCTCAGCCGCTACACGCAGGAGTCGGCCGACGTCGTCGCGGCGTCGCTCACCGAGTCCGAGGCGATGCTCACGGCCGGGAGCGCGACCGACGAGGAGTACCTCGCCCAGGCGGAGGCCCTCGAGGGCGCCGTGCGGGAGCTGGACCTCGAGGCGGCCACGGTGCCCGACGCGCCGAGCGCCGTCTCGGCGACGGCGTCGGGTCGCAACCTCACCGTCGCCTGGGCGGCGCCGACGCGGGACGGCAACTCGCCGCTCACCGGCTACGTCGTGCAGCTCGAGGGCGGCGAGCCGGTCGAGGTCGGCCCCGGCGCCACGTCGCACACGTTCGGCGGCCTGACCCGAGGTCGGGAGTACCGCGCCACCGTGAAGGCGGTCAACGCGCTCGGGGTCTCCCCGGCGAGCGCCTACACGGCCTACGTCCCGATCGCGAGCCTGGTGCCGACCGCGCCGGCGAAGCCCGGGATCTCGGCCGTGGGGCAGGCGGTCACGGTGACCTGGTCGGCGCCGGACGACGGCGGCGCCCCGATCACCGGCTACGTCGTGCGGCTCTCCGACGGCACCGAGGCGGAGGTCGCAGCCACGCGCACCGAGCACACCTTCACCGGCCTGGCCGCGGGTGACTACACGGCCACCGTCGCCGCGGTGAACGTCAACGGGCGCTCGTCGCTGTCGCGGGACTCCGCGACGGTCACGGTGCTGCAACCGCCGACGGTCACGAGGGTCGCGGCCACCGCGCCGTCGTGGTCGCGGGTCGCCGTGCGGTGGACGGCCGCCGGGTCGCAGCGCTTCGTGCTGCAGGCGGTCCTGCGCCAGGGCGGTCGCGTGGTGGGCACGCGGCAGGCCTGGTCGGACGCCGCGGGCGTCACCTTCACCGGCCTCGCCGCACGTACGACGTACCAGGTGAGCGTGGCTCCGGTGGGCGGCAGCACCGCGGCCACCGGGACCGTGCGGACGCCGTCGCGCCCGAGGGTCGCCGCGCACGCCGTGCAGGTCAAGGGCAAGGCGAAGGTCGGGCGGACCCTGTCGGTCAACCTGCACCGGGGATCGTGGAGCCCGGGCACCCGCTTCACCTACCGGTGGATGTCCGGCGGCAAGGTCGTCGGCAAGGGCGCGCGGCTGCGGCTCACCGGCCGCCTCGCCGGCACCCGCGTCACCGTGCGGGTCACCGGGAGCTACGCCGACTGGACGCCCACCACGGTGACCAGCAGGCCCGTGCGGGTCGCGCGCTGACCCACCGCCGACCTCGCTGGTCACCAGGCGCCCCGGCCGCACGTGCGGCCGGGGCGCCTGCGCCGTCCTTGTAGCCTGCGACCCGTGCCTGCCGCCACCGTGCCCGAGCTCCTCGAGGGAGTCGCCGAGGGCCGTCGCGCGGCCGTGTCGCGGGCCATCACCCTGGTCGAGTCGACCACCTCGCGCCACCGCGAGCAGGCCCGCGAGCTGCTGTCCGCGCTGGCGCAGCCCGCGCGACCCGCGGTCCGGGTCGGGATCTCGGGGGTCCCCGGCGTCGGCAAGTCCACCTTCATCGAGGCGCTCGGCACGCGGCTGACGGCCGCGGGCCACCGCGTGGGCGTCCTCGCGGTCGACCCGAGCTCGGTGCGCACCGGGGGCTCGGTGCTGGGGGACAAGACCCGGATGGCGCGGCTCTCGGCCGACCCGGCCGCGTTCATCCGGCCCTCGCCGTCGGCCGGCACGCTCGGGGGAGTGGCCCGGGCGACCGTGCAGGCCATGGCGGTGCTGGAGGCGGCGGCGTACGACGTGGTGCTGGTGGAGACCGTCGGCGTCGGCCAGTCCGAGGTGACCGTGGCCGGCATGGTGGACACGTTCCTCTTCCTCACGCTGGCGCGCACCGGCGACCAGCTCCAGGGCATCAAGAAGGGGATCCTCGAGATCGCCGACGTGATCGCGGTCAACAAGGCCGACGGCGACCGGGAGCAGGAGGCCCGCGCGGCGGCCCGCGAGCTCGCCGGCGCCCTCAGGCTGGTCCGCGGCAAGGACGAGTGGGCGCCGCCCGTGGTCACCGTCTCCGCCCTCACCGACGTCGGCGTCGACGACCTGTGGGAGCGCGTCCTCGCCCACCGCGAGCACCTCGGCGACGACGGGCTGGCAGCCAAGCGCGCCCGCCAGCAGCTCGACTTCACGTGGGCCCTGGTGCGCGACGAGCTCGACCAGCGCCTGCGCCACTCGCCGGGCGTCCGCGCGATCCGCGAGGAGGTCAGTGCGGCCGTCCTGGCCGGGGAGGTGCCCGCCACGGTGGCGGCCGACCGGCTCCTGGCGGCGTACGACCGCGACGCGTAGGCCGTCAGCGCAGCGTCACTCGCGGAGGTCGCCGATCCGGATGTGGTTGCCGAAGGGGTCGCGGATCGCGAAGTCGGTGCCGTAGGGCTGCTCGGTGGGCTCCTGGGTGATGTCGACCCCCGCGTCGCGCAGCCGCTCGTAGGTGCCGACGACGTCGTCGGTGGTGAAGGCCAGCCAGCCACCACCGGCGCCCTTGGTCACCAGGTCCCGGACCTGCTGGGCCGTGGCCTCGTCGAGGGCCGGCGAGCCCGGGCGCTCCAGCAGGATCTCCTTGCGGTCTCCGGGGACCCGGACGCTCAGCCACCGCATCGCCCCGAAGTCCTGGTCGGCGCTGACCTCGAGCCCCAGGACGCCGACGTAGAAGTCGAGTGCCTGGGCCTGGTCGAGGACGAAGATCGAGGAGAGGTTGTTGCGAGTCAGCACGGGACGCTCCTGGGGGTGGTAGGGGTGACCCGAGCCTAGGAACCCGCGCCGTCGAGCGCTTCTCCGAAACTGCTCGATGTCACCGGTCGCTGCCAGCGCATGGCGAACGACGTCGGGCCGACCTGCTCGCGACCACGGCTGCGCTCGCGGAACGCGGAGGGAGAGCACCCCACGACGTCGCGGAACACCCGGCCGAAGGTGCCGATGCTGGACCAGCCGACGGCGTGGCAGATCTCGCTGACGGGGCGGTCGCCCGTGCGGAGCAGGAACATCGCGCGCTCGATCCGCCGGCGCTGGAGGTAGCGGTGCGGGGTCTCGCCGAAGACACGCCGGAACTCGCGGGCGAAGTGCGCCGGGGACATCACCGCGGTCTGCGCCAGTCGCGGCACGTCGAGCGGGGCGGCGTAGGTGCGGTCCACCAGGTCCCGGGCGCGGAGCAGCCGCCGGTTCGTGCTCTCGCTGGACTCGGACATCGCCCCCACTCTAGAGACGGGTAGATTCGTACTCCTATGTCACTCGAGCCCTCGACCCTGATCGCGACCGTCGTCGACAAGTACGACGCCGAGCTGGTCGAGATGCGCCGCGACCTGCACGCCCACCCCGAGCTGTCCTGGGCCGAGACCCGCACCACGGACATCGTCGCGGCGACGATCGAGGCGGCCGGCTGGCGCGTGACGCGGCTCGAGCGCACCGGGCTCGTCGCCGAGATCGGCCACGGCGAGCGCGTGGTCGGGCTGCGCGCCGACATGGACGCGCTCCCCGTCAAGGACGTCACCGGCGACCCGTGGGCGAGCACCGTCCCCGGGGTCGCCCACGCCTGCGGCCACGACGTGCACACGATCGCGCTGACCGGCGCCGCGCTCGCGCTCGCGGAGGTCGCCGACCGCGGCGCGCTCCCGGGCCGCGTGCGGCTGCTGTTCCAGCCCGCCGAGGAGGTCATGCCCGGCGGCGCCATCGACCTGATCGCCCAGGGCGCGATCTCGGGGGTGGAGCGGGTCTTCGCGCTGCACTGCGACCCCGGCGTCGACGTCGGGCAGGTGGGCCTGCGCACCGGGCCGCTGACCAGCGCCGCAGACCGGCTCGAGGTCCGCCTGCAGGGCACCGGCGGGCACACCTCGCGCCCTCACCTCACCGGCGACCTGACCTTCGCGCTGGCCAAGGTCACCACCGAGCTGCCGGCGGTGCTGAGCCGCCGGATGGACCCCCGGGCCGGCGTCAGCGTCGTCTGGGGCGTCGTGCAGGCCGGCTCGGCCCCCAACGTCATCCCCGACCACGGCATCGTGGGCGGCACCGTGCGGATCCTCGACGCCGTGGCCTGGAGCGAGTGCGAGACGATCATCCGCGAGGCCGTGATCGACATCGTCCGGCCCTACGGCGTGACGGCCACCCTCGACTACCAGCAGGGCGTGCCGCCCGTCGTCAACGAGGCCCGGTCCAACGAGATCATCGCCGCCGCCGTGCACGACGTGCTCGGCCCGGGAGCCCGCGTCGGCGTGCCCCAGAGCCTCGGCGGCGAGGACTTCGGCTGGTACCTCGACCGGGTCCCGGGCGCGATGATGCGCCTGGGCACGCGGACCCCGGGCGGGGCGACGTACGACCTGCACCAGGGCAACCTGCGCGTCGACGAGCGCGCGGTCGGGATCGGCGCCCGGCTGCTCGCCGGAACGGCGCTGCACGCCCTCGGCGTCGCAGGTAGGTAACAACTTCGTCACGCTGGCACCGGCGACGACTGGAGGGCCTAAGGTGCTGCTCTGGTTCCACGCCCGATCTTCCGGGCAATCACTGAACATCAAGGAGGCGTCTTGCGACGCAGCATGAAGCTCGCGGCAGTTCTGACCGCCGGCATCCTGACCCTCGCGGCTTGTGGCGGGGACAGCGACAGCGATGCAGATGACAACGGCGGAGGCGACGCCCCCAAGTCCGACGTGAAGGTCGGCATGGCCTACGACGTGGGTGGCCGAGGCGACCAGTCGTTCAACGACTCCGCTGCCGCCGGTCTCGACCAGGCCGTCGAGGAGTTCGGCATCGACTCCCAGGAGTCGGAGGCCGAGGACGGCGAGGCCGAGACGGCCCGCGAGGAGCGCCTGCGCACCTTCGCCGACGCCGGCTACAACCCCGTCATCGCGGTCGGCTTCGCCTACGCCGCGTCGGTCGGCAAGGTCGCCGCCGAGTACCCCGAGGTCAACTTCGCGATCATCGACGACGAGAGCCTGGCCGACGTCCCGAACGTCGCCAGCCTGGTCTTCAGCGAGGAGCAGGGCTCCTTCCTCGTCGGCGCGGCCGCCGCGCTCAAGAGCAAGTCCGGCACGGTCGGCTTCATCGGCGGCGTCGAGACCCCGCTGATCCAGAAGTTCGAGGCCGGCTACAAGGCCGGTGCCGAGGCGGCCAAGCCCGGCATCAAGGTCGAGTCGACCTACCTGACGCAGATCCCGGACTTCTCCGGCTTCGCCGACCCCGCCAAGGGCAAGACCGCCGCCCAGGGCATGTTCGACAACGGCGCGGACGTCGTCTACCACGCCGCCGGTGGCTCCGGTGGCGGTGTCTTCGAGGCCGCTGCCGAGGCGAAGGCGATGGCGATCGGCGTCGACTCCGACCAGTACAACACCGCCGACCCGTCGGTGCAGGACGTCATCATCACCTCGATGCTCAAGAACGTGAACGTCGCGGTGCACGAGTACCTCGCGGGCGTCGTCGACGGCGACGTGCCGGCCGGTGTGACCCGCTACGACCTCGAGGCCGACGGCGTGGGCTACTCCACCAGCGGTGGCCAGGTCGACGACATCGCCGAGCAGCTCGACGGCTACAAGCAGCAGATCATCGACGGCGAGATCGAGGTTCCGACCACTCCGTGATCGGTCCCCGGTCGACCTCATGTCGATGAGGTGACACCCTCGACGGGGCCGCAGGCGCCTAGTGCGCCTGCGGCCTCGTCATTTCACGTCCCGAGGCCACCCGGTAGCCTCTCCCGCAGTTCGACCCGAGGAGGTCACGCCGCGTGTCCAGCCCAGCTCCGTCCCTGGAAACACCCCCGAACGGCGACGCTCCTCCCGCGGTCCGCCTGAGGGGCATCGGCAAGCGGTTCCCCGGCGTCATCGCCAACGACGACATCAACGTCGACGTGCGGCGCGGCACCATCCACGCGATCGTCGGCGAGAACGGCGCGGGCAAGTCCACGCTGATGAAGATCCTCTACGGCGTGCAGGCCCCCGACTCCGGCACGATCGAGATCGGCGGCGAGCAGGTGAGCCTCGGCTCGCCGGCCGACGCGATCCGGCACGGCGTCGGCATGGTCTTCCAGCACTTCATGCTGGCCGACAACCTCACCGTCCTGGAGAACACCGTGCTCGGCGCCGAGCGCCTGCACGGCATCGGCGCCGGCGCGCGCGCCGAGATCCGGCGGATCTCCGAGCAGTACGGCCTCGACATCGACCCCGACCGGCTCGTCGAGGACCTCGGCGTCGGCGCCCGCCAGCGCGTCGAGATCCTCAAGGTCCTCTACCGCGGCGCCCAGATCGTCATCCTGGACGAGCCGACCGCCGTCCTCGTGCCGCACGAGGTCGACGAGCTCTTCGGAAACCTGCGCGAGCTCAAGGCCGAGGGCCTGTGCGTCATCTTCATCTCCCACAAGCTCGACGAGGTGCTCTCGGTCGCCGACGAGATCACCGTCATCCGCCGCGGCACCACGGTCGCGACCGTGGACCCGGAGGGCGTGACCGCCCGTGAGCTGGCCGAGCTGATGGTCGGCTCCGAGCTGCCCTCGCCCAGCACCGAGACGTCGACCGTCACCGACCAGGTCCTGCTCTCGGTCCAGCACCTCGGGCTGCCGGTCCCCAGCGGCCGGGCCCTGCTGGACGACATCACCTTCGACATCCACCGCGGTGAGGTGCTCGGCATCGCCGGCGTCGAGGGCAACGGCCAGGCCGAGCTCGTCGAGGCGATCATGGGCATGCGCCCCGGCGCCACCGGCACGATCTCCCTGGCCGGGCGCGACATCACCCACGAGTCCACCCGCGAGCGCCGCGAGGGCGGCGTGGGCTACATCCCCGAGGACCGGCACCGCCACGGCCTGCTGCTCGACTCGCCGCTCTGGGAGAACCGCGTCCTGGGTCACCAGGGTCGCCCGCCCAGCAGCCGACGGGGGCTCATCGACAAGCGCGCCGCCCGCGCCGACACCGAGCGCATCATCGCCGAGTACGACGTCCGCACGCCCGGCCCCGACGTGCTCGCGCGCGCCCTGTCCGGCGGCAACCAGCAGAAGCTGATCGTCGGGCGCGAGATGAGCAGCGAGCCGGTGCTCCTGATCGCCGCGCACCCGACGCGCGGCGTCGACGTCGGCGCCCAGGCGGCCATCTGGACCCACATCAAGAACGCCCGACGGGAAGGACTCGCGGTGCTGCTGATCTCCGCCGACCTCGACGAGCTGATCGGGCTCTCCGACCGCATCGAGGTGATCCTGCGCGGCCGCATGGTCGGCACCTTCGACCCCGCGTCGGTGACGCCGCAGCAGCTCGGCTCGGCCATGACCGGGGCGGGACCCGACGCATGACCAACGCCCGCGTCATCCGCTTCCTGCTCGGCCTCGCGGCTCCCGTCCTGGCCCTGGTCGCCGCCTTCGCGATCACCAGCCTGGTGCTGGTCGTCGCGGGCGACCCCGCCGGCGACGTCTGGAGCACGATCCTGTCGTGGCCCGAGGAGCGCAACCTCGCCAACATCATCAAGAACGCCACGGTGCTCTACCTCTCCGGCCTGGCCGTGGCCTTCGGCTTCCGGATGAACCTCTTCAACATCGGCGTCGACGGCCAGTACCGCGTGGCGGCGTTCACCGCCGCCGTGGTGGCCGGCGAGGCGTGGCTCCCGGGCTACCTCAACACCGCCTTCGCCATCGTCTGCGCCATGGCGGTCGGCGCGATGTGGGCCGGCATCGCCGGCGTGCTGCGCGCGACCCGCGGCGTGAGCGAGGTGATCTCCACGATCATGCTCAACGCGATCGCCACCGGGCTGGTCGCCTACCTGCTCCGCAAGGTCGCGGTCCGCGAGGCAGGCAGCAACGACATCGGCACCAAGCAGATCCCTGAGGGCAGCCGGATCCCGAACATCTCGATCGGGGAGGGCCCGACCTCGGAGATCTACGGCTTCATCGTGATCGCCGCGCTCGCCGGCCTCCTGTTCTGGTTCGTGCTCAACAAGACGCGCTTCGGCTTCGACCTGCGCGCCACGGGCCAGTCCACGACGGCCGCGGTCGCCAGCGGCATCAGCGTCAAGAAGATGACGATCGTCGCCATGCTGATCTCGGGCGGCGTCGCCGGCCTGGTCGGCCTGCCGATCCTCTTCGGCTCCGCCTACGCCTACGGCTCGACGTTCCAGTCCGGCCTGGGCTTCGCGGGCATCGCCATCGCGCTGCTGGGCCGCAACAACCCGATCGGCATCGCGATCGGCGCGCTGCTGTTCGCCTTCCTCGACGAGCAGTCCAACCCGCTGCAGATCCTGGTCGGCGTCTCGCCCGACATCGTCGCCATCACCCAGGGCGTGATCGTCCTGACCGTGGTCGTGTCCTACGAGCTCGTGCGCCGCTACGGCATCCGGCTCGAGCAGCGTGAGGTGGCGCGGGTCCTGGCCGACCAGCCCGCCACCCCCCAGAAGGAGGTCTCCGCATGAGCGTCCCCGCCACCGCGACCGGCGCGGTCGAGCCCGCGGTGACCAAGCCGCGCCGCAAGCTGCCGCGCTACTGGGTGCTGCTCGTCCTGCTCGGCGCCCTGCTGCTGCTCTCGCTGCTGCGCGTCATCACCGGCGCCAACGACCTCACGTCCTCGGGCACCATCGTCGCCACGCTGATCGCGATCGTCCCCATCATGCTCGCCGGCCTCGGGGGCCTGTGGTCCGAGCGGGCCGGCGTGGTCAACATCGGTCTCGAGGGGATGATGATCCTCGGCACGTGGGGAGCCGGCTACTTCGGCTACCACTACGGCGCCTGGGCCGGCGTCGCCGGCGCGATCCTCATGGGCATGCTCGGCGGTCTCGTGCACGCGGTGGCCACGGTCATCTTCGGCGTCGACCACATCATCTCCGGCGTCGCGATCAACATCATCGCGCTCGGCGCCGTGCAGTACCTCGCCTCGCTGACGTTCGTCGGGCTCAAGGGCGGAGGTCAGACGCAGTCGCCCAAGATCCCCGACGTCCAGACGATCACCATCGGGCCACTGAGCGATGCGTTGAAGGAGGTGGAGGACAAGCACGTCTTCTTCGTCTCCGACCTCGCGGCCGTGCTGCGCGCCCTGTGCACCAACCTGTCGCTGCTGGTGGTGCTGTCCTTCTTCCTGGTCTTCGTCACCTGGTACGTCCTGTGGCGCACCTCCTTCGGCCTGCGCCTGCGCTCGGTCGGCGAGAGCCCGGCCGCCGCGGAGTCGCTGGGCGTCAAGGTGCTGCGCTACAAGTTCTCGGCGGTGCTCGTCTCCGGCGCCCTGGCGGGTCTCGCCGGCGGGGTCCTGGCGATGGTCGCCTCCAGCAACTACCGCGACGGCCAGACCGGTGGGCGTGGCTACATCGGCCTCGCCGCGATGATCTTTGGCAACTGGCGGCCCAGCGGGCTGCTGGCCGGCTCCGGCCTGTTCGGCTACACCGAGACCCTCGGCCTGCGGCAGGGTGGCACCTCGGTGCACGCGCTGCTGCTCGCCCTCGCCGTGCTGGCGCTGTTCCTCGGCATCTGGCAGGTCCGCCAGGGCCTGGCCGTGAGCGGCGCGGTCATCGTCGGCGTCGGCGCCCTGGTCGGGGCGCTGTACTTCGCGATCGACACCGTGCCGGGCGACTTCACCGCCCTCACGCCGTACGTCATCACGCTGCTCGTGCTCGCGTTCGCCTCCCAACGGTTGCGGATGCCGGCAGCGGACGGCCAGATCTATCGCAAGGGGAGCGCGGGCTAGTGGCGTCGGTGGAAGGCTCCGAGCGCGACCCGGGCTTCGACTGGGAGGGCCTGCGGGCCCTGGCCGTCGAGGCGATGGGGCACGCCTACGCGCCGTACTCCGACTACCAGGTGGGGGCCGCGGCGCGCGTCGACGACGGCCGCACGGTCGTGGGGTGCAACGTCGAGAACGCCGCCTACGGCGTGGCGCTGTGCGCCGAGTGCGGTCTGGTCTCGCAGCTGCACCTCACCGGTGGCGGGAGGCTGACGCACTTCGTGTGCGTCAACCGCGACGGCGAGGTGATCATGCCGTGTGGCCGCTGCCGCCAGCTCCTGTGGGAGAACGGCGGCGCGTCGCTGCTGTGCTGGACGGTGTCCGGGATCAAGGGGATGGACGAGGTGCTGCCGGATGCGTTCGGTCCCGACGACCTCGCTTGACCTGAGCGCCCCCGAGGTCGTCGCCGACCCGTACCCGTTCTTCGCCGAGGAGCGGGCGCGCCACGGCGTCGCCTGGCACGAGGGCACCCAGCGCTACCTCACCTTCGCCCACGCGACGGTGGGCGCCGTGCAGCGCGACCGGCGCCTGGGCCGGCTGTGGCAGGACAAGGAGCCGCTCGACTACCTCGAGCCGTTCAACCTCCTGCACCGCAACCAGATGATGGAGAACGAGCCGCCCGACCACACCCGGCTGCGCCGGCCGGTCGCGTCGGCGTTCGCCCGCGGCCACGTCGAGCGGCTGCGTCCGCGCGTGCGCGAGCTGGCCGCCACGCTGCTCGCCGAGACCCACGACGGGCCCTTCGACGTCATCGGCCAGTACGCCGAGCCGCTGCCCGTCCTGGTGATCTGCGAGCTCCTCGGCGTCCCCGCGTCGCACGTCCACGAGCTGCGCGACTGGTCGCAGGCGATCGTGCGCATGTACGAGGCCAGCCCGTCCGACGAGGTCGTCGCCGCCGCCGTCGCGGCGGCGAGCGACTTCGCGGCGCTGGTGCGCGACCTGGTCGCCCACCGCCGGGAGCACCCGGCCGACGACCTGATCACCGACCTCGCCGCCACCGAGCTGACCGAGGACGAGGTCGTCGCGGCCGTCGTGCTGCTGCTCAACGCCGGCCACGAGGCCTCGGTCAACGTCTTCGGCAACGGACTGGTGGCGATGCTGGGCCGCGGCCTGCGCCCCGGCGCCGACGTGCCGGCGACGGTGGAGGAGATGCTGCGCTTCGACTCCGCCCTGCAGCTCTTCGAGCGCACCGCCACCGAGGACGTGCAGGTCGGCGACGTGGTCGTGGAGAAGGGCCAGCGGATCGCCGCCCTGCTCGGCGCGGCCAACCGCGACCCGGTCGTCTTCGAGCGCGCCGACGAGTTCGACGTCGACCGGGAGCGCAACCCGCACCTGGCGTTCGGCGTCGGCGTCCACTTCTGCCTCGGCGCCCCGCTGGCGCGCATGGAGCTCGCGGAGTCCGTCGCGGCGCTGTGGGAGACCCACCCCGACCTGCGCCTGGTGGGCGAACCGGAGAGCCGGGGCACCTTCGTCCTGCGGGGCTTCCATAGGGTGCAGGTCGGAGGTACGACATGAGCGAGCACGACGCGGTCGAGGTGATCCTCGCCAAGCGGGACCACGGTGAGCTGAGCGACAGCCAGATCGACTGGGTGATCGACGCCTACACGCGCGGGGCGGTGGCCGACGAGCAGATGTCCTCGCTGGCCATGGCGATCCTGCTCAACGGCATGGAGCGGCGCGAGATCGCCCGCTGGACCGCCGCGATGATCGCGTCGGGGGAGCGGATGGACTTCTCCTCGCTCTCGCGCCCGACCGCCGACAAGCACTCCACGGGCGGGGTGGGCGACAAGATCACCCTGCCGCTCGCGCCCCTGGTCGCGGCCTGCGGCGTCGCGGTGCCGCAGCTGTCGGGTCGCGGGCTGGGCCACACCGGCGGCACCCTCGACAAGCTGGAGTCGATCCCGGGCTGGCGCGCGGCCCTCTCCAACGAGGAGATGTTCGCCCAGCTCGAGTCGGTGGGCGCGGTCATCTGCGCCGCCGGCGACGGGCTGGCCCCCGCCGACAAGAAGCTCTACGCGCTGCGCGACGTCACCGGCACGGTCGAGGCGATCCCGCTGATCGCGTCCTCGATCATGAGCAAGAAGATCGCCGAGGGCACCGGTGCCCTCGTCCTGGACGTCAAGGTCGGCACCGGCGCCTTCATGAAGGACCTCGACAAGGCCCGGGAGCTGGCCGAGGTCATGGTGGGCCTCGGCACGGACGCCGGGGTGCGCACCGTCGCGTTGCTGACCGACATGAGCACCCCGCTCGGGCTCACCGCGGGCAACGCGATCGAGGTGGCCGAGTCGGTCGAGGTCCTGGCCGGCGGTGGCCCCGCCGACGTCGTCGAGCTGACCCTGGCCCTGGCCCGCGAGATGCTCGCCGGCGCCGGGCGCGACGACGTCGACCCGGCCGACCGGCTGGCCGACGGGTCCGCGATGGACGCCTGGAAGGCGATGATCCGCGCCCAGGACGGCGACCCCGACGCGGCCCTGCCCGTCGCCCGCGAGTCCCACGTCGTGACCGCGCCGTCGTCCGGGACGCTCACCCGCCTCGACGCGATGGCCGTCGGCCTGGCCGCGTGGCGGCTCGGCGCGGGCCGCGCGCGCAAGGAGGACCCGGTGCAGGCCGGGGCCGGCGTCGTGTGGCACGCCCGCCCGGGTGACGACGTCACCGCCGGCGAGCCGCTGTTCACGCTGCTCACCGACGAGCCCCAGCGCTTCGACCGCGCGCTCGCCTCGCTGGAGGGCGGCTACGACATCGGCGACGCGTCGACGTACGACGCGACGCCGCTGGTCATCGACCGGATCAGCTGAGCAGCAGCACGATCGACTCGGCCACGCAGGCCGGCTTGGCGACCCCGTCGATCGCGATGACGTGCTTCATCGTGAGCTGCTTGCCGGCCGGCAGGTCCGTCACCTCGCCCAGCGTGACCGTCAGGCTGACGCGCTGGCCGACCAGCACCGGGTGCGGGAAGCGCACCTTGTTCAGGCCGTAGTTGAGCTTGGGGCCGGGCGTGTCCAGCCCGAACACCTGGCTGCCCAGCCAGGGGATCAGCGAGAGCGTGAGGTAGCCGTGGGCCACGGTGCCACCGAACGGCCCGGCGGCGGCGCGCTCCACGTCGACGTGGATCCACTGGTGGTCGCCGGTCGCCTCCGCGAACCGGTCCACGCGCTCCTGGTCGATCGTCACCCACTCGCTCGTGCCGAGTTCCTCGCCGGCCGCGGCGGCGATCTCCTCGAGGGTGGTGAACACGCGCATGCTGGACCTCCTGCGGACCGGGTCGTACGACGGGTGGTGGTTGGATGACCGGATGAGCGTCACCGACCCGGAACCTACCGTCCCCACGCGCGATCAGGTCCGCCAGGCTCCGAAGGTCCTGCTGCACGACCACCTCGACGGCGGGCTGCGCCCGGCGACCGTCCTGGAGCTCGCGCGCGAGGTCCACCACGAGCTGCCCGCGGACGATCCCGAGAGCCTCGGGCGGTGGTTCGCCGAGGCGGCCGACTCGGGCTCGCTGGTGCGCTACCTGGAGACCTTCGACCACACGGTCGCCGTGATGCAGACCGGCCCCGCGCTGACGCGCGTGGCCCGGGAGTGCGTCGAGGACCTCGTCGAGGACGGTGTCGTCTACGCCGAGGTCCGCTACGCCCCCGAGCAGCACGTCGCCCAGGGCCTGACGCTGGACGAGGTCGTCGCCGCGGTGCAGGAGGGCTTCGACCAGGCGACCGAGGCAGCGGGCGGGCGGATCGTCGTGCGCCAGCTGCTGACGGCCATGCGCCACCGCGCGCGCTCCATGGAGATCGCCGAGCTGTCCGTCGCGTGGCGCGACCGGGGCGTCGCCGGCTTCGACATCGCGGGCGCGGAGGCCGGCTACCCGCCGACCCGCCATCTCGACGCCTTCGAGTACCTCCAGCGCGAGAGCTCGCACTTCACCATCCACGCGGGCGAGGCCTTCGGGCTGCCGTCGATCTGGCAGGCGATCCAGTGGTGCGGCGCCGACCGCCTGGGTCACGGCGTGCGGATCGTCGACGACATCACCGTCGCCGACGACGGCACCGTCACGCTGGGCCGGCTGGCGGCCTACGTCCGGGACATGCGCATCCCGCTGGAGATGTGCCCCGCCTCGAACGTGCAGACCGGGGCGGCCACGTCCATCGCGGAGCACCCGATCGGGCTGCTGACCGACCTGCGCTTCCGGGTCACCGTCAACACCGACAACCGGCTGATGAGCCAGACGTCGATGACCGCCGAGATGACCTCGCTGGTGGAGGCCTTCGGCTACACGCTCACCGACCTGCGGTGGTTCACCATCAACGCGATGAAGTCGGCCTTCCTCCCCTTCGACGAGCGGCTCGCGATCATCGACGAGGTCATCAAGCCCGGCTACGCCGCCCTGGCGGGCCGGTCGGCGTAGCCGGCGTGGGTGGGCGCGCGCCTCAGGCGTGCGTCCACTTGCCCTTGTCGTTCATCTCGTCGGTGTACCTGCTCGACAGCACCGGCCAGTCGTTGTTGGCGTCCAGGCCGTCGAGGCCGCCGTTGAGGTCGCGCCACATGCTGAGCTTGACCGTCGCGTTGCTGTCGAAGTAGGCGTCGAGCCGGTTCCACAGGTCCAGCGCCGAGGTCACGATCTTGCCGATGACCTTGATCGCCGGGCCGGCGTCGAAGGTGACCCACTGCCCGGCGTCGGTGCCGTCCTTGATCGCGTCGAGGATCGCGTTGACGACGTCCAGCAGGACGTCGACCATGATGCGCCAGACCTCGCGCAGCTCCTTGGCGCCCTCCGCGCAGGCGGTGGCGGCCTTCACCAGGCCCTGGTCGACGGCGTTGATGGCGTTGCGCTGGCGGGTGGAGGCGTCGCGGTAGGAGATGAAGGCGGCGCCCGACCAGGTCTTCGTGACCTCGGCCAGGAGGCTGTCGACGACCATCTTCTCGTCGCGCACGCGGCTCGCGGCCTGGAGGTAGGCGGCGTTCATGTCCATCAGGTAGAACGGGTTGCCGGTCATCTCCTCGACCTTGGCCCACATCTCCTCGCAGAACTTCGTGAACTCGTCCCAGAGGTGCTCGATCTCCTCCTCGATCTTGTCCTTCGCCATGTTGTAGGCGATCTTCAGCCCGGGCGAGATCCAGGCCCAGTTGCTCGAGCCGATGGTGTCGTTGAAGGTGTCGATGACCTTCTGGACGCCCTCCTCGATCTTGTCGCTGAGCTCCTGGATCTTGGTGTCGACGTCGTTGCTGTAGTCCTGGTAGTAGTCGTAGCTGGTCATGTCGGCGTCCCGTCGGGGTTGTGGAACTCGTCGGCGACCGAGACGTCCGTGGCGCCGAAGTCCTTGGCCGTGTGTCGCAGCGCCTCGGCCATGCAGTGCAGCTGGTAGACCCCGTTCGACATCGCCGAGATCATGCTGGTGATGAACTGGTTGTGCTCGCTGTCGATGCCGGCCCGCTGGGCGAACCAGCCGAACTGGTGACCCTGGCCGCTGCCGGTCCACAGCTCCAGCGACGCGGTGCTCACCTCGTCGCTCACGCCGTCCCAGCCGGCGGCGGCCTCCAACAGGTCTTCAATGCTCGCCTGCAGTGTCATGTCAGGACTCCGATCCGAAGTGCAGCGCCTGCTCGAGGGCGCGTTCGAGGTGCTCGGGGCGGGCGGCGGACAGCCACTCGCCGTCCACCTCCAGGCGCATCAGGCGGCCGTCCGCGCCGCGCAGGGCGGTGACGTAGCCGTTCTCCGCGGTGACGGGAGCCGGGGGAGGCGCCGTCGTGGGAGCGGCGCCGCGCGCCGCGCGCCGGGCGGTGATCGCCTCCCGGCTGAGGTCGGGCCGGGGCGGGGCGACGGCCCGGGCACGTCCGGCCATGAGGTCGTCGGCGCGGGCGAGGTAGTCGTCGGCGAGGCCCTGCTTCTCCAGCGAGGCGAGGGCGCGGTTGCCGTCGGCGGTGGCGAAGGCCTCCTTGACGGCGGTCACGAGGTCGTCGGGACGGCGTACGGCGGTCAGGTCGGCGACCGTGACCTTGACGACCCGGCGTGCGGCGTCCAGCACGATCGTCACGCGGTCGTGGCGGTCGGAGCCCGTCGCCGGAGGGACGTCGTCGAACAGGCCCGGCTTCTCCGAGGCGGCCAGGCGCTGCAGCAGCGCCGTGCCGGCAGGATCGAGAGTGGTCATCAGTGGTTCTCCTTCGAGCTGTTGAGTGAGTTCTGCCACCCCGGCCGCCCGTCCAAACCCCACGGCGCGAACCTCCGGCGCGCGGGCGCCTGCGCCACCGCGGCACGTTTTCCGGTGCCGCCCGCGGGGAAGACTGGCGCGCATGCGTGCCACCAGCCTCGCCGCCCTCCTGCTCGTCCTCTCGCCGCTCCTGGCGGCCTGCGGGGAGGACGAGGAGGCTCCGGAGCCGGTCGAGGCGAAGTCGCTTCCGGACAACCTCTGCGCCGCCGTGCCGGCTGAGGTCGTCGAGCGTTGGGCGCTCGTCGAGGACGCCCACGACACCACCGATTCCGACGACGAGAACGAGGCCACGTGCACGATGAGCGGCACCGCCCAGGGCGCTCCGGTGACGCTCGAGCTCTCGTTGTCCTCGCTCGCGGCGGACAGCTTCGACGCGGTGACCGCGCGGATGGAGGAGGCGCTGCAGAGGCGCTGCGAGGCGCTCGGGTCCTCCGGGACCGGTGAGGTGGCCGAGCGGGACGGCCGTTGCACGCTCGAGAGCCCTGCCGAGCCGGAGGCGGAGCGCGGTGCGGTCACGGAGTACTCGCTCGCCAAGGCGTCCAACGGCATCTCGTCGGTGACGATGGTCCATCACGGCCCGCTGTTCCGCTTGGTCGCGGCCGAGGTCGTGGGCATCGGCGGCACCATCTCCCAGACCGACCCCGCCGAGCTGGGCTGAGGGCTCGCCTCAGGCTCGCGCCGGCACCACGACGAGCCAGAGCCGGTGCCACCCGGCGAGGGCGAGGCGGTGCCCCGCGGCAGCGTCGCGGTGCACGTCGACCACGCGCCCGGACGCCGGCTCGTAGACCCGCAGCTGCGGCACGGCCGGTCCGCTCGGCGACGCCGGCAGCGCCAGGACGACGTGGCGGGGACTCCAGCGGTTGCCGACGTAGAGCGCCGCCGGCCGCCCGGACCCGACCGCCGTACGCACCCGGTCGAAGGCGGGCCCGGGCCGCAGCACGGCGACGGAGGCGGCGTAGCGGGTGGCCGGCGTGCCGGGGGAGGCGAGGGCCGACAGCTCGCGGGCCACGGCCCACGGAGGGGTGCCCAGTGCCCGCGGCCAGGGGACCTGCAGGCCGCGGCCGAGGACGGCAGTGACGCGGCGGTGCGTGGCGAGCGCGTCGCGGGCGAACACCTCGGGGGTCACCCCGGCGGCGTACCCGGGATCGGCGAGCATCCGAGCCGCGACCAGGACGCTGGCGCCGCACGAGCGCGCGTCGGGCTGGCGAAGGCCGCCGCCGAGGAGGGCGGCGGGGTCGCTCATCGCGGCGTCGAGCGCGCGCGCAGCGCCCGCAGCGCGGTCCAGGCCTGGTCCGGGGAGACCGGGGCGCAGCCCAGGTCGACCGCGCGCTGGACCACGCGGCGCTGGTCGCGCAGCAGCGCGAGGCCGCGGCGGACCAGCACCAGCGGCGGCTTGCGGTGCTCGCGCAGGTCGCGGGTGAGCCGGCGCCAGAACGTCACGGCCGCGTGCTGGCGCACGCAGTAGGCCGCGGCCAGGTGACCGTCCTCCCGGCAGCGCGGCACGATCTCCTGGGCGAAGATCCCCTCGGCCACGAAGAGCGGCTCCGGGCCGAGCTCGAGCGTCTGCCACCCGCAGCGTCCGTCCTGGGCGATCTCGTAGATCGGCACCTCGGCGCGCCCGGTCTCGCAGAGCGCCTCGATGGCGGCCACGGCGTCGTCGGGCAGCCAGGAGTCGGGGTGGTCCCAGTCGACCAGGCCGGCGTTGGCGCCCGTCTCGATCAGCGGCAGGGTCGGGTCGCCGGCGCTCTTGTAGAAGTCGTCGAGGCGCAGGACCGGCAGCCCGAGGCGCTCGGCGAGCCGCGACTTGCCGGCCCCGGAGGGACCGGCGAGGACGACCACCTGCGCGCGCATCGGACCAGTCTGCCGCACCCGCGCCCCGACGCCCGCAACCGGTTGGCGACCTGTCGGTGGGCCGACATACGCTGAACGTCATATGACCGCGACCCCTGACACCGAGCCTCCCGCAGGGGTCCACTCCCTGTGGCGGCTCCGGGGCTACCTCCGCCCCCACCGCCTCGCCCTCGCCGTCATGCTCGGCACCGCCCTGGGCGGCGTCGCGGTCTCGATCGCGATCCCGCTGGTGACCAAGTCGCTCATCGACGGCCCCATCACCGACGGCGAGCTGGGCCCGGTGCTGCCCCTCGGCCTGCTCGTCCTCGCGCTCGGCGTGCTGGAGGCGGCGCTGGTCTTCTGGCGCCGGTGGGTGCAGTCCAACGCGGTCCTGGGCATGGAGACCGCGATGCGGCGCGACCTCTACGCCCGGCTCCAGGTGCTGCCGATGAGCTTCCACAGCCAGTGGCAGTCCGGTCAGCTGCTCTCGCGCGCCACGACCGACATGTCGGCGATCCGCCGGTTCAGCGGCTTCGGGCTGCTCTTCCTCGTCATCAACATCGTCCAGGTCACGGCCGTGACGCTGGTGCTGCTCCACCTCTACTGGCCGCTGGGCCTGGTCGTGGCGGCCACGGCCGCACCCATCGTCTGGCTCTCGATGCGGTTCGAGAAGCGCTACGTCGTCGTGTCCCGCCGGGTCCAGGACGAGCAGGGCGACCTCGCCACCCGGGCCGAGGAGGGCGCCGTCGGGATCCGGGTCATCAAGTCCTTCGGCCGCACCGAGCACGTCTCCCGCCAGTACGAGGCGGCCGCCCGCTCGCTGCACGCCACGAGCATGGACAAGGTCCGGCTGTCCGCGCGCTTCTGGACCTTTCTCGAGGTCATCCCCAACCTCGCCGTCGTCGTCGTCCTGCTGCTGGGCGCCATCGGCGTCGGCACGGGCAAGCTGAGCTACGGCGAGCTGGTCGCCTTCATCACGCTGATGCTCTCCCTGGTGTGGCCGGTGGCCTCGCTCGGCGTGATCCTCGCGATGGCGCAGGAGGCGATGACCTCGGCGGCCCGCATCCTGGAGATCTACGACACCGAGCCCGACATCGTCGGCGGTGACCAGGTGATCGAGCAGCCGCGGGGACACCTGCGCTTCGAGCACGTCGACTTCGCGTTCCCCGACGCGCCCGACGAGCCGGTCCTGCGCGACGTCAACCTCGACCTGGCGCCGGGGGAGACGCTCGCGCTCGTCGGGGCCACAGGGACCGGCAAGACGATCCTCACCGCGCTGGTGCCGCGGCTCTACGACGTGACCGGCGGACGCATCACCATCGACGGCGTCGACGTGCGCGACCTCGACCTGGACCACCTCCGCACGCTGGTGGCGACGGCGTTCGAGGAGCCCACGCTCTTCTCGATGAGCGCCCGCGAGAACCTCACCCTCGGTCGCGCCGACGCCAGCGACGCCGACATCGACGAGGCGCTCGACATCGCGCAGGCCGGCTTCGCGCGCGACCTGCCGTGGGGCCTCGACACCCGCATCGGCGAGCAGGGCATGGCGCTGTCGGGGGGCCAGCGGCAGCGGCTCGCCCTGGCCCGCGCCGTGCTGGCGCGCCCGCGCGTCCTGGTCCTCGACGACACCCTGTCGGCCCTCGACGTGCACACCGAGAAGCTCGTGGAGGAGGCGCTGCGCCGGGTGCTCTCGGAGACGACCGGGCTCGTCGTCGCCCACCGCGCGTCCACCGTGCTGCTCGCCGACCGGGTCGCGCTGATCCAGGACGGCACCATCAGCCACGTCGGCGACCACCGCGAGCTGCTGGCCACCGTGCCGGCCTACCGCGAGCTCCTCGCCGCCGACTCCGAGCACGAGGCGGCCCGTCCATGAGCACCACGACCACCTGGCGCGGCGTCGCCGACAGCGACGCCGAGGAGGCCGCCGAGCGCGACGCACCCCGCTTCACCGGCGGCTCCGGGCAGCTCCTGCGCGAGCTGCTGCGGCCCTACAAGGGCGCCATCCGGCTGCTGCTGCTGATCGTCCTCGTCGAGAACGCCGCCCGGCTGTCGATCCCCTACCTCGTCAAGGAGGGCATCGACACCGGCATCCCGCCGATCACCGACTACGGCGACAAGGGTCCGCTGCTCACCATCGTCGGCATCGTGCTGATCGCCACGCTCACGCAGGCGGTGGCGCGCAACATCTTCCTGGTGCGCTCGGGACGCATCGGCCAGGACATGCTGTTCCAGGTCCGGCGGCGGGTGTTCCGCCACTTCCAGGTGCTGAGCCCGGCCTTCCACGACAGCTACACCTCGGGGCGCGTCATCTCGCGCCAGACCTCCGACGTCGACGCGATCTACGAGATGCTCGAGACCGGCTTCGACGGCCTGGTCACCGCTGCGCTCACCCTCGTCGGCACGGCCGCGCTGCTGCTCTTCCTCGACGTCAAGCTCGGGCTCGTGGCCCTGCTCTGCGGCCCGTTCCTCTTCTGGCTGACCAACTGGTTCCGCGTCTCCTCGGCCGCCACCTACAAGCTGACCCGCGAGAAGGTCGCGCTGGTCATCGTCCACTTCGTGGAGTCGATGGGCGGCATCCGCGCGGTCCAGGCCTTCCGCCGCGGCCCCCGCAACCAGGAGATCTTCGACGACGTCAACGACCAGTACCGCGCCGCCAACCTGGTGGCGTTCCGGCTCGTCGCGTGGTTCATGCCCGGCATCCGCCTGATCGGCAACATCACCATCGCGGTGGTGCTCCTCTACGGCGGCTACCTCGCCTACCACGGTGAGGTCACCGTCGGCGTCCTGGCGGCGTTCCTGCTCTACCTGCGCCAGTTCTTCGAGCCGATGATGGAGATCTCGCAGTTCTACAACACCTTCCAGTCGGCCTCGGCCGCGCTGGACAAGCTGGCGGGCGTGCTGCGCGAGGAGCCGAGCGTGCCCGAGCCGGAGCACCCGACGACGCTGACCGACGCGCAGGGCGAGCTCCGCTTCGACGACGTCCGCTTCTCCTACGTCGACGACCGCCCGGTGCTGCCGGGCCTCGACCTCACGGTGCCGGCGGGGCAGACCATCGCCCTGGTCGGCACGACCGGCGCGGGCAAGACCACGCTGGCCAAGCTCGCCACCCGCTTCTACGATCCCGACGAGGGCCGGATCCTGCTCGACGGCGTCGACCTGCGTGACCTGACCTCCGACAACCTGCGTGAGGCCGTCGTCATGGTCACCCAGGAGAACTACCTGTTCTCGGGCACCATCGCCGACAACATCCGGTTCGGCCGCCCCGAGGCCACCCAGGAGGAGGTCGAGCGGGCCACCCGCGCGCTCGGCGCGCACGACTTCATCGAGGCGCTGCCCGAGGGCTACGACACCCACGTCGCCAACCGCGGTGGGCGGCTCAGCGCCGGCCAGCGCCAGCTGGTCGCGTTCGCGCGGGCGTTCCTCGCCGACCCGGCGGTGCTGATCCTCGACGAGGCGACCTCCTCGCTCGACGTGCCGTCGGAGCGCCTGGTCCAGCACGCCCTGCGCACCGTGCTCGCCGGCCGGACGGCGCTGATCATCGCCCACCGGTTGTCGACGGTCGAGATCGCCGACCGGGTCATCGTGATGGAGCACGGCCGCGTCGTGGAGGACGGGTCGCCGGAGTCGCTGGTCGCGAGCGGCGAGGGCCGCTTCTCCGACCTCAACGACGCCTGGCTCGAGTCCCTCGCCTGACCTCTAGGCTCGGCCCCGTGACCGACCTCCGCCTCGCCGGCGCCGCCGAGACCGCCCGCCTCGTCACCTCCGGTGACCTCACCGCCCGGCAGGTGGCCGACGCCGCGCTCGCCCGGATCGCCGCGACCGACCCGGGGCTCAACGCCTTCTCGGTCGTGCTCGGCGACGCCGCGCGCGCCGAGGCCGACGCCCGCGACGAGCAGCCGGACGAGCGCGGCCCGCTGCACGGCGTACCGGTCGCGATCAAGGAGGAGCTGGACGTCGCCGGCTGCGTCACGACGTTCGGGGGAGAGGCCAACACGACCCCCTCCGCCGAGGACGGCGAGGTCGTCCGCCGGCTGCGCGCGGCGGGCGCGGTCGTCGTGGGCAAGACGACGATGCCCGAGTTCGGGGCCTGGCCCTACACCGAGTCCACGTCGCGTGGGATCACCCGCAACCCGTGGGACCGCACGCGCACGCCGGGCGGCAGCAGCGGCGGCACGGCCGCGGCGGTGGCCTCCGGCATGGTGCCGGTCGGGATCGGCGGTGACGGCGGAGGCTCGATCCGCATCCCGTCAGCGATGTGCGGGCTCTTCGGGCTCAAGCCGCAGCGGGGTCGGGTGACCACGTCGCCGCACGCCCACCTGTGGTGGGCGCTCGGCACCGTCGGCCCGCTCAGCCGCACCGTGCTCGACAGCGCGCTCGTCTACGACGTGATCCGCGGGAGCGCGCCCGGCGACCGGTTCCGCGCGGGGGAGACCGGGTCGTTCGTCGAGGCCGCCGGCCGCGAGCCGGGGCGGCTGCGGATCGGTTGGTCCACGGCACCCGTGAGCGTGGGGGTGCGGCCCGACCCGATCCACGTGCGGGCCGTGGAGGAGACCGCGCGGCTGCTGGCCGAGCTGGGTCACGACGTACGCCGGGTGGACCCGCACTACCCCGACCCGACGGCGGCGTTCGTGCCGCAGTTCTTCGCGGGCCTGCGTGCGGAGGCCGACGAGGTCGAGCACTACGACCGGCTCGAGCGACGCACCCGCGAGACCCACCGGCTCGGCTCCTGGGTGTCGCCGCGGGTGACGGAGTGGGCGATCGGCGCCTCCGAGAAGGTCTCGGCCACGGCCAACCGGATCTTCCAGGAGGTCGACGTGCTGCTCACCCCGACCACCGCGCACCGCCCGCCGCGCGTCGGCGTCCTCGACGGACGCGGCACGGTCGGCTCGGCCCTGAAGGCGATGCCCGCCATCGCCTACGTCGCCCTCTGGAACGTCGCCGGCAACCCCGCGGCGTCCGTGCCGTGCGGCCTGGCCGAGGACGGCCTCCCGGTCGGCGTCCAGCTCGTCGGTCGCACCGACGACGAGGTCACGCTGCTGAGCCTCTCGGCGCAGCTCGAGGGCGTGCGTCCGTGGGACCTGGTGGCGCCCGCCGCTGGGTAGGGTCCTCCTCGTGCCCGCCATCGTGATCGACGACCTCGCGAAGAGCTACGGCGATCTCAGCGCGGTCGACGGCGTCAGCCTGGAGGTGGCGGAGGGGGAGTTCCTCGGCGTCCTCGGCCCCAACGGCGCCGGCAAGACGACCCTGCTCGAGATGGTCGAGGGGCTGCGACGTCCGGACCGCGGCACCGCCACGGTGCTCGGCCTTCCTGTCTGGCCCCGCAACGCCGAGCTGCTGCCGCGGATCGGCGTGCAGCTCCAGGCGTCGTCGTTCTTCGAGCGGCTGACCGCCCGTGAGCAGATCCGCACCTTCGCCTCGCTGTACTCCGTGCCCCACGCCGCCGCCGACGAGTGGCTCGAGCGGGTGGGGCTGGTCGACAAGGCCGACACCCGGGTCGAGGACCTCTCCGGAGGTCAGGGGCAGCGACTGTCGATCGCGTGCGCGCTCGTGCACGACCCCGACGTCGTCTTCCTCGACGAGCCGACCGCGGCGCTGGACCCGCAGGCGCGGCGCAACCTCTGGGACCTGCTGTCCGGGCTCAACGACTCCGGACGCACCGTCGTCCTCACGACCCACTACATGGACGAGGCCGAGGTGCTCTGCGACCGCGTCGCCATCATGGACGGAGGTCGGGTGCTCCGGGTCGACTCGCCGGCGGCGCTGGTGCGCACGCTCGACGCGCCCGCCCGCATCACCGTCGCCCCGGGTGCCGTCGGGGTGGAGGAGGCCCAGGGCATCGCGGGGGTCGACGACGCGCACGAGTCGGTCGACGGCGTCGTGCTCAGCACCCGGACGCCGGGCCGGGTGCTGGCGGTGCTCGCGGAGCGCGAGCGGCTGGACGGCGTACGCGTGCAGGCGGGCACCCTCGAGGACGTCTTCCTCGACCTCACCGGACGGGCCTACCGCGCATGAGCACTCGTGGACCGGGGCGCTCCGCCTTCGTCGCGCTGTCGGCCGCCATCTTCAAGGGCTTCCTGCGCGACCGGGGCGCGGTGTTCTTCTCGCTGGTCTTCCCGCTGATGTTCCTGGTGCTCTTCGGCGGCATCTTCACCGACCAGGACCAGCCCAAGGTCGAGGTGATCCAGGTCGGCGAGGTCGCGCTGGTCGACGACCTCCCGGAGGGTGCCGACGAGGCGTTCTCCGACACCTTCGACGTGACCACCTCCGACGACCTCGACGACGCCCTCGAGCAGGTGCGCAAGGGCGACGCCGACGTCGCCCTCGAGCAGCGCGGCGACGAGCTCGTCGCCCACTACACCCAGACCGAGCAGGTCAAGGCCGCCATCACGCAGGGCACGCTGCGCGCGTTCGTCGACGCCACCAACGTCGCCGAGCTCGCCGCGCAGACCGGCGCCGAGCCGACGTACACGTTCGAGGCCGTGGCCGTCGAGGACGACTCGCTCACCGCCATCCAGTTCGTCACGCCGGGGCTGCTCGGGTGGGCGGTCGCGATGAGCGCCAGCTTCGGTGCGGCCGCCACCCTGCAGGGCTGGCGCCAGTCGAAGCTGCTGCGACGCCTGCAGCTGTCGCCGGTGCGCACCGGCACGCTGGTCGCGGCCCGCATCGCGGTCACGGTCATCGTGGCGCTGACGCAGATGGCGATCTTCCTGGGACTGGGCTCCGCGGCCTTCGGCCTCAGCCTCACGGGCGCGTGGTGGATGGCCGTGCCCGTCGTCGTCGTGGGCACCCTGTGCTTCATGTCGATCGGCCTGCTCGCCGGCGCGATCGCCAAGACGACCGAGGGTGCGGTCAACATGGCCAACTTCTTCGTGCTCCCCATGGCCTTCCTCAGCGGCTCCTTCTTCCCCCTGGACTCCGCCCCTGCCTGGCTGCGCGCGGTGAGCAGCGTGCTGCCGCTCCGGCACCTCAACGACGGCATGCTCGACGTGATGGTCCGCGGGGAGAGCTGGACCGCGGCCCTCCTCCCGATCGCGATCCTCGGCGGCTTCGCCGTCGTCGTCACCTTCGTCGCGGCGCGCCTCTTCCGCTGGGAGACCACCTGACCTCTCGCCGGTCGCCGGTCGCCAGCGTCCTGTCGTCGGACGTGCCGATGTCCCCGCCGGGGTGATGGTGGCGGGGTGTGGGGCGGTCAGGGTCGTCGTTCGGGCTCGAGTGGGGTGGTGCCGGTGTGGTCGCGGCGGTAGGCGTGCCCGAAGGGCGAGTGCCACAGGTAGGTGCCGCGGTCCAGCACGTCGTAGGTCCATCTGCCGTGGGTCTTGAGGCGGTGGTGCCCACGGCACAGTGGTGCGGTGTTGCACGAGCAGGTCGGCCCGCCCTCGGCGTGGGGGATAGCGTGGTCGATGTCGCACCTGGCCGCACGGCGTGTGCACCACGGGAACACACAGGTGTGGTCGACGAGATCGCCCTGCTCGCGCAGCCGGTCGGGGACCTCGTAGGCCGCGACGTGGACGTGGTCGGCCAGGTCGCGCACGGGCTTGACGATGACGCGGGTGCCATGGTTGCCGCACCAGGTCCGGATCGTCTCGGCCAGCACCGGGCTCCGGGTGTTCCCGAGTCGTCCGACCCCGTCGAGGTCCTCGTGCACGTGGACCACCACCTCGGTGCCCCCGGTGGTTGAGGTGCGAGCGGAGCGAGCCTCGAAACCACCCTCCGCAGCATCCCCGTCGTCCTCGAAGGGCAGCGAGTCATACCCGCGCGCGAGGTCCCCCGCCGCGATGGAGCGCCGTACGTCGAGGGACTCCTCGGAGCCGGCGGCCTTGATCTCAGCGGCGCGCCGGGAGAGTGCGGTGTCGAAGTCGAGGGCGTCGACGTAGTCCAGGGTCCCGGTGACCTCGACGGTCCCGTTGATGGAGACCTGACCCTTGTGGACCTCGAGCCGCCGCCCGTCGGCGGCGAGCCGGCGGGCCTTCTCCGCGGCCTCGGGGTCGAACCGGGCCTGGGCAGCGGTGATCTGTCGCTCGATCTCGGCGTAGGACACCGAGTGCGCACAGAAACCCACCGCCTGATCGACGTAGGCCGCAGCCTGCGGAGACAGGCTCATGGTGTGCTCGGCGATCCAGCGCGCCTTGTAGAACGGCAGCTCCATCGCCTCGACCTTTGCCCAGATGCGCGGGAGGCGGTAGCGGGTCTCGAGGGTCGCGCCGACGTAGCGCTTCGCGGCGTCGGTCGACATGCCCAGCACCGCCCCGAGCTCCATGACCGCGAACTCGGACACCCAGGGTGCGCCGTCCCCGGCGAGGGGGATGCCGTGGTCGCCGAAGGAGGCCTCGCCCTCGTCGGTGGTGGCGTGCAGGGTGCACCAGTCGATGACCGCGCCCAGGCGCTCCACCTCGGCCGCGGTGGCGGTCCGGGTGGTGGTGCGCATGACCTCGAGGAGGTCGGCGGCGGAGCTGGTCATGGGTCTACTCAAGCACTCGCCACCGACAGTGAAGGGCCTCAGAAGGCCTTGTCCACAAGGGCT
>NZ_JACJGM010000040.1 GCF_015024225.1 Nocardioides lijunqiniae
TTCGCCGGTCGACCGGCGAATCTGGACCTTGACCGCTGAAACTTCGTCGGTCCAGGGTGAGTTTCGCCGGTCGACCGGCGAAACTCACCGCCGCTCAGCGCTCCCCCGCGACCGATTGCCCCACGACATCGGGAATGAAAGCGGACGCGAGTCCGTTTGCACCATCGTTGACACTTCAACCACCCGACCAGAGGAGATCCCCATGAGCAGCGACTTCGACCCCAGCACCACCGTCATCGACGACATCGCCGGCGACTACACCATCGACGCGAGCCACTCGCGCCTCGGCTTCGTCGCGCGCCACGCGATGGTGACCAAGGTCCGCGGCCACTTCGGCGACTTCGGCGGCACCGCCCACATCGACACCGCCAACCCGGCCGCGTCGAACGTCTCGCTCACGATCAAGACCGCCAGCGTCACCACCGGCAGCCCCGACCGCGACGGCCACCTGGTCTCCGCCGACTTCTTCGACGCCGAGAACAACCCCGAGATCACCTTCGCCTCCACGAACGTCTCCCGCGACGGCTCCGACTGGACCATCGCCGGCGACCTGACGATCAAGGGCACCACCAAGCCCGTCACGATCGAGTTCGAGGAGACCGGCTCGGCCCGCGACCCGTTCGGCAACCTCCGCGTCGGCTTCGAGGGCTCCACGACCCTCAACCGCAAGGACTTCGACCTGACCTGGAACGCCGCCCTCGAGACCGGCGGCGTCCTCGTCTCCGACAAGATCAAGCTCGAGCTCGACATCTCGGCCATCCAGAACGCCGGCTGACGCACCACCTCCCACTGACCCGCCAGGTACGCCTGGCGGGTCAGTGCGCATTTCGGGGACGCCCCGACGGAAAATCGGGTGCCGGGGCGACCCGGTCGCCGCTTGAATGCCGCCATGCACGCACGACCCGAGATCACCGGCCTGCCCGAGGGCTACACCTCCCGACCGCTCCGCCTCGACGACGCCGCCGCGGTGACCGCGGTGATGGCCGCGCAGGAGCTGCACGACGTCGGCGAGGTCGTGATCGAGGAGGCCGACATCGTCGCCGACTGGCAGCGCCCCTCCTACGACGTCACGCAGACCTCCGTCGGCGTCCTGCACGACGACCGGCTGGTCGGGTACGCCGAGATCACCGGCGGCGACCGCGGCGACGCGGCCGTGCACCCCGACCACCGCGGGCGCGGGATCGGCACCGCCCTGGCCCGGTGGATGCAGGACCTCGCGCGGGCGCAGGGCAAGCCCGTCGTCGGCATGCCGGTGCCGCAGGGCTCGCCGGCCGACCGGCTGCTCGAGGCGTTGGGCTACCACGTGCGGTGGACCAGCTGGGTCCTCGAGCTGCCCGACGGCAGGACCGTGCCCGAGCGCCGGCTCCCCGACGACTACGCGCTGCGCGAGGCCACCGAGGCCGACCACGAGGCGGTCTGGACCGTGCAGGAGGACGCGTTCCTCGAGTGGTCGGAGCGGGAGCGGGAGCCGTTCGAGGACTGGCGCGCCGGCGTACCGCTGCGACCGGGTTTCGAGCCCTGGAACCTGCGGGTGGTCACCGATCCCGACGGCGACATCGTGGCGATCGCGCTGATCCACCTCACCGGGGAGGGCTCCGCCCGCGAGGGGTACGTCGACCGGCTGGCGACGCGGCGCGACCAGCGCGGCCGCGGGCTGGCGCAGGCGCTGCTGGTCGACGCCTTCGCGGCGGCGCGGGAGCACGGTGCGGCGCGGTCGACGCTGTCGACGGACTCGCGCACCGGCGCGCTCGGGCTCTACGAGAAGGTCGGCATGGAGGTGACCTCGGTGTGGGTCAACCGCGCCGTCACGCTCGCCGCGGCTACCTAGAACCTGTTCCACTTCTCTGCCAGGGTGAGCCGCATGGCCCACTTCGTCACCCGCTACGACTTCCGCGCCCCGGGCGCCGACCCGGCGACCCGCCAGGAGATCTTCGGGCGCGCGATCGAGCAGGCGGCCTACATCGACGAGCACGGCGAGGACGCGATCATGCTCTCCGAGCACCACGCCTCCGACGACGGCTACCTCCCGAGCCCGATCCCGGTCGCGGCGGCCGTCGCGGCGGTGACCAGCCGGGTGCCGATCACGATCTCGGCCTTGTTGGCCAACCTCTACGACCCGGTCCGCCTCGCCGAGGACATCGCGGTGCTCGACCACCTCTCCCGCGGGCGGGTCAGCTACACGATCGGCCTGGGCTACCGGCCCGAGGAGTACGAGCACCTCGGCCGGCCCTGGTCGACCCGCGGCGCCGACCTCGAGGCCGCGATCCTGGTGCTGCAGCGGGCCTGGCGCGGCGAGGCGTTCGAGCACGAGGGCCGCACGGTGCGGGTGACGCCCGCGCCGTACTCCCAGCCGCACCCCGTCCTGTTCTACGGCGGCGGCTCGCTCGCCGCGGCCCGTCGCGCGGCGCGGCTCGGCCTGCACTTCGCCCCCCAGCACGGCGACCCGGAGCTGCACGCGGCCTACGAGGAGGCGTGCCGCTCACACGGCCGGGAGCCCGGGCTCGTTCTGCGCTCGCCACGCGGTCCGGCCAACGTCTTCTGCGCCGACGACCCCGACGAGTTCTGGGCGACGTACGGCCACCACCTGCTCGCCGACGCGACCGGCTACGCCGCCTGGCGCGGCACCGACCAGCGCTCCTACGTGCAGGACGACTCCGCCAGCGTCGAGGAGATGCGCAAGGCCGGGGTGTACGTCGTGCTGACCGCCGACCAGCTCGTCGAGCGCTGCCGCAGCAAGGAGATCCGGCTGGTCACCAGCCATCCTGCGTGCGGCGGGCTGCCCGCCGAGCCGTCGTGGGAGAGCGTGCGCCTGATCAGCGAGGTGGTGCGACCCGCGCTGGCCGGCTGAGCCTCCCATGACGGATGTCATGGGGAAGGGGTGTGCGAGCACGGCAGACCGATGACGGCGCGCACTGCCGCGGGCGCTCGCGGCGCGGCACCGTGGAGGCATGGACACCACGACCTCCTCGCGACCCGGCCCACGCCCCGGCCCACGAACCAGCCGTCCGTCCGGCTCCGTCGCCGACGAGCCCGCGATCCTCGTGCGCGACCTGCGACGCACCTACGGCTCCGGCAAGCAGGCCTTCGAGGCCGTGCGCGGCGTCGACCTCGACGTCGAGGCCGGCACCGTGAGCGCCCTGCTCGGCACGAACGGCGCCGGCAAGACCTCCACGATGGAGCTGATCGAGGGGCTGGGCCGGCCCAGCGCCGGCGAGGTCCGGGTGCTCGGCCTGGACCCCGTCGCCGACCGGGCCGCCGTGCGCCGCCGCCTGGGGATCCTCCTGCAGCGCAGCGGCTTCTCCGGCGACCTCAGCGTCCTGGAGACCCTGCAGATGTGGCACAGCACGCTCAGCCGGCCGCGGCCGGTCGCGGACATGCTCGACGCGCTGCGGCTCACCGGGCGGGCCGACACCCGCGTCGTCGGCCTCTCCGGCGGCGAGCAGCGGCGCCTCGACCTGGCCTGCACGCTGATGGGCGACCCCGACGTCGTGCTGCTGGACGAGCCGACCACGGGCCTGGATCCCGAGAGCCGGCGCGACGTGTGGTCGCTGATCCGCGGCCTGCGCGACGGCGGCACGACCGTGCTGCTCACCACCCACTACCTCGACGAGGCCGAGGCGCTGGCCGACGAGCTCGCCATCATGCACGAGGGGCGCATCGTGCGCCGCGGGACCGTGCCGCAGATCGTCGAGGGGCACCCCTCCGTCGTCCGCTTCACCACCCCCGACCGGGCCCTGCCCGACCTGCTCGGCACGGCCACCACCGAGCGCGGCCTCACCGTCGTCGAGACCGACGACCTCCAGCGCACGCTGACCGCGCTGCTGACCTGGGCCGACGGCCACGGCGTCCGCCTCGCCGACCTGTCCGCCCGCACCGCCACCCTCGAGTCGGTCTTCCTCGCGGTGGCCGACCAGGAAGGAAGCACCCGATGAGCACCTCCACGCCCTCGACCACCCCGCCCGCCGCCCCGGACCCGTCGGCCTCCTCGGCCTCCTCGGCCTCGTCGGCCCCGTCGGACCCGTCGGAGACCACCGAGCCGGGCCGGTACGCCGTGTCGTGGCGGCGGGTCGCCGGCCTGGCGCGCGCGAACGTGCTGCTGATGACGCGCAACCGGCTTACGCTGCTCTACGGCCTGGTCCTGCCGCTGCTGCCCCTGCTGCTGCTCCTCACCGGTGAGCGCGGCGACACCGCGATCGGCGCCAGGGCGGTCACCAGCGCGCTGCTGACCGCCCTGCTCTTCCCCGTCTACTACAACATCCTCTCGCTGGTGGTCTCGCGCCGCGACGAGCTCGTGCTCAAGCGGCTGCGCACCGGCGAGACGCGCGACTCCGAGCTCGTGGTCGCGCTGTCCCTGCCCGGGGTCGTGATCGCCGTCGTCCTCTCCGTCCTGACGCTCGTGGTCGGCCTCGTCGGCGGCCTGCCGACGCCGGCCAACGCGCCGCTCTACCTGCTCGGCATGCTGGTCTCCTCGGCGATGTTCGTGGCGTTCGCGTTCTGGACCGCGGCCTGGACCAAGACAGCCGAGTCGGCGCAGATGACGAGCCTGCCGGTCATCGCGCTGGCCGTCGTCGGCACCATGTCGGCGGCGTTCCCGGAGCGCTTCGCCGAGATCGTCGAGCGCACCCCCACCGGTGCGCTCCGGGAGCTGGTCGACGTCTCGTGGTTCGGGGAGGACGGCGCACGCAGCGTCGGCTTCGTCGACAGCTGGGCCGCGGCCGGGGAGCCGATCCTGGTGCTGCTGGGGTGGACGGCGGTGGCCGTCTGGCTCGCCGCCCGCTCGCTGCGCTGGGAGCCCCGCACCTGATCTCCGTAGGCTGACGGCCACGGGCGGCACCAGCAGCGGGAGGGGAGCACGATGGCAGGCACGCGGCAGGGCGGCGCGCGGGGATGGCCCTGGCGCAGCTGGTCCGACCTGAGCGAGGTCGAGCGCGTCGACGTCTACACCCGCCAGTCGCTGTACCTGCTGCTCTGGGCCTCGCTGGCCTTCACCCTCGTCGGCGCCCTGCCCGAGGCCGACGAGGTCACCCCGCGGCTGGTCGCGGTCCTCGCCGCGGCGCTGGTCCTCGGTCTCCTCGGCACCCGCGCGCTCACCGCCGTGGCCGACCTGTACCCCGCCGAGGGCCCCCTCCCCTGGCGGCAGGTCGGGCCGCTCCTGGCGGCCTGCGCCGTCGCCGTGGCGGTCGTGGTCACCTGGGCCGGCGACCTCCGCAGCGCAGCAGGGGCCGGCATCTGGGTCGTGCTCGCCTGGTCGCTCGGCGGGCTGCGCGGCCGGATCCCGAGCGCGGTCCTGCTCGCGGTCCTGACCGTGCTGCCGGCCGTCGTCACCACCGAGTGGTGGGCCTTCGCCTACGGGCTCGTCACCGGGGCCTTCTTCCTCTTCACGTGCCGGGTGTCGCTGTGGCTGCTGGGCGTCGTCACCGAGCTCGACGCCGCCCGCACCGCCCAGAGCGCGCTGGCCGTGGCCGAGGAGCGCCTGCGCTTCTCCCGCGACGTGCACGACGTGCTCGGACGGCGGCTCTCGACGATCGCGGTGCAGGCCGAGCTGGCCGCCACGCTCGCCGGTCGGGGCGACGAGCGCGCCGCGCCCCGGATGCTCGAGGTGCGCGGCATCGCCCACGAGGCCCTGCGCGAGGCCCGCGAGCTCGCCCGCGGCTACCGCCCCACCGACCTGGGCCAGGAGCTCGAGGGAGCCCGCTCGCTGCTGCGCTCCGCCGGCATCGGCGCCCAGGTGGACGTCGAGGGTCTCGACCCGTCGTGGCACGAGCCGGCCGCCTGGGTCGTGCGCGAGGCGGTCACCAACGTCCTGCGCCACTCCAGCGCCACGACCGTCGCGATCTCGTACGCCGGCGACGTCCTGGAGGTCCGCAACGACGGCGCCGGCGGGCCGGTCGGCGACGCCGGCACCGACGGCAGCGGGCTGTCCGGGCTGCGGGCCCGGCTCGCCCCGCGGGGAGCGACGGTGGAGGTCGAGCACGACCCGCCGTCGTTCGCCGTGCGCGTGCGGATGCCGGCGCCCGCGCTGACGGGGGCGCCGTCGTGATCCGCCTCCTCGTCGCCGACGACGAGCACCTGATCCGCACGGCCCTGGCGCAGCTGCTCGGCCTGGAGGACGACCTGGAGGTCGTGGCCGAGGCCGCGAGCGGCGCCGAGGCGCTCGCCGCCGCCGTGAAGGCGCAGGTGGACGTGGCGATCCTGGACCTGCAGATGCCCGAGCCCGACGGGATCGCCGTCGCGGAGCGGCTGGCCACCGAGCTGCCCGGCTGCCGGGTCGTCATCGTGACCAGCCACGGCCGGCCCGGCCACCTCAAGCGGGCGCTCACCGCCGGGGTCCGAGGCTTCCTGCCCAAGACGACGTCGGCGGCCACGCTGGCCGACGTCGTGCGCCAGGTGCACTCCGGGGGCCGGTACGTCGACCCCGAGCTGGCCGCGGAGGCCATCGGGGCCGGCGACTGCCCGCTGACCCCGCGCGAGGCGGACGTCCTCGAGCTGGCCGCCGACGGGGCGAGCATCGAGGAGATCGCCCAGCGCGCCTCGCTCTCGCCGGGCACCACCCGCAACTACCTCTCCAACGCCGTCGCCAAGCTCGGCGCCGCCAACCGGCACGAGGCCTTCGTCAAGGCGCGTCGGCTCGGCTGGATCTGAGCCTCAGCGGCCGTCGCCGACCTCGACGGTGGTCGTGACGGTGGTGACCGACGGTCGGCGCGGGGTCGAGGAGAAGCCGAACCGCGGGGGCGGGTCGAGCGGCGCGAGCGCCCCGAGGTCGCGACCGTCGTAGGCGCCGGTGAGCGAGACGACCGCGCGGTTGTCGGTCGCGCCGTACCACTCGCGGCGGTCGCCGCCGGCCGTCCCTCGCGTGCGCACCCCGCGCACCAGCACCCGGGCGACCGGGTCGGTCAGCGCGGAGAACCACGGCGCCTGCGCGACGACCCGCGGCACGCACCGGACCAGCAGTCCGAGCCAGGTGCGTCGTCCGGTCGACCAGTCGAGCGCGAGCGACGCCGACCGCAGCCGCCGGCGGTCGCCTTCCACGTCCACCTCCACCGGCTCGACGCGGACCTCGTCGAACACGTAGGTCGTGGCCACGAAGTCGGCCACCTCCTCGGTCGGCGCGACCAGCACGCGGTGCCCGCCGGGCAGCTCGACCATGGCGTCGGAGAAGGAGCCGTACGGCGACTCCGGCCAGTGCCCCACGACCACGCGGACACCGCTCGTGCTGCCGAGCCCCGAGATGGACCCGCGGAAGCGACGGCGCTCGCGCCGCTCGCCCCGGCGGGTCATCGGATCGGGGCGCCCGAGACCGTGCGCGCGATGACGAGGCGCTGGATCTCGGAGGTCCCCTCGAAGATCGTGTAGATCTTGGCGTCGCGCGCCATCCGCTCGACGGGGTACTCCCGGGTGAAGCCGTTGCCCCCGAGGATCTGCATGGCGCGCTCCGTGACCCGCACTGCGGTCTCGCCCGCGAACAGCTTGGACATCGAGCCCTCGGCCTTCTCGAACCGCCTGCCCTGCCGGGCCATCCAGGCCGCGCGCCACACGAGCAGCCGCGACGCCTCGATGGAGGTGGCCATGTCGGCGAGCATGAACGCGATCGCCTGGTTCTCGATGATCGGCTTGCCGAACTGCTCGCGGGTCCGCGCGTAGTCCAGCGCCACCTCGTACGCCGCCCGCGCGATGCCGATCGCCTGCGCGCCGACCGCGGGACGGGTGCGCTCGAACGTCGCCATGGACGCGTTGCCGGACGAGCTCGCGCCGTGGCGCGCCTTGGCCAGGCGGGCGTCGAGCCTCTCCTTGCCGCCGAGCAGGCAGCGGCCGGGCACCCGCACGTCGTCGAGGACGACCTCGGCGGTGTGGGACGCGCGGATGCCGTGCTTGGCGAACTTCTGGCCCTGGCTGAGGCCCTTGGTGCCCGGCGGCACCACGAAGCTGGCCTGCCCGCGGGTGCGCAGGTCGGGGTCGACGACCGCGGTCACGACGTGGACGTCGGCCAGGCCGCCGTTGGTGGCCCAGGTCTTGGTGCCGGTGATGACCCACTCGTCGGTGGCCTCGTCGTAGCGGGCGCGGGTGCGCATGGCGCCGACGTCGCTGCCGGCGTCGGGCTCGGAGGAGCAGAAGGCGCCGAGCTTGAGGTCGCCGGGCTCGCCGAACATCTGCGGCACCCACTCGCCGACCTGCTCGTCGGTGCCGTTGGCGCGCACCCCGGCCGCGGCGAGCGCCGTACCGCAGATGGCCAGGCCGATGCCGGCGTCGCCCCAGAACAGCTCCTCCATCGCGACCGGGATGCCGAGGCCGGTCTCGTCGAAGCTCTGGGTGGCGAAGAAGTCCAGGGAGTAGATGCCGGCCGTGGCCGCCTCCTCGAGGACCGGCCAGGGGAACTCCTCCCGCTCGTCCCACTCGTGGGCGGCGGGGCGGATGACGTCGGCGGCGAAGGTGTGGAGCCAGTCGCGGAGCTCGACGTGGTCGGGGCCGAGCTCGAAGGAGGGTGTCGTCACCTACCCGAGAGTAGCCAAGCGCGCCGCCGGCCCGCCGAGGATCTCGGACGGGCCGGCGGGTCGTGCGGTCAGCGGGTGGCGGTCACTCGGCCGGGGTCTCCGGGTCGGTGCCGTCGGCGAGGATCCCGTAGAGCTTGCGGCGGGTGTCGACGAGGACGCCGACCGCCGCGCTGCGCTGGCTCTCGGAGCCGGAGCTGACGATCTGCCAGACCGCGCCCATGACCTGCCCGATCTCGGACTTGATGTCCGCCGAGCCGGACTCGGCGCCGTCGGGCTGCTCGCGGGTGAACGGGGCCCAGACCGCGGTGAGCTCGTCGGCGTGCTCGGCGACGTACGTCGCGCCCTCGGCGGTGAGCCGCAGGCTGCGGCGACCGCGCTCGTCGTCGGCCTCGACCAGGCCCTCGTCCTCGAGCTGCTGGATGGTCGGGTAGACCGATCCCGGGCTCGGGCGCCAGGCGTCGTTGCTCTTCTCGGCGATGGCCTGGATGACCTGGTAGCCGTTGACGGGCTCCTCGGCCAGGCCGGCCTCGCGGAGCACGTCGAGGATCGCGGAGCGCACGTCCCCGCGGCGTACGCGGGGGCCGCGGCGGCGCTCGTCGGGCTCGCCGAGCCCGAAGAGGCCGGCCAGCCAGGGCGGGCCCTGGTGGCCGGAGCGGCCGCCGCCCCAGCCTCCGCCGGCCCAGCCGCCGCGGTGGCCCTCGGGGCCTCCGGGTCCGCCGTGGCCGCGTCCGCGGTGCTGCTGCCAGGGGCTCTGCGGCCCGTCGGCCCACTCGCCGTTGAAGCCGTCGTTGCGTCGTTCGTGTCGGTTGCGTCGGGGGTGTCCCATGTCGCAACTCCTTCCGTGTCGGATCGCGGTCTGCCTGACGTCCGTATGACTGTCGGCGACTGTTCGCGATATATCGTTACTGTACGCCGGAAGGAGGACCCGCACAAGGGGTCGCCGTGTGCAGCCCGGTGAGGACCCTCAGCGGGCGAGCCAGGCGGCGTAGGCGTCGAAGGTGTAGGGGCGGCCGAGGAAGTCGGCGACGAGGTCGGCGGCGTCCTTGCTGCCGCCGGGGGCGAGCACGCGGTCGCGGTAGCGGGCGGCCGTCTCGGTGTCGAAGAGGTCCTCGGGGTCGAAGGCGCTGAAGAGGTCCTTGGCGATGACCAGCGACCACATGTAGGTGTAGTAGGCCGAGCTGTAGCCGCCGAGGTGGCCGAAGCTGGCGAACATGTGGGTGCCCTCGATGTAGGGGAACGGCGCGTACCTCTCCTGCAGCTGGCGGGTCTTCGCGGTGAGGTCGTCGGGGCGCTCCTGGTGGAACCAGTAGGACATCGAGGCGTAGAACATCTGCTGGCGCGCGAGATAGCCCTTGCCGAAGTCGTCGCCGCGGCGCATCCGCCCCACCAGGTCGGCCGGGATCGGCTCGCCGGACTCGTCGGTCGCGAACGTCCTCAGCACGTCGGCGTCCCAGGCCCACTCCTCGAGCATCTGGCTGGGGGCCTCGACGAAGTCCCACTCGGTGCTGACGCCGGCGAAGCGGGTCCACCGCCCGCGACCGCCGAGCACGTGGTGGACCAGGTGGCCGAACTCGTGGAAGAGCGTCACGACGTGGTCGTGCTCCATCAGCCCGCGCGAGAAGTTGCACACCAGCACGCCCTCGGACAGCTGCCGGCCGCCGACGCCCTCGGTGAGGGTGAACTGCGCCGCGTGCTTGTACTTGCCCTCGCGCGGGTGCAGGTCGAGGTAGATCCGGCCGAAGGAGTCCGCGGCGTCGCCCTCGGCGGCGTCGAACACGTCGTACGCCGTCACGTCGTCGGCCCACAGCGTGGCGTCCGCGACCTCCTCGTAGCGCAGCCCGAAGAGCCGTCCGGTCACGTGGAGCAGCCCCTGGCGCACCTTGTCGAACGCGAAGTAGGTGCGGACCTGCTGGGCGTCGACCTGGAGCTGCTCCTTGCGGACCAGCTCCTCGTAGTAGGTGGCGTCGGCGCCGGTGATCGCCGTCGCGTCGGGGTGGTCCTGGCGGAACCGGTCGAGCAGGATCGTGAGGTCGCGGCGCATCGGCTCCTCGGCCGCGGCGGCGATCCGCTCGATGAACTCGGGGATCGCGGGGCCGGTGCCGATCATCTTCACGTCGGCGTCGTAGGAGGCCCAGTCGTCGTAGCCGACCAGCGTCGCGAGCTCGTGGCGCAGCGCGAACATCTCCTTCAGCAGCGCGTCGCTCTCCGGCCAGCCGCGGTTGAGGAAGGCCATCGTCAGCTCGCGGCGCACGTCGGCGTCGTGCGCGAACATCCGCACCGGCACCACGTCGGGGTAGTCGGTCGTGACCGTGACCAGCCCGTCGTCGTCGGCGGGGTGCGCCTCGAGCCAGTCGGCCGGCAGCCCGTCGAGCCGCTCGGGCGCCACCCGCACGGTGCGGACGTCGTCGCGCACGACCTTGCCGAACTCCTGGTCGAGCTCGGTCACGCGCTCGTTGATCGCGGCGATCCGGGCGCGGGTCTCGTCGTCACGGTCGACGCCCGAGCGGCGGAAGTCGTCGAGGACCTTGGTGAGCAGCCGGGTGGCCTGCTCGTCCAGGCCGGACGCGTCCAGCCCGGCGAACACGTCGTAGAGCCCGCGGTCCAGGCTCAGCTCGGTCACCAGCCGCTGCACGTCCTGCTCGGCGGTCTCCGCGGCGTCGCGGACGTCCTCGAGCGGGTGCACGTTCGACAGCAGCGAGCCCATCGCGGCGACGTTGCTCAGCTGGAGGCTGACCTCGTCCCACTGGCGCAGCGCGTCGAGGGCGTCGGTCGGCGGCGTGTCCCGCAGCCGCTGCACGAGCTCGCGCGCGCCTGCCAACCCCTCCTCCGCGCGGGTCCGCACCCAGTCGTGGGCGGCGTCGGCGGCGGGCAGGTCCAGGGGGCGAAGGCTCACCCGCCCAGCCTGCCACGCGCGCCTCGCCCGTTCGAGGTGGTTTCGATCCCCCGTGGGTTGAGGAAGGCGCACAGCGCCTGTCTCGAAACCTCGTGAGCCGACCGGGGTTTCGAGACAGGACTTCGTCCTTCCTCAACCACCGGGGGCGGTCAGCCGGCGAGCTGGTCGCGGCGGCGGGTGAGGTAGGCGCGCTCGGCGGGGTTGGCGGTGGCGTCCAGCGCCGCGTCGTACGCCGCCCGCGCGTCGGCCGAGCGGCCGAGGCGGCGCAGCAGGTCGGCACGGGTGGCGTGGAAGGCGTGGTACGTCGCCAGGGCGGGCTGCCGCGAGGGCAGGCGGTCGACCTCGGCGAGCGCGACCTCGGGGCCGTCGAGCTCGGCGACGACCACCGCGCGGTTCAGCGCGACCAGCGGGCTCGGGTCGAGCGCGTAGAGCTGGTCGTAGAGCGTGGCGATCTGGGACCAGTCGGTGTCGGAGGCGGTGGGGGCGTCGGTGTGCACGGCGTTGACGGCGGCCAGCAGCTGGTAGCGCCCCGGCCGACCGACGGCCAGGCACTCGCGCACCAGCGCGTGGCCCTCGGCGACCAGGGCGCGGTCCCAGCCGCCGCGGTCCTGCTCGGGCAGCGGCACCAGCTCGCCGCCGGCCAGCCTCGAGGGACGACGGGCCTCGATGAGCAGCATCAGCGCGAGCAGCCCGGTGACCTCGGGCACCGTCGGCAGCAGCCGGTGCAGCAGGCGGCCGAGCCGGATGGCCTCACCGGTCAGCTCGTCGCGGATCGGGGTCTCGGCGGAGCCGGACAGGTAGCCCTCGTTGAAGACGAGGTAGACCACCGCCATCACCGCGGAGACCCGGGCCGGGAGGTCCTCGGCGCCCGGCACCCGGAACGGGATGCCGGCGTCGCGGATCTTGGCCTTGGCGCGGGTGATCCGCTGCGCCATCGTCGTCTCCGGGACGAGGAACGCCTGGGCGATCTCGGCGACGGTCAGCCCGCCGAGGAGCCGCAGCGTCAGGGCCACCCGCGCCTCGGGGGCGAGGGCGGGGTGGCAGCAGGTGAAGACCAGCCGCAGCCGGTCGTCCTCCACGACGCCCGTGGGCTCGTGGGGCGTGTCGTCCTGGATCATCAGAGCCGCCTGGTGCTTGGCGTCGCGTCGCTGCTCCCGACGGATGCGGTCGATGCCCTTGCGGGCCGCGGTGGTGGTCAGCCAGGCGCCCGGGTTGGGCGGGGTGCCGTCCACGGGCCATCGCTCGAGCGCCACCACGAGCGCCTCGCCCGCGGCCTCCTCGGCGGCGTCGATGCCGCCGAGGCGACGGACGAGGGAGGCCACGACGCGGCCGTACTCCTCGCGGAAGATCCGCTCGATCGCGTCGTGGGCGGTGCCGTCGGGCGCCTCGCTCACGCCTCCGGCTCGTCCTGGAAGGGACGGATCTCGACCTTGCCCTGGCAGGCCTTCGAGCCCTCGATCGCCCAGGCGAGCGCGGCGTCGTGGTCGGCCGCCTCGATGACCCAGAAGCCGCCGAGGTACTCCTTGCTCTCGACGTAGGGGCCGTCGGTCACGACCGGCGCGTCGCCGGTGTTGTCGACCGTGGTCGCCTGGTCGATCTGCTGGAGACCGCCCGCGAACACCCACGCGCCCTCGGTGCGCAGCCGCTCGTTGAAGCGCTCCACCGCCTCGAAGATCGGCTGGAAGTCCTCCATCGAGCGGGTCTCGGCGGCGTCCTCGTCGACGTTGCCGTGGACGGAGAGCAGGTACTGGGTCATGGGGTTCCTCCTGGGTGCGGTGGCGGGCGTCGCCCGCCTCTCACTGCCTCTACGAACGAGGCAGGGCAGCTACGACACCACCCTGCCAGAAACGCCGTATCGGCCGATCGTGCTCGCGGCGCCTATCCTTCACCGTGACCTCTTCCTCCTCCCGACGCGGCGCGTGGCTGCGCCCCGGCACCGTCCTCACCGCGCTCGCGCTCACGGCAGGCCTCCTCGCCGGCGCCGGCACGTCGGCCCGGGCGGAGCGGGCGGTCCCCGCGGCCGCCGAGAACACCACGGCCGCCACCCCCGCTGCCACGCCTGTCCGGACGACGGCGGCGGCCCGCGCCCGCGACCCCCGCAGGACGCGCGCCCTCTACCGCGACCCGAAGTCGTCGGCGGCCCGGCAGGGCGCCGCGTACGCCGCCATCGGCCGGCGTCCCGCGGCCCGGTGGTTCACCAACGAGGCCTACCCCCAGCGCAGGATCACCGCGGCGGTGCGCGGCCACCTCACCCGCTCGACGCGCGCCCGGCGCACCGCGACGATGGTCGTCTACGCGATCCCGCACCGCGACTGCGGGCAGTACTCCTCCGGCGGGGTGGCCAACGCGAAGGCCTACCGCCGCTGGGTGACGGCGTTCGCCCGCGGTATCCGCGCCGTGCGCGGCAGCAAGCCGATCGTGGTCCTGGAGCCGGACGCCATCGCCCAGTACGGCCAGGCCAGCTGCGCCAGCCCCCGCGACCGCCTCGCGTCGCTGCGCTTCGCCACCCGCACGCTGACCCGCGCCGGCGCGTGGGTCTACCTCGACGCCGGCCACTCCAACTACACGCCGTACGACACCCGCCCGGCCATGCTCAAGAGCGCCGGCGTCGCCTACGCCCGCGGCATCAGCACCAACGTCGCCAACTTCCGCCCGCTGGCCGACGAGAAGGCCTACGCCACGCTGATGGTGCGCCAGCTGCGCGCCCTCGGCGTCCGCGGCACGCGCTACGTCGTCGACACCTCGCGCAACGGCGCGTCCCAGCCGGTCGCCGGCGACGTCATCAACCCGACCTGGGCCCGCCTCGGCACGCGTCCGCGCCTGGCCTTCCAGGGCGCCTTCGACGGCACGCTGTGGGTGAAGAACCCCGGCGAGTCCGACGGCACGACCAACGGCGGCCCGGCGGCCGGTCGCTGGTGCGACCTGCTGGCCGACCGGCTGCTCGGCCGGGGCGAGGGCAACGGCTGCTGACCACCGCGGCGCTCACCAGCCGTGGGTGCCGGGCCCGCCCTTGAAGGGCCCGGCCACGCGGCTGGTGATCCACCCGCCGTAGAACCCGCCCGGCTGGGGCGTGACCGCCTCGCCGTCGACCGTGCACTGCTCGACGAGCAGCGGCGTCACCGCGACCGCGTCGGCGATGACCTCGAAGCCGGCGCTCGGGTCGGGGTAGGTCCAGGCCGCCCGCGCGGCCACGGTGCTGCCGACCACGAGGTCGAAGTAGGCCGCCTGCCCCTTCCACTCGCACCACGTCGCGCCCTCGGCCTCGCGGAGGACACCGGGCGCGAACGCCGCGCGCGGGAGGTAGTACGTCGGCGGGTGGCTCGTCTCGAGGACCCGCCACGACACGTCGCTGCGGGCGACGACCTGGCCGCCCAGGAGGATCTCGACGTGCTCGGAGCTGGGCTCCACGCGGGGCGGGCGCGGGTAGTCCCAGACGGACTCCTGTCCGGGGCCGGCGCGGTCGGGCTTGGGGTGTCTCATCCCCGCCAGTGTGGCGCAGGGGTGGTCGGGCGGCGTCCGGTCGGGCTCAGCCCCGGTCCTCGGCGAGGGTGTGCGCGACGATCGCGTTGGCGTGACCGTGGCCCAGGCCGTGCTGCTCCTTGAGCACCGCGACCAGCTGCATGTGCGTGGCCTCGCCGCCGTAGCCGGGCGCGGACCGGACCACCTGCTTCCAGTGGGCGATCGGCTGGCCGTGCTTCTTCTCGATGGACGGGAAGTACGACGCGGGGCCCTGGGGCGTCTCGGTCATGCGGGTCTCCTGGAGGCGAGGTCGGGGTGTCGGTGCGGATGAGGGTCGGACCCGTCGCGGACACCGGACTCATCGCCCCTAGCCTGACGCCCATGAAGCTCTACGAGTTCGAGGGCAGGCGCCCGCGTGTCCACCCCGAGGCCTTCGTCGCGCCCACCGCGACGCTGATCGGCGACGTCACCGTCGAGCGCGGCGCGAGCGTGTGGTTCGGCGCGGTGCTGCGGGGCGACATCTGCGCGATCGTCGTGCGCGAGGGGGCCAACGTGCAGGACAACTCCGTCGTGCACGCCACCCCCGACCAGACCGTCGAGATCGGCGCCGGCGCGACCGTGGCGCACGGGTGCATCGTGCACGGCGCGGTGATCGGCGAGCAGGCGCTGCTCGGCAACGGGAGCACGATCCTCGACGGCGCCCGGCTGGGCGCGGGGTCGCTGGTGGCGGCGGGATCTCTCGTGGGACCCGGCGCGGACATCCCCGAGGGCGTGCTCGCCGCGGGCACCCCGGCCCAGGTCAAGCGGCCGCTCGCCGGCACCGACGCGGAGTTCTGGGTGCAGTCGAACCCGCCGTACTACGCCGAGCTGGCGCAGCGCCACCTCGCCGGCCTGCGGGAGATCGGCCCGGACGACGTCTCCTCGGACGAGGTCTAGCAGCGACCGACGCCGCCGAGCACGTGGGTGTCGCCGAAGCCGCCGACGCCGTCGCTCATGCCGGCGCCGAGCTGCTGACCGCTGCCGCGTCGGACGGTGAGGGTGCGGACCTTGGTGGTCGTCCCGGGTCGGGCGACCAGGGTGACGCGCTGGAGCGTCTTGGCACCCTTCGTCACCGAGTAGCCGGCCTCCCAGCGCCTGTCGTCGCGGTTGACCAGGCGCACGCGCACCTTCCAGTACCTGCCGTCCGCGGTCGGCGCCTTGCACGCCTGCGACCGCGCGCCACCGGACTTGAGGACCGTCGTCCACGACGCGGCCGAGGCCGGGCCCGCGAGGCCGAGGGTCAGGGCGAGCAGCACGACAGGGACGAGGAGACGCGGCAGCACCGCGAGGGATCGGCGAGTCATGCCCGACAGTGTGCCGCAGCGACCCTCGCGCCCCGGACGGCGGCGTCCCCGGACGGCGTCCTGCCGGCCGGCGGGGCGTGGGTAGATTTGCCGGGTGCAACTCCGGGGGCTGGTGGCCGACACGCGCCCGCTGCGCATCCCGCACTTCCGCCGGCTCTGGCAGGCCAACATCATCACCGTCGTCGGCGCGCAGCTGACGGTCGTCGCCGTGCCGGCCCAGATCTACGCCGACACCGGCTCCTCGGCGTACGTCGGCCTCACGGGGCTGTTCGGGCTGGTCCCGCTCGTGGTCTTCGGCCTGTGGGGCGGCGCCCTCGCCGACGTGTTCGACCGTCGGATCATGCTGGTCATCACCACGATCGGGCTGATCGTCACCAGCGGGCTGTTCTACCTGCAGGCGGCGCTCGGCAGCACGAACGTGTGGCTCCTGCTCGGCCTGTTCTCGGTGCAGCAGGCGTTCTTCGCGGTCAACCAGCCCACGCGCAGCGCGGTGCTGCCCAAGCTCGTCCCGGCGGAGCTGCTGCCGGCGGCCAACTCGCTCAACACCACCGTCATGCAGGCGGGCGCGATCGCCGGCCCGCTCGTGGCCGGCGTGCTGATCCCGGTGCTCGGCTTCGAGTGGCTCTACCTGATCGACACGTTCACGCTGCTGGCCACGCTGGGCGCGGTCGTCAGGCTGCCGCCGATGCCGGTGCTCGGGGCGGTGCGGCAGACGCCCGGCCTGCGGTCGGTCGTCGAGGGGTTCACCTACCTGCGCGGGCACCCGGTGCTGATGATGTCGTTCGTCGTCGACATCATCGCGATGGTCTTCGGGATGCCGCGTGCGCTGTTCCCTCAGATCGCGCACGAGAGCTTCCTCGGTCCCGAGGAGGGCGGCCTGGCCTTCGCCGCGCTGTTCGCGGCGATCCCGGCCGGCGCCGTGCTCGGCGGCATCTTCTCGGGGTGGGTCTCGCGGGTCTCGCGCCAGGGGCTGGCGGTCATCGTCTGCATCGTCGTGTGGGGCGTCGCCATGGGCGGCTTCGGGCTCGCCGTCGCCCTGTCGAGCCAGTGGCGCACGCCGATGCTGGTGGCCGCCGTGGGGATGCTGGTCGTGGGCGGCGCGGCCGACATGGCGTCGTCGGCGTTCCGTACCACGATGCTGCAGACCTCCGCCTCCGACGCCGTGCGCGGGCGGCTGCAGGGCATCTTCATCGTGGTCGTCGCCGGCGGCCCGCGGGTCGCCGACGTGGCCCACGGGGCCAGCGCCGCCATGGTCGGCACGGCCGCGGCGGCGGCGGGCGGCGGCGTCCTGGTCGTGGTCCTGACCGTGGTCGCGGCGATCGCCGTGCCGTCGTTCGTGCGCTACCGGGTCACGCGCCCAGCAGCCCTCTGACGTACGCCGCCTGGCCGGCGTGCTGGAGGTCGTCGTTGGCCACGCTGGCCAGCCGCACGCCGAGCGTCACCGGCGGGTCCCAGTCCTCGTCGACGACGCGGTCGAGGTCGTCGGCCTCCAGGCCGGCGACCCAGCCGGTGGTCTGCGCGTGGACCGCGCGGAGGTAGTCGGTCAGCAGCGCGGCGTCGGCGCGCACCTGCCCGACCTCCTCGCGGGACTGGCCGTAGCCGATGGCGGAGACGTCGAACGGCAGGTCGAACCGCTCGGCGTACCCCTGCGCGGTGTAGACCTGCTCGAGCCCGGCGACCGTCGCGACGTGGTCGTCCTGGACGCGGGCGAGGTGCCAGACCAGCCAGGCGATCGGATTGGCGCCGTCACCGGGGCGGGTGGCGAGCTGGTCCTCGGTCAGGCCGTCGACGGCGGCCTCGGCGCTGGTGAGGACGCGCTCGAAGAGCTCGGTCAGGAGGGCTGCGGGAGTCATGCCGTCGACGGTAGCCCGCAGCGGAAGTGGGTAACGGCGCAGCATGACGAACTTCGGCTACACCCTGATGACCGAGCAGAGCGGACCGCGCGAGCTGGTCTCGTACGCCGTCGCGGCCGAGGAGGTCGGCTTCGACTTCGAGGTCTCCAGCGACCACTTCTCGCCGTGGCTGACCGAGCAGGGCCACGCGCCGTACGCCTGGACGCTGCTGGGCGCCGTCGCCCAGGCGACCTCGCGCGTGGGGCTGATGACCTACGTGACCTGCCCGACCCAGCGCTACCACCCGGCGATCGTCGCGCAGAAGGCTGCGACGCTCGGGCTGCTGTCGGAGGGGCGCTTCACGCTGGGGCTGGGCTCCGGCGAGAGCCTCAACGAGCACGTCGTCGGCGGCGGCTGGCCGGGCATCCTGACCCGGCAGGAGAAGCTGGTCGAGGCCGTCGAGATCATCCGCGAGCTCTTCACCGGCGAGCTGGTCGACTACCGCGGCAACCACTTCGACGTCGACTCCGCGCGCATCTGGGACCTGCCCGACACGCCGGTGCAGCTCGCGCTCGCGGTCGCGGGCGACCGCGCCATCAACACCTTCGCGCCCGTCTCGGACCACCTGGTCGCGGTCGAGCCGGACGCCTCGCTGATCGAGACCTGGAACGGCGTCGACGGCGCGCCCCGCATCGGCGGTGGCGGCAGCGCCCGGGCGATCGGCCAGATCCCGATCTGCTGGGCGCCGGACGTCGAGGAGGCGAAGGCGCTCGCGCACGAGCAGTTCCGGTGGTTCGCGGGCGGCTGGAAGGTCAACGCCGACCTGCCCACGCCCATGGGCTTCTCGGGGGCGACGCAGTTCGTGACCCCGGACGACGTCGCCGAGTCGATCCCGTGCGGCCCCGACCTCGACAAGATCGTCGAGGCGGTCTCGGCGTACTGGGACGCCGGCTTCACCGACGTCGCGCTCGTCCAGGTGGGCGACAAGCACCAGCGCGCGTTCCTCTCCGACGTCGCCGGCCCGCTCCTCGAGAAGCTGCGCGCCGCTGCTCCGTGAGGCGGTCCGACTGTGGGTCTGTCGGCGCGGCCCGGACCGTCGTACGCTCCGGAGCATGAGCACGCCGACGCTGTTCGAGTGGGCCGGTGGGGCGCCGGCGTACCGACGCCTCATCGACTGCTTCTACGACCGCGTGGAGGCCGACGACGAGTTGAGCCCGTTCTTCCCCGGTGGGGTGTCGGAGCAGCACCGCGCCCACGTCGCCGCGTGGTGGGGCGAGGTGATGGGCGGCCCGGCCGACTACACCGAGCAGCACGGCGGCTACGAGCGGATGCTCGCGCACCACCGCCGTCTCGGGATCACCGCCGCGCAGCGGCTGCGGTTCGCGACCACGATGAGCCTGGCCGCCGACGACGCGGGACTGCCGAGCGACCCGGAGTTCCGCGCGGCGTTCGTCGGGTACGTCGAGTGGGGGACCCGCCTGGCGATGCACAACTCCGCCGAGGATGCGTCCGACGTGGTCGAGCAGGCGCCGGTGCCGCGCTGGGGTTGGGGCGTCGCGCCGCCGTACCAGCCCTGACGGTCACACCCGGCGATCCCGGCGCGTCATCCCCGTAGACCCACCCCTACGAGAGGACCCGTCATGCTGAGCCAGAGCTCCTACCCCGCGGCGTACGTCGCCGCCTGCCGCGAGACCGTGTGCAACCACCTCGACGCCTACGACGCGCTGCCCCTGTCGGCCGCGGACCGCGCGGCGTTCGAGCCGGGCTACCTGCGCCAGCTGGTGCTCGCCCTCGACACCTACGCGCTGCACCGCAGCCGCGGCCAGGAGGGCAAGGACGGCAACCCGCTCAACGAGGTCCGGATGCTGTGCGCCTCGATCCGCGAGCACGAGGGCGTCCTGACGGGCGAGAAGTCGATCCGGTACGCCGCCGACCGCTCCGTCCTCGGTCTGGCCGTGGGCGACGAGGTCACCCTCGACGCCGCCGCCTTCCGCCGCCTCTCCGACGCGTTCTTCGCCGAGCTCGAGGCCCGCTTCCCGGGATAGTCCCCCGCGGGACGACCTCAGTCGCGGAGCTTGGCGAGCCGGGAGAGGAGGGCGTCGCGGCGGTGGGCGTTGCCGTGGAGGTCGACGTAGCGGTCGGCGTACGTCGCCAGGAGGGCGTCGTCGAGACGGCGGACGGCGCCCGGCGGGTAGCGGTAGTCCATGCGGGCGTTGAGGTCGTCGGGGCTGCCCCGCAGCGCGTCGTTGAGCTCCTCGAGGCTGGTGATGCCGAGCTCGAGCAGCAGCCCCGAGATCCACGCGTAGTGGTCGGTGCGCGACCAGCCGGCGTCGTCGTACTGGCCGGCGAGGTAGGCCGCGAGCTCGCGCTGGTCGATGCGGGGATCGTCCACGACGTCCAGCGGCCCCGGCCCCGCCGCACCGCCGGCGCCCGCGGCGGTCGAGCGCAGCCGCTCGCGGATCGTGGAGAACTCCTGGTCGGCGAGCTCGAGCAGCCCGGCGGCCAGCGTGAAGCGGCGGTCGAGGTCGCGGGCGTGCTCGTCGGGCACGTCGCCCTTGTAGCGGATGTCGTGCTCGAACTCCGCCCACGCGTGCTGCAGCACGGTGCGCACCTGCACCTGCGCGACCCGGCCGCGCAGCGCGGCGTACGCGCGGTCGCTCTCGCGCGCGGCGTCGAGCTGGATGAGCAGGTGCCGGCTGGCGTAGCCGAAGCGGCCCTGGCTGGCCGTCTCCTGCCCCATGTCGCGGTCCTCCTTGACGACCACCTGGTCGCCCAGCAGCTCGGCGACCGCGGAGACGTCGCTGTGCACGTAGGTGATGACGCGCACGCCGATCTGGTCGGTGATCTCGCGCAGCGGGTCGCCGAAGACCGGCTTGCCGTCGACCACCCGCGCCGCCTTGGCCGCGAAGGACTGCACGCCCTTGGTGCGCCCCGTGACCGAGAGGTAGTTGATGCCGGCCTCGTCGAGGATCGAGGTCACCAGCGCCACGAACTGCGCGCCGGCCTCGACCAGCGCGGGCTGCTGGGCGGCGTACTCCTGCGTCGCCGCGCGCGCGTCGGGCAGCGAGGGCGTGACGATGTAGCCGGTCTCGAGGTCGCCGTACGTCGTGGTGCGCTCGGGCCAACGCTCGCGGAAGTAGGCGACGTAGGCGCACACCACCGCGTCGACCTGGTCCTCGACCACCCGCAGCTCGCTCTTGCGCGTCGCGGTCTCGACGGCCAGGCGCAGCGCAGCCCACTCCGCGCCGGTCTGCACGATCTCCTGCACGTGGCCCATCAGCGTGAGCAGCTCGCCGCGCAGCAGGTCGAGGTCGCGGCCGCGCTTGTCCTTGTACTTCAGCGTCTTGGTGAGCCCGAAGAGCACGATCGTCGCCGGGTGCGGGTAGACCTCGATCGCGCGGCGGGCGCGACCGGAGCGGGGGTTGAGGTCGAGGCCGAGGCGCTGGCACACGCGCGCGCCCCGGGTCGCGCCGCCGGCGAACTCCGGCTTGCCGGTGTTGGAGGGGTGGGTGCCGGCCTCGAAGCGCCGGAAGTCCTTGCTGAGCCGCTGCTCGGCGGGCCGCGAGCCCGTCGCGTTGGTGACGATGAGCGGCGCGTCGATCCCGACCAGGCACTCGCCCCCGACGTACGGCGCCAGGGCGTCCGCGATCTCGTCGTCGGTGCGCACGGCGCGGACCATCAGCAGCCGTGCGTCGTCGTCGAGGACGGCCAGCCCGGTCGGCTGGCGCTCCCCCCACGCGAGGTCGATCCCGATGTGGTGCACGGGGGTCAGCCTGCCCTAGTGGCGGCTACCCCCGCGCGAACTCGACCGCGACGGCCGCGCCGAGCCGGGCGTTGCTGCGCACGAGCGCGATGTTGGCGGTCAGGCTGGCGCCGTCGGTGAGCTCGACGATGCGGCCCAGGAGGTACGGCGTGGCGTCCTTGCCGTGGATGCCCAGGGAGTCCATGTCGGCGAGCGCGCGGTCGATGATCAGCCCGATCTCGTCGGCGGGGATCTCGTCCTCGGCGGGGATCGGGTTGGCCACGACGATGCCGCCGGCCAGGCCGAGGTCCCACTTGGCGCGCATGATGGCGGCGACGTCCTCGGGTGCGTCGACGCGCATCGGGGCGCGGTGGCCGCTCTGGCGCGAGTAGAACGAGGGGAACTCCTCGGCGCCGTAGCCCAGCACCGGCACGCCGAGGGTCTCCAGCGTCTCCAGGGTGAGCCCGATGTCGAGGATGCTCTTCACGCCGGCGCACACGACGGTGACGTCGGTCTGCCCGAGCTCGGTGAGGTCGGCGGAGACGTCGAAGGAGGTCTCGGCGCCGCGGTGGACGCCGCCGAGGCCGCCGGTCACGAAGGTCCGGATGCCGGCCAGCGCGGCGAGGCGCATCGTGGAGGCGACGGTGGTCGCGCCGTGCACGCCGCGCGCCACGACGTACGGGAGGTCGCGCACGCTGACCTTGGTCACCTCGGGGTGGCTGGCGAGCAGCTCGAGGTCGTCGGGCGACAGCCCGATCCTCGGCCGACCGTCGAGCACGGCGATGGTGGCGGGCACGGCGCCGTGCTCGCGCACGATGCCCTCGACCTCGACCGCCATGGCGACGTTCTGCGGGTACGGCATGCCGTGGCTGATGATCGTGCTCTCCAGCGCGACGACCGGGCGGCCCTCGTCGAGAGCCGTGGCCACCTCGTCGGTGACGGTCAGCAGGGGGTGGGTCACAGTCGGCTCCTCACGAGCTCGTCGGTCAGGTCGGAGCGCACGGTGTCGGCGGAGGCCACGGTGAGCGCGGCGGCGGCGTGCCCGTAGGCGGCCGCCTCGCCGGGGGACACCCCGCACAGCAGGGCGTGGCAGAACGCCGCGAGCATGGCGTCGCCGGCCCCGGTGACGTCGACGACCTCGCCCGGCACGGTGGCCAGCTCCAGCTCGCCGTCGGGACCGCTCAGCACCGAGCCCTCCGCGCCGCGCCGCACCCACACCAGCTCGACGCCACGGGCGTGCAGCACCGAGGCGCTGCCGCCGAGGACGGCCAGCTCGCCGCTGTTGGGCGTGACGCACCACAGCGGCCGCTCACCGACCAGGTGCGCGAGCGCGGCGGCCTTCGGGACACTGACCGGGTCCAGGACGACCCGCACCCCGGCCTCGGTGGCGGCGGTCCAGGCGGCGGCGAGGGTGTCGGCGCGCAGGTTGCCGTCGAGCACGACCAGGTCGGCGCCGGCGAGCAGCGCGCGGTCGAGGTGCTCGGGGCCCAGGGTGGCGGTGGCGGCCATGTCGGAGACGCCGACCGAGAGCTCGCCGCCGGGCTCGAGGACGGCAAGGTAGGTGCCGGTCGCCCCCGGCACCCGTCGTACGGCGGACACGTCGACGCCGGCCGCGGCGGTGGCGCCGAGCAGGTCGTCGCCGAACAGGTCCTGGCCCACGGCCGCGACGAGCGCAGTCGGGGTGCCGAGGCGGGCGAGGTTCTCGGCGATGTTGCGACCGACGCCGCCGGGGCTGGTCGCGAGCGAGCCGGGGTTGCTGGTGCCGGGCACCACCACGGCCGTCGTCCGCGCCTTCAGGTCGAGGTTGGCACCTCCCACCACCACCACCGCCGTCACTGGCGTGAGGCTACCGGCGATGAGTACGGGTGTCGGCGGCGGTCCTTCCCGTCGGCCGCAGGACCACGACAGGAGAGGCGAGGCGAGCATGGGCGAGATGATCCGCGCGACCGGGCTGGTCAAGCGCTACCAGAAGGTCGAGGCGCTCGCGGGCCTCGACCTGTCGGTGCAGGAGGGCCGGGTGCTCGCGCTGCTCGGGCCCAACGGCGCCGGCAAGACGACCGCCGTACGCATCCTCTCGACGCTGCTCAAGCCCGACGGCGGCTCGGCGCAGGTCGCGGGCGTCGACGTGGCCGCCGACCCCGACGGGGTACGCGCGCGCATCGGCCTCTCGGGCCAGTACGCCGCCGTCGACGAGTACCTCACGGGCTACGAGAACCTCGAGATGGTCGGCCGCCTCTACGGTCTGGGCAAGCAGCGCTCGCGCGAGCGGGCGCGCGAGCTGCTCGAGCGCTTCGACCTCGCCGGGGCCGGCGACCGCCCGTCCAAGACCTACTCCGGCGGCATGCGCCGGCGCCTCGACCTCGCGGGCGCGCTCGTCGCCGAGCCGCCCGTGCTGATCCTCGACGAGCCGACGACCGGGCTCGACGTGCGCAGCCGCCAGCAGATGTGGGGGGTGATCCGCGAGCTGGTGTCGTCGGGGGCGACCCTGCTGCTGACGACCCAGTACCTCGAGGAGGCCGACCGCCTCGCCGACGAGATCGTGGTCATCGACCACGGCCGCGCCATCGCCCGCGGCACGGCCGACGAGCTGAAGTCCCAGACCGGCGGGGAGCGCATCGAGGTGGTCCTCACCGACGTCGCCGACCGCGTCGCGGCGACCGCCGTGCTCCAGGCGGTGGCGGTCGGCGAGGTCCAGGCCGACGACAACGGCCGCGCGCTGACCGCCGCGGTCGACGGCGGCGCGCGGGCCCTGAGCGGCGTGCTGGCCCGGTTCGCCGACGACGACATCGACGTCCTCGACATCGGTCTGCGCCGCCCCACGCTCGACGACGTCTTCCTGAGCCTGACCGGGCGCGCCACCGCCGACGAGGCGTCGGACGCCGCCGCGACCGAGACCACCGAGGAGGTGCCCGCATGAGCGCCGGACCCGCCCGCGCCGTGACCGACGGCTGGATCGTCGCCAAGCGCAACCTGATCAAGATCAAGCGGGTGCCTGAGGTGCTCGTGTTCGTGCTGATCTCGCCGATCATGTTCGTGCTGCTGTTCGCCTACGTCTTCGGCGGCGCGATCAACCCCGCCGGCTCGGTCGGCTACAAGGAGTTCCTGATCGGCGGGATCTTCGCCCAGACCGTGGTGTTCGGCGCGACGTTCACCGGCGCCGGGCTGGCCGAGGACATGCAGAAGGGCATCATCGACCGCTTCCGGTCGCTGCCGATGTCGAGCGCCGCGGTCCTGGTCGGCCGCACGACCTCCGACGTCGTCTACAACATCCTGTCGCTGATCATCATGGCGCTGACGGGGCTGCTGATCGGCTGGCGGATCCGTGAGGGCGTCCTCGACGCGGCCGCCGGCTTCCTGCTGCTGCTGGTCTTCGCCTACGCGATCAGCTGGGTGATGGCGTGGGTCGGGCTGCTGGTCCCGAGCGTCGAGGTCATCCAGAACGCCTCGTTCATCGTGATCATGCCGCTGACGTTCGTCTCCAACGCGTTCGTGCCGCTGGAGTCGTTCTCCGGCGCGCTGCGCCACGTCGTCGAGTGGAACCCCGTCTCCACGCTGACCCAGGCCGCCCGAGAGCTCTTCGGCAACACCGACCCGAGGCTCCCGGTCTCCGACGCGTGGTCGATGCAGCACCCCGCCCTCTACACGCTGCTCTGGGTGGTGCTGATCCTGGCGGTGTTCGTGCCGCTGTCGGTGCGTCAGTACCAGCTCTCCAGCAGTCGCTGAGCGCCACCCGAGCGGGTCGCCCGCGGCGGGCGCGGCGTCAGGCGCGCCCCAGGGCCCGCAGCGTCCGGCGTACGAGCTGCTCGTCGAGGCCGGCCAGCGGGAAGCGCAGCGTCCCCTTGCCCGAGGAGTACGGCGCGAGGTCCAGCACCAGCCCCGGGTCGTCGGCGGGGGCGGGCGGCTCGGGATAGACGGAGACGAAGCGCCGCCAGCCCGCGAGGTGCAGCACCGCCGCGTCCCCGCGCCGGAAGGTCGGCATGTTGTAGGCGATCGTCTCGCTCAGCCCGGGGATCTCCTCGTGCACCCACGCGCGTACCTGCCGCACCGCGGCGGCCGGGCGCTCGTCGAGGTCGGCGAGGTAGGCGTCCACGTCGGCGTACTTCTGGGCCATGGCTGCACGCTAGCCCTCGGCGACGGTTCCTGGCGGTCAGCGAGCGGGCAGGGTCGCCGGCTGGTCGTCGAAGAGGCGGACCGGCAGTGCGTCGACGCCGTAGACCGCGGAGAGCTTGCGGAAGTCCAGCTCGGCTGGGTCGGCGGTGATGGCGAGGTCGGGGAAGCGACGGGCCAGGCCGCGCAGGGCGATCCGCAGCTCCATCCGCGCCAGCTCGGCGCCGACGCAGCGGTGGATGCCGTGGCCGAAGGCGAGGTGTCGGGTGGTGGGTCGGTGCGGGTCGAACCTGTCGGGGTCCGGGGTGAACGCCGGGTCGCGGTTGGCGCCGAGCAGCGAGATGCCGAGCACGTCGCCCGCCTTGATCTGCGCGCCGGCGATCTCCATGTCGTCGCGGGCGAACCGCACGAACGCGAGCTGGACCACCGTGAGGTGGCGCAGCAGCTCCTCGACGACGCGGTCGACGGCCGCGGCGTCGTCGCCGGCCATCAGGGCCATCGCCTCGGGGTGCTGGGCGAGGAGGTAGGTGCCGAGGGCGAGCATGCTCGCGGAGGTCTCGTAGCCGCCGAGGAACACCCCGTCGGCGAGGCCGCCGAGGGTGACGTCGTCGAGCTCGTCGCCGTGGTCGCGCAGCAGCGCGCCGATGAGCCCGTCGCCGGGGTCGAGCCGCTGCTTGGCGACCGACCCGATCAGGAACTCCCGGGTGTGGGCGGCGGCACCGAACACGCCGACGCCTCCCTGGGAGAGGTCGAAGCGGGCGGCGCCCAGGGAGTGGAAGCGCGCGCGGTCGTCGACCGGCAGGTCGAGGAGCTCGCAGATCACCTCGAACGGGATAGGGAACGCGAACTGGTCGACCAGGTCGACGTCGGGGCCCTGCTCGGCCATCGCGTCGAGCCGGGCGTCGACGATCCGCTCGATGACCGGCTCGAGGCGGGCCAGTCGGCGCATGGTGAACTCGGGAGTGAGGTAGCGCCGCAGGGCGGTGTGGGCCGGCGGGTCGGTCATCCCCAGCCCGCCGATCTGCTCGGAGTCGTCGCGACCCTCCTGGGACACGAACTGACCCAGGTCGTTGGACAGGGCCGCGCCGTTGGCGAGCAGCGCTCGCGCCTCGTCGTACCCGCTGACCAGCCAGATGCCCTTGCCGAACATCTCGGCGATCCGCTTCACCGGCGCCTCGGCGCGGACCTGCGCCATCTCCGGCAGCGGGTCGAGCACGTCGCGCTTGAGCGGCATGGTGGTCGAGTCGGGCAGGAACCGCAGCTTGCGCAGGTCGATGCCCTTGCGCGTCGACCGGGCCAGGAGGCGCGTCGCCACCCGTCGCTTCACGGTGCTGAGGATCCCCATGGGTACAAGTTCACCAGAAAGTGGGCGCGCCCGTGCATCAGGCATGACCCTGGGCGTGCCCCGGTACCCCGTCGAGCGGTCCTCGCGCCCCCTGAGGTCGCCACCCCGACGTACCGTGGAGGCATGCGAGCCATGTGGAACGAGAAGGTCATCGCCGAGAGCGACGACACCGTCGTCGTCGAGGGCAACCACTACTTCCCCGCCGACGCGGTCGACGCCGCGGTGCTGCGCCCGTCGGAGACGCAGTCGCACTGCCCGTGGAAGGGCGAGGCGTCCTACTACAGCCTGGAGGTCGACGGGAAGGTCAACACCGACGCCGCGTGGTACTACCCCACGCCGTCGGAGGCCGCCGCCGAGATCCAGGACCGCATCGCCTTCTGGAAGGGCGTCACCGTCTCCGAGTGACCTCCTCGGGCACGTCGAGCAGCGCGGCGTCCGCCGCCGCGCGGCCCGCGACCCAGCCCTCGGCGTCGGCCCAGGCCGGCGGCTGCGCGCGCGACGGCAGCACCTGCTGCAGGGCCAGCGGAGCGAGCCGCTGCTCGATCTGGCGGCAGTAGGACATCAGGAACGACAGGTCGAACCTCGTGCGGGTGACACCGCGCTCGGTGGTGCCGCGCTCGCGCAGCGCCCTCGCCGCGGTCGCCTGAGCGAGGTCGCCAGGTCCTCGGCGGCATCGAGGTCGCGTGGGTCGCCGATGACGGCACAGCACCCCAGCGACTCGCTGCCCACCGCGTCGCACCCGAAGGCGTCGGCCACTGCGGTCACGAGATCGACCTTGGCCCCGACGGCGGGTGGCTCGAGCCAGAGCAGGCGATGGCGGCAGGACGCCGTGACGTCCCACCGGTCGTCCAGTGGAGGCAGGGACGACAGCAGCGCGGCCACCTGCAGCACGACCTGCATCCCATAGACCGTGCCGGGGGTCGTCCGCTCAGGCAGGACCGGGCCCGGCGTCGCGCCTTCCGTGGCCAGCCGGGCCGAGCGGCGCCGTACGAGGAGCAGGGCGGCGTCGTCGAGGCAGCTCAGAGCGCCCGGAGCCGCCCGGCGTCGCACGAGCTCGACGACGTCGTGCTCGTGCCACCCCTGGTCGAGCGCCAGGCCCACCAGGGTCAGCACCAGGAGGTCGGCGGCGTCGGCGACGAAGTCCGCCGGGACCGGCCGCAGCTCGCAGAGCACCGACCGCGCCTGCTCACGCAGGTGGGCCGTGTCGTCGAGCCGGTCCCACGCGGTCGCGGCGGCCCGGAAGATCAGCGACGCGACCGCGACCGGGGCCTCATCCTCCGGCTCCGACAGGTTCGGCGGTTGGACCTGCGTCCCCGCGACCGGGGCGACGGACCGTGACGGGCGCCCTCGCGACGGTCCCTGCGGAGGTCGCCGGCGCTCGCGGGCCTGACGTCGGCGTCTGCTGTTGGCTCCCATCGCCCCAGGATGCGCCGGTTCGCGACGTCGTGGGATCTCTCTCCACAGGCCCTCGTCCGGTCACCCGGCACGGCCCTCAGCCAGGGGCGATCTCGGGGCGGTCGACCAGGGCGACCAGCCGGCGCGGAGCCTGCACGCAGTAGCTGTCGGTGAGGAGCTCGGCGACCTCGTCCCAGTCGGTGTCGCCGTCGATCAGCAACCCGGCGGCGGTGGGCCACCAGTCGGGGCGGAAGTACGGCGGACCGAGGTGGCCCAGCGTGGCCGCCTCGTCGGACTCGGCGCGGAACACCAGCACCAGGGCGGGTCCGTCGGTGCCGGCGGCGCGGGCGTAGCCCTCGGGCCGGCCGTCACGCACCAGGCAGACGTGCGCGAAGGTGCGCCGCCGTACGCGCCACCGGACCCCGACCCACGCGTCCTCCTCGTGGGCCTCCGGCAGCGCCAGGCAGATCTCTCCCAGCCGCCGCACCGCGGCCGCGAGCGCCTCGTCGTCCTCGCTCATGGCGCGACCGTATCCCCGACCGCCGACCGTTTGCGGGCGCCGGCTCCGGGTAGTACGGAGCGCGGGGCTCAGTCGGCGTCGAGGCGGGAGAGCTCCTCGGGGGTGAGCTGGAGGTCGGCGGCGGCGGCGGAGTCGGTGATCGACTGCGGGCGCTTGGCGCCGGGGATCGGGATCACGACCGGGGACTGGGCGAGCTCCCAGGCCAGCGCCACCTGCTGGGCGCTGACGCCGTGGGCCTGGGCGATCTCGGCGAAGGCCGGGTGCTTGTCGGCCAGCTCCTTGGCGTCGCCCAGGCCGCCCAGCGGGCTCCAGGGCAGGAACGCCAGGCCGAGCTCCTCGCAGACGTCGATCTCGGGGCGGCTGCTGCGGAACGCCGGGGAGAACTGGTTCTGCACGCTCACCAGCGCGTCGCCGAGCACGGCGTGCGCCGCGCGGATCTGCGCGGGGTCGGCGTTGGACAGCCCGACCCAGCGCACCTTGCCGGAGTCGGCGATCTCCTTGAGCGTGCCGATGACCTCCTCGTAGGGGACCTTCGGGTCGGGCCGGTGGTGCTGCCACAGCGCGATCTGCTCGACGCCGAGGCGCTCGAGGCTGGCGTCGACGGCCTCGTGGAGGTGGGAGGCGGAGCTGTCGGTGTCCCAGCCGCCGCCGTCGGTGCGGACGTGACCGCCCTTGGTGGCCAGGACGACGTGCTCGCGCACGCCGAGCTCGTCGAGCAGGCCGGCGACCAGCCGCTCGTTGGCGCCCTGCGCCCCCTCGCCGAGCTCGTCGCCGTTGCCGTAGGCGTCGGCGGTGTCGAAGAGGGTGACGCCGGCGTCGAGCGCCGCGCGCACGGTGGCGGCGAGCTGCTCGCGCGGCTGGGTGCCGCTCTGGTCGAAGGTCATGAGGCCGAGGCCGATGGCTCCGACCTCGATGCGTCCGGTGGTCTGGTGTCCGAGGTGTCGTGTCTGCACCCCTCCGACCCTACGGAACGGCTCCGAACGCCGTCGACAGCTCCATCCGGGACAGCGGCAGACGGCGCAGCAGCCCGACCGGGTCGGGCAGCTCGCCGGGCGCGCGGGCCCCCGGTGGCAGGGCCCCGGCCAGCAGGGCGAGCGCGACCTCGGCGACCAGCGGCCCGGTGACGGCGTAGAAGTCGTCGCCCGCGACCTCCGCCGTGCGCTCCTCTGCGCCGCGGCGGGCGACGACGCGCAGGGCGTAGGGGTCGCCCCCCTCGCGGGCCCGGACCCGCTCGTCGGGAGTGAGGTCGCGCGCCGCCTCGAGGTCCTCGATCGCGGAGGCGTTGACGGTGCTCTGCAGGCTGCGGACCGGCAGGTGGCGGGAGACCAGCAGCGGCTCGGAGAGGCGCAGCTCGACCCGTCCGGGTGCGGTCGTCGCGGGCGTCGTGACCAGGAGACCGTCCTGGAGGTGGAGGCGGTCGCCGGGGTTGCGGTCGCCGGTGGCGAGGGTGCCGTCGGTGGGGTGCCAGCCGGCCAGCTCGACCTCGACGTCGACGTGGTCCCAGGGCGCGCCGTCGTCCGGTCCGAGGAGGGCGGTGAGGACCAGGTCGCCCAGCGCCCCGAAGAACCCGACGCCGGGCATGACCACCACCCCGGCGCGCTCTGCCGGCCCGGCCCACGCGTGCAGCAGCGCGAGCGTGCTGGGCTGCTCGGCCGCGATGTCGACGTAGTGGGCGCCGGCCGCCAGCGCGGCGCGGGCCAGCGGCAGCGCGGTGTCGGCGAACGGGCCCGCGCAGTTGACCACCAGCCCGACGCCGGCGAGGTCGGGCACCGCCTCGACCGCGAACGCCCGGGACTCCCGCCCCTGTGAGCCCGGCATGCTGGCGAGCCGGTCGGCGTCGCGGCCGGCGAGCACCGGCACCAGGCCGCGCTCGACCAGCGCGGCCACGACCGCCCGCCCGGTGTGGCCGGTGGCGCCGTAGACCAGCACGGGCAGGGACGCGTCCGTCGTCATGGGCCTCGGTCTACCCGACGCCACCGACAGGGCAGGGGCGGCCTGGGGAGCTGACGGCGACGGCGGGCCTCGTCGCGGCAGCCGTGGCGGGCTCGCAGCCGTGGTGGCCCGGCGGAGGGAGCAGGCGAGCGGCGTCTGACGTCGGTCAGCCGGGGCTCTCGGTGCGGACGAACCGCGCGAGCAGCCCGGCCAGCTCCTCGGGCCGGCTCAGGTGCGGGCAGTGCCCGGCCGCGATCTCGTCGGGCCGCTCGATGCCCAGCCGCTCGACCGCGACCCGACGCTGGACGGACTCCGGCAGGAATCGGTCGCAGGTGGTGACCACGTAGCGCGCGGAGGCCGACGGCGGCGTCGCGCGCGGCCAGGGCTCCTCGCCCAGCCGCGCGCTGGTCGGGCGCTCGTGGGCGATGGCCTGAGCGGCCAGCTCGGGCGGCACGTCGGCGTAGAAGGCGCGCGCCGGGTCCGGGTCGGCGAGCGCGGCGTCCCAGCCGACGGCGTCGAACCACTCGCCGGCGCCCTCCCCCGGCTGCGGCACCATGCCCGCGACGTAGACCGTCAGCCGGGCGCCGAGCCGGTCCGCGACCAGCGGGGCCACGAACCCGCCCGCGGAGTGCCCGACGACCACCACGTCCGAGCCGCCGTCGACGGACGCCACCGCCTCGGCGACCGCGTCGACGCAGTCGTCCCAGGTCGCGTCGTCCCGGTCGGTGGGCAGGTCCGGCGCGACCGCCTCGTGGCCGCGCTCGCGCAGCGCCCGCTGGACCAGGTGCCAGGCCCAGCCGCCGTCGCCCGAGCCGTGCACCAGCGCGTACGTCGTCATGCCGGTCAGACGCCCGCGGGCGCCGGAAGTCATCGCCCGTCGGTCAGCCGCGTGAGGGCAGCACGCAGAGCTCGTTGCCCGACGGGTCGAGGAACGTGCGCCAGGCGACGTCGGGGTTGTCGGGCAGCTCCTGCCCGCCCCGGTCGAGGATCGCGCGGGCGACCGTCTCGGGGTCGTCGTCGCCGGGCTCGAGCCGGATGTCGAGGTGGAGGTGGTTCTTCGTCGACTGCCGCTTGGGCTCGACCTCGGGCACCAGCTCGAGCAGCGGCCCACGTCCCGACGGGTGCTGGAGCGCCGCCACGCTCCCCTCGTCGGTCGGCACCCAGCCGCTCAGGTCCGCCCAGAAGTCACGGTCGCGCTCGGGGTCGGCCGACCACAGCGGCAGCGCCGCGAGCGGCCCCCTGCCGTCGTACGCCGCCCGCTCCTCCATCACGCAGAAGGCGTTGCCCTCCGGGTCGGCCAGCACCACCCACGGCACGTCGCCCTGGCCGATGTCGGCCCGGGTGGCGCCGAGCGCGAGCAGCCGCTCGACCACGCCCTCCTGCTCGGCCCCGCCCTGGAGGTCGAGGTGCAGCCGCCGGGGCCCGTGCGCCGGCTGCGCCACCGGTTGGAAGCACAGGTCGAGCTCCGGGCCGTCGGGCACCGCCAGCCGGGTCTCGTAGCCCCCGGCGTCGTCGGTCAGGGTCTCGGTGCCGAGCGCGGCCTCCCAGAACCGACCGAGGGTGCGGGGGTCGCGTGCGTCGAAGACGAGGTTCTCCAGGTACACGCCTCCAGCCTAGGTCCAGGTCAGGGCAGCAGGTTGAGGTACAGCTGGCGACGTACGTCGTCGACGGCCGACTCCTCGCTCGTGAGGCCGAGGTAGCCGTTGGTCTCGACGAGGTGCACGTCGGCCGCGGCCTCCGCCTGCTCGCGCAGGCCGGTGACCCAGGAGCGCTGGTGCCGGTAGGCGGCGACCCGGACGCCCCGGCGGACGAGGGCGAGGACGACCCCGGCGAGGTCCTCGCGCTCGCCGCCGACCAACAGGCTCTCGAGCCGCGGCATGTCCAGCAGGAAGGACCCGTCGGCGTCCTCCAGGTCGATCCGGAGCCGCCGGGCGCCGACCCCGGACAGGGCGGTGAGGTCGGCGTTGCGGGTGGTCCGGGTGAGGTGCAGCTCGGTGAGCTCGGGCAGGTCCCGCAGCGGCCCCACCCCGAGCAGGCCGGGCTCGCCCTCGGCGCCCACCCGGAGCGTCCGCAGCCCGGTGCACTCCGCCAGCGGCGCGAGGTCCGCGCCCCCGGTCAGGACGACCTCCAGGCTGGTCAGCCCGGCGACGGCGCCGATGCCCTCGAGGGTGGGCGCGAGACCGAGGCTCAGGGTGTACGGCGCCTGCCGGAACATCCGCGCCGCGAACTCCCGGCGGTCGAACCTCCCCCAGGCGCGGTGCAGCTCCTTGAGCACGGCGTCGGGGTAGCTCTCCTCGGCGTACCGGCCCAGCACGTCGAGGGCACCGGGCGTGCCGATCGTCCCGAGCGCCCGCACGGCGGCGCTGCGCTCCGCGGCCCGCTGACCCTCGCGGGGCGCCAGCAGGGCCGGGTCGGCGTCGGGGTGGGCGGCGAGCCAGGCCTTCACCTCCGAGACCTTCTGCGGGACGTCGGGGGCCTGTGAGGCCGGCCGTTCCGGTCCGTCGGTCGGGGCGGCCGCGTGCTTGGCCGCGGCCCGGCGGATCGTCGCCTGCAGCCGCCGCGCGTACTCCTGGTCGCCGAGGCCCTCGGCGAGGCGGTTCAGGACCTCGACGTCGGCGCGCGCGGCCAGCGTCAGCAGCCCCCACAGCTCCTGCGTCGGGTAGGGACCGAGGTCGGGCGTGGCCTCCAGCCCGAGGGCGCCGGCGAGCGCCGGGTCCTCGACCACGACCAGCGCCGCCCGCTCGACCTCGGGCGCGCCCTCCGTCTTCGCCGTGCCCTTCACGGTGTTGGGCAGGTTGGAGTAGCGGTCGATCCGCGTCAGCAGCCTCTCGGCCACGTCGTCGCCGAGGTGGGCGCCGAGCGCGGTCCGGATCGGGTCGTCGTGGGTGTCCATAGGCGCTGGATCATGACCCGAACGCGGCCGGGCAAACCACGGCCCCGGGGGCTGGGGGACCGGCCGCGTCAGTGGGCCATGTCGACGAAGCGGGAGTAGTGGCCCTGGAAGGCCACGGTGATGTCGCGGGTGGCGCCGTTGCGGTGCTTGGCGACGATCAGGTCGGCCTCGCCGGGGCGGGTCGACTCCTTCTCGTAGGCGTCGTCGCGGTGCAGCAGGATCACCATGTCGGCGTCCTGCTCCAGCGAGCCGGACTCACGCAGGTCGCTCATCATCGGGCGCTTGTCGGCGCGCTGCTCGGGACCACGGTTGAGCTGGGAGAGCGCGATGATCGGGAGCTCGAGCTCCTTGGCGAGGAGCTTGATCTGGCGGGAGAACTCCGAGACCTCGAGCTGGCGGGACTCGACCTTGCGGCCGGACGACATGAGCTGCATGTAGTCGATGACGATGAGGCGCAGGTCGTGGCGCTGCTTGAGGCGGCGGGCCTTGGCCCGGATCTCCATCATCGTCATGTTGGGCGAGTCGTCGATGAACATCGGCGCCGAGGAGACCTTGCCCATGTGGCGGGCCAGCTTGTCCCAGTCCTCGCTGCCCATCTTGCCGTTGCGGATGTGGTTGAGCGGGACCTTGGCCTCGGCCGAGAGCAGTCGCATGGTGATCTCGGAGCGCGTCATCTCGAGGCTGAAGAAGACGCTGGCGAGGTTGTTGTTGATCGACGCCGCACGGCAGAAGTCGAGCGCCAGCGTCGACTTCCCCATGGCGGGGCGGGCCGCGACGATGATCATCTGGCCGGAGTGGAGACCGTTGGTGAGGTCGTCGAGGTCGGCGAAGCCGGTGGGCACGCCGTAGAGGCCGGACTCGCGGTTCTCGATCGCCTCGATCTCGTCGAGGACCTTGTCCATGATGTCGGACAGCGGCGCGTAGTCCTCGGCGCTGCGACGGTCGGCGACCTGGTAGATCTCAGCCTGGGCGCGGTCGACGATGTCGTCGACCTGGCCCTCGCCGGCGTAGCCGATCTGCACGATCTTGGTGCCGGCGTCGACCAGGCGGCGCAGGACGGCCTTCTCGCGGACGATCTCGGCGTAGAAGGCGGCGTTGGCCGCGATCGGGACGTTGGCGGCGAGGGTGTGGAGGTACGGCGCGCCGCCGATGCGGGCCAGCTCGCCCTTGCGCTGGAGCTCGGAGGCGACGGTGATCATGTCGACCGGCTCGCCGCGCCCGAAGAGGTCGATGATCGCGTCGTGGATCGTCTCGTGGGAGGGGCGGTAGAAGTCGACGCCGCGCAGCACCTCGGAGACCTCGGCGACGGCGTCCTTGGAGATCAGCATCGAGCCCAGCACCGACTGCTCGGCGGCCATGTCCTGCGGCGGCGTGCGGTCGCCGGGGCTGGTGGGCCGCTCGCCCGGGGCGTAGGACACCGGGCCGTCGCCCCAGTCGTCGAACGGGGGCTCGGAGGCCCCGCGCGTGTCGGACTCGGTGACGCTCAACGCTGGCTCCCTGTCGTCCGGTGACTGGTCGGAGAGGTGGTGCGGTCTGGACCGGATGGTCGATCGACAACGCTAGGAGACGGCGCCGACACCGGGGTGGTCAGCCGCGAACCTACGGGCCCCGGGGGGCCCAGGGATAGCGGCCTGTCCACAGGCCCTGTTGATAACTGTGGACACACCGTGGACGACACGCACGCAGCTTGTGCACAGCTTGGGGAGAGACCTGTGGACTCAGCACGACCGCCCACCGGCATCAGGCCTCTGACCTGCGGAAACGACGTCGCCGGGGTGTGCACGAAAAATAGTTCGTCGTCAGCTCAGTTCACCGCCCGTCCACCTGCGCGTCGGGTGCCGGTATGTCGACAAAAGGCCCTCGCGTCCCGGGTTTCCACACCGTTATCCACCGGCTGGGCATTTACCAGACAATGAGGGGGTGCGCCGCGAAATCGACCGAGAAATCTGGAGACTCGCGGTCCCCGCCTTCCTCGCCCTGGTGGCCGAGCCGCTGTTCCTGCTCAGCGACGCCGCCATCGTCGGCCACCTCGGCACCCCCGAGCTGGCCGGGCTCGGCATCGCGGCCGTCGTGCTGCAGACCGCGGTCGGCCTGTGCGTCTTCCTGGCCTACGGCACCACCGCCAGCGTCGCGCGCCACCTCGGCGCCGGCGACCGCTCGGGCGCGCTGGCCCAGGGCGTCGACGGGCTCTGGCTGGCGGTGCTGATCGGGGTGGTGACCACGGTGGCGGGCGTCGCGCTCACCGGCCCGCTGGTGGCCGTCTTCGGCGCCGACGACCAGGTGGCCGAGCACGCGACGACGTACCTGCGCATCGCCTTCCTCGGCACCGTGCCGCTGCTGGTCATGCTTGCGGCGACCGGCGTGCTGCGCGGCCTGCAGGACACCCGCACCCCGCTGGTGGTCGCGGTCGCCGGCAACGCCCTCAACATCGTGCTCAACCTGCTGCTCGTCTACGGCGTCGGCCCGGTCGCCGGGATGGGGCTCGCCGGCTCCGCCGTCGGGTCGGTGCTGGCCCAGGTCGCGAGCGCCGCGGCGCTGGTCGCGGTGGTCGCGCGGGGCGCGCGGCGCGAGGGCACCTCGCTGCGGCCCGACCTGCGCGGGGTCAGGGCCGCCGCCCGCGCGGCCGTGGCGCTCGTCGTGCGCACGCTGACCCTGCGGGCCGCCCTGCTCGTCACGACGTACGCCGTGACGCTCGGCGCGGGCGCCGACTCGGCCGTCGACCTGGCCACCCACCAGCTGGCGATGACGCTGTGGACCTTCCTCGCGTTCGCCCTGGACGCCATCGCGATCGCCGCCCAGGCCATCACCGGGCGCCACCTGGGGGCCGGCGACGTGGACGCGACCCGGGCCGTGACCCGGCGGATGGTGCAGTGGGGCGTCGTCAGCGGGGTCGTGACCGGTCTGGCCCTGGCCGTCCTCAGCCCGCTGCTGGGCCCGCTGTTCAGCTCCGACCCGGCCGTCCACGACCTGCTGGTGCCGGTGCTGGTGGTCGCCGCGATCGGGCAGCCGATCGCCGGCGTCGTGTTCGTGCTCGACGGGGTGCTGATCGGGGCCGGCGACGGCACCTACCTCGCCTGGGGCGGGCTGGTGACGCTCGCGGTCTACGCGCCGCTGGCGCTCGTGGCGGCCCAGGTCCTCGGTGGGCTGGTCGCGATCTGGGTGGTGTTCTCCGCGGTGTTCATGGGCGCGCGCTTCGTCGTGCTCACGCGTCGCGCCCGGACCGACACCTGGCTGGTCACGGGCGCCCCTACAGTGGCGCCATGAAGTCCCTGCAGTCGGCCGCGATGGGCTTCGTGTTCGTCGCGCTCTACGCACGCTTCCACGGCTACGACGCCTACGCCGACCCGTTCGGCTGGCTGCTGGTCCTGCTCGGCGTACGTCGCCTGCCGCCCGAGACCCCGCTGCGCTCCGCGATGCTCGCGACCGGCGCGCTGACCCTGGCGGTGTCCGTGCCGCTGTGGCTCCCCGAGGTCCGCGAGCGCGTGGCCGACCTGGACGCCTCGGTCGGCTGGAGCGCCGACCTGCCGGCGTTCGCGCTGGTGGCCCTGCTGTGCCACGGCCTGGCCGAGGCCGCCACGACGGCGGGCGACGAGCGGCCGGCGCGGTGGCTGCGCCTGGTCCGGACCGCGGTGGTGGTGGTCGCGCTGCTGCCGGTCGTCGTCTTCGGCGGCGGCGTCGAGTCGCTCTCCTCCACCGCGGCCCTGGCCGCCCAGCTGCTCTACGTCGCGCTCGTCTGGCTGCTGTTCAGCTGCTCCGGCCGGGTCTGGGCCGGTGGGCCCGGCCCGCGCGTCGCGAGCGCCGCCGAGCGCATGTAACACGTTGTCGTCAGTGCCTTCAGCCCGCTGCAGCGGGCTGAAAGTGCCATGGACGACGTGTTACAAGCACGCTCCGCCCCCGGACAGGCGACGAGGCCGCCCTCCCCGAAGGGAGGACGGCCTCGTCGTGTGGTGCGGGTGGGGCTGGGTCAGGCGGGGATCACGTTGAGGGCCACGTCAGCGGACACCTCGTCGTGCAGCTTGACCGAGACCTGGTGGCTGCCGAGCGCCTTGATCGGGTTCTTGACCACGATCGTGCGCTTGTCGACGGCCTCGCCGGACACCGCGGTGATGGCGTCGGCGATGTCGGCGACCGTGACGGAGCCGAACAGGCGGCCACCGTCACCGGCGCGGACCTTGACGTCGACGGGCGACGACTCGAGCTTGGTCTTGATCTGCTCGGCGTGGTCGTGGTCGCGGACCGAGCGCGAGGCGCGGGCGGCCTTGATGGAGGTCACCTGCTTCTCACCGCCACGGGTCCAACGGATCGCGACGTTGCGCGGGATGAGGTAGTTGCGGCCGTAGCCGTCCTTGACCTCGACCACGTCGCCGGGCGCGCCGAGACCGGTCACTTCCTGGGTCAGGATGAGCTTCATGTTCGTCAAGCCCCCTTATCGACCGGTGGACGTGTAGGGCAGCAGGGCGACCTCGCGGGCGTTCTTGACCGCGATCGCGACGTCCCGCTGGTGCTGGACGCAGTTGCCGGTGACCCGACGCGCGCGGATCTTGCCGCGGTCGGAGATGAACTTGCGGAGCAGGGCGGTGTCCTTGTAGTCGACACCGGTCGCCTTCTCCTTGCAGAACTGGCAAACCTTCTTCTTGGGCTTGCGAATCACTGCCTTGGCCATTGTGGTGCTTCCTCTCTAGAAGCCCGGCCCCGAGTGGGTACGGCGCCGGAATGGTTCGGGTTGATTGCGTGGATGTGGTGCGGGTGAGCCGGATCAGCTCAGAACGGGGGCTCCTCCGAGCCCACGCCCGGGGCGCCCCAGGGGTCGGACACCGGAGCGCCGCCACCCTGGCCACCGGCCGGACGCGACGGGGCCGCGGTCGCCCACGGGTCGTCGCCGCCACCACCGGAGGACTGGCCGCCCCCCGAGGGCTGGCCGCCGCCGTAGCCTCCGCCCCCACCGCCGGAGCGCTGGGCACGGGCGACCTTGGCGGTGGCGTACTTCAGGGAGGGGCCGACCTCTTCGACGTCGAGCTCGTAGACGGTGCGCTTCTCGCCCTCACGGGTCTCGTACTGGCGCTGCTTGAGCCGCCCCTGCACGACGACGCGCATGCCCTTCTGCAGCGACTCGGCGACGTTCTCCGCCGCCTGGCGCCACACGGCACACGAGAGGAAGAGGGCGTCGCCGTCCTTCCACTCGTTGGACTGCTTGTCGAAGGTGCGCGGCGTCGACGCGATCCGGAAGTTGGCCACTGCCGCCCCCGAGGGGGTGAAGCGGAGCTCCGGGTCGTCGACGAGGTTGCCGACCACGGTGATGACGGTCTCGCCTGCCATGAAAGGTCTCCCTAGCTGATGTTGATCCGTTGTGGTGCGTGTCTGCGTCTCGGCTCATCAAAGCCTGAGCCGTCGACAGTGGAAAGTGCGTGTCCACAGGACGCGCGCATGCGGACCGATCAGGTCAGCGAGCGGGCTCCGGGACGGATCACCTTGGTGCGCAGGATCGCCTCGTTGAGCGTGAGCTGGCGGTCGAACTCCTTGACCGTGGCCGGCTCGGCGCTCAGCTTGATGACGGCGTAGATGCCCTCGGCGTTCTTCTTCACCTCGTAGGCGAGGCGACGGCGTCCCCAGACGTCGACGTTCTCGACGGTGCCGCCGTCCTTGCGGATGACGTTGAGGTACTTGTCGAGGGAGTCGGGAACGGTGCGCTCCTCGATGCTGGGATCGAGGATGACCATCACTTCATAGTTGCGCAAAGCGGTACTACCTCCTTTGGACTCGGCGGCCACGGTCTCTCCGTGGCAGGAGGGCCTTGCAGTTCATCTCGCGGCACGCCCGTCGGTGGGCGTGACAAAGACAGGCAAGGTTAACAGCGCGCGCAGACCCTGTGGAAATCCCGGCCCGGATGGTCCGCACCGGGCCTAGCGTCCAGGGATGGGCACGACCGAGCCTCCCCTCGCCGGACGCTACGTCCTGCTCGACCCGATCGGCGTCGGCGGCATGGGGTCGGTCTGGCGCGCGTGGGACCTGCGGGAGCGCCGGCTGGTCGCCGCCAAGCTGCTGGGCAGGTACGACGACGCGCTGCTGCAGCGGTTCGTCCGCGAGCAGGCGGTGCGGGTCGAGCACCCCCACGTGGTCGCGCCGACCGGCTGGGCGGCCGACGGCGGGCGGGTCGTGCTGACGATGGACCTGGTCGCCGGCGGCTCGGTGGCCGACCTGCGCGCCGAGCACGGTCCGCTGCCGGAGCCGGTGGTGGCGCGGCTGCTCGACCAGCTGCTCCAGGCGCTCGAGGCCGTGCACGCCGCCGGGCTCGTCCACCGCGACGTCAAGCCGGCCAACCTGCTGCTCGAGCCCGGGCCGCTGCACCTGCGCCTGGCCGACTTCGGGGTCGCGGCCGTGCTCGGCGAGCCGCGGCTGACCGGGGCCGGGACCGTCGGCACCCGCGGCTACTCCGCCCCCGAGCAGGACGACGGCGCGGACCCGCACCCCGCGCAGGACCTGTACGCCGTCGGCGTGGTCGGCCGCGAGCTGACCGGCCGGCGGCCCGGCGTGCTGGACCCCCTGCTCGGCGCGCTCTGCGACCCCGACCCCGCGCGCCGTCCCGCCTCGGCGAGCGAGGCGCTGGTCCGGCTGCGCCGCCTCCCGGTGCCGGTGACCGCCGCGGGCGTCGTGGTGCGCGACCGGCTCGGGCCGGCGGCGTACCCGTCCGGCGCCGGACGGCGGCTCACCGTCGTCCTGGCCGGCGTGTGCCTCGTGTGCCTGGCGCTCGCGATCGTGCTCGGTGTGGCCGTGACCCTGCGCGCCACCTGACCACCTACCGCCTGCCGAGCTGAACGCCCGGAAGGGCGGACTACTGGAACCGGAGCGGGTTCTCCGCGACGACGCGGCCCTCCTCGCCGACGACGAACGCGCCGTTGACGCCCGCGATCTCCTCGGGCGCCTCGAACGGCACGTAGATGCAGACCGACTTCTCGCCGAACGTCCAGGTGTCCTGGAGCGAGCTGAGCTGGTCGTCCTCGTCGCCGAGGGCGTAGTAGGTCACCCCGATCGGGACCCCGTCGGGCAGGCCCTGGACGACGTACTCGGCATAGAGCACGTCGCCGGCCTCGACGCTCATCGTCTGCGGGCTCTCGGGGGTGCTGGTGCCGTCGCAGTCGCCCTGCTCGCCGTCGCGCACCCAGCCGGCGGGACGGAAGGTCGCCTCCGCCGGGACGTCGGTCGGCTCCGGGAGCTCCTCGGCGTACGGCGAGACGTAGGAGGGGTCGCCGCCGTCGCGGGCGATCTCGAGGACCTCGTCGGCCAGGGCCACCGGGCGGATCAGCGCGGAGCCGGACGTGATCGCGCCGGCGTCCTCGGACCCGGCGGTGATGACCGCGGTGTTGACGCCGATCAGCTCGCCCGCGTCGTTGATGGAGGGGCCGCCGGAGTTGCCCGAGCCGAGCCGGACGTCGCTGTCGATGAGGCCGCGCTCGGTCTTGACGATCTCGTCGGCCTGGAAGGTCGAGACGACGCCGCGGGTGACGGTGAGCGGCCGGTCGAGCGTGGCGCGGACGTTGCCGATCGAGGGGTAGCCGAGCGCGGTGATCTCGTCGCCGGTGTGCAGGTCGTCGCTGTCGCCGACCGGCAGCGGCTCGGGCAGGTCGATCTCGGAGTCCTCGAGCTCGTTGCCGTCGGCGTCGGCGCTGATCTTGAGGACCGCCAGGTCGAGGTAGCCGTCGGCGACGATCGGCTCGGCCCGGTACGCCGCGGTGGCCGGCTTGTCGTCGTCGCTGGAGGTCAGCGAGACCAGGAGGTAGTCGGGGTCGGGCGTCTCGCTCGCGCCCTGGCCGGGCGCGGAGGGCAGCGCGACGTGGGCGTTGGTGAGGATCAGCCCGTCCTCGCTGATGATGCTGCCGGACCCGGAGTGCGTGGGCGTGCCGCTCTCGTCGACGGCGATCAGGTAGACCGCGGCCGCCTTGGCGCGGGCGAGGTTCTCGGGGCTGAGGCCGCCGGCCGTCGTGCCGCCGCCGCCGCCGTCGTCGCCGCCCACGAGGACGGCGGTGGTGATGCCGCCGCCGACGACCAGCAGCAGGGCCAGCGCGGCGCCCACCATGGTCAGGGTGCGTCGGCGCTTCTTGCGGGCGATCGCCGCGGCCGCCTGGCCCGCGCCGACCACCGGCACCAGCTCGAGCTCGAAGCCCGCCGTGGGGTGACCGAGCAGGACCTCGACCGGCTCCTCGATCCTGTACTGCGTGAGCCGCTCGCCGTCGACGTAGGAGCCGCTGGTGGAGCGGTCGACCCACCACCAGCCGTCGGGGCGCGGCTCGATGACCGCGTGCCAGCGGGAGACGGCGCTGTCCTCGACCACGACCTCGAGGGCGGGGTCGCGGCCGACGTGCACGGGCGCGTTGGCCTGGAAGCGCAGGTCGCCGCCGTCGCGACGGCGCACGAGCAGGCTCGGGCCGCTCGGCGCGCCGGGGAAGCCGGGCAGCCCCGGGATCGGGGCGCCGGTCACGACCGTCTGCGCGAGCAGCGGGGACGGCGGCACGGGGGCGGCGCCGGCCGCGGGGCGGTCGGTCGCCCCG
>NZ_JACJGM010000041.1 GCF_015024225.1 Nocardioides lijunqiniae
GCCGGCCAGCTCGGCGCCGTCGAGCAGCGCGCGGGCCAGCCGGGGATCGACCGCGACGCGGGCGATGGCGCGCCCGCGGTCGGTCACGGCGCCCTCCCCGTCGACGGCGCCGAGGCCGGTCAGCGTCTCCCTCGCGGCGGCGAGCGCTGGGGCAGGCGGCGGGTCGAGCAGCGCCAGCCCGCTGCCCTCGGGGCTCCCCCACACCGCCAGCTCGAGCGCGAACGACGTCAGGTCGGCCGTCGCGACCTCCGGTGCGGGATGGTCCGCGAGGTGCTCGTGCTCGGCAGGCGACCAGCAGCGGTAGGCCGCTCCCGGCGCCTCGCGCCCGGCGCGCCCGGCCCGCTGCGCCGCGCTCGCCCGGCTGACGCGCACGGTGACCAGCCCCGCCAGCCCCCGGCGGTGGTCGGTGCGCGGCTCGCGCGACAGCCCGGCGTCGACCACGCTGCGCACCCCGGGGACGGTCAGCGACGACTCGGCGACCGCCGTGGACACGACGACCCTGCGTCCCGCGCCCGCCGTGAGCGCCGAGTCCTGCTCGCGGTGGGGCAGCCGACCGTGCAGCGGCCGCACCTCGGCGTCGACGTCCGCCAGGCGGCGTACGACGCCGGCGACCTCGGCGACGCCGGGCACGAAGACCAGCACGTCGCCGGTCCGCTCGGTGAGCGCCCGGCGCGTGGTCGCGGCGACGTGGTCGAGGAAGCGGGGGGTGACGCCGCGGTCGTCGAGGCGGAGCACCCCGCTGGGCAGCGGGCTCCAGAGCGTCTCGACCGGGTGCAGGGAGCCGGGCACGTCGACGACCGGCGCGGGCGAGGCGCCGCCGAGGACGGCCGCCGTGCGCTCGGCCTCGACGGTGGCCGACATGGCGACCACGGTCAGGTCGTCGCGCAGGTGCTCGCGCACGTCGACGAGCAGCGCGAGCGCGAGGTCGGAGTCGAGCTGCCTCTCGTGCACCTCGTCGAGCACCACCGCCGCGACCCCCGGCAGCGCCGGGTCCCGCTGGAGCCGGCGCAGCAGGACGCCCGTGGTCACGAACTCCACGCGCGTCGCGTCGCTCGTCTGCCGGTCCCCACGCACGGAGTGGCCCGAGGTCCGGCCGACGGGCTCGCCCAGCAGGTGCGCGAGCCGGCGGGAGGCCGCGCGGGCCGCGATCCGGCGCGGCTGGGTGACGACGACGCGGCCCGGTGCGAGCGAGGCGACGGCCGGCGGCACCAGGGAGGTCTTGCCCGATCCGGGCGGCGCCTGCACGACGGCGACCCCGCTGCGCCGTACCGCGTCGAGCACGTCCGCGAGGCCTGCGGCCACCGGGAGATCGGGCGGCCGCGCCAGCAGCCGGGCGATCGGGTCCTCGGGCACGGTCGCAGCCTGTCACGCCGACAGGTCGACCGCGTCCCCCACCGTCACGAGCCCCGACTCCAGCACCCGGCAGATCGACCCGCCGCGGCGACGCAGCGCGACCTGCGCGTCGGGCCCGATGGTGTCGTCGAGCAGCTTGCACGGCGCCGCGACGCGCACCACCTCGAGGAGCACGTCGCCGATGCGGATCAGGCTGCCGGGGTCGCGCGGGACGACGCCGGAGGACACCGTGATGTTGCGGCGCGTCAGGCCGGGGTCGATCGGGGCGCCGAAGATCCCCTCGGCCTCGGTGAGCGCCTCCTGGCTCTGGATGCTGACCTGGCGGTGCTTGGAGCCCTCGTAGCGGTCCCCGACGATGCCGCGCGCGGCCACGATCTCCACCTGGGGCACCGACCGAGTCGGGAGCCGCCGCCCCTTCGCCACGTGCAGCGCGGCGACGACCGGCCCGGGCTGGTCGGTCGGCGCAGGGCTCACGCCGAGAGGATAAGCCCGCTCGTCGGGACGCCGGTGCCCGCGGTGACCAGCACGTGCGGGGCCTCGACCGGGTTGACCGACGTGCCGCGGATCTGGCGCACGCCCTCGGCGATGCCGTTCATGCCGTGGATGTAGGCCTCGCCAAGCTGACCGCCGTGGGTGTTGAGCGGCAGCCGCCCGCCGACCTCGATCGCGCCGTCGGCGACGAAGCCGGGCGCCTCCCCGCGACCGCAGAAGCCGAGCTCCTCCAGCTGCATCAGGACGTACGGCGTGAAGTGGTCGTAGAGGATCGCCATCGGCATGTCGTCGGGCGTCAGCCCGGACTGGCGCCACAGCTCGCGGCCGACCACGCCCATCTCGGGGATGCCGATGTCGTCGCGGTAGTAGGACGTCATCACGAACTGGTCGGCGCCGCTGCCCTGCGCCGCCGCCGCGATCACGGCCGGCGTCTGGGCCAGGTCACGCGCGCGCTCGGCCGACACCACGACCAGGGCCACGGCGCCGTCGCTCTCCTGGCAGCAGTCGAGCAGGTGCAGCGGGTCGGCGATCATCCGCGAGGCCTGGTGGTCCTCGATCGTGATCGGCTTGCCGAAGAAGAAGGCATCGGGGTTGGTCGCCGCGTGGCGCCGGTCGGCCACCGCGACCGCGCCGAAGTCGCGCGAGGTGGCGCCGTACTCGTGCATGTAGCGGCGCGCCTGCATGGCCACCGTCGCCGCGGGCGTGCCGAGGCCCATCGGGTAGGTCCAGGCGTTGTCGAGCCCGTTGGTGTTGACCTGGGTGGCGGCCGCGAGCGAGAACTGGCCGAAGCGGCTCTCCGAGCGCTCGTTGAAGCCGCGGTAGCAGACCACGACGTCCGCGACGCCGGTCGCGACCGCCATCGCCGCCTGCTGCACGGTCGCGCAGGCCGCGCCACCGCCGTAGTTGATCCGGCTGAAGAAGCGCAGCTCCGGGATGCCGAGCTCGCGGGCGACGGCGATCTCGGAGGAGGTGTCCATCGTGAACGTCGTCAGGCCGTCGACGTCCGCGGGAGTCAGCCCGCAGTCGGCCAGCGCGTGGCGCACCGCCTCGACCGAGAGCTGGAGCTCGGAGCGTCCCGACGCCTTGGAGAACTCGGTCGCGCCGATGCCGGCGATCGCGGCCGCGCCCGACAGGGATCTCGAGACGCTCACTCCGTTCGCTCCTCGATCACCGGGGCCGACACCCGCACGGTGCCGGTGACGTGGTCGCCCAGCGACACCGAGCCGACGACCGCGATGGTCGCGACGCCGTCCTGCACCGACTCCACGGTGCCGCGGAAGGTCAGCGTGTCGTAGGGATGGGCGGGGGCGCCGAGACGGATCGCGATCCCCTTCAGCTCGGCGTCGTGGCCGAGCCAGTCGACGACGTAGCGCTCCACCAGGCCGTTGCTGGTCAGGATGTTGAGGAAGATGTCCTTTGACCCCGCCGCCTGGGCGACGTCGCGGTCGTGGTGGACGTCCTGCCAGTCGCGGGTGGCGATCGCGGTGCTCACGATCGTCGTCGGCGTCATCGGCAGGCTCCACTCGGGCAGCTGCTCGCCGGGTGTCAGGGTCCTCATGCCTTCCTCCACACGGGCAGCGTCAACTGGTCGTCGACGCGGTTGAAGTCGACGCGCAGGCGCATCCCGATCTCGATCTCGGCGTCCCCCGTTTCGTCCGACAGAGCGTCCGTCACCTCGCCGACCATCCGCACGCCCTCGTCCAGGTCGATGAGCGCCAGCACGATCGGCAGCTCCTTGCCCGGGACCGGGGGGTGGCGGTGGACGACGTAGGAGAAGACGGTGCCGGTGCCGGCCGCGACGACGTGGCCGCGGTCGAAGGCGCCGCACTCGGGGCAGGACGGGCCGGGCGGGAAGCGCAGGACCCCGCAGGCGTTGCAGGTCTGGATGCGGAGCTCGCGCTCGGCGGTGCCGTCCCAGAAGAACTGCGAGTCGCGGCCGACCATGGGGCGCACGGTCATGGCGTCTCCTTCGGGACGAACTTCAGGACCCGGAAGAGCATGGTCGCCACGGCCTCGCGGCGCCCGTCGGGGTGGTCGACGTACCAGGTGTTGCGCGAGGTCACGAAGTAGCCCTCGCCCATGGCGGTGCGCTTGGGGCCGACCACCGAGTCGAGTGCGCTGGTGACCCTCAGCTCCTCGCCGACCCGTAGGTAGCGCTCGTAGCTCTGCTCGCAGTTGGTGCCCAGCACGGCGGTGTAGCCGGCCTCGGTCAGGAACTCCGTCATCCGGCTGAGCGGGTCCTCGGGCGGTCGCTTGCGCCCCAGCCCCGGCATCGTCCAGACCTGCGCCATCGACGGCGGGGCCTCACCGGTGCGGAAGCGGTCGTTGTCGTAGCCCATCGCGTCCAGCCAGGCGCCGATCGTCGGCTGGTTGACGGGGTACGGCGCCCGCGACTCCGACGCCTCGCCGAGGGCCTGGATGCGCTCGGCCTCGGCCATGATCTCGTCGTGGGACGCTCCCGTCATCGGGGCACCCGCGGCAGCCCGAGGCCGAACATCGCGATCAGCTCGCGCTGCACCTCCTGCACGCCGCCGCCGAAGGTCAGCACCAGGTTGCGCTTGGCCTGGCCGTCCAGGTAGTCGAGCAGGTGCTTGGTCTCCTCCTCGGCCGGGTCGCCGTAGCGGTGCACGATGCCGGCCAGGTCGGCCGCGAGGTGCTGCACCTGGTCGGCGGCGAAGACCTTGGACGAGGAGGCGTCGCCGACCGAGATCTCCCCGGCCTCCCCGGCGCGGGCGACCTCCCAGTTGAGCAGCTCGTTGACGCGGAACACCGCGGTGACGCGGCCCATGACGTCGCGCACGTCGGGCCGGTCGATGACGCCGGCCTTGGTGGCCCAGTCGACGATCCGGTCGCGCAGGCCCTCGATGCGGCCGGCGGGGCCGAGCATGACGCGCTCGTGGTTGAGCTGGGTGGTGATCAGCTTCCAGCCCTGGTTCTCCTCCCCGACGAGCATGTCCACCGGGACGCGGACGTTGTTGTAGTAGGTCGCGTTGACGTGGTGGGAGCCGTCGGCGGTGATGATCGGCGTGAACGAGTAGCCGGGGTCCTTCGTGTCCACGATGAGGATCGAGATGCCCCGGTGCTTGGGGGCGTCGGTGTCCGTGCGGACCGCCAGCCAGACGTAGTCGGCCTGGTGGCCGCCGGTGGTCCACATCTTCTGCCCGTTGACGATGAAGTGGTCGCCGTCCCGCTTCGCCGTCGTGCGTAGCGACGCCAGGTCGGTGCCGGCGTCGGGCTCGCTGTAGCCGATCGCGAAGTGCACGTCGCCCTTGAGGATCCGCTCGAGGAACAGCTCCTTCTGCCTCTCCGTCCCGTAGCGGATCAGGGTCGGGCCGACCGTCTGCAGCGTCACCGCCGGCAGGTGCACGTCGGCGTGCTGCGCCTCGTTGGCGAAGATCGTCTGCTCGACCTCGCCCAGCCCGTGACCGCCGTACTCCTTGGGCCAGCCGACGCCCATCCAACCGTCGGCACCCATCTGCTTGACCACGCGCTGGTAGGTCGGGCCGTGCCGGTCCTTGCCCATGTCGAGGTGCTGGTCGTGCGAGGCCAGGTTGGTGAAGTAGGCGCGCAGCTCGGCCTTGAGCGCGCGCTGCTCGGCGGTGAGCTCGAGGTTCTTGGTCGTCGGGTCCTCGAGCGGCACGTCGGACGGCAGGGCACCGAGGGTGGCCACGATGTCGGTGACCCACGAGAAGTAGTGGTGCAGGGGGTAGGTCTCGTCGACGCCCATGCCGCCGTGCAGGTGGTGGCAGGTGCGCAGCGCGGGAGGAGCCTCGGCGCAGACCCAGTAGGCCGCCACCGCGAGGTCGTCGGTCACGTCGAGGCCCTCCCGCACCCGCCAGGCAGCGTTGTCGGCGGCGAGGTCGAGGGTGCGGGAGGCGATGTAGACGTCGGCGATCTGCATGGCCACGGCCTGGAACTCCGCCAGGCTCCGCCCGAACTGGGTGCGTCCCTTGATGTAGCCGGCGGTCAGGTCGCGGGCCCCGGCGACCAGCCCGGCGGCCGTGATCGCCAGTCCGGCCACGGCGTGCTCGGTCAGGACCCGCGCGGCGTCGGGGCCGAGCAGCTCGCCGGCGGCGCCGTCCAGGACGACCGTGTGGGTGGCGCGGCGCGCCGACGAGCCGGACTCCAGCAGCGTGACGCCGGGCTCGGACGGGTCGACCAGGGCGACGACGACCTCGTCGCCGTCGAGGGCGGTCACGAGCAGTCGCGCCGCGTCCGCGGCGTAGGTGACGCCGATCTTGCGGCCGGTGACCCGGCCGTCGGCGTACGTCGTGGCGGGGCGGTCCAGGACGCCGACGCCGACCTCGCGCAGGGCGGGCGTGAGGATCACCTCGCCCGTCGCGACACCGGCCAGCAGCGCCTGCTGCGCCTCCGAGCCGGTCGCGGCGATGGTGAGGGTGCCGCAGCAGAGGGTCTCCCACACCGGCAGGTGCACCGCCCGGGCACCGGTCTCGCGCAGGAGCACGCCGACCTCGGCCAGGCCGAGACCCTCGCCGCCGTGGGCCTCCGGCACCGCGAGGCCGAGCATCCCGGCGGCCGCCAGCGCCGCCCAGTCGGCGTCGCGCTCGAGGGCCTGCTCGATGACCGAGCGCACCGCCGCGACGGACTCCTGGTCCGCCGGGGTGAAACCGTCCGCACCCACGTGGTTCTCCTGCCGTGTCGGGATCGCGAGGATCGGGTCGGCGGGCCGCTCTCGGGGCCGCCGCCTCCGCGAAACTGTAACCTGTTCTAGTCTAGGTGGCCACGGTCGACGCGGCAGAGGCTCGACCGCGACGGAGGGACGGGGCAGGGGTGTTCTCACCGCGCGAGGTGCTGCGCAACCGGGTCTACATGCCGTGGGCGCGGATCCCCCCGGGTCGGCTGGTCGAGCTGCCCGGGCGCGGCGGGTCGACGTACGTCACCGACACCCCGGGCCCCACTCCCGAGTCCCCCACGCTGGTGCTGCTGCACGCGCTCGGCTGCACCGGCCTGCTCACGTGGTACCCCTCGATCGGCCCGCTGTCGCGGCGCTTTCGGGTGGTCACCATGGACCAGCGCTGGCACGGCCAGGGCATCCGCAGCGACGAGTTCTCGCTGCGCGACTGCGCGGACGACGTCGCGGCGCTCATCGACGCGCTCGAGCTCGAGGACGTCGTCGTCGGCGGCTACTCGATGGGCTCGATCGTCGCCCAGCGGGTGTGGCGCCAGCACCCCGACCGGATCCAGGGGCTGGTGCTCTGCGCCACCACCGACCGCTTCCGGCTCAACCCCGCCGAGCAAGTCTTCTTCGCCGGCATGGGGGCCTCCATGGTGGGGACCCGGGGCATCTCGCGCTCGCGCACCGCGCTCACCGCGGCGCGGGCCGCTGCCCGCGCCCTGGACATGGCGCCCTCCGACATCCACGAGTGGGCGATCCGGGAGTTCCGCAGCACCAGCCCGTGGGCCGTGGGCCAGGCCCTCGCCGCCCTCGGACGCCACCACTCGCGTCCCTGGCTGAGCCGCATCGACGTGCCCACCGCGGTCGTGGTCGGCACCCGCGACCGCGTCATCCCCCCGCGCCGCCAGATCGGCCTGGCCCGGGCCATCCCCGGCGCCACCGTCCACGAGGTCGACGGCGGCCACGCGATGTGCGTCCTGGAGGCGGAGAGCTTCGTCCCGGTCGTCGTCGAGGCGGCCAACACCGTCGACGCCCGGCGCCGTGACTCCGCGCGGTGCCGGTGAGCCGAGCGCCGACCCCGACCCGGTGGTTGAGGTGCGAGCGCAGCGAGCCTCGAAACCACGTCTCCGGTGGTCGAGCAGCGAGGAGCGTCAGCGACGAGCGTCCGTCGAGACCCCTGCACCTCTGGCTGTCTCCTCGGGGCCGGACTGGGGTGCCGCGCGCGTAGCCGGTCGCGTCTCCGCCTCAAGGAGCTTCGCCCGCTTCGCGGCGGCCTGCGGCCGTCCTTGACCCGGAGCCTCTCGCGACCGGCTTGACGGCGCACGGGGCGACACGGGCTTCGCCCGCGCCGCCCGCGCAATGCGCGGCACCCCTGGTGGGGCTGGTGTGACTGGTGGTGCGTCTACCTGCACTCAGCGTCGGCAGTTGGGCGCTGCGCCGGCCAAGCCAAGCGCGGCGAGGCCGGGGTCAGGCGCGAACTGCCGACGTGGATGACCGATAGGCGGGGCCCGCGCTGTTTGCGGGCGGCGCGGCGAAGCCGCCGCCGCCCGTGCGCCGCCCCAGCAGCCCGGGAGAGGCTCGGAGTCAAGGACGGCCGGAGGCCGCCGCGAAGCGGGCGCCGAAGGCGATCCTTGACGCCGAGACGCGGGCTGCTAGCGCGCGGGCCGACACCAGCCCCGCATCGACGGTGTGGTTTCGAGGCTCGCTGCGCTCGCACCTCAACCACCGTGGGGTCGGCTCGGCGGTCGGCTCACCGGGTCTCGACGGGCGCTCGTCGCTGGCGCTCCTCACTGCTCGACCACCGGCGGTGTGGTTTCGAGGCTCGCTGCGCTCGCACCTCAACCACCGTGGGGTCAGCTCGGCGGTTGACTCACCGGGTCTCGACGGGCGCTCGTCGCTGGCGCTCCTCACTGCTCGACCACCGGTGGGTGGTTTCGAGGCTCGCTGGCGCTCGCACCTCAACCACCGCGGGGTCGGCTCGGCTTACGGCTCACCGGGTCTCGACGGGCGCTCGACCACCGGAGGCGTGGGTTCGGTCGGCGGTCGGCTCGCGGGAGTCCGCTCTGGCAGGTACGACACTGTCACCGAAACGGTCTGGACCGCCCCGCCCCGTTCACTCCGCTGCTGCTGCCGCCCTCGTCGTGCGGCGGGCACGCGCCCGCTTGATCGGGGTGACCTCCTCGGGTGCCCGGACGGCCTCGGTGAGCTTGGCGAGCTCGGTCGGGAAGTGCCGCACCAGCGCCTCGACGTCGGGCATGGATTCCCGGCAGGCGATCACCCCGACGTGGAGCCGGCCGTTGTTGGACAACACCGTGATGTTGACGCCGGCCCCGTGGAAGACCGGACCGAGCGGGTAGAGGCCGAGGATCTCGGCTCCCATGAAGTACAGCGGGACGGGCGGGCCCGGCACGTTGGAGATGACCAGGTTGTGCACCACCGGGTGCCGCTCGGCGAGCCGCAGCCCGGCGTAGGCCCGCACCGCGAGACCGAAGGTCCGCGGCGCCGCGAACTCCGCCCAGTCCTGGAGGGCGTCCGCGCTGATGGCCTGGTGGTGGTCCTTGGCGTGGCGGTTGGTCTCCGCGAGCTCCTCCAGCCGCTCGAGGGGGTCCTCGACGTCGGTGCCGAGCTTGGCGAAGAGGGTCGAGACCTTGTTGGCGCCCCCCTCGCGGCGCGACTCCTCGCGCACGCTGACCGGGACCGAGGCCAGGAGCGAGCTGTCCGGCAGCTCGCCGCGCTCCTCGAGGTAGGACCTCAGCGCACCCCCGGCCAGCGCCAGCACGACGTCGTTGACGGTCGTCCCCGTGGCCGTCTTGACCGCGCGCACCTCCTCCAGGCCCACGTCGACCACGCCGATCGTGCGGTGACCGGTGATGGTGCCGTTGAACGACGTCCGCGGCGCCGTCAGGGGCGCGGCCATCGCCGTGCCGGCCCGGACCCGGCTCAGGGTGCGCGCCACGCCCGTGACCGTCGGCGCCACGATCTTCGCGGCGTGCACGGGCAGCGCGAGGTTGGTGAGCACGGCCCGGCCGAGCAGCTCGCGCGCGCCCGGCTCCCGACCGTGGCGCTCCTCGCTGGACTGCGCGATCGGGGCGGCGTCGGGCTCCAGCGCGCACAGGTGGGAGATCAGGTTGGACCCCGAGACCCCGTCGACGGTGGCGTGGTGCATCTTGGAGAAGACCACGACCTTGTCGCCGTCCTCGTAGCCCTCGATCACCCACATCTCCCACAGCGGGCGGGAGCGGTCCAGCGGCAGCGCCGCGAGGTGCGAGGCCAGCGAGACCAGCTCCTCGTAGCCTCCTGGCGCCGGCAGCGCGAGCCGGTGCACGTGGCGCTCGATGTCGTACTGCCGGTCGCGCACCCAGATCGGGTGGTCGAGGTTCATCGGGACGCGCCGCAGCTTGCGGGTGAACGCCGGGACGTCCCGCACCTGCCGGTCGATGCCGGCCTGCATGGCGGCGAAGGAGTAGCCGCCGGGGATGGTGGCGGGGTCCAGGACGATCAGCCCGCACACGTGCATGAGCTGGGCCGGCGTCTCGAGGTACAGGAAGCTGGCGTCGAGTCCTGACAGGCGGTCCATGGCGGCATCCTAGGTGTCGAAAGTGGAACGTGTTCTAAACGCTGCACTAGCCTGTTGGTTATGGGGTTCCGTCGCCGCCAGGTCGTCACCGCCGCGCTTACCGCCAACGCGATCAGGCCGGTCCCCGGCTTCGAGATGGGCATCCCGGCGTTCTTCGCGGGATGGCTGACCGGCGAGCTCGCCCCGCACGTGCTGGCGCTCACGGCGGCCGACGCGGCCACCCACGCACGCGGCCGTCGGCGCGATCCGGTGGGACTCGCGCTGGCCGGCCTGAGCGCGGCCGGGCTCGCCTTCCTGGTCGGCCAGGCCCGGCGGGTGCGCGAGGTGGCGGAGGACTCGCTGACGGAGGCCCTGGGGGCCGAGTACGTCGAGCAGCTCGACGCCGTGCCTACGCCGGCGGACCTCGCCGTGCCGTGGCGCAGGCTCGCCTACCCGTTCCGGATGCGGTCGGCGCAGGTGCGCGTCGACCGCGACATCGCCTACAACGAGCACGGCCGGCGCGGCCTGCTCGACGTCTACTCCCCCGCGTCCAGCCCGGTCGAGGGCGCGCCGGTGCTGCTGCAGGTGCACGGCGGCGGCTGGAGCATCGGCACCAAGGAGCAGCAGGGCATCCCGCTGATGCAGCACCTGGCCGCCAAGGGCTGGGTGTGCGTCGCGATCAACTACCGACTCGCGCCGCGCGACCCCTTCCCGGCGCAGGTCGTCGACGTCAAGCAGGCCATCTCCTGGATCAAGGAGAACATCGCCTCCTACGGCGGCGACCCCGACTACGTCGCCATCACCGGCGGCTCGGCGGGCGGGCACCTCGCCTCGCTGGCCGCGCTCACCGCCGACGACAAGGGATGGCAGCCCGGCTTCGAGGACGCCGACACCTCGGTGCGGTGCGCGGTGCCGCACTACGGCGTCTACGACCTCGCCGGCTCGACCGGCCTCAGGAGCGCCGAGCGGATGCGTGACGGCTTCCTGGCCAGGCGGGTCCTGCGCACCCGCTGGCAGGACCACCCCGAGCTGTTCGAGGCCGCATCCCCGCTGCTGCGCATCACCCCCGAAGCCCCGGACTTCTTCGTGGTCCACGGCAGCCGCGACACGCTCGTCGGCGTCGACCAGGCGCGGCTCTTCGTGGCCAGGCTCCGCGAGGTGTCACGGCGTTCGGTCGTCTACGCCGAGCTGCCCGGAGCGCAGCACGCCTTCGACGTCTTCCCGTCGATCCGCTCGTCCCACGTCGTGCGCGCCATCGACCGCTACCTGCACTGGCACTGGAGCTCCTACCGACACGATCGCGCGTCGGCCTGACGTTCTGCGCTCGCAGACGCTCCTCACGGTCTACCCTGCACCTACCGGCACCCCCCACCGGGACCCCACCGGCACTGCCGCCCCCTCACCACCGGGCGGCAAGGCTCGGCGTCGTACCGGACCAGACCGGACCAGGAAGGCGCGCCATGGCCAGGCTGCTGGTCGTCGACGACGACGAGGACATCCGCGAGCTGCTGTCCCTCGCCCTGGGCATCGCCGGGCACCAGGTGCTCACCGCCTCCGACGGTCCGGCCGCGCTCGGCGTGCTCGCGGAGGAGCGGGTCGACCTGATGGTGCTCGACGTGTCGATGCCGCAGATGTCGGGTCTCGAGGTCGCGCGCCGGGTCCGTGCCACACCACCCCTGGCCGAGCCCCTGATCCTGATGCTCTCGGCGATGGCCGACCCCGAGGACGTCGCGGCCGGGCTCGCGTCCGGGGCCGACTCCTACGCCACCAAGCCCTTCACCATCCCGGCGCTCACTCAGGCCGTGCAGCGGCTGCTCGAGGGGCGCCCTTCGTGACCCTGACCCCGTGGGCGCCGTCGACCCCGACGGCCCTGGTGGCAGGAAGGGGACTTCCGGGCGTGGCGCTCGGCTACGTCGCCGTGTTCGTCCTCGCGGTGCTCTCGGTGCACTTCGCCCCGCCGGACTCCGACGTCGCCACCTGGTGGCCGGCGGCCGGCGTCGGCTCGGCGATGGTGGTCCTCAGCCCCGCTCGCCACTGGCCGGCGCTGCTCGTCGGCATCCTGGTCGTGACGGGCGTCGCCAACGCCCTCGAGGGTCGCAGCCCGGAGATCGCGGCCCTCTTCGGGCTCGCCAACGCCGCCGAGAGCCTGGTCCTCGCGCTGGTCCTCGGGGCCGGACGGTCGCCACGGTCGCCCCTCGTGCCGATGCGCGCACCCGAGGACCTGCCGCGCGTACTGGTCGCCATCGGGGCCGGCGCCATGACGGCCGGCACACTGGTGGCCTGCACCGTCACGGTGGCGCTGGAGGGCTCCTTCGCCGTGACCTGGACCAATGTCACGGCCGCCCACGGGGCGGCCACCCTGCTGATCCTGCCGCTGGCCCTGATGGTCGGGGACCCTCAGGCGCGGCTGAGCGACGACCCCCGGGTGCTGCAGGTCGTGCAGGTGGTCGCGACCCTGAGCGCGTTCGCGCTGGTCCACCACTCCGGCCAGTCGCTGCCCCTGGCCTTCCTGCCCCTGCCCCTGCTCGTGTGGGGCGCCCAGGTGCTCTCACCACGCGCCCTGGCACTCGAGGCCCTGGCCGCGGGCCTGATCGTCACCGCGCTCGCCACGGGCGGCGGCGGGCCGTTCGGGTCCGACGCCGACGTCTCCGCTCGCCTGCGCGACGCCCTCGTCCAGCTCGACCTCGTGGTGATCGCGCTGGTCTCGCTGCCGTTGGCCCTCAACGTGAGCCAGCGGCGGGCGGCCCTGCGCGAGGCGGTGGCGGTCGGCGAGACCTACCGCCGGAGCATGACCGAGTCCGTCATCGCCACGCTGCTCCTGCGCCCGACCGACGGCGGGCTCCAGGTGCTGGACCTCAACGAGCCCGCGGGCGAGCTGCTCGGCCTCCGCCGAAGCGATCTGCTGGAGCGCGACTGGGTCGAGGTGCTGGGCCCGCACGGCGGCCTGGTGGTCGATGCCGCGCTCGAGATGACCGCGGGTCGGCGCAGTGGTTGGGAGCACGAGCTGTGGCTCGGGACCGAGCCGCCGAGGTGCGTGCGGCTGGCGCTCTCATGGGTGCCCGACACCTCCTCGGGCGACCTCGTGGTGGCCCAGCTCGTGGACCTCACCGCGCAGCGCGTGGCGCAGCGCTCGCTCGAGAAGGAGCTGCGGTTCAGCGCCGCCCTGCTGGATGCGACCACCGGCACCTCGATCATCGCCACCGACCGCGACGGGCTGGCGACGTACGTCAACCGGGGCACCCGGCGGCTGCTGGGCTACGCGCCCTCCGACCTCGTGGGCCGGCGCCACCTGGTGGACCTCTACGACGCCGACGAGCTGCGAGAGCGCGCGGACGAGACCGAGCACGGCGCTCCGGTCGCTGGCGACTGGACGCTGGTGGGCGCCGACGGGCGACGGTTGCGGGTCAACGTCAACGTCACCCCGCTGCGCGACGCCGGTGGAGAGCTCCTCGGCTACCTGCAGGTCAGCGAGGACGTCACGGAGCGCGCGCTGGCGCAGGAGGCGCTGCGCGCGGCGCTGGAGAAGGAGCGCAGGGCCGTCGAGGAGCTCGAGCGGCTGGACCGGTCGAAGTCGGACTTCCTGGCGACGGTGAGCCACGAGCTGCGCACGCCCATGACGAGCATCATGGGGTTCAACGAGATCCTGGCCTCCGAGGTCGTCGGCCCGGTCAACGACCGGCAGCGCGAGGTGCTGCGCCGCGGCAGCCGGGCCGGCCAGCGCCTGCTCGGCCTGATCGAGAACATCCTGACCATGTCGCGGGCCGAGTCGCTCGCCCAGAGTGCCCACCACCAGCCGCTCGACCTGGGTGCGCTCCTGGTGCGGGTCGTCGAGGGCACCGAGCCGCTCGCCGAGGCGGGGCTGTCCGTCGACCTGAGCCTGCCGCCCGGGGACCCCGTCCGGGTGCTGGGTGACGCCGCGCAGCTGGAGCGGGCCCTGGTCAACGTCGTCTCCAACGCCCTGAAGTTCACTCCGGGTGACGGCGAGGTGCGCATCCGGATGGAGACCGACGGTGGTGGCCAGGAGGGCGCGGCCCGGGACGCCGGCTGGGCCGTCGTCACGGTGGAGGACACCGGCATCGGCATCCCGCTGGAGGAGCAGGGGCGGCTCTTCGAGCGCTTCTTCCGGGCCAGCAGCGCGGTCCGCGCGTCGATCCCGGGCACCGGCCTCGGGCTGGCGATCGTGCGGACGATCGTGCAGGCGCACGCGGGCACGGTCACGGTGGTCTCCCAGCCCGGCGACGGCACGACCGTGCGGATCTCGCTGCCGCGCCTCCCCCCGCGCTGAGGGACCGCGTCAGCGCGGCAGCCCGAGGATCCGCTCGCCGACGACGTTGCGCAGGATCTGGGTGGTGCCCCCGGCGATGGACAGGCAGCGGGTGTTGAGCATCTCCCACACCGCGGCCCGCACGTCCTCGTCGTCGGTCAGCACCACCCGCTCGCCGAGCAGCTCGACGACCAGCTCGGCGCTGTCCTGGCGGTTGCGAACGCCGAGGAGCTTGGCGACGCTGGACTCGGCGCCCGGGCCCTGACCCGCCAGCGATCGCAGCGTCGAGCGCACCCCGAGCAGGGAGCAGACGGTCGAGAGCGCGACGGCGTGGCCCACGCGCACGCGCTGGGAGTCGGTCAGGGCGTCGGCGGCCAGCGTCACCGCCCGCTCCACGCTCTTGTCGAGCCGGCTCGTGGCCATGGCGACGCGCTCGTTGGCCAGGGTCGTGCGGGCCAGCCGCCAGCCGTCGCCCGGCTCGGCGACGAGGCAGTCGTCGGGCACGTGGACGTCGTCGAGGAACACCTCGTTGAACAGCGCCTGGCCGGTGATCTCCCGTAGGGGTCGCACCTCGATGCCCTCGCTGCGCATGTCGACCAGGAAGTAGCCGATGCCCCGGTGCTGCGGCACGTCCGGGTCGGTGCGAGCCAGGCAGATGCCCCAGTCGGCGCGCTCGGCGACGGAGGTCCAGACCTTCTGGCCGGTCAGCCGCCAGCCGCCCTCGACCTTCTCGGCCCGGGTGCGCAGCGAGGCCAGGTCGGAGCCCGAGCCAGGCTCGGAGAACAGCTGGCACCACACGAGCTCTCCGAGGAGGGAGGGCCGCACGAAGCGCTCGCGCTGCTCCTCGGTGCCGTGCTCCAGGATCGTCGGCAGCGCCCAACCGGCGATGACGGTGTCGGGCCGGGTCACGCCCGCTCGGGCGAGCTCCTGGTCGATGACGATCTGGGACACCGGGTCGGCGCCGAGGCCGTAGGGCTCGGGCCAGTGCGGGGTTAGGAGGCCGGTCTCCACGAGCGCGGCCCGCTGGTCGTCGGCCGCCGCGACCCGGTCGGCCCGGGCGGCGAGCTCGGCCCGGATCGGCTCGTCGCGCCCGCCGAGGTCGACGCGCACCGTGCGGCGTACGCCGGAGACGGCACGCGCCGTCAGGCGCTCGGCCGCGGCGTCGGCGTCCCCGACCAGCGCGCGCAGGGTGAGGGCGCGGCGGAGGTAGAGGTGGGCGTCGTGCTCGTAGGTGAAGCCGATGCCGCCCAGCACCTGGATGCAGCTCTTGGCGACGGCGACGGCGCCGTCGAGGGCGATGGCCTCGGCGACGTCGGCGGCGAAGGCCCACTGGTCGTCGTCCTCGCCGAAGGCGACGGAGGCGACGTCCCACGCGGCGGCCGTCACCGCCTCGGCAGTCTCGAGCATCTCCGCACAGAGGTGCTTGACCGCCTGGAAGGCGCCGATCGGCTGGCCGAACTGCTCGCGCACCTTGGCGTAGTCGGTCGCGGTCTGCACGCACCAGCGCGCGATGCCCGACGCCTCGGCCGCGCCCAAGGTGACGGCCGTGCGCCGTACGACGTCGGCGGTGAGGCCCGGCACCGGCACGACGCCGTCGGCCGCGAGGTCGGCCCTGACCGAGCCCACGCGCCGGCTGAGATCGATCCCGGTAGCCGATGTCACCTGGGCTGCGGACACGGGCACGACGTGCCAGTGCTCCGCGTCGTCGGGGACCAGCAGGTGGGTGGCGCCCGGCGCGTCCCAGACGACCTCGAGCCGCGGGTTGAGCGCCAGCGCGCAGCGCGCGCCCTGGGCGAGCGCCTCGGCGAGCCCGGCGGTCTCCCCCAGCAGCGCCGCCGCCACGGCGGTCGACAGCAACGGCCCCGGCACCAGCTCGTGGGCGCTCGCCTCGAGCGCCACCGCGACGTCGAGGACGCTGCCACCGCCGCCCCCGGCCGCCTCCGGCACCCCGATCGTGGCGACCCCCATCTCGCCCACGGCGCGCCACACGTCGTCGAACGTCGCCGCCGGGTCGTCGGCGGCGGCACGGACGGCCGCCGGGCCGTCGAGGGACGCGGCCCACTTGCGCAGGCTGGCGGCCAGCTCGACGTGCTCGTCCGCGATCCCGATCGACATGCGGCGCCCTTCCGTGGCGGCAGAAAACTAGAACGTGTTCCATATCCTAGAGTGCGGCCCGTGCCCGACACCAGCATGCCCGCGGACCTGCTCGCCCACGCCCTCGCCGCCAAGGGCTTCATGCCCGAGGACGAGGGCGACCTGCTGCACCGGGTGGCCCGGGAGCGGCTCCCCCACGGCATCGCGCTCGAGGTCGGCACCTACTGCGGCAAGTCGGCCGTCTACCTCGGCGCCGCGGCCCGCGAGGTCGGCGGCACCGTCGTCACCGTCGACCACCACCGCGGCTCGGAGGAGAACCAGGCCGGCTGGGAGCACCACGACCCCACGCTCGTCGACGCCGACCTCGGCCTCATGGACACGCTCCCGGTCTTCCGCCGCACGATCGCCGCCGCCGGGCTGGAGGAGCAGGTCGTCGCCGTCGTCGGCCGCAGCACCACCGTCGCCCAGCTGTGGCGCACCCCCCTGTCGCTGCTCTTCATCGACGGCGGGCACGCGGAGGTCCACGCCCAGAACGACTACGCCGGCTGGGCGCACTGGCTGCTGCCCGGCGGTGCGCTGGTCATCCACGACGTCTTCGCCGACCCCGCCGACGGCGGCCAGGCGCCGTACCACGTCTTCCAGCGCGCCCTGACGAGCGGCTCGTTCGCCGAGTCCGACGTCTGTGGCTCCATGCGCGTCCTCACCCGCACCTCCGGCGACCCCGGCACCCCCGTCGGCTGACCGAGCCTCAGCGCCACAGTGGTCGGTGGTTGAGGTGCGAGCGCAGCGAGCCTCGAAACCACGCCCGCCGCACCGCACCGGTGGTCGAGCAGCGAGGAGCGCCAGCGACGAGCGCGCGTCGAGACCCCTGCACCTCTGGTTGTCTGCTCGGGGCCGGACTGGGGTGCCGCGCGCTTAGCCGGTCGCGTCTCCGCCTCAAGGATCGCCTTCGGCGCCCGCTTCGCGGCGCCCTTCGGGCGTCCTTGACCCGGAGCCTCTCTCGACCGGCTTGACGGCGCACGGGGCGACACGGGCTTCGCCCGCGCCGCCCGCGCAAAGCGCGGCACCCCTCTGGTGGGGTTGGTGTGGCTGGTGGTGCGACGACCGACACTCAGCGTCGGCAGTTGGTCACCACCGCGGCCCGGCCGAGCGTGGCTAGCTCGGCGTGAGGCGCGAACTGCCGACGCTGGTGACCGATAAGCAGGGGCCGCGCTGTTTGCGGGCGGCGCGGCGAAGCCGCCGCCGCCCGTGCGCCGTCCCAGCAGCCCGGGAGAGGCTCGGAGTCAAGGACGCCCGAAGGGCGCCGCGAAGCGGGCGAAGCTCCTTGACGCCGAGACCCGGGCTGCTAGCGCGCGGGCCAACACCAGCCCCGCACACATCAGGTGGTTTCGAGGCTCGCTGCGCTCGCACCTCAACCACCGTGGGATCAGCGCGGCGGTCGGGTCACGGGGTCTCGACGGGCGCTCGTCGCTGGCGCTCCTCGCTGCTCGACCACCGGAGGCGGGGCGTGCCTGCGCTAGCCTCCGGCGACGCGCTCGAGCGCGATGCGGTAGCCGTCGACCCCGAGGCCGGCGACCACCTCGACGGCGTACGGCGTGACGACCGAGTGGTGGCGGAACTCCTCGGGGCGCTGGTGCGGGTCGGAGATGTGCACCTCGACCAGCGGCGCGGTCAGCTGGGCGCAGGCGTCCAGGATCGCGTAGGAGTAGTGCGTCCAGGCGGCGGCGTTGAGGACCACCGGGTCGCCGTCGTCGGCGGCGGCGTTGAGCCAGTCGAGCATCTGGCCCTCGTGGTTGGTCTGGCGGACCTCCACCTCCAGGCCCAGGCCGGCGCCCCACCCGACGCACAGGTCGGCGAGCTCGGCGTGCGTGGTGGTCCCGTAGATCTCGGGCTGGCGCCGCCCGAGGCGGCCCAGGTTGGGCCCGTTGAGGACGAGCACCCTCACGGCCGGCCGCCCGTCACCACGCCGAAGGCGGTGCGCAGGTGCTCCTCGGAGGGGCCGGCCAGGATGACCGGGCGCCCGACGTCCTCGAGGACCACGAACCGCAGCTGCGAGCCTCGGGACTTCTTGTCGACCGCCATGGCGGCGTGCAGCTCGTCGAAGCCGGCGCCGTCGTACGTCGTCGGCAGCCCGACCCGGGAGAACGCCGTGTGGTGCCGGTCGGCGACCTCCGGGGCGAGCACGCCGGCGGCGCGCGCCAGCTCGGCGGCGAAGACAGCGCCGATGGCGACCGCCTCGCCGTGGCGGATCGCGTAGTCCTCGGAGCGCTCGATCGCGTGGGCCAGGGTGTGGCCGTAGTTGAGCGCCTCGCGGCCCGGGTGCCCGTCGCTGCCGCCGGTCTCCTTGAGGTCGGTGACCACGATGTCGATCTTGACCTGGATGGCCCGCTCGACCAGCTCACGCAGGACGTCGGAGCCGGCCGTCAGCGCCTCGGGCTCGGTCGTCTCGACCAGCCGCAGGATCTCGGGATCGGCGACGAAGCCGCACTTGACGACCTCGCCGAGGCCGGCGACCAGCTCCTCGCGCGGCAGCGACGCCAGCAGGCGCAGGTCGCACAGGACGCCGGCGGGCTCGTGGAAGCTGCCGACGAGGTTCTTGCCGGCGGCGGTGTTGACGCCGGTCTTGCCACCGACGGCCGCGTCCACCATCGCCAGCAGCGTCGTCGGCACGTGCACCACGCGGACCCCGCGCAGCCAGGTGGCGGCGACGAAGCCGCCGAGGTCGGTCGTGGCGCCGCCGCCGAAGGTCACGACGGCGTCGGATCGGGTGAAGCCGGCCTCGCCCAGGGCCTCCCAGCAATCGTTGGCGACCGAGGAGGTCTTCGCCCGCTCGCCGTCGGGCAGCCCGAGCGCCAGGACGTCGTAGTGCTCGCGCAGCGCGTCCAGCACCGGCTCGGCCTGCTCCCCCAGCGCGCCGGCGAAGAGCAGCGCCACCCGCTGGACGTCCTCGCCCAGGATGGCCGGCAGCCGCTCGGCAAGGTCCTCGCCCACCACCACGTCGTACGGCGACGCGCCGCCGACGTGCAGCACGGTGGCGCTCACGGTAGCGCCTTCTCGATCTCGGCCACGATGTCCCCCGGGGAGCGCTGGTCGGTGTCGACGGTCAGGTCGGCGACGGCGGTGTAGACGGGAGCCCGCTCGTCGAGCAGGGCCTTGATGCGCGAGCGCACGTTGCCGAGCAGCAGCGGACGACCGGTGCCCAGGCCGACCCGCTTGACCGCCTCGGAGAGGCCCACGCGCAGGAAGACGACCTGGTGGTCGACCAGCAGCTCGCGGGTGTCGGGGTCGAGGACCGCGCCGCCGCCCAGCGACACGACGCCGTCGTGCTCGGCCAGCACCGCGGCCACCGCGGCCTTCTCGAGCGCGCGGAAGTGCTCCTCGCCGGAGTCGACGAAGATGTCGGAGATCGCGCGCCCCTCGCGAGCCTCGATCTCGACGTCGACGTCGCGCGCGGTCACGCCCAGCGCCTCGGCGAGCAGTGGGCCGACGGTCGACTTGCCCGCCCCCATGGGGCCGACGAGGACGACGCTCACCGGTACCTCAGGGCGTCGAGGTAGCCCTCCACGTTGCGCCGGGTCTCCTGCACCGAGTCGCCGCCGAACTTCTCCACGACGGCGTCCGCGAGCACCAGCGCGACCATGGCCTCGGCCACGATCCCGGCGGCCGGGACGGCGCACACGTCGGAGCGCTGGTGGTGGGCCACCGTGGCCTCCCCGGTCGTGACGTCGACGGTGCGCAGCGCGCGCGGCACGGTGGCGATCGGCTTCATGGCCGCGCGGACCCGCAGCACCTCGCCGGTGGTCATCCCGCCCTCGGTGCCGCCGGAGCGTCCCGACGTACGTCGGATGCCGTCGTCGGTCGGCACGATCTCGTCGTGGGCCAGCGAGCCGGGCGTGGCGGCGAGCGCGAAGCCGTCGCCGACCTCGACGCCCTTGATCGCCTGGATGCCCATCAGGGCGCCGGCGAGGCGCGAGTCGAGGCGACGGTCCCAGTGGACGTGGGAGCCCAGCCCCGGCGGGAGCCCGTGGACGACGACCTCGACGACGCCGCCGAGGGTGTCGCCGTCCTTGTGCGCCTGGTCGATGGCCGCGACCATCCCCGCCGACGTGTCGGGGTCCAGGCAGCGCACCGGGTCCTCGTCGAGGCGCGCGACGTCGTCGGCCTCGGGCCAGAGACCGTCGGGGGCACGCACGCCGCCGAGCTCGATGACGTGGGAGACGACGCGGGCGCCGACGGCCTGCTCGAGGAAGTTGGTGGCGACCCGGCCCAGGGCCACCCGGGCCGCGGTCTCGCGCGCCGAGGCGCGCTCGAGGATCGGGCGGGCGTCGTCGAAGTCGTACTTCTGCATGCCCGCCAGGTCGGCGTGGCCGGGCCTCGGCCGGGTCAGCGGGGCGTTGCGCGCCATCGACTCCAGCTCGGCGGGGTCCACCGGGTCGGCCGACATGACCCGCTCCCACTTGGGCCACTCGGTGTTGCCGACCTGCAGCGCCACCGGTCCGCCCTGGGTGAGCCCGTGGCGCACGCCGCCGGTGATCGTCACCTGGTCCTGCTCGAACTTCATACGGGCGCCGCGGCCGTAGCCGAGGCGCCGTCGGGCGAGGGAGTCGGCGATGTCGTCGGAGGTCACCCGCACATGGGCGGGGAGCCCCTCGAGGATCGCGACCAGGGACGGGCCGTGGGACTCGCCCGCGGTGAGCCAACGCAGCATGGAGGCAGTCTTTCATTGACCGCCACGGACGCTGCGCCGGTCACCCCTCCACGAGACTGCGCAGCACCGGCTCCCCCACGGCGATGCCCGCCAGGGCGCCCACGAGCATGAAGGGACCGAAGGGGAAGGCCCGACGCTCGACGACGCGCAGCAGCGCGAGCACCCCGCCGCCGACGCCGCCCAGCAGGAAGCCGGCGTACAGCCCGACGAGGAGCTCGCCCCAGCCGAGGTAGCCCAGCGCGATGCCGAGGATCCCGGACAGCCGCACGTCGCCGTAGCCGAGCCCGGAGGGGTGCACGAACCACAGCAGGAAGAACGACCCGCCGGCGATCAGCCAGCCCCAGCCGGCCCGCAGCAGGGCGTCGACGTCGCCGGTGAGGGCGGCCGCGGCGAGCACCAGCACCACGGTCAGCACGTACGTCGGAGCGATCACCGTCGTGGGCAGCAGCCTTGTCCGCCAGTCGATCACCGCAAGCGCCACGCAGATGGGCACGAGCGGGACGAGGTAGAGCAGCGGCCACTGCGGGCCGACGACCGCGCCGATGACCGCGCCGGCGAGGGCGGCGGCCAGCGCGGCCTTCGCGGCGAGGCCCGGCCGCGCCGCGACGGCGGCGTAGGTCTCCTTGGGCAGCAGCTCGCCGGGCTCGGGGGCCGGCTCGGGCACCCGTCGCACCAGGTCCGGCACCAGCAGGCCCAGGGCGCAGCACGCGGCCATCACCAGGAAGAGGCTGGCCGGGGCCTCGGTCACGGCCCCGGCCGCACCGTGCGCGCCGCCAGGGCGCGATCGCCCGCGGCCCGCATGACGTCCAGCGGCGCGGTGACGCCGGTGAACAGCTCGAACTGGAGGGCGGCCTGGTGCACCAGCAGGTCGAGGCCGCTCACGAGGGGCCGCGACCCCGCGCTCGCCGCCAACGGCGTGGGCCACGGGTCGTAGAGCACCTCGAAGAGCACCGGCACGTCCGCGGCCAGCCGGACCAGCTCGGCGGTCTGCGCGGCGGCGGGGACCGTGGAGACCAGCACCTCCCCGCTCGGCACGTCCCCGAGGGAGCCGACGCGGACCTCCGGTCCGGAGGGATGGCGGGCGATCGCGTCCAGGGTCTCCCGCGCGCGCTCGGCCGACCGGGCGAGCACCGTGACCGTCGTGGCCCCCAGGTCGCACAGCGCCAGCCCGGTCGAGGCCGCGGTCGCACCCCCGCCCAGCACCGTGCCGGCCCGCACCGGACCGTCGTACCGCTCGCGGACGGCGGCCACCGCGCCCGGCAGGTCGGTGTTGTCGGCCAGCACCCGCCCCTCGGCCAGCACCAGCGTGTTGGCCGCACCGACCAGCCCGACGCGGTCGGTGACGTCGTCGGCGAGCGGCACGGCCTCCCGCTTGAGCGGCATCGTCAGCGAGAAGCCCCTCCACTCACCGCTGTGCAGCAGCTCCGGGAGCCCGCCCAGCCCGACCCGGACGGCGTCGTAGGTCCAGTCCAGGCCGAGCGCCTCGTAGCCGGCCCGGTGCAGCACCGGGGACAGCGAGTGGGAGATCGGGTCCCCCAGGACGGCGCACCTCACGGCTCAGCAGGCGTCGGACGTGGTGCAGTACTCGGTGAACTCGGCCTTGTAGTCGAGGAACTCGTCGTAGGACTCGGCGAACTTGGTCTCGCCGGTCTTGAGGTCGACCGTGACGTAGTAGTACCAGTCGCCCTTGGCCGGGTTGGTCGCCGCCTTGATGGCCGCGTCGCCGGGCGCCTCGATGGGACCGGGGGGCAGGCCCTTGTACTTGTGCGTGTTGTAGGGCGAGTCCACCTCCTTGTCCTCGTTGGTGATGGCCACGCCGAGGTTGCGGCCCAGCGCGAAGTTGACGGTCGCATCGATCTGGAGCAGCCCGATCGTGCCGGCGGTGCCCTCGTTCTCGATGCGGTTGTAGATGACCCGCGCGACCTTGGCCATGTCCTTGGGCCGGGCCTCGGCCTCGGTGAGGCTGGCGATCGTCATCAGCTCGGCCTCGGTGTAGCCCAGCCGCTCGGCCGCGCCTGCGAGGTCGGCGTCCTCGGCGGCCTGCTTCCACCGGTCGACCATCTGGCGCAGGAGGTCGGCGGGCGTGGACCCCGGGGCGACGATGTACGTCGCCGGGAACAGGTAGCCCTCCGGGTTGCCGTCGGCGTAGTCGGGCAGCCCGAGCGCGTCGGCGTCCTCGAGGGCCCGGCGGATGCCCTTGACCTTGAAGTCGGTCTTCTCCGCGAGCGTCTCGACGGTCTGGTCGACGGTCAGCCCCTCGGGGAAGGTGACCTTCTCGACGCCCTTGTTGACGTTGTCGGGGTCGACCAGGACCTCGACGACGTCGGAGGCCTTCATCTCCTTCTGGAGCGAGAAGTAGCCGGCCTGGATGCTGGTGGCGTCGGGGTTGGAGCTGGCGGCCGCGGTGAACGCGTCCACGGAGGCGACGACGCCGGCCTCCTTGAGGTTGCGGCCCATGTCGGCGACGCTGTCGCCGCTCACGACCTGGAAGGTGACCCGGCCCGACCCCGGGCCGGGGTAGTCCTCGGCCTCGCCGAACTGGTCCTCCAGGAAGTCCATCCCGCGGGTCACGCCGAAGTAGAGCAGCCCGGCGACCACGGCCAGGACCACGAGCACGGGCAGGCAGCCGGAGACACCACGGCGCTTGCGGCGGCGCGCGCCGCCGGCGGGGGCCTCGTAGACCTCGTCGACGAAGGAGCCCTCGTCGCTCTCGGTCCGGTCGTCCACGGGGCCATTCACTGGGCCGTTCACTGGGTCACTCATGGGTCTCCTCCACGATCTCACCCGGCGCGAGGCCCGAGGCGCGTTCGGTGTCGAGCGCGTGCTGCAGGATCAGGACGGCGGCCGCCTGGTCGACCACGGCACGCCGTTTGCGGCCCTTCTGGCCACGGTCGCGCAGCATAGCCTCCGCGGACACGGTGGTCAGACGCTCGTCGCACAGCCGGACCGGGACGGGCGCCACGCGACGGGCCAGCTGACCTGCGAACTCGCGAACCTTGGCGGCCGAGGGGCCCTCGCCGCCCGACAGCGAGCGGGGCAGGCCGACGACCACCTCGACGGCTCCCTCCTCGGCCAGGATCTGCTCGAGGCGGCGCAGGTCGCCCCTGCCCCGGCGCACGGTCTCCACCGGGGTCGCGAGGAAGCCGGAGGGGTCGCTGCGGGCGACCCCGATCCGGGCGTCCCCCGGATCGAGGCCCAGCCGCACACCGGGGCGCATCAGCTGCGCGCCACCTCGGTCGGCACCAGCGCGAGCGCCTCGTCGATCCGCGACGCGTCGGTGCCCCCGCCCTGGGCGACGTCGTCCTTGCCGCCGCCCTTGCCGCCGAGCAGCGGTCCGACGGCGCGCACCAGCGCGTTGGCCGACAGCCCGCGCGAGCGGGCCTCGTCGTTGACCGCGGCGACCACGGCCACCTTGGTGTCGGCGCCGGAGCCGGTGGACCCCACGATCACGACCACGCCGGGCTCGGAGGGGCTCATCCGGCTGCGCACGTCGAGCGCCAGGGTGCGGACGTCGCCGCCGCTCGCGCCGTCGGCGCGCTGGGCCACGACGTTGACGTCGCCCACCTTGGTCGCGGAGGCCGCGAGCTGCGCGACCCCGGCGAGCAGCTGGGCGACACGCCCCTTCTCCAGCTCCTTCTCGGCCTGGCGCAGCCGCTCCACCAGGTCGGACACCCGACCGACCAGGTCGTCGGGCTGCGCCTTGAGCAGGCCCGTGAGCTGGTCGACGACGTCGCGCTCGCGCGCGAGGTAGGCGAAGCCCTCCACCCCGGTGAAGGCCTCGATGCGGCGGTTGCCGGAGCCGACGGACGCCTCCCCGGTGACGACGATGGTGCCGATCTGCGAGGAGTGCGAGACGTGCGTGCCACCGCAGAGCTCGCGCGACCAGGGGCCGCCGATCTCCACGACGCGGACCTTCTGGTCGTCGTAGGTCTCGCCGAAGAGCGCGATGGCGCCCCACTCCTTGGCCTCGGGCAGGGTCATGTACTGCCAGCCGACCGGGAGGTCGGCGCGCAGGGCCTCGTTGGAGACCTGCTCGATGTCGCGCACCTGCTGGGGCGAGAGGCCGCTGGTCCAGCCGAAGTCGAGTCGCAGGTAGCCCGGACGGTTGTAGGAGCCGGACTGCAGCGCGCTGGGGCCGAGCACCTCGCGCAGGGCGGCGTGCACGACGTGGGTGCCCGAGTGGGCCTGGCGGGCGCCGACGCGCCACTCCGGGTCGACCTTCGCGTGCAGCAGCGAGCCGGGGGTGAACTCCCCGTCGACGACCCGCACCTGGTGGACGACCAGCCCGCGCACGGGGCGCTGCACGTCGAGCACCTCGAGCCGGCCGCCGTCGAACTCGATGGTGCCGGCGTCGGCGACCTGGCCACCGGACTCGGCGTAGAACGGCGTGCGGTCGAGCACCAGCTCGCCGACCTCGCCCTGCGTCAGCGAGGTCGCCGGAGCGCCGCCGGTGAGCAGCGCCAGCGCGGTCGATTCGGTCTCGTCGGTCTCGTAGGCCACCCAGTCGGTCGGCCCGTGGGCGTCGAGGATGCCGCGGTAGACGGTGGTGTCGGCGTGCTGGCCCTTCTTGGACCGGGCGTCGGCCTTGGCGCGCTCGCGCTGCTCGGTCATGAGCGACCGGAAGCCCGCCTCGTCGACGCTGAGGCCGGCCTCGGAGGCCATCTCCAGCGTGAGGTCGATCGGGAAGCCGTAGGTGTCGTGGAGGGCGAACGCGCGGTCGCCCGACAGCGTCGTGGCGCCGCTCGCGCGCACCTCGCCCGCGGCCAGGTCGAAGATCTGGGTGCCGGCCTGGAGCGTCTTGCGGAACGCTTCCTCCTCGGCGAAGGCGACGCGCGCGATGCGGTCCCAGTCGTGGTGGAGCTCGGTGTAGGTCTCCCCCATCCGGTCCCGGCTGACAGGCAGCAGCTCGGGAAGCGCGGGGTCCTCGTAGCCGAGCAGGCGCATCGAGCGCACGGCCCGGCGCAGCAGCCGCCGCAGGACGTAGCCGCGCGCCTCGTTGCCGGGCGTGACGCCGTCGGCGATGAGCATCATCGAGCTGCGCACGTGGTCGGCCACGACGCGGAACCGCACGTCGTCCTCGTGGTCCTTGCCGTAGGTGCGTCCGGTGAGCGCCATCGCCCGCTCGATCACCGGGAACATCACGTCGATCTCGTACATGTTCTGCTTCTGCTGGAGCAGGAAGGCGACCCGCTCCAGGCCCATGCCGGTGTCGATGTTGCGCTTGGGCAGCGACCCGTGGATGTCGAAGTCGTCCTTGCTCCGCACGGCGCTGAGCTCGTCCTGCATGAAGACGAGGTTCCAGATCTCGAGGTAGCGGTCCTCGAGCTCGGTGGGCATGACGAGCCGCGAGGTGGTGCCGAAGTCCCCGTCAGGCCCGAACTCCGGTCCGCGGTCGTAGAGGATCTCCGAGCACGGTCCCCCGGGCCCGGGCACGCCCATGGACCAGTAGTTCTCCCGCTTGCCCAGCTTGACGATGCGCTCCTCGGGTAGGCCGGTGACCTTCATCCACAGGGCGACCGCCTCGGGGTCGTCGACGTAGACGCTCGGCCACAGCCGGCTCTCCTCGAGACCGAAGCCGCCGTCGGCCCGCGACCGGGTGACCAGGTCCCAGGCGAGCTCGATCGCCCCCTCCTTGAAGTAGTCGCCGAAGGAGAAGTTGCCGCACATCTCGAAGAACGTGCCGTGACGGGTGGTCTTGCCGACGTCCTCGATGTCGGGGGTGCGCACGCACTTCTGGACGCTGACGGCGCGGTCGTACGGCGGCGTCTCCTGGCCGAGGAAGTACGGCTTGAAGGGCACCATCCCGGCGTTGACGAACAGCAGGTTCGGGTCGTCGAGCAGGAGCGACGCCGATGCCACCGCCTGGTGGGCCCCCACGGTCTCGTTGCGCTCGAAGTGAGCGACGAACCGTCGGCGGATCTCCGCGGTGTCCATCAGCTGGTGCCTTCCTGTCCTGTGATCTCGTGCCTGGTGGTGGTGCTGCCGGCGGTCAGCTCGGGGGTGCCCTCGGGCACCAGCCCCAGCCTCTGCCGGAGGTCGGTCTCGGCGTCGGCCTTGCCCTGCGCGACCTCGTCGCGGAACATCCGGGCGCCGACGAAGGCGGCGCCGACGCGGTCACGCAGGCCGTCGGCCGTGAGCGCCTCGGCGGCACGCCGCCCGCGGACCATGGCGTAGACCCCGGCGCCGGCCCCGGCCACGAACCAGAGGCCCCGCCTCATGCGGCGGAGTCCTCGTCGACGTCGGCCCGCTGCCGGGCCTCCCACTCGCGACGAGCGGTCTTGAGGTCGGCGCGCCGCTGCTTGCGCGAGCGCTTCACCTCGCGGCGCATCTCGAAGCGGATCCGGTTGCGGGTCTCAGGGGCGAGGGCACGTCGCAGGCCCGCGACCAGGGAAGCCGCCTGCACCACGCTCTCGCGCATCACGAGGTCGGCGAACACCGGTGCGGGGACCACGGGGGCGGGCTCCTCGGCGGTGCCGATGCGGGTGATCACGTAGTCGCTGGCGTCCGACGGCGGCCGGGCCGGCACGGGGGCAGCGACAGGGGCGGCGACGGCCGCGTCGAGCCGGCGCGCGATCTCGGCCACCTGCTCGCGCAGCTGGGCCGACTCCGCCTGCGCGGCCGCGCGGTCGCGCGCGGCGCGGCGACGACCGCGGACGGTGGAGAGCACCAGGGCCGCGGCGAGCAGGAGCACGACGACGAGCGCGGACACGATGGTCCACGCCGGCACGCTCCAGTCCTCGCTCACAGTCGTCGACCCTATCGCGGAGGTGTCGGGCCCTCACCGCGGATCAGGCGCCGGATGCGCTCCCACCGCTCCTTGACCGCGGACTCGGCCCCCAGGCTGGTCGGGCGGTAGTACTCGGCGTCGCGCACGACGTCCGGGGCGTACTGCTGCTCGGCGACGCCGTAGGGCTCGTCGTGGCTGTACTTGTAGGTCTTGCCGTGGCCGAGCTTCTTGGCGCCGGAGTAGTGCGCGTCGCGCAGGTGCGGCGGCACGGGACCGATCTTGCCGGCTCGCACGTCGGCGCTCGCCGCGTCGATGGCCGAGATGACCGCGTTGGACTTGGGCGCGACGGCGAGGGCGATCACCGCCTGGGCGAGGTTGAGGCGTGCCTCCGGCATCCCGATGAGCTGCACCGCCTGGGCCGCGGCGACGGCGGTCGTGAGCGCGGTGGGGTCGGCGAGACCGATGTCCTCGCTGGCCAGGATCACCAGGCGCCGGGCGATGAACCGGGGGTCCTCACCGGCCTCCATCATCCGGGCGAGGTAGTGGAGAGCGGCGTCGGCGTCGGAGCCACGGATGGACTTGATGAAAGCGCTCGTCACGTCGTAGTGCTGGTCGCCCTGGCGGTCGTAGCGCACGGCGGCCTGGTCGACGGCCGTCTCCGCGGTGGCGAGGTCGACGGTGTCGCTCCCCCGCGACGACGCGGCGCCCGCGGAGGCCTCGAGGTAGGTGAGGGAGCGCCGGGCGTCGCCCCCGGCCAGCCGGACCAGGTGGTCCAGGGCGTCGGGCTCGACCATGAACCGGCCGGCGAGACCGCGCTCGTCGGTGATGGCCTGGTCGAGGACGCGGCGTACGTCGTCGTCGGTCAGCGACTCCAGCCGCAGCAGCAGGCTGCGCGACAGCAGCGGCGAGATCACCGAGAAGAACGGGTTCTCGGTGGTGGCCGCGACCAGCGTCACCCAGCGGTTCTCGACACCGGGCAGCAGCGCGTCCTGCTGCGCCTTGCTGAAGCGGTGCACTTCGTCGACGAACAGCACGGTCTCCCGGCTGGCGTTGACGAGCTCGGCGCGGGCGGCGTCGATGGCCGCGCGCACCTCCTTCACCCCCGCCGACACCGCCGACACCTCGACGAATCGCCGGTCCGTCTGCTGGCTGAGGATCGCCGCGATCGTGGTCTTGCCGGTGCCCGGCGGCCCCCAGAGCAGCAGCGACATCGACTGGTCGCCCTCGATGAGCTGTCGCAGCGGCGAGCCGGGCGCGCGCAATTGCGACTGGCCCACCAGCTCGTCGAGCGTGCGGGGACGCATGCGCACCGCCAGCGGGGCGGAGGCATGGGTGTTGCCGGCAAGCGAGCCGGCACCGGGGCGCTGCGGCGCGGACGTGGGAGGGCCGAACAGGCCCTCAGGCTCGTCCAAGCGTCTTCGCATCCAGGTCGAACCAGGTGTCGTCGTAGCCGGGCTTGTTGGTGATGGCCGGGCTCGGCGTCGCCCCCGGGTCGGGGCTGCCGTAGGCGTCGGTGCCGAGCAGCGGCGCCGTCACCGGGGTGTCCGGGTGGTGACCGATCGGGCCCGGGAAGTGGCAGGCGACCTTGTGGCGCTTGCCGATCTGCAGCAGCGGTGGCTCGTGCTTGGCGCAGATCTCCTGGGCGATCGGGCACCGGGTGCGGAAGCGGCAGCCCGACGGCGGGTTGATCGGGCTCGGGACGTCGCCCTGCAGCCGGATCCGCTCGCGTCGGCCACCGATGGAGGCCTGCTTGATGTCGGGCACGGCCGAGAGCAGCGCCTGGGTGTAGGGGTGGTGGGCGTTGCTGTAGATGCTGTCGCGGTCGCCGATCTCGACGATCTTGCCGAGGTACATGACCGCGATCTCGGGGCAGAAGTGCCGCACGACCGCGAGGTCGTGGGCGATGAACAGGAACGCGACGTCGAACTCCTTCTGGATGTCCTGGAGCAGGTTGATGACCTGCGCCTGGATGGACACGTCCAGGGCGGAGACGGGCTCGTCGGCGACCAGCAGCTTGGGGTTGAGCGTGAGCGCGCGGGCGATGCCGATGCGCTGGCGCTGGCCGCCGGAGAACTCGTTGGGGTAGCGGTTGTAGTGCTCGGGGTTGAGGCCGACGACCTCGAGGAGCTCCTGCACCCGCGGGAGGATCTTGTCCTTGGGCACGATGTTGTGCACCTCGAGGGGCGCCCCGATGATCGATCCGACCGTGTGCCGCGGGTTGAGCGAGGTGTAGGGGTCCTGGAAGATCATCTGGACCTGACGCCGCATCGGCTTGAGCTCGCGGTTGCTCATCTCCGCCATGTCCTTGTCCTCGAAGAGGATCCGGCCACCGGTCGGGGTGTAGAGGCGGGTGATCAGGCGGCCGGTCGTGGACTTGCCGCAGCCGGACTCCCCCACCAGACCGAGGGAGCCGCCGTGCGGCACCTCGAACGAGATGCCGTCGACGGCCTGGACGTCGCCGATCTTGCGGCGGATGAGACCGCCGGACTTGACCGGGAAGTACATCTTGAGGTTGTCCACCTCGAGCACGGAGCCGCGGGACAGGTCGAGCTCGGAGGCGGTGTGCGACTGCTCGGCCAGCTTGTCGAAGCTCGGCACCTCGGGCACGAGCACCGGCTCGGGCTCCAGGGTGGTCTGCTCCTCGGGCACCAGCTCGTCGCGAGTGGCGTCACGCTCGGTCATCAGGGGGTCTCCTCGACCAGGTCGGGTGCGATCTCGGCCAGGACGTCCCGCGCGAAGATCTCGTCGGGGTTGGCCAGGTGGCACCGCTTCAGGTGCGACGCGCCGCGGCCGCCGGGCAGCAGCTCGGGCAGCGTGGTGGCGCACAGGGCGCCGGGCACCTTGTCGGTGTGGGCGCAGCGGGGGTGGAACGAGCACCCGCTCGGGGGGTCCAGCAGGCTCGGCGGGTTGCCCGGGATCGGGATCAGCCGGGCGTCGGTGTCGGCCGACACGTCGGGGATGCTCGAGAGCAGGCCCCACGTGTAGGGCATCTCCGGGTGCGTCAGCAGCTCCTTGCAGGCGCCGTACTCGACGCAGCGCCCGGCGTACATCACCAGCACCTCGTCGGCCATCTCGGCCACGACGCCGAGGTCGTGGGTGATGATGATGACGGCGGAGTTGAACTCGCGCTGCAGGTCCTGGAGCAGGTCCAGGATCTGCGCCTGCACGGTCACGTCGAGCGCGGTGGTCGGCTCGTCGGCGATGAGCAGCGACGGGTCGTTGATCAGGCCCATCGCGATCATCGCGCGCTGGCGCATGCCGCCGGAGAACTGGTGCGGGAAGTCGTCGACCCGCTTGTCGGGCTGCGGGATCCCGACCCGGTCGAGCATCTCGATCGCCCGGCGCCGCGCGTCGCGCTTGGAGGCGGACGGGTGGTGGACGACGTAGGCCTCGGCGAGCTGCGCGCCGACCCGGTAGAACGGGTGGAGGGCGGCGAGCGCGTCCTGGAAGATCATCGCGGCGCTGTTGCCACGGATCTTGCGCATGCCGGACTCGTCGAGGCCGATGACCTCGGTGCCGCCGACACGGATCGAGCCGGTGATCTTGGTGCGCTGCATGTCGTGCAGGCCGAGGACGGCCATGCTCGAGACGGACTTGCCCGAGCCGGACTCGCCCACGATGCCCAGGGTCTCCCCCATGCCCACGGAGTAGCTGAGGTCGTTGACGGCACGCACGGGGCCGTCGGGGGTCGGGAACTCGACGGTGAGGTTCTCGACGACCAGGAAGTCGTCGGTGTCGAGGCGGGTCGAGGGGGTGGAAGTCTGAGTCACGAGAGCCTCACGCGGGGGTCGAGGACGCTGTAGATGAGATCGACCACCAGGTTACTGATGACCATCACGACAGCTCCGAAGAGGGCGGTGGCCGCGACCACCTGGAGGTCCTTGGCCACGACGGCGTTGAGGCCCCACAACCCGATGCCCTGGATCTCGAAGATCTTCTCGGTGAAGATCGTGCCGGCCAGGAGGACGCCGAGGTCGATGCCGAACACGGTCACGACCGGCACCAGCGCGCTGCGCAGCCCGTGGCGGTAGACGACGGTGCTGGCGGGCAGGCCCTTGGCCTTGGCCGTGCGGATGTAGTCCTCGCTGAGGGCCTCGACCATGGCGCCACGGGTGTAGCGCGTGTACTGCGTGCAGCCGAACAGGCCCAGGCAGAGCCACGGGAGCAGGAGCCCCGTCGCCCACTTCCAGGGGTTGTCCGTGAACGGGGTGTAGCCGCTGCTGCCCAGCACGGGTATCTCGAACACCAGGGTGCAGTAGATCCAGGCCAGGAGCGCGAAGAGGTAGTACGGCACCGAGCTGACGACGAGGAAGCTGCTGACGAGCACCTTGTCGGTGAGCGAGCCGCGCCGTCGCGCGGCCGCCACCCCGATGGGGATGCCGAGCAGGAGGTAGAGGAGAGCGCCGCCACCGGCCACGGAGACCGTCGCGGGCATGCGCTTCACGAGGTCGTCCCAGACCAGCGTGTTGTTCTTGAACGAGTAGCCCAGGCACGGGGCGTCGCAGTCGATGCGCTGCGTACCGATGGTGAGCTCACGGCCGACGAAGACGCCCTTGGCGTACTTGCCGTACTCCTCGTAGATGGGGTTGTCGTAGCCGAGGCTCTTCTCGAAGTTCGCGAGCCGTTCGGGGGTGCACTTGCCGCCCGTCTTCGACTCGCAGACCGGACGAGCCGGCGACTCCGGGCCGTACCAGAACAGGGCGAAGACGGCGATCGAGATCAGGACGACCACGACCATGCCGGCCAGCAGCCGCTTGACGATGTAGGCGAACATCCAGGGGGACCTTTCAGCGTGTGCCGGAGCACAGGGGGAGCCGGGGTCGGGGGCCGGGCGCTGGTGCGCCCGACCCCCGACCGTCGGTCATGCGGCGGAGCTGCTACTCCGGACCTTCGTCACTTGATGACGTAGAGGTCCTTGTAGTTGATCGCGCTCATGGCCGCGTCACCGGTGAAGCCACCGATCTTGGAGCCAGCACCGAACAGGTCGTTGCGGTACGCGGTCGGGATGATCGGGAGGTACTCGGTACCGATCATCTCGTCCAGGTCACCCCAGGCGCCGGCCTGCTCCTCGAGCGGCAGGGTCGGGATCTCGTCGATCCGGTCCTGCACCTCCTGCTCGTCGAAGAACGCGGTGTTGTACTGCGAGCCCTTGGAGACCAGGGGCGGGATCATCGTGTAGGCGGACGGCCAGTCGGAGCACCAGTTGACCGTGCGGAGGTTGAGCTTCTTGTTGATCGGGTTGTCCTTGTTCCCGAACAGCTCGTACGCGTCCTCCTGGTAGGCGATGGCCTCGACCTCGAAGCCGGCGGCCTCGAAGCCCTTGACCTGCTGGGCGTTCGCGTCCACGAGCTCCGGAGCGGAGTCGTCGTAGATGAAGCTCAGCTTGTAGTTCTCGGCGCCGGCCTCGGCCAGCAGCTCCTTGGCCTTCTCGGGGTCGAACGTGAACTGGTCACCGTCGGGCTGGTAGTCCTTGCGACCCGACATGCCCGGAGGCATGATCGTGCTCGCGGGGATGCGGGTGACGTTCGGGACCTGACCACCGGCGAGCCAGATGTTCTCGTAGTCGAACGCGTAGGCGATCGCCTTGCGGATCTTGATGTCGGTGATCTTGCTGTAGTCGGGAGCCAGGTAGCTGACGCACTGACCGGTCTGCTGGATGAAGTTGTCACCCAGGGCGCCCTGCGCCTTGGTCACGTTGGTCGCGCCCACGCGGTTCGAGACCGCGGTCTGGGACTCGGCCGAGTCGCTGAGCAGGATCGCGTCGACCTTCTCCTGGTCGGCGTCGAACTTGAACGTCCAGCTGTCGGCGTACTGGTGACGCGCCGGGTCGCTCTCGGGCTTCCACTCGGGGTTCTTCACCAGGACGAGGGTCTCGTTCGGGCGGAACTCCTGGATCTTGTACGGGCCGTTGGACAGCGGCTTGGCGCCGTAGGCGGGCGGCTCCGAACCCTCGAGCGGGATCGGGCCCATGGCCATGAAGGAGCCCCAGAAGTCCATGTCGGGGAACGGGCGGGTCATCTTGATGGTGATGTCCTGGCCGTCGACGACGATGCCGGCGCAGTCGCCGCCCTTGTCGCCGTAGGGGCCGGTGTAGCCCTCGCCGCAGTCGATGTTCTTGACCGAGTACTCCTGGCCGGGCGTGCCCGGGAAGTTCTCGACGTCGAACGAGCGCTCGATGCCGAACTTGACCTCGTCGGCGGTGATCGGGTCGCCGTTCTCCCACGTCGCGTCGTCGCGGACGGTGAACTTCCACTCGGTGTAGTCGTCGTTCGGGGTACCGAGGTCGGTGGCCAGGTCAGGCACGAGCTCCATGTCACCGGACTCCGCGTTGCGGCGGTACTGGGTGAGCGAGCGGTGCGTCAGCGCCTGCTGGATGGAGTTGCCCAGGACCGACCAGCCGTCGGTCGGGTCGAGGTTCTCCGGGCCCGGGTCGAGCGGGACGTGGACAGTGATGTCGCCGCCCACCTGGGATCCCTCGACCTCAGGGGCCGGTCCGGTGGCGTCCGCGATCTTCTCGAAGCCGCTGCCGGCCTCGATGAACTCGCTGGGACCGTCTCCGGCGTTGTCGTCGCCGCCATCTCCACCACAGGCCGCGAGTGACCCGGCCATGGCGAAGCCCGCGACAACGGCGAGCGTCTTGTTGCGCTTCATGCTGTCCAGCCTTTCTCTTTCATTCGTGCCGCAGGCGGAGGCCCGTGGCCACATCGAGGGAGCCCGTCAGCGACGGGTCTTGGGGTCGACGGCGTCGCGGATCGCGTCACCGAGGAGGTTGAGCGCGACGACCAGGATCACGATCCCCAGCAGCGGCTCCCAGAAGTAGAGCGCGTAGTCGTCGTAGTAGTTGCTGGCCCGCAGGATCGTCTGACCCCAGGAGTTGCCCTGGGTGATGCCGATGCCGAGGTAGGCGAGACCGGCCTCGGCGGCGATGAACGCCGGCAGCATCAGGGAGACCGCGACCACGATCGGGGCCACCAGGTTCGGCAGCAGCTCCTTGATCATGATCCGCGTGGTCGGCATGCCGATGACCCGGGCCGACAGGATGAACTCCCGCTCGCGCAGCGAGAGCACCTCGCCGCGCACCAGGCGGGCGACGCCCATCCAGCCGAAGAACGCCAGGATCGCGACGAGCGACCAGAGCTGGGCCTTCTCGTAGAGGTCCGGCTTGAGTGCGAAGCGCTGGTTGATGATCGGGGCCAGCGTCAGCGCCATGAGCAGGAACGGCACGGTCAGGAAGAAGTCGATGACGAACGAGATGGCCTTGTCGACGACACCGCCGACGAAGCCGGCGATGAGGCCCAGCGTGATGCCGATGATCGAGGCGACCAGGGTGGCCAGCGAGGCGATCAGCAGCGAGGTGCGACAGCCTGCCAGCCAGACGGCGAGGTTGTCGGTCGCGGTCTTGGGCGCGACGCCGAAGGGGTGCTCGGGGTCGAAGCCGCCGGACGGCGGGCCCTTGTAGGGAAGCAGCTCGTTCATCGGGTTGAGCTGCTGGGCCGGGTTGCCGGGCTCGGTGGTGACGTCGAAGAGGTTCTGCAGCACGTCGGCGAAGATCGCGATCAGCACGAAGAACATCACGATGGTGAAGCAGGTCATCGCGACCTTGTCCTTGCGCAGCCGCCCGAGGGCGATCTGGATCGGGGACTTCCCGGACACCTGCCGTTTCTTCGCGGGGGGCTCGTCGCCCGGAACGGCTTCGTCACTCAGGTGTCCGACGGTCTCGGACCCCATCGTGGGTGTCGACATGCTCACCTCGTCCAGGCAGTGTGTCTGCCAATCCATCGGCGGACCGGGTCGTCCCGGGATGCGCCCTGTGCGCCGCCCGCGACTCTATGTGACGCAGCGCGACCTCCGGGTCTCCCAGACGTAACGATCTGGTCTCAGCGGATTTGTCGAATGTTTTTCTCGCCCCTCAGGACGCGGGGACGGAATCCTCCGTGGGGCGGGCGTCCACACCGGCTTCCTTGCGCTGGGCCGCGGTGATGGGAGCGGGGGCCGCGGTGAGGGGGTCGAAGCCTCCTCCGGACTTCGGGAACGCGATGACGTCGCGGATCGAGTCGGTGCCCGCGAGCAGCGCCACGATGCGGTCCCAGCCGAAGGCGATGCCGCCGTGCGGGGGCGCGCCGAACTTGAACGCGTCGAGCAGGAAGCCGAACTTCTCCTGCGCCTCCTCCTCGCCGATGCCCATGATCGCGAAGACCCGGCGCTGCACGTCCTCGCGGTGGATACGGATCGACCCGCCACCGATCTCGTTGCCGTTGCAGACGATGTCGTAGGCCCAGGCGATCGCGTTGCCAGGGTCGGAGTCGAAGGTCTCGAGGTCCTGCGGGGAGGTGAAGGCGTGGTGGACGGCCGTCCAGGCGCCGCTGCCGACCGCGACGTCGCCGGCGGCGGTCGCGTCGTCGGCCGGCTCGAACAGCGGGGCGTCGACCACCCACAGGAAGCTCCAGGCGTCCTCGTCGATCAGGCCGCCGCGGCGCCCGATCTCCAGCCGGGCGGCGCCCAGGAGGGCGCGGCTCGGCTTCGGGAGGCCGGCGCCGAAGAACACGCAGTCCCCCGGCTTCGCACCGACGTGGGCGGCCAGACCGGCCTTCTCCTCGTCGCTGATGTTCTTGGCGACCGGGCCGGTGAGCTCGCCGTCCTCCTGGACCAGCACGTAGGCGAGCCCGCGGGCGCCGCGCTGCTTGGCCCACTCCTGCCAGGCGTCCAGCTGCTTGCGGGGCTGGCTCGCCCCACCGGGCATGACGACGGCGCCGACGTACGGCGCCTGGAACACGCGGAACGGCGTGTCCTTGAAGTAGTCGGTGCACTCGACGAGCTCCAGGCCCATGCGCAGGTCGGGCTTGTCGGAGCCGTAGCGCCTCATCGCCTCCGCGTAGGTCATGCGGGGCAGCGGCGTCGGCACGTCGTGGCCCACCAGGCGCCACAGGGCGCTGAGGATCTCCTCCGCGACGGCGATGACGTCGTCCTGGTCGACAAAGCTCATCTCGATGTCGAGCTGGGTGAACTCCGGCTGGCGGTCGGCCCGGAAGTCCTCGTCGCGGTAGCAGCGCGCGATCTGGAAGTAGCGCTCCATGCCCGCGACCATCAGCAGCTGCTTGAACAGCTGGGGGCTCTGCGGGAGGGCGTACCAGCTGCCGGGCTGAAGGCGTGCGGGCACCAGGAAGTCGCGCGCACCCTCAGGCGTCGAGCGCGTCAGCGTCGGCGTCTCGATCTCGACGAAGTCGTGACCGTCGAGGACGTCGCGCGCGGCCTTGTTGACCTTGCTGCGCAGGCGGAGCGCGTGGTTGGGCCCGGAGCGGCGCAGGTCGAGGTAGCGGTGCTTGAGGCGCGCCTCCTCGCCGACGTCGACGTGGTCGCTGATCGGGAACGGCAGCGTCGCGGCCGCGCTGAGGACCTCGACGTCGGAGGCGACGACCTCGATGGCACCGGTGGCCAGGTTGGGGTTCTCGTTGCCCTCCTTGCGCGCGGTCACCTCGCCGGTGACCTTGAGGCAGTACTCGGCGCGCAGGTGGTGGGCGACCTCCTCGTCGCGGATGACGACCTGCACGATGCCGCTGGCCTCACGGAGGTCGATGAACGCCACGCCACCGTGGTCGCGCCGGTTGGCCACCCAGCCGGCGAGGGTGACGGTCTGGCCGACGTGCTCGGCGCGGAGGGCGCCGGCGTCATGGGTGCGGATCACTGCTGCTCCTGGGTGGTGGGGGTCGAGCCGGTCGAGACGACCTGCGGTCGCAGGTCCTCGGTGGGTGGGGTCCAGGTGGCCGGATCGGCGGTCACCTGGTCCCCGCTGCGGATGTCCTTGACCTCGTGGCTGCCGTCGTCCTGGCGGAACCAGACGAACGGGATGCCACGGCGGTCGGCGTAGCGGATCTGCTTGCCGAACTTCTGGGCCGAGGCCGAGACCTCGGTGTTGACGCCGCGAGCGCGCAGGGCGGCCGCGACCGCCTCGCTCTCGGGGCGGGTGTCCTCGTCGGTGACCGCCACGAGCACCGCGCTCGGCACCGCCCGGCTCCCGGCGAGGACGCCGTCGGCCAGCAGCGGGATGAGGGTGCGGGAGACGCCGAACGAAACGCCCACGCCGGGGTACGTCGTACGGCCGTCGCTCGCGAGCGCGTCGTAGCGACCACCGCCGCCGACCGACTTGAGCCGCTCGTAGCCCTCCATGAAGATCTCGACGACGGTGCCGGTGTAGTAGTCGAGGCCCCGCGCGATGCGCAGGTTGGCCTCCACGGTCACGTGGCGCCGCTCCCCCGCGCCGCAGCCCGAGACGACGGCCGCCAGCTCGGCGAGCCCCTCGTCGAGCAGCGGGTCCTCGACGCCGAGCGCACGCACGCGCTCGACGAAGGAGGTGTCGGCGACGCGGATCGTGGCCAGCTCCAGGCAGCGCTGCGCCTGCTCGGGCGTGGCGCCGGCGTCGCTGACGAGCAGCGCGGCGACCTGCTCGGCGGGCAGCTTGTCGAGCTTGTCGATCGTGCGGATCGCGGCGGTGACGTCGGGCAGGCCCAGGCCGCGGTAGAAGCCCTGGATGAGCTTGCGGTTGTTGAACTGGAAGCTCAGGGGCGGCAGCGGGAGCGCGTCGAGCGCCTCCACCATCACCCGCATCACCTCGACGTCGTGGTGGAAGGGCAGCTCGTCCTTGCCCACGATGTCGACGTCGGCCTGCGTGAACTGCCGGTAGCGGCCCTCCTGGGGGCGCTCGCCGCGCCAGGCGGGCTGCACCTGGAAGCGACGGAACGGGAACTCCAGGTGGCCCGCGTGCTCGAGGACGTAGCGCGCGAACGGCACGGTGAGGTCGAAGTGCAGCCCGAGACCGGTGTCGTCGGCGGTGTCCTCGGCCTGGAGCCGGCGCAGGACGTAGATCTCCTTGTCGACCTCGCCGCCCTTGGCGAGCCGGTCGAGCGGCTCCACGACCCGGGTCTCGATGTTGGCGAACCCGTGCAGCTCGAAGCTGCGCGAGAGCGAGGCGATCACCTCGCGCTCGACGGCGCGCTGGGCGGGCAGCAGCTCGGGGAACCCGCTGAGCGGGGTGGGCTTGGCGTTCATGGGGCTCAGAGTCCTTGCGTCGCTCGCCCCGCGGCCCCGTCGTCGACGAGGTCCTGCAGGAAGGGGTTGGTCGCGCGCTCGCGACCGATGGAGGTCTGCTCGCCGTGGCCGGGCAGCACCACGACGTCGTCGCGCAGGGGCAGCACCTTGGTCGCGAGGCTGCGCAGGATGGTGGGGTGGTCGCCGCCGGGCAGGTCGGTGCGCCCGATGGAGCCGGCGAAGAGCAGGTCCCCCGAGAACATCACCTCGGAGATGTCGGCGGCGTCGTACGGCGACCGGAACGTCACCGACCCCTCGGTGTGCCCGGGGGTGTGGTCGACGGTGAACGTGAGACCGGCCAGCTCCAGCTCCTGAAGGTCGGACAGCTCGCGCACGTCGTCGGGCTCGGCCCACGAGTAGTCGCCGCCCAGCAGCATCGCGGTGGTCTCGGGCGACATCCCGGCCATGGGGTCGGCCAGCAGGTGCCGGTCGTCGGGGTGGATCCAGGCCGTGGCGTCGTACGTGCCGGCGACCGGGGCCACGCACCACATGTGGTCGACGTGACCATGGGTGACCAGCACCGCGACCGGCTTGAGCCGGTGCTGACGCACGACCTCGTCGACCCCCGCGGCGGCATCCTTGCCGGGGTCGATGACCACGCACTCGCTGCCGGGCCCCGTCGCGGCGACGTAGCAGTTGGTGCCCCACGGCCCTGCGGGGAATCCGGCGATCAGCACTCCGCAACACTATCGAGACAAACCATCGGTCGTCGCGCCGGTATCTGACCACTAGTGTGGGCCACTGCTTCTGCCGGGCAAGCGAGCGAGGGACTGCAGTGACGAGCACCGAGTGGGGCCGCGTCGGAGACGACGGCACCGTCTACGTGAGGACCACCGACGGCGAACGGGCCGTGGGGCAGTACCCCGTGGGCACGCCCGAGGAGGCCCTCAAGTTCTACACCGACCGCTACCTGGCGCTCGAGACCGAGGTCTCGCTGCTCGACCAGCGCGTGCGCTCCGGTGTCCTGGCGCCCGAGGAGGCGGCCGAGTCGGTCAAGCTGGTGCGGGCCCAGGTGGTCGACGCCAACGCCGTCGGCGACCTCGCGGCCCTCGCGGCCAAGCTCGACTCGCTGGGGCCTGTCATCGCCCAGCAGCGCTCGGTGCGCCGCGCGGAGAAGGCGCAGAAGGCTGCGGAGGCCAAGGAGCAGAAGGAGAAGCTCGTCGCCGCCGCGGAGAAGATCGCCGAGGGCAACGACTGGCGCCACGGCGCCAACCGCCTCCGCGAGCTCCTCGACGAGTGGAAGGCGCTCCCCCGCATCGACCGGGCCTCCGACGACGCGCTGTGGAAGCGCTTCTCCGGAGCGCGCACCTCCTACACGCGTCGCCGCAAGACGCACTTCGCCGAGCAGGACGTCAAGCGCGAGTCCGCGCGGGTCGTCAAGCAGCGGCTGGCCACGGAGGCCGAGGCGCTCTCCTCCTCCACCGAGTGGGGCCCGACCGCCGGCCGCTACCGCGACCTCATGCGCGACTGGAAGGCCGCCGGTCCGGCGCCCAAGGACGTCGACGACGCCCTGTGGGCACGCTTCCGCGGCGCCCAGGACGCGTTCTTCGGCGCCCGTGACGCCGCCAACGCCGCCCTGGACGCGGAGTTCGCCGCCAACGCCGAGGTCAAGGACAAGCTCATCGTCGAGGCGGAGGCGCTGCTCCCGGTCACCGACATCGAGGCCGCCAAGAAGGCGTTCCGCGAGATCGCCGACCGCTGGGACGCCGCCGGCAAGGTCCCCCGCGACCGGATCAAGGACCTCGAGGCGCGCATGCGCAAGGTCGAGCAGGAGATCCGCGGGCTCGAGGACGAGCAGTGGCGCAAGTCCGACCCGGAGAAGTCCGCCCGCGCCGGCGACATGGTCAGCAAGCTCGAGGCCGCCATCGCCGGCGTCGAGGCCGACCTCGAGAAGGCGCGGACCGCCGGCAACGACAAGAAGGTCAAGGAGCTCGAGGAGAACCTCGAGTCCCGCCAGGCCTTCCTCGAGATGGCCAAGCGCGCCGCCCAGGAGTTCTCCGGCTGAGGTCGGCCCCGGTGGTTGAGGTGCGAGCGCAGCGAGCCTCGAAACCACGCCACCGCACCGCAACGCGCCGGTGGTCGAGCAGCGAGGAGCGCCAGCAACGAGCGCCCGTCGAGACCCGGTGACCCGCACGCCGGGCGGCGACCCACGGTGGTTGAGGTGCGAGCGCCAGCGAGCCTCGAAACCACGCCACCGCACCGCAACGCACCGGTGGTCGAGCAGCGAGGAGCGCCAGCAACGAGCGCCCGTCGAGACCCGGTGACCCGCACGCCGGGCGGCGACCCACGGTGGTTGAGGTGCGAGCGCCAGCGAGCCTCGAAACCACA
>NZ_JACJGM010000042.1 GCF_015024225.1 Nocardioides lijunqiniae
CCCAGGCGGCGCTGGCCGCTCGCGCGCTCGCCGAGGAGGACGCCCGCGCCCACGCCGAGCAGGCCCGCGAGGCGGTCGCCGAGCGGCTCGAGCTCCAGCAGCAGCTCACCGCGCTGACCCGCGAGGCGGTGGCCGGCGCGGAGACGCACGCCGCCGCCCTGGCGGAGCTCCGCACCGAGCTCGACGGCGCGCTGGCCGAGGCCCGGCGTCAGGCCGAGCTGCGCACCGAGGCCGAGGCCGCCGCGGAGAACCGCGCGATGGAGCGCAGCGCGGTCGAGGCCGCCGTACGCCGCCAGACCGAGCTGGTCGAGGAGACCATGCGCGAGCGGGCCGAGGCCGAGCAGCGGCTCACCGAGCTCACCCAGCGCGTGGCGGGCTCGAGCCCACCGCCGCCCGAGGCCGCGGCGCCGGCCACGTCGCCCGCCCCGGAGCCTCAGCCCGAGGACGACGCCCACGAGGACGACCACCGCACCCGGTGGGGGCGCAGGCGACGCTGACCTCGGTCAGCTGATCCGCGTGCTCGCGAGCGCGTCGCGCAGCGTGTCCGCGATCTCGGCGACGGCGGCCCGCGAGCGACGGCCCACCCCCACGATCTGCAGGAACCCATGGATCTGGTCCGGGAAGCGCTGCAGGGTCACGTCGACGCCGGCCTCGGAGAGCCGGCGCGCGTAGGCCTCGCCCTCGTCGCGGAGCGGGTCGAAGCCGGCCGTGGCGACGTAGGCCGGAGCGAGTCCGGCCGGCAGCTCCGCGTGGAAGGGCGAGAGGCGCGGGTCGCGCAGGTCCTGGCCCGGCGGGTTGTAGGAGTCCGTGGCCAGCCGCATGAAGTCGCGGGTGAGGTAGAAGCCCTCGTCGAACATCGTGTAGCTGCGGGTGTCGTGCTCGGCGTCGGTCATCGGGTAGACGAGCAGCTGGAAGGCCAGGGGCCAGCCGCGGCGGGCCGCCTCGAGGGCGACGCCCGCGGCGAGGTTGCCGCCGGCCGAGTCGCCGCCCACGGCCATCCGCGTGGGGTCGCAGCCCAGCGACTCCGCGTGCTCGACGGCCCAGGCGTAGGCGGCCAGCGCGTCGTCGTACGCCGCCGGGAAGGGCGACTCGGGGGCCAGCCGGTAGGTCACGGCCAGGACCCGCACGCCGGCCCGCTCCGCGAGCACCCGGCAGGGGGCGTCGTGGCTGTCGAGGTCGCCGTACATGAAGCCGCCGCCGTGGAAGAAGACCAGCAGCGGGAGCGGCTGCCGCTGCGCACCCTCCTCGGCCACCGAGGGCGTGTAGAGCCGGGAGGGACGATCGCCGACGCGGAGGTCGCGCACCGCGCCGATCGGCTGCCGGCCCGCGACGAGGCGGGTGTGGTGGAGCATCGCGCGGCGGCCCTCGAGGACCGGCATCGTCTCCGCGCCGGGCACGCGGGCCAGGCGCTGGAGCCGCAGCGTCAGCTGGGTCTCGGTGGCCAGCTGCTGGCCGTCGAGGCGCACCGGCGCTCCGGCGAGGCGGCGCTGCACGCCGTCGGGCAGGGCCAGGACGCCGCGCAGCAGCGCCTTCTCCAGGACGGCGCGCGCCCCCGTCACTCGTCGCATCAGAGGGTGGCTCACGGAGCGCACGCTAACCGAGTCGACACCGCCCGTTCACCCTGCGGTGTCACACTGCGGGCATGCCTCTCGAGATCGTCCCCGAGCCCGTCGCCGTCGACGGCGTCACGCTCGACGGCGACGCCGGTGACGGCGTCACCGACGAGCCGTACGACGTCGACGTCACCTACGTCCCCGATCCGGAGACCACCGCGGCCATCGAGCGCTTCGACAACCGCTTCCTCGACCGCGAGCTCTCCTGGCTGCACTTCAACCAGCGGGTGCTCGAGCTGGCCGAGGACGAGTCGCTGCCGCTGCTGGAGCGGGTGCGGTTCCTGGCGATCTTCACCAGCAACCTCGACGAGTTCTTCATGGTGCGCGTGGCCGGTCTCAAGCGGCGCATCGCCGCCGGGCTCGCCGTGCGCGCCGCCTCCGGGATGCTGCCTCGCGAGACGCTGGAGCGCATCTGGACCGTCACCCGCGAGCTCACCGGCCGCCAGGCGCGGGTCTTCCGCGACGAGCTGGTGCCGGCGCTCAAGGAGCACGACATCGAGCTGGTCCGCTGGGACGACCTCGACCGCGACGAGCAGAAGTCGTGCAAGCGGCTCTTCCGCGACCGGATCTTCCCGGTGCTCACGCCCCTCGCGGTCGACCCGGCCCACCCGTTCCCCTACATCTCGGGGCTCTCGCTCAACCTCGCGGTCGTGATCCGCAACCCGAAGACCGACAAGGAGCACTTCGCGCGGGTCAAGGTGCCGCCGATCTTCGAGCGCTTCGTGCCGCTGGGCAACGCCCGGTTCGTGCCGCTCGAGGACGTCATCGGCGCCCACCTCAAGCGGCTCTTCCCGGGCATGGAGGTGCTCGAGGCCCACACGTTCCGGGTCACCCGCAACGAGGACCTCGAGGTCGAGGAGGACGACGCCGAGAACCTGCTGGCCGCCCTCGAGAAGGAGCTGCTGCGGCGTCGCTTCGGCCCGCCCGTGCGGCTCGAGGTCGAGGAGTCGATCGCGCCGTCCGTGCTCGAGCTGCTGGTCTCCGAGCTCGGCGTCTCCGACGAGGAGGTCTTCCGGCTGCCCGGCCCGCTCGACCTGCGCGGGCTGCACGGCATCGCCGACCTCACCCACGAGGACCTGAAGTACCCCGCGTTCGTGCCGACGACCCACGCCCGGCTGGCCGAGGTCGAGTCGGCCGCGCCGGTCGACATCTTCAAGGCCACGCAGCGCAACGACGTGCTGCTGCACCACCCCTACGACTCCTTCGCCACGTCCGTGCAGCGCTTCATCGAGCAGGCCGCGGCCGACCCGCACGTCCTGGCGATCAAGCAGACGCTCTACCGCACCTCCGGCGACTCCCCCATCATCGACGCCCTGGTCGACGCGGCCGAGGCCGGCAAGCAGGTGCTGGTGATCGTGGAGATCAAGGCGCGCTTCGACGAGCAGGCCAACATCCGCTGGGCGCGCAAGCTCGAGCAGGCCGGCTGCCACGTCGTCTACGGCCTGGTGGGCCTCAAGACCCACTGCAAGCTGTCGCTGGTGGTGCGCGACGAGCCCGAGGGCATCCGCCGCTACACCCACATCGGCACCGGCAACTACAACCCGAAGACCTCGCGGATGTACGAGGACCTCGGGCTGATCACGACCAACGAGCGCATCGGCGAGGACGTCGCCCACCTCTTCAACAACCTCAGCGGCTGGTCGCGCAACGCGCGCTACGAGGAGCTGCTGGTCGCGCCCGACAACGTGCGCAGCGGTCTCGTCGACCAGATCTACGCCGAGATCCAGCACCACCGCGCCGGCGAGCCGGCCGGGATCCGGATGAAGGCCAACTCCGTCGTCGACGAGGCGACCATCGACGCGCTGTACCTCGCCTCCCAGGAGGGCGTCCCGGTCCAGCTCCTCGTGCGCGGCATCTGCGCGCTCCGGCCCGGCGTGCCGGGACTGTCGGAGAACATCGAGGTGCGCTCCATCCTGGGCCGCTTCCTCGAGCACAGCCGGGTGTTCTGGTTCGAGAACTCCGGGCAGCCGGTCGCCTGGATCGGCTCCGCCGACATGATGCACCGCAACCTCGACCGCCGCGTCGAGGTCCTGGTGCGGCTGCCCGCGGCCGAGAGCGTGCGCGCCATCGAGCGGCTGCTGGACCTCGCGTTCGCGCCCACCACGAGCGCCTGGGTGCTCGGGAGCGACGGCACCTGGGTGCAGAACGAGGGTGAGGTGCATCTCCAGGAGGCACTGATCGAAGGCCAGCGCAGGCGGCGTACGACGGTCTAGGGCGGCGGCTGCCGGGGCCGCGGGGGCGATCCGCGGGGCGTGAGTTGCGCGCCCGCGACTCCCACCCCCTAGCATGAGGCGCGTTCGTCACCGCCTCATCAGGAGCGTTCCGTGGGTCTGCGATTCCGTCCGGTCGACACCTCTTTCTACGACCTCTTCACGGAGTCGGCGAATCACCTCGTCAAGGGGGCCGACCTGCTCGCGGAGATGCTCAGCGAGGGTGCCGACGCCGCCGACGTGGGCCAGCGCATGCGCGACGCCGAGCACGCCGCCGACGAGACCACCCACGCGATCGTGCGCCGGGTCAACAGCACCTTCATCACGCCGTTCGACCGCGAGGACATCTACTCGCTGGCCTCGGCGCTCGACGACATCATGGACCTGATGGACGAGGTCGTCGACATGATCCTGCTCTACGAGGTGAGGGTCCTCCCGACCGAGCTCTCGCAGCAGGTCGAGGTCCTCCAGCGGTGCGCCGAGCTGACGTCGGCGTCGATGCCGAACCTGCGCTCGATGCAGTCGCTCGAGGAGTACTGGATCGAGATCAACCGCCTCGAGAACGCCGGCGACAAGAACCACCGCCGGATCCTGGCCAACCTCTTCTCCGGCGAGTACAAGACCATCGAGGTCCTGAAGCTGAAGGACATCGTGGAGTCCCTGGAGGACTCCATCGACGCCTTCGAGAAGGTCGCCAACATCGTGGAGCAGATCGCGGTCAAGGAGTCCTGACCCACCGTGGAACTCGCGCTCGTCATCGCTGTGGTCGTCGTCGCCCTGACGTTCGACTACACCAACGGATTCCACGACGCCGCCAACGCCATCGCCACCTCGGTGTCGACCCGGGCGCTGACGCCGCGCGTGGCCCTGATCATGGCCGCCGTCATGAACTTCGTCGGCGCCTTCCTGGGCCAGGAGGTCGCCAACACCGTCGGCAGCGTCATCTCGCCACCTGACGGCTCGCACGGCCTGGTCATCGTGATGTCCGGGCTCCTCGGCGCCATCGCCTGGAACCTCATCACCTGGTACTACGGCCTGCCCTCGTCGTCCTCGCACGCGCTCATCGGCGGCCTGGTCGGCGCGGCGCTGGCCTCCGGGACGTTCGTGAAGTGGTCGACCGTGCTCGACAAGGTCGTCATCCCGATGATCATCTCGCCGCTCTTCGCGTTCGCCGCGGGCTTCGCGCTGATGCTGGCGATCATGTGGATCTTCCGGCGCCGCAACCCGCACCGCGTGCAGCGCAACTTCCGGTTCCTGCAGACCCTCTCGGCCGCCGCGATGGCGCTGGGCCACGGCCTCCAGGACGCTCAGAAGACGATGGGCGTCATCTTCCTGGCGCTGCTGGCCGGTGGCTTCGTCAACCCCGGCGACGACCTGCCGCTGTGGGTCATCATCGCCGCGGCCGGCGCCATCTCGCTCGGCACCTACGCCGGCGGCTGGCGCATCATGCGGACCCTCGGGCGCCGCATCATCGCCCTCGACCCGGCCCGCGGCTTCGCCGCCGAGTCGGTCGCGGCCGGCGTGCTCTACACGACGGCGTTCCTGTACTCCGCGCCCATCTCGACCACCCACACGATCACCTCGGCGGTCATGGGCGTGGGCGCCACCAAGCGCTTCTCCGCCGTCCGCTGGGGCGTGGCCAAGTCCATCGTCGCCGCCTGGGTCCTCACCTTCCCCATGGCCGGCCTCGTCGCCGCCCTCTGCTACTGGGTCAGCCACTTCTTCATCGAGGTCCTGCCCTGACCGCTCCGCTGGGGTAGCCAGGCACCAGCTCCGCGAGGAGCGCCCGGACGCGGCGGTCGATGTCGTCGCGGATCGGGCGTACGGCGTCCGGTCCCTGGCCCGCCGGGTCCTCCAGCGCCCAGTCCTCGTAGCGCTTGCCGGGGAAGATCGGGCAGGCGTCGCCGCAGCCCATCGTGACCACCACGTCGGAGGCGGCGACGTCCTCGGTCAGGAGCTTCGTCGGCACCTCCTGGGAGACGTCGATGCCCAGCTCGGCCATCACCTCGACGACCGCCGGGTTGACCGAGTCGGCCGGCGCGGAGCCCGCCGAGCGCACGGCCACGCGACCGGCGCCGTGGTGGGCCAGCAGGGCGGCGGCCATCTGGGACCGGCCGGCGTTGTGGACGCACACGAACAGGACCTCGGGCACGTCGGTCGACTGGGGGTCGGTGGTCACGGGGTGCTCCTGACGGGGTCGGTGGTCCAGGTGAAGCGGCGGCGCGCCCACAGCGCGACGTACACGAGACCGACCAGGACCGGGACCTCGATCAGCGGCCCGACGACACCGGCGAGCGCCTGCCCGCTGGTGACGCCGAAGACGCCGATCGCGACGGCGATGGCGAGCTCGAAGTTGTTGCCCGCCGCGGTGAAGGCCAGCGTGGTGGTGCGCTCGTAGGACATCCGCAGGCGGTGCCCGAGCGCCATGGAGAGGCCCCACATCAGGGCGAAGTAGGCCAGCAGCGGCAGCGCGATGCGCGCGACGTCGCCGGGGCGGTCGCTGATCGCGTCGCCCTGCAGCGCGAACAGCACCACGATCGTGAAGAGCAGGCCGTAGAGGGCCAGGGGTCCGATGCGCGGGAGGAACGTCGCCTCGTACCACTCGCGGCCGCGCGCCCGCTCGGCGCCGGCGCGGGTGAGGTAGCCGGCGAGCAGCGGGATGCCGAGGAAGACCAGCACGCTCAGCGCGATCTCCCACGGGGACACGTCGAGGGCGCTCTGCTCCAGGCCGAGCCAGCCGGGGAGCAGCTCGAGGTAGAACCAGCCCAGCGCCGCGAACGCGACCACCTGGAAGAGCGAGTTGACCGCCACCAGGACGGCCGCGGCCTCGCCGTCGCCGCAGGCCAGGTCGTTCCAGACCAGCACCATCGCGATGCAGCGGGCCAGGCCGACGATGACCAGGCCGGTGCGGTACTCCGGCAGGTCGGGCAGCAGCAGCCACGCCAGCGCGAACATCAGCGCCGGGCCCACCACCCAGTTGAGGACGATGCTGGCGGCGAGCAGCCGTCGGTCGGCGGTGACGTGGCCGAGCTCGTCGTAGCGGACCTTCGCGAGGACCGGGTACATCATCACCAGCAGACCGATCGCGATCGGCAGGCTGACGGAGCCGACCTCCACCGCCGACAGGGCGTCGTCGAGGCCGTCGACCCCGCGACCGAGAAGCAGCCCGGCGGCCATCGCCGCGATGATCCACAGCGGCAGGTAGCGGTCGAGGGTCGAGAGCCGCCTCGTGGCCTCGGCCTCGGCGGGTGCGGTCGTCGTCATGCCGGCGCGAGCACGGAGTCGAAGAGGCTGCCGAGCGCGGCGATGGCCTCGGGACGGGCGCGGTAGTAGACCCACACGCCGCGCTTCTCGCGCTCGACGAGGCCGGCGTCGTGCAGCACCTTGAGGTGGTGGCTGATGGTGGGCTGCGACAGCTCGAACGCCGGCAGCAGCTCGCAGACGCACGCCTCGGCGCCCTCGCGGGACATGACCATCGACATCAGCCGCAGCCGTACCGGGTCGGCCAGCGCCTTCAGCATGGGCGCGATCGTCTCGGCCTGCTCGGCGCCCATCGGCTCGCGCGCCAGCGGTGCGCAGCAGGCGAACTGATCGGATATCGACATGCGTCGATATTGACAGATGTCGATGTCTCGAGGCAAGTTGGACACATGGACACCTCTCCCCTGGTCATCGTCGGCGCCGGACCGATCGGCCTGACGGCCGCCGCCCACGCCCGGGCGCGCGGCCTGCGCACCCTGGTCCTCGAGGCCGGTCCGACCGCCGCCGCCGCGGTGCGGCAGTGGGGCCACGTCCGCCTGTTCTCGGCCTGGTCGGAACTGGTCGACCCGGTGGCCCGCGACCTGCTGAGCACGAGCGACGGCGGCTGGTCGGCGCCCGACCCGACGACGTACCCGACGGGCGAGGAGTGGGCGAGCCGCTACCTGCTCCCCCTGGCGCAGGCGCTCGACGCCACCGACGAGGTCGAGGTGCGGCTCGGGTGCCGCGTGGTCGGCGTGACCCGGCAGGGTCGCGACCGCCTCGTCGACTCGGGCCGCGCGGACACGCCGTTCGAGCTCCGGGTGGCGGTGGGCGACCGCTGGAAGCGGGTGCTGGCCTCGGCGGTCGTCGACGCGTCGGGCACCTGGGGCCTCCCGAGCCCGCTGGGGTCCGACGGCCTGCCGGCGTACGGCGAGGCGGAGCACGCCGACCGCATCACCTACGGAATCCCGGACCTCTCCGCGCCGGACGTGGCGGAGCGGTACGCCGGCCGGCACGTCGCCGTCGCCGGCTCCGGCGCCTCCGCCCAGAACGTGCTCGTCGCGCTGACCGGGCTCGCTCCACGCGGCACCACCGTGTCGTGGCTGGTGCGGCGGGGCGAGACGGCCGACGCGTTCGGGGGTGGCGACAACGACCAGCTGGAGGCCCGCGGCGCGCTCGGCAAGGCGGCCGAGGCCGCCGTCCGGACCGGACCGGTGCGTGCCGTGACCCGCTTCCGCGCCGCCGAGATCGGCGACGACCCCGCCCGGCCCGGCGCGCTGCGGATCACGTCCACGGACGGCGCCACCGTCGACGGCGTGGACGAGGTGGTCGTCGTGACCGGATTCCGGCCCGACCTCGACTGGCTGGGCGAGGTGCGCCTCGACCTGGACCCGGTGCTCTCCGCCCCGACCCGCCTCGCGCCGCTGATCGACCCGAACGTCCACTCCTGCGGCACCGTCTACCCTCACGGCGCCGCCGAGCTCGCGCAGCCCGAGCCGGGCCTCTACCTCGCCGGCATGAAGTCCTACGGTCGCGCGCGGTCGTTCCTCGCCCTCACCGGCTTCGAGCAGGTCCGCAGCATCGTCGCCGCCCTCGCCGGCGACCACGAGGCCGCTGCCCGGGTCGAGCTCGTCCTCCCCGAGACCGGTGTCTGCGGCGGCTCCGGCCAGTTCGACACCCCCGCCGAGGACACCGGATGCTGCGCCGCACCCGCAGGCGACCTCCTGACCATCGGCCCCCCGGCGGGATAGTCCCCAACAGAATCGTGGCCGAACGCCACGAGACACCACGAACTTGTTAGGCACTACCCCCAGCGACGAGCCGGCCAGGCCTCAGCCGAAGCGACCGGAGATGTAGTCCTCGGTGCGCTTGTCGGTGGGGTTGGCGAAGATGTGACTGGTCTGGTCGAACTCGACGAGGAGGCCGGTGCGGTTGCCGGTGGTCTCGTCGGGACGGGCGGTGAAGAACGCGGTCCGGTCGGAGACGCGGGCGGCCTGCTGCATGTTGTGGGTGACGATGATGATCGTGTAGTCGTCGCGCATCTGCAGCATCAGGTCCTCGATGCGGCTGGTGGCGATCGGGTCGAGCGCGGAGCAGGGCTCGTCCATCAGGATCACGTCGGGCTTGGTCGCGATGGTGCGGGCGATGCACAGGCGCTGCTGCTGGCCGCCGGAGAGTCCGTAGGCCGACTGCTTGAGCTTGTCCTTCACCTCGTCCCACAGGGCGGCGCCCTGCAGCGCCTCCTCGACCAGGTCGTCCATGTTGTCGACCTTCATGCCGGTGACCCGCGGGCCGTAGGCGATGTTGTCGTAGATCGACTTGGGGAACGGGTTGGGCTTCTGGAAGACCATGCCGATCTGGGTGCGGACGGCGATCGGGTCGACGTTGCGGCCGTAGATGTTCTGGCCGTGGTAGGTCACCTCGCCCTCGACGCGGGCGCCCGACACGAGGTCGTTCATCCGGTTCAGGCAGCGCAGGACCGTCGACTTGCCGCAGCCCGAGGGGCCGATCAGCGCGGTGATCTCGTGCTTGCCGAACGAGAGGTTCACGTCGTGGACGGCGTGGAAGTCGCCGTAGTAGACGTTGAGCTTCAACGCCTCCATGACCGGCTCGGGCGGCACGGACGGCAGCTCGCGCTCCGACTCGGCGTGGGTGCCCGCCATCATCGAGATCTCGCGGTGGTCGGCGTTCCGCGTGGAGGCGGTGGCGGGGTGGCTGGACATGGTTTCTCCTACCAGGTCTTCTGGAACTTGTTGCGGATGAAGATGGCCAGTGCGTTCAGACCGAGGATCATGATCAGCAGCACGATGATGGCGGCGGACGCCGCGGTCCTGAGGTCCTCCTGCGAGTTGGACGTCAGCGAGTAGATCTGCATGGGCAGCGCGGTGATCTCGCTCATGACACCGGTGGGGTCGAAGAGTACCGAGCCGGCCAGGCCGACGACGACCAGCGGGGCCGCCTCGCCGATGGCGCGCGAGAGTCCGAGGATGGTGCCGGTGGCGATCCCGGGGATGGCCGACGGCAGCGTCTGGCGCCACGTCGTCTGCCACACCGTCGCGCCGAGCGCGAGCGATCCCTGGCGGATGTCCTGCGGAACGGCGCGCACCGCCTCGCGGGTGGTGATGATGATGACCGGCAGGATCAGCAGGGCGAGCGCGATCGCGCCGCCGAGCACGATGCCGGTGGTGTTGAAGCCCATCAGCGCCATGACGGCCACGGCGAGGAGGCCGTAGACGATGGCGGGGACGGCGGCGAGGTTCTGCAGGTTGACCTCGATCAGCCGGTTCCACCAGCGCTCCTTGTCGGCGAACTCCTCGAGGTAGAGCGCGGCGGCGATGCCCAGCGGTACGGCGAACAGTGCGGTGAACAGCATCAGCCACAGGGATCCGAGGATGCCGGCCCGGAAGCCGGTGGACTCGGGTCGGACGATCGAGCCGTAGTTGCTGAGGAGCTCGGAGTCGAAGCGAGGGGAGCCCTTGATCGCGGTGTCGACGATGAGCACGAGCAGCACCATCACCCCGAAGAACAAGGAGAACCACAGCGCGCCGAGGAACACCAGCGAGCCGACGTTCTTGTCCTTGCTGCGTCCGCTGGAGACCGTGCGCGTGACCTCACGCGCCGTCGTGGTCGCGACACTCATGTCAGTAGGCCTGCCTGAATCGTCGAACGAGGGCGATGCTGATGACGTTGATGATGAAGGTCAGCACGAAGAGCAGCATGCCGACGGCGAACAGCTCGTTGTAGGAGCTGGAGCCGACGGCGTTCTCCCCGCCGGCCGTGGTCGCGATGAACCCGGTCATCGTCTGCATGCCCTCGCGCGGGTCCGCGGAGAGGTTCTTGAGCGATCCGGAGGCGAGCGTCACGATCATCGTCTCGCCCACGGCGCGCGACATCCCGAGGACGATCGCGGCGGCGACGCCCGAGAGCGCCGCGGGCAGCACCACGCGCAGGGTGGTCTGCATCCGGTTGGCGCCCATGGCCATCGAGCCCTGCCGCATCGCCTGCGGCACGGCGGACAGCGCGTCCTCCGACAGCGAGGCGACCGTGGGGATGATCATGACGCCGAGGACGAGCCCGGCGGCGAGCGCGTTGGTGAAGCCGACCTTCAGGCTCAGGATGTCCTGCAGCAGCGTCGGCGTCACGAAGGTCAGCGCGAAGAAGCCGTAGACGACCGACGGCACCCCGGCCAGGAGCTCGACCGTGGGCTTGAGGTACTTGCGGGCGCGCTGCGAGGCGTACTCCGAGAGGTACATCGCCGCGCCGAGCCCGAGGGGTACGGCGACCAGCAGCGCGATGACCGTGGTCATCGCCGTGCCGGCCACCAGCGGGAGGACCGCGTGCGTGCCCTCCGTCGCGAAGAAGTCGCCGACCGGGACATCCCGGAAGAAGTCGATCACGGGGCGGACCAGGGCGAAGATGATGCCGACCGTGATGGCGACCGACAGCAGCGCCGAGGCCATGAGGATGCCGCGGATGACGGCCTCGCCCGGGCGGCTCTTCTTGCGCAGGTTGGGCGCGGCGGGCAGGCCCGTCCCGGAGGACGGGCCTGCCCCGGCGCTGGAGATGGTGCTCATCAGCTGGTCAGAGACTCTCGGTCAGCCCTTGATGCCCTCGAGCGCGGACTGCGTCTCGGAGTAGAGCTCGTCGCTCAGCGGGATGAACTTGCCGACCTCGGCGATGTCCGAGAGGTTCTCGATGTAGTAGTCGACGTACGCCGCCACGGCCTCGTTGTCGTTGTACTTGGCGTTGTTGACGTAGATGAACAGCGGGCGGGCCAGCGGCGTGTAGGTGCCGTCCTGCGCGGTCTCGGCGGAGGGCTCGACACAGCCCTCGCCGTTGTCGATGGCGAGCGCCTTCAGGGTGTCGGCGTTCTCCTCGTAGTAGGTGTAGCCGAAGTAGCCGGTCGCACCCTCGGTGCCGGACACGCCCTGGACCAGGACGTTGTCGTCCTCGGAGGACTCGTAGTCGCTGCGGGTGGACTCCGACTCGGCGCCGATGACGTCGGCGGCCATGTAGTCGTAGGTGCCCGAGTCGGTGCCGGGACCGAAGAGCTTGATCTCCTGGTCGGGGAAGCTGGGGTCGAGCTCGTTCCAGTTCTTGACCTTGGAGTCGGGGCCCCACAGCTTGATGATCTGGTCGACGGTCAGGCAGTCGACGTCGAGGTCCTTGTGGACGACCATCGTGAGGGCGTCGGTGGCGACCTGCAGCTCGGTGTACTCGATGCCGGCCTCCTCGCAGATCGCGGCCTCTTCGTCCTTGATCGGGCGCGAGGCGTCGGAGATGTCGGTCTTGTCGGCGCAGAACGCCTCGAAGCCGCCGCCGGTGCCGGACTCGCCGACCGTGACGCGCACGTCGGGGCTCTCCTCGGCGAGCAGCTCCTGGGCCGCGACACTCATGGGGAAGACCGTGGACGAGCCGTCGACGGCAACCTTGCCGCTGACGCTGTCGCCGCCGTTGTCGCTGCCGGCGTCGCCGCCGCCACAGGCGCTGAGCGCGAGGGCGAGGACGGCCATGCCAGGCACGAGGGCCCGTCGGACTGAAGTGCGGTTCACTGCGTATCTCCTGTGTCGTCTGTGGTGTGACGATCAGGAGTGTTGAGGCCGGAGGTGGACGGATCCGGGGTCGTCGGTGAACGAGGGGTGAACTCGACCCACCCAGTTGGCGACGCGCCGCCGTGCGTGAGACGTCGCTCACGTGAACAAGCCCGGGAGGGCTTGACGTGGCGGCCCGGCGGTGGCTGAGGGGTCCTCAGGAGACGGGGTGGCGCTCCGTGGCGACGACGCGCCCCTTGCGCAGGTGGACGACGAGCAGCTCCCCGAGCTCCAGGTGGGGGTCCTCGAGCCCGAGCGCGTCGACGACCTGAGGGAGCACCGGACGGTGGGTGCACAGCAGCGTGTCGCGCCCGTCGTCGAGCACGCCCTCGACCACCCGGCGCACCCGCTTGGAGGTCGCGCCCTCCTCGCTGAGCCGGTCCTCGCGCTCCAGGTCCCACCCGGTCGTGCCGGCGTACGGCGCGACGGTCTCCACGCAGCGCGCGCTGCCGGAGGTGACCACGCGGGTGACGCCGTACGCCGCCAGGACGGGCACCAGCCGCTCCGCCTGAGCGCGCCCGGCCTGGAGCAGCGGCCGCTCGCGGTCGTCACCGCGCCAGGCCTTGCGCGAGCGGGCCTTGCCGTGGCGCAGGACGATCAGGGTGCGGGTGCGGCGGCGCGCCTGGAGCGCCTCGCGGAGCGTGTCGCGGTCGTAGTCGTAGGTGAGGCGGGTGAAGGCGTCCTCCGCCTCGACCCACGCGACCTCGTCGATCTCGGCGTTGGGGAGGTAGCCGCTGACGTCGTCCTCGCCGACGGGGCGGCCGGTCCAGTAGTGGACGGTCTTCATCCGGCCCGTCGTCAGGCGGTAGCGCTGGCTCGCCAGCGGGACGCCGAGCCTGACGTGCAGCCCCGTCTCCTCCGCCACCTCGCGCACGGCGGCCGAGGTGCGGTGCTCGCCGCGGTCGAGCTTGCCCTTGGGGAACGACCAGTCGTCGTACTTGGGACGGTGCACCAGCAGCACCCGCTTGCCGGGACGGAAGACCACGACGCCCGCGGACTCCACGTCCGGGGGTGGAGAGGCGGGCATGCCGACTAGTCTCACACCACCCGCGCCCCGAGGAGAGCCGACATCACCGTGACACGCAGCCGACTGGTGCGAACCACGGTCGGCGCGCTCGCGGTCGTGCTCGTCATCACGGCAGCCGTCGTCGGCGTGCGGTGGTGGCAGGACGCGCACCGCACCGACCTGGAGCGGGCCGTGGGCCTGGCCCCCGCCGACGGCGAGCGCCTCTCCTGGACCGACTGGGCGGCGGTGCGCGAGGAGCTCGGGGCGGACCTCTCGGAGGACAGCCCGCAGGGCGACGTGGTCGACTTCATGGCAGAGGGCTACGACGCCGACCTCACGTCCGCCTCCGCCCTGCCGGAGTCGGCGCAGCAGCTGCACGTGCAGTACGGGTTCTCCCCCGCGACGGTCGACTGGGAGCTCTTCAGCCAGTCGCAGGAGGGCGCGGTGGTGATGCTGCACCTGCCCGACTCCACCGACTGGGGCCGGATCGCCGACCGGCTGCGCGGGCTGGGCTACACCGAGCCCGACGACGAGGCCGGTGTGTGGGTGGGGGGCGACGAGACGCTGGGCCGCATCGGCGGCGTCAGCCCCGAGCTGAGCCACGTCAGCCTGGTGGAGGACGAGTCGCTGATCCTCACCAGCGATGCCGAGGCCTACCTGGAGACGGCTGTCGACACCCTCGGCGACGGCGGGATCGAGGACCTGGAGGAGGTCGTCGAGGCCTCGGGCGAGCCGCTGTCGGCGGCGATCTACACCGGCGAGCACGCTTGCGGCGCGCTGTCGATGGGCCAGGCCGACCCCGACGACGAGGCCGAGGCCGACCGGCTGGTCGCCGAGGCCGGCGAGGTGGACGCGTTCACGGCGTACGCGATGTCGGTCCAGCCGGACCGGGACCTGCGTCTCGCCCTGTCCTTCGAGAGCGACGACCAGGCGCGCGCGAACGCCGACAGCCGGGCGGTCCTCGCGTCCGGCCCGGCCCCGGGCCAGGGCGGCGACTTCGCCGACCGCTTCACCCTCGGCGACGTCGCGTCCGACGGCACCCTGCTCACGATGGAGCTCGCCCCCGTCGAGGGCACCTTCGTCCTCTCCGACCTCTCCACCGGACCGGTCCTCTTCGCCACCTGCTAGGCGCCGCGCTAGGAGAAGCGGCGCAGGCGCAGGCTGTTGGTGACGACGAAGACGGAGGAGAGGGCCATGGCGGCGCCGGCGATCATCGGGTTGAGGAGGCCGGCGGCGGCGAGGGGCAGGGCGGCGACGTTGTAGGCGAAGGCCCAGAACAGGTTGCCCTTGATGATGCCCAGCGTCCGCCTGGAGAGCCGTACGGCGGTCGCCGCGACGCGCAGGTCGCCCCGCACCAGCGTCAGGTCGCTGGCCTCGATGGCGACGTCGGTGCCGGTGCCCATCGCGATCCCGAGGTCGGCCTGGGCCAGCGCGGCGGCGTCGTTGACCCCGTCGCCGACCATCGCCACGACCCGGCCCTCGGCCTGCAGCCGGCGCACGACGTCGACCTTGTCGGCGGGCAGCACCTCCGCGACCACGTCGTCGATGCCGACCTCGGCGGCCACGGCGCGCGCGGCGCGCTCGTTGTCACCGGTCAGCAGGACCGGGGCCAGCCCCAGCCGGCGCAGGTCCGCGACCGCCTCGCGCGAGGTGGTCTTGACCGTGTCGGCGACCACGAGCACCCCTCGCGCGCGCCCGTCCCACCCGACGGCCACCGCCGTGCGGCCCGACGCCTCGGCGTCGTCGACGGCTGCGAGCAGGTCCTCACCGAGGGCCATGCCCTCGCGGGCCAGGAGGGCGGGCCGGCCGACGACGACCGCGCGCTCACCCACCGTGCCCCGCACGCCGAGGCCCTCGACGTTGCGGAAGCCCGTGGCGACGGGGACCCGCGGCGCGGCCTGCGTGATGGCCCGCGCCACCGGGTGCTCCGAGCCTGCCTCGACGGACGCGGCGGCGGAGAGCACGTCCTCGGGCGACTCCCCCGCGGCGGGCGCCGTGGAGACCCAGGCCATCTGACCGGTCGTGACGGTGCCGGTCTTGTCCAGCACCACCGTGTCGACCACGCGCGTCGACTCCAGCACCTCGGGCCCGCGGATCACGATGCCGAGCTGCGCGCCGCGGCCGGTGCCGACCATCAGGGCGGTCGGCGTCGCGAGCCCCAGGGCGCACGGGCAGGCGACGATCAGGACGGCGACGGCGGCCGTGAACGCCACCGACGCGTCGGCGCCGTTGCCGAGCCAGAAGCCCAGCGTCGCCACCGCGAGCGCGATGACCACGGGCACGAAGAAGCCCGAGATCCGGTCGGCCAGCCGCTGCACCTGCGCCTTGCCGTTCTGCGCGTCCTCGACCAGCCGGGCCATCTGCGCGAGCTGGGTGTCGGAGCCCACCCGCGTCGCCCGCACGACCAGGCGCCCGCTGGTGTTGACGGTCGCCCCGACGACGGCGTCACCGGGCCCGACCTCCACCGGGACCGGCTCCCCGGTGAGCATCGACGCGTCGACCGCGGAGTGGCCCGCCTCGACCTCGCCGTCGGTGGCCACCTTCTCCCCCGGCCGTACGGCGAACAGGTCGCCCACCGCGAGGCTCGCGGCCGGCACGCGGGTCTCCACCCCGTCCGGACCGTCGCGCAGCAGCGCGACATCCTTGGCGCCGAGGTCCATCAGCGAGCGGATGGCCGCCCCGGCCCGGCGCTTGGCGCGCTTCTCGAACCAGCGGCCGGCCAGCAGGAAGGTCGTCACCCCGGCCGCGGCCTCGAGGTAGATGTTCTCGAGGCCGTCGGTGCGCTCCACGGTGAGGCGGAAGGGGTGCGTCATCCCCGGCATGCCGGCCGTGCCCCAGAAGAGCGCGACGAGCGACCAGCCGAAGGCGGCCAGCACGCCCACCGAGACCAGCGTGTCCATGGTGGTGGCGCCGTGGCGCGCGTTGGTCCACGCCGCGCGGTGGAACGGCCAGGCTCCCCACACCGCCACCGGCGCGGCGAGGGTGAGCGAGGCCCACTGCCAGTAGTCGAACTGCAGCGCCGGGACCATGGCCATCGCCACGACCGGGACGGTGAGCAGCGCGGAGACGACCAGCCGCTGGCGCAGGGCGTCGAGCTCGGGGTCGCCGGTCTCCGCGGACCCGGAGGACGGGCCCTCGGGCGCCGCTGACGGCAGCGACGCGGCGTACCCCGCGGCGCTGACCGTCGTCAGCAGGTCGTCGGTCGACACCGTCGCCGGGAAGGCGACCTTGGCCTTCTCGGTCGCGTAGTTGACGCTGGCGGTGACGCCCTCCAGCTTGTTGAGCTTGCGCTCGATCCGGTTCGCGCAGGAGGCGCAGGTCATGCCGGTGATCGCCAGCTCGACCTCGCTCGTGGGCGAGGCGGTGCCGGTGCGGTCGACGACGTCGGTCATGGGAGGGCTCCGGTCAGGCGAGGGCGTAGCCGGCCTCGGCCACGGCCGCCGCCACGGCGGCGCGGTCGAGCGGCTCGGCGCTGGTGACGACGGCGGTGCCGGCCTCGTGGGAGACCTCGACGCGCTCGACGCCGGCGATCTCCTCGATCTCCTCGGTGACCGACGCGGCGCAGTGGCCGCAGGTCATGCCGGTGACGTCGTAGGTGGTGGTGTGGCTCATGTCTGCCTTCCTCTCAGGACCGGACCAGGCGCGCGATCGCGTCCACGGCCTCGGTCACCTTCTCGCGCGCCTCGGCGTCGCCGACGCGGGCGGCGTCCACGACGCAGTGGTGCATGTGCTCCTCCAGCAGGCCGATCGACACCGCCTGGAGGGCCTTGGTCATGGCCGCGACCTGGGTGAGGATGTCGATGCAGTACTGCTCCTCCTCGACCATCCGTTGCAGGCCCCGGGCCTGGCCCTCGATGCGGCGCAGGCGCTTGAGGTAGTCGTCCTTGCGCTGGATGTAGCCGTGCTGGTGCTCGTGCTGCTGCTCGTCTGCCATGCCCACACCATACCCCCCTACGGTATGAGACCAAGGCACGAGAGAGCCCGCCGACCTCGGGTCGGCGGGCGGCTGACTGTCAGGCTGGAGTGGAGGCCGGTCTCAGGCCTCGCGACGCGGCTCGGGCGGCTGCGGCTCGACGCCGAGGATTTCGTCGATCTCCTCGGACGAGAGGTGCTCGTCGGCCTCGCTCGCGGCGATGATCAGGTTGGTGGTGAGCTCCACCTCGCCCAGGAGGTCGACGTCCTCCAGCGTCACGTCGAACTGGTCGTGCACGAGGGGTCTCCGTCCGGGCGAGGGGGCGACTGCGCGACGCAGCCTGAGTGCCAAGCCTACGTGCTGGGCGAAAGTTCCGTCTGGTCATCGCGGACGACGCCGGAATGCTCCGGATTGCTCCAGACAGACCACGAGGCCCCGACCCTGTCGGGTCGGGGCCTCGCGTAGAAGACTTCTCAGCCGCGTCTGATCAGACGGGGCGGACGTTCTCAGCCTGGGGGCCCTTGGGGCCCTGGGTGACGTCGAACTCGACCTTCTGGTTCTCGTCCAGGGACTTGTAGCCCTGGGTCTGGATCGCCGAGTAGTGCACGAAGACGTCGTCGCCGCCGTCCTCCTGCGCGATGAAGCCGAAGCCCTTCTCAGCGTTGAACCACTTCACGGTGCCTTGAGCCATGTGCTCGTTACTCCTGTTATCGGAACGAAAGCCGCCACTTCGGCGACCCGCATCAGATGCGGTGACACGTCGCTCCGACCCGTGATTGGTATTACCACAAACCAGAAACGCCGTTGGATCACAAACTCCGCGGGCGTCAGACCAGCTGGAACTTGCATCTGTTGCACCACAGACACTATCAAGCGATCCCCGGAACCCGACCTCGTGGGACCCAGGAATCTTGAGCGTGCCCGTGAAGGTTGCGCTTCGCCCGTGTGTCCGGCAGGGAAACCGGGCCGACGCGTGCCCACGCATCCGGGGGGCCTCCAGGAGGCCTCCCCCGGCGGGTCTCAGACCCCGGTGCCCCCGGAGGTGCCGTCCGGGGTGGCGCGGTGGCTGCCCTGGGACGGGGCCGCCGGCGGCGGCGTGGAGGCCGGGTCCGAGGGGTCCACCGGCCCGGCGTGACCGGTCGTCGGAGCCGGGGTGGCGTGCGTGCCGGTCGTGCCGTGCGTGCCGGTCGTCCCGGGGCCCTCCGACGTGTCCGCCGCGAGGGCGGGGTCCGTCGTACCCGGCGTCCCGACCGCGCCGGGCTGGTAGTCCTTGGCCTTGTGGTTGACGTCGGGGTCGATCCGGTCGGCCTCGCGCAGCCGGTCCTCGACGCGCGCCTCCTCGACGTGATGACCCTGGCGGGCCTCGTTGGCCCGCTGCTCGGCGCGCTCGGCCTCGGCGCGCTTGACCTGCGCCTCCGCCTCGGCCTGCTGGGCGTCGCGGGCGGTCTCGGTCAGGACGCCCCGGTGGCTGCCGGCCTCGTGGCGCAGCCGCTCGGCCTCGTGGCGACGCGACTCGGCCTTCTTCTTGTTGGCCATCGCCAGCGCGACGCCGATGACGGCGAGCAGCACGAGCACGACGACGACCAGGATGATGATGGTGGTGGTGGACATGGGTCCCTCCAAGCTTGTCGACTTCGTCGGCGGTACCCGTCTCCCGCGCCGCGGAAGCAAAGAGGCCTCCTACCCACCGGTCGTGCGTTTTCCCTGGTCAGCCCGCCAGCAGGTGCACGGCGAGCCCGAGGCCGGCGGCGCCGATCGCGTAGCGCAGCGGCCGCTCCGGCACGGCGCGCAGCAGCCGCGGTCCGGCCGCCCCGCCGAGCAGCGCCCCGGCCGCCAGCAGCGCCGCGACCGGCCAGTCCACCGGGCCGGCGACGGCGTAGATCAGGGCGCTGCTGAGGTTGGCCGCGCCCGAGCCGAGGTTCTTGACGGCGTTGGTCACCGGCAGCGCGAAGTCGTAGCGCAGCGACATCGCCGCGAGCAGCAGGATGCCGGCGCCGGCGCCGAAGTAGCCGCCGTAGACCCCGATCACGAGGAAGAGCACCCACCACCGCCCGGCACCGGCGGGTCGGTCGCGCCGGGCGGTACGCCGGGCGAGCAGGGCGCGCAGCCGGTCCCGCGCCAGCAGGCTGACGCCGCCGAGCGCCACCAGCCACGGCACCAGGACCTCGAAGACGGACGTCGGGGTAGTGAGCAGGAGCGCCGCGCCGAGGCACCCGCCGAGCGCGGTGACGGCGCACAGCCGCACCGCGAGCCGGCCCTGGCCGCGCAGCTCACGGCGCGCGGCCAGTCCGGAGCCGGCGGTGTTGCTGGTCATCGCGACCGTGCTGGTGACGTTGGCGCCGACCGGCGACAGTCCCGCGGCGAGCAGGGCGGGATAGCTGACCACCGAGGCCAGGCCCGCGACCGAGCCGCACAGTCCGGCCCCGACGCCGGCGAGGACGAGGAGCCACCAGGGAGCGTCCACGCCCCGTCAGGCCGTGGCTTCGACGCGGTCCGCGAGGTGGCGGGCGATCTCGAGCGCCGCGGTCGCGGCCGGTGAGGGGGCGTTGAGCACGTGCAGCTGGCGCGGGGCGTGCTCGACGTGGAAGTCGTCGACCATCCGGCCGTCGCGGCCCACGGCCTGGGCGCGCACGCCGGCGCCGGAGCGCACCAGGTCGTCGCCGGTGACCTCGGGCAGCAGCTCCTGCACGCTGCGCACGAAGAGCGAGTGGCGCACGGACCGTGCGACCTCGCCGGCGCCGGTGCGCCAGTGCCGGCGCGCCAGGCGCCAGGCGCCGGGCCAGGAGAGCTCCTCCCAGAGGTCCCGGGCGTCGACGTCGCCCCACCGGTAGCCCTCGCGGGCCAGCGCGAGCACGGCGTTGGGGCCGGCGTGGACGACGCCGTCGTGGCCGCGGGTCAGGTGGACGCCGAGGAACGGCAGGGCCGGGTCGGGCACGGGGTAGACCAGCCCGCGCACGAGGTGGCGGGCGTGGTCGCGCAGCTCGTGGTACTCACCCCGGAACGGCAGGATCCGCACGTCGGGGCGCAGGCCGGCCAGGCGCGCGACCCGGTCGCTCTGCAGGCCCGCACAGTTGAGGACGTAGGTGCCGCGCACCGTGTGCTGCGACGTCGCCACCTCGACGGAGGTGGCGTCGGAGGCGACCGAGCGGACCTCCTGGCCCAGCAGCACGCTGCCGCCCGCCGCCTCGAGCAGCGCGACCAGCGCCCGGGAGACGCCGACGTAGTCGACGACGGCGGTCGTGCCCACCCGCAGCGCGGCGAGGCACTCGACGTGCGGCTCCAGCTCGCGCGCCTCCTCGCTGCTCAGCCGCGAGGCCGGTACGCCGTTCGCCGCGGCGCGCCGCTGGAGCTCGTCGAGCTGCGGGAGCTGGCGCCGCTGGGTGGCGACGATCAGCTTGCCGGTGACGTCGACGCTCACCCCGTGGTCGCGGGCGAAGGCCACCAGGGACCGCGCGCCCTCGACGGCGAAGCGGGCCTTGAGGCTGCCGGGGGCGTAGTAGATGCCGGAGTGGACGACGCCGGAGTTGCGGCCGGTCTGGTGGGCAGCGACCCGGTCCTCCTTCTCCAGCACGGTGACGCGGTGGCCGCGCGCGGCGAGCTCCGCGGCGCCGGCCAGGCCGAGGATGCCGCCGCCGACGACCACGACGTGCTCGCTCATCGGACGGCCTCCTCGTCGCGACGGTCGATCGCCTCGGCGAGCACCTGCGCCAGGTGGCGGCCGCCGCGCGGGGCGAGGTCGTCGAGCTGGGTGCGGCAGGAGAAGCCGTCGGCGAGCACGGCGGTCTCGCCGTCGGCCGCGCGGACCGCCGGGAGCAGGTGCTGCTCGGCCACGGCCACCGAGACGTCGTAGCGCTCGGGCACCACGCCGAAGTTGCCCGCCAGGCCGCAGCACCCGTCGAGCACCTGCGCCTCGACGCCGGCCCGCCCGAGCAGCTCGCGGTCCGCGTCGAACCCGAGCACCGCGTGGTGGTGGCAGTGCGGCTGCACCACGGCCCGCCCGCCCACCGCGGGCGGTGACCAGACCGGCGTACGGCGGAGCAGCTCGGCGAGCGTCACGACCGCGCCCGCCACGACGCGCGCCTCGGCGGTGCCCAGCAGCTCGACGGCGTCGCTGCGCAGCACCGCGGTGCAGGACGGCTCCACGCCGACGACCGGCACGCCGGCGGCGGCGGCCGGGTGCAGGGTCGCCACGGTCTCGCTGAGGAGGCGACGCGCGCCGTCGAGCTGCCCGGTGGAGATCCAGGTCAGGCCGCAGCACACCCGGCTCTCGGGCAGCTGGGGGCGGTAGCCGGCGTCCTCGACGACCCGGACGAGGGCGTGGCCGACCTCCGGTGCGAAGTACTCGGTGAAGGAGTCGACGAAGAGCACCACCGGCTCGCCGTCGGGGCGACGCGTCGGCGCCGTCCGGCGGAACCACGCGCTGAACGACTCCTCCGCGAAGTCGGGCAGGGAGCGCCGCTGGTCGACGCCGGCGGCGGCGAGCGCGAGCCGGCGCAGGGGCCGCAGGGCCATCAGCCGGTTCACCAGCCGGGCGACCGGCTGCGCGAGCCGCGCCCACCGGGGCAGCCACCCCAGCGAGTAGTGGGTGACGGGGCGCAGCCGGCGCCGGTAGGTCTGGTGCAGCACCTCGGCCTTGTACGTCGCCATGTCGGTGCCGGTCGGACAGTCCGACGCGCAGCCCTTGCAGGCCAGGCAGAGGTCGAGCGCGTCGTGCACCTCGGGAGCGCGCCAGTCCTCGACCGGCGAGGTGGAGCTGAGCATCTCCTGCAGGGCGCGCGCCCGCCCGCGGGTGGAGTCCTTCTCCTCGCGCGTGGCGGCGTACGACGGGCACATCACGCCGCCGGTGAGCCGGGTGTCGGCGGTGCACTTGCCGACGCCGGTGCACCGGTGGACGGCCTGGGAGAAGTCACCGTCGTCGTGCTCGTACAGGAAGGCCAGCGGCGCGCGGGGCCGCTCGGCCGCGGCCAGCCGGATCCGGGCGCCGACGGGCTCGGGGTCGACGAGCACCCCGGGGTTGAAGACGTTGCCCGGGTCGAGCGCGTGCTTCAGGGCGGAGAACGCCTGGAGCGCCTCGGGGCTGTACATGATCGGCAGCAGCGCGCTGCGCGCCCGCCCGTCGCCGTGCTCGCCGGACAGCGACCCGCCGTAGCCGGCGACCAGGGTGGCGGCCTCCTCGAGGAAGGTGGCCAGCTGCGCCGGGCCGTCGGGCTCGCCGAGCCGGAAGTCGAGGCGCACGTGGAGACAGCCGTCGCCGAAGTGCCCGAACGGCATGCCGGTGAGGTCGTGCTGCTCCAGGAGTCGGTCGAAGTCGCGCAGGTAGTCGCCGAGGCGGTGGGGCGGCACGGCCGCGTCCTCCCAGCCGGCGTGGGCCGGTCGCCCCGACGGCGAGCGGCCGGCCAGCCCGGCGCCGTCCTCGCGGATCCGCCACAGCGGGGCGATCTCGCGGGGGTCGGTGACGACGCGGTGGTCCAGGGGGGCGAGGTCGCGGGCGAGGTCGGCTGCCCGGCGCACGAGCTCGCCGGGCTCGTCGCCGGCGAGCTCGACGAACAGCCACGCGGCGCCCCGCGGCAGCGGCGGCACGGCGTCGGGGCCCTTCCGATCGACGAGCGTCCCGACGATGCGGCGGTCGAGGCCCTCGCAGGCGGTGGGGCGGTGGGGCAGGACGGCGGGTGCGGCGTCGCCGGCGGCGGCGATGTCGGGGAAGCCGAGCACCACCAGCAGCCGGTGTGCGGGGTCCTCGACCAGCCGCACGGTGGCCTCGGTGACGACGCCGAGCGTGCCCTCGCTGCCGACCAGTGCCCGCGTCAAGTCGAAGCCGCGCTCCGGCAGGAGGTGCTCGAGCGCGTAGCCCGAGACCTGGCGCGGGAAGGTGCCGAGCTCGGTGCGGATCGTCGACAGGTGCGAGGAGGCGACCCGACGCAGCCCGTCCACCAGCGCCCGTCGCGGGTCGCCCGGGACGAGGTCGTCGACCCGGTCGGTGCGCAGGACGAGCCCGCCGGCGGTGAGGAGGTCCATGCCGACCACGTTGTCGCTGGTGCGTCCGTAGGCCAGGGTGCGGGAGCCACAGGCGTTGTTGCCGATCATCCCGCCGATGGTGCACCGCGAGTGGGTCGACGGGTCGGGGCCGAACCTCAGCCCGTGCCCCTGTGCCTGCCGCTGCAGGACGGCGTGCACCACACCGGGCTGCACGACCGCCGTGCGCGCCTCGGGGTCGATCGAGAGGACGGCGTCCAGGTGCCGGCCGAGGTCGAGGACCACGCCGTCGCCGATGGCGTTGCCTGCCACCGACGTGCCCGCGCCGCGGGAGGTGACCGGCACCCCCTCGGCGACGCACAGCTCCACGACGCGGGCCACCTCGTCGGCGTCACGCGGGCGCACCACCATGAGCGGCTCGACCCGGTAGATCGAGGCGTCGGAGGAGTAGACCGCCCGGCTCGTGGAGTCGTCGAGGACGTCCGCGACCCCGGCGGCCCGCAGGCGCGCGGCGAAGGAGCTGCCGGCGGCCACTAGCGGTCGAGGAAGGGCATGGCCAGCGGCCGCATCGGGGCGGCCGTGGCCCCGCGCAGCTTGATGCCCGCGCCGATGAAGGCGAACTCGTAGAGCTTCTCCTGCGAGAGCCTCTCCATGTCGACGACCTCCATGATCGGGATCCCGGCCTCGGCGAACAGGTAGGTGTGCACGGGCAGCCAGTTCCCCTCCTCGGTGGAGGGGATCTGCTCGAAGGACAGGTTGTCAGAGCAGACCACGGCGGCGCCGCCGCGCGCCAGGAACTCCGCCCCGTCGCGGGTGCAGCCGGCCTCGTTGGTGATGTAGGCCTGCGGGTCGTCCCACAGCGTCATCTGGCCACCGCGGATCAGCACGACGTCACCCACGCGCAGCTCGACCTCCTGCTTGCGGGCGGCGTCGGCCAGGTCCTGCGCGGTGATGCCGTAGCTCTGCGGCAGGACGTCGACGCCGTGCAGCGCGGCGACGTCGAGCATCAGCCCGCGGGCGATGATCGGCGGCTGCTTCTCCGCGCCGGCGCACATCCAGTGCCGCGCTCCCAGGTACTGATCGGCGTCGAAGTTGTTCCAGATCTTGGTGCCGTAGCCGAAGTGGTTGAGCGTGTCGATGTGCGTGCCGCAGTGGGTGTACATGGACACCGCGTCCCCGGAGTAGCCGACCAGCTCGTTCTGCACGCCGAAGCCGGTGGAGTCGTCGAGCGCCGTGCCGCGAGGGGTGTTGGTCATCCAGATCTGGTACGGCGGCTGGCCGGCCGCGGTGAAGGACGGCATGCCCAGGAAGTAGTCGACGCTCAGGTCGATCGTGTGCCCGGCGTCGGCGCGCGACATGACGGCGCGCATCGACTCGGGCGTGATCAGGTTGAGCATCCCGATCTCGTCGTCCTCGCCGAACGGGCTGGTCGTGATCTGCCGGAAGGTCGCGGCGGTCGCGGCGATCTTGCGGGCGGTGGCCTCGTCGACAAAGTTGGTTCCGCACATGGTTCAGGCCCTTTCGGCGTCGGAGGTGAGGTCGGGCAGGCGGGTGAGCGCCTCGTAGAGATGGGGGCGGCGCCCGCTGAACAGCGAGATCGCGAAGTCGGCGTCGGGCACCACGATGTCCTTGTCGCGCGCGGTCAGGGGCGCGATGTCGGCGACGACCAGTCCCTCCTCGCGCTCGCTGGTGGCCAGGACCGTGCCGACCGGGTCGATCACCTGGCTGCGACCGATGAAGGGCACGTTCCGCTCCTCGTCGCCCCGGTTGGCCGCGATCACGAAGACGTGGTTCTCCGCGGCGCGCACCCGGGTGTACAGCTCGGCGACGCGCTGCGCCGGCTCGGGCCAGTTGGTGGGGTTGACGATGATGTCAGCCCCGCCGAGCGCCAGGCACCGGGCCCACTCGGGGAAGCGCAGGTCGTAGCAGATGCTCAGCCCGACCACGCCGTACGGCGTGGTCACCAGCACCGGCTCGTTGTCCCCCGGCGTCACGAACCGGTCGGCGCCCAGGAACGGCAGGTGGGTCTTGCGGTAGTCGGCGCGCAGCCCGCCCGGCCCGAGCAGGACGGCGGTGTTGTGCACCGCGCCGCCCACCCGCTCCAGGAAGCCGATGACCACGACGAGGCCGAGCGACCCGGCGGCCGCGGCGACCGCCGCGACCTCCGGCCCGTCGCGGTCCAGCGCCACGGGCAGCATGTCGGCGAGGCTGTCGAAGACGTAGCCGGTGAGCCCGCACTCCGGGAGGACGAGCAGCTCGACGCCGCCCGCCCGCGCCTCGGCCATCACCTCGAGGGTGCGCTCGAGGTTGGCGGGCACGTCGGCGAAGACGCTGCCGATCTGGCCGGCCGCGACGCGCACGGTGGTGTCGGGTGCGGGCCCGGTCGGGGGGAGGGTGCTGGGCATGGTCATCGTGCCTTTCGCTTGCGGTCCCAGGCGCCGTTCGCCACGATCGCGACGATCAGCACGACGCCGTAGGCCATCCGCAGCTCGAACGACGAGGCCTCGGTGAGGGTGAGGTAGTTCTGGATGAGGAAGAGCAGCACGGCACCGACGGCCGCACCGAAGAGCCCGCCGCGGCCGCCGGCGAGGCTGAGACCGCCCAGGGCCACGGCCGCGATCGCCTGCAGCGTGTACGTCGGCCCGACGGTCGAGTCGGCACCGCCGAGCACCGCGGTGAGCACCAGGCCCGCCACGCCGGCCATGACGCCGGTGAGCAGGTAGGCGAGGAACCGCACGGCCGTCACGTTCACGCCGGCGGTGTAGGCCGCGCGGTCGTTCGAGCCGACCATCAGGAGGTTGCGCCAGTAGGCCGTGCGCGTCAGCAGCAGCCAGACGAGCCCCACGCCGAGGATGACGTAGAGGACGTTGGGCAGGACTCCGTCGACGGAGGTGAACCACGACATCCACTCGGGAAGGAAGCCGGTGGGCGCGCCCAGGACCTGCGTGGCCAGCCCGGCGAAGACGAGGTACGTCGCCAGCGTCGCGATGATCGGCGGGATCCGCACGAGCGTGACCAGCGTGGCGTTGACGGCTCCCGCGGCCGCGCCGGTGAGGATCGCCGCGACGATGACCAGCCACGCGACCGAGAGGTCCCGCGGGATCAGCACCGCCGCGATCACGACGCTCACCAGCCCGGCGGTGGGGCCGACGGACAGGTCGAGCCCGCCGCCGCCGCTGAGCACGACCGGCGCCTGGGCCATCGCGAGCAGGACGAGCGGGGAGGCGTAGACGAGGACCAGCTTCCAGCCGCCGTCCAGGAAGGTCTCGCTCTCGGACGCGGTGAGGAGCAGCATGACGCCGACGGCGACGAGCGCCGGGACGAAGTACGGGACCTTGCGGGCCACCGTCTGGAGCAGGGGCGTCGCGACGGTCGCGCTCACAGCGTCACCTTCCGGTCGTGGGAGTCGTGGGGTGCGGGGCCGGCGGGCCCAGTAGGCCCGGCAGGGGCGTCGACGTGGCGGCCGAACATCGCGGCGAGCACCGCGTCGTAGGTGAGCTCCTCGCCCTCGAGCACGTCGAAGACCCGCTCGGCCTGGCAGACCGCGACGCGGTCGCAGCAGGTGAGCAGCTCCTCGATCTCGGTCGAGAGCATGACCACGGTCGTGCCGGCCTCGGTGAGCTCGCGCAGGAGCGCGTAGAAGTCGCGCTTGGTGCCCAGGTCGACGCCGCGCAGCGGGTCGTTGAGGATCAGCACGTCCGGCTCGGCGGCCAGCCACCGACCGACCAGGACCTTCTGGGCGTTGCCGCCGCTCAGGCCGGTGATCGGGTACGACGGGTCGTGCGGCACCACGCCGAGGCGGCTCATCTCCTCGCGGACCCGCGCCAGCACCGAGGAGGCACGGAACACGCCCACCCGGGAGTAGCGCGGGAGCGTGGCCAGGGAGAGGTTGTCGCCCACGGTCAGCGAGGGGAACAGCCCCTCCTCCTGACGCTTGCCGGGCACGTAGGCGATGCCCGAGCGGAACGCCTGGCGGTAGCCCGTGACGCGGGTCCACGAGCCGTCGCGGTCGACCTCGACCCGGCCCGACGTCGACGGCCGGACGCCGGCGAGCACCTCGACCAGGTGCGAGCCGCCCTGCCCGTCGAGGCCGCCGATGCCGAGGATCTCCCCGCGGCGTACGTCCAGGTCGAACGCCGGCGCCTGGGCGGCCAGGCCCAGCTCGACGCCGCGCAGCACGACGTCGGAGGCCTTCCGCGCGCGGGCCTCGGCCCGCACGTGGTGCTCGCCGGCATCGCTGCGACCGCTCATCATCGACAGCAGACGGGCGGGCGTCGCCTCGTCCTTGTCGACGGTGCCGACCGTGCGGCCGGAGCGCTGCACGGTGGCACGGTCGATGAGGATCTCCAGCTCGTCCATGCGGTGCGAGACGAACAGGACGCTGCGCCCCTCGCGCCGGTGGTCGTCGAGCAGCGCGAACAGCCGGTCGCGGGTCGACAGGTCCAGCGCCGAGGTGGCCTCGTCGAGGATCAGCAGGCGCCACGGCCGGACCAGGGCGCGGGTTAGCGTGAGCACCTGTCGCTCCGCGAGCGAGAGGTGGTGCGGCGAGCTCTGCAGGATCGACGCAGGGGCGCCGAGCGACTGCACGACCTGCTCGGCGGCCTGGCGCTCGGCCCGCCCGGACCGGGCCCGGCGGAAGATGCCGTCGGTGCCGGCGAAGACGTTGTCGATGCCCGAGCACTCGTCGGAGACCAGCGTCTCCTGGAAGACGGTGACGATCTCGTGGCGCTGGGCCGCCGCCGGCGAGCGCAGTTCGACGGCCCTGCCGCCGACCCGGACCTCACCCTCGGTCGGGCGCATGATGCCGCTCAACAGCTTGACGACGGTGCTCTTGCCGGAGCCGTTCTCGCCCACGAGGCCGTGCACCTCGCCCGGCGCGATGCTCAGGCGGCAGTCGCTCAGGGCGACGGTGGGGCCGTAGCGGTGGGTGATCCCGGCCAGCTCGACGACCGCCGGCTCGATGGGTGGAGTGCTCATCTCACAGCCTCTGCGCGACGTGACGGTCACGGCCGTAGACCGTGATCAGGAGGAGGATGGCGATGCCGAGCATCACCTGCTGCATGTTGGGGCCGATCTCGAGGCCGACGAGCAGCGTCGTGAACATCGTGGTGACGAGCACCCCGGCGACGGTGCGGGCGTAGGTGCCGGCACCGCCGAGCAGGGAGGTGCCGCCCACGACGACGGCGGTGATGGTCGAGAAGAGGTACGGGTCGCCGATGCTCACCGAGGCCCCACCGCTGAAGCCCGCGAGCAGCAGCCCGGCGGCGCTCGCGCACAGCGCGCCGACGGAGTAGACGACCACGCGGATCATGACGGGGCGGACCAGCGCGAGCCGGGCCGCGCGCTCGTTGCTGCCGAGGGCGTAGAGGCGACGGCCGAAGACCGTGCGCCGCTCCACGGCCAGCACCACCGCGAGGGTGAGGAGCCACAGGACGACCGCCGCGGGGACGCCGATCCCCCACAGCGACCCGACGGGCGAGACGGCGTCGGTGACGAACCCGGGCACGTCACCGCCGGTGTTGCCGTCGGTGGCGACCAGGACGGACCCGGTCACGAGCGAGGCCATGCCGAGCGTGACCACCAGCGGGTGCAGCCCGAAGAGGCTGGACAGCAGCCCGTTGGCGGTCCCGATCGCGAGCGACACCACGGCCACCAGCAGCACGATGCGGCCGAAGCCCCACCCCTCGGCGTACAGGGTGGTCACCAGGACGTTGGCCATCCCGATGGTGGCGGGGATGGAGAGGTCGATGCCGCCGATCATCACGGCCCACGTCTGACCGACCGCGGCGAGCCCGAGGACGGACGCCAGGACCAGCAGGGACATGACGCCCGTCGTCGAGAGCACGCCCGGGGTCGTGAGCGTCAGGACGACGAACATGGCGACCGGGGACAGGTACACCAGCACGCTCGAGGCGCGCACGGCCCGGCGCTTCGGGGGCGGCGGGGACGCGGCGGCGACCGGCGCGTCCCCCTGGGTGATGGCGGTGGACATCGACCTCTCCTGGACTACTTGACGGGACTACTTGACGGGAAGCTGGTCGAGGCGCGACTCGAACGTCGCCGGCTCGTCGCCCCCGGTGAACAGGTCGTCGTAGTAGCTGCTGGGCACGGACTCGCCGTCGAGCGGCTGGGCGTTGCACCCGCTGCTCAGCGTCATCTCCGGCTTGTAGAACTCCTCGAAGTTCGAGGCGTTGATCTCCGGCAGCGGGTAGAGCAGCGTGTTGAGCTTGGGCTGCTGACCCGCGAGCATCCGCAGCGAGACCTTGAACGCCTCGACGACGCCCTGGCCGGCGCCCTGCGTGAAGCCGATGGACTCCTTGCCGGTCTTCTTCCAGTTGGCCAGCCAGGCGCAGGCGCCCTCGAAGCCGGTGACGTACGGCAGGTCGCGACCGGCCTGCTCGAAGGCCTCGGTCACGGGCACGGCGCAGACGCCGCCGTCCCACACGCCGGCCACGTCGTCGGGGTGCGTCGTGAGGTACTGCAGCATCTGCGACTTGATCGTCGAGGGCGTCCACTCGCCCGTGATGTGCTCGACGGTCAGCCCGGCCTCCTCGAAGACCTGCGTGGCGCCCGCCTGACGGGCCTCGGCCGCGGCGACGCCGGGGATGCCGTCGCACATGACGACGGTGCCCTCGCCGCCGGTCTTCTCGACCAGCCACGTCGCGGACGTCTGGCCGGCGAAGTAGGAGCCGAAGTCGGACTGGATCGCGTTGGTGCAGTCGGTGCCGGTCTGCATGACGACCACGAGGGCACCGGCGTCCTTGGCGCTCTCGAAGGCGTTGCACAGGCCCACCGTCGGGGGCTGCATCACGAGGACGACGTCGCAGCCCTTCTGGACCATCGTGTTGATCTGGGTGGCCTGCAGGCTGGCGTTGTTGTCGGCGTCGGAGACGATCATCTCGCCGTCGACCAGGCCCTGCTCGTCGAGCTGCTCGAGGATGCCCTCGGCCACGGCCAGACCCTCCTGGCGCCAGGTGTTGCCCTGGTAGGAGCTGGAGTAGCAGAACTTCCACGGCCCCTCGGAGGGCTTCCAGTCGGCGTAGGGGTTGGGGCCCAGGCGGGTGGAGTGCCAGAAGCCGGCGTAGGCGTCGCGGGCGGACTCCGGCACCTCCTCGAGCGCGGCGTTGTCCGCCTCCGTGGCGGGCTTGCCCGTGCCGAGCGCGGTGTACTCGTCGGCGGACGCGCTGTCGCCGCCCTCGTCGGCGGAGAGGCCGCCGCAGGCGGTGAGCAGCAGGACGAAGCCCACGAGCACGAGGGCCAGCGCGGATCGGCGCCGACCTCCCGAGGTGGTCCCAGATGTTGACGGTGCGGTCACGACAGTGCTCCTCGTTCGAACGGCGGATGTGTGGCAGGTCACCCCGAATGACATGTAACATACAACACGTCACATGCCACAGCGTCAACGTTCGTGATCGGACGGTGAGGGGACCGTTACGATCTGCATCGCTCGTGAGCCAGCCCCACGACCAGCGCCCACCCGGGCACACGGAAAGATCGGAGTTCGATGGAACCGCTCCAGAGCGAGGGGTCGATGACCGACCGCGCGACGTCCGCGCTGCGCTCGGCGATCCTGCGCGGCGACCTGGAGCCGAACACGCTGCACGCGGTGCACACCGTGGCGGAGTCGCTCGGCGTCTCGCGGACGCCGGTGCGCGAGGCGCTGATCCGCCTGGCCGCCGAGGGCATGGTGCGGGTCCAGCGCAACCGCGGGTTCGTGGTCCTGCGTCACTCCCCCCAGGACCTGGTGGAGATCTTCTCCCTGCGGCTCCTGCTGGAGGTGCCGGCCACGCGCGCGGCGGCCTCGATGGCGACCAGCGACGACGTCGCGGCGCTGGAGGCCGACATCGCGCGGATGCGCGACGCCATGTCGGCCGACGATGCGGAGCTCTTCCTCCGCGAGGACCGCCAGTTCCACCGGACGCTGCTGTCGATCAGCGGCAACGAGCGGCTCGCGGAGTTCGTCGACAGCCTGCGCAACGTCGTGCTGAGCAGCGGCGTCAGCACGGCCAACCGCACCGAGTCGATCGGCGAGATCCTCGAGCCGCACCTGGAGCTGCTGCGCCTCGTGCGCGACGGCAGGTCGGCCGAGGCGGCCGCGTCGATGCGCGAGCACCTCGTCAGCACGGGGCACAAGCTGCTCACCCAGGAGTTCGGCGACGAGGCGGCGGCCCGGTTCGCCGATGCCCTGGGCGCCTACGAGGTCTGAGCGCGCCCACTCAGGCCAGCGGCAGGGCGCCGTTCGCCGAGTCGAGGTGCTCGACGGTGGTGAAGACCAGCTCGGTGTCGCCGACGTTCTCGATGTCGTGGAGCAGGTACTCCCCGCGGGCGAACGTGAAGTGACGCGTCTCGCCGGCGTCGTAGCTGACGTCGCGCGTCGTGCCGTCGGAGGTGTGCTGACGGCTGGTGCCGGCGTTGACGGCCGTCCAGAAGTAGTCCAGGACGTGCCGGTGGGCGTGCCACCGCTCGCCGGGTGCCAGGCGGATCTCCCACACGCGCACCCGGGCGTCCTGGCTCAGCAGGCGCGATCCCACGTGTGGGTCGTAGGCGTGCGTGGCGAACTCGTCGACGAGCTCGGGCGTCCAGCCCTCGAAGCCGGTGGCGACGAGGACGCCGGCGAGCGGGGCGTCGGTCAGCCAGCCGTGGTCGGTGCTCTCGGACATCGGATCTCCTCTCAGTGGCCCGGGCCGTAGAGCCCGAAGCGCAGGTCGGGGTCGCCGGGGGTCCAGGTGCAGGACACCTGGGAGCGGGCGCCCATCTCCTGGACGCGGTGCAGCAGGCGCTGCCCCAGCTCGAGCTGGCCGGGCTCCCACTTGGCCAGGGCGTCGGCCACGTCGCCGTCGCCCTCCGCCAGCGCGTCGTGGAGCGCCCAGGCGTTGGCCGCGGCCTTGGCCGTGCCGGCCGCGGCGTGCGGCCGGGCCGCGCTCGCGGCGTCGCCCACCAACGCGACTCGTCCCAGCGCCATCCGGTGCGCGCCGGCGTCGCGCACGGCCTGCAGGTAGGGCTGCTCCGTGCGGAGCACGACCTCGGCGGCCGCCGGCGCCAGGACCTCGGCCGCGGTGCGCCGCATCTCCTCGGCGAAGCGGTCCTGGACCTGGCCGGGGTGCACCGACACCGGGCTGGCGAAGCCGCGCTTGTCGGTCATCAGCTCCTCCAGCTCGTGGCCCGCGGCGACGTTGCGGTACCAGACGTAGTTGAGCAGCCGCTCCCCCACGGCGAGCCCGCCGTCGGGGCCTGGGATCGGGTAGAGCGTGATGTGGGTGTGGGGCGCGACGCTGTAGCTGATGGAGTCGTGCAGCAGCTCGAACGTCGCCGGCGAGAGCTCCCGCTCGGGCACCGTGCCGCGCCAGCCGACGTAGCCGGCGTAGTCCAGCGTGGTCCCGGGCGAGATCCGGGTGCGGCTCGGAGAGCTGATCCCGTCGGCGAACACCACCAGGTCCGCGCGCTCGGTGCGACCCGAGACGAAGCGGACCTCCACGCCGTCCTCGTCCTCGTCGAAGCCCGCGGCGTACTCGCCGAGGTGGTAGTCGCGGGTGCCGAAGTCGGCGAGCAGCGCGCGGTAGAAGGTGCCCCAGGACGTGTAGCTCCACGGGGCCTCCTCCCGGTGGACGACGTCGTTGCCGACGCCGAGGTACTGCACGTAGTGGGTCGACGTGCTGACCTGCTCGGGCTGCTGGTCGCTGCACTCGTGGAACCAGCGCAGCGTGTCGGGCTGCAGCACGATGCCTCCGCCGCGGCCGTCGAGCCCGCCCGGCGTGCGCTCGAAGACGGACACGTCGAAGCCGAGGCGGCGCAGCAGCAGCGCGGTCGTGAGACCCCCGATGGAGCCGCCGACGACGAGGGCACGCCGTCCGGAGTAGTCGTGGCGGGGGTTGGGGTCAGTCATGGTCGGGGCCTTCCGGGGAGAGGGCGAGGAAGCGGTGGGCGTGGCGCTCGAGGTCGACGGCCGCAAGACCCTCGGCGAGCGGCAGGTCCTGGGGGCGGGGCACGCCCATGTCGAAGGGGTAGTCGCTGCCGACCATCAGCCGCTCGTCGCCGGCGTTGTCGCGCAGGAGCCGCAGGGCCGCGGGGTCGTGGGTGAGGGTGTCGAACCACAGGTCGCGGATCGTCTCGTGCGGCGGGCGGGTGCTGGCGGCGCGCACGTCGGCGCGCTCCTGCCAGCCGTGGCGCCAGCGACCCACGAGTGCCGGGGCACAGCCGCCGCCGTGGACGAAGCAGATGCGCAGGCCGGGCAGCTCCTCGAGCACCCCGCCCAGCAGCACGGAGGCGACGGCCGTGGCGGTCTCGACCGGGTTGCCGACCAGGTTGGCGAGGTAGTGGCTGCCCCACTCGGGTCGCGGCAGCTGCATCGGGTGCACCAGGACCGCGAGGTCCAGCTCCGCCGCGACCCGGACCACGTCGAGCAGCGGCCCGTCGTCGAAGGAGGTGGCGCCGACCAGGGGTGGCACGGCGATGCCGCGGACGACGCCGGAGGCCGCGAGGTCGGTCATCTGCGTGCGCGCCTCGTCGGCGTCGTGCAGCGACACGAGGCCGAGCCCGAGGAGCCGACCTCCGCTGTCGCGGCAGGTGCGGGTGAGCGCCTCGTTGAAGCGCCCGACGTACTTCTCGACCCCGGGGTCGCCGACGACGGGGAACGCGAACGGCGGCGCCGACAGGACGCGGCAGCCGAGCCCGGCGGCCTCGGTGTCGGCGAGGACCCGGGCGGGGTCGCTCATCGCGCTCACCTCGATGGACAGGGGCAGGTCCCCCAGGTGCAGCTCGCCCTCGTGGTCGCGCATCGCCGGCAGCGGCGACCCCGGCGGCAGTCCGAACAGCTCCTCCGGCAGCCAGTGCGCGTGGACGTCGACGAGACCGGGCGTGACGGTCGGCGCCTGCGGGGCGGCGCTCATGCCGGCACCTCGGCCCGGGCGGCCGCGGCGCGGGCCTCGAGGACCTCGAAGCGGGCCAGCACCTCGGCCTGCAGCACCGCCACCGCCGGGTCGGAGGCGCGACGGGGGCGCGGGAGGTCGACCTCGATGGTCTCGTGCACGTGCCCGCCCGGCGCCAGCACGACGATCCGGTCGGACAGCTGGACGGCCTCGGTCACGTCGTGGGTCACGAACATGACCGTGCGGCGGGACTCCAGCCAGATGCGCTCCAGGTGCTCGCGCAGCGTGCGGGACGTCATCGCGTCCAGGTGGCTGAACGGCTCGTCCATCAGCAGGATGTCCGGCTCGACGGAGAAGGCGCGGGCGATGCCGACGCGCTGTTGCTGCCCGCCGGAGAGCTGGGCGGGGAAGCGGTCGCCGAGGTGGCCGAGGCCGACGAGGTCGAGGTAGTGCTGCGCGCGCTCCGCCCACCCGTCGCGGTCGTGCTGGACGAAGGAGAGGTTCTGGTCGACCGTGCGCCACGGCAGCAGCCGGGGGTCCTGGAAGACGTAGCCCACCCGGGCGTCCCGGTCTCCGGCGCGGAGGCTGACGTTGCCGGCGGTGTGGCTCTCGATCCCGGAGACGATGTTGAGCAGCGTGGTCTTGCCGCTGCCGGAGGGCCCGACGATCGAGACGAACGTCTCGCCGGTGATGGAGAGGTCGATGCCGTCGAGGACGCGAGTCCGGTTGCCGGCCCGGTCGTGGTAGTCCTTCACGAGGCCGGAAATGTCGATGGAAGCCATGAGCGGGGTCGCCTTTCAGGAGTGCGGGGTGGGTGGGGTCGGGGGCGTCAGACCGAGCGCCAGCGCGTGAGGCGCCGCTCGACGGGGCCGAGCACGACCTGGTCCACCAGGACCAGGAAGGCGATGAACACCAGCACCCACGCGAGGAAGCCGTCGAGCTGGTTGGCGTCGTACCAGTAGCGCGAGCGCCAGCCGACGCCCGACGTGGACCCGAACCACTCAGCGAGGAGCAGGCCGTTCCAGGCCGACATGATGGCGAAGCGCACCGCGGCGACCGTCGAGCCGGCGACGGCCGGTGCGACGACGTGACGCAGGACCTCGGTGCGGCTCACGCCGAAGGCGCGGGCCACGAGCAGCAGGTCGGAGGGCACCGCCCGCACCGCCTTGGCGATGTTGACCATGACGAACGGCAGGGCCGCAAGGAACACCGTGACCACCGGGGTGAGCCAGCCGAAGCCGAACCACATGGTGGTGAGCAGCGCCCAGATGACCGCCGGCGCGGCCAGGCCGGCCATGGTGAGGTCGGTCAGGGCGTTCTCGGCGAAGCGCGACAGCCCCATCAGCACGCCCAGCGCCGTACCGACGACCAGCGCGACCACGAGGCCGAGCACGAAGCGGTTCATGCTCACCGCGACGTTGCCCCACAGGTCGCCGGAGGCCTGCTCGGCGGAGAGCCGATCGATGGTGTCGGCCAGCGACGGGACCCGGTCGCCGAGGACGACGGCGAGCTGCCAGACGAGCAGCATCGTCGCCACCGAGGCGAGCAGCGCGAGCGCGGGACCGACGAGGGCACGGGTCCGCGACGGACGCCTCGGGGTGGGTGCGGGGCCGGTGCGGGTGGGGGCCGGGGGTATGGCGGTGGCGGTCATGCGAGGTCCTTCCTCCAGGCGAACAAGCGGGACTCGAGGGCGGCCAGGCCGCGCTCGATCAGCACCATCGCCACGACGAACAAGGTCGTCCAGGCGAGCATGTCGGCGACCTGGAACTCCTGGTAGGCGCGGCGGATCATGAACCCGACGCCGTCCCGGGCGCCGAAGACCTCGGTGAGGGCCTCGACCTTCCAGGCCATGGCGAAGCCGTAGCGGACACCCACGAACACGAACGCCGTGATCGCCGGCAGGTAGACGTGGCGCACGACGTCGGCCGGGCTGCGGCCGAACGCCTGGCACATGCGGAGCAGCTTCCCGTCGACCGAGCGGACGCCCTCGGCCACGTTGATGGCCACGAAGGGCACCGCCACCAGGGCGGACACCACGATCGGGCCGGTGGCGCCGACCCCGAAGATCACCAGCCCGAAGACCGCGTAGGTCAGGCCCGGCACGTTGCCCAGGACGAACAGCGGCATCGAGAAGTAGGAGGAGAGGAAGCGGCTGCGGCCCATCGCGAAGCCGATCGGCAGACCGGCGAGCATGGCGAGCCCGAAGCCCGCCAGGATCTTGACGATGCTGGAGGCGAAGTTGTCGAGCGCGGCGCCGGAGACGGTGATGTCCACGACCCGCTCGAGCACCTCGAGGGGGCCCGGGGCGATGTTGTCGTCGACGACCGCCGAGGCGATGCCCCAGGCGAGGACGGCGACCACGAGGGCGCCGGAGGAGACGAGCCAGCGCGGAGCCGACGCGGGTCGGCGGGACTTCGACCTGCCCACGGACGGGCGGGCGGCGACGAGGGTGCTCATCGGGGTGCTCCTTCGGTGGGGAGGAAGCGCGGGTCCGCGACGTCGTCCTCGATGACGCCGGTCTCGCGCATGAGGTCGAAGATCGCGCTCTCGTCGTCGGCCCAGGCCTGGTCGAAGCGGACGTCCTGCACGACCCAGTCGTGCTGGCTGACGTACTCGGTCATGAACGCGACGTCCTCGGGCTTCTCGACCGCGAAGTGCTGCGGGTAGCGGGCGATGATCTCGTCGCGGTGGCTGCGCCACTCGGTCAGGCCGCGCTCCCACAGGTCGAGGAACGCGTCGACCTCGTCGGGGTGGTCCTCGACCCAGTCGGCGCGGGCGACGAAGACGTTGCCCATCGGGCCGTCGTGGCCCGGGGCGTCGAGGTCGGCGAAGATCTCCGCGGACGAGCGGCCGTCGTACAGCGCCCGGACGCTGCCCTCCCGCAGCTCGTTGGCCGAGAGGTCGGGGTAGCAGATGCAGGCGTCGATCTCGCCGCGCGCCAGGAGGCTGGAGAGGTTCTGGATGTCAGCGACGACGACGTCGAAGTCCTCGGCCAGGTCCAGGCCGTGCATCTGCTCCACCAGCGCGCTCCAGACGAGCGTGCCGGAGACCGTCGTGAAGACGCCGAGCTTCTTGCCCTTCAGGTCCTCCAGCGTCGTGGCGGTCTCGTCCTCGCGCACCAGGATCCGGCTGCGCTCGGAGTTGTAGCGCCCGATGATCACGGTGTCCTGCTCGGTCTGCTCCTCCAGCCCCGGCACCTCGAAGGACGCCGACGAGATGATGTCGGCGTGGCCACCGGCGAAGAGGCCGAACTCGTCCCACGTCGCGGAGGTCTCGACCGAGATGCCGGTCTCGTCCTCGAAGTCCTCGACGATGCCCTCGTCGTTCATGTAGTCCCAGATCGGGTCGGGGGCGAAGGTGAAGCGGATGACCCCCTCGCGGGCGGCGCGGGAGGAGGCCGGACCGCCGAGGCCGGCGCCGCAGCCGGGCAGCAGCGCCACCAGGCCGAGCGCCAGGGCCGCCGCGGTCCAGCCGGAGCTCGAGGATCTGGTCACGGGGGGCCTTCCGTCCGGGCGGTGTGACTGGCGTCACCGCTGACAGGAACGATGCTCCGACCGCGCCGCGGCCACAATGTCCTTCGAGACACAACACCTCACTTCGCGATGTATCGTCGAACACATGCGACCCGAGGCGGAGCGATTGGAGCTGCGTCGCTGGCTCTCGGGGATCGCCGCGATCGGCGCAGCGGTGAGCCGCCAGGAGCCGCTCGACGCGCTGCTCGGGCTGGTCGCCCGGACCGCCTGCGAGCTGCTCGACTACGACTTCTGCGGCGTCTTCCTGCCGGACGCCTCTCGAGGGGCCCTCGTCATCCGCGGCTACCACGGGCTCTCGCCGGAGTACGTCGAGCAGGTCAACGCCGAGCACCCCATCCTGCTGGCCGGGGCGCGCGAGGGCGAGGCACCGACGAGCCGCGCCTTCCGGACCGCTGCCGTGGTGACCCTCGCCGACATCGAGGCGGAGCCCCGGTTCGGGCCGTGGGGAGGCGTGGCCCAGGAGCAGGGCTACCGCGCGCTGGTGAGCGTCCCGCTGCTGCTCGCCGGCGAGGTCGTCGGCACGCTCAACTGCTATCGCCGCACCCCCCACCACTTCACCGACGCCGAGCTGGAGCTGGTCAGCACGCTGGCCACCCAGGTGGCCATCGCCCTGGTGACCGCCCAGCTCCGGGCCAGCGAGCTGGCCACGATCGAGGAGCTCCGCAAGGCCGCCGACATCCACACGGAGCTCACCTCGACGGCGCTGCGCCGCGAGGGCGTCGACGGCGTCGCGCACGGGCTGGCCCGGCTCGTCGGACGTCCGGTCCTGGTGGAGGACGTCGCGGGTGCGGTCCTGGCCGCGGCCCCGCAGGCGTTCGTCGTACCCGGCGGGCAGGAGGCGCGCGAGGTCGACGTCCGGCTGGCCGCCGGGACGCTCGTCGAGGTCGGCGCCGACGACGCGGCCAGGGTGGGCGTCGGGGTCCTGCTCGAGGGTGGCGTCGTGGCCCGGGTGTGGTGCGCGGGTGCGCTCGCCGACCTGAGCGGGCTCGACGTCCGGGCGCTGGAGCACGCGGCGGTGGTCGCCGCACTCGAGCTGCTGCGCGAGCGCACGGCGGCCGAGGTCGAGAGCCGGCTGCGCGGCTCCCTGGTCGCGGACCTGCTCGCCGGCGACGCGGACCGGACCGACCTGGCGGAGCGGGCCCGGCGCATGGGCCACGACCTGAGCGCGCCGTACGCACTGATCGCGATCAGCGGGGGCGAGGCCGGGCTCCGGGCGGTGACGCCCGGGCTGCGCGGCGTCCAGCCGCCGCCGCTGGCGACCGTCCACCGCGGCGTCCTGGTGCTGCTGTGGCCGCAGGCGGCGAGCCGGGGCGGCGAGCCGCTCGCGGCAGCC
>NZ_JACJGM010000043.1 GCF_015024225.1 Nocardioides lijunqiniae
CCCCGACCCCCTGACTCCTCCACCCCCGCTGCGCGAGAAGCGGGCTGTGGCATCGGGGGCGGGACGGGTGGTGGTGGGGTGCGGAGGAGCCGGAGGCGACAGGGCCACGGCGCCGGTGTGGATGGGACTGGCCGCCCGGAGCGACGAAGGAGCGCAGGGCTGGTTTCCGGCGCCGTGGCCCTGTCGCCGCAGGCGACGACCGCACCCCACCACCACCCGGCCCGCACCCCCCGAGGAGGCAGGCGTTCGAGCCCGACCCCCCACCCCCGCGCGCAGCGCGGAAGCTTGAACGCCGCGCGCCGCGCCGCCGCACCGCCGCAGGCGAGAGATGCAGGAGCCCCTGGCACGCTAAGACCATGCGCGCAGTGATCCTCGACGACTACCAGCAGGTCGCCCTGTCGTACGCCGACTGGTCGGTGCTCGAGGGGGTGGAGGTGTCCTCGGTGAGCGAGCACCTCGCTGGCGAGGAGCTGGTGCGGGTGCTGGAGGGGGCCGCCGTGGTGGTCGTGATGCGGGAGCGGACGCCGCTGACCCGCGAGCTCCTGGAGCGGCTGCCGGAGCTGAGGCTGGTGGTGACCAGCGGGATGCGCAACGCCTCGATCGACCTGGCGGCGTGCCGGGAGCGCGGCGTCACCGTGTGCGGCACGGCGAGCAGCTCGGCGCCTCCGGTGGAGCTGACGTGGGCGCTGATCCTCGGGCTGGTGCGCCACCTCGGGCCGGAGTCCGCGTCGTTCCGCGACGGCGGGCCCTGGCAGCGCAGCGTCGGGGTCGACCTGGCGGGGGCGACGCTCGGGGTCGTGGGGCTCGGCAAGATCGGCAGCCGGGTCGCGGAGGTCGGGCGGGCATTCGGCATGGAGGTGCTGGGCTGGAGCCCGCACCTGACCGACGAGCGGGCCGCTGAGGCGGGGGTCCGGCGGGCCGGGAGCCTGGTCGAGCTGATGGCCGCCTCGGACGTCGTCACCCTGCACCTGGTGCTCTCCGAGAGCACCCGTGGGCTGGTGGGGGCGGCCGAGCTGGCGGCGATGCGGCCGGCCGCGCGGCTGGTCAACACCTCGCGGGCCGGGCTGGTCGACACCGGCGCGCTCGTGGACTCCCTGCGGGCGGGCCGGATCGCCGGAGCGGGGCTGGACGTGTTCGACGAGGAGCCGGTGCCGCTGGACCACCCGCTGCGCTCGCTGCCCACGGTGCTGGCCACGCCGCACCTCGGCTACGTGAGCGCCGGCAACTACCGCCGCTACTTCACCGAGGCGGTCGAGGACGTCGCCGCCTGGCGGGCGGGGGAGCCGGTCCGGCTGCTCACCTGACCCGATTTGGCGGGCGCCCCCCGCGCCCGTACAGTTCGTACCTGAATCCAGAGACCGCCGGTTGTCCGGCTGCATCAGCAGCCAGACCGAAGGTTCCGCAGCGATGCGGACGGCCTGCGCAGGTGACAGAGCAAGACCCGCGGCTCGCCGCGAAGTCCACGCCCTGAGCATCTGCGCTCAGGGCGTTCGTCATTGTGACGGACCCGGCGCGGTGGTCTCCCAGTCCGGAAGGAGACCCATGGCGCGGGCAGACAGAGACGCCGCCGTCGCGGAGATCGTTGACTCGTTCAACGACTCCGCCGGTGCCGTGCTGACCGAGTACCGCGGTCTGACCGTCAAGGAGCTGCAGAACCTGCGCCGCTCCCTCGGTGAGAACGCCAACTACGCCGTGGTCAAGAACACGCTGGCCAAGATCGCCGCCAACCAGGTGGGCATCTCCGGCTTCGACGACCTGCTGACCGGCCCGACCGCCATCGCCTTCATCAGCGGTGACGTCGTCGAGGCGGCCAAGGGTCTGCGTGACTTTGCCAAGGCCAACCCCACCCTGGTCATCAAGGGCGGGGTCCTGGACGGCAACATCCTCGACGCGAAGGAGATCGGCAAGCTCGCCGACCTCGAGTCGCGCGAGGTGCTCCTGGGCAAGATGGCGGGCGCCATGCTCGCCTCCCTCAGCCAGGCCGTCTACCTGCTCAACGCCCCCCTCGCCCAGGCTGCCCGGCTCGCCGGCGCACTCCAGGCGAAGGCCGAGCAGGACCCCTCGATCCTCGCAGGTGGTGCCGGTACGTCGGTCGCCGCCGAGGACGCCCCGGAGGCAGCTGCTGCCGACGAGGCCCCCGCAGACGAGGCCGAGGCTCCGGCCGACGAGACCCCGGAGGCCCCCGCGGCCGACGAGGCTCCCGCCGCCGACGCCGAGACCTCCGATGAGGGCGACGCCACCGAGTCCTGACCCAGGACCTCGGTACCCACCACCTGAAACCCGGTCCGTCGCCCTGCGGCGGGCCACCGAATGGAAGGAAACGCCACCATGGCGAAGCTCAGCACTGACGAGCTGCTCGACGCGTTCAAGGAAATGACCCTCATCGAGCTCTCCGAGTTCGTGTCGCAGTTCGAGGAGACCTTCGGCGTGACCGCCGCTGCTCCCGTCGCGGCTGCCGCTGCTCCTGCTGCCGGCGGCGCCGGCGGTGGCGAGGAGGCCGCTGTCCAGGACGAGTTCGACGTCATCCTCGAGGCTGCCGGCGACAAGAAGATCAACGTCATCAAGGAGGTGCGCGCCCTGACCTCCCTCGGCCTGAAGGAGGCCAAGGAGCTGGTCGAGGCCGCGCCGAAGGCTGTCGTCGAGAAGGTCGACAAGGCCACGGCCGACAAGGCCAAGGAGGCGCTCGAGGGCGCCGGGGCCACCGTCACCCTCAAGTGACCCGCCCGCTCGTCCGCGGCTGATCCCAGCCGCTCGACGGGCACCGCACCGCCACGACGGGCGGCCATCCCTGCGGGGGTGGCCGCCCGTCGTGCGTCCGGGAGCCCCAGATCGCGTTTGCGCAGGTGACCCCCGGGGTCACGCCTCGGTCTCACTCCCCACCCGGTCCGTGACGGGAAGCACAAAGCCGCGTAACCTCGCCGCCGGAGCACCGTTGTTACTGACGAGTGGTCCGTGTGTGCACTGACGCACTCGCGTCTGGGGACGGGCCGCAGGGTCCGAGGGGGAGAGGGTCGGCATGGGCGTGGAGATCAAGGTCGACGACCTCACCAAGTCGTTCGGCAAGCAGCTCATCTGGGGCGACGTGTCCCTCACCATCCCGGCGGGCGAGATCTGCGTGATGCTCGGCCCCTCCGGCACGGGCAAGTCGGTGTTCCTCAAGACCCTCATCGGCCTGCTGAAGCCCGACAAGGGCTCCATCGTCATCGAGGGCACGGACATCGCGAGCTGCTCGGAGAAGGAGCTCTACGAGATCCGCAAGCTCTTCGGCGTGCTGTTCCAGGACGGCGCCATGTTCGGCTCGATGAATCTCTACGACAACGTCGCCTTCCCGCTGCGCGAGCACACCAAGAAGTCCGAGTCCGACATCCGCGACATCGTCATGGAGAAGATGGACCTGGTGGGACTCCTCGGCGCCGAGGACAAGCTCCCCGGCGAGATCTCCGGCGGCATGCGCAAGCGCGCCGGTCTCGCCCGTGCGCTGGTCCTGGACCCCGAGATCGTCCTGTTCGACGAGCCCGACTCGGGCCTCGACCCGGTGCGCACGGCGTTCCTCAACCAGCTCATCATCGACCTGAACGCGCAGATCGACGCGACGTTCCTGATCGTCACCCACGACGTCAACACCGCCCGGACGGTGCCCGACAACATCGGCCTGCTCTACCACAAGCACCTGGCGATGTTCGGCCCCCGCGAGATGCTCCTCAGCTCCGAGGAGCCGGTCGTGCGCCAGTTCCTCAACGCCCAGCGCGTCGGTCCGATCGGCATGTCCGAGGAGAAGGACGCCGACGAGCTCGCGTCCGAGAAGGACCAGGAGCTCCCCCCGCTGCCGCCGATCCCGCTCCAGCAGGAGCCGTCCAACGGGATCCCGCGGCGCAGCCAGCGCGAGCCGGGCGCCTGGTGCCGCGACAACGGCGTCACGCCGCCGCCGGGGTCGTTCGAGGAGAACATGAACATGACTATCGGTAAGTGACGGGGGGACACACACCTCGTGGCATCCACCGCGACCCGGGTCCTCGCCCCGGTCGGCACTGCAGGGCAGCTCTTCGCGTTCGGTCTCGACGTCGGCCGAGCGCTGTTCCGGCGTCCCTTCCAGATGCGGGAGTTCCTCCAGCAGGCCTGGTTCATCGCCTCGGTCACGATCATCCCGACGGCGCTGGTCGCCATCCCCTTCGGCGCGGTCATCGCGCTGCAGGTGGGTGGGCTGATCAAGCAGTTCGGCGCCCAGTCGTTCACGGGCTCGGCCTCGGTCCTGGCGGTGATCCAGCAGGCCGGACCCATCGCCACGGCGCTGCTGATCGCCGGTGCCGGAGGCTCGGCCATCGCCGCCGACCTCGGCGCCCGCAAGATCCGTGAAGAGCTCGACGCGATGATGGTGCTCGGCATCGACCCGATCCAGCGTCTCGTGGTGCCCCGGGTCCTGGCCTGCATGATGGTCGCGTTCTTCCTCAACGGGCTCGTCAGCGTCGTGGGCGTCGCCGGCGGCTACGTCTTCAACGTCGTGCTCCAGGACGGCACCCCCGGCGCCTACCTCGCGAGCTTCACGGCCCTGGCGCAGCTGCCCGACCTGTGGGTCGGCCTGCTCAAGGCGCTGGTCTTCGGCTTCATCGCCGCGATCGTGGCCTCCTACAAGGGCATGAACGCCGGCGGCGGGCCCAAGGGCGTCGGCGACGCCGTCAACGAGTCGGTCGTCATCACCTTCCTGCTCCTGTTCGTCGTCAACTTCGTCATGAGCACGATCTACCTCCAAGTCATCCCGCCGAAGACGGGTTGACGGGCGTGGGGAAGAGCTCTGCCGCCATCCGGGCGGTCTACGAGAAGCCGCTGGGCTCGATCAACGAGCTCGGCGGACAGCTGGCGTTCTACCTCGGCGTGCTCCGGGCGATCCCGCGCTCGGTCAAGCGCTACCCGAAGGAGATCATGCGGATCCTGGCCGAGGTCACCCTCGGCTCCGGGTCGCTGGCCGTCATCGGCGGCACCGTCGGCGTCATCGCCGGCATGACGTTCTTCACCGGCGCGCAGGTGGGCCTGTCCGGCTACGCCGCGCTCAACCAGCTGGGCACGGCCGCCTTCTCCGGGTTCGTCTCGGCCTACTTCAACACCCGCGAGATCGCGCCCCTGGTGGCCGGCATCGCGCTGGCGGCCACCGTGGGCTGCGGCTTCACCGCCCAGCTGGGCGCCATGCGCATCTCCGAGGAGGTCGACGCCCTCGAGACGATGGCCATCCCCTCGATGCCGTTCCTCGTCGCCACGCGCGTCGTGGGCGGGCTGATCGCGATCGTCCCGCTCTACGTCGTGGGGCTGCTGTCGTCGTACTTCGCCAGCCGGCTGATCGTCACCCAGTTCTACGGCCAGAGCTCGGGCACCTACGACCACTACTTCAACCAGTTCCTGCCACCCGGCGACGTGCTCTGGTCCTTCGGCAAGGTCCTGGTCTTCGCCGTCGTCGTGATCCTCATCCACTGCTACCACGGCTACAACGCCTCCGGCGGCCCGGCCGGCGTGGGCGTGGCCGTGGGTCGTGCCGTGCGCACCAGCATCGTGGCCATCAACGTCATCGACCTGTTCCTGTCGATGGCGATCTGGGGCACCACCACCACCGTGAGACTGGCGGGGTGAGGGCATGAGGATCCTCGGCAACCACAAGGTTCTCGGCGTCGCCTTCCTGGCGCTGCTGGTCCTGGGCGTCTACGCGACCTACGCGATCTTCACCAAGAAGTACGTCGACTACGACGAGGTGACGCTCGAGACCTCCTCGATCGGCCTGCAGCTGCCCACGCGCGCCGACGTCAAGATCCGCGGCGTCATCGTCGGCGAGGTGCTCGACTTCGACACCCGCTCGGGCGGCGCCGAGCTCACCCTGGGGATCTTCCCCGAGGAGATGGACACGATCCCGGCCAACGTGACCGGCTCGATCGTGCCCAAGACGCTCTTCGGCGAGAAGTACGTCAGCCTCGAGATCCCGGAGACCGGCCCCGAGGGACAGCTCGCCACCGACGCCGTGATCGAGCGCACCGAGGTCAGCACCGAGGTGGAGGAGGTCCTCTCCGACCTCTACCCGCTGCTCCGGGCGGTCCAGCCGGCCGACATCAACATGACGCTCAACGCGCTGGCCACCGCGCTCGAGGGACGCGGCGAGCTGATCGGCGAGAACCTCGAGACCGTCGACGCCTACCTCAAGCGGCTCAACCCGCAGATCCCCGGCCTGGTCGAGGACCTGCGGCTCACGGCCCAGGTCTCCGACATCTACGCCGACGTGCTGCCGGAGGTGGCGCAGATCCTGGAGAACACGGTCACCACGACCGGCACCCTCGAGGACCGCTCGGTCCAGCTCAACGCGCTCTTCAAGGACGTCGCGTCGTTCTCCGACACCGCGAAGGTCTTCCTCGAGGACAACGGCGACAACCTGGTGCGGCTCGGCGAGGTCAGCTCGGCGCAGCTGCGCGTGCTGGCGAGGTACGCCCCGGTCTTCCCGTGCCTGACCGAGGGCATCGTCAAGGCCGGCAAGCTGCAGGCCGAGGCGTTCCGCGGCTTCACCCTCCACATCGTCCTGGAGACCCTCCCGCGCCAGCCCCGCAGCTACGGCCCCGCCGACAAGCCGCGCATCGGCGAGGACCGCGGCCCCGACTGCCTGAGCCTGCCCAACCCGCCGTGGAACCAGTCCAACCCCGTGCGCAGCCAGCCGAACTTCGACGACGGCGTCGACGAGCCCACGGGCAAGGGCACCTCGCGGGTGTCGCCCGGCGCCCTCTTCGACGGCGCCGCCGAGCCCGGCAGCATCGAGGAGTCCGACCTGCTCAAGTCGCTGATGGGTCCCGGCTTCGGCGTTCCCGCCGCCGAGGTCCCCGACCTCAGCGTGATGCTGGTCGCCCCGATGGCGCGTGGCGCGGAGGTGAGCCTCCGCTGATGGCCTACCTCGACAAGCGCACCCTCAACGACCTGATGAAGCTGATGGTCTTCATCGTCGTCACGACCCTGGCCACGGGCGTCCTCGTGGTCACGATCGGCAACCTCACCTTCGGCGGCTCCCGCAACTACGAGGCGGAGTTCGTGGACGCGACCGGCGTCGTCAAGGGCGACGACGTCCGGATCGCCGGCGTCAAGGTCGGCACGGTCAGCGACGTGGAGATCGTCGACCGCACCCGCGCGCGGGTGTCGTTCTCCGTCGAGGACGAGACCCGGCTGACCGAGTCCACCCACGCCCTGATCAAGTACCGCAACCTCGTCGGGCAGCGCTACATCTCCCTGACCACGGAGATCGGCGAGGGGGACGTCCTCGACGATGGCGACACCATCCCCGTCGACCGCACCTCGCCGGCCCTCGACCTGACCGTGCTCTTCAACGGTTTCAAGCCGCTGTTCGAGGCGCTCTCGCCCGACGACGTCAACAAGCTCTCCTACGAGATCGTCCAGGTCTTCCAGGGCGAGGGCGGGACGCTCGAGAGCCTGCTGGGCAACACCGCGTCGATCACCAGCACGCTCGCCGCGCGCGACCAGGTCATCGGCGACCTGATCACCAACCTCAACCAGGTGCTCGACAACCTCGCCGACCGCGACGACCAGCTCACCGACCTGATCAAGACCTTCCGGACCTTCGTGGGCGGGCTGAACAAGGACCGGGACGCCATCTTGGACTCGCTGGACCAGATCTCCTCGCTGTCGGTGGAGACCGCCGACCTGGTGAAGGGGATCCGTCCGCCGTTCGTCCAGGACATCAAGCAGCTGCGCCGCTTCAGCGAGAACGTCGCCCGCAACAAGGGCGAGCTGGACCGCGCGCTCCAGGTGCTCCCGATCAAGCTGGAGAAGGTCGGTCGCACGGCCATCTACGGCTCCTGGTTCAACTTCTACCTCTGCAACTTCAAGGGCCAGGTGCGGCTGCCCGGCATCCGCCCGATCGACGTCGACTACAACACCTCGGCTGCGAGGTGCGACCTCGGATGAAGCCCTTCCGCGAGCGCAACCCGGTCATGATCGGCGCCGTCAGCATCACCGTCCTGCTGCTGATGCTCGTCGCCGCCTTCCGGGCCCAGGACCTGCCCCTCATCGGCGGCGGCGACACCTACTACGCCGCCTTCACCGAGGCCGGCGGGCTGAAGGCCAACGACGAGGTCCGCATCGCGGGCGTGCGCGTGGGCAAGGTGGAGAAGGTCGAGCTGGCCGGCGACCACGTCCGGGTCACCTTCCGGGTCAAGACCGACTCCGCGTTCGGCAGCGAGACCCAGGCCGCCATCAAGGTCAAGACGCTGCTCGGCGCGATGTTCCTGGCGCTCGAGCCGGCCGGCAAGGACCAGCTCGACGACGGCAGCGAGATCCCCGTCGAGCGCACGAGCTCGCCGTTCGACGTCGTGGAGGCCTTCTCGGGGCTCGCCGAGACCTCCGCCGACATCGACACCGACCAGCTGGCCGAGTCGCTGACGACGCTGGCCGACCTCACCCGCAACACCCCCGACGAGTTCCGCGCCGCCCTGGGCGGGGTGTCCGCGCTCTCGCGGACCATCGCCTCGCGCGACGCCCAGATCAACACCCTGCTGCAGAACCTCGACCGGGTCACCACCGTCCTGGACGAGCGCGACGAGGACATCATCGGCCTGATGCGCGACTCCGACGTCCTCTTCCGCGCGCTCGTGGCGCGGCGCGAGGCCGTCCACGACCTGCTGGTGTCGACCTCGACGCTCTCGCGCGAGCTGACGCTGCTGGTCAAGCAGACCCGCCAGGACCTCAAGCCGGCCCTGCTCAAGCTGGAGGAGGTCGTCGACGTGCTCAACAAGAACGAGGACAACCTCGACAACAGCCTGCGCCTGATGGCGCCGTTCTACCGGGTCTTCGCCAACACCCTGGGCAACGGGCCGTGGTTCGACACCTACATCCAGAACCTCCCCCCGGTCGGGACGATCCAGCCATGACGACGCTGAAGAAGTACCTCGTGCCCCTGCTGGTCCTGGGCCTCGTCGTGGCCGCGGTGCTGGCCATGACCGGCGGGGACGAGCAGAAGCGACTCACGGCCCACTTCCCGCGCACCATCTCGGTCTACGAGGGCAGCGAGGTGCGGGTGCTCGGCGTCCCCATCGGCTCCGTCGAGCGGGTGACGCCCTCGGGCACCGACGTCGAGGTCACGATGACCTACGACGCCGCGGTGAAGATCCCCGAGGACGCGAAGGCCGTCATCATCGCGCCGTCCATCGTGGGCGACCGCTACATCCAGCTGACCCCGGTCTACACCGAGGGCGAGGTGCTCGCCGACAACGTCGAGCTCGACGAGGGTCGCACCGCGGTGCCCCTGGAGCTCGACCAGATCTACTCCAGCCTCGACCGGCTCAACGTCGCGCTGGGACCCGACGGGGCCAACTCCGAGGGTGCGCTGACCGACCTGCTCGAGACCACGGCCGAGAACTTCGGCGGCCAGGGCGAGCAGCTCAACGAGACCATCCGGGACTTCAGCACGCTCACCCGGACGCTGGACAACAACAAGGAGGAGCTCTTCGGCTCCGCCGAGCAGCTCGGCAAGTTCATCGAGACCCTCGCCGACAACGACGCGACCGTGCAGCGCTTCAACTCCTCGCTCGGCTCGGTGTCGACGATGCTGTCGGGGGAGCGCCAGGAGCTGGCGGCCGCGCTGAGCAACCTCGCCGAGGCCCTGGGCCAGGTGGGCACCTTCGTCCGCGACAACAAGGACGTGCTGGGCCGCAACATCAAGAAGATCAACCGCGTCGCCAAGGTCCTGGTCAAGCAGCGTGGTGCCCTGGACGAGACCCTCAAGCTCGCCCCGCTGGCCCTCAACAACCTGGCGCTGACCTACAACCCCGACGCCGGCACGCTCGACACCAACGCCAACATCGGCAACCTGGAGAACGAGATCGTCAACAACCCCGAGATCCTGCTCTGCAGCCTCGTGGCCGAGCAGGACACCACGGGCCGGCTGTGCGACCTGATCGAGTCGCTGCCGTTCCCCAAGCGGACGCCGTTCGGCGCCGGCACCGGGACCGGCTACGGAGCGGCCTTCGACCCCACCCTCGGCGGTCTCGTGGAGGTGGACCGGTGACGGCCCGCACGGTGAAGGCCCGCACGAGGACGCCGATGAGGGCACGGCTGCGGCTGCTGGTGGCCATGCTGCTCGGGAGCCTCGCCCTCAGCGCCTGCGACTTCGACGTCTACAGCCTGCCGCTCCCCGGTGGCACCAGCGCCGGCGACGACGCGATCCGGGTGGAGGTCATGTTCGCCGACGTCCTCGACCTGGTGCCGCAGTCGACGGTCAAGGTCAACGACGTCAGCGTCGGCCAGGTCACCGACGTGGAGCTCGAGGGCACGGTCGCGAAGGTGACCATCGAGCTGCGCGGCGACACCGAGCTTCCCGACAAGCCCATCGCCGAGATCCGCCAGACCAGCCTGCTGGGCGAGAAGTTCGTGTCCCTCAAGGCGCCGGAGGACGGCGGCACGGGCGAGCTCGGCGACGGCGACGTCATCCCGATCGAGCGCACCGGCCGCAACCCCGAGGTGGAGGAGGTGCTGGGCGCGCTCAGCCTCCTGCTCAACGGCGGCGGCGTCGCGCAGCTCAAGACCATCACCCGCGAGCTCAACCTCGCCCTCGAGGGGCGCGAGGACAGTGCCAAGTCCGTGCTCGTCCAGATCGACCAGCTGATGGGGCAGCTGGCCGACAACAAGGACGGCATCGTCGACGCCATCGAGTCCCTCAACCGGCTGTCGGTCGCGGCCAACCGGCAGGAGGGCGTCATCAACTCCGCGCTCGCCGAGCTGCCCAGCGCGCTCACCTCGCTCGACGCCCAGCGTGGCGACCTGGTGAAGATGCTGCAGGCCCTCAACCGGCTCGGCGACGTCGGAGTCCGGGTGATCCGCGAGTCCAAGGACGTCACGATCGACTCGATCCGCCAGCTGCAGCCGGTCCTGACCCAGCTCGCCAACTCCGGCGACAGCTTCGTGAAGGCGTTCAACGTCTTCCTCACCTATCCCTTCGTCGACGAGGTCGTGGGCCGCGACCCGCAGGTGGCCCGCAACCTGCACATGGGCGACTACACCAACCTCTCGATCACCCTCGACCTCGACCTGGGCGCTGGCCTGCCCGCGGTCGGCGTGCCGTGCACCACGCTGCCCGAGATCCCCGACGACCTGCCCCTCGACGAGGTGCTGGATCTGCCGAAGCTGTGCCAGGGGGCCTCGGACGCCATCACCCGGTGCCTGACCGAGAAGACCGCGGAGGCCTGCCTGGGCCTGCCCGGCGGCGTCGTCGCGGCCGTGTGCGCCGCCAGCCCGATCAAGCTGCCCGTCCTGTGCCCCGGCGGCACCGGTGACGGCGGCGGCGGTGGTGGCGTCATCCCGCTGCCCGACCTGCCCCTGCCCCTGCCCGACCTGCCGGGCCCGCTGGGCGGCCTGGGCCGCACCGGCTTCGGCGACGACGACGGTCCACCGGACCGCGGACCCACGATGGGACAGCTCATGGAGGTCTACGACCCCGACCTGGTGTCGCTCCTCGTCCCGGGGATGGTGGTCCGGTGATCACCCGCCGCACCAAGGTCCAGCTCCTGGTCTTCGTCGTCATCACGCTGCTCGGCGTGACCTACGTCGGCGCGCGCTACGCCAAGCTGGACCGGCTGCTGGTCGACGACAGCTACACCGTGGTCGCCCACTTCCCCGAGTCCGGCGGCATCTTCGCCGGCGGCGAGGTGAGCTACCGCGGCGTCAAGGTCGGGACCGTCGACAAGCTCGTGCTGACCGACGAGGGCGTCGACGTCCACCTCGGCATCGACAACGAGTTCGACGAGATCCCCGCCGACACCCTCGCCGTCGTCGGCAACCGCTCCGCCGTGGGGGAGCAGTACGTCGAGCTCCAGCCCAAGGTCGACGACGGGCCCTACCTGGAGGGCGACTCCGAGATCGCGGTGACCGACACGCGGACGCCCATCTCCACCAACCAGCTCCTGACGAACCTGTCCAACACGGTCTCGTCGGTCGACCAGGACGCGCTGCGCACGACGGTGGACGAGTTCGGGCTCGCCTTCGCCGGCGCCGGCGACGACCTGCAGACGATCATCGACTCCGGCACGTCCTTCATCGAGGTGGCCAACCGCAACTTCGACGTCACCTCGCGCCTGATCGAGGACAGCAACGTCGTCCTCAACGGCCAGATCCGCTCCGAGAGCGCGCTGCGCACGTTCGCCCGCGAGCTCGCGCTGTTCAGCGACACGCTCGCGGACGCCGACGGCGACCTGCGCCAGGTGATCGACACCGGGTCGGCCACCGCGACGCAGCTGCGGACGTTCCTCGAGGACAACCAGGTCGAGCTGGGCAGCCTGATCAACAACCTCGTGACCACCGGCAACGTCATCGTCAAGCGCCTCGACGGCGTCGCGCAGGTGCTGGTCATCTACCCCTACGTCGTCGAGGGCGGCTTCACCGTCGTCTCCAAGTCGCCCAACGGCCTCTACGACGCCCACTTCGGCCTGATCCTCACCAACACCCCGGTGTGCCGCAAGGGCTACGAGGGCACCGACCGGCGCATCCCCCAGGACGGCTCGAACCGGCCCATGAACGAGAACGCCCGGTGCGCCGAGGCCGCCTCGCAGAGCAACGCGCGCGGCTCGCAGAACCTCAACCGCGTGGTCGGCTCCTTCGACCAGACGACCGGCCGGCTGAGCTGGGGCGCCCCCGGCACCGCGTCGCCGAGCGGTAGCGTGGCCCCGCCGTCCCTGGGAGAGGAGTCGTGGAAGTGGCTGTACCTCCAGCCTCTGGCGACGAACCGCCGGTGACCGACGACCGCGTCGCGACCTCCACGCCCCGCCCGGCCCGCCGTCGTACGCGGCTGCCGCGCGCGGTCGTGCCCGTGCTCGTCGTCGTCGTCATCGCGTGCCTCGGCTCGCTCGGCTACCTCGCCGGCTCGCGGGCCGAGGACGGCGCCTCCCCGAGCGAGCGGGTGGCCGCGGTGTTCGGCGAGGACGACTCGGCGGTCCGTGAGCGCGAGAGCGCCATGTCGCAGGCCGAGCAGTTCGTCCTGCGCGTGCACACCTACGGGCCCCAGCTGCTCGACGCGAAGAACGCGATGCCGGAGTACCGCGAGCTGGTCTCCGAGGTGATGACGCCCAAGTTCGGCGCCGACTTCGAGGAGCAGGCCGGCCTGGCGGAGGCCACCGTGGCCCAGGCGGGGGTCGCCCGCACCGCCGAGGTGTTCTCCTACGGCACGGCGACCATCGACGACGACTCCGCCACCGTGCTGGTGGCCGGCTCGTTCGCCACCTCCTACCCCGACCCGCAGGCGCCCGAGGACTCGGCCAAGCGCATCGACACCGACGCGATCCCGTTCCGCTACGAGGTGTCGCTCAAGAGGATCGACGGCGACTGGCTGGTCGACGCCTTCCAGGACCTCACGGGGGAGCCCGAGCAGGGGCAGCTCCCGCAGCAGCTGCCGCAGGATCCCTCGGAGCCGGCAGCGCCCCTGGTTCCCGAGGAGGGGGCCACGCCATGACGCCGCACTGGTACGACCTGCTCGACGTGGAGCGCGACGCCTCGCCGGAGGAGATCCGCGCGGCCTGGAGGGCCGCGATCGCCGATCTCGAGCCCGACGACCGGCGCTTCCGGGTGTTCAACGAGGCCGGCACGGTCCTGCTCGACCCCGAGCGGCGCGCCGCCTACGACGCGACCCTGCCGCCGCAGGAGGCCCCCGAGGAGCCCGAAGCGCCAGAGGCGCCCGAGGGCGACGCCGCGGGGGAGCCCGTGGTCCAGGACGAGCCCGTCCCTGCTGGACCCGACGCCGGGCCCGACGCTGGGGCCCGCACCGGCGCTCCGCTCTGGGTCGTGGCCGCGCTGGCCGTGCTCGCGCTGGCGGCCGTCGTGGCGACGGTCTTCGCCTGGACCCGCCCGGCGCCGGTGGACGAGGATGCCGCGCGCGCGGCCGCCCGGACCGCCGTCGTCCCCGTCCTCTCCTACGACTACCGCACGCTCGAGGAGGACGCCGCCGCGGCCCGCGGCTACCTCACCCCGGCGTTCCGCAAGCTCTACGACGACACGTTCACCCTGCTGGAGGAGAACGCCCCCCGCACCCGGACCGTGGTCTCGGTCGAGGAGCCGCTGGCGGACGCGGTGGTGCGCTCCAGCGAGGACCGCGTGGACGTGCTGCTCTACGTCAACCAGCCCACGACCAACGCGCAGGGCTCGGTGACCTACCGCAACCAGGTGACCCTGGAGATGCGCCTGGTCGACGGCGAGTGGCTCGTCGACGACCTGCGCACCGACCGCGCGCAGCGCTGAGCGCCCGCCCCGGGGGAGCCCCAGAAGAGCCCTGAGATCCACCGCGCGCCGTGGCGGTGCTTGACCTGGGCGCCGTGCTGGCGCATGATCCTCGCGACGCTCATCGTTGCGGTGCATGCAGAGGTTGTTGTGCGCCCCGGAGTCGTGTATGGTAGCGCATTGCGCCTGCCCTCAAATACTTGTCATCCTGCCCGGTGGTTGAGCCTGTGGTGGGTGGGCGCGTCTCTCACAGCGACACGTCGAAGGACAAATCTTGGCCGCGCGCAGCACTTCCGGTTACTCCCCTCGCATCTCTTTCGCAAAGATCGATGAGCCCCTCGAGGTTCCTCAGCTCCTCTCACTCCAGACCGACGCCTTCGACTGGCTGATCGGCAACGAGAAGTGGGACGCCGTCGTCGAGCGCCGCCGCGCCGAGGGCGAGGACGTCTCCGCCAAGTCCGGTCTGACCGAGATCTTCGAGGAGATCTCGCCGATCGAGGACTTCTCCGAGACGATGTCCCTCGCCTTCGAGAACCCCGTCTTCTACGACCCCAAGTACACCGTCGACGAGTGCAAGGAGAAGGACTTCACCTACTCCGCTCCGCTCTACGTCTCGGCGGAGTTCACCAACAACGACACCGGTGAGATCAAGGGCCAGACGGTCTTCATGGGCGACTTCCCGCTCATGACGCCCAAGGGCACCTTCGTCATCAACGGCACCGAGCGCGTCGTCGTCTCGCAGCTCGTCCGCTCGCCGGGCGTCTACTTCGAGCGCACCGCCGACAAGACGTCCGACAAGGACATCTACACCGCCAAGCTGATCCCCTCGCGCGGCGCCTGGCTCGAGTTCGAGATCGACAAGCGCGACCTGGTCGGCGTCCGCCTCGACCGCAAGCGCAAGCAGAACGTCACCGTGCTCCTCAAGGCCCTCCAGGCCGTCGCCGAGGACATCGGCGAGGAGTACGACTACGACGCCGTCATGGCCGAGCTGCGCCAGTACGAGTCGATCCAGCTGACCGAGGAGAAGGACAACACCCAGGGGCCGGACGACGCGCTGCTGGACATCTACCGCAAGCTGCGCCCGGGCGAGCCGCCCACGCGTGAGGCCGCGCTGACGCTGTTGAAGAACTACTACTTCAACCCCAAGCGCTACGACCTCGCGAAGGTCGGCCGCTACAAGATCAACAAGAAGCTCGGCCTGCTGGAGGCGTTCGACCACCAGACGCTGACGATCGCCGACGTGGTCGCCGCCATCCGCTACATCGTGGCGCTGCACGACGGCCGCGAGCAGCTCGAGACGCCCCAGGGCGACCTCGAGATCGGGCCCGACGACATCGACCACTTCGGCAACCGCCGCATGCGCACGGTCGGCGAGCTCATCCAGAACCAGCTCCGCACGGGCCTGGCCCGCATGGAGCGCGTGGTGCGCGAGCGGATGACGACCCAGGACGTCGAGGCCATCACGCCTCAGTCGCTGATCAACATCCGCCCCGTGGTCGCGGCGCTGAAGGAGTTCTTCGGAACCTCGCAGCTCTCGCAGTTCATGGACCAGACCAACCCCATCTCCGGCCTGACGCACAAGCGTCGCCTGTCGGCGCTGGGCCCGGGCGGGCTCTCCCGCGACCGCGCCGGCATGGAGGTCCGCGACGTCCACCCGTCGCACTACGGCCGCATGTGCCCGATCGAGACCCCGGAGGGCCCGAACATCGGCCTGATCGGCTCGCTCGCCTCCTACGGACGCATCAACCCGTTCGGCTTCGTCGAGACGCCCTACCGCAAGGTCGAGAACGGCACCGTCACCGACAAGATCGACTACCTCACGGCCGACGACGAGGACCGCTACGTCATCGCCCAGGCCAACGCCGCGCTCGACAAGAACAAGAAGTTCGTCGAGGAGCGGGTGCTGGTCCGCCAGCGCTTCGGCGAGGTCTCCGAGATCCTGGCCGGCGAGGTCGACTACATGGACGTCTCGCCGCGCCAGATGGTGTCGGTCGCGACCGCCCTGATCCCGTTCCTCGAGCACGACGACGCCAACCGCGCGCTCATGGGCGCCAACATGCAGCGCCAGGCCGTGCCGCTCATCACGAGCGACTCGCCCCTGGTCGGCACCGGCATCGAGTACCGCGCCGCGGTCGACGCCGGCGACGTGGTCGTCTCCGACAAGGCCGGAGTGGTCAAGGAGGTGTCCGCCGAGCTCATCGAGACGATGAACGACGACGGCACCTACTCCACCTACAAGCTGGCCAAGTTCAAGCGCTCCAACCAGGGCACGTGCATCAACCAGCGCCCGCTGGTCGCCGAGGGCGACCGGCTCGAGATCGGCTCGCCGATCGCCGACGGCCCGTGCACCGACAACGCCGAGATGGCGCTCGGCACGAACCTGCTGGTCGCCTTCATGCCCTGGCAGGGTCACAACTACGAGGACGCGATCATCCTCAGCCAGCGCCTGGTGCAGGAGGACGTCCTCACCTCGATCCACATCGAGGAGCACGAGGTCGACGCCCGCGACACCAAGCTGGGCCCCGAGGAGATCACCCGCGACATCCCCAACGTCTCCGAGGAGATGCTGGCCGACCTCGACGAGCGCGGGATCATCCGCATCGGCGCCGAGGTCACCACGGGCGACATCCTGGTCGGCAAGGTCACGCCCAAGGGCGAGACCGAGCTCACCCCGGAGGAGCGGCTGCTGCGCGCGATCTTCGGCGAGAAGGCGCGCGAGGTGCGCGACACCTCGATGAAGGTCCCCCACGGTGAGTCCGGCACGGTCATCGGCGTCCGCGTGTTCGACCGCGAGGACGGCGACGAGCTGCCCCCGGGCGTCAACCAGCTGGTGCGGGTCTACGTCGCCCAGAAGCGCAAGATCTCGGTGGGCGACAAGCTCGCCGGCCGCCACGGCAACAAGGGCGTCATCGCGAAGATCCTGCCGGTCGAGGACATGCCGTTCATGGAGGACGGCACCCCGGTCGACGTGGTCCTCAACCCGCTCGGCGTCCCGCGACGGATGAACATCGGTCAGATCCTCGAGCTCCACCTCGGCTGGCTCGCCAAGCAGGGCTGGGACCTCGACTTCATGGACGACAAGTCCGACGCCGACTGGAAGCAGCGCCTGATCAAGATCCACGCGGACAAGGCCGCCCCGAACACCAAGGTGGCGACGCCGGTGTTCGACGGCGCCCGCGAGGACGAGATCACCGGGCTGCTGGGCGCGACCACGCCCAACCGTGACGGCGTGCGGATGATCGGCGACACCGGCAAGGCCAACCTCTTCGACGGCCGCTCCGGCGAGCCGTTCGCGGACCCGGTCTCGGTGGGCTACATGTACATCCTCAAGCTCCACCACCTCGTGGACGACAAGATCCACGCGCGGAGCACCGGCCCCTACTCGATGATCACGCAGCAGCCCCTGGGCGGTAAGGCCCAGTTCGGTGGCCAGCGGTTCGGCGAGATGGAGGTCTGGGCGATGGAGGCCTACGGCGCCGCCTACGCGCTGCAGGAGCTGCTCACGATCAAGTCCGACGACGTGCCCGGTCGCGTCAAGGTCTACGAGGCGATCGTCAAGGGCGAGAACATCCCCGACTCGGGCATCCCGGAGTCGTTCAAGGTGCTCGTCAAGGAGATGCAGTCCCTCTGCCTCAACGTCGAGGTGCTCAGCCAGGACGGCTCGCAGATCGAGCTCCGCGACGCGGAGGAGGACGTCTTCCGCGCCGCCGAGGAGCTCGGCATCGACCTGTCGCGTCGCGAGCCCAGCTCGGTCGAAGAGGTGTGAGTCGCCGGCGCCCCTGCACCGTCAGGGGCGCCGGCCTCCGCCCCCCATTTCTTCTTATCTCTTAAGTACTACGAAGGGTTGCAGCCATCGTGCTCGACGTGAACTTCTTCGACCAGCTCAAGATCGGCCTGGCCACCGCGGACGACATCCGCACGTGGAGCCACGGCGAGGTCAAGAAGCCGGAGACCATCAACTACCGCACGCTCAAGCCCGAGCGTGACGGCCTCTTCTGCGAGAAGATCTTCGGTCCCACCCGGGACTGGGAGTGCTACTGCGGCAAGTACAAGCGCGTGCGCTTCAAGGGCATCATCTGCGAGCGCTGCGGCGTCGAGGTGACCCGCTCCAAGGTGCGCCGCGAGCGCATGGGCCACATCGAGCTGGCCGCCCCCGTGACCCACATCTGGTACTTCAAGGGTGTCCCGTCGCGACTGGGCTACCTGCTCGACCTGGCGCCGAAGGACCTCGAGAAGGTCATCTACTTCGCCGCCTACATGATCACCGCCGTCGACGAGGACGCCCGCCACCGCGACCTGTCCTCCAACGAGGGCAAGGTGCAGCTCGAGCGCGAGCGCCTCGAGAAGCGCCGCGACTCGACCCTCGACGACCGGATGAAGAAGCTCGAGGAGGACATGGCGACCCTCGAGTCCGAGGGCGCCAAGGCCGACGCGCGCCGCAAGGTCCGCGACGGTGCCGAGCGCGAGATGAAGCAGGTCCGTGACCGCGCCCAGCGCGAGATCGACCGCCTCGACGAGGTCTGGAGCACGTTCAAGTCCCTCAAGGTCCAGGACCTGATGGGCGACGAGCTGCTCTACCGCGAGATGAAGAACTGGTTCGGCAAGTACTTCGAGGGCCACATGGGCGCCACGGCGATCCAGAAGCGCCTCGAGGGCTTCGACATCGAGGCCGAGGTGGAGTCGCTGCGCGACACCATCGCCAACGGCAAGGGCCAGAAGAAGGTCCGCGCCCTCAAGCGCCTCAAGGTCGTCGACGCGTTCCGCAAGACCGGCAACGAGCCGCGCGGCATGGTCCTGGACGCCGTCCCGGTCATCCCGCCGGACCTGCGCCCGATGGTCCAGCTCGACGGTGGCCGCTTCGCCACCTCCGACCTGAACGACCTCTACCGCCGCGTGATCAACCGCAACAACCGCCTCAAGCGGCTGCTCGACCTCGGCGCGCCCGAGATCATCGTCAACAACGAGAAGCGGATGCTCCAGGAGGCCGTCGACTCGCTGTTCGACAACGGCCGTCGTGGTCGTCCGGTGACCGGTCCGGGCAACCGCCCGCTCAAGTCGCTCTCCGACATGCTCAAGGGCAAGCAGGGGCGCTTCCGCCAGAACCTCCTCGGCAAGCGCGTCGACTACTCCGGCCGCTCGGTCATCGTCTCGGGCCCGCAGCTCAAGCTGCACCAGTGCGGTCTGCCCAAGCAGATGGCGCTGGAGCTCTTCAAGCCCTTCGTGATGAAGCGCCTGGTCGACCTGTCGCACGCGCAGAACATCAAGTCGGCCAAGCGCATGGTCGAGCGCGCCCGCCCGGTCGTGTGGGACGTCCTCGAAGAGGTCATCACCGAGCACCCCGTGCTGCTCAACCGTGCGCCCACGCTGCACCGCCTCGGCATCCAGGCCTTCGAGCCCCAGCTGATCGAGGGCAAGGCCATCCAGATCCACCCGCTCGTCTGCACGGCGTTCAACGCCGACTTCGACGGCGACCAGATGGCGGTGCACCTGCCGCTGTCGGCCGAGGCCCAGGCCGAGGCACGGATCCTGATGCTCTCGACCAACAACATCCTCAAGCCGTCGGACGGCCGTCCGGTCACCATGCCCACCCAGGACATGATCATCGGCCTGTTCTTCCTGACGACCGACCGTGAGGACGAGCCGGGCGCCGGTCGCGCGTTCTCGTCGCCGGCCGAGGCGATCATGGCCTACGACCGTGGCGAGATCTCGGTGCAGAGCAAGGTCAAGATCCGCTTCAACGACATCGTCCCGCCGCTGGACCTCGAGCTCGGCTCCGACTGGGAGGAGGGTCAGACGCTGACCCTCGAGACCACGCTGGGCCGCGCGCTGTTCAACGACACCCTGCCGGCCGACTACCCCTTCGTGAACTACGAGGTGGGCAAGAAGGCCCTGGGCGCGATCGTCAACGACCTGGCCGAGCGCTACACCAAGGTCGAGGTCGCGGCCTCGCTCGACGCCCTCAAGGACACCGGCTTCACCTGGGCGACCCGCTCGGGCGTCACGGTCTCCATCGACGACGTCACGACGCCGACGAACAAGATCGAGATCCTCTCGCGCTTCGAGGAGCAGGCCGCCAAGGTCCAGAAGCAGTTCGAGCGCGGTCTGGTCACCGACGACGAGCGTCGCCAGGAGCTCATCGAGATCTGGACGGAGGCCTCCAAGGAGGTCGGCGACGCCATGGAGGCGACGTTCGAGCGCTCCAACCCGATCTACATGATGGTCGACTCGGGCGCGTCCGGAAACATGAACCAGATCCGTCAGGTCGGCGCCATGCGAGGCCTGGTGGCCAACCCGAAGGGCGAGATCATCCCGCGCCCGATCAAGGCCAACTTCCGTGAGGGCCTGTCGGTGCTCGAGTACTTCATCTCGACCCACGGTGCTCGCAAGGGCCTGGCCGACACCGCGCTGCGCACGGCGGACTCGGGCTACCTCACGCGTCGTCTGGTCGACGTGTCGCAGGACGTCATCATCCGTGAGGACGACTGCGGCACCGAGCGCGGCCTGCCCAAGGTCATCGGCGTCCGTGGCTCCGACGGTGTGGTCCGCAAGGACGACAACGCCGAGACCGCGGCCTACGCCCGCTCGGCCTCCAGCGAGGTCACCCACCCCGAGTCCGGCGACGTGCTGGTCGAGGCGGGTGGCGACCTCGGGGACGTCAAGATCGGCGAGCTCGTGGCCGCCGGCATCGAGACGGTCAAGGTCCGCTCCGTGCTGACCTGCGACGCCAAGACCGGTACCTGTGCCAAGTGCTACGGCCGCTCGTTGGCCACCGGCAAGCTCGTCGACATCGGCGAGGCGGTCGGCATCATCGCCGCCCAGTCGATCGGTGAGCCCGGCACGCAGCTGACCATGCGCACCTTCCACACCGGTGGTGTGGCCTCGGCCGACGACATCACGCAGGGTCTGCCCCGCGTGGTCGAGCTCTTCGAGGCCCGCTCGCCCAAGGGCCGGACCCCGATCTCGGAGTCCGCCGGTCGGGTGGAGATCGAGGACACCGACAAGACCCGCAAGGTCCTGGTGACCCCGGACGACGGCTCGGAGGTGCAGGAGTACCCCGTGTCGAAGCGCTCGCGCCTCAACGTCGAGGACGGCCAGCACATCGAGGTCGGGCACCACCTGACGTCCGGTACGCCGGACCCGCAGGACGTGCTGCGCATCCTCGGCGTCCGCAAGGCGCAGGAGCACCTGGTCGACGAGGTCCAGGCGGTCTACCGCAGCCAGGGCGTGTCGATCCACGACAAGCACATCGAGATCATCGTGCGGCAGATGCTGCGCCGGGTCACGGTCATCGAGTCGGGGGAGACGAACCTGCTCCCCTCCGACCTGGTCGACCGGGTGCGCTTCGAGGAGGAGAACCGTCGCGTCGTCTCCGAGGGCGGCAAGCCGGCCTCGGGTCGTCCGGTGCTCATGGGCATCACGAAGGCCTCCCTCGCGACCGAGTCGTGGCTGTCGGCGGCCTCCTTCCAGGAGACCACCCGCGTCCTCACCGACGCGGCGATCCACGGTCGCTCCGACTCGCTGCGTGGCCTGAAGGAGAACGTGATCATCGGCAAGCTGATCCCGGCCGGCACCGGACTGGAGCGCTACCGCAACATCCGGGTGGAGCCCACCGAGGAGGCCCGCGCCGCGGCGTACTCCGTCACCGGCTACGACTCCTACGACTACGAGTTCGGCAATGCCGCCTCGGGTCAGGCCGTCGCTCTCGACGACTTCGACTTTGGGTCCTACCAGAATTAGCGGCCTCTCCCGCCGCTCGCGGCGGGAGAGACCGAGCCGCAAAGGTTGAGGAGTGTCGGCACGGACCGCGCGTCAGCGCGGGACGTGCGACACGTCTCGAAACCAGATCGGCACCAGCAGCACGACCAGCCCCGCCACCAGCCCGGTGGCGGGGCTTCGTCGCTCTCGTCGGTGGTTTCGAGGCTCGCTTCGCTCGCACCTCGACCACCGTCGGCCCTGCCGGGGCGCCGTCACCGCCCGGCTGAGAGAATCGAGGCGTGACCACGATGCCCGCCCACACCGACGTGCTGGTGGTGGGCGCCGGGCCGGCCGGGTCGGCCGCGGCGGCGTGGGCGGCCCGTGGCGGCGCGGACGTCGTGCTCGCGGACGCGGCGGTGTTCCCCCGCGACAAGACCTGCGGCGACGGCCTCACCCCGCGCGCGATCGGCGAGCTGCAGCGCCTCGGCCTCGAGGACTGGCTGCGCGCCCACACCGTCAACCAGGGCCTGCGCGCCCACGGCTTCGGCCAGACCCTCCTGCTGCCCTGGCCCGGCGGCACGCTCCCGGCGTGGGGCAGCGCGGTAGCGCGCACCGAGCTCGACGACCACCTGCGCACGACCGCCATCAAGTCCGGCGCCACCGCGATCGACGGCGTCCGCGCGGTCGACGTACGGCGTGAGGGCGCGCGGGTCGCGGCGGTGGTCTTCCAGCGGGGCGAGGAGCGCTTCGAGATCGCCTGCCGGCGCCTGGTCGTCGCCGACGGCGTCCGCTCGCCGTTGGGCAAGATCCTGGGCCGCGAGTGGCACCGCGACACCGTCTACGGCGTCGCCGGGCGCGCCTACATCGCCTCGACGATGTCCGACGACCCCTGGATCAGCTCGCACCTGGAGCTGCGCGGCGAGGACGGCGAGATCCTGTCGGGCTACGGGTGGATCTTCCCGCTGGGCACCGGCGAGGTGAACATCGGTGTCGGCACCCTCGCCACGGCCAAGCGGCCCGCCAACATCGCGATCAAGCCGCTGATGTCGTTCTACGCCGACGAGCGGCGCGAGGAGTTCGGGCTCTCCGGCGACCTGCGGCTGCCCACCTCGGCGCTGCTGCCGATGGGCGGGGCCGTCTCGCACGTGGCCGGCGCCAACTGGGCCCTGATCGGCGACGCGGCCGGCTGCGTCAACCCGCTCAACGGCGAGGGCATCGACTACGGCCTCGAGACCGGCCGCCTGGTGGCGCAGGTCATGGCCGAGACCGACGACCTCGCGACCGTGTGGCCCTCGCTGCTGCGCGAGCACTACGGCGAGTCCTTCTCGATCGCGCGCCGACTGGCCGGGCTGGTCACCGTGCCGCGGCTGCTGCCCACGCTCGGGCCGGCCGGGATGCGCTCGGACTGGCTGATGACCCTGGCCCTGCGCTGGATGGGCAACCTGGTCACCGACGAGGACCGCGACCGTGCGGCCCGGGTGTGGCGCTGGGCCGGGCGCCGCTCGCTCGCCCGCGACAGCCGGCCGCCCTTCACATGAGCCGCGCGGGCGAGCAGGTCCAGCGGGTGGCGGCGTACGCGGTCATCCTCCGTGAGGGGCGCATCCTGCTCAGCCGGCTCTCCCCGCGCCTGTCGCGAGGCGAGATGTGGACCCTGCCCGGCGGCGGGATCGACCACGGCGAGGACCCGCGCGAGGCCGTGGTGCGCGAGGTCTACGAGGAGACCGGCCTGCCGGTCAGCATCGGCGACACCGCGCACACCTTCTCCCTGCACCTGCCCGACACCTGGCGCCACGGTCGCCGGGCCGACGCCCACAGCGTGCGCATCGTCTACGACGGGTGGGTGCCGGTCGACGCGCCCGAGCCGCACGTCGTCGAGGTGGACGGCTCCACCTCCGACGCCGCGTGGCACCCGGTGGGTGACGTGGTCGACGGCACCGTGCCGACGGTCTCGCTGGTCCGCGAGGCGCTCGCGGTGCACGAGCCCTTCCGGCTGCAGCGCGCGGCCGCCTACGCGCTGGTCGAGCGCGACGACGCGGTGCTGCTCACCCGGGTGTCCCCGCGCGGCTTCCACACCGGGCTGTGGTCGCTGCCGGGAGGCGGGATCGACCACGGCGAGGCCCCGCGCGACGCGGTCGTGCGCGAGGTCCTCGAGGAGACCGGCGTCGCGGTCGAGGTGGGCGACGTCGTGACCGTCGACGACGAGCGCATCCGCGGCACCGCCCCGTCCGGCCGGGACGAGGAGATGCACGCCATCGGCCTCGTCTACGCCGCCCGCGTGGTGGGGGAGCCGGGGCCCCTGGTGACCGAGCTCGACGGCACCACCGACGCCGTGGCGTGGGTGCCACGCTCGGAGATCGAGAGCGGGGCGGTCCCGGTCGTCCCGCTGGTGCGGTCGGCCCTGCGGGAGCGCGACGACCGCTAGCGTGACCTCGTGACCGAGACCGTCTTCACCTACGCCGCCCCCGCCCTGAAGTTCGGCCGCGGGGCGTCGGCCGAGATCGGCCACGACCTGGCCGGCTACGGCGCCCGACGGGTGCTGCTCGTGACCGACGCCGGGGTGGCTGCCACCGGCCACCCCGCGCGGATCGCCGAGCAGGTGGCCGCGCACGGCATCGCGGTCACGACGTACGACGGCGCGCGGGTGGAGCCGACCGACGCCTCGCTGTCCGACGCGATCGGGTTCGCGCGCGACGAGGGGCCCTTCGACGCGATCGTGGCCGTGGGCGGCGGCTCCGCGATCGACACCGCCAAGGCGGTCAACCTGCTCACCACCAACCCCGGCGAGCTCATGGACTACGTCAACGCCCCCGTCGGCAAGGCGCGCGCGCCCGTCGCACCGCTGCTGCCGCTCGTGGCCGTGCCGACCACCACCGGCACCGGCAGCGAGAGCACGACCATCTGCGTCCTGGACGTGCTGTCGCTGAAGGTGAAGACCGGGATCAGCCACCCGGCCCTGCGCCCACGCCTCGCGGTGGTCGACCCGGCGCTCACCGCCACCCAGCCGCCGATGGTGACCGCCGCGGCCGGCATGGACATCCTCTGCCACGCGCTGGAGAGCTACACCGCGCGGTGGTTCGGCGACTTCGACGCCAAGCGCCCCGAGCAGCGGGTGCCCTACTGCGGGGCCAACCCGATCGCCGACATGTGGTCCGAGCGGGCCCTGTCGCTGCTGGCCGGGGCGTTCCGCGCGGCCGTGCACGACGGCGGGGACGAGGGGGCACGGGAGCAGATGGCGATGGCCGCGACGTTCGCCGGGCTGGGCTTCGGCAACGCGGGCGTGCACGTGCCGCACGCCAACGCCTACCCCATCGCCGGACGGGTGCGGTCGTTCCGCCCCGAGGGCTACCCCGCCGACGAGCCGATCGTCCCGCACGGCATGGCGGTGTCGCTGACCGCGCCCGAGGCGTTCCGGTTCACCTTCGACGCCGCGCCCGAGCGCCACCTGCACGCCGCCCGACTGCTCGAGCCGGACGTCACGGGCAGCGGTCCCGACGTGCTGCCCGGCGTCCTGGCCCGGCTCATGCGTGACATCGGCATCCCCAACGGCCTGGCCGAGGTCGGCTACGGCGCCGGCGACGTCGACGACCTGGTCGCCGGGTCGCTGCAGCAGCAGCGGCTGCTGGCGACCGCACCCAAGCCGGTCACGCCCGAGGACCTGGCCACCGTCTTCCAGGGGTCGATGGAGCACTGGTGAGCGACCTGGCAGAGGCCTCCGCGATGCGCCTCGCCGACCGGCGCGAACCTAGACTGGAGGGATGAACCCACGACACCGCCGGCTGGTGATCCCGGTCGCCCTCGTGGGTCTGCTCCTGCTCGTCGTCGTCATGGCCGTGGTGCGCGGATGAGCGAGCCGCTGCTGGTCGCCCTCGACCGCGTCCGCGCGTGGCTGCTCGACCCGGAGACCCTGGTCCGGGCGGTGGCCTCCGGTCGCCACAAGGGCCAGGCGCCGCCGCGCTGGCGTCGCGTGGAGCTGCGCTACGTCGACCTCAAGGCCGGACGCCACCTGCAGGTCGTGGCCTACGACGAGACGCAGGCCCACACCAGCAACCACGCGGTGGACGCCGCGCCCGCGGCGGTGGACGCGCTGCTGCGCGAGCCGTTCGGCAACTGGCACGTGGAGACCCTGACCCAGACCCACCAGGTGAGGGTCACCAAGAAGCTCGAGGCGATGGTGCACACCAGCGCCCGCTCCGCGCCGGCCGAGGTCGTCCGCGACCACGACCGCGGCAAGGACCGCCTGCTGCCCGAGAGCGACCCGGTGTTCCGGGCGCTGGGCCTCAGCGACGCCGAGGGCCGGATGAAGCCGAGCCGGCAGGCGAAGTACCGCCAGGTCGAGGAGTTCCTGCGCCTGCTCGACTCCTCGGTCTCGGAGGCGATCGCCAAGGGTCACCTGCGCCGGCCCACGGCCGAGGAGCCGCTGCGCATCGCCGACCTCGGCTGCGGCAACGCCTACCTGACCTTCGCGGCCGAGCGCTACCTCACCAGCGTGCGCGGACTGCCGGTGCGCGTCACCGGCGTCGACGTGCGGGAGCAGTCGCGCGACCACAACAACGCGATCGCCGCGCAGCTGGGCGTCGCCGCGGAGTTCGTCGTGGGGTCGATCTCCGGCGTCGAGCTCGACCCGGCGCCCGAGGTCGTGCTCGCCCTGCACGCGTGCGACACCGCCACCGACGAGGCGCTGGCCCGCGCGGTGGCGTGGAGCGCCGGCCTGGTCCTCGCGGCCCCCTGCTGCCACCACGACATCGCGACCCAGCTGCGCACGACCGCGACCCCCACGCCGTACTCGATGCTGACGCGCGACGGCATCCTGCGCGAGCGCCTGGCCGACACCCTCACCGACGGCCTGCGCTCGACGCTGATGCGCACGCAGGGCTACCGGGTCGACGTCGTGCAGTTCGTCGAGAGCAAGCACACCCCCCGCAACACGCTGCTGCGCGCCGTGCGCACCGGCGCGGCCGACGCCGACGCGAGCGTGCGCGGCGAGTACGACGAGCTGGTCGCGACCTGGGGCATCAGCCCCCGTCTGGCTGCGCTGCTCGACGCGTGATGCTCGTCGTGGAGCGCCTGCTGGCCGGCGTGATGGTCGTGCCGTTCGTGCTCGGGATGACGTCCGGCGACTCCGAGCGCCGCGACGTCGCGTTCCGCTTCACCGACGCCCAGGTCGTGGAGTCCAGCGGACTGGTCGCCACCGGCCGGCTGTTCGTCACCGTCAACGACTCCGGCGACGAGGGTCGCACCTTCGTGGTCGACCGCGACGGCGACACCGTCGGCGGCGCCTCGTGGGGGGAGGCCACCGACGTCGAGGCCGTCGCCCCCTGGGGCCGCGACCAGGTCCTGGTCGGCGACATCGGCGACAACCGCGGCCGGCGCGACTCGGTGCGGCTGGTGCGCGTCCCGGTCGAGCGCGAGACGCGCGAGGTCGACCCGGACGTCTTCGAGCTGCGCTACCCCGGCGGGCCGCGCGACGCCGAGGCGGTGCTGGTGCATCCGAGGACCCGGCAGGTGCTGGTCGCCTCCAAGGAGCTGCTGGGCGGCACCCTGTACGCCGCCCCGCGCGAGCTCAGCGGCGCGCGGGTCAACCGGCTGCGGCCGCTCGCACCGGTGATCGGCTTCGTCACCGACGGCGCCTTCTTCCCCGACGGTCGTCACCTCGTGCTGCGCGACTACGGTCGGGCCGTCGTCTACTCCTACCCCGCGCTCGAGCGGGTGGCGGAGGTCGAGCTCCCCGAGCAGGACCAGGGGGAGGGGATCGCCGTCCACGACGACGGCACCGTCTACGTCAGCACGGAGGGGCAGTTCACCGCCGTGCTGCGGATCGCCCTGCCGCCGGCGCTGCGCGACGTCGTCGTCCCTCCGGCGGCGCCGACGTCGACCCCGTCGGCGTCACCCTCGTCGTCGGCGGAGCCCGATCCGTCGACGACGCCGAGCCGCGAGGAGGACGAGCAGGCGCAGACGACCTCGCCGGACCGGCCGGTCTGGCCGTGGCTCCTCACCGGGTCGCTCGGCCTCGCGGCGGTCGCCGTCCTGGTCCTCGCGCTGCGCCGTCGTTGAACCCCTGCGGGTGAGCAGGACCGTGCGCCCCGCGGCATAGGGTCACGGAGTGCCACGACTCCGCCGCACGTCGCCCGACCAGCCGGGCTGGACCCGCCGCCGGGCCGGCAAGGGCTTCGTCTACCTCGACCAGGCCGGTGACCGGCTCCCGCCCGAGGACGCCCAGCGCGTCCGCGACCTGGTGATCCCGCCGGCGTGGAAGGACGTGTGGGTCACGCCGCACGACAACGGCCACCTGCAGGCCGTCGGCACCGACGACGCCGGGCGGCGCCAGTACCTCTACCACCCGGTGTGGCGCGCCAAGCGCGACGCCGAGAAGTTCGACCGGATGCAGGAGTTCGGACGGGCACTGGTCAAGGCCCGTGAGCTCGTGCTCACCGACCTGGGGCGCGAGGGGATGCCGCTGGAGCGGGCCTGCGCGGCGGCCGTGCGGCTGCTCGACCTCGGCTACTTCCGGATCGGCAACGACGTCTACGCCGACACCCACGGCAGCTTCGGACTGACGACGCTGGAGCGCCGCCACGTCAAGAAGCACCAGGACCGGCTGGTCTTCACGTTCGTCGGGAAGTCCGGCGTCGACCACCGCATCGAGATCGACGACGTCACGGTGATCGAGGCCATCGAGATCATGCGCCGTCGCCGGGGCGGCGACCTGCGACTGCTGGCCTACCGCAACGGCCGGTCGTGGCGCTCGATCCTGCCCGACCTCGTCAACGAGTACGTCCGCGCCAGCACCGGCCTGGAGGCCACGGCCAAGGACTTCCGCACCTGGCACGCCACCGTCCTCGCCGCGGCGGCGCTGGCGGAGACCCAGGAGCACGGCGAGACGCAGGCGTCGCGCAAGCGGGCCGTGGCCGGCGCGATGAAGGAGGTCTCGGAGTTCCTCGGCAACACCCCGACGCTCGCGAGGTCGTCCTACGTCGACCCGCGGGTCATCGAGGCCTACGAGGAGGGCAAGACGATCCACGGCACCACCCGGCGCACCTACGACACCCCCGACGAGCGCCAGGCCGCCCTCGAGCGCGCCACCCTCAAGCTGCTGAAGCAGGCCTGAGGGCAGCGGGTCGCCGCCCTGTCGGGATGTCCCCACGCCATGACGGGTCTCCCGGTCGGAGATCGGTCGAGACGTGAGGGACCACCCCGGCGGAGGACTCAGGCGGTGTGCTCGACGACGTAGTCGATGCAGGCGGTGAGGGCCTGGACGTCGGCGGGGTCGACGGCGGGGTACATCGCGATGCGGAGCTGGTTGCGGCCGAGCTTGCGGTAGGGCTCGGTGTCGACGACGCCGTTGGCGCGCAGGGTCTTGGCGATCGCGGCGGCGTCGATGGCGTCGTCGAAGTCGACGGTGCCGATGACCAGCGAGCGCGACGACGGGTCGGCGACGTACGGCGTCGTGTAGGACGTCTTCTCGGCCCAGCCGTAGAGCGCGTCGGAGGACGCGGTGGTGCGCTCGACCATGCCGTCGAGGCCGCCCTGGGCGTTCATCCAGTCGAGCTGCTCGGCCATCAGGAACAGCGTGGCGACCGAGGGGGTGTTGTAGGTCTGGTTCTTGGCGGAGTTGTCGATCGCCGTCGGCAGGTCGAAGAACGCCGGGATGTGGCGGTCGGTCGCGGCGATCGCGGCGGCGCGCTCGAGGGCGGCCGGCGACATCAGCGAGACCCAGAGGCCGCCGTCGGAGGCGAAGCACTTCTGGGGGGCGAAGTAGTAGGCGTCGACCTGGGTCAGGTCGACCGGCAGGCCGCCGGCGCCGGAGGTGGCGTCGACCAGGACCAGCGAGCCCTCGTCGGAGCCCTCGGGGCGGACCACGGGCGCCATGACGGCGGTCGAGGTCTCGTTGTGGGCCCAGGCATAGACGTCGACGCCGGCCTCCGCCTCGGGCGAGGGGCGCGAGCCCGGCTCGGACTTCAGCACCGACGGCTCGTCCAGCCACGGGGCGTCCGCGGCGGCCTTGGCGAACTTCGAGGAGAACTCCCCGAACGAGAGGTGCTGGCTCTTCCGCTCGATCAGGCCGAACGTCGCGATGTCCCAGAACGCCGTCGCGCCGCCGTTGCCGAGCACCACCTCGTAGCCCTCGGGCAGCGAGAAGAGCGCGGCCAGGCCCTCGCGGACGCGGCCCACGGTGTCGCGCACGGGCGCCTGGCGGTGGGACGTGCCCATCAGCGAGGAGCCGGTCGCGGCCAGCGCGTCGAGGTGGCTGGTCTGGATCTTCGAGGGGCCGGCGCCGAAGCGGCCGTCGGCGGGCAGGAGATCGGCGGGGATCTGAAGGGCGTCGCTCACGTGGCAACCTTCCGGGTGGGAGGGGTGGGTGCTGACGACGCTGTCAGGTACGCCCCTAGTGTGTCAGCACCGTTGCACCCGCGATAAATCGGAGGTCTGCTGTGCTCATCCAGCGCGTCGGCTACGGCCACCCCGACGCCGTCCGCCTGGTCGCCGACGTGCAGGCCGAGTACGTCGTGCGCTACGGCGGCCAGGACGACTCGCCGGTCGACCCCCTGGAGTTCGAGCCGCCCCACGGCAGCTTCTTCGTCGGCTACGTCGACTCCGTGCCGGTGGCCACCGGAGCCTGGCGACGCTCCACGGTCGAGGCGCTCGGCACCACCGAGACCTGCGAGATCAAGCGGATGTACGTCGTGCCGTCGGCACGCGGGCACGGCCACGCGCGCCGGATGCTGGCGCACCTGGAGGAGTCGGCCCGCGCGGCCGGCGCCAGGGTGCTGGTGCTGGAGACCGGGATGAAGCAGCCCGAGGCGATCGCGCTCTACGAGTCGTCGGGATACGTCGCGATCCCCGGCTACGGCTACTACCAGGGCTCACCTCTGAGCCGCACGCTGGGCAAGCCCCTGGTGTGACGAGGGCTGAGCAGGCTGGGTGCCGGTCCGGCGCTGCCCGGTGGGTCGTGTGCCGGAGGCAGCGCAACGACGCGGTCAGCGGCACACGACCCCCCGCGACGCCGCGCGCCCACGGTCGCGCCACCTCAGAGCAGGACGCGCCGCCGATCGCCCAGCAGGGCGGCGCCGATGGCCGCGACGGGTCGGTCGGCGGGCAGCACCCGCACCCGGTCGGCGAGACCGAGTGAGGCCAGGAACGGCGAGGTCGCCCCGCGCAGGTGGAGGTCCTCGGCGACGGCGAGCCGCAGCGCCTCGCCGAGGTGCGCGACGCCGCCACCCAGCACGACGGTGTCGACGTCGACGGTCAGCGCGAGCATGACCACCGCCTGCGCCACGCCGCCGACGAACGTACGGCGGACGGTGACGGCGACCGGGTCGCCGGCGGCCGCCGCGGCGAAGAGGCTCTGGGCCGCGGGCCGGTCGGGCGAGGGCCAGGCCGCCGACAGGGCGGCGCCCGACGCCACGGTCTCCAGGCACCCCCGCTGCCCGCACTGGCACACCACGCCGGCCGGGTCGACGGGCAGGTGGCCGATCTCGCCGGCGGCGCCGCGGGTGCCGCGGCGCAGCCGGCCGTCGAGGAGCAGCCCGGCCGCGAGGCCGGTGCCGATGCTGAGGTAGGCGAGGTCGTCGGCGCCGGTGATGGCCGCCGCGCCGAGGGTGGCGGCGTTGACGTCGTTCTCCAGGACCACGGGGTGCCCGAGGTGGTCGGCCAGGAGCCGCTCGAGGGGGAGGGCCTCCCCGTCGAGGCCCAGGTTGACCGCATGGGTCACCGACCCGGTCGAGAGGTCGACGAGGCCGGGGACGCCCACGCCGATGGGGCCGCTGGGCTCGCCGGCGACCCGCAGGCGGTCGACCACGCGCGCCGTGGTCTCGACGACGCCTGCGGAGCCGAGGAGGGTCGGCTCGCGCACCTCGGCGAGCACCTGCCCCTCGCCGTCCAGGACGATCCCCAGGGTCTTGGTGGCCCCGATGTCGAGTCCGAAGCTGGTCACGCCGACCATCCCTTCTCGGAGAGCAGCTGGGCGAGGGCGGCATGGGTCGGCCGCGAGACGCCATGAGTACGGATCCGGGTCACCTGCGGGTCGCGGGGGCCGGGCCAGCCGAGCTCGACGAGCACGACGGTGGTGCGCTCGGCCAGGTCGGCCACGAGCCGGCCGGTGGCGGGGTGCAGGTGGGCGTCGCGCACCTGCAGCACCACGGGTCGCCCGCCCGCGGCCGCGGCGAGGTGCTGGGCGGCCCCGGGCCGGTCCGCCTGCACGGCCACGGACGTGGGCAGGCCCCAGGCGGCGCGGCCGACGGCGATGTTGGGAGCGGTGTCGACGCGCGCCAGGAGCGCGCCGGCGAGGTCGGGCAGCACCCCGTCGACGCCGAGTGAGTGCGGGGCGGCGTGGTGCTGGGCGTCGCTGTCCGCCGCGCCCGCGACGTGGTCGCCCGACGACGCCGCACGACGCAGCCCGGCGGCCCGGGAGGCGGCGTCGGCCAGGCGCTGCTCGTCGATCCGCCCCTCCCGCACGGCGTCCACGATCGCGGACTGCACCGCCCGGACCAGCGCCGGGTCCTTGTCGGCTCCCAGGCACAGGAGGTCGGCGCCGGCCTCGAGGGAGCGCACGGCAGCCTCGGGCACGCCCGTCGCGCCCGACGCCCCGGCCATGTCGAGGGCGTCGGTGACGACCGCCCCCGCGAACCCGAGCTCCTCGCGCAGGAGCGACAGCACCACCGGGCTGAGCGTCGCCGGTCGCGCCGGGTCCAGCGCGCGCACCACCAGGTGGGAGGTCATCACGGCGGCCACCCCGGCGTCGACGGCGGCGCGGAACGGCACCAGCTCGCGGCCGCGCAGCCGCTCCAGGTCGCCCTCGAGGACGGGGAGCGCCAGGTGGCTGTCGACCGCGGTGTCGCCGTGGCCGGGGAAGTGCTTCACGCACGCGGCCGGTCCGGCGGCCTGGAGCCCGCCCACCCAGGCCGCGACGTGGGCGGCCACCGGCCCGGGCGCGGCGCCGAAGCTGCGCACCCCGATGACCGGGTTGTGGGGGTTGCTGTTGACGTCGGCGACCGGGCCCAGGCACAGGTCGATGCCGAGCCCGGCCAGGTCGCGCCCGACCGCCCGGCCCGCGGCCGCGGTGAGCTCGAGGTCGTCGACCACCCCGAGGGCGGCCGGGCCCAGGACCGGGCTTCCGGTCGCGACGTGCAGCCGGGTGACGCTCCCGCCCTCCTCGTCGACGGCCACGACGGCGTCCGCCGCGGTGGCGTGCACGTCGGCCACGAGGGCCGCGACCGCACCCGCCCCGGCGCCGGTGTTGCTGCCGAACAGGCAGATCCCGCCGAGGCCGCCCGCGAGCAGGCGCCGTACGTCGTCGGTGAGGGCGGTGCCGGGGAACGCCGGCAGCTGGACGGCCAGCGCGAGCCGCTCGAGCTCGCCTCCGGTCACCGCGGTCATCGCGGTCATCCCTTCACCGCGCCGCTGGTCAGGCCGCCGACCATCCGGCCCTGCACCAGCAGGAAGAACACGATGACGGGGATCGCGATGAGCGTCGACCCGGCCATGACCGCGCCCCAGTCGGCGCCGCGGTTGACGTCGGTGAAGGTGCTGAGCCAGACCGGGAGGGTCTTGCTGTCCTGGCGGGTCATCACCACGAGGCCGACCGTGAACTCGTTCCACGCCTGGATGAAGCCGAAGACGCCGGTGGCCACGAGGCCGGGCGCCAGCAGGGGGAACGTGATCCGGAAGAACGCGCCGGTGCGGGTGCAGCCGTCGACCATCGCCGCCTCCTCCAGGTCGACCGGCAGCCCGGCGACGAAGCCGCGCAGGGTCCAGATCGTGAACGGCAGCACGGCCGCGACGTAGAGCACGGTGAGGCCGATGACGGTGTTGGTGAGGTCGGCGGACTCGAGCATCTTGTACTGGGAGATGAACAGGCCCTCGGTCGGGATCATCTGCACCAGCAGGAGGACCACGACGAAGCTCTTGCGGCCGCGGAAGCGGAACCGCGAGACCGCCAGCGCCGCGAGGAACGCGAACAGCAGCGCGACCACCACCGTCAGGAGGGTCACCGAGAGGCTGGTCCGCAGGGCGTCGGTGAAGCCGTCGCCGTCGGTGAACAGCCGGCGGTAGTTGTCCAGGCTGCCGCCGAAGGGGTGCCAGGTCGGCTCGGGCGCGCGGATCTCGGCGCGCGTCTGGAACGACGTCGAGACCATCCAGTAGACGGGGAACGCGAAGACCAGCAGGATCGCGACACCGGCCAGGTTGGCGGTGGTCCGGACCGTGGGGGACACGCGGCTCATGACTCCTCCTCGCGCAGCATGCGGACGACGTACGGCGACGTCAGGACGATCGTCAGGACGAGCATGAAGACCGCGACGGCGGCGGCGGTGCCGAAGCGGCCCTCGCCGATGCCGGAGCGGTAGATGTAGGTGCCCAGGAGGTTGGTGTCGGCCGTGACGCCGCCGGCCTTCTGGAGCACGTAGATCTGGGTGAAGACCCGCAGGTCCCAGATGACCTGCAGGAGACCGACCACGAGCAGGACCGGGCGGATGACCGGCAGGATGATGTGGCGCAGCCGCGAGCGGGCGTCGGCGCCGTCGACCTCGGCCGCCTCGAGGAGCTCCTCGGGGACCTGGGTCAGTCCGGCGTAGACGGTGAACGCCACGAACGGCACGCTCATCCACACCACCACGATCGCGGCCACCAGGAAGAACGACAGCGGCTCGAGGAGCCACGGGTGGCCGGCGAAGTCGCCGCCCAGCCGGGTGAGGGTCCAGTTGATGACGCCGTACTGGCTGTCGAAGAGCCACTGCCACACCGTCAGCACCGCCAGCACCGGCATCGCCCACGCCAGCAGCAGCGCCGTCTGCACCAGCAGCCGCACCGTCGTGGACATCAGCCGGAGCAGCAGCGCGATGCCGACGCCCACGGCCATGGTGACCCCGGCGCAGAAGAAGCAGAACAGCACCGAGCGCAGGACCAGGCTCCACAGGTAGGTGTCGTCGACCAGCGCGCGGTAGTTGTCCAGGCCCACCCACGGTGCCGGCTGCCCGAACTGCTGCGCGAGGCCGTAGTCCTGGAAGGACAGCACCAGCTGGCGGGCCAGCGGGTAGCCGAGCCCGACGCAGAGCGCGGCCAGCGCGGGCAGGACCAGCGCGTAGGGCAGCGCGCCGCGAGGGGTACGCCGCCGCGCGGGACGGGCCACGGGCCTCCCTCCCTCCGCGGGCTCGGTCGGGGCGTCGACGGCGGTGGCCGTCAGTGCCGTGCTGTGCATTCTCGACCTCCTGGGCGCGACACGACCGGGGCGGCGACGCTGCCGCCCCGGTCGAGTCGGATGGGAGCTGGTCTCAGCTGGAGCCGAGCTTCTCGGTGATGGCCTGGTCGGCCTTCCCCGCGAGCTCGGCCGGGTCGCCGCCGTTGGCCACGGCGACGAACAGGTCCTCGAGGATGCGGGCGCCCTCGACGCTGGCCCAGCCGGCGGCCGGTGGGGTGAGGCGGGCGTTGCTGGCGGCCTCGATCGTGGCGGCGGCGAACTCGTCGTCGCCCAGCAGCGGCGCGAGCGACTCCTTGGCCGGCGTGAGCCCGTTCTCGGCGAGGATGGTCTGGTAGTCCTCGCTCAGCATCAGCGCCACGGCGTCCTTGGCGAGGTCCTGGTTGGGGGACTTCGCGGCGACCGCGATGTTGGAGCCGCCGAGCAGCACGGGGGCCGGGCCGCCCTCACTGCCGGGAAGGGCGAAGACGCCGATCTTGGACACCATCTCCGGGCACCCGGCCTCGGGGTCCGAGATCAGCCCCATGACCCAGCTGGGCGTGGACATCATGCCGACCTCGCCGTTGCAGAACGGCACCTGCGGGTCGGTCTCGTTGCCGTCCTTGGCCGCCCCGGACGCCTCGGTCATCAGCCGCTGCACGGTCTCCAGGCCCGCCTGCGACTCGGGGGTGGACAGGGCACCCTGCCACTCGCCGCCGTCCTCGACCGCGAGGTCGCCGCCGGCGTCCCAGAGGAAGGTGACGGCGTTGCGCCAGTCCTGGCCGGGGAACCAGAAGCCCGAGAAGTTGGCCGGCTTGGGATTGTCCTTCTTCAGCGCGACCGCGGCGTCCACGAACTCTTCCATGGTCGTGGGGACCTCGAGGCCGGCCTTCTCGAGCAGGTCCTTGCGGTAGAAGATGTACTTGCCGCCGGCGTAGTAGGGCACGGCGTAGGTCGTGTCCTCGACCGTGCCGGCCTCCACGAAGCCCTCCAGCAGGTCGTCGCCCCCGAGGTCGTCCAGCTCGCCGGTGAGGTCGGCGAAGGCGCCGGCGGTGGTGAAGGTGGCGCTCTGGGTGTTGCCCACCTCGACCACGTCCGGGGTCTCGTCCTCGCTCGAGAGGGCGGTGGTGAGGCGCTCGACGAGGCCCTCCCACTGCTGCTCCTCGATGGTCAGCGTGGATCCCTCGTGCTGCTCCTCGAAGGTCTTCTTCAGCCAGTCGCGGGCCGCCTGCGGGGTGTCGGCGCCGTTGAGCCACACGCGGATGTCGGCCTTCTCCGGGCCACCGCCGCCTGCGCTGTTGTCGTCATCGCTTCCGCCACAGGCGGACAGGGCCAGGACGGCCGACAGGGCCAGGCCCAGGGTTGTCTTCATGCGCACCGGATGGTTCCTTTCATCTGCCGTCGGCTGTGGTCAGCAACGGGGCTGGTGGGGAGGCGGGTCACGAGACGCCCAGCTCGCCGGCGAGGACGAGCACGGCCGCCCCGACCAGGACGACGTCGTCGCCGAGGGTCGAGGTGCGGACCACCAGCTCGTCGCCGATCACCGGCATCGTGCGTCGCCGGATGGTGCTCTCGACGGCATCGCGCAGCGGGCCGTCGAGGAGGTCGACCGGTCCGCTGAGGACCAGCTCGTGCAGGTTGAGGGTGCCCACGACCGGGGCCAGCGCGGCGCCGAGACGGCGGCCGGTGTCGGCCAGCACCCGCGTGCGCGAGGAGGACGCTGCGAGGCGGCGACGCAGGTGGGGTACGGCGAGCAGGGTCTCGAGGCAGCCCGTGCGACCACAGGCGCAGGCCTCGCCGCGCGGGTCGACCACCACGTGGCCGATCTCGCCGGCGGCGGCGCGGTGGCCGTGCAGGAGCGTGCCCTCGAGGATCAGGCCGGCACCCACGCCGGTGCCGACCCGCAGGACCATCAGCCCGCCGCCCTGCGCGTGGCCGAACGAGTGCTCGCCCAGGGCCGCGGTGTTGGCGTCGTTGGCGACGAGGACCGGCAGACCGGTGTGCTCGCGCAGCCCGTCGGCCAGGGGCGTGCCGTGCCAGCCGAGGTTGGGCGCGTCGAGCACCGTGCCGAGGGCGTCGACCACGCCGGGGGAGCCGACGCCGATGCCGAGCACCGGGCGCGACGTCATCGCGAGCAGCTCGTCGGCCAGCTCGTGCACCAGCGCGGTGGCCTCCGCGCCCTTGCGTCCCGCCAGGGGGCGCTCGTGACGAGCCACGACGTGGCCGGCGAGGTTGACGACGGCGCCGGTGAGGCGGTCGTCGGGGGAGAGGTCGAGGCTCACGATGTGGGTCGACTCGGCGGCGACGCCGACGAGCGTCGGCGGCTTGCCCACCCGGCTCTCGACCGGCGCGCCGAGCTCCTCGACGAGCCCGTCGGCCACCATCGTGCCGACCAGCTCGGAGACCGTGACCCGGGTCAGCCCGGTGGTGCGCGCGAGGTCGGCGCGGCTCGCGGGGCCGTCGCGGAAGAGTCGCTGGAGCAGCAGGGCGCGGTGGTGGCGCCGGGTGTCCTCCTGCAGCAGCTTGCCGCTGGGACGCAGCGGACGGCCGAGGGGTGAGAGGTGGGTCACGTTTGTTAGTTCAGCGGACTAACAAACCTCTGTCAAGGGGCGGGCCCGCATCCGGGCGGCTGGTCTGGAGCGCCCGGGTGCGGGTCAGGAGGCAGTGGCGACGCCCGCGACGTACGCCGCCAGGGCGGCCTGCGTGCGGTGGGCCGCCTCGTCGATGAGGCCGGCCCGGAGCCGGGCGCCGGCCAGGTCTCCGGTGCGCAGGTGGTCCTCCACGCGGCAGGCGAGCTCGACGAGCTCGAGGGCGCCGACGAAGGAGGACGAGACCCGCAGGGAGAGGATGGCGTCGAGGGCCTGCTCCAGGTCGCCGTCGGTGACGAACCCGACCACGCGGCGCACCCGGCCGGGCAGGAGCCGGTCGTACCTCTCCACGAAAGCCACCACGAACGGCAGGCTGGACACGTCGTGGGCCAGGCGCTCGAGGCACGTGGCGTCGACAGGGCTCGTCGCCGCGAACGGCCCGATGGCAGGAGCCGTGCCGAGTCGGCCGGCCTTCGTGCGGACGCTGCCCATGCGGGGCTCCTGTCGGTGTGGTGGTGAGGGTCAGGGGTGGGGGTGGGTCACTTGGCCTGGGCGGCGCGCTGGGTGGCGTCGAAGGTGAAGGCGACGGTGTTGGAGAGGCCCTGGAAGGTGTTGTCGGCGGCCTCGGGCAGGGTGAGGGTCAGGCGCAGGTTGGCGGCGGCGGCGTTGGTGTTGAGGGCGGTGGTCGCGGCGGCGAGGTCGAGGTTGGTGCCGACGACGGGGCGGGCGGCGACGAGGTTGGTCACGGTGCCGCCGGCGCAGGTGAGGTCGTTGCTGCCGCTGGCCTTGGTCCAGCCGGTGGTGCACTGGTCGACGGTGAGCTTGAGGCCGTCGGTGGCGTCGGTGGTGAGCTTGTTGGCGGTGGCGCCGGTGGTGGTGAGCTTGATGGAGCCGAAGGCCTCGGTGTCGCTGGAGCGGGTCAGGACCACGGCGCGCTGGACGGTGTCGCCGGGGACCAGGTTGGTGGCGGCGACGGTGGTGCCGAGGGTGGCGTGCTGGGTCAGGCCGAGGACGACCTTGCCGGTGCCGACGGCCTCGCTGGCCGAGGTGGTGGAGGTGAAGGCGCCGAAGGTGCCCAGGCCGGCCACGGAGGCGGCGCCGGCGACGAGGACGACGGAGGCGAGGATCTTGGTGGAGCTGGCCTTGAGGGCGGTCTTCTTCATGGGGGGCTTCTCTCTGGTCCGGGTGGTGGCCGTGGTGGCCGTCGTGCTGATGACCAGAACTCTGC
>NZ_JACJGM010000044.1 GCF_015024225.1 Nocardioides lijunqiniae
GAGGCCGGTGACGGTCGCGGTCGGGTCGTGCCCGCGCGCCCGCACCGAGGCCGAGCGCGACGGCACCGGCACCAGCACCACGGGCCCGGCGAGCCCGTCGGTCGCGGCGGCCACCGCCTGCGCCAGGAGCCCGGCGAGCGGGCGGGCCAGCGCGAGGACACGACGCTCCTTGAGCGCGAGGACCAGTGCCCGGGGCACCCCGTCGTAGGACCCGGCCGCCCACGGCGTCACCAGGCCCGGGGGCACCGGGGTCGGCCAGGCCGGGGCCGCCGCCGACGGCAGACCGGCCTCGCACGTGCGGCACAGCGGCCGTCCCGGGGCCTCGCACCCGACGCACCGACCGCCGAGGAGCAGGTCGCACGCGGCGTCGCGGTAGTCCACGAGGCGATCGCACCAGCCCGGTCACCACCGGGCAAGCACGCCCGCGACGCCTGTGGATCAGCCGACGTAGCCCAGCGAGGTGACCGCCTCCTCGAGGCCGATCACCCGGCTGGTGGTCAGGTCGACCAGGCCGTTGCGCGTGACGGCGTACTGCTGCGCCTCGGGCACCGGCGAGCCGGCCAGGCCCACGACCTGCTCGTTGACGGTGGTCGACAGGGCCTCGACACCGGCCGGAGAGCCGTCGACCGCGACGGTGCGGACCTCGAAGAGCTCGCCGGGCACGACCTGGCTGAGCAGGGCGATCGAGGTGGCCGAGGTCCAGGCGATGTCGGCGACCCGCAGCGGCTCGGTGTCCTCGATGGTGATCGTGCGGACGTCGACGGCGCGCCGCACGCGACCGCGGAAGTCCACCTTGACCCGGCCCAGGAGCAGGCGGTCGACACCGGCATCACGCACCACCGCGGCGAACCGGGTGGCGTCGCGGGAGACCAGGAAGGACCGGACGTTCTCGCCGGTCACCCCGGGCACCTGCACGTCGCTCAGCCGGCCGTCCTCGCGGACGATGATGCGCGCTCCCGTGCGGGTCCGGTCCACGAGCCAGAGCCGGTCGGCGAAGTCCCACGAGGGCGTCATCAGGCTGGTGGCGCCGGAGACCACCTGCTCCACGCGCTGGGCCTCCTCCTCGCCCGCCTCGGCGCGCACCGCCCCGACCACGACCGAGGTGCCGTCGGAGGTCACCCCGGCGGCGGAGGTGGCGCGGAGGTTGACGGCGACCGAGCGCAGCCCGTAGTCGGTCTCCCCGAAGGGTCCGTCGGCCGGAGCGAGGGTGTCGGGCTCGCCGGAGACCAGCAGGCCCCCGCGCAGCCCGTAGAGCAGCAGGCTCGCCTGGTAGCCCGTGGGGTCGAACTCCGGGGCGTCGTCGACGCGGAACTCGCTGACCCCGCCGGGCAGGCGCACCTCCTTGTCGCCGATCCGCAGCCGGACCGCGTCGATCGAGGGCTCCTGGCGCAGCGTCCACACCAGCTGCGCGAGCATCTTCTCCACCACCTCGTCGTTCTGCTGCCCGGCGTCACCGACGAGGTTGATCTCCGCGACGCCCTCGGCGACCGGCACCGAGAGCCCCACGGAGAGGCCTCCGGGCAGGAAGCTGCGGGCGACGCCGGCGAGCTTCTCCCCCGGCCCGGCGAGCAGCCCGTCGATCAGGGTCGTGGCGAGCTGCCGGCCGCGGGGCACGAACACCGGCTCAGGCACGAGGATCTGGGAGGTCCGGTCGAAGAAGTAGAGCGACACCTGCCGGAAGCGCTGGGAGAACCATTGGGCCGGGACGATCAGGGCGTCGGGGGCCTCCGCGATCCGGTACTCGCCGTCCTCCACGACCATCCGGAAGGTCAGCGTCTGCTGGTCGGCCGCCAGGGGACCCTGCCAGCCGCCGCGCGCGTCGAGGGACTCCGGGTCGCTGAGGGCGACCGAGATCTCCCCGGTCCGGGGGTCGACGGTCGGGTCGTCGGCGGAGGCGTAGGTGATCGTGGCGTCGTCGGGGTTCCAGCCGGCCTGCGCCTGCTGGGCGAGGAACTGGGTCGCGACGTCGGTCTGCACGGGGTAGGCGGTCATGGCGTCGAGGAAGCCCTTGACGATCGCCGGAGCGGTCTCGCCCTCCTGCGGGGGTACGGCGTCGATGGCCGCGGCCTGCTGCTCCTCGACCTCCACCGAGGGCTCGGTCTCGACCACCGGTCCGCTCTCCGGCAGCTCGACGCAGCCGCTGAGGCCGGCGAGCAGCAGCAGCGAGCAGGCGGTGACGAGCAGCCGTCTGGTCCTGCTCATCGGGCCACCTCCGGGACGGGGTCGTCAGCGTCGGCCGGGACCAGCGGCAGGGGGCTGTGGCGCAGCGGCTCCCCCGCGCGACGGGGCAGCGTGAGCCGGAACTGGGCGCCCTGCCCGGGCCGGCCCCACGCCTGCAGCCAGCCGCCGTGCAGGTGGGTGTCCTCGAGCGCGATCGCGAGCCCCAGCCCGGTGCCGCCGCTGGTGCGGGCCCGGGCGGGGTCGGCCCGCCAGAAGCGGTTGAAGACCATGGCCGACTCCCCCGGGGCGAGGCCGACGCCGTAGTCGCGTACCGCGACGGCGGCCGTCTGGTCGTCGCTCGCGAGCAGCACCTTGATCTCGCGGCGGGCATCGGCGTGGTCGATGGCGTTGGTGATGAGGTTGCGCATGATGCGCTCCACGCGGCGTACGTCGGCCTCGGCGAGGCAGGGCCGCTCCGGCGCCTCGACGACCACGCGCACGCCCCGCTGGTCGGCCAGCGCGCGGGTGGAGTCGACGACGCGGTGCACGACGTCGAGCAGGTTGACGTCCTCGGCCTCGAGCAGCGCGGCCCCGGCGTCGAAGCGGCTGATCTCGAGCAGGTCGGCGAGCAGCACCTCGAAACGGTCCAGCTCGATCTGCAGCAGCTCCGCGGCTCGACGCGTGCCGGGGTCGAAGGACTCCTTGGCGTCGTGCAGCACGTCGCCGGCCATCCGCACCGTCGTCAGCGGGGTGCGCAGCTCGTGCGAGACGTCCGAGACGAAGCGGCGCTGCACCCGGCTCAGCTCCTCGAGCTGTCGGATCTGGCGCTGCAGGTTGCTCGCCATCTGGTTGAACGACGTCGCGAGCCGCGCCAGGTCGTCCTCGCCGGAGACCCGGAGGCGCTCCTGGAGCCGGCCGGCCGCCAGCCGCTCGGCGACCTGCCGGGCCATGCGGATCGGGGTGACGACCTGGCGGGCCACCAACCAGGTGATCCCGGCGACCAGGACGAGGAGGGCGACGGCCGCCGTCAGCAGGGCCCGCGTGACCAGCGCCAGCGTCTCGCGCTCCTCGTCGAGGGGGAAGAGGAAGTAGAACGTGTAGGTCCGGCCGTCCGAGGGCAGGACGACCTGGCTCCCCACGACGATGCCGGGCTCCTGGACCAGCTCGCCCGAGGGCGTGCGCGAGGTGATCTCGGAGTAGGTCCAGGCGGTGGGCGCCAGCTCCTCGAAGTGCCGCTGCAGCGAGCCCGGCACGCTGTCCAGGTCGAGACCCGTGGTGTACTCCGGCCCGCCGTCGGACAGCCGGGCCCCCTCGCCGGCGGGGACGCCGAGGACGACGCTGAAGCCGCGGGTCTCGCCGCGGGCGATGATCAGGTCGGCGAGCTCGCGCTGCTGCCGGCTGGCGTTGACCTCGGTGCCCGAGGCGGCCTCGAGGCGGGTGCTCGCCTCGTCGATGCTCGCGTCGGACTCGGCCAGGACCTGGTCGACCCGGTGCTCGAGGAGCCCGTCCTTGGTGGAGCTGAGCAGGAACCACCCCACCCCGCTGATGACGATCGCCGACAGCACCAGCGTGCTGGCCACCACCCGCGACTGGATCGAGCGGCGCCAGAAGGTCAGTGCCCGTCGTACGCCGGGCGGGACGCCGAGGCGCCGACCACGCGTCATGTCGCTACGCGTTCCCGGCCTTGTAGCCGACGCCGCGCACGGTGACGACGATCTCGGGGTGCTCGGGGTCGTGCTCGACCTTGGAGCGCAGCCGCTGCACGTGCACGTTGACCAGGCGGGTGTCGGCGGCGTGGCGGTAGCCCCAGACCTGCTCGAGCAGCACCTCGCGGGTGAACACCTGCCAGGGCTTGCGGGCCAGGCAGAGCAGCAGGTCGAACTCCAGCGGGGTCAGGCTGATCGGCTCGCCGCGGCGGTGCACGGCGTGCCCGGCCACGTCGATGGTGAGGTCGCCGATGGTCAGCGACTCCGCCGACGCGGCCTCGAAGCGGCGCACGCGGGCGCGGATGCGCGCCACGAGCTCCTTGGGCTTGAACGGCTTGACGACGTAGTCGTCCGCGCCGGACTCCAGGCCCACCACGACGTCGACGGTGTCGCCCTTGGCGGTGAGCATGACGATCGGCACGCCGGACTCGGCGCGGATCTCCTTGCAGACGTCGATGCCGTCGCGACCGGGCAGCATCAGGTCCAGCAGCACCACGTCGGGCTTGTAGTCGCGGAACTCGTCGATGGCGAGGTCGCCGCGCGTGCACATGCGGCTGTCGAAGCCCTCCTGGCGGAGCACGATCGTCAGCATCTCGGCCAGCGAGGCGTCGTCGTCGACGACCAGCACCCGCCCCTTGGGCGTGAGGCTGCTCGCGGTCCCCACCGTTGTCATGGCCTCCATAGTGCCACCCGGGCGTGTCGTACCCGGATTCGCAGGCCTCGGGAGCCCCTCGGTCAGGCAGGCGCCCAGTGGTCCTGGCCGCGCGCGAGCTCGTCGGCGAGACCGCCCATGTCGGCGGCGGCCTGGTCGTCGGCGTCCTCGATCCACCCGGCGGCGACGGCCAGGGTCCGCCCGGCGTCGATGAGCTCCTTGGCCGAGCCCGTCGTGATCGCGTCGAGCTGCTCCAGCGCCGCCAGCCAGCTGGCGTGGGGGCCGTAGCTGCCCATGCCGATGCTGTGGTCGCGCGACCAGATGCCCGAGCCGGTGTGGGACGCCGCGAACTCCGCGGCCCTCAGGAAGGCCTTGGCGACGATCGGCACGTCGTGGTTGCCGATGCTCTGGATGGTCCGCGAGTTGATCCTGATCTCGGCGGCGTCGACGAAGGTCTCGGCCATCCCGGCGCCAGGGTGGAGGTGGAAGTTGACCGGGTCGTTGTCGCCCAGGATCCCCTGGAGCGCCTGGAGCTTGGTCTGGAGCTCGCTCTCCTCGTCGTAGATCGCCTGCTCCAGCTCCTTCACCGCGTCCTCGAGGCTGGCGAAGATCTCCTCCGCCGTGCCGCCGGAGAGGGTGAGGGTCTTGTTGCCCGTCTTGGGCTCGGGCGTGACCTCGTCGAGGAAGGCGAGACCCTCCGACGCCGCGTCCACCAGCACGTCGAACTGCGCCGGCACGAAGACCCCGACGAGGTCGACGAAGGCCTTGACGACCCCCAGGTCGATGGATCCCGAGCCCCCGCCGCCGATGTCGAGCGAGTCGGCACCCGCTTGGGCGATCGCCATGATGTCGGTGCGCGCCTTCTTCCAGACCTGCTTCTCGCCGGCGACGGCGAGACCCGCGCCGGCGGCGACCTGTGCCTGGTTGACCATCACGCCGGTGATCCGGTCCACGCCGTAGCCGCCGTCGAAGGCGTAGAGCAGGTCGGAGGAGGCCTGGTCGGACTGGGGGCTGGCCCACTTGTAGATCAGGCCCATCGCGGTGCTGACCTCGACGTCCACGAACGTGTAGCCGCCCTCGCGCTGGCTCTGCGGGGTGATCGCGTCGACCGCGTCCTCGAGCGCGGCGATGGGGGCGTCGAAGTCGGCAGGGTCGGGCAGCGAGCGCCAGCCGTCGAAGACCTGGTGCAGCCGGTCGACCCACGGGGAGTAGATCGACTCGTACGCGTCGACCTCGTAGACGTGGTAGACCACGCTGCCCCGGGTCTCCTGGCCGACGTACTGCGCGCCGGGCGGGACGTCCGAGGACGCGGACTGGGCGATGGCGTTCAGCTTGAGGGTCACCATGCCCGTGGGCCCGAAGTTGGGCGGGAGCTCACCGTCCCAGTTGTTGCCGCGGAAGCCCTCGTCGGCGCTGCCGTACCACCCGAACTCCGAGACGTAGCGGCGTACGGCGTTGTCGAGGACGTCGTCCATGAGGTCGCCGAGTGCCGAGCTGCTGTAGGCGGTCACGAGTTCTCCTGCGTCACTGGGGGGATGTGGGGCGCGTGGTGCCTTCTGCTCCTGCCCGGGACGGCGCACGGGTAAACAGCCCGTCCGACCGTCGGCGGGTGGACCTGGTCACAGACGACTCCGCCCCTCGACCCGGTGGGTCGAGGGGCGGAGGGCGCTCAGGTGCGTGCCGAGGCTCAGTAGCGGTACTGGTCGGACTTGAACGGGCCCTGGACGTCGACGCCGAGGTAGGCGGCCTGGTCGTCGCTCAGGGTCGTCAGCTTGACGCCGAGGGCGCCGAGGTGGAGGCGGGCGACCTCCTCGTCGAGGTGCTTGGGCAGCACGTAGACGCCGACCGGGTAGTCCTGCGGCTTGGTGAAGATCTCGATCTGCGCCAGGACCTGGTTGGTGAAGGAGTTGGACATGACGAACGACGGGTGGCCGGTCGCGTTGCCGAGGTTCATCAGCCGGCCCTCGGAGAGGACGATGATCGCGTTGCCCGCCGGGAAGGTCCAGACGTCCACCTGGGGCTTGACGTTCTTGCGGACCGCGACGCCCTCGGCCTCGAGGCCGGCCATGTCGATCTCGTTGTCGAAGTGACCGATGTTGCCGAGGATCGCGTTGTGGCGCATGCGCGACATCTGCTCGACCGTGACGACGTCCTTGTTGCCGGTCGCGGTGATGATGATGTCCGCGACGTCGAGCACGTTGTCGAGGGTGTCGACCTGGTAGCCGTCCATCGCCGCCTGGAGCGCGCAGATGGGGTCGATCTCGGTGACGATGACGCGGGCGCCCTGGCCGCGCAGCGACTCCGCGCAGCCCTTGCCGACGTCGCCGTAGCCGCACACGACCGCGACCTTGCCGCCGATGAGGACGTCGGTGGCGCGGTTGATGCCGTCGATGAGCGAGTGGCGGCAGCCGTACTTGTTGTCGAACTTGGACTTGGTGACCGAGTCGTTGACGTTGATGGCCGGGAAGAGCAGCGAGCCCTCCTTCATCATGTCGTAGAGACGCAGCACGCCGGTGGTGGTCTCCTCGGTGACGCCCTTGATCTCGCCGGCGATCTGCGTCCAGCGGTCCTTGCTCTCCGCGAGGGAGGCGTTGAGGACGTCGAAGACGACCTTCTGCTCGACGCTCTTGGCGGTGGCGGGGTCGGGCGCGATGCCGGTCTTCTCCGCCTCGACACCGAGGTGCACGAGCATCGTGGCGTCGCCGCCGTCGTCGAGGATCATGTTGGCGGCCTTGCCCTCGGGCCACATGAGGATCTGCTGGGTGCACCACCAGTACTCCTCCAGCGTCTCGCCCTTCCAGGCGAAGACCGGGACGCCGGCGGGGCTGTCGACCGTGCCCTCGGGGCCGACGGCGATCGCCGCGGCGGCGTGGTCCTGGGTGGAGAAGATGTTGCAGGAGGCCCAGCGGACCTCGGCACCGAGCGCGGTCAGCGTCTCGATCAGGACCGCGGTCTGGATGGTCATGTGCAGCGACCCGGCGATCCGGGCGCCGGCGAGCGGCTTGGAGTCGCCGTAGCGCTCGCGCATCGCCATCAGGCCGGGCATCTCGTGCTCGGCCAGCGTGATCTCCATCCGACCGAAGTCGGCCAGGGAGAGGTCGGCAACCTTGTAGTCCATCAATGCTCCTGAGTCCGGCGGTTGGGCGTGCAACCCAGGCTAGAACGGGTTCCTGCCGATCGCAGAATCCTCGCGACCCCTCCGTGGAGCCGCTAGGAGAGGCGGTGTAGTGGGCTCACGACGGGGCCGAAACGGCTCAGTGCGCGGCCTTCTCCGAGCCGGCCTCGGCCTTGCCGTGGCCGAAGGGAAGCACGTGCATCACGGCCACCACGACGGCGCCCACGATGACGCCGGCGACGGCCGAGAGGGCCGTGTTGACGAGCCAGCCGAGGACCGCGCCGAGCGCGCCCGTCGCGTGGTGGACGTCCTCCTCGAGGTGGTGCACCCACTCGTACGGCGCGTGCCAGCCGAGGTCGTCGGCGCCGACCAGGAGGATGTGGCCGCCCACCCACAGCATGGCGACGGTGCCGACAACCGAGATCGTCGCGAGCAGGCCCGGCATGGCGCGCACGAGCCCGTGGCCGATCTTCTGCGCAGCAGTCGAGGCGCGCTGGGTCAGCGCCAGGCCCACGTCGTCCATCTTGACGATCAGCGCCACGACGCCGTAGACGGCGATCGTGATCAGGAACGCGACGACGATGAGGATCACCGCGCGCGACACGAAGGACTCCTCGGAGACCTCGTTGAGGGAGATCACCATGATCTCGGCCGACAGGATCAGGTCGGTGCGGATGGCACCGGCGACCATGGTCTTCTCGGCCTCGGCGTCGAACTCCGTGGCCTGCTTCTTCTCCGCCGGATGGTGCCCGGAGAACCGCTCCCAGACCTTCTCGGCGCCCTCGTAGCACAGGAAGGTGCCGCCCAGCATCAGGATCGGCGTCAGCAGACCCGGCAGGAACTGGCTGAGCAGCATGGCCACGGGCAGGATGATCAGGAGCTTGTTGCGGATCGAGCCGATCGCGATCCGGCGGATCATCGGCAGCTCGCGCTTGGCGGCCACACCCTGGACGTACTGCGGCGTCACGGCGGTGTCGTCGACCACGACCCCGGCGGCCTTCATGCTGGCGCGTCCGGCGGCGGCGGAGACGTCGTCGACCGAGGCTGCGGCGCGGCGCGCCATCGCCGCCACGTCGTCGAGGAGGGCGAAGAGCCCGCCGCTCACTGGGTCGCTCCGCGCGCGGCACCGGTCGTCATGGGCGTCAGCCTACTGAGATGTGGGGCGCGACGTCGGCGGGGGCAGCGGGCTGCCCTCCGGGCGCTCCTCGGCCAGCTGCTCGACGAGCTGGTCGAGCACCGGCGCGTCGTGGTCCTCGTGGGCCACGACGGTCACGCCCAGGTCGACCGCGTGCCGGGCGTGGCGCTCGGCGTGGCCGACGGGGTCGACCAGCACCGTCAGCCGTGTCGCCACGGGCGGCCACGCGAGCAGCATCGACACCGCGACCGCCCCGAGAGTGGTGACGAGCAGCGCCGCCACCCAGTGGTCGTCGGCCCAGTCGGGGAGGCCGGCGTACAGCGCGGTCTTCACGAAGAAGCCGTGCAGGAGGTAGACGACCAGGCTCGCGGCGCCCATGCGGGCGAACCAGCCGGACGCGCGCGGGACGAGCGCCAGGAACGACATCGCCGCCAGGGTGCCGACCAGCAGCAGTCCCCCGCGGATCAGGAGCGCCTCCAGGTCGGAGTCCTCCAGGGTGTCGTAGCGGGCACGGTAGTAGAGCCACTCCGTGGAGACGGCCGTGTCCGTGACCCAGGTGAGCGCGACGACCCCGGCGAAGACGGCGACCGCCGCGAGCTGGACCGGCGTACGCCGCAGCGAGGCCAGCCGCTCGGGGGTCGCCTTGAGGCCGAGCACGAAGAACGGCAGCAGGCCGCAGATGCGGGCGAAGTCGAAGGTGTCGCCGGCCCAGAGCCCCGCCCCGAGGCTGATCGCCACCGCGACGAGCACCCCACCGGGCATCGGCCGGAAGATCGGCGTGACCAGGCGCCAGAAGAAGAGCGCCGAGAGGTACCACAGCGGCCAGTGCGGGTCGAGGAACAGGTCCTCGAGATTCTCCCCGCCGACGTGGACCCGGAAGAGCGCGATCGCGCACTCGAAGATCACGTAGGGCACCGCCACCGTCCGCACGAGCTGCCACAGGCGCGCCGACGTCCACTCGAACGAGCGCGAGAGGTAGCCGGTGACGAACACGAACGCCGGCACGTGCCAGAGATAGACGAAGTCGTAGAGGTGCTGCACCAGCGGCTCCGCCGGGAGCAGCGTCCACGCGTGGCCGACGACCACCAGGGTCACCAGCGCCATCTTGGCGTTGTCGAACCAGGCGTCCCGCGTCGCCATCTCGGGTCGCCTCAGACCTCGACGAGCCCGAGCCGGAGGTACTCGGCGGCGTAGGTCCCGCTCAGCATCAGCGACGCGTAGCGCGCGACCTCGCAGCCGGTCTCGGCCGTGAGGTGCTCGACGCGGACGCCGCGCTCGTCGGCGGCGCCGAGCAGACGGCTGCGGTGCTGGCGCAGCACCGGGTCGTCGGCTCCGTCGTCGAGGACGAGCAGCATCGGTCGCAGCTCACCGCCGTCGTCGGAGAACGGGTCGTCGAACACGTCGCGCGGGCGGGTCGCCTCGATCACCGGCAGCAGGTGCTCGGCGTCCCCGGCGAGCGCGGTGCGCCCGCTGGACCGTCGTACCGACTCGGCCACGCGGCGGGCCGCCCGGGCGGCGAGCACGGACCCTCCCCACACGAGCGGGTTGGCGTCGGCGAGCGCGATCGCCAGCATCTTGGCGGGGTTGACGGCGAGGTCGCGGTGCGGCGAGCACGCGGTCGCGACGGCGTCGAGCGACTCGGCGACCTCCTCGGGCGGCGCACTGGGCCCCAGCCCGATCTGGTGGAGGTAGTTGAGCATCACGACGGCGGTCGCGAGCTGGTCGCCCGTGGTCGTGGGGAGCTGCGTGGTCCAGCGGCCCGCGGCGTGGTCGGCGACGATCGACGACGACGGGCACGCGACCACGACCTGGCAGCCGCGGCGCACGGCCTCGGCGACCGCCGAGGCGGTGCCGGCGTCGCCACCGTCGGGAGCGAGCACCACGACGAGGTCGAGGCTGCCGGCCCAGCCCGGCAGGGCCTGGCCCGGCCACGCGACGAACGGGACCGGGCACCACGGCTCGAGCACGGCCCGCAGGAGCCGCGAGTCGGGTCCGGCGGCGATGACCGCACGCGGCCGCGCCTGGTCCTCGCTGCGGGCCACGACCTGGGCGATCGCCTCGTCGGCGTCACCCGCCTCCCGGCGTACGCGCGCCCCCGACTCCGCGAGCGTGCGCAGGCGCAGGTCGATCCCCGTCAGGGCGCGCTCGTCGTCCAGGCGCGACTCGTCGAACCAGGACATCTCAGGCGGGCTTGCGGGCTTCGTCGACGAGCATCACGGGGATGCCGTCGCGGATCGGGTAGGCCAGGCCGCAGCCCTCGCACACCAGCTCCGGGGCCGCCGGGTCGTCGTCGACGAGTGCCAGGTCGCTGTGGCACGCCGGGCAGACGATGATCTCCAACAGGGTGGGGTCCAGCTCGATGCTCATCGCTCTCTCCTGATCTCGGCGAGGACCTCGTCGCGCATGCGCTCCATGGTCGGCTCGTCCCTTCCTTCGGCGTTGAGCCGCAGCAGCGGCTCGGTGTTGGACGGACGCACGTTGAACGTCCAGTCGTCGTGGCTCACGGTCAGTCCGTCGAGGTGGTCGGTGACCACGCCGTCCCGACCGCCGTACGTCGCCCCGAGGTCGGCCATCACGGCGGCCGCGTCGTCGACGACGCTGTTGATCTCGCCGCTGACGGGGTAGCGCTCGTACTCCCCCAGCAGCTCCGACAGGGTCAGGTCGGTCTCGGCGAGCGCGGCGAGCGCGTGCAGCGCGGCCAGCATGCCGGAGTCGGCGCGCCAGAAGTCGCGGAAGTAGAAGTGACCGCTGTGCTCGCCGCCGAAGACGGCGTCGGTCTCGGCCATCGTGGCCTTGATGAACGAGTGGCCCACCCGCGTGCGCACCGGGTGGCCGCCGTGCTCGCGGACGATCTCGGGCACCGCCCGGCTGGTGATCAGGTTGTGGATGATCGTGGAGCCGGGGTGCTTGGCCAGCTCCCGCGCGGCGATGAGGGCGGTCAGCGTCGACGGGGAGACGCCGTGGCCCCGCTCGTCGACCAGGAAGCAGCGGTCGGCGTCGCCGTCGAACGCGAGGCCGATGTCGGCGCCGGTCTCGAGGACCTTGGCCTTGAGGTCGGCGAGGTTGGCCTCGTCGATCGGGTTGGCCTCGTGGTGCGGGAAGGACCCGTCGAGCTCGAAGTACATCGGGACGAGCTCGACCTGCTCGGCGCCGAGGAGGCCGAAGACGGCCGGCGCGGTGTGCCCGGCCATCCCGTTGCCGGCATCGGCGACGACCGTCAGCCGGCGGCCGGAGACGGGCGCGAGGGTGAGCAGGTGGGCGGCGTACGCCTCGAGGACGTCGGTCTCGTAGACCTTGCCCGTGCGGCTGGAGGGCGCCTCCTCCCCCGAGGCCACCAGGTCGCGGATCTCGGCGAGGCCGGTGTCGAGTCCGATGGGGGTGGCCTTGGTGCGGCACATCTTGATGCCGTTGTACTGGGCCGGGTTGTGGCTGGCGGTGAACATCGCACCCGGCATGTCGAGGTGACCGGAGGCGAAGTAGAGCTGGTCTGTCGAGGCGAGGCCGATCATGACGACGTCGGCGCCCGCGGCGCTGGCACCCGCCGCGAAGGCCGCGGCCATCCCGGGCGAGCTCGGCCGCATGTCGTGACCGACGACGACCTCGCGCGCGCCCACCACCTGCACGTAGGCGCGTCCGGTGGCGTGGGCCAAGGCCTCGTCGATCTGGTCGGGCACCGTCCCGCGCACGTCGTAGGCCTTGAAGACGGCCCGCACGTTGGCCGGGTCGAGCGTGCTCGACGAGTCGTCTGCCATGCAGCAGACCCTAGTCGTGCCGAGCTCGCGTCCCTCAGTCGGTGGTGAGGACGCGCAGGTGCCCGCGGCGGGTGGTCTCGTGGCCGGTCTCGTCCTCGGGCGCGATCCGCGCGACGGGCACGGGGCGCGCGGCCTCACGCACCGCGTCGGCCAGGGCGAGCAGGTCGTCCCCGGACGGCCCCTCGTCACGCGGGTCGCCGGCGAGCCGGATGACCTCCCACCCGCGGGGGGCGGAGAGCCGCTCGCTGTGGTCGGCGCACAGGTCGTAGGCGTGCGGCTCGGCGAAGGTCGCGAGCGGGCCCAGGACGGCGGTGGAGTCGGCGTAGACGTAGGTCAGCGTGTGAACGGCGGGGCGTCCGCAGGGGGTGCGCGAACAACGACGCTTCAGGGTCACGACGCAGACGCTACCCGGCACCGGCACCGCACCCGTTTAGGCTCGCGGCTGTGGAGCCCAGACGCAGGACCAGGGATCGTCGCGACCGCGGACTGCGCGGGCCGGCCGTGCAGCCGCGCCCCGGCGCCCGGCTGCCGCGGGGCAGCAAGCGCGAGCAGTTCGACGCGCTCGTGCTGCGCGTCGTCACGGACGTCGACGAGCGGTGGTCGGCCCAGCTCGGGCTCGTCGAGTACGCCGTCGAGGACGCTCCCCTGGTGCCCGACGACTGGACCGGCACGGTGCCCCTCTCCTCGCTGGTCCGGGGCAGCGGCACCCACCCCACCCGCCTGGTCCTCTTCCGCCGCCCCATCGAGCACCGCTGCGACTCCCGCGCCGACCTCGAGGCCATGGTGCTGACCCTCGTCGTCGAGCAGGTCGCCGAGCTCCTCGGCATCGACGCCTCCGAGGTCGACCCCCGCTACGGCGACGACGACCTCGACTGACCCCGCGCCGCCCTCGGTGGTTGAGGTGCGAACGCAGCGAGCCTCGAAACCACGCCGCCCCGGCGCACCGGTGGTCGAGCAGCGAGGAGCGCCAGCGACGAGCGCCCGTCGAGACCCCTGCACCTCTGACTGTCTCCTCGGGGCAGGACTGGGGTGCCGCGCGCTTAGCCGGTCGCGTCTCCGCCTCAAGGAGCTTCGCCCGCTTCGCGGCGCCCTGCGGGCGTCCTTGACCCGGAGCCTCTCTCGACCGGCTTGACGGCGCACGGGGCGACACGGGCTTCGCCCGCGCCGCCCGCGCAAAGCGCGGCACCCCTCTGGTGGGGCTGGTGTGACTGGTGGTGCGTCTACCGACACTCAGCGTCGGCAGTTGGGCGCGGTGCCGGCCCGGCTGAGCGTGGAGAGGCACGGCCTGAGCTCGAACTGCCGACGCTGGTGACCGATAGGCAGGGCCCGCGCTGTTAGCGGGCGGCGCGGCGAAGCCGCCGCCGCCCGTGCGCCGCCCCAGCAGCCCGGGAGAGGCTCGGAGTCAAGGACGGCGAAGCCGCCGCGAAGCGGGCGAAGCTCCTTGACGCCGAGACCCGGGCTGCTACGCGCGCGGGCCAACCTCAGCCACGCACAGGCGATGTGATTTCGAGGCTCGCTGCGCTCGCACCTCAACCATCGTGGGGTCGGTCCGCAGCCGGCTCACGGGGTCTCGACGGGCGCTCGTCGCTGACGCTCCTCACTGCTCGACCACCGGCGGTGCACCACCGGCGGTGGGGCTACGGGAGGCCGAGGCGGACGTCGGCGACGAGTCCGCTGGTGAGGAGCTCGCGGAGGCGGACGACGGCGACCTGGGGGCCGTCGGTCGCGACGAGGGCTCCGGTGATGCCGGTGCCGGCGGGCGTGACGGTCAGCAGGGCCGTGGCGCGGGGGACGGGGACCGTGAAGCCGCGGCCGGCGCGCACCTTGACGGTCTTGTCGGCCAGGACCTCGCCGTCGGCGTTGCGGGCGACGACGGCGACGGTGCCGGCCGCGTCGGCGCCGGCCAGCTCGAGACGCTTGTCCCCCGGAGGCGCCAGGACCGTGGTGGGGGCGGTGACGGGGGTGCCGGTCACCGCGTGGGAGAGGTCGCGGCCGACGTAGGAGCGGAGGGCGGCCGTGATCGGGGCCGGGGAGTCGACGAGCACGCCGGTCACGCCCTCGGCGTCCGGTCCGGTGAGCACCTCGCCCAGGGACACGCGGGTCACGCTCTGCGGCGCCAGCACGACCTCCTCGAGCCCGGCCGGGCTGAAGACCGCGTCGGGCGACACCAGCCGGATCGTCGCCCGGGTCTCGTCCTCACCCGGGTTGAGCAGGACCAGGTTGCGGGTGCCGCTGCCCTTGACGGTGCCGAGCAGGAGGTTGCTGGTGGACGGCTCGACCTGCGGGGGCAGCCAGTCCTCGGCCTCGCCGCCGGTGCCGAGCTCCTGCTGCCGGTCGCGGATGCTGGCCGAGACGCGACCGCGCGAGGTGGTCACGTGCAGTGCCAGCTCGTCGACCCGCGGCACGACCTCGGCCAGGGCCAGCCGGACGACGCCACGGGCCGGGACGGACACGCCGCGCAGCTCGGGCGCGTCCACGACTCCGGAGACGCCGTAGAGCGTCGCGTCGACGACGGCCGGGCCGGCGTCGGGGTTGACCAGCTCGAGCACGGAGGTGTGGCGGGCACCGGCGCCGACGCCGGTGAACCACAGGTCGGGTGCGGGGGCGCGGCACTCGGCGGCGGCCAGGGGCTCGTCGAAGCGCCCGGCCACCAGGCCGGCCGCGAGATCGCCCTCGGTCCGGGCCACGAACGGCCCGTCGCCGCCCGACACGGTCGCGACCGAGCCCGGCTCGACGTCGGTCTCGCCCTCGCGCTTGCCCAGCACGTACGACGTCGTGCCGCTCACATCCGTGCCGCTGGTGAGCGCGACCTCGGAGCCGCCGCCCGGGCAGATCGTGACCGACCGGGTGAGCGGGGTGGATGCCGGGGCGCGGGCGTCGCGCGCCGCGTCGTCGGGCCGTACGGCGAGCAGGGTGCCGGCGGTCAGCAGCGGCAGCACGACCGCGAGCGCCGTGGTGACGTCCAGGCGACGTCCGCGGGAGCGTCCGCGCGATCCGGAGGAGTGACGGGTGGTGGCACGGCTCATCGGCGTCGGCTCCTCAGGCTCGGGGCGCACAGCACGGCGACGACGACGATCGCGATGCCCTGCAGCACCAGCAGCCCGATGCGCAGCCACGAGCGCGGTCCGTCGAGCGCCTGCTCGTCCACCGGCTCCCCGACCTGCCAGGCGCGGGTGCTGCGCTCCTCGGCGGAGGCCTGCACGAGGCCGGCGGTCGCGTCGAGGGCTGCCGACACGGAGCCGTCGGCCGGGGCGGGCAGCACGACGTACTCGATGCCCTCCTCGGCCAGGCTGGTCACCGTCGCCGGGGTGGGTCGCGACACCAGCGTGCGCACGAGCCCGGTGAAGCCGTCGTCCGCGGTGTCGAGCGCCAGGATCTCGTCCTCCCCCAGCGTCACCCCGTCCCCGCGCCGGATCGTGTAGGTGAGGCCGTCCTCGACGGAGCCGCGCACCACGAGGATGCCGTGAGCGTCTCCTGCCTGGGAGCTCTGCACCATGTAGGCGGGGATGTCGGCGTCCTCGGTGTCGGAGAGCCGGTCGTGACCGCCGGCGACGAACCAGCCCAGCCCCGCGAGCGGCACGACCGCCGCCGCCACGCCGACGACCGCGACGAGCGAGCGGCCGGCGCCGGAGCGCGCCGCGCCCGAGCGCGAGGCGGTCCCCAGGAGGAGTCCCTGGCCGCCGAGGGTGGCCGCGGTGACGAAGGCGCCCTGGAGCACGACGACCAGGAAGCTCACGCCGACCGGGGTCGTCGTGGCGTCGAGGGTGACCGTGAGGTTGCCCAGCACCGCGGCCAGGACGCCGGCGACGAGCGCGACCAGCCAGCACACGAGGACGGGGATCCGGGTGGCGCGCGGGACCAGCGCCAGCACCGCGGCCACGAGCAGCGCCACGCCCAGCCACCACGGGGCGCCGAGATCACCCAGGCGGCCGGTCAGTAGGTCACGGGCGTCGACGGCGGGCGCGGGCAGCCGCCCGATGTCGAGGGTCAGCCCGACCGCGTGGCCGTGGACCAGCATCGGGAGCCACCAGGGGGCGAGCAGCACCGGCGCGACCGCGATCGCGGCGGCCGGCGGACCCCACGTCGAGCGGTCGCGCATCGCCCCGCGCGCGATGGCGAAGGCCGCAGCGACCACGACGAGGCCCACGACGAGCCCGAAGGCCCAGGCCACCGGCGTGAAGGCGGTCGTGAGGGCGAGCAGGAGGCCCGTGCGCCACCCGGCGCGCCAGCGGCGGTCGGCGGACGGGTCGGCGAAGCCGAGCGCCGCGTGCGCGAGCCAGGGCAGCAGGACGGCCGTGACGACCGGACCCAGCCGGCCGTCGCCCCACGCGCCGCTGGCGACCGGGACGAGCGCGTACGTCGTGGCGCCCCACAGCAGCACCCAGCGCGGGGCGCCGCGGTGCGAGACCAGCCGTCCGGTGACCCTCAGGAAGCGCCAGGCACCCCAGGCACAGGCCGGGACGGCCAGCACCAGCAGCGCCGACACCGCCAGGCTGGTGCCCAGCACCGTGGCGACGAGGGCCAGCGGCAGCACGTACGCCGGGGCCGGCACCGCGGTGCCCTGGCCGAGCGGGTGCCAGGACTCCAGGTGCAGCCCCCACCACGCGCCGACCGAGTCGGGCACCGGCGACAGGCCGCCGCCGACGACCGAGCCGAACGCCTCGCGGGCGCCGACGACGGCGGCCACGACGAACAGCGTCAGCAGCACCGCGATCGGGTTGGTGAGGAAGCGGGCCACGGCGCCGGAGTCCGCGAAGTCCTCGTCCTCGTCGTCCGCCGCCGGGCGTCGCGCCGCCAGGGACGACGGGTCGCGCTCGATCGCGGCCGCGCGCCGGCGCTCCGCGACGTCGGCGGCCTGGTGCGTGGCGGCCGCCGCGAGGTCGCCGACGAAGTCGAGTCCGTGCCGGTAGGGCAGCCAGGTCGGCGCCAGCAGCGCCCGCACCTCCTCGGGGTCGCCGACCTGCCGGCCCTGCCGCTCCCGCCGCGCGGCGAGGATCTGGCGCGGGCTGGAGTAGAGCGAGACCAGGGCGGCGAGGTCGTCGAGCGCCTCCCCCACCGACCGGACGAGCAGGAAGCCGATCATCCGCACGAGGGTCCCCAGGCCCAGGCGCACGACCTGGAACGGCAGCGCACGGGCCCGGCTGTTGACGAGCAGCGTGTAGAGCGCGGCGCGGCGCTCCTGGTAGTGGGTGTGCCGCCCGGTCAGCGGCGTGCGGCGGATGCCGCGGTGCGCCGCCTCGGCGTGGAAGACCACGGCCGACGGCACGACCAGCGTGGTGTGGCCGGCGGTGGCGGCGCGCCAGCCGAAGTCGAGGTCGTTGCCGAAGATCGGCAGCTGGTCGTCGAAGCCGCCGAGCTCCTCGAGCACCCGCCGCCGCACGAGCATGCCGGCGCTGTTGACGGCGAGCACGCGGCGTACGGCGGAGTGCTGGCCCTGGTCGTACTCGCCGCGCTCCAGGCCCGTCTCGCGGCGACCGGTGCCGGTGATCGTGACCCCGACCTCGAGCAGGCGGCGCAGCGACGGCCACTCCCGCAGGGTCGGACCCAGGACGTCGGCCTCGGGGTGCTCCTCGGCGGTGCGCAGCAGCGCCGCCAGCGCGCCGGGGGCGGGGTTCGCGTCGTCGTGCAGGATCCAGACCCACTCGGCGGGCTCGGCGTCCTCGCGCAGCTGCCCGAGGCCGAGCTCGACCGCGGCCGGGAAGTGGGTGGAGCCGGACGCGCGCACGACGGCGCCGAAGGCGTGCTCGAGCAGGTCGGCGCTGCCGTCCTTGCTGGCGGTGTCGACCGCGACGACGCGGTCGACGGGCCGGGTCTGGGCGCGCAGCCCCTCGATCACCGCGGGCAGCCAGCGCGCCCCGTCATGGCTGACGAGCAGCGCGGCTACGGAGGTCCCAGACACGATCGGCCACACTAGCCACCCGGTCGCGAGCCCCGAAAATGAAGGAACCCCGGCCGCTCGGGCCGGGGTATTCCTTCGTCGCTCAGACGGCGCGCTTCTTGAGCTTGCGGCGCTCCCGCTCGGAGAGTCCGCCCCAGATGCCGAAGCGCTCGTCCTTCATCAGCGCAGCCTCGAGACACTCGTCTCGCACCTCGCAGGTGAGACAGACCTTCTTGGCCTCTCTCGTCGATCCACCCTTCTCAGGGAAGAACGCCTCGGGATCGGTCTGTGCGCACAACGCTCGGTCCTGCCACCCCGCATCCTCGGCGTCCGGTTCGAGAAGAAACAGTTCTCTCACGGTTCTCACCCTTTCGACCCAGCAACACCCCGAACAACACTGTGGGAATTACATGCCTGTCGTACCCCCGAAGTCAAGCCCTGATCTGCTAAGGGAGTCCGTGCGCGGTCCCCGGGTAGCCTCGGCGCCGCCCGCGTGGGGCAAGGTAGCGGCCATGCTGCAGCACATCACGGTCCTCTCCGGGGGCATGGGCGGGGCCCGCTTCCTCCAGGGTCTCCGCCACGGCATCGCCTCCGGCAGCCTGCCCGGCGTGGCGTCCGACGCGGAGGTCACCGTGGTCGCCAACACCGCCGACGACATCTGGGTGCACGGCCTCAAGGTCTGCCCCGACCTCGACACCGTCATGTACACGCTGGGCGACGGCATCGACCTCGAGCGCGGCTGGGGCCGGCGGGAGGAGACCTGGAGCGTCAGGACCGAGCTCGCCGAGTACGGCGTGGAGCCGACGTGGTTCGGCCTCGGCGACCGCGACGTGGCCACCCACCTCGTGCGCACGCAGATGCTCGACGCGGGCTACCCCCTCTCGGCCGTCACCGAGGCGCTGTGCCGCCGCTGGCAGCCGGGGGTCCGGCTGCTGCCCATGACCGACGACCGGGTCGAGACCCACATCGCCATCGCCGACCCCGAGGCGCCGAGCGGGCGCCGCGTCGTGCACTTCCAGGAGTACTGGGTGCGGCTGCGGGCCGCCGTGCCCGCCGAGACCGTCCTGGTCGTCGGCCTCGAGGACGCCGCGCCCGGCCCGGGGGTGATCGAGGCGATCTCGGGCGCCGACCTGGTGCTGCTGCCGCCGTCCAACCCGGTCGTCTCTGTCGGCACCATCCTCGGCGTCCCTGGCGTGCGCGACGCGCTGCGCGCCACCGCTGCGCCGGTGGTGGGCCTGTCCCCCATCGTCGGCGGCACCCACGTGCGCGGCATGGCCGAGCAGATGCTCACCGCGATCGGGGTCGAGGTCAGCGCCGCCGGCGTCGGGCTCCACTACGGCGCCCGCTCCGACGGCGGCCTGCTCGACGGCTGGCTCGTCGAAGAGCGCGACGCCGACCAGGTCCCACGGCTGACCGAGGCGGGGGTCGCCTGCCGGGCCGTCCCCCTGATGATGAGCGACCACGACGCCACCGCCGCCATGGCGGCCGCGGCGGTCGACCTGGCGCCCTCCGCACGATGACGACGGTCTCGGCCTCGGCGCCCGACGGCCTGCCGGAGGTCCGCGCCGGCGACGACCTCGCCGCGCTCGTCGCGGGCGCGCTGACCGACCTGTCCGACGGGGACGTCGTGGTGGTCACCAGCAAGGTCGTCAGCAAGGCCGAGGGCCGGGTGGTGCCGGGCACGCGCGACGAGGCCCTCGCCGGGGAGACCGCCAGGGTCGTGGCCCGCCGCGGCCCGACCACCATCGTGCGCACCCACCACGGCCTGGTCCTGGCGGCGGCCGGCATCGACGCCTCGAACGTCGAGCGGGGCTCGGTCGTGCTGCTCCCCCTCGACCCCGACGCCTCCGCCCGCGCCCTGCGCGCGGACCTCCTGGGACTGACGGGTCGCAACGTGGGCGTGGTGGTGACCGACACCGCGGGCCGCGCGTGGCGCGAGGGACAGACCGACCTGGCCATCGGCGCCGCGGGGCTGGTCGTGGCCGAGAGCTTCGCCGGCCGCGTCGACGCCCACGGCAACGAGCTCGCCGTCACGGCGCCCGCCGTCGTCGACGAGATGGCAGGCCTGGCCGAGCTCGCCCAGGGCAAGCTCGGCGGCCGGCCGGTGGCGCTGGTGCGCGGGCGGGCCGACCTGGTGCTCCCCGCGGGACAGGACGGGCCCGGGGCGGTCTCGCTGGTGCGCGCCGAGGGCGCCGACATGTTCGGCTTCGGCGCCCGCGAGGCGGTCTTGAGAGCGGTCCTCGCCGACCCCGCGGACCGGGTGGTGTTCGGCGCGCCCGCCGCCCCCGAGGAGCTGGCCGGTGCGCTGCACGCGCTGGGGGCCCGCACGACGACGTACGACGAGGGGCTGGAGGTCACCGGCGAGGCGTCGCGCGACCTGATCGCCGTGCTGGCCTTCGCGCACGGGTGGCTCCTCGAGGAGTCCGCGGGACCCCGCCGACTGCGGCTGCGCCCGGCGACTCCGTAGACTCTCCGCGACCCTCACCCGAACAGAGGTACTTCCCGCCGTGGCCAAGCAAGTCAAGTCCGACCGCCAGAAGGTCATCGACGACATCCGCAAGAAGCAGAAGGGCGCCGAGAAGCGCCGTGGCTTCATGATCGTGGGCGTCAGCATCATGATCGCCCTGCTCATCGTCGGCGCCGCCGCCTACCGGCCGCTGAAGAACAGCTGGGACGAGCGGAAGTTCAGCGACCTCGAGCTGGACAAGATCGGGGCCGCGGCCTCGGCGTGCGACGACGTCACCACCAAGCCGGCCGAGGGCAGCAACGACCACGTCGACACCAACACCCAGGTCGAGTACACCGAGGCGCCGCCCGCGTTCGGCGCCCACTGGAACGAGGCCGGCGTCGCGCCGGCCCCCATGGACCGCAAGTTCTACGGCACCAAGGACCGCCCCGAGCTCGAGTCGCTGGTCCACAACTCCGAGCACGGCTACACGATCGTCTGGTACGACGAGACGATCGCCGACGACGACGACGCGCTCACCGAGATCAAGGCCGTCTCGAAGAAGTTCCCCGGCACCGACAACTACCGCTACAAGTTCATCGCGGCGCCGTGGACCTCCGACGACGAGGGCGGGGCGAAGTTCCCCGACGGCAAGCACATCGCCTACACCCACTGGTCCGTGGGCGGCGAAGGTGAGTCCGACGCCTCCAAGCAGGTCGGCGTGTGGCAGTACTGCACGGAGTTCTCCGGCAAGGCGCTCGAGACCTTCATGCTCGACTACCCCTACCTCGACTCCCCCGAGCCGACCGTCCCGTAGCCCTCAGGTGAGGCCGGGCTGCGACTCGCGCAGCTCGGCCACGACCTCCTTGACCTCCTGCGCCCGCGCGCGGGTGGTCACCAGCAGCGCGTCAGGGGTGTCCACGACGACGACGTCGTCGAGGCCGATCACTGCGACGACGCGGCCCGCGGCCGGCACCACGAGCCCGGTGGACGCGAGGGCCCGCACGAGCGCCGGGTCGCCCAGAACCGTCGGACCGGCGGCGTCGGGGTCACCCTCGAGCAGGGTGGCCAGCGAGTCGAAGTCGCCGATGTCGTCCCAGCCGAACGTCGCCCGCACGGTCGCGACCCGCCCGGCGGCCGCGGCGGGCTCGGCCACCGCGTGGTCGAGCGCGATCTTCGGGAGTGCCGGCCACCGCTCGTCGAGCAGCCCGGGATCGGCGGCGATCTCGCGCAGCGTCGCGGCGAACCCGGGGTCCGACTCCGCGAGCAGGTCGAGCAGGACGGTCGGACGCACCACGAACATCCCGGCGTTCCAGCGGTAGCTGCCGGTGGCGAGGTACTCCTCGGCCACGGCCACCGACGGCTTCTCCACGAACTCCCGCACCTCGCGGGCGCCGGCGTGACCGGTCAGCGGCTCCCCCTCGTGGACGTAGCCGAACGCCGACGACGGGAAGGTCGGCTCGATGCCGAGGGTCACCAGCCAGCCGTCGCGGGCGACCTCGACCGCCGTACGCACGCAGGAGGCGAAGCCCTCGGCGTCGGCGATCACGTGGTCGGCCGCGAAGGAGCCCATGACGCCGTCGGGGTCGGCACGCTCGAGGAGTGCCGCCGCGAGCCCGATCGCGGCCATGGAGTCGCGCGCCGACGGCTCCGCGAGGACCGAGGAGGCGTCGAGCTCGGGCAGCTGGTCCACGACGGCGTCGCGGTGAGGCTCACCGGTCACGACGAGGAAGCGGTCTTCCACGAGCGGCGCCAGCCGGTCGTAGGTGCCCTGGAGCAGCGAGCGACCGGTGCCCGTCAGGTCGCGCAGGAACTTCGGCGACGCGGCGCGCGACAGCGGCCACAGGCGGGTGCCCGCACCGCCGGCGGGGATCACCGCCCAGAGTCCCTCGATGGCAGTCATGGGCGCGAGCCTAGTGACCGGTCACCGCACCCCTCGGGGAGACTGGCCCGGTGACGACCTTCGCAGCAGTGCTCGCCCAGCAGCTCCGCACCGACGGCGGCCGCCCCCTCGTGACCTTCTACGACGACGCGAGCGGCGAGCGCGTCGAGCTGTCGGTGACGACGTACGCCAACTGGGTGGCGAAGGCCGCCTCCCTGCTCGTCGAGGAGCTCGACCTGGAGCGCGGCGACAGCCTGCGCCTCGACCTCCCGGCACACTGGCTCGGACCGGTGTTCCTGGGCGCGGCGTGGGCCGCGGGTCTCGTCGTGACCGACGCCGACGCCCCGTCCGCCGTCGTCTGCGGGCCCGAGGAGCTGGCCACATGGGCACCTCGCGCCGACGACCTGGCCGTCCTCGCCTGCTCGCTGCTGCCGATGGGCGTGCGCTTCGCCGAGCCGGTGCCGGCCTCGGTGCACGACGTCGGCGTCGAGATCTGGTCGCAGCCCGACTCGTTCATCCCCTGGGACCCGCCGACGGCCGACGACGTGGCGACCCGGGTCGGCGGCGTGGAGTCGACGCAGGAGGAGATGTGGAGAGCGGCCACCACCGGGACTCTCGTCTCCGATGGTGGCCGCCTCCTCTCGGTGGCCAACCCGGCTTCCCCGCCAGGTGTCGCCACCTTCACCGAGCCGCTCGCGAGGAGCGGCTCGCTGGTCCTGGTCGCCCATGCCGACCGGGAGCGGCTCGAGGCGACCTTCGTCGCCGAGCACGCCACCGCTCGCTTCCCTGCATGAGTCCAGGACGTCTTCAGCCCGCCAGGTCGTAGCCTCCCAGCCCCTGGCCCAGCAGCTTCGGCGCACCGAAGCCGCTGGTGGTCATCTCGATGAGGTACAGCGCCTTCGTCGACCCGAGTCGGACGACGAGGTCGGAGTGCCCCGTGAGGCCCACGTCGCTGATCCCCACGATCCAGTCGTACGGGTTCAGGTTGACCGACATCGCCCGGGTGCTGGTGAGCCCGCCCGGCCCGTTGCCGCGGCTGAGCGTCACCTTGCGGTTGCCGCGGAAGAGCACGTCCGGCGCGCCGTCGGCGTCCATCCGGCCCACCGCGATCTGGCGGGTGGCCGCGACCTTGCCGGCGGCGACGTACCCGCTCCCCAGCGGGTTGGCTCCCGCACCGGGGTAGATCCGCATGGAGGACCCCTTCGGCTGGCCCATCAGGTCCGGCCAGCCGTCCCCGGTCACGTCGCCCACCGCCGAGAGCAGCTGCACCTTCTTGAACCCCGTCGAGAGCAGACGTGGACCGGAGAACGTGCCGCGGCCCGTGCCCAGACGCAGGTAGAGGTAGCCGTTGGTCCGGCGGTAGACCATGTCCCCCTTGCCGTCGCGGTTCCAGTCACCGGCGTTCATCACGCGGTTGACCCCGACCAGGCTGACCCCGGTCGCGATCGGCCGGGCGATGCGGTACGGCGCCTTGCCGCCCGTGCCGCGCAGCGGCAGCACGAACGCCTGCTGGTCGCTGGTGCGCCGGATGATGATGTCCGGGTGGGGGGTGAGCGCGAGGTTGGACTCCAGCTCACGCCCGGTCCAGCCGCGCTGGGCCGCCGCGGCCAAGGTGCGGATCTGCGGGATCTTGGCGTACAGGTACTTGCCCGGGCACGCCGTCGAGCCGGCGTCGCGGTGTCCGTTGATCGCCCGGAAGCTCTTGCGGCCCACCGCCTGCGACCTCGAGGAGGCGGAGACGCCGTGCAGGGAGAGCTTCCACGCGAACAGCGCGCCGTAGGCCTGCACCATCGCGTCCGAGGGCTTGGCGATGTCGTAGTTGCCGATGGCCGACATGGCGAACGAGTAGTCGTTGTAGCCGAGCGTGTGCGCGCCCACGACCGGGCGGTCCACGCCGCCGTAGCGACCCTCCCAGATCCGGCCGAAGCGGTCGACCAGGTAGTTGTAGCCGAGGTCGGACCAGCCGCGGGACTTGGTGTGGTAGGCGTAGATGCTGCGCAGCAGCCCCGGCACCTGCGCCCGCGTGTAGTTGTTGGCGTTGACCGTGTGGTGCACGAAGCCGGCATGCACCTCGAAGTAGTGCAGCGAGCTCTTGTCGCGCAGTCGCTCGTCGGCGCCCCACTGGGCGCGTGAGTAGATCACCGGCTTCGGCGTGTACGTCGCCGCCTGCATCTCGATCGCGCCCGGCGTGACGGCGGGGTCGGCGGCCGGAGGCTCCTCGGTCGGCGCGTCGACGGCCGGCACGGCCGAGGTCCGGGCGCTGGAGGGCGCCTCGGCGTCCCTGGTGTCGATCGCGGGCGCCTCGACCTTGGTCGCCGTGGGCTCGCCCGGGGCGATGACCGCGAGCCGCAGGTCGGCCGGGGTAGCGCCGTCCGGCGTCGTGACCTTGACCTGGACCTCGTCGACCTCGCCCACGAGCAGCGCGTCGGTGCCCGGACGGGACTTCTTGGCCTCGGCGCTGCGCGGGTCGGGGCCGTGGTCGGCGTCGTACTGGACCGGCATCCACTCCGTCCACGCGTCGTCGGTCTCGGTGCGGACCTGCACCTGGATCTGCTCCTCGGACAGCTCCTTGCCCTTGCCCCAGGTCACGCCGACCGCGCCGTAGCCGCTGACCGCCTGCGGGAGGCTGGTCAGCTGCGCGCCGCCACCCTTGCCCGCGACGACCCGCGCCTGCGGCTTGCCCGCCAGGGTCCGGCCGCGCGCGCCGGCCGGAGCCGTCAGCGGCACCTCGGTCACGATCGGGTCGACGACGCCCGCGGGCAGCTCCGACTTCATGGTCGTCGTGGCGGCGTAGGCCGCCAGCGCGGTGGGCGCCGTGGTCACCGGAGCCCGCTGCACGACATCGAGGGAGACGATGTTGGCGGCGGGGGTGACGACGGCGAGCACGACCCCGAGCGTCAGCAGCTGCTGACACACGGTGACGAAACGGGCGCGGTTGTTAGGCATTCACAGGCTCCAGTGCGAGGGGAAGATTCACACGAGCCGCAACTGTCACACGAGTAACACACCCCGGACTAGAGGATCTGAGTAACTACAAACGTGTAATTTCCAGTCGACACGCCGACGAATCCGAGATTTGTCAAGTTATCCTCATTCCACGGCGCCACCACGGTGGTTGAGCTGCGAGCGCAGCGAGCCTCGAAACCACCCCGGGCCCACGGTGGTTGAGGTGCGAGCGCAGCGAGCCTCGAAACCACCCCGGGCCCACGGTGGTCGAGCAGCGAGGAGCGCCAGCGACGAGCGCCCGTCGAGACCCCTGCACCTCTGACTGCCTCCTCGGGGCCGGACTGGGGTGCCGCGCGCTTAGCCGGTCGCGTCTCCGCCTCAAGGATCGCCTTCGGCGCCCGCTTCGCGGCGCCCTTCGGGCGTCCTTGACCCGGAGCCTCTCTCGACCGGCTTGACGGCGCACGGGGCGACACGGGCTTCGCCCGCGCCGCCCGCGCAATGCGCGGCACCCCTCTGGTGGGGTTGGTGTGGCTGGTGGTGCGTCTACCGACACTCAGCGTCGGCAGTTGGTCACCACCGCGAGTCAGCTGAGCGTGGAGACGTCGGCGTGAGGCTCGAACTGCCGACATAGGTGACCGATCGGCAGGGCCCGCGCTGTTTGCGGGCGGCGCGGCGAAGCCGCCGCCGCCCGTGCGCCGCCCCAGCAGCCCGGGAGAGGCTCGGAGTCAAGGACGCCGAAGGCGCCGCGAAGCGGGCGAAGCTCCTTGACGCCGAGACCCGGGCTGCTAGCGCGCGGGCCAACACCAGCCACGCATCGACGGTGTGGTTTCGAGGCTCGCTGCGCTCGCACCTCAACCACCGTGGGTCGCCGCTGGGCGTTCGGGTCACCGGGTCTCGACGGACGCTCGTCGCTGACGCTCCTCTTGCTCGACCACCGCGTCAGATGTCGTTGCCGATCTCGTCGTCGATCTCGTCCTGGCCGTCGGGCTCGTTCTCGGCGCCGTCGTCGTACTTGAGGTAGCGGATGCCGGCGTTGACCTCGCCGTCGAAGCCGACCTTGCCCTTCTCCAGGACGATCACCCGGTCGCACATCTTGCGGACCGAGCCGGCGGCGTGGCTGACGTAGAACAGGGTGCGTCCGCTCTCGCGGACCTCCTGCATGCGCTCGATGCACTTCTTGCGGAAGGGGCGGTCGCCGACGGCCAGTGCCTCGTCGGCCAGGAAGATGTCGGAGTCGACGTGGATGGCCACGGCGAACCCGAGCCTGGCGAACATCCCGGAGGAGTAGTTGCCGACCGGCGTCTCGAGGAAGCGGCCGACGTCCGCGAACTCCACGATCTCGTCGAACTTGCGCCGGGTCTCCTGCTCGGTCATCCCGAGCACGGCGGCGTTGAGGTAGATGTTGTCCCGGCCCGTCAGCTGGGGGTGGAAGCCGGCGCCCGTCGCGATGAGGCCGGCGATGCGCCCGCGGGTAAGGACGCGGCCGGAGTCGGGCCGCATGACGCCCTGCACGAGCTTGAGCAGGGTGCTCTTGCCGGAGCCGTTGAGCCCCATCAGGCCGATGGACTCCCCCTGGTCGACGGTGAAGCTCACGTCCTCGAGCGCCAGGAAGCTGTCGCTGAGGTCGCGGCCCTTCACCAGGGCGACGCTCATCTGCTTCAGCGTGCGGTGGTAGCGCAGCGTGAACTCCTTGGTCACGCCGTCCACCACGATCGAGGTGCTGTCCGGGTAGGTCATCACAGGCGCTCCGGGATGCGGTTCTCGAAGCGCCGGAAGACGAGCTGGCCGAGGACCAGCACGACGAAGCCGACGCCGAGACCGAGGAAGCCGTAGGAGAAGAGGTGGTCGGGGATGTGCTCGGCCTGCGTCGCGTCCGGGTCCTGCGTGGTGCCGACCCAGAACGCCTGCTGCACGAGGAGCACGGCGTCCGCGATGGGGTTGAGCAGGTAGTAGCCGGCGAACGAGCCGAGGCGCTCCTCGACCATGCTGAAGGGGTAGATCATCGGGACGCCGAAGCGCACGAAGTTGCTCAGGATCGAGACCACGCTCCCGACGTCGCGCATGAAGACGTTGGCGACGCTGAACATCAGCGCGAGGCCGGTGCCGAGCAGGCAGATGATCCCCAGGGCCAGCAGGAAGCCGAGCAGGGAGACCGGGTCGGGGGTCCACCCGGTGAAGAGGCAGATGATCACGAGGACGATCAGCTGGGGCCCGATGTGGTAGAGCGAGACCATCATCGAGGCCACGGGGAACATCTCCCGTGGCACCGCCATCTTGCGCACCAGTGCCTTGTTGCGCACGATCGAGCGGGTGCCGGCGTTGAACGTCTCGATGAAGAACTGGACCACGATCAGGCCGCAGAAGATGTGGATCGCGAAGGACTCGGTCCCCCGGCCCATGATCTTCTCCATCATGAACCAGAAGATGAAGAGCTGCGAGAGCGGATTGATGTAGGACCAGAGGAACCCCAGCGCCGAGGCCTGGTAACGGGCGTTGACCTCACGGCGCACGAGCAGCTTCAGCAGGTAGCGCCGGCGGAACACCTCCAGCAGTCCCGCCGTCGGCGAGGGGTTGGCCAGCGGGGCGTCGACGACCCGCCGCCGGGACTCCAGGTCAGTCATCGGCCCGCTCGGTCCACGGCTTGAACGTCTCGTCCCAAGCCTCCGGGGCGGTGATCGAGTCCAGCTCCTCGCGGTAGAGCTGGGCCAGGCGCGGCCACTCGCGGCGGTAGCGGTCGTGGATCTCGAGGGTGCGCCGGGTCAGGCTGCGGAACACCGCGGAGTCGCGCTGGTAGAACGCCGCCGACGTGCCGTCGTTCATGGACACGATCGCGGAGTCGTAGCTCGCCAGCCGGTACCACCGGGCGTCCATGGCCCGGATCTCCGCCTCGGGGTGCTCGCGCGAGAGCTCGCGCGGCGGCTTGAGCTGGCGCAGCGGCGCGAGGCCGGCGGTCACGAGCTGCGAGAGCCGCGAGGGGATCTCGAGCCCGTCGCGTCCGCGGCGCGGCGGCTTCTTGCGGCGCACGGAGGGGAACGCGTCCGGGTCGGGCTGCAGCTGGGCGTCGGTGAACTGCTTGCGCAGCGCGTTGACCTCGGCGAGGCGGTCCGGGAGCATCCGGTGCAGGGCGTGCGGCCCCTCGAGCACGTCCTCCATGGCCTGGAGCCGCAGCTCGGCGGTGGAGTACTGCATCGAGACCAGGTGGGCCACCTGGTGGTTGAGGCTCTCGCGGATCATCCGCCCGCCCTTGGGGTACGGCGAGTGGAGCAGCGCCGCGACCAGCCGGTTGCGGTGGTGGAAGTAGGCCTGCCAGTCGAGGGCGTCGTTCTTGTCGGTCCACGGCACGTGCCACACGGCCGCGCCCGGGAACGTCACGGTCGGGTAGCCGGCCGCCTTGGCGCGCAGGCCGTACTCCGAGTCGTCCCACTTGATGAAGAGGGGCAGCGAGAGGCCGATCTCGTCGATCACCTGGCGCGGGATCAGGCACATGAACCAGCCGTTGAAGTCGACGTCGATGCGCTTGTGCATCCACCGGCTCGACCGCAGGTTGCGCGCGGCGAAGTCCCAGTCGTTGAAGGTGTCGACCGGCGACTGCCACCAGAACCGCCACGGCTGGACGATCTCGCCGAAGGAGTGCAGCCGCGAGCGGCTGAACAGGCTGAACATGTGGCCGCCCACGAGCGTGGGGCGGCGGGCGAGGTCGCCGAAGGTGATGGCGCGGATGATGCCCTCGGGCTCGCAGACGACGTCGTCGTCCATCATCATCGCGTACGTCGCCGTGCCCTTGCGCAGCGACTCGAGCTGCCCTCGGGCGTAGCCGCCGGACCCGCCGAGGTTGCCCTGCTCTATGACGCGCAGGGTGTCCCCCAGGGCGGCCTCCGCCTTGGCGAACTCCGGGGAGTCGGCGACCTTGTCGGTGCCCTGCTCCATGACGAAGACCGTGTCGAGGTAGGGCGCGAGCTGCTCGTCCTCGCCGACCTGGGCGAGGAGCTTGGCGCAGAAGTCGGGCCGGTTCATGGTCGTGATGGCGAGGTCGACCGTGCCGTGCTGGGCGCGGTCGTCGGGCACATCCGCGGTCCACTCGGCGGAGGCCACGACGACGTCCTCGTCGCCGGCGACGACGTTGTACCAGTACCAGCCGCCGTCCACGAAGGGCTTGAGCGACAGGTCGAAGGTGAAGGTGGCGGTCCCCTCCGCCCCGGACACGGCGGAGTCGACGCGCTGGGCGCGGCCGTTGGCCATGGACTTGTAGACGATGACGGTGGCTCCGGCGCCGCGCAGCTCGACGGTGAGCGTCACGTCGGAGACGACGGTCCAGCGGCGCCAGTAGCTGGCGGGGAACGCGTTGAAGTACGTGCCGAACGACAGCCGCTCCCCCGACTTCACACGCAGCGCCGTGCGCGACTCGATCTGGTCGGGGTGGATGGTGCGACCGGTGGAGGTCGACTGCCGGATGGCGGCGTTGTTGAGGTCCTTGGCCGCCCGGTTGCCGCCGATCTCGTAGCGATCGGCGTCGAGCTTGGCCTCCTCCGGGTCGACGTACAGCGGGAGGACGTCGAAGTCCCGGTCGAGGGGGAAGATCTGTCGTTGCAGCAGTCGCGTGGTCATCTACTCGTCCACTCCCCCGCTCGTCAACGGCGCACCGTCGGCGAAGTGCGGCTTCAGCTTGTTCTCGAACATCGACAGCGCCGACCCGATGGCCATGTGCATGTCAAGGTACTTGTAGGTGCCGAGACGGCCTCCGAAGAGGACCATCGGCTCGCGCTTGGCCCGCTCGCGGTACTTCAGCAGCTTGGCGCGGTCCTCGGCGGTGTTGATCGGGTAGTACGGCTCGTCGTCGTCCTCGGCGAACCGGCTGTACTCGTGGACCACGATGGTCTTGCCCGGGAGGTAGGTGCGCTCGGGGTGCAGGTGCTTGAACTCCAGGATCCGGGTCCAGGGGACCTCCTGGTCGTTGTAGTTGACCACCCCGGTGCCCTGGAAGTCGTCCACGTCGAGGGTCTCGGACTCGAGGTCGACGGTGCGCCACGACAGCCGGCCCTCGGCGTTGCCGAAGTACTCGTCGACCGGCCCGGTGTAGACGATCGGGACCTTGCCCTTGTACTGCTCGGCGACGCCGTTGGCCGGGTCGAGGAAGTCGGTGTCGAGGCGGACCTCGATGTTGGGGTGCTCGGCCATCCGGGTCAGCCACGCGGTGTAGCCGTCGGTCGGCAGGCCCTCGAAGTCGTCGTTGAAGTAGCGGTTGTCGAAGGTGTAGCGCACCGGAAGCCGGGTGATGATGTCGGCCGAGAGCTCGGTGGGGTCGGTCTGCCACTGCTTCGCGGTGTAGCCCTTGACGAACGCCTCGTAGAGCGGGCGCCCGATGAGCGAGATCGCCTTCTCCTCGAGGTTCGTCGCGTCGGCCGTGGCGATCTCGCTGGCCTGCTCGGCGATCAGCGCGCGGGCCTCGTCGGGCGTGTGCGACCTGCCGAAGAACTGGTTGATCAGCGCGAGGTTCATCGGGAACGAGTAGACCTGCCCCTGGTACTTCGCGAAGACGCGGTGCTGGTAGCCGGTGAAGCTCGTGAACCGGTTGACGTACTCCCACACCTTCTTGTTCGAGGTGTGGAACAGGTGGGTGCCGTAGACGTGCACCTCGATCCCGGTCTCCGGGTCGATCTCGGAGTAGGCGTTGCCCCCGAGGTGGTGGCGCCGCTCGAGCACGAGCACCTTGAGCCCCAGCTCGCTGGCGCAGCGCTCGGCGATGGTCAGGCCGAAGAAGCCGGAACCGACGACCACCAGATCGGGGGACCGGTCGGGGCTGGAGTCAGGGGTGGGCACGATCGGTCAGTCTACGGATCGGGTGGGCGTGGGACGCACTCCCCACGCTGCGGGCCGCGCGTCGCGCATGGCGCGGGTCACACGCCGAGAAGAATGAGGCGACTGGGGGAACGGGGTTCTAGGCTGTCGGCGTGCAGGTGAGAACGACGCCCCGGTTCCTCGGCGAGGACTTCCGATACGCCTGGCTGACGGGCCTGCTCATGGCGGCGGCCACGCTGCTGATCGCGTGGCTCGAGGACCTGCCGATCCGCGACCCGGACAGCCTGATCCCCGGCTACATCCGGTTCCCCGCGATCGTGCTGGGGGCCATCTCGCTCGACATCGTGCCGCGGGCGCTCTGGCGGGCCCGGCGCGCGCCCCGGACGCTGTGGACCGTGACCCGGGAGATCACCCGGGAGCGGTGGCCCGCCTCGCACTGGCGCTTCGCGCTGGGCGGCGTGATGGCGTGGTACCTCTGCTACGCGACGTTCCGCAACCTCAAGAGTTTCGTGCCGTTCGTCCACGCCGACGGTGGCGGGCCGTTCTCGGCCACCGACAACGTCTACGACACCCAGATGGCCGACCTCGACAAGGTGCTGTGGCTGGGGCACGACCCGGCCAAGGTCCTGCACGACCTGCTCGGCACCGGCTTCGCCGCGCACCTGTTCTCGGCCGTCTACATCATCTGGATCGTCCTGGTGCCGGTCTCGATCGCGATCGCGCTGGTGTGGACCCGCCACACGGCGGCCGGGTCCTGGTACGTCACCGCGGTCGCCTTCGACTGGGCCTTCGGCGCGGCGATCTACCTGATGTTCCCCTCGGTCGGGCCCATCTACTCCGACCCCAAGACCTTCGCCGGGCTGCCCGACACCTACGTCTCCAAGCTCGCGGACAGCATGTGGGACGACCGGCTCGCGGTCGTCGGCGACGTGGTCGGCTCCGGCACGCTGCAGACCATCGCGGCGTTCGCCTCGCTGCACGTCGGGATCATGGTGACGATCTGCCTGGTCGTCGAGTACGTCGGCCTCGCCCGCTGGCTGCGCGTCGCCGCGTGGGTCTTCCTCGTGCTCACCGTCTTCGCGACCGTCTACCTCGGCTGGCACTTCTTCATCGACGCCATCGCCGGCGCGGCGCTCGGCGCGTTCACCGTCTGGCTCGCCGCGATGGCCACCGGCAACCGGGTCGGGCTGCGGCCGCGCCTGCGCCGAGAGGAGGCCCGCGAGGCCTCGCTCGTGGCCGGAGCGGCGCCGGCCGACCGGCTCAACCAGGGACAGGACCAGGGCCCGGCGCCGCACTGAGCGACAGCCGGCGCAGCCCGCGCGCGTCCTTGAGGGCGCGCAGGACGTTGCGCGCCTCCGCGCGCCCGCCGCGCACCGGGCTCAGCAGCACCACCACGAGCGCCACGAGCCACGGCTTGAGCCGCACCGCGACGTTCTCGCCGTAGCGGAAGTGCACGACGAAGAGGTTGCGGTACATGTAGTAGCCCTTCCACCCCCCGAGGTCGTGCTGCTGGTCGAAGTCGAGCTGGCGCACCAGCACCGCGTCGCGTACCGCCCAGATGCGACGGCCCGAGCGCCGGGCCCGCACGGCGAAGTCGACGTCGTCGTAGAAGATGAAGAACGCCGGGTCGGGCAGTCCGATCTCCTCCACGACCGAGCGGCGCACCAGGAAGCCCTCGAAGGCGACGTTCTCGACCTCGACCAGCGCCGGCATCGCCGCGCGGCTGCCGTAGTCGGTCTCGACCATCCCGGTCTTGGGCTTGATCGCCAGCGGGTTGCGCAGGTCGAAGCGGGTGGCGGCCTTCTCGACGAGCCGGCCGGACCGGTCCTCGCGCACCGAGGTCAGGCAGTCCTCGTCCTGCGCCATGAGCACCGTGAGGCAGTCGGGGGCGGGCACGACGTCGTCGTCCATGAGCCAGACCCGGTCGAAGCCCTGCTCGACCGCGGTGCGCAGACCCAGGTGGAAGCCGCCGGCGCCGCCGAGGTTCTCGTCGCTGGTGACGACCTGCAGCGGGAGGTCCCCTCGCGCCGCGAGCACCTGCGCGGTGTCGTCGGTGCTGGCGTTGTCGACCACGATCACCGCGTCGGGCCGGCGCTCGAGGCCGGCCAGCCCGTCGAGCATCCCGACGAGCAGCTCGGCACGGTTGTAGGTCACCACGACGACGGCCACGGTCTCGCTCATCGCAGGTACCTCCGGTGCCCCGTGAAGTCGCCGCGCAGCCCGGCCCAGGCGGCGCGGGCACTGGTCACGACGCGGCTCGGCTGTGGGCGCGTGAACACGTAGAACCACACCGTCTTGGCCCAGAACATCAGCACGTGGGGCCAGCCGCGGTACTCGCGCAGGTTGAGGGTGTTGTTGCGCGCCATGCAGTAGTGCTTGAGCTCGCTGGGGGTGTGGTTGTACGTCGTGCGCCCGAACATCATCCGGGTGCCGAGCTCGCCGACGCTGGGGTGCAGCACCCGTGCGTCCACCACCGTGGCGATCCGCCCACCGGCGCGCTCGGCGCGCAGGCGGTACTCGTGGTCGTCGCCCCAGATGAAGAACTCCGCCCTCGGCAGCCCGATCCGCTCCACCAGGTCGCGCGTCACCAGCACGCCGTTGAACGGGATGACCACGTCGCGGATGAGCCCGTCGTCGGCCGCCGACCGCACGTCGTCCATCCGGTGCACGGCCCGGGTGCCGCCGGGCAGCCGGATCGGGAACACCAGCCGCTCGGGGCGCGCCTCGTCCACCACCACCGGGCCCCAGAAGTCCAGGTCGGAGCGCTCGAGCAGGAGCCGGAGGCAGTCGTGGTCCGGGAGGCCGTCGTCGTCCATCAGCCAGGCGAGGTCCGCACCGCGCTCCATCGCCCACGCCAGACCGTCGTGGAAGCCGCCGGCTCCGCCGCTGTTCTCGGTGAGCGTGCGCCGTACGACGTCGGGCTGGGTGTCCAGCCACTCCCCCGTGCCGTCGGTGGAGGCGTTGTCGACGACCAGCACCTCGTGCAGCTCCGGGACCTCGCGCAGCCGCGCCACGAGGCCCTGCAGCAGCGGCAGCCGGTTGAACGTGACCACCACCGCCACGACGCGGGGTCGCACGTCGGGGGTCTCGGTCACGCCGACCACCCTAAAGGGCCTCAGATCAGCCCTCCCGCCCAGGACACGGCAGTGACGACCAGGAACGCCCATCCCCCGGTCAGCCTCGCGCCCTCGGCGGTTGAGGTGCGAGCGCAGCGAGCCTCGAAACCACCCCGCCGCACTTCACCGGTGGTCGAGCAGCGAGGAGCGCCAGCGACGAGCGCCCGTCGAGACCCCCGCACCTCTGGCTGTCTCCTCGGGACTCATCTGGGTGCCTCGCGCTTAGCGCGGCACCCCTGGTGGGGCTGGTGTGACTGGTGGTGCGACTACCGACACTCAGCGTCGGCAGCTGGTCACCACACCGGGCCGGCCGAGCGTGGAGACGTCGGCGTCGGGCTCGAACTGCCGACGCTGATGACCCATAGGCAGGGCCCGCGCTGTTAGCGGGCGGCGCGGCGAAGCCGCCGCCGCCCGTGCGCCGCCACAGCAGCCCGGGAGAGGCTCGGAGTCAAGGACGCCCGAAGGGCGCCGCGAAGCGGGCGAAGCTC
>NZ_JACJGM010000045.1 GCF_015024225.1 Nocardioides lijunqiniae
GCCGCGGCGCCCGCGGCGCCTGGGCGGGAGTCGTCGACGCCCTCCACCTGGCGGGGCTCGCCCCGGACCCGCACGAGACCGCCGACGTCGTCGCGCGTCGCGCCGACGACCGGCTGGGCGTCGACGCCGCCCTCACGATCGCGGCGTCCGCACAGCGCGACGCGTTCGGCCCGGACCCCGCTGGGTCGTCGCACTTCCGCGCCGAGCTGCGCCAGGTGCAGCGCGCGGCCCGGCGCACGGTGGCGTGGTGGCGCCGCTGGTGGTGGCACCTCGACCCGCGGGTGCTCGGGCGCTGAGACCTCGGCCGGCCGCCGCTAGAGCGGGTTGTTGATGCAGCGCCGCCCGGAGATGCCGTAGGCACCCTCCACGGAGTGCACGGTGATGTAGTAGCAGCTGCGGCCGGTCGGGGCCGCGAACGGCGCCTTCCACTCGGTGGTGCCGGTGCCGAGCTCGAGGTACTCCCCGGTGTCGGGCAGCGTCTGGTGCAGCACGAACCTGCCGGTCCCCTCGGCCGGGTCGGTCCACTCCGCGACCAGGTTGACGCCGTCGTACTCGAGGAGCGAGAAGACGACCGCGAGGTCCTTGCTGGGCCGGTCGCGGAAGGTCTCGGTGGCGGTGGGCGGCGACTGCAGCACCGGGATCTGGTCGGTCGACCCTGCGGTCGTGTCGCCCTGGTCCGGGTCGTCGCCTCCGCGCAGGACGGCGCCGACGATGCCGAGCGTCAGCCCGACGACCAGCGCGGCCGCGCCCAGGATGAGCAGCACCCGACGGCGCCGGCCGGTGCCGGGCTGGTCGGGGTCCTCGGGCGCCTCGGGCCGCTCGGGAGCGGTGCGGGGGTCCTCGCCGGTGTGGTCGTCGGGCAGGCCGGTGCCCGTGGGCTCCGCGTCGCGCGGGACGGGCGCGTGGGCGACGGCGGACAGCGCGACCGGTGAGGCCTCCACGACGTCGGGCTCGGGAGCCGGTCGCGGCGAGGTGGTCTCGCGGGGCGGCACGGGTGCCGGAGCCAGGGGCTGGGCCGCGGAGGGGCTCAGCGCGGGCGCCGTCGGGGACGCCGGGCCCGCCGTGGTCGCTCCGGGCTCCCAGGCGGAGACGCGCAGGCCGAGGAACGCGTCGCGCAGCTCCGCGGCGGAGGGCCAGCGGTCGGCGACCTCCTTGGCCAGGCAGCGGTCGATGATCGGGGCGATGGCCTGGGTGCCGGGCGCGGTGAGCGGCCGGTGCGGCTCGGTGCGGGCGCGTCGCAGGTAGGCCAGCGCGGAGTCCTCGTCGGGGTCCTCGCTGGCGAACGGCGGCCGGCTGTCCAGCAGGGTGTACAGCGTCGAGCCGAGCGACCAGATGTCGTCGGCGGCGGTCGGCGGGAGGCCGTCGAGGATCTGCGGTGCCGCGTGGCGGTAGGTGAAGGTCTCTGCCGACGAGGTGTGCTCGGAGTCGGCGAGCCGCGCGATCCCGAAGTCCGCGAGCACCCACGAGGTGGGAAGCACCAGGACGTTCTGCGGCTTGACGTCGCGGTGGAGGACGCCCCGGTCGTGGGCGAACGACAGCGCGTCGGCGAGCACCGCCCCGATGCGGGCCACCTCCTCGACGGGCAGCGTGCCCAGCGACTTCAGGCGGTCGTGGAGGGTCCCGCCCTCGTGGTAGTCCATGACGATCGCCGGACGCCCCGAGGCGGTGGTGCCGACCGCGAGGACGGTGACGATGTTGGGGTGCTGGCGACCGAGCTCGACGGTGATCTCGACCTCGCGGGCGAAGCGCGCCGCCCGCTTGGGGTCGTTGATGAGCAGGACCTTGATCGCGACCTGGCGGTTGATGGCGACCTGCCGGGCGCGGTAGACGATCGAGTCACCGCCGCGTCCGACCTCGACCAGGTCGTCGTAGCCGTCGAGCTGCTCGACGGGGTGCGTGTCGCGTGCAGGCGGGCGCCATGCGCTGTCGCCGTCGTCCCCCGAGGTCACGCGAGCATCCTAGTGCCCGGGCGGGTCGTGGAGTCGCGCCGCTGAGCGACGTCCAGGTGAAATGACGACCGGGTGGAAATGACGACCGCCCTGCCCCCCGGCGGTGCGGTGGGCAGGGCGGTCGGCCGGTCAGGCCGAGGTCACTTCTCGGCGTCGGCCTCGGTGTCGGCGTCGGCGTCGGTGTCGGCGTCCGGGGTCTCGGCCTCGGGCTCACCGATGGTGCCGTCGGGGCGCAGGTTCTTCAGCTCGACCACGTTGCCCGAGGCGTCCTTGACGACCGCGGTCTCGACGATGGCCGCGAGGGCCTTGCCGCGCAGGATCTCCTGGACCAGCTCGGGGATGTGGTTGTGCTCGAACATGTGGTTGGCGAACTCCTGGGGGTCCTGGCCCGACTGCTGGGCCCGGCGCACCAGGTGGCTGGAGAGCTCCTGCTGGTCGACGCCGAGCTCCTCCTTCTTCGCGACCTCGTCGAGCAGGAACTGCGCGGCGACGGCCTCACGCACGCGGCGGTCGAGGTCGGCCTCGAACTCCTCGACGGTCTGGCCCTCGTCCTCGAGGTACTTCTCCATCGGGATGCCGGCGTTTCCGAGCTGCTGCTCGATGTTGGCGCGGCGGGCGTTGAGCTCGTCGGTGACCATGGTCTCGGGCAGCGGCACCTCGACACGGTCCAGGAGCACCTCCAGGACGGCGTCGCGGGCGGCGGCGGCCTGCTCGAGGCGCTTGCCCCGGCCCAGGCGCTCGCGCACGTCGGCGGTGAGCTCGTCGTAGGTGTCGAACTCCGACGCCTCCTGGGCGAAGTCGTCGTCGAGCTCGGGGAGCTCCTGCTCCTGCACCTGGCTGATGCTGACCTGGACCTCGACGGCCTCGCCGACGAGGTCGCCGCCCACGAGCTCGGAGGAGAAGGTCTTCTCGTCGCCGGCGGACATGCCGACCAGGGCCTCGTCGAGTCCCTCGATCATGCCGCCGCGGCCGACCTGGTAGGACATCCCGGCCACCTCGGCGCCGTCGAGCACCTCGCCGTCCTTGAGGGCCTTGAGGTCGAGCACGACGAAGTCGCCGTCGGCGGCGGGGCGCTCGACGTCGCTCAGGGTGGCGAACCGCTCACGCAGCGCCTGGACCTGCTCCTCGACGTCGGCGTCGGCGACCTCGAGGTCGTCGACCTGCGCCTCGATGCCCTCGTAGGACGGCAGCTCGATCTGCGGGCGGATGTCGACCTCGGCGGTGAACTCGAGGGTCTCGTTGTCCTCGAACTTCGTCACCTCGATCTCCGGCTGCGCGAGGGGCTGGAGGTCGTTGGCCTCGAGCGCCTCGACGTACTTGGCCGGCAGCACCTCGTTGATCGCCTCGTCGAGCACGGCGCCCCGGCCGACCTGACGGTCGATCACCATGGGGGGCACCTTGCCGCGGCGGAAGCCGGGGATGTTGATCTGCTGGGCGATCTTCTTGTAGGCCGCGTCGAGGCTCGGCTTGAGCTCCTCGAAGGGCACCTCGACGGTCAGCTTGGCCCTGGTCGGGCTCAAGGTCTCGACGGCGCTCTTCACAGGTGGTCTCCTCAGGTCTGGGTGAAAGGTGTTTCGTCGGGGCGACAGGACTCGAACCTGCGGTCTCCTGCTCCCAAAGCAGGCGCGCTAGCCACTACGCTACGCCCCGTCAAGCGTGCTCTGTCTTGGTCAAGACGCCCTCGGGGCAAGCGGTGAGGGCTCCTTGGAGCGGATGACGGGAATCGAACCCGCGTAATCAGTTTGGAAGACTGGAGCTCTACCATTGAGCTACATCCGCGTGCCTGTCTCGCGCCGTGCGTACGGCGCGAAATGTGCCTTTCCATGGTGCCACACCGGCACCCGCGGACCCCAAACGGCCCCAGCCGACCACGTCGCGCGGACGGCCCCTCAGCTGCGGTGGACGATGACCAGCGCGCGGTCGTCGTCGGGCGAGCCGAGCGCGTCGGTGAGCCGGGCCGCGGCGCCGTCGTAGGTGCCGCGCATCAGCGACTCGGCCTCGCCGAGCATCTGGTCGATGCCCAGGTCGATGTCGCGGCGCGGCTCCTCGACCATGCCGTCGGTGTAGAGCAGGAGGGCGTCACCCCGGCCCAGCCGGCCCGTGGCCGTGGTGAACGTCGCCTCGTCGAGCAGCCCCAGGATCGGTCCGTCGGTGCGCAGCACCGACCAGGTGCCGGACCCGGCGGTGCGGTGCGCGGCGGGCGGGTGGCCCGCCGTACGGATCTCGTAGTCGCCGGTGGTGAGGTCCAGCGAGAGGTGGACCGCGGTCGCGAACCCCTCATCCCACGCCTGGCGCAGCAGGTAGCCGTTGGCCGCAGGTAGGAAGTCGGCCGCGGGCATGGCGCCCAGCAGGCCGCCGAAGGCGCCCGAGAGCAGCAGGGCGCGGGTGCCGGCGTCGGTGCCCTTCCCGGAGACGTCGACCACGACCACCTCGAGCCGCCCGAGGTCGTGCCCCCGCATGGCCACGACGAAGTCGCCGGCGAACGGTGTGCCTCCGGCCGGCTTGAGCGCCGACTGGACGTGCCAGCCCGCCGGCAGGTCCGGGACGCCGCCCTGGGTGAGGATCCGGTCGCGCAGGTCGACCAGCATGGCCTCCCCGCGGATCCCGGCGACCCCGAGCCGGGTGCGGCGGAAGCTGGTCGCGATGACCACCAGCGCCATCGCGAACTGCACCAGCGTGGCGCCGACGATGCGCGGGGTGATCTCGGTCTGCGCCGCCAGCCCCGCAGCGAGCAGCACCATCAGGAAGACCACGAAGCCCGGCAGGGTGCGCGGGCCCAGCATCAGGCTGGCGATGATCAGCGGCAGCATCAGCCCGGTCAGCGGCGCGCGGTCGGGCCAGGTGAAGACGACCACGGTGATCAGCACCGCCACGAGGGCCAGCGCCAGCGCGATGCGGGCCTCCTGCGTCAGCCCTCGGCGCAGGAACAGCTGCCAGTGCCGGCGCACGGACCTGCGGGCGGGCCGCGTCGCTTGGTACGTGGCGGTCATGGGGTTCCAGGGGGTCGGGTGCGGGTGGGCGCGAGTCAGCGTACGGCGCGCGAGCGGAACGTGGGCTGGCATCGCGGACACCAGAAGACGTTGCGGGCCTGGAGCACGGCGGTGCGCACGGTGCTCCCGCAGACCAGGCACGGCTGCCCGGTGCGGCGGTAGACGTAGACCTCGCCACCGTGGTCGTCCTGGCGCGGTGGCCGGCCCATGGCCTCGGGGGTGTGCTCGGGGCGCACCGTGTCGATGCGCCCGGTGCGCACGCCCTCGGCCATCAGCCCGACCAGGTCGTCCCAGATGGCCTGCCACTGCCCGACCCGCAGGGTGTTGCCGGGACGCAGCGGGTGGATCCGGTGCCGGAAGAGCACCTCGGCGCGGTAGACGTTGCCGACGCCGGCCAGCACCGCCTGGTCCATCAGGAGACCGCCGACGGCGGCCTTGCTGCGACGGATCCGGTCCCAGGCGCGGGCGGGGTCCTGGTCCTGGCGGATCGGGTCGGGCCCGATGCGGGCCAGGATCGCGTCGCGCTGCTCGCCGGTCATGAGCTCGCAGGCGGTGGCGCCGCGCAGGTCGGCGTACGACGTGGGGCCCGCGTCGGCGGTCACCAGCCGGAGCCGGACCTGCCCCACCGGGGCCGGGACCTCCTCGACGTCCTCGTGGACGGCGAAAACGCCGTAGAGGCCGAGGTGGACGTGGACGTGGCGCTCCGCGGGGAAGGTCACGAAGAGGTGCTTGCCCCACGACTCGGCGCGCTCCAGCACCTGGCCGTCGAGCAGCGCAGCTGAGTCCTCGAAGCGGCCCTGCGGGCTGCCCACCCGGACCAGCCGCCCGGCGAAGGCGCGCGACAGGTCGCCGGCGAGGCGGTGGAGGGTGTGGCCCTCAGGCATCGCGCGCCGAGTCGGGCAGCGGCGGCAGCTCGCGGGTGGTCTCGTACGACGCCAGCTGGGCGATCCGGCGCACGTGGCGCTCGTCGCCGGAGAAGCCGGTGGTGAGGAAGACCTCGACGAAGCGCGTCATGTCGTCGAGCGGGTGCATCCGCCCGCCCACGGCCACGACGTTGGCGTCGTTGTGCTGACGCCCGAGCGCGGCGGTCTCGTCGGACCACGCCAGGGCTGCGCGGACGCCGCGCACCTTGTTGGCGGCCATCTGCTCGCCGTTGCCGGAGCCGCCGATGACGACGCCGAGGCTGTCCAGGCCGCCGTCGCGGTCGTGGACGACACCCTCGGCGGCCCGCAGGCAGAACACCGGGTAGTCGTCCTGGGCGTCGTAGACGAAGGGGCCGTGGTCGACCGGCTCGTAGCCGTGGTCGCGCAGCCACGCGACGAGGTGGTCCTTGAGCTCGAGGCCGGCGTGGTCGGATCCGACGTGGACGCGCATGGCTCCGATCCTCCCAGACGTCGTCAGGCGCCGGGCGTCCGGCTCCGCAGCCCGTCGAGGAACGCCGCCGCCTGCCCCATCAGCGGCTCGGCGGCGGGAAAGACCCGGTCGTGGCGCCAGAAGCCGTGCACCTGGCCGAGGTAGCGGGTGCCGACCACGCGCACGCCGGCCTCGGCCAGCAGCGACGCCAGGTGCTCGCCCTCGTCGCGCAGCGGGTCGTGCTCGGCGGTCACCACGAGCGTGGGCGGCAGCGTCGCGAGCCGGTCGGAGAGCAGCGGGGCGAGGTCGGGGTCGTCCAGGTCGGCCGGCCCGGCGGCGTACTGCTGCCAGTACCAGGCAGCCTCGCGGCGGTCGAAGCCCTCGGCGGCGGTGTCGTAGGAGTCGAAGCCGGCACGCGGGTCGAGGAAGGGGTAGACGAGCACGACGCCGGCGGCGCGTCCGGGGTTGCGCAGCGCCGCGACCAGCGCGAGGTTGGCGCCGGCGCTGTCGCCGTGCAGGAACAGCGGGCCCTCCTCCTGCCACCAGGCCAGCACGGTGTCGACGTCGTCGGGGGCGGCGGGGAAGCGGTGCTCGGGCGGGCGGCGGTAGTCGACGCTCAGCACGGCGGTGCGGGTGCGGTTGGCCAGACGCCGCGCGGACGCGTCGTGCACCTCGACGTCGTGGAAGACGAACCCGCCGCCGTGCAGGTGGACGACGACGCCGGGCAGGGCGTCGGCCGGGCGGTAGAGCCGGCACGGCACTCCCCCGGCGTCGACGTCGCTCACCTGCGCGACGTCCTCGCGCGGCTCGGCGGCGGCGGCCTCGCGGGCCTGCGCCCGCGAGGCCGCGACGTCGAACGCCTCGTCGAAGACCTTCGGCTCGCCGTCGTACTGCTCGACGGCGAGCCGCGCCTCGGGGTGGAGCACGCTCAGGCCGCCGTCAGCGCTGCATGAGGGCGTCGAGCCCGACCGCCACCGCGGCCGCGACCCGGAAGTCGATGCGCTGGTCGGGGACGTGGACGGTGTACTTGTCGCGCACCGAGCCCTGGCGCTCGACGCCGAGGAGCGGCTGGCCCTCCGCGCTCACGAAGTCGAAGTGGATCGGCAGGAACGGGATGTCGGTGAAGCGACGGATGATCGCGATCGCCTGGCTGCGCTCCTGGCCGGTGCCGGCGTAGCCGGGGCCCTCGATGTGGAACGTCGAGCGCATGAGGCTGGCGCCGAAGTCCTTGCGGAAGAAGCCGATCTGGTTGCGGGACTCGTCGAAGATGTCGTAGCCGGCGTTCAGGTCGATCTTCTTGCGCGCCTTGAAGCTGAAGACCGGGCGGGTCTTGGTGTCGTCGGCGTAGAACGTCACCTCCTCCTTGAAGGCCAGGCGCTTCTGCTCGGCGAGCCCCATCGACTGCCCGAAGCTGCCGTCGGGGTTGGCCGCGAACAGCTCGTAGCGGTTGGTCGTCATCGCGAACTTCTGCTTGACGAAGAACGTGGGCAGGTACATGGCGGTCATGCGCAGAGCCTAGGGGACCCCGATCCGATGATTCGCGGCTGTCCGGACGGTCGGCACGGCATGGTCATCGTCGCCGGACATCTCCTCGTCGACCCCGCCGAGCGGGCGTCCTACCTCCGTGGGTGCGAGGAGGTCGTGCGGCTGGCGCGCGACGCCGACGGCTGCCTGCACTTCGCGCTCTCGCCCGACCTGCTCGCCCCGGGCGCATCAACGTCCACGAGCGCTGGTCGTCGCGAGGAGCGCTCGAGGCGTTCCGCGGCAGCGGGCCCTCCGAGGAGCAGGGCGCAGCCCTGGTGGGCGCCTCGGTCTCGGAGTACGAGGTCAGCGGGTGACGTCGAGGGCTCAGCGGGACTCGACGGCCAGGCGGCCGCTGAGCACCACGAAGCTGGCGGCGAACGCCTTGCGGATCCGGTCGACGAGCCGCGGCCGGGCCAGCACCCTGTCGCGCACGGCGGCCGCGCACACGCCGTAGGCCGCGAAGACGACGAAGGTCATGGCCATGAAGACCGCACTCAGCCCGAGCATCGTGGTCGTCGAGCCGGGCCCGGCCGGCACGAACTGCGGCAGGAACGCGAAGAAGAAGATGGTCAGCTTGGGGTTGAGCAGGTTGAGGGTGATGCCCGAGACCATCACGCTGCGCCACGACGACGGCCGGGCGCTCTCGTCGACCGACAGCGCGCCGTGGTCGCGCCAGGTCGCCCAGGCCATGTAGAGCAGGTAGGCGACGCCGAGGTACTTGATCGCGTTGAACGCCACCCCGCTCGCGTGCAGCACCGCGGCGAGGCCGGTGATCGCCGCCACGAGGTGCGGGACGGTGCCGAGCGTGCACGCGAACGCCGCCAGCACACTGGCCCTCGCACCGCGCGTCAGGCCGGCGGCCAGCGTGTACAGCGCGCCGGTGCCCGGCGTCGCCACGATCACCATCGACGTGAGCAGGAAGGTGAGGCTCATGGGCCGAGGCTACGCCGCGTGCAGGCTGTTGTCGCCGGAGTTGCGCGGCCGCCCCACGGGTCACACCGCCCTGACGAAACTCACGCTTCCCGGCCGAAACTTCGTACGGGAACCGTGAGTTTCACCGGGTACCCGGTGAAACTCACCCGGTGAGGCTCACGCCCGCTCCGCGAACCGCGCGAGCTCCTCGTCCACGACCGACGGGTCGAGCTTGGTGAAGATCGGGCTGGGCTTGGCGACGGGCGCGCCGACGGTGAGCGGGCGCGACTCCCAGCGGGGCGTGCCGGCGTAGTCGCCGGTGATGACCGGGTAGGAGTCCAGGCCGGCGCCGTGGCCGGGGTCGAGGTCCTCGACCTGCTCGATGCGCGGCATCGGCATGAACTCGCCCTCGCCGCCGTAGGCCGCCCACACCTGGTTGGAGGAGTGCGGGAGGAACGGCGCGAGCAGCGTGTTGCAGTCGACCACGCACTGGGCGGCGACGTGGAGCACCGTCGCCAGGCGCTCGCGCTGCGACTCGTCCTTCATCTTGTAGGGCTCGGTGACGGTGAGGTACTTGTTGACCTCGCCCACGACGCGCATCGCCTCGCCGATCGCGGCGCGCTGCCGGTGCCGGCCGATGAGGTCGCCGACGGTGGTGAAGGCGTCGCGCACGGCGGACAGCACCGCCTCGTCGACCTCCTCCAGCACCCCCGCCGCCGGGATCTCGCCGAAGCTCTTCGCGATCATCGTGGCGGTGCGGTTGACGAGGTTGCCCCAGCCCGCGACGAGCTCGGAGTTGGTGCGCTGCACGAACTCCGCCCACGTGAAGTCGGAGTCGGAGGTCTCGGGGCCGGCGGCGGAGATGAAGTAGCGCAGCGCGTCGGGCTGGTAGCGCGACAGCATGTCGCCGACCAGGATGACGTGACCGCGGCTGGTGGAGAACTGCTTGGACTCCATCGTCATGAACTCCGACGACACGACCTCGGTCGGCAGCTGCAGGTCGCCGTAGGCGCCCGGCTCGCCGCCGCGCGCACCCCGACCGTCGTACGCCAGGAGCTCGGCGGGCCAGATCTGGCTGTGGAAGACGATGTTGTCCTTGCCCATGAAGTAGTAGGACAGCGAGTCGGGGTCGTTCCACCAGCGGCGCCACGCCTCCGGGTCGCCGGAGCGGCGGGCCCACTCGATCGAGGCCGAGAGGTAGCCGATGACCGCGTCGAACCACACGTAGAGGCGCTTGGTGTGCTGCTCGCGCCAGCCGTCGAGCGGCACCGGGATGCCCCAGTCGATGTCGCGCGTCATGGCGCGGGGGCGGATCTCGGAGAGGATGTTCTGGCTGAAGCGGATGACGTTGGGGCGCCACAGCCCCGTCGCCTCGCGCCCGTCGAGCCACTCGGTCAGCGCCTCGGCCAGCGCGGGCAGGTCGAGGAAGAAGTGCTGGGTCTCGACGAACTCCGGGGTCTCGCCGTTGATCTTCGAGCGCGGGTTCTTCAGGTCGGTCGGGTCCAGCTGGTTGCCGCAGTTGTCGCACTGGTCGCCGCGCGCGTCGGCGTAGCCGCAGATCGGGCAGGTGCCCTCGATGTAGCGGTCGGGCAGGGTGCGCCCGGTCGAGGGGCTGATGGCGCCGAACGTCGTCTGCTCGACCATGTAGCCGTTGCGGTGCACGGTCTCGAACATCTCCTGCACCACGAGGTAGTGGTTGCCCGTGGTGGTGCGGGTGAACAGGTCGTAGGAGAGGCCGAGGTCGACCAGGTCCTGCACGATGACGGCGTTGTTATTGTCGGCGAGGTCGCGCGCGCTCACGCCCTGCTGGTCGGCGGCGACCAGGATGGGGGTGCCGTGCTCGTCGGTGCCGGAGACCATGAGGACGTCGTGGCCGGCCATGCGCATGTACCTGCTGAAGACGTCGGAGGGCACGCCGAAGCCGGCCACGTGGCCGATGTGGCGGGGGCCGTTGGCGTACGGCCAGGCGACGGCAGACAGGACATGGGTCATGGCGTCGATCCTAGGGTCGGGGCGCCACCCCGTTCCGATCGGCCCGTCAGGTCAGCCCGTCAGGTCAGCCCGTCGACTCAGCCGCGGCCGTAGTGGTCGATCCGCCACTGGGCGCGTCGCCGGATGCCCGGCAGCCGCTCGTAGAGCAGCTCTCCGGGGCACGCGGTCTGGTTGGTGTCGCGGTGGCCGTCGACGACGTTCAGCCGCACCCGCTTGCCCGATCGGTAGCGGTCGCTGCCCTCGGAGCGGACGACCACCCGGCCGGTCGCGTCGCGGCGGTGCCGGTCGAGCTTCCAGGACGCCAGCCGGACGACGGCCGTCACCGCGCGCCGGCTGGGTCGGGTCCGCTCGAAGTTGCCGAGCACCGCGATGCCCACCGAGCTGTGGTTGAACCCGAGCGTGTGCGCGCCGCGCACGAGCCGGGTCGTTCCCCCGCTGCGGCCCACCCAGGTCCGGCCGAACCGGTCGACGACGAAGTTGTAGCCGAGGTCGAACCAGCCCAGGGACTTCGTGTGGTAGCGATACATGCCGCGCAGGATCGCCGGCACCTGGGCGCGCGTGTAGTCGTTGCCCGAGGCCGTGTGGTGCACGTGCACCTGGCGCAGCCCCGCGTTGTACGTCGGCCGGCCGTTGCGCAGCCGCTCGTTGGCGCCCCACTGCGGACGGGTCAGCAGGCGCGGCTCGGGCGAGGCCTTAGGCCGCTTCCGCGGCTTGCTGGCGGAGGTCCGCAGGGCGGGTCGCTGCGCCGCGGCCGCAGGGGCGGTGACCTGCACGTCGTCGTCGGAGGGCAGCACGCCGGGGTCGATGAGCACCAGGCGCAGGTCGCGGTGGCCCGAGCCGCGCACGTCGAGCTGGACGCCGTTCGAGGGCCCGACCCAGACGGGCTGCGTCGCCCGTTTCGGGCTCCCCTCGGTGCCCGGGGTCGGCCCGTCCTCGAGGACCTCGGCGGTGCGCCACGCGCTCCATCCGTCGCGCCCGTGAGTGCGGAAGCGCAGCGTCGTGGGGTCCGTGCCTCGCCAGGTCATGCCCAGCATCGAGTACGGCGAGGTCCCCCGCGGCCCGCTCGTGCCGTCCGTGACCGGCACGTCGGCCGCGCTCACCGGAGAGCGCGGGTCGGCCCGCAGCCGGATCGCCGAGGCCTCCACCCGAGAGCCGTCACGGGCGCCCGGACCGGGGTCCGCGACGGCCGTCGGCAGGGCCAGCAGACCTGTGGTCAACGTGACAGCAGTGGCCAGTGATGCCAATCCCGAGAAGCGCATGGGCACCTATGGTGCGTGCCCACGGCGCCAAAGTCGATCCCGCGACGCCGCCCCGGCGGTGTCCGGCTCCCCGCTACGTTCGACGCATGGACACGTTGATCGCCGAGGACCTGCTGCTCCTGCTGCTGGACGACGAGAAGGGCGCCGTGCGGGCCGGGACGTCGCTGCCCACCGCCCTGGGAGGCGCCGTGCTGATCGAGCTCGCGCTCGCCGGGGCGGTCGCCGTGGAGGATCGCGGGCGGTGGCGGACCGCCCAGGTGCGCGTCGAGGATGGCGCCGCGCCGCGCGACCCCGTGCTCGTCGACGCGCTCGCCACGGTCGCCGAGAAGGAGCGCTCCGCGCAGGACCTCGCCACCCGGCTGGGCAAGGGCCTCCAGGACACGCTCGGGGACCGGCTCGTCTCGCGCGGTGTGCTCGAGCGACGCGAGGACAAGGTGCTCGGGGTGTTCCCGCGCACCCGGTGGCCCGCGGCCGACAGCACCCACGAGGACGCCGTACGGCGCCAGGTCGCCGGGGTCCTCGTCGAGGGCGCCGACCCCGACCCGCGCACGGGCGCCCTGGTGGCGCTGCTGCACGCCCTCGACCAGGCCCACACGGTCGTGGACCGCCGCGGCATGTCGGCGCGCGAGGTGCGCGAGCGCGCCCACCAGGTCAGCGAGGGCGCCTGGGCGGCGACGGCGGTCCGCGACGCCATCCGCGCGGCGGCCGCGGAGGTGACGGCAGCGGTGGCGGCGGTCTCCGCCGCCACCACCACCGCGACCCTCAGCTGAAGTCGAGGTCGCCCGTGCGCGAGCGCTTGAGCTCGTAGAAGTAGGGGAACTTCGCGACCGCGACGGCGCCGTCCCACAGCTGCCCGGCCTCCTCGCCCCGCGGGATCTTCGACAGCACCGGGCCGAAGAAGGCCGCGCCCTCGATGGCGATCGTGGGCGTGCCCACGTCGTCGCCGACCTGGTCCATGCCCTCGTGGTGGGATGCCGCGACCGCCTCGTCGAGGGAGGAGTCGTCCATCGCCTCGACCAGCTCGGCCTCCAGGCCGGCGTCGGCGAGGGAGGCGGCGATCAGCTCGCGGGTGATCGGCTCCTGACCGAGGTGGATGCGGTTGCCCATCGCGGTGTAGAGCGGCAGCAGCACCTCGCGGCCGTGCTTCTGCTCGGCGGCGATGCACACACGCACCGGCCCCCAGGCCGGCTTGAGCATCTCGCGGTAGTCGTCGGGGATGTCCTTGTCCTGGTTGAGGTAGGCCAGGCTCATGACGTGCCAGGTGACGTCGATGTCGCGCACCTCCTCGACCTCGAGGATCCACCGCGAGGTGATCCAGGCGAACGGGCAGAGCGGGTCGAACCAGAAGTCGGCTTGAGTCATACCTGATGCAAGCACGTCGCGCCCCCGAGTGCTTCCCTCACCCCACCCCAGCCCGCCTCAGCTCGTCCCTGACCGAGCGTCGCCACGGCCGCGCCAGCCGGACCGCGCCGTCGATGTCGGCCTCGGCGCTGTCGAGGTCGAGGTCGGCGAAGGCCAGCCCCGGGGTCGCCACGGCCTCGCACCGCGCGAGCCAGCGCCCGCCCGGCGCGACGATGCCCGAGGGCACCGTGGCGGCGTACTGGGCAGGGATGGAGTAGCCCACCCAGTAGCAGTGGAGCGCGGCGTAGGACTGCCCGATCAGGGCCCGCGCCGCGTCGTCGGCCATCACCGAGAGCAGCACGCAGTGGACGTCCAGCCGCTCGTACTCGTCGAACAGCTCGGGGAAGCCGGCCTCGACGCAGAGCGCCACCCCGAACCGGAACCCGTCCACCTCGAAGACCAGCGGCTGCGTGCCGGGGGTGTACATCCAGGTGCGCTCGGTGTGCGAGAGCACGCGCTTGTCGTAGCGCCCCACGACCTCGCCGCGGTCGGAGACGACGTAGAGGCTGTTGAGCGGTCGGCGCGGCGCCTCCAGCGGGTGGATCGAGCCGAACGCCACCCACAGCCCCAGCTCGCCGGCCAGCGCCGTGACCGAGTCGGCCTCCTCACGCAGCACCGACCAGTCGGCGCGCGACCAGTCGGCGTCGGCCACCACGTCGGGGCCCTGCGACGACATGACGTGCTTGTCGGGGTAGACGATCGCGCCCTCGGGGAACTGCACCAGGCGCGCTCCGCCGGCCTTCGCCTCGCGCATCAGCCGACGGACCTGCGCCCCTCCCGCCCGCAGCGACTCGACGTCCCCCGGGTCCTGGGCGACGGTGCTCTGGGCGACGGCGAGGCGCAGGGTGCGAGGCATCCGCCGACCGTAGTGGTCGCCACCGACGGCGGTTGGTCTCGGACCCTACTGTCGAGGAGGACCGTCGTACGGCGGCCGCTCCCCGCCCGAGAGGACCTCCCATGTCCGAGTCACCCACCACGCCCGGGCGCCGCGCCCTGGTCGTCGGAGCCACCGGCATCGTGGGGCAGGCCGTGGCCCGACGGCTCGTCGACGAGGGGTTCGAGACCTACGGCCTCTCCCGCAGCGGCACCACCACCCGGCCCGACGTGCGGCCGGTCCGCGCCGACCTGAGCGATCTCGCCGGCCTGGCCGCGGCGGTCGAGGACGTGCGGCCGGAGCTCGTGGCGATCACGGCCTGGACCCGGATGGACACCGAGGCCGAGAACATCCGGGTCAACGGCGGCGCCGTGCGCGACCTGCTCGCCGCGCTGTCGCCCGCCGGCTCGCTGCGGCACGTCGCCCTGATGACCGGGCTGAAGCACTACCTGGGGCCCTTCGAGGCCTACGGGCAGGGCGAGATGCCCGACACCCCGTTCCACGAGGACGAGGAGCGGCTGCCCTACCCGAACTTCTACTACGCCCAGGAGGACGAGCTGTTCGCGGCGGCCGAGCGCGACGGCTTCACGTGGAGCGTCCACCGCTCCCACACCGTGTTCGGCTTCGCCACGGGCAACGCCATGAACATGGTGGCCACGCTGTGCGCCTACGCCTCGCTGTGCCGCGAGCGGGGTCTCCCCTTCGTCTTCCCGGGCTCGGAGACCCAGTGGAACGCGCTGACCGACGTCACCGACGCCGACCTGCTGGCCGAGCAGATGACGTGGGCGGCGCGGACGCCCGCCGGGCAGGACCAGGCGTTCAACACGGCCAACGGCGACGTCTTCCGCTGGCGCTGGCTGTGGCCGCAGGTCGCGGCGTGGTTCGGCCTCGAGTGGGAGGGGTACGCCGACGCGCCGCGCCCGCTGGAGGTCGCCATGACGGGCATGGAGCCGGTCTGGCGCGAGCTGGCCGCCCGGCACGACCTGGTCGAGCCGGACCTGTCCCGGGTCGCCTCCTGGTGGCACTCCGACGCCGACCTGGGCCGCGAGATGGAGGTCGTCACCGACATGAACAAGAGCCGCGCCGCCGGCTTCTCGGCCACCCGCGACACCCGGGCGACGTTCTTCGACTACGCGCAGCAGTACCGCGACGCGCGCGTCATCCCCTGACCCGCGGTCTCAGCGCGTCGGGTCGATGACCGTGATCCCCGCGACCGTCGCCCGGTCGAACGCCGGCAGCAGGGCGGCGGCCTCCTCGAGACCGATCGTGCGCTTGACCAGCCGCTGCGGCTGGAGCGCCCCGGACGCGATCAGCGCCATCATCGCGGGGTAGTCGGCGGCGGCCATCCCGTGGCTGCCCAGGACGTCCAGCTCCCAGGCGATGACGCGGTCCATCGGCACCCGGGGGTGACCCTCGACCGGCGGGAGCAGGCCGACCTGCACCAGCCGGCCACGCCGTCGCAGGCTGAGCAGGGCGTCGGCGCACGTCTGCTCGCTGCCGACGGCGTCGACCGCCACGTGGCTGCCGCCGGCGACCAGGTCCGCGACGGCCGACGGGACGTCGGCCCCGTCGGTCCCGCCCGTGAGCACGGTGTGCTCGGCACCGAGGTCGGTGGCCACCGCGAGCGCCTCCGCGTTGCGGTCGACGGCGACGACGCGCGCGCCCAGCGCCCCGGCGATCATCACCGTGCTCAGCCCGACGCCGCCGGCGCCGACCACCGTGACCCACTCCCCCTCCACGACCCGCGCCCGGCCGACGAGCGCGCGGTAGGCCGTCGCGAACCGGCACCCCAGCGCCGCCGCCGTCGCGAAGGAGACCTGCTCGGGGACGGACACCAGGTTGGTGTCGGCGGCGTGCAGGGCGACCAGCTCGGCGAAGGATCCCCAGTGGGTGAAGCCCGGCTGCTCCTGGTCGGGGCAGACCTGCGCGTTCCCGCCGAGGCACCAGTCGCAGCGACCGCAGCCGCACACGAACGGCACCGTGACCCGGTCCCCCACCCGCCACCGCGCGACCCCGGCACCGACCTCGACGACCTCGCCGGCCAGCTCGTGCCCGGGCACGTGCGGGAACGCGATCTCGTCGTGGCCCGCCCACGCGTGCCAGTCGCTGCGGCACATCCCGGTGGCGACCACCCGCACGACGACCCCACCGGGGGGAGCCGACGGCTCGGGGACGTCTCGGACCTCGGGCCGGGACCCGGCCGCGTCGACCACCACTGCGCGCATCCGACCATCCTCGCAAGGCGCGACGGAGAGGTCCGGGACCGGCCGGGCGATACGCTGCCCGCGTGCCGCGACTGGTCCTGATCAACGGCGCTCCCGGGTCGGGCAAGTCCACCGTCGCGCGGGCCGTGGCGGAGGGCCGCCACCTCGCCCTCGCCCTAGACATCGACGGCGTGAAGCACTCCCTCGGCCGGTGGGACACGGACCCGGCAGCCTCCGGCCTGCAGGCCCGGCGTCTCTCGCTCGCCCTGGCCGAGTGCCACCTCGCGGCCGGCTACGACGTGGTGCTGGGCCAGTACCTCGCTCGGACGCCGTTCATCGAGGACCTCGAGACCCTCGCGACGACGCATGGCGTCCGCTTCCACGAGCTGGTGCTCGACCTCGACTCCGCGACGCTCGCCCAGCGTCTCGCGCTGCGCGCCGCGGCTCCGACCCGGCCGGAGCACGAGGTCAACAACCTGCTGGTCGCGCCCGACGACGCGCCTCGGCTCGTGGCGTCGCTCGAGCCGCTGCGACGCCTCCGCCCGCACGCCACCTGGGTCGACGCCGGCGGGTCGCTCGAGGCCACTGTCAAAAGCGTGCGCGCGGCCCTCGGCTGACCGCTACCTTGTGGCGTGCCCACGACCCTGCGCTCGTCCCGTCAGGGGCTCGTCCCCGTCCTCGGCGTCCACGCGGCGCTCCTCGTGGGGGGCGGGGCGGCCCTCGCGCTGGAGGCCCCGGCCCAGGGGTGGGGCGTCCTCGTCGTGGTCGTGGCGTACGTCGCCGGGCTGCTCGCAGTGTGCCGAGCGACCCGGCGCGACGACCTGCTCGCCCTCGCCGGGTTCCTCGCCCTGGTCTCGGTGTTCCAGGTGCTGCCCGACTGGGTGCTGGCCGACCTGGTGGGCACGCTGCGCTTCCCGGACACCGGCGGCCCACGGGTCGACGACGTGATCCCGGTGGCGATGGCCGCGATGTGGGTGGCCCCCCTGTTCGCCGCCGTCGCGCTGGCCGGCGGACGGCCCGGCCCGGCCGCGGCCCTGTCCGCGCTGGTCTTCTTCGGGGCCGAGCTGCTCGCGCCCACCCTGGGGCTCTGGGAGCCGACCGGCGACACCCGGCGGGTCCTGGGCGTGGCGGTCTATGTCGTCCCGGCGGAGGCGGCGCTGGGCTGGGCCGCGGCGACGGCGTTCGCCCGAGCCCGAGGCGCCTCGCTGGCCACCCGGGCGGGGCTGGCGCTGGCGGTGTCGACCTTCTACCTCGGTGCGCTGGTGCTGTCGCACTTCCTGATCGACGTCGCGGGCTGGCGCCTCACCGCCTGAGCGGCCCGCGGCCGTGCACGCCGCCTAGACTCCCGGCGTGACGGTGCTGCGGGAGCTGCGCGACTCCGTGGTCGACGCCGGCCTCGTCGTCGTCGACGCGCTCCGGCTCCTGGCCCACCACTGGGCGGCGCTCGTCAGCATCTTCCTGCTCGGCCTCGCCGCCCGCAACGCCGCCATGTGGGCGGCGGTCCTGCTGGGTCGCGACCACCCCGTGCTGGCCTCGCTGCTGGTGCCGCTGGCTCCCCTCGCGATGGTGATCGCCCTGGTGCTGATGCTCCGGGTGGCCGGGTCGTCGGCACGCTGGACCCTCCAGAGCGCCTCGCCGGAGGAGTCCGAGGGCGAGACGAGGAGGGAGCGGCTGGCGCTGCTGGCGTCGGCGCTGGTGCCGTTCCTGACGGTCTACGCGCTGCAGGGCCACCTCGACGCCGACCGGGACCAGTTCATCAACGAGAGCTACGCCGACGAGTTCGCGAGCGGCGCGATGTTCAGCGGCGCCGAGCTCGACGACCGGACGCTGGTCACGGTGACGAGCTGGCAGCTGGGGCTCGTGGTCACCGCCCTCACGATGCGCTCCGTCCTGGACCGCCTCGACCTGGCGCGCCGGCACACCGGCTGGGCCTTCCTGGCCGCGCTGGTGGAGGTCACCTGGCTGACCTGGCTGGCGGCGCTGCTGACCACGCGCTGGCACGACGCGAGCGGCTGGGTGGGCGACCGCGCGGTGGTCGACGAGGCGGGCGAGGCCTGGCGTCGCGCGACCGCGGCCCTGGGCCCGCTGACCGACCCGGTGCGCGCGCTCGGGGAGGTGCTGGCCGGCATCGTCACCGGCATCAGCGACATCGTCGTCACGCCCGTCGCCTGGCTGACCGTCGGCGCGGTCGTGCTCGCCGGCGGCCTGCGCGACAGCCGCCGGGCACGGCTCGAGCAGCACCGGCTGGTCGTCCGCGCGCGCGAGCGGGTGGAGCCGCGCCTGGCAGCCCGCCGGGCCGGGCGTCCCGACCGTCCTGCGCGGCGCGCGTGGGGGCCGGAGCGGGTGGGCGACCTGCTGGGACGCCGCTTCGAGGAGCTCGTGGCCGGGCTGCGCACGCTCGTGCACGCGGGCCTGGTGCCGGTGCTGACGTTCTGCCTGGTGCTCGGCCTCGCCCGCCTGGCGGAGTGGGGCACGGCGCTGCTCCTGCGCGCGCTCGTCGGGCCCCGCGACCCCGACACCATGCTGGCCTTCTCGCCCTACCTCGAGCTCGCCACGCGCACCGTCTACACGGTGATCATCGTGGTCCTGGTCGCGGCCGCGGTGTCACGGCTGCTCACACGTCGCCTCCAGGAGGACCTCGCCGAGGAGCGGGCCCTCAGCGACCCGCGAGCCTGATCTCGGTCACGTCGGGCGCCTCCCACCACAGCCGCACCCGGTCCGGCACGGCCTCGTCGTCGGTGACGACCAGGACGGAGACGTCGTACGACGGCGGGCGCGGCAGCGCGCCCTCGACCGGGGTGCCGTCGTAGCGGGGCCCGGCCCGGTCCTCGGGCTCGCAGGCGGGCCCCGGGAGGAGCGTCTCCCCCAGCTGCGCGGACATGGCGGTGGCCTCACGGTCGTCGGTGTCGACGATCGAGAGACGGCAGCCGCTCAGCGGTACGTCGGGGTCGGCGTCGAGGCGCAGCCGCACCTCCCACACGGCGCTGCCCGCGACGGGCTCGAGCGTCTCCGGCCCCGAGAAGCCCTCCACCTGGGTGGCCGACACGACCTCGAGCAGCGTGACGGACAGCTCGCGGCGCCGCTCGTCCCCGTCGGCGTCCTCCCACCGGTCGGAGACCTCCACCGGCTCGCCCTGCCTGCCGGTCGTCACGTCGTGCTGCTGCTCGGGCCACCAGAACACCTGGAGCCGGCTCGCGGTCGCGAGCAGCGCCAGCACCAGCGCGACCGGCAGCACGAGCAGCCAGCGCCGCCTCACGACTCCTCCTCCGTGCCGTCGCCCAGCACCGGCGCGGGCACGGCGAACGTCGGCGCCGCGGCGAACGCCTCGGCGTCCTCGGCGCCGAGCCCGAGGTCCACCTCCGCGACCGCGTCGAAGCGGACGTCCCGGGAGAGCCGAGCCAGGCGCAGCCGCAGGGTGGGGAGCGCGTCGGCCGGAACCTCCAGGAGGGCCGTGCAGTGCACCGGCAGCCCGGGCGGGCTCTCGGCGCACGAGTTGGCGTTGCGACCGACCAGTCCCCAGGTGCGACCCCGTGCGTCCTCGAGCTCGGCGAAGGTGATCGACGCGTTCTCCTCGGTGGGCACCACGGTGTAGCTCACGACGACCCAGAGCCCGGGGCTGACCAGCTCGGCGCCGTACTGCTCGACCCGCGTCGTCCCCTGGACCCGGTCGACCGTGACGGTCGAGGTGCGCAGGTCGATCGCGTCACCGACCGCGCCACGGCGCACGTGCGGGTCCGCCGCGGGGTCGTCGTCCCCTCCGGGCAGCCAGCCCTGGAGCCAGGAGCCGACGGCCAGCAGGGCGAGGCAGACCAGGGCGGTGCCGAGGACGTGACCGAGCCCCGGGCCGGTCCGCGCGGGCGCCGTCACAGGTCCTCGGTGGGCCGGGTGGGGGGCAGCGGCGCCACGTCGAGCGTCAGCCGGGCCACGGGCGTCGCGTCGAACCACCGCAGCTCGCCGTCGAGCGCGCTGCGCCGCAAGGTGTGCCCGAGGACGGTCACGGACAGCCGCTCGGGCACGCTCGCCTCGTCGACGACGTAGCCGATCTCGACGTCGTAGCGCAGGCCCGGGCCGAGCCCGAGCAGGGTCGACCCGTCCGGCACGACCCGGACGACCGGCGCCGGGTCGTCGGACGGCGAGCCCGCCTGGTCGTAGGCGGTCAGGTCGGCCCGGAGCGCGCCGGCGAGGGTCGTCGCCGTCACCGACGTCGGGGAGGTGAGCTCGACCGCGCCCTCGACCACGACGAAGGCCCGTCCCGGCTCGGCCTCCTCGACGCCGAGGGCGAAGCGGGCCGAGGCCTCGTCCAGGCGCAGGGAGAACGGCGCCGCGTCGACCTCGGTGCCGGGCGCGACCTGCGCCGCCCCCTCGGGAGCCGAGCGCGACCAGCCGCCGGTCAGCGTGACGACCGCCAGCACGACGACGAGGACGAGCGCGCCCCCACTCGCCCACGGGTGCGCGCGGACCAGGGCGCCGGGCGCGAAGGGCTCCCGGGTCGGCACGCGGTCGAGTCTAGGGCCGTTCGCCACACGCCCCGACGACCGACGACCACCCACCCCGAGGGGCAGGTGGTCGTCGGTGTCGCTCCGATCAGCCGTCGGTCAGCGCGTCAGCCGGAGGTTCAACCGCTGCGTGGTGCCGTCGCGGAACTTCACGACGAGCACGGCACCGACCGCCGCCCGGCTCTTCAGCCGAGCCCGCGCCAGGGCGTTGAGCCTCAGCGTGAGGCGGCCGCGCTGGCCCGCCTTGAGGGCGACCTTGCCGCTGCCCAGCGCCTTCCCGGACGTGCCCGGCAGACGCAGGGTGGCGGTGCCCGCACAGGCACCCTGGACGCACCGGAGCACGACCGAGGCCCTGCGCCGGCTCTTGTCCGCGTCGACCTTGCGGCCCACCGCGGCGACCCGCGGCTTCACGACCGGTGCCGGCGGGGTGACCACGGGCGCCTTGACGACCGTGAGCGAGCCGACGCCCGCACCGGAGTCGTGCGCCTCGTCACCCTCGTACGTCGCCGCGAGGGCGACCTCGCCGGGCTGGGTGAAGGGCCCGACCGTGACGGTCGCCTTGCCGTCGGTCAGCGTGGCCGGGGCCAGGGGCTCACCGTCGACCGTGACGACGACGTCGCCGGTCGGGGTCTCCTCCACCACGGAGTCGACCGTGACCTGCACCTGCGACGTCTTCCCGGTCTGCACCTGGGCCTGCGTCGGCGTGACGGTGACCGTCGGGGAGACGTTCTCCGGGTCGGCCAGCTCCTTGAGCTGGACGTCGCGGTAGAAGACGTTCTCGCCGTTGCCGTGGTTCTGCAGGCCGAAGTGGGACGGCCAGTCCATCCGCGCCGGGTCGGTGCTGGTGAAGTCGTTCACCAGCACGTCGTTGAGGTAGACGCGGATCCGCTTCCCCTCCACGCGGATCTCGTAGTGGTTCCACTCGCCCACCTGCTTGAGCGCCGCGTCCCGCTTGGCGACGTCGGCGGACTGGAAGGTGTAGATCGCGCCCGTGGTGCGGTCCACCTCGTCGGTCGCGTCGATCTGGATCTCGTAGCCCTGGTTGACAGCCACCCACGGGTCGTTGCCCGGGTCCGGGAACCCGACGAACACGCCGCCGTTGTGGTCGGTGGTGAGCTTCCAGTCCAGCTGCAGCGAGTAGTCGCCCTCGAGCGGCTCGTCGTGCCAGAGCAGCCCGAGCCCACCGTTGGTCATGAGGCTGCAGTCGGCCTCGCGGGTGAAGAAGCCCGGCCCGGCCATGTTCCAGTCCTCGAGGCTCGCCGCCGTCCCGTCGTAGAGCGTCCGGTAGCCGGGATCGGCCACGGTGGGCTGGCAGGTGTCGGGCTCGACCACCGGCTCGGTGACCTTGAACCAGTCGAACGTGCCGACCTGGGACCCGTTGCCGTTGTAGGCCGCGACGCCGATGGTGGGCTCGACCAGACCGGTGGTCGGGTAGCCGGAGCCCATGGACGTCCAGGTCGCGCCCTGGTCGACGGAGTACCGCGCCTGGAGGGCGGAGCCCGTGTTGACCATCTGCAGCTGCAGGTCGCTGGGCGCACCCGGCAGCGCCGGGCTGTGGGAGTAGACCATCTGGCCGTTGACCCGACGTCCGAGCTCGACGATCCAGCTGCCCTGCGGGGTGCGCATCGCGACGACCTTGGCGTAGTTCTCGACGCTGGTGTGCGCGATGAGCCCGCCCTGCAGGTAGTCCTTGGTGCCGGTGAGCGAGAACTGGGTCGTCGCCGACCAGGTCCCGTCCTCGGGCGCCGCCTGGGTCACGACGTTGCGCGCGGAGAAGAGGCCGTCGGTGATGTCCCCGCTCTGCGCGGTGAGCCGCAGCTCGCCGTCGGCCACCTCGAGCCCGCCCGGGGACGGGTTGAGGATCGTGGTCCAGCGGCAGGGGTCCAGCTCGTCGCCCTCGAACTCGTCGTCCGGGCTCGGCCCGGCCTCCGGGTCGCAGGACGGAGCCGTCCTCGAGACGTCGACGTAGTCGAGGTTGACGCGCCCGTTGGTCTGACCGTCGCCGGCTCCCACCGCGTAGGTCACGGTGTTGGTGCCGGCCTCCAGCGCCACGGTCTCCGTGGAGGTCCCCCACGTGCTCCAGGCGCCGGTGTTGGCCAGCGACGCCGACCGCGGCTCGCCGCCGTTGACGGAGAGCAGCAGCGTCTTGGTCAGGTTCGGCGCGGGGTGCGGACCGTTGGCGTAGCCCAGCGTCAGGTCGTGGTCACCGGCCTCCTGCGCGGTCACGCTGAACGTCACCCGCGCGCCGTCGGTCTCCAGCCCACCGACGTAGCCGGTGCCGCTGAAGCCGGCGTGCTCCGTCGACAGCACGGCTCCGCCCGCGAGCTCGGCGGCCTCGGCCTCGTAGCGCATGGTCTCGGGGACCAGCACCTGGACGTAGTCGAGGTTGACGTGACCGTCGTCGCCGTCGATCTTCTCGAGGCGGATGGAGCTCGGCCCCGCCGGGAGCTGGATGCGCTGCGTGATGCTGCCCCAGCTCTTCCAGCCCCCGGTCGAGGGCAGGGAGAGCACGGTGCGCTCGCCGTCGACGAAGAGGCTCAGCTTCTTGGTGCCCTCGAACGGGTTGGGACCGTTGGCATAGCCGAGCTTGAGGTCGTAGGCGCCGGCCTGGTCGACGACGACCTGGACCGTGCTGCCCGCCCCGACGTCGCCCATGCCCGCGACGAAGCCGCTGCCGCTGTATCCGGCGTGCTCGGTCTGGATGTTGGCGCTGCCGGTGAGCTCGCCGTCCTCGAGCTCGTAGAGGCCGAACGGAGCCGGCTCGGGCTCCGGCTCGACGTAGCCCGGGTAGGTGTTGAGCGTGTACCACGCCTCGGTGCTCCACAGCCGCTCGTCCGTGGCGGACGTGAAGGGCTGTGGCGAGCGCAGGTGCACGACGCGGTCGGGCTTCAGGCCGTCGACGAGGATCCGCACCGTCCGTCCGTCCTCCGACGCGGTGGCACTGGTGACCTCGAGGGTCTCCTCGTCGAGCTTGGGACCGCCGTACTGCGCGGTGGCCTTGTAGCGCCACTGGTCGACCTGGTACTTCGTGGCCAGGTCGGCGAGCGTGGCCGGGGACACCGGCTTGGTGTAGGTGATGTCGAAGCCGCCCTCGACGACCTTCATCGACTCCATGTCGAAGGGCACGTCGCCGGTGAGCTCGAGCTTCTGCAGGCCGAAGCGCTTCTTGCCGGTCTGGCCCCAGTTGCCGCCGGCGCCGATGCCGCCGACGTAGAGGCTGCCGTCGTCGTCCTTGAGGACCCGGCTGACGCCGGCCTCGAAGCCCTGGCTCATCCGGAACAGCGCGCCCTGGTACTCGCCCTCGACCTTGTCGAGGTAGCCGCGCTGCAGGCCGCCGTAGGTGACGTCGCCGATCAGGAGCTGTCCGGCGTACGGGCCCTCCTCGACCAGCACCGGGGTGCTGGGCGAGTTGGCGATCTCGTTCTGCGGCATCCACAGGACCGGCTTGGTCACCGGCTGCTCGTCGAAGCGGCCCTTGGTGCCGCCGGGTCCGGTGGTGAAGTGGTTGAAGAAGCGGCCGGGCTTGATCTCGACCAGCTTGGACGCGGGCAGCCAGCCACCCTGGTTGTCGGTCACGAAGATCTCGCCGTCGGGGCCCTCGCCCATGCCGTGCGGGGTCCGCAGCCCGCCGGCGACGTACTCGACCTCGCCGGTCTCCTTGTCCACGGTGATGTGCGTGCCGCGGTCCTGCGAGCCCTGGGGCACGGTGGTCGCGCCGCCGAGGTTGATCGACACCGAGAGGTTGAGGTGGAACTTGCCGTCGCGGTAGAGCATGCCGAAGGCGAACTCGTGGAAGTTGCCGTCGAAGGGCCAGGTGGCGACCGTCTCCTTGCCCTCGAGGACGCCGTCCCCGCCGGGGTCGACGAGCCGGGTCAGCCGGTGCTTCTCCGAGACGTAGACGTCACCCTCGACGACCGAGATGCCCATGGGCTCCTTGAGGCCGTCCGCGATCAGCGTGCGGGTCACGCCACTGGGGTCCTGCGCCTGCTTGGCACCCTGGAGCCTCCAGAGCTGCCCGAGCGAGACGTTGCCCTGGTCGTTGCCGTTGCCGCCCCAGGTCAGGACGAGCAGGTCGTCGCCGTCCCACTCCAGGCCCGACACCTGCGGCTCGAAGCCCTCAGCCCGCAGGTCGACCAGGTCGTAGGCGGGGTTGACGCCGTCGAGCTGCAGCCCGTCGCCGGCGCTGTCGTCCTGGCCCTCGCACTGCTTGAAACCGGGGGCGGTCACCCGGGTCACGTTGGCCTCGGTGCTCAGCACGGAGGTGGGGACCACGGTGAAGGCGGTCTCGCCGGGGCGCTGCCACATGAGGGTGAGGCGCTCGCCGTTGGTGGCCTCGAGGAAGTTGACACGCAGGGCGTGCACGCCGACGCCGAGCGTGACGCTGCCGTCCTTGGCCGTGGGGCCGTGCAGCCCGTCGTGGTCGATCACGAGCTGGTCGTCGATGAGCAGCTCTGAGCCGTCGTCGCTGACGAGGCGGAACATGTAGGTGCCGGCGGTGTCGATCGAGAGGTTCGCGAGGACCTCCACGAGGTAGTTGTCCTGGAGACCGCCGAACTCCTCGGGGGTGTCCCAGTCGATCGTGGGCTGCAGCTTGTCGACGTTCGGCGTCTGGCCGGACTTCAGCGTGCAGAGGGCGGCGGTGGGCTGTCCCAGCTGGAAGGCACGCATGGTGACGCCCGCCTCGTCGCCCGGCGGCGCGGCCTCCGCCGCGGTGATGCCGGCGGCCAGACCCAGGGCGAGCGCCCCGGCGACCATCAGGTGCAGCGGGCGGCGCCTCGAGCGGGCGGGACGTGGTGACGGAAGGGTGCGTGACACCTGGACCTCCAGTAGGACCCGGCCCGCGAGCGCCGAGGATCGATGTGACTGGCGCCACTGTAGGGGACATATGACGGGATGTGAACAACTTTTGACGGGTCTCTAACAAAAGTCACGGCTGGCCGCTACAGTCGCCCCCGTGCTGGAGCGGATGGGCCACTGGGTGCACCGCCGTCGGGCGGTCGTGCTGGCCGCGTGGACCCTGGTCGTGCTCGTCGGCGGCGTCGTCGGAGGCGCGGTCTTCGACCTCGCGGAGAGTCCCGAGGCACGTGCCGACGTCGAGTCGACGCTCGTCGAGCGGCGCCTGGACCGCGTCGACCCGGAGGGCGAGCAGGTCGTGGGGGTGCTCTCCGGCGACGACGCGCTCGGCGTGGCCCTGTCCGAGGAGGCCGCCCGCATCCTGCACGAGGTCCGCGAGCTGCCCGGGGTCGTCGACATGCGCGACCCCTACACCACCGGCGCCAGCGACCTCTTCGCCGACGACGGGCAGGGCGCGCTCGTCCAGGTCGAGCTCGACCCCGCGCTGGACGACGACGACGCGCTGGCCGCCGCCGACCGCGTGGCCGACCGGCTGCACACCATCCCCTTCCCCACCGTGCACGTCGGCGGCGAGCTGCTGGCCGAGGACGCGTTCGGCGCGCAGGCCGGCAGCGACGCCGCCCGCGGCGAGGGCATCGCCCTGGTGGTGCTGCTCGGGGTGCTCGTGCTGGCGCTCGGCGGCTGGGTGGTCGGGGCGCTGCCCGTCGTGACCGCCCTCGGCACCGTGACAGGCTCCCTGCTGTGCCTCACCGGGCTCGCCGGCCTCACCTCGGTGAGCGAGTTCGCCGTCAACGTCGTCACCCTGCTCGGTCTCGGCCTGTCGGTGGACTACAGCCTGCTGGTGCTGGCCCGCTTCCGCGAGGAGCGCGCCCTGGGCGGCAAGCGGGCCGACCTGGGCGACCTGCTCGGCCGGACGGTCGCGACCGCCGGACGCACCGTCCTCGTCTCCGGGCTCACCGTCGGGTGCGCACTGGCGGGCCTGCTCGTCCTCGGCGACCCCATCCTCACCGGCATGGCCGTCGGCGGCGTGGTCGCCGTGGCGGTGGGGACCCTCGCCGGACTGACGCTCACGCCGGCGCTGATCTCGGTCGCGCACGCCCGCATCCCGGCTCCCGGCGCGGGCCGCCTCGCCCGGCGCACGCCGGCGCCGGAGCGCTCGCTGCTGGCCCGGCTGGCGGGGTTCGCCCAGGCCCGACCCTGGCCGGTGCTGGTCGGCACGACCGGCGTCCTGCTGGTGCTCGCGGTCCCGCTGCTCAGCCTGCAGCTCGGCAGCTCCGACGCCCGCTCGCTGCCCGCCGACAGCGAGTCGCGCCTGGCCTACGAGGCCGTCCAGCGCGACCACGCCGAGGAGCGCACGGCGCCGATCACGGTCCTGACCGACGCATCCCCCGACGACCCCGCCGTGAGCGCGCTGGCCGACCGGCTCGCCGGGCTCGACGACGTGGACGACGTCCACGTGCTCGACCCGCTGCCCGACGGCTCGACGCAGATCGCGCTCGACCCCGAGGGCCGCACCTACGGGGTGCCGGCCCAGCGACTGGTCGCGGAGGTCCGCGAGCGCGACCTCGGCGCCCCGGTGCTCGTCGGCGGGCCCGCCGCCGAGCTCGTCGACGCCCGGACGGCCATCGCCGACCGGCTGCCCCTCGCCGTGCTGGTCGTCATGGTGGTGACGGGCCTGCTGCTCCTGCGCCTCACCGGCTCCCTGGTGGTCCCGCTCAAGGCGCTGGCCCTCAACCTGCTCTCGCTGTCCGCCACCCTCGGCGTCGTGGTCGCGATCTTCCAGTGGGGCTGGGGGTCCGCGCTCCTGGGCTTCGAGTCGTGGGGCACCCTCGACATCACCACGCCGCTGCTGCTGTTCATGTTCGCGTTCGGGCTCTCGATGGACTACCACGTGTTCCTGCTGGCGCGCATCAAGGAGGCGTGGGACTCCCCCGCCCGCGGACGCGGGGCGCCCGCCGCGGGCACTCGGGCCGCCAACGACCGTGCGGTGCTGGCCGGCATCACCTCGTCCGGGCCGGTCGTCACCCTGGCCGCGCTGGCCATCTCGATCGTGTTCCTCGGCTTCACCCTCGGCGAGCTGGTGGAGGTCAAGCAGATCGGGGTCGGGATGACCGTCGCGATCCTGCTCGACGTCACCGTGGTGCGTGGGCTGCTCCTCCCGGCGGCGATGACGCTGCTCGGCCAGTGGAACTGGTGGCGCCCGGGACGCCCCGTCGCGGGCTAGCGCCGGACGCGGACCCGCTGCAGCCCGGCGGCCGGCAGGACGAAGCCCTTGCCTGCGTAGCGGACCCGGACCTTGCGCAGGCCCGCCGGCACGTCGGTGATGACGACGCGCAACCGGCCGTCGACCACCCGGCCCACGACCTTCCTGCCGCCGACGCGGATCGTCGCGAGCCCGCGGGGCGTGGCGCCCGGCGCCACGACGCGCACGACGACGAGCGCCTTGCGGCTCCCGCCGGCAGCACGGATGCGCAGGACCGGCTTGGTCACCACGCGTGACGGCGTGGCGATCTGCTGTGAGGCGCTGCGGTAGCTGGCGCGGTCCAGCCGCACCAGGAGCCTGATCTGCGACCCGATGTCCGCGGGCTTCAGCACGTACGACGACCCGATGGCGCCCGGGACCGCGACCCCGTTGCGCAGCCAGCGGTAGCTCACCCGCGCGTCCACCGGATCGACGGCGCCGGGGGCGGCGGTGAGGGTGCTGCCGACGCGCGGGACGCCGGTCAGCCCGAACGGTCGCGTGAACGCGAGGGTGCCGGCGAGGACCGGGCCCGCGGTCCGCGCGGGCACGGCACGCTGGCGGTAGCCGACGGCGCGACCCGTGACGATGGCGCTGATGCGCTGGTCGATCTGGGCCTGCCCCAGGCGCAGCGTCCAGCCGGTCGCCCCGGCGATGGGCGTGGAGCCGGCGTACCACTGCACGGTGGTCGCGCTCGGGTTCGGCGCCCACGACCCGCGCGTGGCGGTCAGGACCTGGTCGACCTCCGTGACGCCGCTGACGACGGGCGGGTCCGGGACCTGGAGGTCTCCGATGGCGACGTCGGCGGCGGTGCTCCTGGCCACGGTCGTGGAGGCGTAGCCGGAACGCCTGGCGCTGACCCGGACCGAGACCCGGGTGCCGAACTGGGCGGCGGTCGGCACGAACCTCGACGCCGTGGCGCCGGCGATGGGCGTCGCCCCGGCGAACCACTGGAAGGTGTAGACGCCCGCGGGCTTCCAGGTGCCGACGGTGGCGGTGAGGGGGACGCCGACCTTGGGGGTGCCGGTGACGACCGGCGCGACCGTGTTCGTCAGGACCTTGTCGTTGAAGTGGACGAAGCCCGACGGCCAGCGGCCGTCGGCCTTGCGGATGCGGCGCCAGTGGAAGTCGCCGCCCCAGCTGTCCTCGCTGATCACGATCTCCGTGGCGGAGACGACCTGCTCGACGTAGGCGACGTGGCCGCTCGAGCCGGTGCCGGGAGCGTTGGCGCGCCACCAGGCGATCGAGCCGACGACCGGCGTGGCGTCGGTGATGCCGGCCATCTTGCGACCCCACTCGGTCGCGTTGCCGCCACCCGTCCACGGCCGGGTGTTGGGCATCCCGCTCTTGACCATCCGGTACGCCGCGTAGTTGGTGCAGTTGTGACCGCTGTACATCCGCCAGTACATCTTGTTCGACACGGCGCGGTAGCCCGCGTGGGAGTAGCCGGCCTTCTCGCAGGCGACGTAGCCGGTGCACAGGTAGGCGCTCGCGCGCTGCTCGACCGCGCCGTACCGGTTCAGCGACGGCGGCGGCGGCAGCACCTGGTCGTCGTCGGCGGTCGCGGAGCTCACGCCGAGGGGTGCCAGCAGTGCCAGCACGGCCCCGAGCACCAGGGCACGGCGCAGCCGTCGGGTCCGAGTCACGGAGCGGAGATTACGCAGGTGTCAAGCACCTTGTCAGCGTGTCGGCAAGAATTTCACACCTGTAACTCGAGTCCCACCGCTCACGCGAGTCACATCCGTCCCACGGACCGGACACCCGCGACGAGGGTCCGAGGAGCGCGTGCACGGCCCGGTGACATGATGCTCGACATGCCTGGAACCAACCTGACCCGGGACGAGGCCGCCACCCGTGCCGCCCTCCTGTCCGTCGAGTCCTACACCATCGACCTCGACCTCACCGTGTCCGACAAGGTCTTCGCGAGCACCACCGTGCTCCGCTTCACCTGCGCGGAGCCCGGCGCCTCGACGTTCGCCGACCTCGTCGACGCGAGCCTCCACGAGGTGACCCTCAACGGCCGCACGCTGGACCCCGCCGAGGTCTACCGCGACTCGCGCCTGACGCTCGACGGCCTCGAGGCCGACAACGAGCTGCGCGTGCACTGCGAGCTGCCCTACAGCCACACCGGCGAGGGACTGCACCGCTTCGTCGACCCGGTCGACGACCGGGTCTACCTCTACTCCCAGTTCGAGGTCCCGGACGCCCGCCGGGTCTACACCACCTTCGAGCAGCCCGACCTGAAGTCGACGTTCACGTTCAACGTCACCGCTCCGGAGCACTGGAAGGTCGTCTCCAACTCGCCCTCCCCCGCGCCGGAGGCGCTGGCGGACGGCAAGGCGGTCTGGCGCTTCGAGCCGACCAAGCCGATGTCGACCTACATCACGGCCCTCGTGGCCGGCGAGTACCACGAGGTCCAGCACACCTACGCCGGCAAGCACGGCGACATCCCGCTCGGCCACTACTGCCGCCAGTCGCTGGTGGAGTTCCTCGACGTCGACGAGCTGGTCAAGCTCACCGAGCAGGGCTTCGCCTTCTTCGAGGAGGCCTTCGACTTCCCCTACCCCTTCGGCAAGTACGACCAGCTCTACGTGCCGGAGTACAACATGGGTGCGATGGAGAACGCCGGCTGCGTGACGCTGCGCGACGAGTACCTCCCCCGCAGCCGCCAGCCCCGCTCGTTCTACGAGTTCCGCTGCAGCGTGATCCTGCACGAGATGGCCCACATGTGGTTCGGCGACCTCGTGACCATGAAGTGGTGGGACGACCTGTGGCTCAACGAGTCCTTCGCCGAGTGGGCCTGCTACCACGCGGAGGTCGAGGCCACCGAGTACACCGACTCGTGGACCGGCTTCGCCAACGCCCGCAAGCAGACCGGCTACCGCCAGGACCAGCTGCCCAGCACGCACCCGATCGCCGCGGACAACCACGACCTCCAGGCGGTCGAGGTCAACTTCGACATGATCACCTACGCCAAGGGCGCCTCGGTGCTCAAGCAGCTGGTCGCGTGGGTCGGGCTCGAGGACTTCCAGGCCGGTCTGCGCCAGTACTTCAAGGACTTCGCCTACGGCAACTCCGAGTTCAAGGACCTGCTCGCCGCCCTGGAGAAGGCCTCGGGTCGCGAGCTCGGCGGCTGGGCCCAGGAGTGGCTCCAGACCGCGGGCGTCAACACCCTCGCGGCGGAGTTCGAGGTCGACGCCGAGGGCCGCTACTCCTCGCTCGCCGTGCGCCAGACCGCCCACCCCGACTGGCCCACCCTGCGCCGCCACCGCATCGGCGTCGGCCTCTACGACGAGGTCGACGGTCGCCTGGTGCGCCGCCACTACCTCGAGACCGACGTCGAGGGCGAGCTCACCGAGCTCCCCGAGCTCGTCGGCCAGCAGCAGCCCGCCCTGCTGCTGCTCAACGACAGCGACCTGACCTACGCCAAGATCCGGCTCGACGAGCGCTCGCTCGCGACGGTCGTCGACGGCCTGTCCAAGCTCGACGACTCGCTCGCCCGCGCCCTCGTCTGGGGCGCGACGTGGGACATGACGCGCGACGCCGAGATGCGGGCCTCCGACTTCGTCGCCCTGGTGCTGCGCAACATCGGCACCGAGACCGACTCGTGGGGCGTGAGCCGGATCCCGACGTACGCCGCCCAGGCCGTCAACCACTTCTCCGCGCCGGCTCACCGGAACGATCTGCGGGCGGAGTGGGAGCGCGGCCTGCGCGAGCTGCTCGGCGCCGCGGAGGCCGGCAGCGACCACCAGCTGACGTTCGCGCGCTCCTACGCCGCCATCGCCCACAGCGACGCGGCGGTCGCCGACCTCGAGGCGCTGCTCGACGGGTCCCTGACCTTCGAGGGGCTGGCCGTCGACCAGGACCTGCGCTGGGTGCTGCTCACGTCGCTGGCCGCCTCCGGCGTGGCCGGCGACGACCGCATCGACGAGGAGCTGGCGCGCGACCACACCATCTCGGGCCAGGAGCACGCGGCCGCGGCGCGCGCCGCGCGTCCGGACGCCGAGGCGAAGGCCGCGGCGTGGGAGGCGGCGGTCACCAAGACCGACACCCCCAACGAGACGCAGCGCTCGATCATCCTGTCGTTCCAGCGGCCGGGCCAGGACGAGGTGCTGGCGCCGTACGTCGAGCACTACCTCACCGCCGCCGACGACATCTGGGAGCGCCTCGGGACGCAGCGGGCCTCGACCGCGCTGGAGTTCATCTTCCCGCGCCAGCTCGCGAGCGCCGAGCTGCTGGCGCGCGTGGACGCGTGGCTGGAGTCCTCGCCGGCCAACCCCGCCGCCAAGCGCTACGTCCGCGAGGGCCGCGCCGACGTGGCGCGGGCGCTGGCCGCCCAGGAGCTCGACGCGCGGCGCTAGCCGCTGCTCAGGTCGTGACCGCGACGAGTCGCCTCGCGGCCGGCACCAGCACCGAGGTGCCGGTGCCGGCCGCGAGCGACCGTCAGCCCGCGTGCAGGGGGTCGGGCGCGCGCGCGTGGTCGGCGAGGAGCTGGATGCCGCGGCGCAGGCCGCCCACCAGGTCGCCCGCCGCGAAGTCGGTCTGCATGGCCAGGACGGCCAGCTCGACCTCGGCGTCGGTGAGGGTGCGGCGGACGTAGCCGCCGGTCACGACCTCGAGCGCGCGCTGGTCGGGGTCGACCATCACCAGGATGCTGCGCGACGGAGCCACGAGGGAGTTGTGCAGGCTGGTGGCGAACTGACGGGGGTCGCCACTGGCGGCGCCCACGAAGACAGAGATCTCGGCGCGACACAGCCGCTCGGCCTTGCGGATGGTCTCGTCGAGCGCCACGCGCTCGGCGCTGCTGAAGGGGTCACCAGCGGCCACTTGCGCCACCGGCCTTCGAGGAGTCGCTGTCGGGAGCCGCGAGCTCGCCGGCGCTGCGGCGGGGACCGCCGAGCCACTGGTTCTCGACCAGCGGCGCGCCCGGCGCGAGGCGCTCGCCGCGGACAAGGGCCGGAAGGTAGACGGCGACCGCGATCACGAGGAAGAGCAGCAGCGGGACACCTGCCAGGACCAGCAGCACGTGCATCATGTCGACCGGCTTCGTGTCGGGCCACCCCTCGGACGGCTCGGCCATGGCGGGACCCGCCAGAGCCACCGAGAGCCCGATCGACGTGAGGCCGGTCACGAGGACCGTGGCGCTGCGGCGGACGGCGGGCGAGAGCGTGGAGATCACGCTGCACAGCCTATCGGCTCGGTTCGATACGCCCGCGCCGAGATGCTATGCATGGGCGCATGTTCGCCCCCGACAGCACGGACCCGTGCGCGGCCGGAGAGCAGGTCTGCGACGCCGCCTTCGAGTGGACCGGCAGCTCGACCGCCGCCGACATCGCCGACGTGGTCATCGGCAAGCCCCTCGCCCTCACCGGACTGCTCCTCCTGGGACTGGTCCTGAGGTGGGTCCTCCACCGGCTCGTCGACCGCGTCGTACGGCGCGCGGAGGCCGGCGTGCTGCCGGACAAGGTGGGCCGCTTCTCCATGGTCCGCAAGGGCGCCAGCCACGCCGCGTCGTCCGACATCGTCACCGCGACCCGTCGCGTCCAGCGCGCCAAGACCATCGGGAGCCTGCTCAAGAGCATCATCACCGGCGTGCTGGCGGCGATGTTCGGCACCATGATGCTCAGCGAGCTGGGCGTCAACATCGCCCCCATCATCGCCAGCGCCGGCATCATCGGCCTGGCGCTGGGCTTCGGGGCGCAGTCGCTGGTGAAGGACTTCCTCTCGGGGATCTTCATGATCCTGGAGGACCAGTACGGCGTCGGCGACGTCGTGGACGTCGGCGAGGCCAGCGGCACCGTGGAGGCCGTGAGCCTGCGGGTCACGCGGCTGCGCGACGTCGACGGGACCGTCTGGTACGTCCCCAACGGCGAGATCATGCGCGTGGGCAACATGAGCCAGAACTGGGCGCGCAGCGTCCTCGACATCAACGTCGCCTACACCGAGGACCTCGCGCGGGTGCGGCGGATCCTCCAGGACGTGGCCCACGACCTGTGGGAGGACGAGGACTTCAAGCACGTCGTCATCGAGGAGCCCGAGGTGTGGGGCGTCGAGCAGCTCGGCATCGACGGCGTCACCGTGCGGGTGACGCTCAAGACCGCGCCCCTGGAGCAGTGGGCGGTCGCGCGCGAGATGCGCCAGCGGATCAAGGCCCGCTTCGACCACGAGGGGATCGAGATCCCGTTCCCCCAGCGCGTGGTCTGGAACCGCACCGAGCCGGCCGCCCCGGCCGAGGCCGTGGACGACCGGCCCTAGCTGTACTGATCACGGACGTTAGGTACGGCGTGCCTGCTGGACGATGACGAAGACCTCCGGGTGAGGTGTGGAGCTACCACGCAACCGCATCTCACAACCGGAGGTCTTCGTGTCCCACGCTAACGCCT
>NZ_JACJGM010000046.1 GCF_015024225.1 Nocardioides lijunqiniae
CCCACGTCGGCGTCGACGTGGGCGACCACCCCGTCGTGCTGCCGGTGGCCTACGCCGTCGACCTCGAGGGGCCCGACGAGGACGGCACGCTCTACATCCACGGGTCGGTGGCGGCCCGCTGGCTCACCCGCTCCGAGGGCAGCACCGTGTGCGTGACGGTCACCGAGGTCGACGGCCTGGTGGCGGCCCGCTCGGCCTTCCACCACTCGATGAACTACCGCTCGGCCGTGGTCATCGGGCGGGCCCGCATCGTCACCGACCCCGACGAGAAGGCCCACGCCCTCACCCTCACCGTCGACCACATGGTGCCCGGCCGGGCGGCCACGCTGCGGCCGCACACGCGCAAGGAGGTCGCGGCCACCTCGGTGCTGGCCGTGCCGCTGCACGAGGCGTCGCTCAAGGTGCGCGCCGAGGGACCCGTCGACGACCCCGAGGACGTCGCGGCGGGCGTGTGGGGAGGGGTCATCCCGGTACGCCGGGTGGCGGGTGCACCCGAGCCGGCGCCGGAGTCGGCGGCCGACCCGGTGCCCGCCGACGTGGTCCGGCGTGCGGAGGCGCTCGCGTGAGTCGTTAGGGTCAGCCGCATGACCGAGACGTCCCGCACCCTCGTCCTCCTCAAGCCCGACACCGTCCGGCGCGGCCTGGTCGGGGAGGTGCTGTCCCGCTTCGAGGCCAAGGGCCTGCGCATCGTGGCCCTCGAGCACCGTCAGATCGACGGCGCCAAGGCCGACGAGCACTACGCCGAGCACGTCGAGCGCGACTTCTACCCGCCGCTGCGCGACTTCGTGACCAGCGGCCCGCTCGTCGCGCTGGTGCTCGAGGGCGACTCCGCGATCGAGGTCGTGCGCGCGCTCAACGGCGCCACCGACGGCCGGGCGGCCGCGCCGGGCACCATCCGCGGCGACCTGTCGCTCTCCAACCGCGAGAACCTCGTGCACGGCTCGGACTCCGCCGAGTCCGCCGAGCGCGAGATCGCGATCTGGTTCCCCGGCCTCTGAGCCTCCGGTGCGCGGGCCTCAGCCCGCGGGGGCGCGGCGCCGCTCGCGGCGCGAGCCGCCGTAGCGCTGGTGCACCGCCTGGCGGCTGACGCCGAGCAGCGTGGCGATCTCCGCCCACGTGAGCGACTGCGTCCGCGCGCGGCGCACGAGCACCTCCTCGCGCTGGTCGACCTGCCGCCGCAGCTCGGCCACGGCGGCCAACGCGCGCACCACGTCGTCGTCGTCCCCGGCCGCGATCGCCGTGATCTTCATGGCTCCTCCTGAGGTCGTCGTGGGGGTTCTTGTCAACCTTAGTTGACGGCCGGTCGTCCACAGGCCGGAAGCCGCCGGTTTCCGCCGACGCGGCCGGGGGCAGCCTCCCGTCATGGAGCTCCAGCCCGTGCCCGACCCGACCGGTGACCCGTTCTTCGACGCGCTGCGCCGACGGCATCCCGACGTCGACGTGGTCCTGCTGCCGCCGGAGCCGCCGCCGCCGGGCCCCGACGCCGTCGTCGACGAGGACCTGCCCGCCGCCGTCCTGACCCGGGTGGCGACGCTCGCCGAGGACCTGTGGGCCGCGGCCGCGCGCGACAGCGACGCCGTTCCGGAGGCCCGGCTGGTCTACGGCGACGGTCCCGGCGCCGTCCGGGCCGCGTCCCGGGTGGCGACCCGCCGCGACGACGGCTTCCACGTCCTCGTCGCCCTGCGCCACGAGCTCGAGACCCACGGGTGGGCGGTCACCCGGCCGCCCGGGGCGGTGGAGCGCATCGAGGCCCACCTCGACGACCTCACCGTCACGGCGTCCTACGTGGAGGGCACGGGGGCCCTGCTCTTCCGGCTCACCTCCGGCTCGCTGACGGTCGGCCTCGATCGCGCACGCGAGCTCACCCGTCACCCCGGGGGTGGTCGGTGATGGAGGTCGTGCCCGTCAGCGTCGGCGAGGCGTCCCGCGCCTGGGACGAGCAGCACCTCGACCTCGACGCCGCCGCCGCGCAGATCGCGGACGCCGACCCGAGCGGCTTCACCGGCAACGTCCGCGGGTCGGCGACCCGGTTCCTCACCCAGTGGGAGCGTCACGCCGAGTCGCTCGGCACCGTCTCGGAGCAGCGGGCCGACGGGCTGCGCACCACCGTCTCCGACTACGTCACCAGCGACGAGGCCACCCGCGGCGACCTGGTGCGGCTGGCCTCCTACCTGCACGAGGTCCGATGACCACCGAGATCCGGCTGCCGCCGCTGCCGCGCCCGGTCCCCGCCCTGACCTGCGACCCGGGAGCGATCAGCTCGTGCGGGGCCGACCTGCTGGCGGCGTCGGCCCAGGTCGACGACCTCGGCACCTTCGTCGCCGGACCCGCGCGGCTGGGCGACTGGAGCGGTGACGCCGCCACCGCCTACCACCGGGCGATCGCGCCCACGGGCCGTCGCGCCGACGCCATGTCCCTCGCGCTGCGCGGCGTCGCCCACCGGGTCGAGGAGCACTCCGCCGAGATGCAGCGGCTCCTCGACCGGCGTGCGGGCCTCGAGGACCGCCACCAGCACCTCGCCCAGCAGATCGCGCACCTGCGCGCCGAGGTGGCCACCACCACCGTGGAGGGAGCGGCGGAGCTGCAGGCCGACTGCGACCGGGTGACCGGGCAGGTGCAGGCCTACGAGACCGACCTCGACACCTGGGCGAGCGACCTCGCCACCGAGGAGTCGGAGATGAGCCAGGCGTTCACCCGGGTGCTCGACGCCGACGACGTGGAGCGCCTCTACGGCGGCGTCGCCGACCCGGCCGACGACGCGCTGCGCGACAAGCCCGCCGCCGGCGCCTCGCCCACCGACGTCCACGACTGGTGGGTCGCCCTGACCCCCGCCCAGCGCCGCGCCGTCATCGCGGCGTCCCCGGGGAGCATCGGCAACCTCGACGGCATCCCGGCCGCGGCCCGCCACGCCGCCAACACCGTGTCCCTCGGCCGCGACCTCGCCGACTACGCGCACACCGACGCGGCCGGGGTGCTCACCGACGACGAGCGCACCTGGTACGAGAACGCCCGCGCGGCCGACGACGCCCGACGCGAGATCGAGGGCCGCCACGACCCGGTCACCGGCGAGCCGATCGTCGCCCAGGTCTACATCTACGACCCGGCCGCGTTCGGCGGGGACGGTGCGGTGGCGATCTCCGCGGGTGACCTCGACACCGCCGACAACGTCGCGGTCGTCGTGCCCGGGCTGGGCACCGACGGCGAGAGCGCCCCCTACCAGGCCGACCGGGCGGCCACCCTCTACGAGTCGACCCGGGCGCTCGACCCGAGCGCCTCCAACGCCTCGATGTTCTGGATCGGCTACGACGCCCCCGACAACGCCCCGTGGGACGAGGGCGTCGACGGGGCGGGCGTCGTCGCCGAGACCATGGCCACCGCCGGCGGCGAGCGGCTGGCCGACACCATTGACGGCCTGCGGGCGAGCCGGGAGGACGACCCGGCCCACCTGACGGCGATCGGCCACAGCTACGGCTCCACCACGACCGGCCACGGCGCCCACGACGAGGGACTCGACGTCGACGACATCGTCTTCGTCGGGAGCCCGGGCGTCGGCGGCGACACCGACCACGCGAGCGACACCGGCATCGACCCCGACCACGTGTGGGCCGGGTCCAACAGCCGCGACCCGGTCGCCGACCTGGGCAACCACGGCTGGGTCCACGGAGAGACCGTCCTCGGGGCCGGGCTCGGCGACGACCCCGCCGAGGACGACTTCGGGGCCAACCGCTTCCAGGCCGAGTCCGAGACCCGCGGCGGCCTCTTCTCCTTCGGCGACCACTCCAAGTACTTCGACCACGACACCGAGTCGCTGTACAACATCAGCCACATCGTCAACGGCGACTACGACGCCGTCCAGCACGCCGAGCACATCCACGACCCCTTCCTCGGCGGGCCGCACGACCCCGAGTACGACCGCGACCCGACCTCCCCGGCCACCAGCACCCTCACGCCGTGAGGGTGGTGGCAGGCTGGCTGCTCGTGGCGGCCGTGCTCACGGGCTGCGGGACGGGGGGAGACGGCGTGGACGACGGGGGAGTCGACGGGGGAGTCGACAGGGGAGTCGACAGGGGAGTCGACGGTGGCGCGGCCCTGGAGCGGCAGCGCGAGGACGTCCGCAGCGCCGCGGCCGAGCTCGTCACGGGCGCCATCGATGTCCTGGGCGGCCGGTCCTCCCACACCGGCGGCGGCTTCGACGGCTGCGAGTCGGCCGGCCCCGACGAGTTCCGCACCTTCCGCTACCGCGCCAGCGGCCGTGTCGACGTGGGGCCGGGTGCCGTGCGCCCCTACCTCGACGCCCTGGCGCCGGTGCTGACGAGCGCCGGGTTCGACGAGCCGGTCGCCCGGGAGCGTCCGGGCGGGCGGAGCCTCCAAGCCGAGCGCGACGGCGTCAGCGCGTCGTTCTCGGAGCTCCCCGGCGCCGGCGACTACGTCCTGGTCAACCTCCAGGGACCCTGCGTGGAGGTGCCCGAGGACGAGCGCGACGTCTGGCTGCGCCGCCAGGACCCCACGCCGTACCTCTGAGGGAGGCGCGCCGCGACCCGTCACACCCGCAACACGCGTCTCATGCGCCTCGGCGTGCCTGCGCGGTTCCGGGCCGGGCGAAACCTACGCTCGCAGTCGGGTACGGCGAGGCGTGCGCGCCGTCCTCTTCCCCGGGCGCACGCAACCGAGCTGCGAGGCTTTGGCATGGCGAACAGCTTCATCGGCCGCGACATGGCGGTGGATCTCGGCACGGCGAACACGCTCGTCTACGTGCGCCGCAAGGGCGTGCTGCTCGACGAGCCCAGCGTCGTCGCCGTCAACGACACCACCGGCGAGATCCTGGCCGTCGGCCACGAGGCCAAGCGGATGATCGGGCGCACGCCCGACGACATCACCGCGATCCGGCCCCTCAAGGACGGCGTCATCGCCGACTTCGACGCCACCGAGCAGATGCTGCGCTTCTTCATCCAGCGCGTGCACAAGCGGCGCTACTTCGCCAAGCCCCGGATGGTCATCTGCGTGCCCAGCGGCATCACGCCCGTCGAGCAGCGCGCGGTCAAGGAGGCCGGCTACCAGGCCGGCGCCCGCCGGGTCTACATCGTCGAGGAGCCGATGGCCGCCGCGATCGGCGCCGGCCTGCCCGTGCACCAGCCCACCGGCAACATGGTGGTCGACGTCGGGGGCGGCACCACCGAGGTGGCCGTGATCTCGCTCGGCGGCATCGTCACCTCCCTGAGCATCCGCACCGCCGGCGACGAGCTCGACCAGGCGATCGTGACCTGGATGAAGAAGGAGCACTCCCTGATGCTGGGGGAGCGCACCGCCGAGGAGGTCAAGATGACCCTCGGCTCGGCCTTCCCGTCCGCCCAGGAGCCCGAGGCCGAGATCCGCGGTCGCGACCTGGTGACCGGGCTGCCGCGCACCGTCGTGGTCTCCGCCGTCGAGATCCGCCACGCGCTCGAGGAGCCGTTGCACGCCATCGTCGACGCCGTCCGCGCCACCCTCGACCAGACCCCGCCGGAGCTGGCCGGCGACATCATGGACCGCGGCATCGTGCTCACCGGCGGCGGCGCCCTGCTGCGCGGCCTCGACGAGCGCCTGCGCCACGAGACCGGGATGCCGGTCCACGTCGCCGACGAGCCGCTGCTCTCGGTGGCGCTGGGCGCGGGACGCTGCGTGGAGGAGTTCGAGGCGCTGCGCCAGGTCCTGGTCTCCGACAGGAGGCGCGCGTGAGACGCCCCGACCTCGGCCGCGAGCGCCGCTGGCGATCCGACTCCGACGGCGACGGGCAGCCACCGCGCGCGCTCGTCGTCGCCCTCGTGCTGGCCTGCGCCACGCTGATGACCCTCGACCACTCGACCGGCGAGGACTCCCCGGTCGACGGCGCCCGCCGCGCGATGGGCGAGGTCTACGGACCGGTCGAGGTCGGCGCCGCCGGCGCCGTCCGCCCGTTCGTCGCGATCCCCGAGTGGTTCCGCAGCCGCGGCGACATGCGCGACGAGATCGACGAGCTCGAGGCGGAGAACGCCGAGCTCCGCAGCTCCGTGGCCACCTCCGGCTACGACCGCAACAAGCTCGCCGAGTACGACGGCCTCACCGCGGCCGCCGGCACCCTCGGCTACGCGCTGGTGCCGGCCCGGGTCGTGGGCATGGGCGCGTCCCAGTCGTTCTCGAGCACGGTCACGATCGACGCCGGCGCGAGCTCGGGCCTGCGCCCCGACATGACGGTCGTCAACAACGACGGCCTCGTCGGCCGCGTCCTGCGCGTCACCCGCACCACCGCGACCGTCCTGCTCGTCATCGACGCCGACTCCGTCGTCGGCGGCCGGGTGGGCGACAGCATGGAGATCGGGATGCTCCACGGCCGTGGCGTCCTCGGCGACGAGGGCCGGCTCGACCTCGAGCTCATCGACCAGTCCGTGGTGCCCGCGCGAGGCGACACCGTCGTCACCTGGGGCAGCGAGAGCGGGGCGCCCTACGTCTCCGGCGTCCCGGTCGGCAGCATCTCCAAGGTCTTCGCCAACGTCCGTGACGGCTCCCAGCGCGCCGTGATCGACCCGTTCGTCGACTTCGGCGCCCTCGACCTGGTCGGCGTCGTCGTGCCCTCCGGCACCGAGAGCGACCGTGCCGTGATCGAGGCGGACGGGAGTCTCCAGTGACCCCGCTCCGCGCGCTCCTCGCCGTCCTCGCCGTCTCGGCCGCCCTGGTCCTGCAGGTCTCGGTGTTCCCCTACGTCGCCTGGCAGGGCGTCGTCCCCAACCTCGTGCTCCTGGTCGTCGTAGGCGCGGCCGTCGTGCGCGGCGCCCAGTTCGCGATGGTCCTCGGCTTCGCGGCCGGCGTGCTCCTCGACCTGGCCCCGCCCGCCGACCACGTCGCCGGGCGCTGGGCGCTGGCGTTCGTCGTCGTGGGCTACGTCGCCGGGCGGGTCGCCCAGCACGGACGGCCCACCGCGACCACGGTGCTCGCCACCGTCGCCGCGTCGTCGTTCCTCGGGACCTCGCTCTTCGCGCTCAGCGGGCTCGTGCTCCGCGACCCGCCGCTCACGATCCCCGACCTCCTGCAGGTCGTCGTCGTCTCGGTCGTGTGGGACGTCGTGCTGACGCCGTTCGTGCTGCCGCTGGTGATGGCGATGTTCCACCGGATCGAGCCGGAGCGGGCGGCGGTCCAGTGACGTCCGCACCCCCCGCGCAGCAGCCCGCCCAGAAGAGCCGGCTGCGGATGATCGTGCTGCAGGCGCTGGTGCTCTCGCTCTTCGCGACGCTCTTCGTGCGGCTCTACTACCTCCAGGTCGTCAGCGGCGACGAGTACCACGCCCAGGCCGCGGCCCAGTCCGTGCGCGAGATCGTGGTGCAGCCCGAGCGCGGCCTGATCGTCGACGCCCAGGGCCGGCCTCTGGTGTCCAACCGCACCTCCTGGGTCGTCTCGCTGGACCGCTCGGTGCTCGACAAGATGACCGACGAGGTGCGCGGCAAACTCATCAAGCGCCTCGGCCGCACCGTCGGCGAGCGACCTCGGCGCATCGAGCGCCAGCTCGCCACCTGCGGCGACGAGGGCAGCGTCGTGGGCGTCTGCTGGAACGGCTCGCCCTTCCAGCCGGTGCCGGTCGCGCGCGACGTGAAGCAGAACGTCGCCCTGCGCATCCTCGAGCAGCCGGAGGACTTCCCGGCCGTCCTGGTCGACCAGCAGACCGTGCGCTCCTACCCCCGGCCCTTCGGCGTCAACGCCGCCCACGTCCTGGGCTACCTCAGCCCGATCACCGAGGAGGAGTACGACGCCGCGCAGGACGGCGGCGACCGCTCCGTCAACGGCGCCTCGGCCGTGGGCCGGGCCGGGGTCGAGAAGCAGTACGACCGGTGGCTGCGCGGGATGCCCGGCTACCGCAGCGTCGCCGTCGACTCGATGGGCCGCGTGCTCGGCGACGACGGCGAGGTCGAGAGCCAGCCCGGCGACACCCTGGTCACCTCGATCGACGCCAAGGTGCAGGGCATCGTCGAGGAGCAGCTGGCCGGCGCGATCCAGACCGCCCGCGGCGAGTTCGACACCGTGACCGGCAAGAACTACGTCGCCGACTCCGGCGCCGCGGTGGTCCTCGAGGCCGACACCGGCCGGGTCGTCGCCATGGCCAGCCAGCCGACGTACGACCCGGGCGTGTGGGTCGGCGGCATCACCAAGAAGCAGCTGTCCCGGCTGTACTCCCAGAAGGCCGGGACGCCCCTGCTCGGGCGCGCCACCCAGGGCCAGTTCGCCCCCGGCTCCACCTGGAAGGCGTTCATGACCGCGGGGGCGCTCACCAACGGCTACCCCGAGGACACCTCGCTCAACTGCTCGTCGTCGCTGCGGGTCGGCAACCGCGACTTCAAGAACTACGAGTCCGGGGCCTACGGCTACATCAGCTTCGCCAAGGCGCTCGAGGTCTCCTGCAACACCTTCTTCTACCGCGTGGGCCTGGACTTCTGGCGGCGCTACGGCTCCGACGTCGCCGACATCAACGCCCGCGACCCGCTCGTCGTGGCCGCGAAGAAGTTCGGCTTCGGCCGCGAGACCGGCGTCGACCTGCCGGGCGAGGCCTCGGGCCGCATCGCCGACAGGAAGTGGAAGCGTGCCTACTTCGAGTCGCAGAAGGACTACTACTGCGGCATCGCGAACAAGCCGCAGGACGCCGACACCAGCGACTTCGTCTACCTCTTCGCGAAGGAGTTCTGCGTCGAGGGCTTCGCCTACCGCGCCGGTGACGCGGTCAATTTCGCCATCGGCCAGGGCGACACCATCGTCACGCCGCTCCAGCTGGCCCGCGGCTACGCCGCCGTGGCCAACGGCGGCACGCTCTACGCGCCGCGCATCGGCAAGGCGATCGTCGGCTCCGACGGCCACGTCATCCGCAGGATCAAGCCGAAGAAGGTCGGCCAGGTCGACGTGCCCCCCGGGGTGTTCGGCTACATCGACGAGGCGCTCAAGGGCGTCACCCGCCAGGGCTCCATGGCCTGGCGGATGGGCGGCTTCCCGCTCGACGAGGTGTCGATCCGCTCCAAGACCGGCTCCGCCGAGGTCTACGGCAAGCAGTCGACCTCGTGGGTCGCGTCCTACTCCGACGACTACGTCGTGGTGATGATGGTCAGCCAGGGCGGCACCGGCTCGGGCACCTCCGGTCCGGCCATCCGGGCGATCTGGGAGGGCCTCTACGGCATCACCGGCGAGGAGGTGCGGCCCGCCGACGCGGCGATCCCCGGCACCCGCTCGCCGACCGAGCTGCCGACGTTCCGCCGCGACGGCACGATCCTGCCACCGGCCCGGGAGGCCAAGTGACCACCTCGTCCCGCCCCGTCCGGATCCCCGGCATCGACTGGGTCCTGCTCGGCGCCGTGCTCGCCCTCACCGTGCTCGGCACGCTGCTGGTGTGGTCGGCCACGAGCAACCGCGACGACCTCACCGCCGGCGACTCCGGCGCCTACCTCGCCAAGCAGGTCGTCAACGTCGCCATCGGTTTCGTGCTGATGGTCGTGGTGATGACGACCGACCACCGCTGGGTGCGCATCCTGGCGCCGCTCGTCTACGTCGCCTCGGTGGCCGGCCTGGTGCTGGTCCTCACCATGGGCACCACCGTCAACGGCTCGCGGTCGTGGCTGATGTTCGGCGGGCTGTCCATCCAGCCGTCGGAGTTCGCGAAGCTGGCCGTGGTCGTCGGCATGGCCCTCGTGGTCGCGGAGCGCTCCGAGGGCCGCTGGCGCGGCCGCGTCGGCGCGGTCGACGTCCTGACCATGCTCGCGGTCGCCGCGGTGCCGGCGGCGCTGATCATGCTCCAGCCCGACCTCGGCACGATGCTGGTGCTCTCGGCCACCGTCTTCGGCGTCCTGGCCGCCTCGGGCGCGCGGCGCCGCTGGCTGGCGATGCTCGCCGCCGGGGGAGTGGCGGCCGGAGCCGCCGCCGTGCTGGGGGGCTTCCTCAAGGACTACCAGATCGACCGCTTCATGGCCTTCACCAACCCCGGGCTCGACCCCCGCGGCGCCGGCTACAACGTCGAGCAGTCGCGCATCGCCATCGGCAACGGCGGCCTGCTCGGGCAGGGCCTCTTCGACGGCTCCCAGACCCGCTCGGGCTTCGTCCCCGAGCAGCACACCGACTTCGTGTTCACCGTGGCCGGCGAGGAGCTCGGCCTGGTCGGCGCCGGGCTCGTGATCGCGCTGCTCGGGATCGTCCTGTGGCGGGCGCTGGCGATCGCCTCGCGCACCGACGACGTCTTCGGCCGCATGGCCGCGGCCGGCATCGCCTGCTGGTTCGGCTTCCAGGCGTTCCAGAACATCGGCATGTGCCTGGGCATCATGCCGGTCACCGGGGTGCCGCTGCCCTTCGTCTCCTACGGCGGCAGCTCGATGTTCGCCGGGATGCTCGCGGTGGGCCTGCTGCAGAACATCCGCCTGCGCGCGCTGTCCGCGCCCGCGGCCCGCCTCGCCCCGACCCCGCGGGTGCTGGTGCGGTCCTGACACCCGGCATGATGGGGGCATGCTGACTGCGCGCGTGGTGCCCCGTCAGGGCCTCGCCCTGCGCGCACTGCTCGCCACCGTCGAGATCATGCTCGGCACCGTGGCGGCCCACACCGCCGCCGGCGGCGCGCTGCCGTCCCCGGTGTGGATCGCGACCGCCTCCGCGCTCGTCCTGGGCGGGGGGATCGTCGTCCTGCGCGGCCGGGCCCCGCTCCGGCTGGTGGTGCCGGCGCTCGCGGCGGCACAGCTGATGCTGCACTGCTGGCTCGCGCTCACCCCCGGCCACGACATGGCCGCCCACGGGGCCACGCACCCCGCGGTGCACTCCGTCGGCTCGGGTGCGGCGCATCTCGAGCTCACCGTCCCCATGCTGCTCGCGCACCTGGGCGCCGCGCTGCTCACCGCCGCCGTCTGGCGCGTGCGCCGCCGCGCCGTCCAGGTCCTGCTGGCCTGGACGGAGCCGGTCCGGGTCCCGGTCCCTGCCCGGCGCATCACCGGCACGCCGTCCCGCGCGGGCGCCGTCCTCCTGCGCGCGGTCCTCTCGGTCGCCCCGCGTCGCGGGCCACCGGCGATCTCGCTGCCCGCCTGACCGTCGTCGACGGCCGGGCGGCCCGACCACGCCCGACCGACGCACGACACCCAGACGAGAGAGAAGACCACCATGACCCACCACCTCCGCACCGCGGTGCGCCTCGGCGCGCCCCTCGGGGCCGCCACCCTGCTGACGCTCGGCCTCGCCGGCTCCGCGTCCGCCCACGTCACGATCACGCCCAGCGACACCGCCGCCGGCGCCTACACCGTGCTGACGGTCAGCAACGGCCACGGCTGCGAGGGCTCGCCCACCACCAAGATCACCATCCAGATGCCGGAGGAGATCAACGCCGTCACCCCGACGCGCAACCCGCTCTACGACGTCACCAAGACGGTCGAGAAGCTCGACGAGCCGATCACCGACGCCCACGGCAACGAGGTGACCGAGCGGGTCGGGACGGTCGTCTACACGGCCAAGACCGCGCTGCCCGACGGCTACCGCGACGCCTTCGAGCTCTCTCTGCAGCTCCCGGACGCCGCGGGCGAGACCCTGGTGTTCCCGGTCATCCAGACCTGCCAGCAGGGTGAGACCGCGTGGGTCGAGGTCCCGGCCGAGGGCCAGGACCCCGAGGAGCTCGAGCGCCCCGCGCCCACGGTGACCATCACCGAGGCCACCGGTGACGCGCACGGTGGCGCGGCGGAGGAGTCGGCCGCCGAGGGCACCGAGGCGGCCTCGCCCGCCTCCGCCGACGCCGAGGAGTCCGGCGGCTCCGACGCGATCGCGTACGCCGGCCTGGGCGCCGGCGTGCTCGGCATCCTCGTGGGCGGCGCCGCGCTGGCCCGGGGGCGCCGTACCTCGTGACGTCAGCGGCGCGCCCGGGGGCGCGACGAGGGGCGACCGCGCTCCTCGTCGCGCTCCTGGTCGCGCTCACGCTGCTGGCCGGGGCGGCCCCCGCCTCGGCGCACGCCACCCTGGTCGGCAGCGACCCGACGGAGGGGGAGGTCCTCACCGAGACCCCCGACGTCGTGACGTTCACCTTCGACGAGCCGGTCTCACTCACCGCGGAGGCGGTGCAGGTCTTCGACGCGGCGGGTGAGCCCGTCGAGTCCGACTCGAGCACCCGCGACGAGGTCATCACCACCGACCTGCCCGACGAGCTCGCCGACGGGACCTACGTCGTCACCTGGCGCGTGGTGTCCTCCGACGGCCACCCGATCACCGGGTCCCTCACCTTCTCCATCGGCGCGCCCAGCGAGACCGTCGTGCCGCCCGACCTGGCCGACGCCTCCGACGGGGGGCTCAAGAGCGACCTCGGCATCGCCCAGGCACTGCAGTACGTCGGGCTGCTGCTGGCCGCCGGGCTGGTGGTGTTCCTGTGCTGGCTGACCGGTGCCGGGCTGCCGAGCCGGCCGCAGCGCACGGTCCGCGTCCTGATGCGTGCGGCCGCGGGGCTGGCGCTCCTGGCCTCGGCGATCTCGGTCCCGCTGGCCGGGGCCTACCAGCAGGGGCTGACGTTCGCGAAGACCTTCAGCCCCGAGGCCCTCGACCTCGACCTGGTGGGCGACGACGTCCTCGTCCTGCTCCTGCAGGCGATCGGGCTGGGCGTGGCGCTGTGGCTGTGCCGCGGACCCGCTCTCGGGCGGCAGGCCCGGCTGGCGGCGACCGCCGGCGCGGCCGTCGCCGTGTGGTCGCCTGCGCTGGTGGGTCACACCCGCGCCTTCGAGCCGGTGCCCCTGCTCGTCGCCACCGACCTCGTCCACCTCGGCGCCGGAGCCGTCTGGCTGGGCGGACTGGCCGGCCTCGCCCTGACCCTGCCCGCCCTCGCCGCCCGTCCCCGCGAGGTGGCGGGCCTGGTGTCGCGGTTCTCGACGGTGGCCGCCGCCGTCCTGGTGCTGGTGGCCGCCACCGGCTCGCTGATGGCCTGGCGCATCCTGGGCTCGTGGAGCGGCCTGGTCGACACCCGCTACGGGCAGCTGCTGCTCGTCAAGGTCGCCATCGTGGGCCTGGTCCTGCTGCTCGCCGCCTACAACCGCTTACGCCTGCTCCCGCACGTGCGCTCCTCGCCCGGCCACCAGCACGCGCTGGCGCTGGCCCGGGAGGTGCGCACGACCGTGCTGGCCGAGGCCGGCCTGCTGGTCACGCTGCTGCTCGTCACCGGCTTCCTGGTCAACCAGTCGCCGCGCGAGGAGGAGAGCGCCGCCGCCCCGGCTCCGAGCCGGGTGGTCGCCTCGTCGCTGGGCGGGGCCAAGGTCCTCGCCACGCTCGACCCCGGCACTCGCGGGCAGAACACGCTGACCGTGCAGCTGCAGGACCTCACCGGCGAGCCCCTCGACGGCATCGACGCGCCGGAGGTGGCGGTGCGCACCGACGGTGTCGACCTGGGGCTCGTGCCGGTCGTGCCCACGGCGTCCGGCACCTACGTCGCGGACGTGGTGTTCCCGACGTCGGGGACGTGGGAGGTGCAGGTGAGCCTGCGCGAGGACCAGTTCGAGAACCCCGTCACGACGCTGACGGTCCAGGTCAGCTGACGGTGGCGGTGAACGGCACCTGGTGCAGGAAGCCGTCGACCCGCACCTGCAGGAAGAACCGGTAGAGACCGGGATCGCGGAACTCCGTGTGGAAGGTGAGCTCGTCGCCGTCCTCGGTCGGCTCGGCGGCGCCGTACGGGTGCACGTGCACGAAGCGCCCGCTCTCCGCGTGGAAGCCGGTCAGGTGCGCGAACGTGCCGAGGTAGCTGCCCAGCGCGACCCGCTCGCCGTCGGCGCCGGAGACCGTGAGCACCATCCGCTCGTCGGGGCCGGCCGCGAGCCGCTCGGGCGCGGAGACCCTCACGATCCCGTCGTCGGTGGTCGGGGCGTCCGCCACGGCCACCGGGGCCCACTCTCCCGGCACGAGCTGGGTGGCGCCCAGCACCACGTGGCCGGCCTCGGGGTCGTCGCCGGGGGTGAACTCGACGACGACGCGGTAGGAGCCGGGGGTGGCCAGCGCGACCCGCCCGGTCCAGGTGCCGTCCTCGGCCATGGTCGGGTGCAGGTGCCGAAACTCCGCGAGGTCGGAGCGCACGACGTACATGTGCAGCTCCTTGGTCTGCTCCGGCGTGTACGTCGTGACCGCGCGGCCGGCGCGGTCGAGCACCCGGAAGGAGACGTCGCCCGGTCGCCCGGGCTCCGGCAGGTCGCCGACGAGCTCGAGGCGGTAGCCGCCCGCCTGCGGGGTGGTGCCGGTGCCGATCGGCAGCGCGCCCTCCCCGCCGGAGTGGGTGTGGCCCTCGCCCTCCTCGGCGGGGCTCAGCACGACCCGGTCGGAGTCGGCGGGGGCCGGGTCGTCGCTGCACCCGGCGAGCACGGCGCTCGCGAGGACCAGTCCGGCGACGAGACGGCGGCTCATGGCTGCATCGAGAGGAACAGGAAGGTCGCGAGCAGCACCAGGTGGACGAACCCCTGGAGCGCCTTCGCGCGGCCCTGCACCACGGTCAGGGTGGCGACCGCGACCGTGATCGCGAGCAGCACCATCTGGGTCGGCTCGAGGCCGAGCACGAGCGGGCCGTCCACCCAGATCATCGCGACGGCGATGGTCGGGATGGTGAGGCCGATCGAGGCCATCGCCGAGCCGAGGGCGAGGTTGAGGCTGGTCTGCACCCGGTCGCGCGCGGCGTTGCGCACCGCGGCGATGGACTCGGGTGCGAGCACCAGCAGGGCGATGACGACGCCGACGACGGCGTACGGGAAGCCGAGGCTCTTCACGCCGTCCTCGATGCTGGGGGAGAGCAGCTTGGCCAGCCCGACGACGGCGACCAGCGAGGCGACCAGGAGCGCCGCGCTGAGGCCGGCCTCGCGGCTGCTGGGCGGGTCGGCGTGGCCGTCCCCGTCCTCGTCCAGCAGACCGGTCGCCCGGCCCTGGTCGTCGCTGGAGACCGGCAGGAAGAAGTCGCGGTGCCGGACGGTCTGGGTGAAGACGAAGGCGGCGTACAGCGCCAGCGAGGCCACCGCGGCGAACGCCAGCTGCGAGACGGAGTACTCGCGTCCCTCGCCGGAGGTGGTAAAGCTCGGCAGCACCAGGCACACCGCGGCCAGCGCCACGACGGTGGACAGCGCCGAGCCGGTGCCGGCGGCGTTGAAGCTGACCAGGTGGTGCTTGGCCGCGCCCACCAGCAGCGAGATGCCGAGGATGCCGTTGACGGTGATCATGATCGCCGCGAAGACGGTGTCGCGGGCGTAGGTGCTGGTGCCCTCGCCGCCGCTGGTCATCAGCATGACGATGAGCCCCACCTCGATCACCGTGACCGCCACGGCCAGGATGAGCGACCCGAACGGCTCGCCGACCTTGTGGGCCACCACCTCGGCGTGGTGGACGGCGCAGACGACCGAGGCGACCAGCGCCGCGCCGATCAGCACGAGGACCGGCCAGGCGTCGTGGTTGGCCCAGGTGGCCGCCAGCAGGACGAGGGCCAGGACGGGGAGGGCGACGGTCCACTGGAAGCGGCCGCGGATCGTCGCTGTCATGCCTCAACCCTACGGATCGGCCGGTGTCGTCCCCGCCGCGGTGGGTTCGCGGTGGGGTCGTGGTGGGGGAGGCGCTCGTCGGATCGGCCCCTGACCACCTGCCCGGTTAGGCTGATCGGATGTCTGTGAGCCTGTTCCCCCGCCTCGAGCCCCGCCTGTCGTCGGTGCAGAAGCCGATCCAGTACGTCGGCGGCGAGCTCAACTCCACCGTCAAGGAGTGGGACTGCGCGCCGGAGGGGCCGACGGTCCGCTGGGCGCTGATGTACCCCGACGCCTACGAGGTCGGGCTGCCCAACCAGGGCGTGCAGATCCTCTACGAGGTCCTCAACGAGCGCGACTGGATCCTCGCCGAGCGCACCTACTCGGTCTGGCAGGACATGGAGACGGTGATGCGCGAGGACGGCATCCCGCAGTTCACCGTCGACGCCCACCGCTCGGTGCGCGATTTCGACGTCTTCGGCCTGAGCTTCTCCACCGAGCTCGGCTACACCAACATGCTCAACGCCCTCGACCTGGCCGGCATCCCGCTGCACGCGGTCGACCGCGGCGACGAGGACCCGATCGTGCTCGCCGGCGGCCACGCGGCGTTCAACCCCGAGCCGATCGCCGACTTCCTCGACGCCGCCGTGCTCGGCGACGGCGAGGAGGTCGTCCTGGCGATCTCCGAGGTCGTGCGCGAGTGGAAGACCGAGGGCCGCCCCGGTGGGCGCGACGAGGTCCTGCGCCGCCTGGCCGTCACCAGCAACATCTACGTGCCGAAGTTCTACGACGTCGCCTACGCCGCCGACGGCACCATCGAGGCCGTCGTGCCCAACCGGCCCGGCATCCCCTACCGCGTCACGAAGCACACGCTCATGGACCTCGACGCCTGGCCCTACCCGGCCAAGCCGCTGGTGCCGCTCGCCGAGACCGTGCACGAGCGCTTCTCCGTGGAGATCTTCCGCGGCTGCACGCGCGGCTGCCGCTTCTGCCAGGCCGGCATGATCACCCGCCCGGTGCGCGAGCGCTCGATCGAGACCATCGGCGCGATGGTCGAGAACGGCATCCGCAAGACCGGCTTCGAGGAGGTCGGGCTGCTCTCGCTCTCCAGCGCCGACCACACCGAGATCGCCGAGGTCGCCAAGGGCCTGGCCGACCGCTACGAGGGCTCCAACGTCTCGCTGTCGCTGCCCAGCACCCGCGTCGACGCGTTCAACATCAACCTCGCCAACGAGTTCTCCCGCAACGGGCGCCGCTCCGGCCTGACCTTCGCCCCCGAGGGCGGCAGCGAGCGGCTGCGCAAGGTGATCAACAAGATGGTCACCGAGGAGGACCTGATCCGCACGGTCTCGGCGGCCTACTCCCACGGCTGGCGGCAGGTGAAGCTCTACTTCATGTGCGGCCTGCCCACCGAGACCGACGAGGACGTGCTGCAGATCGCCGACCTCGCCCGCAAGGTGATCGCCGAGGGCCGCAAGGTCTCCGGCCGCAACGACATCCGCTGCACGGTCTCGATCGGCGGCTTCGTGCCCAAGCCGCACACGCCGTTCCAGTGGGCCGCGCAGCTGGACCACGAGACCACCGACGCGCGCCTGAAGAAGCTGCGCGACACCGTCCGCGAGGACAAGAAGTACGGCCGCGCCATCGGCTTCCGCTACCACGACGGCAAGCCCGGCACCATCGAGGGACTGCTCAGCCGCGGCGACCGCCGCGTCGGCGCGGTCATCGAGGAGGTCTGGCGCGACGGCGGCCGCTTCGACGGCTGGAGCGAGCACTTCTCCTACGACCGCTGGGTCGCCTCCGCCGACAAGGCGCTCGCCGGCACCGGCGTCGACCTCGACTGGTACACCGTCCGCGAGCGCGACTACGACGAGGTGCTCCCCTGGGACCACCTCGACTCCGGCCTCGACAAGGACTGGCTGTGGGCCGACTGGGAGGACGCTCTGTCGGCGGCCGACCCCTCCGCTCCGCACACCGAGGTCGAGGACTGCCGCTGGACCCCCTGCTACGACTGCGGCGTCTGCCCCGAGATGAACACCGAGATCCAGATCGGCCCCACGGGCCGGCAGCTGCTGCCGCTCGCCGTCGTCTGACGCCCGCGCCGCGCTACGGCCCGGTGGCCGGATCCGTGAGCGTGTCGAGGTCGAGCACCCGCACGGTGCCGGGGTCGTGGCGCGCGGCCAGCGACCACACGGTCGTGTCGTGGGCTGCGCCGGGCAGCCTGACCCGGTCCTCACCCGCGACGTGGAAGTGGCCGTGGGCGAGCAGCAGGGGCTGGACGCCGACGACCGCTCGGGTGAGTCGGGTCATCCCCTCGTCGGCGTAGGCCAGGGACGCGGCGGGCCATCCCATCGGGTTGTGCCGCACGTTGCCACGCAGGATCCCCTCGACCTCGGGCACGCAGTACGGCGAGCCGGGGCTGTCGTGCGTCAGCATCACCTCCGCGTGGCCACCCGCGATCGCCGCGTCGACGTGCTCGTCGAGCAGGGCCTCCGAGGGCCACCAGTCGACGCCCTCGGTGAGCAGGTGCCGGTTGACGGACGGCGCGCTGCCGAGGGCGAGGAACGTGCGACCACCCAGCTCCCAGCGGTGGCCCCGCGGCACCATGCTGACGTGCTCGGCGAGCGCCAGGGGCAGGAGGCTGCCGTCGTCACTTCGCGAGCGGGGATCGGCCCACATCGCGTCCAGGCGGGCCCAGTGCTCGTGGTTGCCGGGGACGCACACCAGCGTGAGGCCGTAGGCGTCGCAGGCGGAGTCGATCGCCGCGAGGTAGCCCTCCGGGTCGGCCCCCATCCCGAACCGCAGGTCGCCGAGCTGGTAGGCGACCTCGACGTCCCCGCGCTCACCGAGCACCTGCAGGCAGCGGACGGCCGCGCTGGTCTCACCCTCCAGGTCACCGATCAGGCCGATTCTCATGGAGCGATCATCCAGCGCGGCCGCACGACGTCCCGTGCCGCTACTTCGCGGGGAGCTTGGAGCCGTCCTGGTTCTCCACGATGCAGACGAAGGACTCGCCCTCCTCGGGGGAGAGGTCCGTGGTCAGGATGTTGACGTAGTCGCCCGGCAGGTCGTTCACGTCCTTGCCGTCCTCGGTGTAGCGGGTGACGCAGATCTGACCCGGGTCGGTGCCGTAGGTGGTGACCTCCTCGGCGGTCAGGTCGCCGACGACGAAGACCTCGGCTTCGTGCGGCTCGGCGCAGTCCTGCTTCATGAGCCCGACCTCGTCGCTGTCACCGGTGTCGGTGGTGACGCACTGGCCGACCTCGGCGTTGTCGACGGTGATGATGTTGTTGAAGAGCCACACGCCGCCGGCGAACAGGGCGACCCAGATCGCCAGCACGATGAGGTCGATGATGATCGCGGCGATGGCCAGGCCCTTGCCGCCCTTCTTCTTCACCAGGACCACGATCGCCAGGACCAGCGAGATCAGGTTGGGGATGACGCACGCGATGATCGCGAGCACGAGCGCGGCGATCGCGAGGCCCTTGCCCTGCGGCTGCTCCACGGGACCGCCGCCGGGGAAGGACGCGCCGTAGCCGCCTCCGCCGGTGGGCTGGGCCGGCGGACCGCCGTAGGGCTGGGGGTTGGCGGGTTGGCCGTACGGGCTCGGAGGCTGGCCGTAGGGGTTGGCGGGCTGGCCCTCGGGGCCGTCGGTAGGTGTGCTCACGCCGGACACCCTAGGTCCCGGGCAGGATGGAGGGCATGAGGCACATCGCGGACACCGAGCGGCGCTCACGGCTGGCGCTGCGTCACGGTGTCTCGCCGGCCTCGCGCCTGCCCGACGCCGAGGCCGCGACGCGGGCCATGACCGTGCTGCACTCCACCGAGCCCGCGACCGTCTACCTCTCCCTTCACGCCCGCGTGGACGGGCTGCGCGTCGAGGACGTCGACCGGGCGCTGTACGTCGACCGCACGCTCGTCAAGCAGCTCGCGATGCGCCGCACGCTCTTCGTCCTCCCGCGCGACCTGCTGCCGGCCGCCTGGGGCAGCGCGTCGGCCCGGGTCGCGGCCACCGAGCGCAAGCGGGTCGCCAAGGACATCGTGCTCGCCGGCATCCACACCGACGGCGACGCCTGGCTCGACGAGGCGCGCGCCGCGGTGCTGCGCGAGCTCGACGGCGCTCCCGGCGGCCTGACCGCGCTGGCGCTGCGGGAGGCGATCGCCCACATCGACGTCAAGATCGACGTCACCGCCGGGTCGGTGTGGAGCGCCGGTCGCGTGCTCACCCACCTCGGGCTCACCGCCGACGTCGTGCGCGGCGACAACACCTCCCACTGGCGGGTCTCCCGGCCGCGCTGGACCCGGATGGCGGACTGGCTGGGGAAGGTGCCCGCGCCGCTGGACGAGCGGTCGGGCTACGCCGAGCTGGTGGGCCGCTGGCTGGCGACGTTCGGCCCGGGCACCGTCGAGGACGTGCAGTGGTGGCTCGGCGGCACCAAGGGCGCGGTGCGGGCCGCGCTCGCCGACGTCGAGGCCGTGGAGGTCTCGCTGGACGGCGGCTCGGTGGGCTGGGTGCTCCCCGACGACCTCGAGGAGGTGGTCGCGCCCGAGCCGTGGGCGGCGCTGCTGCCCGTCCTGGACCCCACCGTGATGGGCTGGAAGTCCCGAGGCTTCTACCTGGGCGGGCACGGGCCGCAGCTCTTCGACCGCAACGGCAACGCCGGCACGACAGCCTGGTGGGACGGCCGGATCGTGGGCTGCTGGGTGCAGGACCCCGACGGAGTGGTGGTCCTGGGCCTGCTCGAGCCGGTGCCCGCCGAGGGACGGGCCCTGCTGGAGGCCGAGGCCGCCCGGCTCACCGAATGGCTGCAGGGGCAGCGGGTCAGTACCGTCTACCCCTCCCCGGCCATGAAGGAGACACGATGAGCGAGCAGCCCCCCGCGGGCTCGTCGGACTCGTCGGACTCGTCGGGCCACTCCGGCCACTCCGGCCCCTCCGGATCGTCCCTCGTCCCCGTCGCGCAGCCGCTCCCGCCCACCAACGGCTACGCGATCGCCTGCCTGGGGCTCGGCATCGTCTCGCTGATGGGCTGCTCCTTCGTGACCGGCATCCCGGCCATGGTGCTCAGCCGCGTCGCGCGCCGCGACATCGCCGCCCACCCGGGCGAGACGACCGGGCAGGACCTGGCGACGATCGGCTTCGCGCTCGGCGCCGTCGCCACGGCCATCGGGGCCCTGGTCGTCGTCGGGCTGCTGATCCTCGGGACGCTGGGGCTGTTCGTGTTCGACTTCTGTGGTGGTGGCAAGTGCTGAGAGAGAGTCCGTCTGATGCGTGACCAGCCCGAGCAGCAGGCACCTCCGGTGCAGAAGCTGCGGATCCGCTACGCCAAGCGCGGCCGCCTGCGCTTCACCAGCCACCGCGACTTCAGCCGCGCCTTCGAGCGGGCGATCTTCCGCGCGCGGGTGCCCATGGCCTACTCGTCCGGCTTCAACCCGCACCCGCGCATCTCCTACGCCGGCGCCAGCCCCACCGGGTCGGCCAGCGAGGCGGAGTTTCTCGAGATCGGGCTGGCGGAGGTCGTGGACCCCGCCACCGTCCACGCCGCGCTCGCCGAGGCGCTGCCCGACGGCCTGGACGTCGTCGAGGTGGTCGAGTCACCCGGAGGCGCCCTCGCCGACCAGCTCGAGGCCAGCCACTGGCAGGTCGACCTGGACATCCCCCCGGCCGAGGCGGCGACGGCCGTGGCGGCGTTCCTGGCCGCCGACGAGGTGCCGGTGGAGCGCATGACGAAGAAGGGTCTGCGCGAGTTCGACTGCCGCGCCGCGGTGATCTCGCTGAGCGCGAGCGCGGGGGAGCGGGGCTCGCGCCTCGACCTGGTGCTGCGCCACGGCACGCCCTCGGTCCGTCCCGACGACGTGCTGGCGGGTCTGGCCCGTACGTCGGGCCGGCCGGCGGTGCCGTCCCCGCTGCTCACCCGCCTCACCCAGGGGCCGCTCGACCCCGACACCGGGGAGATCGGCGACCCGCTGCACCCGATGAGATAGGCCCCCGGGCGAGGCCTGTGCGATACTCGCCCTGGTCGATGACCGTGAGTGGTTCGTGAAAGGGACCACCCGCCTGATTCGACCCGACGACGTTCTCGCCGGCTCCGCTCCTGTGGGTCGGCACAGTGGATGAGGGCCGTCGCCGGACCGCGACGCGGCCAGTGGGAGTCGGTGACAGCGACCCTCGCCTGTGGCCCTGCGACCGCGGCAGGTGACGAACCGCCGTCCAGTGACGCACCTGCGGAGGGTGTCGCCGCCACCCGAAGGCTTTGCGTCGACGACCCGCGTGCCGGGTCCGCGGCGTCCGACACCCCCCGGCGGGGCTCTCCCACCGGGACGAGGAGCAGCACCATGGCTGACGACACCAGCACTCCCAGCGAGACCCCCGACGGCGTCACCGAGGGCGGCGAGGCCTCGGCCGACGCCCCCGCGGCGGCCCCGGCGAAGAAGGCGGCCAAGAAGGCCCCCGCCAAGCGCGCCGCCGCGAAGCGGACCACGAAGAAGGCCGCCGCCGCCCCGTCGGCCGAGACCCCCGCCGACGCGCCCACGGAGGCACCCGCCGACGCGCCCGAGGGCGAGGCGCCGGTGAAGAAGGCCGCCGCCAAGAAGGCTGCGAAGAAGGCGCCCGCCAAGCGGGCGGCCAAGAAGGCCGCAGCGCCCTCCGTCGAGAGCCCCGACAACCCCGACAGTGCGGCATCGACTGCGTCGACCTCGCCCGTCGAGCCCGCCCAGCCGGCCGAGCCCGCCACGGCCGAGGCCGGCGCGCCGATGGTGCTGTTCAAGGCGCCCGAGACCAAGGTCACCACGCGCACCCGCGGGCGCCGCGCCGCGGTCAAGGTCGTCGAGGCGACCCCGGAGCCCGAGCCGACGCTGCCCGTCGACGAGGACGCCGAGGAGCAGGCGGAGGAGCAGGTCGCCCCGGAGGTCGTCGAGCCGCGGAAGCGGACCCCGCGCAAGCGCGCGTCCAAGAAGGCCGCCGTCGCGCCCGAGCAGGACGAGGAGTCCGAGACCGGTGCCGTCACGGCGACCGCCGACGACGCCGAGACCGCCGCCGAGCCCGCGGCCCAGCCCTCCGAGGCCGACGGCGACAGCGACAACGACGGCGACAGCGACTCCGACGACGACGGCTCCGAGGGCGGCCCGCGCCGCCGGCGCCGCCGCGGCGGCCGCCGCCGCCGCAAGGCCGGCGACGGTGACGACAACGGCACGTCCGACGACAGCCAGGACGACGGCGACGACTCCGCCCCGGCCGCCACCAAGGGCTCGGGCTCGGGCCGCGGAGGCCGTGGGGCCGCCCAGGAGACCGAGTCCGACGACTCCGGCGAGGGCGGGACCCGCCGTCGGCGCCGCCGCCGGCGCGAGGGCGACGAGGGCGGCAACGGCGGCGACGACGCCAACACCGTCACCCGCGTGCGCAAGCCCCGCTCGGCCGAGGACGAGATCACCGCGATCGCCGGCTCGACGCGCCTCGAGGCCAAGAAGCAGCGCCGTCGGGAGGGTCGCGAGGCCGGTCGTCGCCGCGCGCCCATCGTCAGCGAGGCGGAGTTCCTCGCCCGCCGCGAGTCGGTCGACCGGGTCATGGTCATCCGCCAGCGCGAGGAGCTGACCCAGATCGGCGTCCTCGAGGACAAGGTGCTCGTGGAGCACTACGTCGCCCGCGAGTCGCAGACCTCGCTCATCGGCAACGTCTACCTCGGTCGCGTGCAGAACGTCCTGCCGTCGATGGAGGCCGCCTTCATCGACATCGGCAAGGGTCGCAACGCCGTGCTGTACGCCGGCGAGGTCAACTGGGCCTCGCTCGGCCACAGGGAGGGCCAGCCGCGCAAGATCGAGTCGGTGCTCAGCTCCGGCCAGTCGATCCTGGTGCAGGTCACCAAGGACCCGATCGGCCACAAGGGCGCCCGGCTCACCAGCCAGGTCAGCCTCGCCGGTCGCTTCCTGGTCTACGTGCCCGACGGCACCACCTCGGGCATCTCGCGCAAGCTCCCCGACACCGAGCGCAACCGCCTCAAGACCCTCCTCAAGGAGATCGTCCCCGACACCGCGGGCGTGATCGTCCGCACCGCCGCGGAGGGCGCCAGCGAGGAGGAGCTCACCCGCGACGTCGAGCGCCTCAAGGCCCGCTGGGAGGACATCGAGGGCAAGGCCAAGGGCCAGGCGCCGCAGCTGCTCTACGGCGAGCCCGACCTGACCCTCAAGGTCGTGCGCGACCTGTTCACCGAGGACTTCAAGAAGCTCGTCATCCAGGGCGAGGACGCCTGGAGCAGCGTCCAGGACTACGTGTCGCACATCGCGCCCGACCTGACCGACCGCGTCGAGCGCTACGACACCAACGACGGCCCGGACGTCTTCGCGACGTACCGGATCGACGAGCAGATCGCCAAGGGCCTGGACCGCAAGGTCTGGCTGCCCTCGGGCGGCTCGCTGGTCATCGACCGCACCGAGGCCATGACGGTCGTCGACGTCAACACCGGCAAGTTCACCGGCTCCGGCGGCAACCTCGAGGAGACCGTCACCAAGAACAACCTGGAGGCGGCCGAGGAGATCGTGCGCCAGCTCCGGCTGCGCGACATCGGCGGGATCATCGTCGTCGACTTCATCGACATGGTCCTGGAGTCCAACCGCGACCTCGTGCTGCGCCGGATGGTGGAGTGCCTGGGCCGCGACCGCACCCGACACCAGGTCGCCGAGGTCACCTCCCTCGGCCTGGTGCAGATGACGCGCAAGCGCATCGGCACCGGCCTGCTGGAGGCCTTCAGCGAGAACTGCGAGCACTGCCAGGGCCGCGGCCTCGTCCTGCACGACCAGCCGGTCGAGCCGCGTCGCGGCGAGGACTCCTCGCGAGGCGGTGGCAACGGCGGCAACGGCGGGGGCAACGGCGGCGGTAGCGGGAACGGTGCAGGTGGCCGGCGCACGCGCGGCGGCCGTGGCCGCGGCAGCGACGACCAGGCCCCGGTGGCTCCGAAGGCGGCCCCGTCGCCCAAGGACGTGGCGGCGATGGCCAAGCCCGAGAACGCCGCCCGCATCGAGGCCGAGGCCGACACCGACGCCGACACCGTGGTGGAGACCGACATCGTGACCGACGCCCCGGCGCCGGTCGAGACCGCGCCCGAGCCGGCCACCGAGCCCGAGGTCGAGGTCCCGGCCGAGCCGGAGCCCGCGGCCCCGGCCGAGGCGCCGGCCGTGGTCACCCGCACACGCCGCAAGTCGCGCTCCAGCGAGGCGATCAGCACCACCCCGGCACCGGTCGAGACCGCGCCCGAGGTCGACGTGCCGGCCGAGCCGGAGCCGGCGGTCGAGGCACCCGCCGAGCCCGAGCCGGAGCCGGAGCCGCAGCCCGCGGCGCCGGCCGAGACGCCGGCCGTGGTCACCCGCACACGCCGCACGACGCGCTCCACCGAGACGATCAGCACCACCCCGGCCCCGATGCCGGTCGTGGAGCCCGTCGCGGTGGCCGCGGCCCCGGTCGAGCCCGCTCCTGCCGCAGAGCCGCCGAAGGTCGTGACCCGCACCCGCGGGCGCAACCGGTCGGCCCAGCCGGCACCCGTGGACACCTCGGACGCGGCCGCGAGCGGGGAGCCGGGCGACATCGACGGCGACGCCGGCTCCTCGATCGAGCACGTCCCCGTCAAGAAGCGGACCCGCAAGCGCTGAGCGTGGGGCGCCGCTCGCCCCGCGTTTTGCGGTGCGAGCGGCGCATCCGTACTATTGACCCTCGGTGCGCTCAGCGTGCCCACACGTTCCAACTTGCCCCATCCTGCGCCCACCCCCTCCGCCTCGAGCGGTCGTGCGTGCCGCAGCCCCAGCTTGTTCAGTGAGACCTACGAAGGAGACCGCGGTGTACGCGATCGTGCGCGCAGGCGCCACCCAGCAGAAGGTCGCCGTCGGCGACGTCATCGAGATCGACAAGGTGACGACCGGCGTCGGCGAGTCGGTGACCCTTCCGGTGGTGCTCGTGGTCGACGGCGAGTCCGTCACCTCGACCGGTCTGGACAAGGCGTCGGTGACGGTCGAGGTCCTCGGCGCCACCAAGGGCCCCAAGATCATCATCCAGAAGTACAAGAACAAGACCGGCTACAAGAAGCGCCAGGGTCACCGCCAGAAGTACACCCAGGTCAAGGTCACCGACATCTCTCTCTGAGCCCTCGCTCGAGACACACCCGAAGGACTACGAAATGGCTCACAAGAAGGGCGCCGCGTCCACCAAGAACGGCCGCGACTCCAACTCCCAGCGCCTCGGCGTCAAGCGGTTCGGTGGCCAGGAAGTCAACGCCGGCGAGATCATCGTGCGCCAGCGTGGGACCCACTTCCACCCGGGCGCCGGCGTCGGCCGCGGCGGCGACGACACCCTGTTCGCGCTCGTCGCGGGCGCGGTGGAGTTCGGCCGCAAGCGCGGCCGCAAGGTCGTCAACATCGTCCCGGGCGAGTGACCTGACGCTCGCAGCACCACTTCGCGCAAAGGGCGTCCCTGCACGTGGGGGTCGCCCTTTCGCCATTTCTGCACCATCCCCGCACCACAACCGTCTGAGAGGCGGTGTCCCATGGCAGTCCCCACCTTCGTCGACCGCGTGACGCTCCACGTGAGCGCCGGTAAGGGTGGCGACGGCGTCGCCTCGGTGCACCGCGAGAAGTTCAAGCCCCTCGGCGGCCCCGACGGCGGCAACGGCGGCCCGGGCGGCTCCGTCATCCTGCGCGTCGACCCCGACGTGACCACGCTGATCGACTACCACCACAGCCCCCACCGCCGCGGCGAGAACGGCGGCCACGGCGCCGGAGCCCACCGCAACGGCTCCCACGGCGCCGACGTCGTCCTGCCCGTGCCGGAGGGCACGGTCGTGACCGACGCCGACGGCACCGTGCTGGCCGACCTGGTCGGCCCCGGCACCGAGCTGGTCATCGCCCAGGGCGGACGCGGCGGTCTCGGCAACGCGGCGCTGGCCAGCTCCAAGCGCAAGGCCCCGGGCTTCGCCCTGCTCGGCGAGCCCGGCGACGAGCTCGACATCGCGCTCGAGCTCAAGGTCGTCGCCGACATCGGCCTGGTCGGCTTCCCGAGCGCCGGCAAGTCCAGCCTGATCGCCTCCATCTCGCGGGCCCGGCCCAAGATCGCCGACTACCCGTTCACCACGCTGGTGCCCAACCTCGGCGTGGTCACGGCCGGCGAGACGACGTTCACCGTTGCCGACGTGCCCGGCCTGATCGAGGGTGCCAGCGAGGGCCGCGGCCTCGGCCACGACTTCCTGCGCCACATCGAGCGCTGCGCGGCGCTGGTCCACGTGATCGACACCGCGACCATGGAGCCCGGCCGCAACCCGGCCGAGGACCTCGACATCATGGAGAACGAGCTCGCGCGCTACGGCGGGCTCGAGGACCGGCCGCGGCTGGTCGCCCTCAACAAGATCGACGTGCCCGACGGCCGCGACATCTCCGACATCACGATCGACGACCTGCGCGAGCGCGGGCTGCGGGTGTTCCCGGTGTCGGCCGCGAGCGGCGAGGGCATGCGCGAGCTGACGTTCGCCATGGCCGAGATCGTGCTGGCCGCGCGCGCCGAGCGCGAGGTCGTCGAGGCCCAGCGCATCGTCCTCCGCCCGCCCAGCGCGGGCGGCGGCGACGACTTCACCGTCACCGCGAGCGAGGACGGCTGGCGCGTGCGCGGCACCAAGCCCGAGCGCTGGGTGCGCCAGACCAACTTCAGCAACGACGAGGCCGTGGGCTTCCTCGCCGACCGGCTCAACCGGCTGGGCGTCGAGACCCGGCTCCTGCAGCTGGGCGCCGAGGCCGGCGACACCGTCATCATCGGCCACGAGGACAACTCCGTCGTGTTCGACTTCAAGCCCGGCATCGACGCGGGCGCCGAGAACCTCGCCCGCCGCGGCGAGGACGAGCGCTTCGAGGAGAAGCGCCCCGCCCACGGTCGTCGGCGTGCGATCCAGGAGGCCATGCCCGAGCGGGCCGAGACCGAGACCCGCGCCGACGTGGCCCGCCGCCTCGACAAGCCGGAGAAGTTCGGCCCGAAGGCCTACACGATCGGCTCGGCCGACGACCCCGACTGGGCTGAGAGCGACCCCGAGGCATGACCGCGGAGCGGCTCGCGGTGACCGGCGCGCGCCGGATCGTCGTGAAGGTCGGGTCCTCCTCGCTCACCACCGCCGCCGGGGGCATCGACCCGGGCACGGTCAGCCGCCTGGCCGACGTGCTCGCCGCGGCTCGCTCGCGGGGCGCCGAGGTGGTGCTGGTGTCGTCGGGCGCCATCGCCGCCGGCCTCTCGCCGCTGGGGCTGGCCCGGCGGCCGCGCGGCCTCGCCGCGCAGCAGGCGGCCGCCTCGGTCGGCCAGGGCCTGCTCATGCACCGCTACACCGAGGAGCTGGCCCGCCACGGCGTCGTCGTCGGCCAGGTGCTGCTGACGCTGGACGACGTCACCCGCCGCTCGCACTACCGCAACGCCTTCTCGACGTTCGCCAAGCTGCTCGAGCTGGGTGTGTTGCCGGTCGTCAACGAGAACGACACCGTGGCCACCAACGAGATCCGCTTCGGCGACAACGACCGGCTGGCCTCGCTGGTGGCGCACCTGGTCCACGCCGACCTGCTGGTGCTGCTGTCGGACGTCGACGGCCTCTACGACGCCGACCCGCGGCTGCCGGGCAGCTCGCTGGTGCCCGAGGTGACGTCGTTCGACGAGCTCGACCACGTGCAGATCGGCAAGGCGGGCGCGGCCGGGGTCGGCACCGGGGGCATGCAGACCAAGGTCGAGGCGGCCCGGATCGCCACCGGCGCCGGCATCCCGGTGCTGCTGGCCTCCGCCGAGCACGCCGCCGAGGCGCTCGCGGGAGAGCCCGTCGGCACGCTCTTCCACGCCACCGGACGCCGGCGTCCCGTCCGACTGCTCTGGCTGGCGCACGCCACCGACCCCAAGGGCACGCTCCTGCTGGACCCGGGCGCCGTGCGCGCCGTCGTCGAGCGGCGGGCCTCGCTGCTGGCCGCCGGCATCACCGGCGTCCTCGGTGCCTTCACGGCGGGCGACCCGGTCAACCTGGCCGGGCCCGACGGGACCGTCGTGGCCCGCGGCCTCGTGAACTTCGACGCCGACGAGGTGCCGCAGCTGCTCGGCCGCAGCTCCCACGACCTGAAGCGCGAGCTCGGCGCGGCCTACGAGCGGGAGGTCGTCCACCGCGACGACCTGGTGCTCCTCTGAGGCTCGGTAGGTTGGCGCCATGACCCTGGGGCGCATCGTCTACTGGTGCGCCGTCGCGCTCCTGCTGCTGCCCGCCCTCGCCCTCACCGGCGTGCGGCTGCTGGAGCCCGACCACGCGCGCGCCATCCAGCTGGGAGCGTTCACGCCCTTCGGGCTGCCCCTGTACGCCGCGGCGCTCGTGCTGCTGCTGGTCGGGGTGCTCCGCGGGCTCGGCCGCCGCGCGCTGGTCGCCGGGGGAGCGGTGCTCGCGCTCGCCGGGCTGCTGCTCCACGCCGCCTGGTACGCGCCGTTGGTCACCGGGACGACGCCGGCCGCGGCATCAGATGCGACACCGGTCGTACTGATGACCGCCAACCTCTTCAAGGGCGCGGGTGACGCCGTCGAGCTCCTCGAGGAGGCCACCGCCGCCGACGTCGACGTGCTGGTCGTCAGCGAGCTCACGCGGGGCGCGGTGGCCGACATGGAGACGGCCGGGCTCGCCGACGCGTTCCCCTACCGCGCCGGCGAGGCGGGCCGCGGCACCGAGGGCACCATGGTGTTCTCGCACGCCCCGGTCGAGGTGGTGGAGACCCTGGACACGATCTTCGACGGCCTGCTGGTGCGCACCGCCGGGCTCTCGCTGCTCGCGGTGCACCCCTATCCGCCCGTCGACCCCGTCGCGTGGCGCGAGGACCACGCGCAGATCCGCGAGCTCGCGGCCTCGGGCGACGCCACCGTCATCGCCGGCGACCTCAACGCCACGCTCGACCAGGCGCCGCTGCGCGCGCTCGTCGACGACGGCTTCCGCGACTCCGCCGAGCTCGCCAACGCCGGCGTCGAGGCCACGTGGCCGGTCGGGGGCGGCTTCCCCGTCCTGAGCGCCCTGCCGCCGAGCGTCGGCATCGACCACGTGATGGTCACCGACCAGTGGACGGTCACCGACACCCGCACCGTGACCATCTCGGGCGCCGACCACCGCGCCGTCCTGGTCTCGATCGCCGCCCGGGCGGACCGGTGAACGGCCCGCGGCTCGGCCGCGCGGAGCAGGGGTGGCTCCTGCGCGCGATCGCGGCCGCCCACCCGGGCCACCCCTGGCTCGACCGGCTCGGATGAGTCCGCCCGGAGGGGTGAGCCGTACGCTTGACCACGCCATGAGCCACGCCAGCCCCGACCCGGTCGTCTACCTCGACCACGCCGCCACCACGCCGATGGTGCCCGCGGCGGTCGACGCGCTCACCGCGCACCTCCTCGACGTCGGCAACCCCAGCTCCCTGCACGCCTCCGGGCGGCGCGCGCGCCGGATCGTGGAGGAGTCGCGCGAGACGATCGCCCAGGCGCTCAACTGCCGCCCGGGCGAGGTCGTCTTCACCGCCGGCGGCACCGAGGCCGACAACCTCGCCCTCAAGGGCATCTACTGGGCGCGCCGGGCCGCCGACCCGCGCCGCACCCGCATCCTGACCTCGGCGATCGAGCACCACGCCGTGCTGGACCCGGTCTTCTGGCTCGGCGAGGACGACGGTGCCCAGGTCGACCTCGTCCCGGTCGACCGCGACGGCCGCCTCGACCTCGACGCGCTGCGCGCGCTCATCGAGCAGGACCCCGCCACGGTCGCGCTCGTCTCGGTGATGTGGGCCAACAACGAGGTCGGCACGGTCCAGCCGATCGACGAGGTGGTGGCCCTGGCCGCCGCCCACGGCATCCCGGTGCACACCGACGCGGTGCAGGCCGTCGGCACCCTGCCCATCGACTTCGCCGCGTCCGGCGTCGACGCGCTGACGCTGACCGGCCACAAGCTCGGCGGGCCCTACGGCGTCGGTGCGCTCGTCGTACGCCGGGAGCTGGAGGTCACCGCGCTCGTCCACGGCGGCGGCCAGGAGCGCGACATCCGCAGCGGCACCATCGACACGCCGGCCATCGCCGGCTTCGCGGCGGCCGTCGAGCTCGCGGTCAAGCACCAGCCCGACCACGCCGCCCGCGTCGCCGAGCTCCGCGGCCGGCTCGTCGCCGGCGTCCTCGACGCCGTGCCGGACGCCCAGGTCAACGGCGACACGGTCCACCGCCTCCCCGGCAACGCCCACCTCAGCTTCCCCGGCTGCGAGGGCGACTCGCTGCTGATGCTGCTCGACGCCCGCGGCATCGAGTGCTCGACCGGCTCGGCCTGCTCCGCCGGCGTGCCGCAGCCGTCCCATGTGCTGCTCGCGATGGGCCGCGCGGACCACGAGGCGCGCAGCTCGCTGCGGTTCTCGCTCGGGCACACCTCGACCGAGGCCGACGTCCGGGCCCTCGTCGAGGCCATCGGCCCGTGCGTCGAACGGGCCCGGGCAGCCTCACGATGAAGGTCCTCGCTGCCATGTCCGGCGGTGTCGACTCGGCCGTCGCGGCCGCCCGCGCCGTCGAGGCCGGCCACGACGTCACCGGCATCCACCTCGCGCTCTCGCGCAACCCGGCGTCGTACCGCTCGGGCGCCCGCGGCTGCTGCACCATCGAGGACAGCAACGACGCCCGCCGCGCCGCCGACGTCATCGGCATCCCGTTCTACGTCTGGGACCTCAGCGAGCGCTTCCACGAGGACGTCGTCGAGGACTTCATGGACGAGTACGCCGCCGGCCGCACCCCCAACCCGTGCCTGCGCTGCAACGAGAAGATCAAGTTCGCCGCCGTGCTCGACCGGGCGCTCGCGCTGGGGTTCGACGCCGTCGCCACCGGCCACTACGCGCAGCTGCGCACCGGCGCCGACGGGCTGATCGAGATGCACCGGGCCGTCGACCACGGCAAGGACCAGTCCTACGTGCTCGGCGTGCTCGACCAGCACCAGCTCGCGCACTCGCTCTTCCCGCTCGGGGACTCGCCGAAGTCGGCCGTCCGTGCCGAGGCTGCCGAGCGCGGGCTGCTGGTCGCCGACAAGCCCGACAGCCACGACATCTGCTTCGTCGCCGACGGCGACAACGCCGGGTGGCTGCGCGAGAAGCTCGGCGACCGCGCCCCCAACCACGGCGGCGCGATCGTCGACGACGCCACCGGCGAGGAGCTGGGCCGCCACGAGGGCAGCTACGGCTTCACCATCGGCCAGCGCAAGGGCCTGCGCCTCGGCACTCCGGCGGCCGACGGCAAGCCGCGCTTCGTCCTCGACATCGAGCCGGTCTCCGGCACGGTCACGGTCGGGCCGCGCGAGCGGCTCGCCGTCCACCGGCTCGGCGGCATCAAGCCGCGCTGGTGCGGCAGCGTCCCGACGCGCCTCGACGCCACCGTGCAGCTGCGCGCCCACGGCGACGAGCACCGCGCCGTGGTCGCGACCACGGGCGACCGGGTCGACATCGAGCTGCTCGACCCGGCCTTCGGCATCGCGCCCGGCCAGGCGGCCGTGATCTACGACGGCAGCCGCGTGGTCGGCTCCGCCACGATCGCGACGACCGCATGATCGCGACCGGCGTCGGCTCGATGCCCGGCGGCGACCAGCCGGCCTACGACGAGGCGGTGCGCGTCGTCCTCGGCGAGCTCGCCGACCTGCCCCACCTGCCCGAGGTGCCTGGCCGTGGGGCGCCCGCGGGGATGCTGGGCCGAGCGCTCGCCGTCACCGACGGCCTCGGCATCGACCTCCAGCCCGCCGGGTGGCGGCTCACCGACGCCTCCGGCGTCGACCACCGCCGCGCCCGGAGCCTCCTCGCGCAGGACCTCGACGGCCTCGAGGAGCAGGGCCAGGACTACACCGGGTCGTTCAAGGTGCAGGTCGCCGGCCCGTGGACGCTCTCCGCCACCGTGGAGAAGCCCCGTGGCGACAAGGTGCTCTCCGACGTCGGCGCGCGCCGCGAGCTGGCGCAGGCGCTGGCCGAGGGCCTGCGCGGTCACGTCCGCGACGTACGTCGGCGGCTGCCCGGCGTCGACCGGCTGGTCGTCCAGGTGGACGAGCCGATGCTCGCCGCGGTCCTCGGCGGCGGCGTGCCCACCGCGTCCGGCTTCGGCCGGCACCGGACCGTCCACCCGCCGGAGGCCTCCGAGCACCTCGGCTGGGTGCTGGACGCGATCGGTGCCGAGCAGGCCGAGCCGTGGGTCCACTCCTGCGCGCCCGGCACCCCCTGGGCGCTGCTGCGCGGCGCCGGCGCCCGCGGCCTCTCCGCCGACCTCGACACGCTCTCCGCGCGCGACCACGAGGCGCTGGCGGAGGCCCTGGACGCGGGGGAGAGCGTCGCTCTCGGCGTCGTCGCGTCCACCGACCCGGCCCAGGCTCCCACCGAGACCGAGCTGACCGAGCGGGTGCTGCGCTGGCTCGACCTCGTCGGCCTCGACCCCGTCACCGTCGGCGACTCGCTGGTCCTCTCGCCGACCTGCGGCCTCGCCGGCGCCACGCCGGCCTGGTCGGCCCAGGCCCTCCGCCTCCTCTCCGCCGCCGCCCGCCACCTCACCTGACCGCCGACTGCACGCCGGTGGTTGAGGAGGTTGCGCTAGCAACCGTCTCGAAACCACGTTCCAAGTCGGAGGGGTTTCGAGACAGGCGCTAGCTGTGATGTCCAGGCACGTTGGTCGAGAAGGTGTGAGGACACGATCTGATGTCGTAGATGGGTGAAGGCCCCCTGTTGTGAAGTGGAGCTGTCTAGTTCACCGCTTCGCCAACAGGAGGC
>NZ_JACJGM010000047.1 GCF_015024225.1 Nocardioides lijunqiniae
GGCGCTGGGCGGCGGCGCGGACGGGGGCGGACCGGCGGGGCCGCCGGCGGGCGGCGGGCCCCAGGGGGGACCGGACGGCGGACCCGACGGAGGACCCGCGGGCGGGCCGGACGGCGGAAGGTTGTCGGACACGGGGACCCCCAAGTGGTGGCGATGAATAGTCGTGGACTCGCGAGCGGGGCGGTGAGGCGCCCGGCGCTCGCGGATTCGACGGGAGCCTACCCGCGGAGGTTCCCGCTCAACCTCGCTCGCGGCGGCGTTTCGGGAAGCCGGCGTAGGCCACCCCCAGCGCCGCGAGCGACGCCGCCGGGAGCACCAGGAACGGGCTGCGCCCGGACACCTCGATGCGGGCCGGGATGCGGTCGCCGTCGGCAGCGGACCGGGCCACCCGCGCGGGGTCGTCGGTGCTGAGGGACAGCCCCACCCGGTGCATCAGGTACGTCGCCAGGACGGCTCCCACGACCACGGCCGCCAGCGTGACCAGCTCGGAGCGCTCGAACAGCAGGGCGCACACGACGCCGAGCAGCAGACCCACCCCGGCGGCCACGACGACGAACCACCCGGTGCTGGGGAACTCGCCCCGCAGCCCCGCCGAGTCGAGGTAGAAGCGGCCGTCGACGGCCACGCCGGTCGGCGGGTCCCACAGCCGGTGCCAGAGCCAGCCGGCTCCCGCACCCACGACGGCGTAGAGGACCAGGATCGCGACGGACTGCCCGACCAGCGGCGCGAGCGGGGGGTGCTCACGTCCGACGTGCGAGTCCCGGCCCGTGGTCAGCCCGCCAGACATCCGGGTCCGAGGAGCTGCTTGAGGTCGGCGAACAGCGCCGGGCTCGGCGAGACGCGGAGCCGGTCGTCGAGGCGCATCACCTTGGTGGCGTCGCGGGTGAGCAGCCGCAGCCGGACCTCCGTCAGCCCCGGGTGCGTGCCCAGCACGTCGCGGAGCTGCTCGATCACCGGCGGCGTGCAGCGGGTGGACGGCAGGCTGATCACGACGGGGCCGGACGGCCCGTCGGACAGGTCCGGGACGGTCACCTCCTGGCCGTGCAGCTCGGGCTGGTCCTTGCTGCGGCTGAGCCGGCCCTTGACCGTGAGGATCGCGTCCTCGACGAGGTAGGGGCTCGCCAGCTGGTAGGAGCTCGGGAAGAGCAGCACGTCGATGGCGCCCTCCAGGTCCTCGAGGCTGACCATCGCCCAGGCGTCGCCGCGCTTGGTGATCTTGCGCTGCACCGAGGTCACCAGCCCGCTGACCGTGACGGTGGAGCCGTCGGCCCGCTCCTCGTCGAGGATCAGCTGGCCGATCGTGCAGTCGGTGCCGTTGGAGAGCACGTGCTCGAGCCCCAGCAGCGGGTGGTCGGAGACGTAGAGGCCGAGCATGTCGCGCTCGTGGCCCAGCAGCGTCGTCTTGTCCCACTCGTCGATGTCGGGGATCGCGACGGTCATCGCGAACCCTCCCCCGACCTCGTCCTCCAGGCCGCCGAAGAGGGAGTCCTGGCCGATGGCCTCGTTCTTCTTGATGTCGATGTACTGGTCGATGGCGTTCTCGTGGATCGCGACCAGCGCACGACGCCGGTGCTTGAGCTCGTCGAAGGCGCCGGCCTTGATCAGCGACTCGATGACCCGCTTGTTGCAGACCACCGCCGGGACCTTGCTGAGGAAGTCGTCGAACGACTCGTAGCGGCCGTGCTCGGCGCGCGCCGCGACGATCCCGTCGACGACGTTGGCGCCGACGTTGCGGATCGCGGTCAGGCCGAAGCGGATGTCGTGGCCGACCGGGGTGAAGTTGTTGGCCGACTCGTTGACGTCGGGCGGCAGCACCTGGATCTTCATCCGCCGGCACTCGTTGAGGTAGATGGCCGACTTGTCCTTGTCGTCCTTGGTCGAGGTCAGCAGCGCCGCCATGTACTCGGCGGGGTAGTTGGCCTTGAGGTAGGCCGTCCAGTAGGACACCAGCCCGTAGGCCGCGGAGTGGGCCTTGTTGAAGGCGTAGTCGGAGAACGGCAGCAGGGTGTCCCACAGGGTCTTGATCGCGTGGGCCGAGAAGCCCCGCTCCTGCATGCCCGCGGAGAAGCCGGCGAACTGCTTGTCCAGCTCCTCCTTCTTCTTCTTGCCCATGGCGCGACGCAGGATGTCGGCCTGTCCCAGCGTGTAGCCCGCGAGCTGCTGGGCGATCGCCATGACCTGCTCCTGGTAGACGATCAGGCCGTAGGTCTCGCCGAGGATGTCCTGGAGCGCCTCGGCCAGCTCGGGGTGCAGCGGGTCGACCGGCTCGCGGCCGGTCTTGCGGCGGGCGTACTTGTTGTGGGAGTCGGCGCCCATGGGGCCCGGGCGGTAGAGCGCGCCCACGGCCGAGATGTCCTCGAACGTGTCGGGCTTCATCGAGCGCAGCAGGGCGCGCATCGGCCCGCCGTCGAGCTGGAAGACGCCGAGCGTGTCTCCGCGCTGGAGCAGGGCGTACGTCGCCTCGTCGGTCAGCTCGAGGTCCTCGAGCACCACGGTCTCGCCGCGGTTGGCCTGGATGTTCTTGATGGCGTCGTCGAGGACCGTGAGGTTGCGCAGCCCCAGGAAGTCCATCTTGATCAGCCCGAGCGCCTCGCACGTCGGGTAGTCGAACTGGGTGATCATCGCGCCGTCGGCAGGGCGCTTGAGCATCGGGATGATGTCGATCAGCGGCTCGCTCGACATGATCACGCCGGCGGCGTGCACGCCCCACTGGCGCTTGAGGCCCTCGATGCCGATGGCAGTGTCGACGACCTTCTTCACGTCGGCGTCGCCGTCGTAGAGGGTGCGGAACTCCCCGCCCTCCCCGTAGCGCTTGTGGGCCGGGTCGAAGATCTCCTTGAGGGGCACGTCCTTGCCCATGACCGAGGCCGGCATCGCCTTGGTGATGCGGTCGCCCATGGCGAAGGGGTAGCCCAGGATGCGGCTGGAGTCCTTGACGGCCTGCTTGGCCTTGATCGTGCCGTAGGTGACGATCATGGAGACCCGGTCGTCGCCGTACTTGTCGGAGACGTAGCGGATCACCTCGCCGCGGCGACGCTCGTCGAAGTCGATGTCGAAGTCGGGCATCGAGACGCGGTCGGGGTTGAGGAACCGCTCGAAGATCAGGCCGTGGACCAGCGGGTCCAGGTCGGTGATGCGCATCGCGTAGGCGACCATCGAGCCGGCACCCGAGCCACGGCCCGGGCCCACCCGGATGCCGTTGTCCTTGGCCCAGTTGATGAAGTCGGCGACCACGAGGAAGTAGCCGGGGAAGCCCATCTGGGTGATGACGCCGACCTCGAAGTCGGCCTGCTTGCGCACGGCGTCGGGGATGCCGCCGGGGTAGCGGAAGCGCAGCCCCTTCTCGACCTCCTTGACCAGCCAGGAGTCCTCGTTCTCCCCCGGCGGGCAGGGGAAGCGGGGCATGAACGTGCCGTTGCCCTCGGTGAACTGGACGTCGCAGCGCTCGGCGATGAGCAGGGTGTTGTCGCAGGCCTCGGGGAAGTCGCGCCAGGTGTCGCGCATCTCGGCGGCGGACTTGAGGTAGTAGCCGTCGCCGTTGAAGGCGAAGCGCTGGCCCGGGCCGTCACCGGCCGGGATGTCCATCGTGGAGCCGGAGTTGATGCAGAGCAGGTGCTCCTGGCTCTTGGCGTCCTCGCGCATGACGTAGTGGGAGTCGTTGGTGGCCAGCAGCGGGATCGCGAGGTCCTGGGACAGGCGCAGCAGGCCGTCCTTGACGCGGCGCTCGATGTCGAGGCCGTGGTCCATCAGCTCGAGGAAGTAGTTGTCGCGGCCCAGGATGTCCTGGAACTCCCCCGCGACCTGCCTGGCCGCCTCGTAGTTGCCGTGGCGCAGGTGGACCTGCACCTCGCCGGAGGGGCAGCCGGTCGTGCCGATGATGCCCTTGCCGTGCTGGGAGAGCAGCTCGCGGTCCATGCGGGGGTGCTTGAAGAAGCCGTCGCGCCAGGAGCCGGTGGAGAGCCGGAACAGGTTGTGCATGCCCTCGGTCGACTCCGAGAGCAGCGTCATGTGCGTGTAGGCGCCGCGCGCGGAGACGTCGTCGGGGCCACCGCCGTAGAAGTTGACGCCCTTGCGCTCGAAGCGCGAGATGTTGGGCGTGAAGTAGGCCTCGATGCCGATGATCGGCTTGACCCCGGCCTTCTTGGCCTTGGCGTAGAACTCGTAGGCGCCGAACACGTTGCCGTGGTCGGTCATGGCCACGGCCGGCATGCCCAGCTCGGCCGCCCGCTCGGTCAGCGCCCCCAGCCGAGCCGCACCGTCGAGCATGGAGTACTCGGTGTGGACGTGCAGGTGGACGAAGGAGTCGGAGCCGGTCGTCATGGTCTGCTGGGCGCTCCTCGCCGGTCGAGATCGGGCATGCGTCAGCGGCCTCGTCATCCCGTCGCCATCGCTGGCGCGGGCTCCGGATCGTCTCGCTGGGGGAAGACCGCCAGCCTACGCGAACCGCTCCGAGCATGGTGGCACCCCGCACCGACAGCCCCGGTTCACGCCAGCACCAGGGCGGCCACCCCCGCCGTGACCACCAGCGCCCCCACCATCCGGCGCCCGCCGTGGGCCTCGCCGAGCCACCACCAGGCCGCCAGGCTGCCGATCACGATGCTCGTGCTGCGCAGCGGCGCGACCACGGAGACCGGCGCCAGGGTCAGCGCCACGAGCACCAGCACGTAGGCGACCGGGGACAGCACCGCGACCGCGACGCCCGTGCGCCAGTGCCGCCGCGCGACCTCGCCGGCCAGGCGCAGGCGCGGGCCGCACGTCACGGTCAGCACGGCGAACATCCAGACCCCGCCGACGGCGTAGTAGAGCACCGGGTCGACCCCCAGCTCGGCGACCGCGTGGGCGTCCCACAGCGTGTAGGCCGCGATCGCGACCGCGATCAGCAGGCCCCACCGCAGCCCCGCCGCCCGCCGGTCCCGGGTGTCGGCCGGGGCCGCTCCCGTGGAGACCACCCCGACGCCGGCGGTGATGAGCGCGATGCCCACCCACCCGGCGGCGCTCAGCCGCTCGTGCAGGACGGCCACCGCGAACGCCGAGGCCAGCACCGGACCCAGCCCTCGGGCGACCGGGTAGGTGACGTTGAGGTCGCTGCGCGAGTACGCCGCCTGCAGCGACACCGCGTAGCCGGTGTGGAAGAGGGCGCTCAGCGCGCTGGCCCCCACCAGCGTCCAGGACAGGTCCGCGCCGCGGAGCAGGGCGACGGCGGCGGCGGGGGCGAGCGCCACCAGGGAGAACGTCGAGTAGACCCACACGAAGACCCGGCTGTCCTCGGCGTGCGCGCGGCTGGCCAGCAGGTTCCACGCGGCGTGCGCGACCGAGCCGAGGAGCGTGAGGACGACCGCCGTCAGCACGGCTCCCCCGCGGCGGTCAGGGAGCGTCCTGGGCCGCGTCCAGGGACTCGGTGACGATGGCGTGGACGATCCGCTGCAGCCGCTGCGCGCCCAGGGCGGGGGCCCGCACGGCCATCGCCTCGGCGATCGCGCGCTCGCGCCCGGTGTCGCGGGTGTCCGGCTGCGCCTTGTGGGGCTGGACCGCCCGGGTGAGCGCCGCCCGGCGCGCCAGCAGGTCGCCGAGCTGCTCGTCGACCTCGTCGATGAGGCCGCGCAGGAAGGCCACCGGGTCACGGCCCGGCCAGGCCATCCGGATGTCGGGCGCGCGCTCCTCGTTGGCGGTGCCGTCGGTGCGCTCGAGCTCGACCAGGCCGTGGCGCGCGTAGAAGGCGCGGGCGGGCGCGTTGGTCTCGAACACCCACAGGCAGAAGCCCTCGGGCCGCCGCGACTTCGCCAGGTCGAGCAGCGCCGACCCCACCCCCGCACCGGCGTGCGGCGGGGCGACGTAGAGGTCGTCGAGCCAGGTCTCGGTCAGCCGGGCGTAGCCGGCGACGTGGCCGCCGCGCTCGGCGACCCACACCTCGTCGGCCACCAGGCGCCCCGACAGCCAGGCCCGCACCTCGTGCTCGGGGTGGGCCGGGGGCGGCATCGGGGCGGCCGACCGGGCCTCCAGGTGGACCATCGCCACCGCGGCGGCGTCCCGCGGGTCCGCGGGCCGGAGCACCAGGTCAGTCGGCATCTCGGATGACCTCGAGCGCGCGCGAGAGGTCGTCGGGATAGGTGGACTCGTACTCCACGTGGGCACCGCTGTCGGGGTGCTCGAAGCCCAGCCGCACGGCGTGCAGCCACTGGCGCTCGAGGCCCACGCGGCGCGACAGCGTCGGGTCGGCGCCGTAGGTGATGTCGCCGACGCAGGGGTGCTTGAGCGCGGCCATGTGGACCCGGATCTGGTGGGTGCGGCCGGTCTCCAGGTGCACCTCGAGCAGGCTGGCGAAGCGGTGCGCCTCCAGCGTGGAGTAGTGCGTGACGCTGGCGCGGCCGTCGGCCATCACGGCGAACTTGTAGTCGGCCTTGGGGTGGCGCCCGATCGGGGCGTCGATCGTCCCCTCGTGCGGATCGGGGTGGCCCTGGACCAGCGCGTGGTAGGTCTTGTCGACCGTGCGCTGCCGGAAGGCGTTCTTGAGCAGCGAGTAGGCGTGCTCGGACTTGGTGATGACCATGACGCCCGACGTGCCGACGTCGAGGCGCTGGACGATGCCCTGCCGCTCGGGGGCGCCGCTGGTCGCGATCCGGAAGCCGGCGCCGGCGAGGTGGCCGACGACGGTGGGGCCCGACCACCCCGGCGACGGGTGCACCGCGACGCCGACGGGCTTGTCGATCACCACGATCGAGTCGTCGTCGTGGATGATCTTGATGCCCTCGACGATCTCGGGCACCACGGCCAGCTGGTCGCGCTCGTGCGGGATGGTGACGTCCAGCAGGGCGCCCGGCAGGACCCGGTCGCTCTTGGCGACGTCGCCGCCGTCGACGGTCACCAGGCCCTGGGAGATGAGGTCGGCAGCGCGGGTGCGCGAGAGCCCGAACATCTGCGCCAGGGCGGCGTCGACGCGCTCGCCGGCCAGCCCGTCGGGGACGTGCAGGCTGCGGTGGTCGGTCTGGGTCACGCGGTCGGCTCCTGGGGGCTGGGCTCAGGCGGGTCGGTCTCGGAAGTCTCGGCAGTCCCGTCCCGGTCGTCGCGCGAGCGCTCCTCGCGGGTGCCGTCGAGGTGCACCCCGCGGAAGGCCTGGACCAGGATCGTGACGGCGGCGGCGTTGATGGCCATGTCGGCGATGTTGAACACCGGCCAGTTGGGCAGCATCAGGAAGTCGATGACGTGCCCGCGCAGCGGGCCGGGCTGGCGCAGCAGCCGGTCGGTGAGGTTGCCGGCCACCCCGGCGAGCAGGAGACCCAGGCCCACGGCCCAGCCGGGGCTGCCGAGCCGCCGGCTCAGCCAGAGCACGATCAGCACCGCCGCGATCGCGATGCAGCTCAGGACCTCGGTGAACTGGGTGCCGGTGCTGAAGGCGGCCCCGGGGTTGCGGGTCAGGTGGAGGACCAACAGGTCGCCCACGACCGGGATGTCCTCGCGGCCGGTCAGGCGGTCGACGGCCAGGATCTTGCTCCCGACGTCGACGGCGTAGACCGCCAGGGCCACGACCGCGAAGCGGAGCCGGAGGCGTCGCCTCCGGCTGGTGTCGGGTGGCTGGTCGGACGTGGCGTCGTCGCTCAGCGACGTTCCTCGCGCTGCTTGCATGGCATGCACAGTGTGGCACGGGGGAATGCCATCAGACGCATCTTGCCGATGGCGTTGCCGCACGACTCGCAGACGCCGTAGGTGCCGTCGTCGATGCGCGAGAGCGCGCGGTCGATCTGGGCCAGCTTGTCGCGCTCGTTGTTGAGGACGGTCAGCTCGTGGTCGCGCTCGAAGCTGGTCGCGCCCATGTCGGCCTGGTCCTGGCCGGCGCCGTCGCCGGCGTTGCGCAGCAGGACGGAGAGCTCCGCCTCCTGCGCGGTCACGATCTCGGTGCTGTGGGTGCGCTGGACGTGCAATTCGTCGAGCACCTCCTTCAGCTCGGCCTTGGTCCAGGCGTCCTCGTCCTCCTTGACGACCAGGGCGCTGACGGACGTCTTCTTCGCGGCGGCCTTGGTGGCCGGTGCGGTCCTCTTCGCGGGAGCCCTCGTCACGGGTGCCTTCGTCGGTGCAGCCGCCGCGGCGGGGGTGGTCTTCTTCGCGGGGGTGGTCTTCTTCGCGGGCGCTGCCTTCTTCGCGGGCGCTGCCTTCTTCGCCGGGGCCGCCTTCTTCGCCGGGGCCGCCTTCTTCGCCGGGGCCGCCTTCTTCGCCGGGGCCGCCTTCTTCGCCGGGGCCGCCTTCTTCGTCGGGGCCGCCTTCTTCGCGGGTGCCGCTGCCTTCTTCGCGGGCGCTGCCTTCTTGGCCGGCGCCGCCTTCTTCGCGGGCGCCGCCTTCTTCGCGGGCGCCGCCTTCTTCGCGGGCGCCGCCTTCTTCGCGGGCGCCGCCTTCTTCGCGGGCGCCGCCTTCTTCGCGGGCGCCGCCTTCTTCGCGGGCGCCGCCTTCTTCGCCGGCGCCGCCTTCTTCGCCGGCGCCGCCTTGTCGGGAGCGGCGGAGGCGGCCTTGGCGGGTCGTCGCGAGATGACCTTGCGTGCTGCCGAGGCGGCCTGTCCGGCCAGCGACTTCCTGGTGCTGCGAGCCATGGATGCCGCCTCCTGTGAAAGGGGTCGCCGTGACGAGAGCCACGGGCTGCACGGAGGGTAGCCGGTCGCGCGGAGGGGGCTCAAACCGCCGCACCGTAAATGCGACAGACGGTCGGACCCGAGGGTCCGACCGTCTGGCGACGTGCTAGGAGAGCGTCAGCTCTCGTCCTCGCCCAGGATCGAGCGCAGGCGCTTGGGCGCGTGGGTCTGGTCGCCCGTGGGGGCGGCCGTCTCCGCGGAGCCCTGCAGCGCCTCGAGCTGCTGGGTGAAGTAGCTCTTGAGACGCGAGCGGTACTCGCGCTCGAAGGAGCGGAGGTTCTCGACGTCGAGGCTGAGCTTGTCGCGCTCCTTCTCGAGGTCGCCGAAGAGCTGCGCACGGCGCTCGGCGGTCTCGGCGTCGAGCATCTGCGAGCGGGTGCGGGCGTCGGACTCGAGGCGGTCGGCCTTGCTCTTCGACTCGTGCTCGAGGCGCTCGGCCTTGGTGCGGGCCTCGCCGATGATCTTGTCGGCCTGGTTCTTGGCGTCCTCGACGAGCTCGTCGGCGTTGCGCGTGGCGATCTCGAGCAGGCGGGCCGCGGCGTTGGAGGCCTGCGGGACCGTCTCGACGCGGAAGGTCTCCGGCGCGGGGGCCGCGGCGGCGACCGGGGCGGGCGCCTCGCGGACCGGCTCGGGCTCGGGCTCCGGCTCGGGAGCCCGCTCCACCACGACCGGCTGCTGGGCCGTCTCGGCGGGCGACGAGGCACCGCTCTGGGCCGACGCGAGCTTGGCGCGCAGGTCGTCGTTCTCCTTGGTGAGACGAGCGAGCTCGGCCTCGACCTCGTCGAGGAACTGGTCGACCTCGCCCATGTCGTAGCCCTCACGGAGCCGGACAGGCGTGAATCGCTTGTTGCTCACGTCCTCAGGCGTCAGCGGCATGACCTCACCCAATTCTTGATCGGTTCGAGCAGTATGTGTCCACCGAAACCATAGCGCCTGCGTGGGGCGGGTGTGACCTGGTGGGGTCAACCGCCGCCGGCGCTACCGGTTCAGGAACACGATGGCGTTGATGTACCTCAGAAGGTATGCGCAGATCATCACGATGATGAAACTGAGGTCGAGTGCGAAGTTCCCGATGCGCAGCGGCGGGATGACCCGGCGCAGCGCCTTGATGGGCGGGTCCGTGACGGAGTAGACGACCTCCAGCACGACCAGGATGGGCCCCCGGGGGCTCCAGGAGCGCGCGAAGACCTGCACCCAGTCCACGACGAAGCGGACCCAGAGCATGCCGATGAAGATCCAGAGGACGACATCGATGACCGTCCCTACGATGACCAAGAGTTTGACCTAGCTCTGGTTGAAGAATCCACCCTCGGCGATCCGCTGCTTGTCCTCGGCGGCGACCGTGACGTTGGGCGGGGAGAGCAGGAACACCTTGCTGGTGACGCGCTCGATGGTGCCACGCGTGGCAAACACGAGCCCGGCGGCGAAGTCGACGAGACGCTTGGCGTCGGCGTCGTCCATCTCGGAGAGGTTCATGATGACCGGCACGCCCTCGCGGAAGTTCTCCCCCACCGTGCGCGCCTCGTTGTAGGTGCGCGGGTGCAGGGTGGTGATCCGCGACAGCTCGGCCACCACGCCGGAGGGGCCGGGAGCCGGGGCCTGGCGGCGGCGCTCGGCGAGGTCGGAGACCGGGGCCGGACGGGTCTCGCGCACCCGCGGCTGACGCGCGGCCGCGACCGGCGCCGTCTGCTGGGTGTCGTAGTCGTCGCCGTCGTAGTCGTCGTAACGACCGGTGTCCTCGAGCAGGCCGAGGTACTCACCGATCCTGCGCATCGCACCGCTCATGGCTGAAGCCTTTCGAAACTCGGTCGCCCCGTCGGGACGGCCTTCTCTGATGTGGACACTACTTGAACTCCGGTCTCGTTCCGAGGACCGCGGAGCCGACGCGCACGTGTGTCGCACCGGCCGCGATCGCCTGCTCCAGGTCGCCGCTCATGCCCGCCGAGAGCCACGTTGCCCCCGGGTGGCGGGCCAGCAGCTCGCGGTGGGTCTCGGCCAGCTGCGCGAACGCCGCGGCGGGGTCGCCGCCGAGGGGCGCCACCGCCATCAGCCCCCGCAGGGACAGGCGATCCGTGGCCTCGACGGCGTCGGCGAGGTCGTGGAGCGCGTCCGCCTCGGCGCCCGAGCGGTGCTCGGCCCCGGGCGGGTCCAGGCTGACCTGCAGCAGCACGTCGACGTCGCGGTCGCTCTCCCCCGCCCCCCGGCCCAGGCCGGCGACGAGCTTGGTGCGGTCAACGGACTCGACGACGTCGGCGTAGCGCGCGACGGCCACCGCCTTGTTGCTCTGCAGCCCGCCGATGAAGTGCCAGCGCAGCCCCAGGTCGGCGCACTCCGCCGCCTTGGCCTCGGCCTCCTGGTGGCGATTCTCGCCGACGTCGGTCACGCCCAGCTCGGCCAGGAGGCGCACGTCGGAGGCCGGGAAGAACTTCGTGACCACCGTCAGGCGGACCTCGGCGGCGTCACGAACGGCGTCGGCGCAGGCCGCGTCGATCCGCGCTCGTACGGCGCCCAGGTTGGCGGCCAGCTCGTCGCGGCGGCTCATGACGCCCACACCAGGCCGGCGAGCCGACCCGCCCGGGCGCCGTCGCGCCGGTGGGAGTGCAGGCGGGGGTCCTCGCGCGTGCAGGCGTCGACTGCGACGACCTCGACGTCGCCGGCCGCCTCGAGCTGCGACCGCACCCCGGCGCCCAGGTCGAGGGAGGGGGTGCCCCACGTGGTGGTGGCGAAGGTCGCGGGCACCGCGGAGGCCACCCGGGCACGCAGGTCCTCGGGCACCTCGTAGCAGCCCCCGCACACGTGCGGGCCGATCCAGGCGACCAGCCGTCCGGCCCCCCGGGCGCGCATGCGCTCGACGGTCGCCGTCACGATGTCGTGCTCGACTCCGGCGCGACCCGCGTGCACCGCGCCGACGAGCCCGGAGTCCGGGTCGGCGAGGACGACGGGAACGCAGTCGGCGACGCGGATCATCAGCCCCAGGCCGCGGGTCGAGGTCACCAGCGCATCACCTTCGGGCACGTCGGCCGGCGGGGCGGCCGCGGGCTCGACGACGTCCAGCACCTGCGCGCCGTGGTGCTGGTCGAGCCGCGCGAAGCGCACGCCGCACGCCTCCTCGACCGCCGGCAGGCTGGTCGCGAAGCCGGGGCTGCGGCCCTGCAGGTCGACGGTGGAGTCGGTGAAGGCGACGTCCACGCGGACGTCGCCTTCCCGGGTGTCTCGGTGGAAGAACACTGCCTACTTCAGGAAGTCCGGGATGTCGAGGTCGTCGTCGTCGTAGTGCACCGGGGCGGGCGCGACCTTCGGCGTCGTGGCCTCGGCCGGCGTCGTGCGGGCCCCGGCGAGCACGGCCTCGCGCTCGGTCTCCTTGGCCTTCTCGGCGTCGGGCGCGGACTCGTCCTTGCGGCGGGTGGCCACCGCGGCGGCGGCCGCGCGCGTCTCGGCCTGCGTCTGCTGCGGCTTGGGGTCGCGCCGCAGGACGTTGCCCTCCTCCTTGCGCTTGGGCGTGCCGCCGTCGAAGCCGGCGGCGATGACCGTCACCCGCACCTCGTCGCCGAGCGCGTCGTCGATCGTGGCGCCGAAGATGATGTTGGCCTCGGGGTGCACCGCGTCGGCGACCAGCGCCGCGGCGGTGTTGATCTCGAACAGGCCGAGGTCGGAGCCGCCGGCGATCGAGAGCAGCACGCCGTGGGCCCCGTCGATGGAGGCCTCCAGCAGCGGGCTCGACACGGCCATCTCCGCGGCGGCCACGGCCCGGTCCTCGCCGCGGGCCGAGCCGATGCCCATGAGGGCCGAGCCGGCGTTGGCCATGACCGACTTGACGTCGGCGAAGTCGAGGTTGATCAGGCCCGGGGTGGTGATCAGGTCGGTGATGCCCGAGACGCCCTGCAGCAGCACCTGGTCGGCCTGCTTGAAGGCGTCCAGGACCGAGACGTTGCGGTCGCTGATCGAGAGCAGCCGGTCGTTGGGGATCACGATGAGGGTGTCGACCTCCTCGCGCAGCTGCGCGATGCCCTCGTCGGCCGAGCCGGCGCGACGCCGCCCCTCGAAGGCGAACGGGCGGGTGACGACGCCGATGGTCAGTGCCCCGAGCGAGCGCGCGATGCGGGCCACGACCGGGGCACCGCCGGTGCCGGTGCCACCGCCCTCGCCGGCGGTCACGAACACCATGTCGGCGCCCTTCATGACCTCCTCGATCTCGTCGGCGTGGTCCTCGGCGGCGCGCGCGCCCACATCGGGGTTGGCGCCGGCACCGAGGCCGCGGGTGAGCTCGCGGCCGATGTCGAGCTTGACGTCCGCGTCGCTCATCAGCAGCGCCTGCGCGTCGGTGTTGATGGCGATGAACTCGACGCCCTTCAGGCCGACCTCGATCATCCGGTTGACGGCGTTGACGCCGCCGCCGCCGATGCCGACGACCTTGATGATGGCCAGGTAGTTCTGTGCAGCTGCCACGGCGGCTTCACCTCTCGGAAGTACGTGCTCGGTATGTCTGGACGGGTCCGGCTCGGGGAAGTCGGCGGGTCGAGAACCCTGACCCTCAGGTTGAGGGTTATAGTTATGTCAACCTCGTCGTGATCAGAACACTAGGCACCCAGTGACCGAGAAGAGGTCAGACACGCCGCCGAGACCTGCGTTTCGTTCCCCGAGCCGGATCCGACTACCGAGTCTCGTCGACCCGCTGACTCCAGACAGGGATGCAGCGCACGAGGGAGCCCTTCACGCCGTCGCACCAGTCGACGATGAACCGTCCTTCGCCGTAGGGGAGGTACTGGGTGTTCAGCTCCTCTGCAACGTTCTTGTTGGCGCCCTTGCATGCGGTGTACACCCGGTTCGGCTCCGAGCGCACGGTTCCCTCGTACCTGATCCGCAGGCTCGTGCAGCCACTGTTAGGGCGGGAGTCCAGGTAGATGTTCACGATTCCCCGCCCCCTGTCGCCGTAGGTCCAGCCCACGAGGCCTTCGAGGGTGCCCGTGCCTCGGCTCTTCTCGACGACGCAGTTGCGATGAGTCAAGCCGCTGTGCTCCACGACCCGGCACGTCACCGCCGAATCGGCTGTGGGTGCACTGAGGACCAAGAGGGTGCTGGCGAGGATGGCTGAGGCAAGTAGTCCGAGAAGTCTTCTCAGGGGTGATTCCTTCGTTGAGGCTCGAGACCCGAGACGCGCCGGGCGCGGTCGGTGGGACGCACCCTCAACGACACTGCCGCGAGAAGGTGACACTGGTCATACGCCGTTAGTTGAGCGTCGGGTTGCCCGGGACGGAGACGTCGTAGTAGGTCGTCGCCTCCTGCAGCACCAGCTTGTCCAGGACCCGCGCCTTCTCCTCCGACTGCGACGAGCTCCCCCAGCGGACCTCGATGCCGCTGCGCAGCTGCAGGGTGATGGCGTCGACGCTCGCCACCGTCACGTGGTCCACGCGCGTGGCGAGCTGCTCCGGCAGGGCCGCGACGACGCGGGCCGCCTCGCGCAGGGCCTCGCCGCTCGTGGTGGCCGTGGTCTGCACGCGGGGCAGCCCCTTCGGCACCTTCGTGAACGTCCCGAAGACGACGCCGTCCTCGTCGAGCGCGCGCACCTTGCCGGCGACCTCGACCACGGCCACGGGGGTGCGCTCCTCGACCGTGATCAGGACCTCGTGCGGCCACTGACGCGACACCTCCACCGAGCGCACGACCGCGAGGCCCTCCACGCGCTGGCGCACCAGGTCGAGGTCGACGCGCGCGAGAGGCTCGCCCAGCGGCACCCGCGCCGCGTCGCGCACGTCGTCGTCGCTGAGCGTGGTGGCGCCGGCCACCTCGACGCCGTCGACGGCCAGGGCGTCGGAGAAGTAGACCGTGACCAGGCCGCCGACCACGAGCACGAGCAGCAGCAGGGCGGAGACGACGTACTTCCACGCCAGCCAGCGGCGTCGCCACTGGCGACGGGCGAACCGTCGGCGGGTCTGGAGCGCGGAGCGCTCCTCGTCGGAGGTGGAGCCGCGGCGTCGCGACCTAGCCATCCGCGTCCGCCAGCAGGGCCAGGATCCGCGGACCCAGCTGGGTCACCGTGCCGGCGCCGAGGGTGACCACGAGGTCGCCGGGTCGCGCGCGGCGGACCACCTCGGCCGGCACGGCGTCGAAGTCGGCAACGAAGGCCACCCGCTCCGGGGGCAGCGGCACCGCCGCGGCCACCAGCGCGCCCGTGACCTCCGGGTCGGGCTCCTCGCGCGCGAGGTAGACGTCCAGGACGACGACCTCGTCGGCGGCGCCCAGCGCCTCGCCCATGGCGGTGCCGAAGATCCGGGTGCGGGAGACGAGGTGGGGCTGGTAGGCGACGACCACGCGGCCCGCGCCCGCGACCGCGCGCGCGGCGGCGAGGTCGCCGGCGATCTCGGCAGGGTGGTGGGCGTAGCTGTCGTAGACGCGCACTCCCCCGGCCTCGCCCTTGGCCTCCATGCGCCGGCGGGTGCCGCCGAAGCCCTCGAGGCCGCGGCGCAGGTCGTCGAAGTCGTGACCCAGGCGCAGCCCCGTCGCGAGCGCGGCGGCGGCGTCGAGGACGTAGTGGCGACCGGGGATCCGCAGCGTGACGCGGCCCAGCTCGCGGCCCTCGTCGACGACGGTGAACGCCGAGGTGGTGCCGGCGAAGACCAGGTCGGTGACGCGGAGGTCGGCCCGCGGGTCCTCGCCGACCGTCACCACGCGGAGGCCGCCGGCCGCCGCGTGGTCGGCGAGCCGGGCGGCTCCGGGGTCGTCGACGATGCAGACCAGGAAGCCGTCGCGGTCGATGCCCGCGGCGAACTCGTCGAAGGCCGCGGAGTAGGCCTCCTCGGTGCCCCACTGGTCGAGGTGGTCGGCCTCGACGTTGGTGACGATGGCGGCGTGGGGCTCGTAGACCAGGAACGCGCCGTCGCTCTCGTCGGCCTCGGCCACGAACAGGTCGCCCGTGCCCTCCGCGGCGTTGGTGCCGGTCTGGGAGAGGTCGCCCCCGATGGCGTACGTCGGGTCGGCGCCGGCGGCCTGCAGGGCCACGGTGAGCAGCGAGGTCGTCGTCGTCTTGCCGTGCGTGCCGGCGACGGCCAGCACGCGGCGTCCGGCCATGACCGCGGCGACGGCGGCCGAGCGAGGCAGCACCACCAGGCCACGCCGCACCGCCTCGACGTACTCGGGGTTGTCGTCGCGCACGGCCGTCGAGACGACGAGCGTGTCGGCATCGGCGACGTGGGCGGCGTCGTGACCCAGCCACACGCGCGCGCCGAGCCCGCGCAGCGCCTCCAGCGTCGGGGAGTCGGTGCCGTCGCTGCCGCTCACGGTCATCCCGCGCGCCAGCATGATGCGCGCGATGCCGGAGAGGCCGGCGCCGCCGATGCCGACGAAGTGGACGGCGCCCAGCCGGTCGGCGGGGGCGATGACGTCGGGGACGGGGACCCTCACGCGCCGGCCGCCTCTCGGACGATCGCGGCCAGCCGGTCGTCGGCGTCACGCGGGACCAGCGCGGTCGCGGCGAGGCTCATCGCGGCCAGGCGTGCGGGGTCGGTCGCGAGCGCGGGCACGGTCGCGGCCACCCAGTCGGCGGTGAGGTCGGCGTCGTCGACCAGCAGCGCCCCCCCGGCGTCGACGACCGGCCGGGCGTTGCGCGCCTGCTCGCCGTTGCCGATCGGCAGCGGCACGAAGATGGCGGGCACCCCGCTGGCGGCGGCCTCCACGACGCTCGAGGCACCGGCACGGCACACCATCAGGTCGGCCGCCGCGAGGGCGAGGTCCATGCGGTCGACGAAGCTCACCACGACGTACGGCGCACCGGTCGCCGTGGCCGGGCCGGGCGCGGCCTCGCCCTTCGGGCCGACGACGTGGAGCACCTGCACGCCGGCCTCGCCGAGCGCGGTCGAGGCACCGGAGACGGCCTGGTTGAGACGGCGCGCGCCCTGCGAGCCGCCCGTGACCACGAGGGTGGGTCGGTCGGGGTCGAGGCCGAAGAACGCACGGGCCTCGGCGCGCAGGGCCGCGCGGTCGAGCTGGGAGATCATCCGCCGGATCGGCAGGCCGACGTACTCGGCCCGCGGCAGCGGGGTGTCGGGGAAGCTGACGGCCACCCGGGTGGCCACGCGGGCGCCGGCCTTGTTGGCCAGGCCGGGCACGGTGTTCTGCTCGTGGACGACCAGCGGCAGTCGGCGCCGGCGGGCCGCGAGGTAGGCCGGCATCGAGACGTAGCCGCCGTAGCCGACGACGACGTCGGGGCGCACCCGGTCGAGGATCGCCAGCGTCTCCTTGACCGCACCGCGCAGCCGGCCGGGAACGCGCAGCAGGTCGGCGTTGGGCCGCCGCGGCATGGGCACGGGCGGGATCAGCTCCAGCGGGTAGCCGGCCGCGGGGACCACCGTGTTCTCCAGTCCGCGGGGCGTGCCGAGACAGGTGATCTCGACGTCGGGGTCGAGCCGGCGCAGGGCGTCGGCGGTGGCGAGCAGGGGCGAGGTGTGGCCGGCGGTGCCGCCGCCGGCGAGAAGGACGCGCATCAGACCGATCGTCTCATCGAGCGGAGAGTCCGGCGGAGCGGACCTTCTTGCGCTGCGCCAGCGCCCGCGCCGCCTCGGGCTCGCGGCGCGCGAAGCCGACCAGCAGGCCGAGCGCCACCAGGGTGGGCAGCAGGCTGGAGCCGCCGTAGGAGACGAGCGGCAGGGGGATGCCGATGACGGGCAGCAGGGTCAGGACCATGCCGACGTTGACGATCATCTGGCCGATCAGCCAGACCACGATGCCGAAGCTGCAGTAGCGCACGAACGGGTCGGCGGTCTCGCGGGCGATGCGCAGGGCGGCGTAGGCGATGGTGAGGAACAGGGAGACGACCAGCATCGTGCCGACCAGGCCGAGCTCCTCCCCCAGCACCGCGAAGATGAAGTCGGTGTGAGCCTCCGGCAGGTCGCCCCACTTGGTCTGGCTGGCGCCGATGCCCTGGCCGACGATGCCACCGCTGGAGAGGGCGTAGAGCCCGTGGGCGGGCTGCCAGCCGCTGCCGTGGAAGTCCTTGAACGGGTCGATGAACGTCGTGATCCGCTCGAACCGCTCCGCGTTGGTCGTGGCCATCGCGAACACGCCGACGGCGATGACCATCGACGACATCACGAAGAACCGCGCGGGGGCGCCGACCACCCACAGCATGCCGAGCAGGATGGCGAAGAGGATGAGCGCGGTGCCGAGGTCGCGTCCGACGATCACCAGGCCGGTGGCCAGCAGCATCCCGGGCACGACCGGCACCAGGATCTGGTGGAAGCTGTCGAGCCGGCGCTCCTTGTTGGCGTAGATGTGGGCGGCCCAGATCACCAGCGCGAGCTTGGCGATCTCGGAGGGCTGGATCTCGACGGGGCCCAGCGGGAGCCAGTTGGTGTTGCCGTTGCGCTCGACGCCGAACCTCGCGGTGAGGGCGAGCAGCAGCAGCGAGACCGAGAAGCCGACGTAGGCCAGCTGACGCACCAGGCGCGGGGGCAGCCGGCTCACCACGAAGGCGGTGGGCAGACCCAGGATCACCCACATCAGCTGGCGGCGCACGATCAGGAAGGAGTCGCCGGTGCGGTCGTAGGAGAAGACGCTGGAGGCGCTGAGCACCATGATCAGGCCGATGGTGAGCAGCAGCGCCGCGGCGCCGATGAGCAGGTAGTACGACGTGAGCGGGCGGGCCAGCGCGTCGCTGAGGGCGCGGCGCCAGCTGCCCAGTCCGAAGGAGCGGAGGGAGCGGGCGCGCTCGGGGTTGGCGGTGGTCATGTCCCCACCCCTCCTAGCGCTGGTCGTCGAGCCGGTCCCGGACTGCCGCGGCGAAGGCGTCGCCCCGTGCCGCATAGCTGGTGAACTGGTCCATCGAGGCGCATCCCGGTGCGAGGAGCACCGTGTCCCCGGCTCCGGCCAGGCCGGCGGCCGCGTCCACGACACGCCCCATCAGGGCCCGTCCATCGTCCTGCGTCCCAGTCTCGCCGCCGTCCACGGCGATCACCCGCACATCGGGTGCGTGTCGCGAAAGCGCCTCGGCGATGACCTGGCGGTCGCGGCCGATGAGCACCACGCCCTTCAGCCGGTCGCGGGCCGCGAGCACGAGGTCGTCGAAGCGGGCGCCCTTGGCCAGTCCACCGGCGACCCACACGACCGGGTCGTAGGCCAGCAGCGAGGACTGCGCGGCGTGCGGGTTGGTGGCCTTGGAGTCGTCGACCCAGCGGACGCCGTCGTGCTCGGCCACGAGCGCGATCCGGTGGCCGTCGGGGCGGAAGCCGCGCAGGCCGTCGCGCACGGCGGCCTGGCTCACCCCGTGGGCGCGGGCGAGCGCCGCGGCGGCCAGCGCGTTCTGCACGAAGTGCGGCGCGTCCGAGGCGAGGTCGCCGACCGTGCACAGCTCCGCGGCGCTGCTGTCGCGCTGCTCCACGAACGCCCGGTCCGCGAGGATGTCCTCGACCAGGCCGACCATGCCCACGCCCGGCATGCCGAGCGTGAAGCCCACGGCGCGCGCGCCCTCGACGACGTCGGCCTCGCGGACCAGCTCCTCGGTGACCGGGTCGGCGACGTTGTAGACGCACGCCAGCTGGGTGCGCTCGTAGATGCGGCCCTTGTCGGCGACGTAGTCCTCCATCCCGGACGGACCGGCGTACCAGTCGAGGTGGTCCTCGGCGACGTTGAGCACGGCGGCTGCCTGCGGGCTCATCGAGTGCGTGTAGTGGAGCTGGAAGCTGGAGAGCTCGACGGCCAGCACGTCGTAGGGCTCGGGGTCCATGACGGCCTCGACGATCGGCGTGCCGACGTTGCCCACGGCCCGGCTGCGCAGCCCGGCCGCGCGCAGGATCGCGTCGAGCATCTGCACCGTCGTGGTCTTGCCGTTGGTGCCGGTGACGCACAGCCACGGGGTGTCGTGGGCCGGGTCGCGCAGGCGCCAGGCCAGCTCCACCTCGCCCCAGACCGGGACGCCGCGCTCGGCGGCCTGCACCAGCAGCGGCGCGTCCGGGCGGAAGCCCGGTGACGTGACGACGAGGTCGACGTCGTCGGGCAGGGTGGCCGTGGCGCCCTCGTGCAGCAGCACCCGGGCGCCGAGGATCTCCAGCAGCTCGGCCTTCTCGAGCTCCTCGGCGTTGCGCGCGCCCTCGGCGAGCGCGGTCACGCTCGCGCCGAGGTGGGTGAGGTTGTCCGCTGCGGCGAAGCCGGACACCCCGAATCCGGCGACGACCGCCCGGACCCCCTCCCAGGAGTCGTGGCGGCCCAGGTCGTCGATGTCCACTAGAGCCGTGCCACCCACTCGGCGTAGAAGATGCCCAGGCCGGTGGCCACGAAGAGCCCGGTGATGATCCAGAACCGGATCACGACCGTCACCTGCTCCCAGCCGAGCATCTCGAAGTGGTGGTGGATCGGCGCGATGCGGAAGACCCGGCGCCCGGTCCCGGTGAGCTTCTTGGTGGTCTTGAACCAGGTCACCTGCAGCATCACCGAGAAGGTCTCGAGCACGAAGAGCCCGCCCAGGATGACCAGCAGCAGCTCGGTGCGGGTGAGGATCGCGAACCCGGCGAGCGCGCCGCCCAGCGCGAGGGAGCCGGTGTCGCCCATGAAGATCGCGGCCGGCGCGGCGTTCCACCACAGGAAGCCGAAGCAGGCGCCGGTGACGGCGGCGGCGATCACCGCCAGGTCCAGCGGGTCGCGGACGTTGTAGCAGAGCCCGCTGGGGTCGAGCTCGCACGACTGGTTGCTCTGCCAGATGTTGACCAGCATGTACGCGCCGAACACCATCACGCTGGCGCCGGTGGCGAGCCCGTCGAGGCCGTCGGTGAGGTTGACGCCGTTGCTGGTGGCCGTGACGATCAGCCAGATCAGGGCGATCGCCACGATCATCGGCAGCGCCAGCCAGTCGATCTCCCGCAGGAACGAGATCTTCTCCGAGGCGGGGGTCCGACCGTTGTCGTCCTCCAGCCAGGGCGAGAGCGCCAGCACGCCGAAGACGACCGCGACGACCGTCTGCCCGGCCATCTTGGCCTTGCTGCGCAGACCGAGGCTGCGCTGGCGCGAGATCTTGATGTAGTCGTCGAGGAAGCCCACCAGCCCCATGCCGACGAAGAGGAACAGCAGCAGCAGCGCCGAGGCGGACGGTGCGTCCATCGTGATCAGCTTGGCGAAGACGTAGCCCAGCACCGTGGCCAGGATGATGACCACACCGCCCATCGTGGGCGTGCCGCGCTTGGTGTGGTGGCTGGTGGGTCCGTCGTCGCGGATCTCCTGACCGTAGCCCCAGCGGGTGAAGTAGGTGATCGCCACCCGGGTGCCGAGCAGCGAGACGAGCAGGGCCACGCCTCCGCCGAGCAGGATCGCTCTCATCGTCCGGGCCCTCCTTCCGCTGTCTGCGCCCCGGTCTCCAGCAGGCCGTCGGCCACCACCTCGAGCGCGGCCCCTCGTGAGGCCTTGACCAGGACGACGTCCCGGGCCACGGCATTCTCCCGCAACCAGGCCAGTGCGTCGGCCCGCCCCGCCGTGACGATGACCTCACCTTGCCATCCGGGCGTCGACCGGGCGCCGCCGGCGATGCCCTCAGCGGCCTCGCCGATGACGAGGATCACGTCGATCCCGGCAGTGGCGGCGGCGCGTCCCACCTCCCGGTGGCCGTCGTCGGCGTCGTCCCCGAGCTCGCGCATCTCCCCCAGCACCGCGACGGTACGGCGGTCCGCGCGCGCGCCGATGGCGGCGAGCGCGTCGATCGCGGCGGCCATCGAGGCGGGGTTGGCGTTGTAGGCGTCGTTGACGACGAGCAGGCCGTCGGCACGCTCGTGCAGCTCCATGCGCCAGGGCGAGGCCGAGGCGGCGTCGTCGAGGGCGGCGGCGGCCTCGGCGAAGGGCACGCCGACGGCGGTCGCCATGGCCACGGCCGCGGCGGCGTTGAGCACCTGGTGCGCGCCGGTCTGGGTCAGCGCGACCGGCACCCACTCGCCCGCGTGGCCCAGCTCGAAGCGCGCGCGCCCCAGCTCGTCGAGCCGCACGTCGCGCCAGGCGACGTCGCCGGTCTCGCCGAAGGTGAGCGTGGCGGCGTGCGTGCGTGCGGACATGGCCGCGGTCAACGGGTCGTCCGCGTTGAGCACCGCGGTGCCGGCGGGCGCGAGGGCCTCGACCAGCTCGCCCTTGGCCCGGGCGATCGCCTCGCGGCTGCCGAACTCGCCGATGTGGGCCGTGCCGACGTTCAGCACGGCGCCCACCGTGGGCGGCGCGATGTCGCAGAGGTAGGCGATGTGGCCGACGCCGCGGGCGCCCATCTCGACGACGAGGTGGGCGGTCGAGCGGTCGGCGCGCAGCACGGTCAGCGGGACGCCGAGCTCGTTGTTGTTGTTGGCCAGCGTCGCCACCGTGGCCCCGGCCCTCGCCAGCACGTGCGCGAGGTAGTCCTTGGTGCCGGTCTTGCCCTGGGAGCCGGTGAGCGCGAGCACCGGCGTGCCGAGGGCGTCGAGCACGTGCCGCGCCAGCCGGCCCAGGGCGACGACGGGATCGGGCACCACGATGGTCGGCGCGGGCGTCGCCCGGCTCCCGAGCACCGCGTGCGCGCCCTCGGCGAAGTCGTGGCCGTCGACCCGCACCCCCGCGACCGCCACGAAGAGCCCGTCCTGCACGGGCGTGCGGGTGTCGACGTAGGCCGGTCCGGTGACCAGGAGCGCGGGGTCGCCGTGCACCCGGCCCCCGACCACGTCGGCGATCTCGGCCAGCGTCATCGCGATCATCGGGGCGCCTCCTGCGCGCGCCGGGCCGCCAGCGCCTCGCGGACGACCACCCGGTCGTCGAAGGGGTGCACCACGTCGTGGACCTGCTGACCGGTCTCGTGGCCCTTGCCGGCGACCAGCACGATGTCGCCGGGCCGGGCGCGGGAGACGGCCTCGTGGATCGCGGCCCGGCGGTCGCCGAGCTCCACGACCTCGGCGCCGCCCGGCTCCACGCCGGCGAGCATGGCCGCGCGGATGGCGGCGGGGTCCTCGGTGCGCGGGTTGTCGTCGGTGACCACCACGACGTCGGCCAGGCGCGCGGCGATGCCGGCCATGAGCGGGCGCTTGCCGGGGTCGCGGTCACCGCCGGCGCCGAGCACGACGATCACGCGGCCCCGCGTCAGCGGCCGCAGGGTGCGGATCGCCGCGTCGACGGCGTCCGGCTTGTGCGCGTAGTCGACGACGACGACGAAGTCCTGCCCCTCGTCGACGCGCTCGAACCGGCCGGGCACCCCCGCGCCCTCGCGGATGCCGGTGGCGACGGCGGCGGCGTCCAGCCCGGCCTCGGCGCAGGCCGCCACGGCGGCGAGCGTGTTGGCGACGTTGAAGTCACCCGGCACCGGGCAGCCGGCCTCGAGGCGGAGCCCGTCGGGCCCCAGCACCGTGAACGACGAGCCGTCGGCACGCAGGTCGACGTCGACGGCTCGCCAGTCGGCGTCGCGTCCGGCCGAGGACAGGGTGCGCACGGGGATCACGGTCTCCGCGGCCAGGCGGCGGCCGTGCTCGTCGTCGAGGTTGACCAGGGCGAGCCGGGCGCGGGCGGGGGTGAACAGCGAGGCCTTGGCGGCGTAGTAGTCCTCGACGTCGGGGTGGAAGTCGAGGTGGTCGCGGCCCAGGTTGAGGAAGACCGCCACGTCGAAGACGACGCCGTCGACGCGGCCGAGCACGAGCGCGTGGCTGGAGACCTCCATCGCGCAGGCCTCGACCTGCTGCTCGCGCATCAGCGCGAACAGCCCGTGCAGGTCCGGCGCCTCGGGCGTGGTCAGGGAGGTCTGGATGTCGACGCCGTCGATGCGGGTGCCGACGGTGCCGATCACCGCCGCCTTCACGCCCGCGCGCTCGAGGCCGTCGACGGCCAGCCGGGTGGTCGTGGTCTTGCCCTGGGTCCCGGTGACGCCGATCATGCGCAGCGCCGACGCGGGCTCGCCGTAGACGTGCGCGGCCAGCCGGCCGAGCACCTCCCGGGGGGTGGCCACGACGACCAGCGGTACGCCGACGGCCGGGTCGCCGGCCGCGACGGCCGCGCCCTCGGGGTCGGTGAGCACCGCCACCGCACCGGCGTCCACCGCCGCGGCGGCGAAGCTGATGCCGTGGTTGCGGGCGCCCGGGAGGGCGGCGTACAGGTCGCCGGGACGGACCCGCTGAGAGCTCAGGCAGACGCCGCTCACCGCGACCCCGGCGACCTCGCCGACGGTCTCGACCCGGTGGGTCCCGCTCAGCCAGCCGACGACGTCCGCGAGGTCGGCGACCTCGGGGTGCAGGGGTCGGGTGGCCACCGGACGATCATCGCTCATCTCCACGTGACGGGCAGCCGGGAGGCCGGGGTGCCCGTCGGCGGCACCGCGTAGCGGCGCAGCGCGTAGCTCATGAGCTTGGCGAACGCGGGGCCGCCGACGGACCCGCCGCCGCCGGACTTGGGGTCCTGCACCACGACGTAGATGGTGAAGCGCGGGTCGTCGGCCGGCGCGAAGCCCGCGAAGGAGACGGTGGTGCCCTCGTAGCCGCCGCCCTCGGCGGCGCGCTGGGCGGTGCCGGTCTTGCCGGCGACGCGGTAGCCCGGGACGGCCGCGGCGGGCGCGGAGCCCTCGTCGGGGTCCAGGACGCGCTCCATCATCATCGCGGTCTGTCGTGCGGCGTCCTCGCTGATCACCCGGCGCGTGGTGGTGAGGTCGGTGCCGACCTCGGCGCCCTTGGTGGTCGTGGCGGTGCCGCGCACCAGGCTGGGGTCCACCCGCACGCCGCCGTTGGCGATGGCGTTGACGGCGGCCGTCATCTGCACGGCGTTGACCGACAGCGCCTGGCCGAAGGCGATCCGGTCCTCGGTCTGGCTGGTCCACAGGCTGCCGTCGGGCAGGATGCCGGCGGTCTCGCCACCCACCCCGATGTCGGTCTTCTGCCCGATGCCGAAGCGGGTGAGGTAGTCGCGCAGCTGGCCGTCCTCGAACCGGTCGGCGGCGAGCACGGTGCCGATGTTGGAGGACTTGGCGATGACCCCGGCCAGGGTGAGCTTGATGAGGCCGTGGTCGAACCAGTCGCCGATGGGGCGGTCCTGGCGCATCAGCCGGCCCGGCACCTTGAGCTTGGTCCGGGCGGTGACCTTGCCGGCGTCGATGAGCGCACCGACGGTCAGCACCTTCTCGACCGACCCCGGCTCGTAGACGTCGGTCATGGCGCGGGAGTTGTAGTCGTCCTTGTCGGCCTCGAGCGGCTTGCTGGCGTCGTAGGTCGGGTCGTCGGCCAGCGCCAGGATGTCGCCCGTGCGGGTGTCCATCACCACGGCGATCCCGGACTCCCCGCCCGACTGGCGCACGGTCTGGCGCAGGACGCGCTGGGTGTACCACTGCAGGTCGCGGTCGAGGGTGGTCCGCAGGTCGCGGCCGTCGACGGCCTCGGTCACGGTGTTGTCGCCGAGCGGGATCTTGTGCCCGGCACCCACCTGGTAGCGCGCCTCGCCGTCGGTGCCGGCGAGGTAGGAGTTGAACGTCGCCTCGAAGCCGGCCGACGGCTTGGCGCTGCCGTCGGGGTTGGGCGTGCCCAGGAAGCCCACGAGGTTGGCCGCGACGTCGCGGCCCGGGTAGACGCGCACGGGGTCGCGACGGGTGGCCAGCCCGCTGTAGGCGGAGGCGACGGCCTCGGCCTCGGCGCGGGCCTCGGCGTCCTTGTCCTTGCGCGCCTCCTCCGCGTCCTCCTTGGCGTCGGCGGCCCGGCGCTCGGCCTCGTCGAGCACCTCCATCGCCAGGCTCGCGGGCACCTGGCGGGCGATGTACTGGAAGCGGGTGTCCTCGACGCGGAGCCGCTCGAGCGTGTCGAAGTAGTCCACGGCCAGGCGGGTCGACAGGAACTTGGCGACCTCGGGAGCCCTCTGCGCGGTCATGGCCGGGTCGGCCACGACCATCAGGCCGTCGGCGGAGTCGGCGAGGGGCTCGCCGTTGCGGTCGAGGATGTCGCCGCGCTGCGCCGGCAGCACGACCGTGACCGTGCCGTCGGCCGCCGCCATCTCGGCGTACTGCTCGGGGTCGATGCCCTGCAGCTGGACCAGGCGCGCGCCGAAGAAGGAGAGCACGATCGCGATGACCACGAAGCCCGCCCGCATGCGGAACTCCGAGGACCCGCGCGAGCGCAGGCGCTGGGTGCGTGGCCGGGTCACCGGCCGGCCCCTGCACGCCGGGTGCCGGGTCGGGGGTTCGTGTCGGGGGTCAGGTCGAGCCGCTCGCCGGCCGCCGCCTCGGCGGCGCCGACGACCCGGCCGGTGCCGAGGTCGAGGAACTGCGGGGGCCCGGCCGGCACCATGCCGACGCGCTGGGCGGCCTCGGCGAGCCGCTGGGGGTCACGGAGCTCCTCGATCTCGTCCTCGAGGGCCTGCTGGCGGGCCGCCAGCGTGGTGGCCTGGTCCTCCAGGGAGGTCGTGGTGAACGCCGCCTGCTGCATGGAGGTGTTGAAGAGCAGCAGCCCGACCACGCCGGCGAGCAGCAGCAGGCTGACCAGGGTCACGAACGGCACCTTCGGCGCCCGGCTGCGACGCCGGGGCACGACGGTGAGCCGGGCCCGCTGGACCGCGGCCTCCGCCAGGCCGCGCGCGGGGAAGGAGAGTCGGCTCCGGACGGATGCGGGTGCGCTGCTGCTCATGGCTATGCGGCTCCAATGCCTGTGCTGCGGGGACGGACTCGTTCGACGGCGCGCAGCCGGACGGAGGCGGCGCGGGGGTTGGCGGCGATCTCGGCGTCATCGGCGCGCTCGGCCCCGCGGGTGACGAGCTTCAGCTCAGGCTCGTGGCCCTCGGGGACGAAGGGCATGTCGACCGGCACGTGCGAGCGCGTGACGGCGGTGAACGCCTGCTTCACGAGCCGGTCCTCGAGGGAGTGGTAGGACTCCACGACCACGCGGCCGCCTCCCGCCAGCGCGTCGATGGCCGCGGGGACGGCGCGCCGGAGCACGGCGAGCTCGTCGTTGACCTCCATGCGCAGCGCCTGGAAGGTCCGCTTCGCCGGGTGCCCGCCGGTTCGGCGGGCGGGGGCCGGGATCTCGGCGTAGAGGAGCTCGACGAGCCGCGCCGAGGTGGTGAAGGGCTCGCTCTCACGCTGGCGGACGACGGCGCCGGCGATCTTGCGGGCGAACTTCTCCTCGCCGTAGTCGCGCAGGACCCGGGTCAGCTCGCCGGCGGAGTAGGTGTTGAGGACGTCGGCGGCGGTCGGGCCGGTGGTGCCGTCCATCCGCATGTCCAGCGGCGCGTCCACGGAGTAGGCGAAGCCGCGCTCGCGGACGTCGAGCTGCATGGAGGAGACGCCGAGGTCGAAGAAGACGCCGTCGACGGCGTCGATCCCGAGGTCCGCCAGCACCTCGGGGATCTCGTCGTAGACCGCGTGGACGGCCGTGAAGCGGTCGCCGTACGGCGCCAGGCGGCGGCCCGCCATCTCCAGGGCGGCCGGGTCGCGGTCGATGCCGACGACCCGCGCCAGCGCGCAGCGGGCCAGGACCGCCTCGCTGTGTCCCCCGAGCCCCAGCGTGGCGTCCACCAGGACGGCGTCGGTGTGGTCGAGGGACGGGGCCAGCAGAGCGACGACCCGGTCGAGGAGGACGGGGTCGTGGGTGGGCGGGGCCATCAGCGGCCCAGGTGCGCGAGCAGGAGGAAGACGGCCGCGAAGGAGAGCGAGGTCAGCGCCGAGAACGTCATCACGGCCGCGGCGTCGCGCGCCTGGTGGCGGACCCGCCTTGCCGGTGTGACAGGTGTGACGCTCATCGGTTTCGACCCCGCTTGGAAGTTGGTGCGTGCTGCCTGAGGAAGTGGTGATCCGCAGGACCAGGTCCCTGCCCGCTTCCCGAGGGAAGTGCCGCTTTCTGGAGCCGGGGAAGGTGCCCAGAACTCGGCGAGTACAGGAAGCGGGCCAGAGACCTCGTCCTGCGGATCGATGTGAAGTTGGGTGCTACTCGTCGTCCTCGTCGAGGTCGGCGAACTTAAGGACCTCGGCCTCCTGGTACTCCCGCCACTTGGTGGGGTTCCAGATCTCGAGGCGGTCGCGCACGCCGATGACGACGACGTCCTTCTCGAGCTGTGCGTAGTCGCGCAGGGGCGCGGGGATGCCGATGCGGCCCTGCTTGTCCGGGGTGACCTCGTCGCCGCCGCTGAAGAACATGCGGTTGTAGCCACGAGCGGCCTTGCTGGTCATCGGTCGCTCGGCGGCACGGTCGGCCTCGCGGTCGAAGACCTCCGGGGGCCAGACGACCAGGCAGTTCTCCTGACCTTGCGTCACGACAACCCCCTCAGCCAGCCGGTCCCGGAACTTCGCGGGGAGGAAGAGCCGACCTTTCTCGTCGAGCTTCGGCGTGAAGGTGCCCATGAACCGCATGGAGCACCTCCTTGATCAGCCACCGACACCCACCGCACTGGTCGCTTCCTCCACTTCGCCCCACATTACTCCACTTTGCTCCACCGTCAACCACATCGCTCCCCGCGTTTCCACTCCGCCCCACCGGACGCCCGGCCGGCGGCTGTCCCGCTGCGCACGCGTAAGTTGCTCCCGCGACCTAGGGTGTGAAGCAGCCTGGGAGCCCCCCGCTCGCCCGACCCGGAAGGACCGCACGTGGAGCCATCGACCGGAGGCGCCGACCTGGAGACGCTGTCGCAGGTGGTGGCGCGGGTGCGTCACAACGTGGAGCGGGTGATCGAGGGCAAGCCCGACGTCGTCTCGGCGGCCCTGGTGGTGCTCCTCGCCGAGGGCCACCTGCTGATCGAGGACGTGCCCGGCGTCGGCAAGACGATGCTCAGCAAGGCGCTGGCCCGCAGCATCGACTGCTCGGTGCGGCGCATCCAGTTCACGCCGGACCTGCTGCCCTCGGACGTCACCGGGGTCTCGATCTTCAACCAGAACACCCGCGAGTTCGAGTTCCGCCCGGGCGGGATCTTCGCCAACATCGTGGTGGGCGACGAGATCAACCGCGCGTCCCCCAAGACCCAGTCGGCGCTGCTGGAGTGCATGGAGGAGCGTCAGGTCACCGTCGACAACGCGACCTACCACCTCGAGACGCCGTTCATGGTGATCGCGACCCAGAACCCCATCGAGATGGAGGGCACCTACGCGTTGCCCGAGGCCCAGCGCGACCGCTTCATGGCCCGGGTGTCGATCGGCTACCCCGTCGAGGCCGCCGAGATCGCGATGCTCGACTCCCGCGCGGAGACCAACCCGCTCGACGACCTCGAGTCGGTCACCGACGCCGCGGAGATCCGCAAGCTGAGCGCGATCGTCGCCTCGGTCTACGTCTCCCCCGCCGTCCAGCGCTACGCCGTGGCCCTCACCGGCGCCACCCGCCGCACCGACGAGCTCACGCTCGGTGCCTCGCCCCGCGCGACGCTCCACCTCGTGCGTGCCGCCAAGGCGTTCGCCGCGATCCACGGCCGCGACTACGTCCTGCCCGACGACCTGCGCGACCTGGCCCGCCCGGTCCTGGCGCACCGTCTGCTGCCCAGCGTCGAGGCCGCCATGAGCGGGCGGTCCACGAGCATGATCCTCGACGGCATCCTGGCCTCCGTGCCGGTGCCCGACGCTCCGAACCGTGCGTGAGGCGCTCGCCGGTCTCACCGTCCGCGGCCGGGCGTTCCTGGCGGCGGGCCTCACCGCGATCGTCTGCGCCGTCCTCCTGGGGCAGCCGGCGCTGACCCGCGTCGGCGTCCTGGTCCTGGCGCTCCCGCTCGTCACCGCCTTCGTCCTGGGCCGCAGCCGCTACCGGCTGGCCCTCGTCCGCACCGTCACGCCGCAGCTCGTCGCCGCCGGCCAGCCGGCGCGGGTCAGCCTGACGCTGACCAACGAGGGCCGCACCCCCAGCGGGGTGCTGCTGCTCGAGGACCAGGTCCCCTACGTGCTCGGCACCCGGCCCCGGTTCGTGCTGGAGGGCATCGGCCAGGGCTGGCGCCGCCACGTCACCTACCAGGTGCGATCCGACGTGCGCGGCCACTTCGACATCGGCCCGATGTCGGTGCGGGTGAGCGACCCGTTCGGCCTGGTCGAGCTCGGCCGCTCCTTCCGTACGACGGTCCCGCTCACGGTCACGCCGCGCACCGTCCCGCTCCCGAGCATCCCGCTCGGCGGCGGCTGGACCGGCTCCGGCGACAACCGCCCCCGCGCCTTCGCGGCCGGGTCCGCGGAGGACGTCACGGTGCGCGAGTACCGACGCGGCGACGACCTGCGCCGCGTCCACTGGCGCAGCTCCGCACGCACCGGCGAGCTGATGGTGCGCCGCGAGGAGCAGCCGTGGCAGTCGCGCGCCACGCTGTTCCTGGACAACCGCACCCGGGTGCACCGCGGCCAGGGCATCGCGTCCTCGCTGGAGGCGGCCGTGTCCGCCGCGGCCTCGATCGCGGTCCACCTCGCCCGCGGCGGCTTCACCGTCCGGCTGGTGACCGCCGCGGGCGAGGACCGCGCGTCCGCATGGCACGACCGCGACTCCGACCTCAACACCGCCCCGCTGCTCGAGGCGCTCGCCGTCCTCGAGGCCATCCAGAGCCCGCGCCTGGACACCAGCTGGCTGGGTGAGCAGTCGCACGGCGGCCTCACCGTCGCCGTCCTGGGCAGCGTCGAGGCCTTCGACATCCCGGTCCTGCGCAGGATGCAGCACCACACCAGCTCGGCGGTGGCCATCGCCCTCGACGTCGACGCCTGGACCTCCCCCGCCGCCGGCACCGGCGGCGCCGTCCCCGTGCTGGCCCAGCAGGGCTGGCGCTCGGTCTCCCTGGGGCCCCGCGACCGCCTCGACGCGGTCTGGCAGGACCTCGGTCGCAGCTCCTCACCCGGCGGCCGCTCCGGCGGCGCCGCCCCCGAAGGGATGGTCGCCCGATGACCCGCTCGCGCGGCAGCCTGCGGGCCGCCCTGGTCCTGGCGCTCGTGGCCGCCGCCACCACCTGGGCCGCGACGCTCTCGTGGCGCGGCTTCACCGAGGAGTCGGCCGACTACATCGGTCCGCTGCTCGTGCTGGGCGCCACCGTCGCGGTCTCCGGCGCCGTCGCGCGCTGGTTCCGGGTGCCCGGCGCCCTCGTCGTGCTGCTGCAGGTGCTGCTGTCCGGGATGCTCGCCTGCCTGATGCTCACGGGCTCCCCGCTGCCGGTGGGACCGGCGTGGGCCGAGCTGGAGGCGGCGTTCCGCACCGCCGTGACGAGCGCCAACCGCTACGAGGCGCCGGTGCCCGCGACCGCGCCCGGCGTCCACCCGCTGCTCGTCGGCGGCGGGCTGCTGTGCATCCTCCTGGTCGACCTGCTCGCGTGCACCCTGCGCCGCGTGCCGCTGGCAGGCCTGCCGCTGCTGACCGTCTACAGCGTCCCCGTCAGCGTGATCGACGCCAGCATCTCCTGGTGGGTCTTCGCCCTCACGGCCGCCGGCTTCATGACCATGCTGTTCCTGCAGGAGAGCGAGCTGGTCGCGCGCTGGGGCCGCCCGCTGGGCCAGCAGGTCGAGGGAGGCGGCGACCTCGGCGTGCGCACCGGCGCGATCCGCACCAGCGCCGGCACCATCGGCGGCGTCGCGACCGCGCTGGCGATCGCGGTCCCGCTGCTCATCCCCACCCTCGACCTGCACGTGTTCGACCTCGGCCGGGGCTCGGGCGGCAGCGACGAGATCTCGATCCGCAACCCCATGGTCGACCTGCGCCGCGACCTGCGCCGCGGCGAGGACACCTCGCTGATCCGCGTGGAGACCGACGACCCCGACCCGTCCTACCTGCGCATCTCGGTGCTCAACCGCTTCTCCGGCGACGAGTGGAGCTCCGGCGACCGCGAGGTCCCCCAGGAGAACCGCCCCGACGGCGCGCTGCCCGCGCTGGAGGGCGTGGGCTCCGCGGTGCCGCGCCGCTACTACGAGTACGACCTGAGCATCGACGAGAGCTTCGACTCCACGTGGCTGCCGACGCAGGCGCCGATCGTCGAGATCTTCGCCGACGGCGACTGGCGCTACGACACCCGCACCATGGACTTCCTGGCCGGCAACTCCGGGGACGACGACCTGACCACCGCCGGCATGGACTACTCCATGACCGGGGCCCAGCTCGACCTCGAGGCGGCCGAGCTGGCGCGCGCGGGCTCCGGCATCACCAACGAGACGCTGGACTTCGTGGACCTGCCGGAGGACCTGCCGGCGGTCGTGCGCGACCTGGCCTTCGACGTCACCGAGAACGCCACGACCACCTTCGAGAAGGCCCAGGCCCTGCAGCGGTGGTTCCGCGAGGCGGGCGGCTTCGAGTACGACCTCGAGGCGGCCGACGAGGGCAGCAGCGGCGACGACCTCGCCGCCTTCCTCGACCCCGAGGAGGGACGGGTCGGCTACTGCGAGCAGTTCGCGGCGGCGATGGCGACCATGGCCCGCGTCCTGGACATCCCGGCCCGGGTGGCGCTCGGCTTCCTCGAGCCCGAGGACCTCGGCGACGGGGTGTTCGAGTACAGCGCCCACGACCTGCACGCCTGGCCCGAGCTGTTCTTCCCCGGTGCGGGCTGGGTCCGCTTCGAGCCCACTCCCCCGGACCGCGCCGACGCGGCGCCCGACTACACCACCGAGAACGTGCCGGACGTCCAGGACCCCAGCGTCCCGCCGTCGGCCACCGCCAGCGAGGACACCCCCGACCGCGCCACCGAGGCGCCCACCACGCAGGCCCCCGTCGAGGAGGAGGCCACCGCCGACCGGGAGGACGAGGGGTCGGGCTTCCCCTGGCTCCGGCTGCTCGGCGGCGGTGGCGGGCTGCTCGTCCTGGCCGCCCTGGTGCTCACGCCCCGGCTGCTGCGCGGCCGGGCCCGCGAGCGCCGCCTGGCGGGCGGGCCCGAGGACGTCTGGGCCGAGCTGCGCGCCACGGCGGTCGACCTCGGCCTGAGCTGGCCGCGCTC
>NZ_JACJGM010000005.1 GCF_015024225.1 Nocardioides lijunqiniae
CCCCGCGCGGGCCGGCCCCCGGCGCCCCGCCGCAGGGACCGCCGCCGCAGGCGCCGCCGGCCCAGTGGCAGCAGCCCGACTACGCCCAGCAGGGGTACCCGCAGCAGGGCTACCCGCAGCAGGGCGGCCAGCCCGGCGGCGGTGTGCCGCCGTGGCAGCCGCCGGTCGGCGGAGGGTCCGGCGGCGGCAAGGGGAAGGGCAAGGGCAAGCTGATCGCGATCATCGGAAGCGCCGTCGCGCTGCTGGTCGTCCTGGCGCTGGTCCTGTTCTTCGTCGTGCTCGGCGGAGGCGGTGGCGCCAAGGGCGCTGCCGAGGACTTCCTGGACGCGCAGTTCAGCGGCGACCAGGAGGAGGTGTGCGAGCTGACCGCCAAGGACCGGCTCAAGGACACCTTCGAGGCCAACGACGTCGACTCGTGCAGCGCCCTGGGCGACAAGCTCTCCGAGGACCAGGCCACGAAGGAGTTCACCGACCTCCTCGACGACATCGAGGCCGACATCAAGATCGGCGACGTCAACGAGAAGGACGACGAGGCCACGGTCAAGTACACCGCCGACATCGAGTACACCGGGAGCGACGAGGACAAGTTCAGCGACCTGTTCGGCGGTGACACCAAGTTCACCGAGAAGGGCACGCTGACCCTCGTCAAGGAGGACGGCGACTGGAAGGTCTCCGACAACGAGACCGACTGATCCCCGCTCGACCACGACGGCCCCCCGGAGCGATCCGGGGGGCCGTCGTCGTCCGGCGCGTCAGCCCCCGACGGAGGCCGGCGGCTCGGTCAGCACCCGCAGCGCCAGGTCCGTGGTGGCGGGCACCCCGAGGTAGCCGACCACCTGGGACACGCGGTCGGGGTCGAGCGGCAGGAGCCCCGGCGTGCCCGGCTGGTCGGGGGTCAGGCCGAGGTCCAGGTCGGTGCGACCGGACATCAGCGCGAGGTTGAACTCGAAGCGCTCCCGGGCGCCCGGCGCGGTCAGCCGCTTGAGCAGCCCGGGGCCGATCCGGCGCAGGCCCTCCTCCTCGCAGTAGGAGTCGAGGGCGGCCACGAGGTTGGCGCCGCCGCAGTGGTCGATGTCGGCCCACACCGACCGCATGGAGCCCATCTGGCTGAGCAGCACCGGCGCGGACTTCTCGCCGATCCCCGGCACGCCCGGAAGGTTGTCGCTGGTGTCGCCGCGCAGGGCGGCGTACTCCAGGTAGTGCTCGGCGGCGATGCCGTAGAGGGTGTGCAGCCGTGCGGGGTTGAGCAACGGGGAGCCGTTGATGCCGCCGTTGATGAGCCGCAGGACGCGGGTGCGGTCGCTGATGTGGGCGAACGAGTCGCGGTCGGAGGTCACGATCACGCAGTGCCATCCCGAGGCCTCGGCCCACGTCGCGGCCGACGCGCTGACGTCGTCGGCCTCCAGACCGGGCGGGGTGACCGTGAGCAGCCCCAGCGCGTCGAGCAGGGCGCTGGCGCGCTCCAGCTGGTCGACCAGGGCCGGGTCCTTCTCGCGCCGGCCGGCCTTGTAGGCCGGGTAGGTCTCGGTGCGCACCGAGGCCGTGCGGTCGTCGAGGCCGAAGACCACCGCGTCCGGCGCGAACTGGTCGACGACCTCCAGGATCTGGCGCAGCATGCCGTGCAGGGCCCAGGCGGGACGGCCGCCCTGGTCGCGGAGCCCGGAATCGACGCGCGCGTGGTGGTTGCGGTGCAGCAGCGACGGGGCGTCCACGGTGAGCAGCAGGCGCGGCTCGGGGGAGGGGGGCGTGGGGCTCGGCATGACGGTGGGTCCACCCTACGGCTCGCCACGATCGGGACGAAGGTCCCGCCGATCGGGGTCTTCCGAGCCCACCGGCGTGCTGACGTGCGGGTCTACTCGCACGTGGGTGCCGTGACCCGCGCTCTGCTCCGTGCCGCTGCCTGCCCCGTGGTCGTCGTGGAGACCGCGCCGGTCGCCCCTGCCGCCGAGAAGGGCCGCGGCGGGCGGCTGCAGGTCCCCGCCTGAGGCGTCCCCGCGGAGCGCGGACACCTAGGGTCGACGCATGGAGCTCGTCGACAACGTCCCTCTCCGTACGGCGCTCGCCGCGTTCGCCGCGGACAGCAACCAGGCCACCTACCTGGAGGTGCTGCGACACCTGTTCCAGGGCGAGCTGCTGCTCGACGCGACCGCCTCGGACCTCCAGGTCGACGGCGGCACGATCGCGGCCGGCTCCACCCTGCGCTTCGCCGGCGGCACCGGACCGGACGGTGCCACCGCGCTGTTCGCGTTCACGCGGCAGGAGGAGGTCGCGCGGATGCACCCGGCCGGCACGCACGTGCAGACCGTCGGGCAGCCGGCCGCCTCCGTGCTGGAGCTGACGGCCTCCCAGGGACACGGCTGGCTCTACCTCGACCCGGCCGGACCCACCTGCGCCATCAACCTCGCCGAGGCGAGCTTCGTGCTGCGCAACCCACGCAACGACGCGGTCAAGGATGCGATCCCGCACGGCTCCTCGGCCGTCGTGGACGCCCTGGCCGGGGGAGGGGTGCTGTTCTACGCGGTGGACGAGCAGCCGGACGGCGCCCGGGCGCGCACCACCGCGATGCCGGACGGCTCGCCGGCGCGGCTGGCCTTCACGTCGCCGGCGGAGGTGGTGGTCCGCGCGCCGGACGACGCGTTCGTCGCGGTCGACGTCGCCCGGGTCGTGGAGGAGGCGCTCGCCGAGCCGTTCGTCGCGCTGGTGCTCAACCCTGCCGGCCCGTGGGTCGCGCTGCGCCCCGACGAGCTGACCGCCGTGCGGGCCGGCCTCGCCTCGGCCTGACGGGGTGCCGACTGTTCGAGAATGTGAACCGACTGGCGAGATCGTTCACGAGTCTGGACGTGGTTCTTGACTCTGTGTGACGGCGGCCATACGTTCGGCGCATGTGGACGCTGCGCACGGCCCCCCGACAGCCGGTGCGCTCGCGCCGTACGACCTCCCACCTCGTGACCGCGGCGGCCGCCCTGGCCGTGGCCCTCCCGGCGCTCGGCGCCGTGGCCGCCCCGGCGGCGGCAGCGCCCGGCGACGACGTCGTCGCGTGGGTCGAGGTCGAGGACGGCGTCATCGCGGGCGGCCCGGGCCTCAACTCCGGCGACCACGGGAACTTCTCGGGCACCGGCTCCTACACCTTCCGCGAGACCGGCATGAGCTCGACCATGAGCGTGACGGCGCCGGAGGCCGGGGTCTACCCGATCCACGTGCGGTACGCCGCAGGCCCGCTCGGTGCCGGCGAGAACGTCACCCGGTCGATGGGCCTGCTCACCAACGGCGGGGCCCGACGGCTCATGCAGCTGCCGATGACGAGCCTCGAGGACTGGGAGACGTGGCGGTTCGTCACCTACCAGGTCACCCTGGCCGAGGGCGCCAACACCGTGGCGCTGCAGTGCGACCGCTCCACGGACTTCTGCCGCCTCAACTTCGACGCCGTCCAGGTCGGTGGCGCCGCCCCGGACCCCTGCGCGGCGACACCCGCGGACCCCGGGGCCACGAGTCTGTTCGACGGGACGTTCGCGTCCTTCGACGGCTGGCGCAAGGCCGGCGCGGGTGCCTTCGGCCGCCAGACCGACTGCACGATCCGCAGCTTCCGCGGCCGCGGCGCGACCTGGTTCACCCAGCAGCAGAGCGAGCCGTACACCCTCGAGCTCGACTGGCGCCGCACCGCCTCCAACGACGACTCGAGCCTTTACGTCGCCTCCAGCAGCCGCGGCGGCGCCGACCCGGTGGGCGGCTACAAGATCGCCATCGGCGCCGACACCGGCGCCATCGTGCCCACCGGCGGCGCCATGCAGGCGGCCGACCGCACCGCCGTGGCGGGTGCGCTGCACCCGCTCGGCGAGTGGAACACCTACCGGGTGCAGGTCACCGCCTCCCGGATCCGGGTCTCCCTCAACGACGTCGTGGTCAACTCGCTGGCCCGCACCGGGACGGCGCCCGTCACCGGCTACGTCGGCCTCGAGAACCGCAGCGCCAGCGACGAGGTCGACTTCCGCAGCATCCAGGTGCGCCCGGGCGTCGACCCGGACGCCTCGACCACGTCGCTGACGGTCGCGCCGACCTCCGTGCCGGTCCGGCGCGGCACGGCCGCGGTATCCGTGGCGGTCGCGTCCAGCGGCGACACCCCCACAGGTGCCGTCGAGGTCTGGTCCGGCGCCACCCGGCTGACGACGCTGACCCTCGCGGAGGGCAGGGCCACCGGCACGGTCGGCCCCTTCGCCTCCGTGGGAGCCGTGCCGCTCGAGGCGCACTACGTCGGTGACACCGCCACCGGTGCGAGCGCCAGCCCCCTGACCACCCTGACGGTCAGGAAGGCGGCGTCGACGGTCTCGGTGAAGGCCCAGCCCCGCAAGGTCGTGGCCCGCAAGACCCGCGCCACGGTGAGGGTCGCGGTGAGTGCGCTCGGCGTCGTCCCCTCGGGCAAGGTGCGCGTCAAGGTGGGCGCCAGGACCTTCGTCGGCACGCTCCGCGGCGGCGTCGCCACGGTGCGGCTCCCGCGGTTCACCAAGGCGGGCACGGTCCGCGTCACCGCCACCTACCTGGGCGACGCCCTCGCCGAGGCCCGCTCGGCCCGCACCACGATCAAGGTGACCCGGGCGCGCAGGTAGCCGCCGGCGCACCCGAGCGGTCAGATCAGGTCGCGCAGCCGCGCGGCCAGCGAGTCCTTGACCGCCTGGGTGATCGCGGCCTCCAGCTGCGCGTTGAGCTCGTCCTGGCTCTCCAGGTCGTCGAGGAGGTCGCGCAGGTCGAGCTCGTCGATGGCGCGCAGCAGGACGTCGTCGGTCTTCAGGGCCGAGTCGATCACGCGATCCGGCAGCGCGCGGATGGCGGCCTCCAGGAACCCGTTGAGGTCCGCGGTGTCGAGCGCCTCGTCGACGAGGTCGGAGGCCGGCGGCAGCGAGCCCTCCCGGTCCATGCGCCGTACGGCGTCGCGCAGGCCCTCGCGCAGCGCGTCGATCTCCGCATCCGTGCGCTCGCCACCCTGGCCGAGCTCCAGGACGAACGCCTCGCGGCTGGTGTCGAGGCGGCAGGCAGCGCCGTCGACGCCGAGCAGCACCAGGCTCTCGGTGAGGCCCTCGATGCCGTCGGCCCGAGCGGTCACGGTGCGCTCCACGCAGGGGTCCGCGGTCCGCAACGACTCGAACGACCCGCCTCCGTTGGCGAGCTGGACGGCGAGCGCCGCGCCGACGAGCGCCAGTGCGGACGCCGGGAGTCCGGCGGTGCGCAGCCACGTGCTCACGACGTCCTCCTGCGGCGAGGGACGACGGCGGTGAGCAGCGCCGCGAGCGCCAGGGCGGCCCCGATCAGGAACGAGTCGCGGAAGGCGTGGGTCGCGGCGCGCTCGAGCTGCGAGTCGAGGTCGCGCTCCAGGGCGTCGGCGACGCGGCGGTCCTGCGGATCGAGGTCGAGCCGTGTGAAGGCCCGGTGCAGGTCCGGCACCCGGCCCTGCTGCTCCGACAGCTCGTCGCCGAGCCCGCGGGCGAGGTCGACCTTGTCCTGGGGCTGGAGGGCGGCGTCGATGACCAGTGCCGTGATGGCCTCCTGGGCCGGGACCTGGGCGTCGCGCAGGTCGGCGGTGAAGACCGGCGTCAGGATCGCCAGGCCGACCACGACACCCACGTGACGGGCGGCGATGGTCCAGCCCGCGTGCCGGACGCGGGGCAGCCGCATGTCCATGGCCTGCGCGGTGAGGCGATCGACGGTGAGCCCGAGCCCCAGCCCGACCAGGGCCTGGGGTGCGATCGTCCAGGCCAGGTGGGCCGACGGTGGGATCGCCAGCCCCGCCAGGCCGCCCGCCACCAGGAAGCAGCCCACCGCGACCTCGACCTGCGGCGAGGGGCGCAGCAGCCGGGCGAGCGGTCGCGCCGCCAGCGCCGCGAGCGGGACGACGGACACGGTGATCGCCGCGGTGGCGGGGGAGCGGCGCCAGCCCTCGACGAGGAGCAGCACGAGCAGGAACAGCGCGGCCGTCAGCGCGGCCGACAGCAGGGCGAGCGTGAGGTTGGAGCGCACCTCGGGGCGGTGCCGGTCCGGAGCCCGGTCCGGTGCGGCCCGCACCGCGAGGGCCGCGGGCACCGCCAGGACGGCGAAGGGCACCTGGACGACGAAGATCGCCTCCCACGAGATCGCCTGCGTGAGCAGCCCGCCCGCGACCGGGCCGGTCGCGGTGCCGACGACGCCGGCCGTCACCCAGGCCGCGACCCCGCGACGCTCGCCCCACTCCGCCACCATCAGCTCGAGGCACCCGACCAGCGCGAGGGCCCCTCCGAGCGCCTGCAGGCACCGCGCCACGATCAGCACGTCGATGGAGCCCGCCACGGCGCACCAGGCCGAGGCGCCGGCGAAGACGGCGATGCCGACCGCGCTGGGGATGCGCGGCGACACCCGGACCAGCGCCCGGGCAGTCGGCACGGCGCCCAGCCCGAGGACCAGGTTGAAGCAGATCAGCACCCAGGCGACCTGCGAGACCGACGCGTCCAGCTCTTGGAGGATGTCGGGCAGGGCCAACGTCACGACGGCCGAGTCCGCCAGCACCAGGGCCACGGTCACGGCGAGCAACGGGGCCACGGCACGACGCACCGGCTCATCCTCGCAGGGCTTGCCCGGCGGTCGTGCCAGCGGTCGTCCCAGGCTTCGTCTCAGGGGACGAGACCGATTGTGGTCAAAGACGAGTGAATAAGTAGGTTTAGTACGCCTCGGCTCGGAACGAGGTCCTCCTGCCCCGTCTCTCCTTCCTAGGACCGATGACCCCGATGACCCTGTCTCCCTTGCTGGGCTATGCCCTGATGATCGGACTCGGTGCCGGCCTGCTCGCCGTCGCACTGGTGGTCCGCACCCTGATCAGCAGTACCCGCGACTTCATCATCGCCGGCCGCCAGATCGGCTTCGGCTACGGCGTCGGCGCGCTGATCGCCGTCTGGACCTGGTCCATGGCCGTGATGATGTCCTCGGCCCAGGCCTTCTCGTTCGGTACGTCGGGCCTGGTCTGGTTCGTCGTCCCCAACGGCCTGGCCGTGATCCTGATGGTGCCCTTCGCGGTGGCGCTGCGGCGCCGGATGCCGGAGGGCTACACGATCGTCGAGTTCGTCCGGCACCGCTTCGAGAGCCCTGTGGCCAGCGCGGTCATCCTGCTGGTGATGATCGCGGTCATCATCTGCGAGGTCCTGATCAACCTCTTCGGCATCGTGCTCGTCATGGGCGTCGTGTTCGGCCTCCAGGCGACCGCCGTGCTGGTGGTGGCCCTCGTGGTCGTCACCGTCTACTCCTACTTCGGCGGTCTCTGGACCTCCGCGGTCACCGGCACCATCGGCACGCTCTGCATCACGGTGCCGGCCGCCCTGATCACCCTCTACGCGCTCGCCAAGGCGGGCGGGGCCTCCACCGTCTTCAAGGGCGTCGAGGAGGCGGGTGGCGCCAACCTGGACCCCGTCGACAGCACCGCCGCGTCGGCGTTCGGCATCTCGCTGGCGCTCGGCCTGCTGGCCTCCACCATGGCCGACCAGACGTTCTGGCAGAAGGCGTGGTCGATGAAGCCGGCCAGCATGTCGCGCACGTTCCTCTGGGCCGGGCTGTGGTTCTACCCGATCCCGCTGTGCATGGGCCTGTTCGGCCTGATCGGCATCTCGCAGGGCGTCACCATGGAGGACCTGGGCGCCGACGGCGCCGGGGCCATCGGCCCCTACGTGATCACCCACCTGGGCATCCCGACCGTGCTCGTCGCCCTCTACGTGACGATCATCCTGCAGGCCTGCTACTCCACCATCGACGGCGCCTTCTCGGCGCTCTCCTCGCTGGTCGCCACCGACGTCGTCAAGCCGCGCTGGCCGCAGATGCCGGACAAGCAGCTGCTCCGCATCACCAAGGGCAGCATCATCGCCGGCGGTGTGCTCGGCGGCATCGTGGTGCTCGCCAGCAACGACTACATCAACACCGTCAACACGATCTACTTCTTCAAGGGGGCGCTGATCCTCCCGCTGACGTTCGCGATCTTCTGGAAGCGCACCACCGCCCCGGCGTTCGTGGCCTCGATCTTCGTCGCCGCGATCGCGGGCTACCTGGTGCGCGAGAACGTCGATGAGCTGTGGGGGACCGCGACGCTGCTGTCCAGCTCGCTGCTCGTGCTGATCCTGGGCAGCGCCTTCTCCCGCAGCACCTTCGACTACGCGCAGCTGGAGCGCGTCAACCGCGACGACACCCCCGAGCCCGTCCTCACCGCAAAGGCTGACCGGTCATGACCCTCTTCTGGATCGCGACGGTCGTGGCCGTCGTCATCACGTTCCTCTTCGTCCGCGAGGGCGTGCGCGAGTTCGTCCACCTCCGCGACGGCGGTGACCGCGGCGTCGAGGTGGAGGTGCCGGCCGAGGACACCGGCAGGTTCTCGCTCAAGGCGCTCGGCGGGGTCGTCGCGTCGTTCAGCTGCATCGTGCTGATCAGCGTGACGCCGTACGCGTGGTACCTGCTGCCCGTCCTGAGCCTGGGCAGCGCGGTGGCCGTGGTCGTCGCCTTCTCCGTGGACCGGCGTGCCCGGGTGAGCAAGGGCGCGGTGTGAAGAAGGCCCACTTCCTGGGATTCGCGCAGCACGGCCTGAGCAGCCACGTCGTCGGGATGTGGCGTCACCCGCAGGACAAGGTCGGGTGGGACTTCGCCGGCCAGGAGTACTGGCAGCACCTGGCTCGCACGATGGAGCGGGGGCTGTTCGACGGCATCTTCCTGGCCGACGAGCTCGCGCCGTACAGCTCCTTCGAGGGGTCCTCGGACGCCACGGCGCGCTACGCCGTGCAGTTCCCCACCCACGAGCCGGGCGCCCTCGCGCCGGTCATCAGCGGAGCGACGACGCACCTGGGGGTGGGGCTGACCCTCTCCACGGCGTTCGAGCACCCGTACTCGATGGCGCGCCGGCTCTCGACCATGGACCACCTCACCGCGGGCCGCGTGGCGTGGAACGTCGTGGGCTCCTACTCGCCCAGCGAGTGGGAGGCCTACGGCGAGGTGATGCCCGACCGCGCGCAGCGCTACGAGCGCATCGCCGAGTACGTCGAGGTGTGCCGCAAGCTGTGGCGCTCGTGGGGACCGGGCGCGGTGGTCGCGGACCGCGCGTCCGGGGTCTGGGCCGACCCGGCGAGGATCGCCGAGGTCGACCACCGGGGGACGCACTTCACCTGTCGCGGACGGCACTTCGTGAAGCCCTCGCCCCAGGGCGAGCCGGTGATCTTCCAGGCCGGCTCCTCGCCGCAGGGTCGCGACTTCGCGGCGGCCACGGCCGATGCGGTCTTCGCCATCCACCCGACCGTCGAGGCGATGCGCGCCTACAGCGACGACATGCGCGAGCGCATCGCGCGATGTGGGCGCGACCCCGAGCAGGTGAAGCTCTACTACGGGATCCTGCCGGTGGTCGCGCCGACGTCCGAGGCCGCCCGGCGCAAGGCAGACGAGATCGAGTCGCTCGTGCCCGAGGGCGGTGCGCTGGCCATGCTCTCGGGCCAGCTCGGCGTCGACTTCGGCGCGGTGGACCCCGACGCTCCGCTGGTCGACATCGACGTGCCGGGCATCCAGGGCGTCAAGGACGCGCTCGTCGCCCAGGCCGCCGAGGGCGAGCGGGTCACCGTCGCCGAGGCGGCCCGGATCTACTCCTCGCGCTTCTCGATGCCGCGCCTGGTCGGCACGCCCGCCGAGGTCGCCGACGAGATCGAGACGTTCCTCGACGACGGGGGAGCCGACGGCTTCATCCTCCTGGCCACCTACACCCCCGGCTGCTTCGAGGAGTTCGTGGACCTGGTGGTCCCCGAGCTCCAGCGCCGCGGGCGCTACCGCACCGAGTACCCCGCACGCACGCTGCGCGACAACATCCGCCACGACTGACCCCAGGGTCGGTCGCCTCCCCGAACGGACACCCCGCATGACGAAGAAGCTCCACCTGCTCGGCTTCATCCAGAACGGCGTCAACAGCCACGCCACCGGGATGTGGCGCCACCCCCAGGACAAGGTCAACTGGTCCTTCACCGACCCGGCCTACTGGGAGCACATGGCGCGCACGATGGAGCGCGGCCTGTTCGACGGGATGTTCATCGCCGACGAGCTGGCGCCGTACACGACGCACGAGGACAGCTCGGACGCCACGGTGAAGTACGCCATCCAGTGCCCCACCCACGAGCCCTCGACGATCGTCCCGATCATCACGCGGGCCACCGAGCACCTCGGCGTCGGGGTCACCCTCTCGACGGCGTTCGAGCACCCGTACTCGATGTGTCGCCGGCTCTCCAGCCTCGACCACCTCTCCGACGGCCGGGTCGCCTGGAACATCGTCTCGTCGTACTCCAAGAGCGAGTGGGAGGCCTACGGCCAGGAGATGACCTCGCGCGCCGACCGCTACGAGCGGCTCGAGGAGTACATGGAGCTGTGCTACCAGCTGTGGGACTCCTGGGAGCCGGACGCGATCGTCGCCGACGCGGAGACCGGCATCTACGCCGATCCCGACAAGGTCAAGGTCGTCGACCACGAGGGCCAGTACTACAAGAGCCGGGGCCGGCACTTCGTGGCGCCCTCGCCGCAGGGCCGTCCGGTGCTGTGGCAGGCGGGCTCGTCGCCGCGGGGGCGCGACTTCGCGGCCAAGCACGCGGAGGCGATCTTCGCGGTGCACCCCAACGTCGAGCGGATGCGCGAGTACGTCGACGACCTCGACTCGCGGCTGCCGAAGTTCGGCCGCGACCGCGACAGCGTGAAGTACCTCTTCGGCGTCCAGACGGTCGTCGCGGCCACCGAGGAGGAGGCCCAGGCCAAGTACGAGCGGATCAAGGCCTGCATCCCGCTCGAGGGCGCGATGGCGTGGATGTCGGGCCACTTCGGCCTGGACTTCTCCACGTTCGACCCCGACGACAAGATCCAGAACATCGAGGTGCCCGGGATCCAGGGCCTCTTCGAGTCGATCCTCTACGCCAAGAACGGCGAGCCCGTCACCGTCGCGGAGGCGGCGATCATCTACGCGCAGGGCATGGGCATGCCGGTGCTGGTGGGCACGCCGTCCTCCATCGTCGACCAGCTCGAGACCTACGCCGACGAGGGCGGGGCCGACGGCTTCATGCTCATCGCGACCTACACGCCGGGCTGCTTCGAGGAGTTCGTCGACATGGTCGTGCCCGAGCTGCAGCGCCGCGGGCGGCTGCGCACGGAGTACACCGGCAGCACGCTGCGCGAGCACCTGCTCGAGCAGTAGCGCTCAGTCGGCGGCGAGCCCGGGGTCCTGGCCGGCGGCGGCCAGCTCCTGCCGCACGAAGCCGGAGTCGAGGAGGTCGTGGACGAACGCCGCGAGGGCGTCCGCGGCCTCCTCGCCCCGATCGCGGGGCAGGGCGACCGCCTGCTGGATCTGCATGAAGGCGGGCTCGACCAGCCGCAGGCTCTCGTCGTCGGCGATGAGTGCGGTCAGTGGCTGCCGGATGCCGGCGCCCACGTCGAGGCCCTCGTCGCGGAAGACGGCGACCCCGTCGGAGCCGCGCACGACCTCGGCGTGCTCGAGCGTGCGGGTGAGGAAGAGGTCGTAGGCCGAGCCCTGCTTGACGCCCACCCGCACCCCGGGCCGGTCCACGTCGGGCGCGGTCGCGACGGGCGAGTCGAGCGCGACGACGTACACGCCCTCGATCGTGAGGTAGGCCGGTGAGAAGCGGACCTCGACCTCGCGCGCCGGCTCGACGGCCAGGAACGCCACGTCGGCGGTGCCGTCAGTCAGCCCCGCGAGCGACCTGCGGGCCGCGTCGACGCACTCCAGCGCGAGCGGCACCCCGAGCCGGCCCGCGAGCTCGCGGGCGATCGCGACGGTGATCCCGCCCGGCTCCTCCGGCGTGCCGTGGGCGAGCACGGGGTTGCCGAGGTTGATGACCGCGCGCAGCACCCCCGTCGGCGCCAGTCGCGGGGCGAGGGCCTGGTCGATCGTCATGGTGTCTCCTTCGGCGGGCCGGGGTGCCGGCCCGGCCGATGATCCCTCACGCCCGCTCGATGGCGAAGGCCACGATGAACCCGACGGTGGCTACGAGCCCGGTGTAGAGGTGGGTCTCGTCGAATGCCTCGGGGATCATGGTGTCGGCGATCATGGCGAGGATGGCGCCCGCGGCGACGGCGGTGATGACCGCGATCGTCTCCGGCGGCGCTCCCTGCAGCAGGAGGCAGCCGAGCAGCCCGGCCAGGCCGCTGGCGACGGCGATGCCGCCCCAGACGCCGAAGACGTAGCGCGCGCTGCGCCCGCCCGCCTTCATGCCGGCGGCGCTGGAGAGCCCCTCGGGCAGGTTGGAGATGAAGATCGCGGCCAGGACCGGCACCCCGACTCCACCGCCCCCGACCAGGGTCAGGCCCAGGACGACGGACTCCGGGACGCCGTCCAGCAGGGCGCCGACCGCGATGGCGCTGCCGCTGCCGGACTGCTCGTCCTCGGAGGGCTGCTGGTCCTGCGAGCGCTTGCGGTGCCGGGCGCCGCGACACGCCAGGGCGACGTTCGCCAGCACGTAGACGGTCGCGCCGCCGAGGAACCCGACGGCGGTCGGCAGCAGCCCGCCGGTCCGCTCGGCCTCGTCGACGAGGTCGAAGGCGAGCGCCGAGATCAGCACGCCGGCTCCGAAGGCCATCACCACGGCGACCACGTGCTGCGGCACCCGGACGAACCAGGACACCAGGGCGCCCACGACGAGGGCGCCGCCGGCGACCAGGCCCCACACGCCCGCTTCCAGCCACACCGGCATCGCACGACCTCTCGCTCGGACGGACCCCTGGTACCCCGACGTGCTCCGGGTGACGCGTGGGTCGGGACGCAGGCGGGTGAGTAGGCGGGTGAGTTTCGCCGGTCGACCGGCGTTTCTCACGCTTCCCGGGGGAAGTTTCAGCGGTCAGGGTCCAGTTTCGCCGGTCGACCGGCGAAACTGGACCGCCGGCCTCACCCGAGCGAGCCCGCGTGGAGCGCGTCGCCGAGCTCGGAGCGCAGGTAGAGCACGGACCGGCCGTGCCGGGCGGAGGTCAGCAGGCCGGCGGCGCGCAGGGCGCGCAGGTGCTGGTTGACCGCCGACGTGGTCACGCCCAGACGCACCCCGAGCTCGGTGGAGGAGGCCGGCGACTCGAGCAGGGTCACGAGGCGGGCCCGGACCTCGCCGAGGATCCCCGCCAGCGCGTCGGGCCCGCCCGGGCGCTCCGCCTGCCAGACCGTCCCCGCGCCCCGTGCCGGGTAGACGAGCAGGGGGGCCTCCGCAGGGTCGAAGGGCCCGGTGGTGACCTGGGTGAAGAGCGAGGGCACCAGGGTCAGGCCCTCGCCGGCGGTGATGCCGCGTCGCAGGTGGGCGCTGCCGCTGCTGACCCGCACCACGTCGCCGTCGAGACTCACCTCGGGCGCGAGGTCGGCGAACATCGACGACGTCCCCTCCCGGGCCGTGACGCGTCCGCGGTGCACCACGTCGGCCTCGAGGACCGCGCGCATCCGGGGCCACCACGGCTCGAAGCAGGCGGTCCAGTAGTCGGCGAGCGCCGCCACCGTGCGACCCAGGACCCGCTCCGTCGGGCCCCGCAGCACCCGGGGCAGGCCGGCGGGGTGGACCTCCGCGACGTCCTCGCGCACGACCGCCGCGGGCGTCGACGACACGACCGCGAGCTCGTCGGCGATCCGGGTCATCGGCGTGCGCGGCCGGGGCGTGAGGAAGTCGGGGAGGTGGAGGCGCTCGTTGCTCAGCGCGACCAGCAGCTCGGTGTCGAGTCCCTCGCGGGCGCGCCGCGTCGCGGTCAGCCACGGCAGGTGGAGCGGGAAGCGGCCCGGGTCCTGCCACGTGCGCAGCGAGAGCGCGAGCTCGGTGAGCGGGGAGATCGCGAAGCGCACGGCGGCGAGATCGGTCCCGCTCAGGTCGTACTCCAGCATGTAGCAGGACGCTACATCAGTAACGCCGGTCGGACAGGCCGTGACAGAACGGCGACGTGACCCGCCAGCTGCTCCCGCACGACCCCGTCGAGCGGGCCCTCACCTTCACGACCCTCGCCGGCTCGCTCGCCAACGGCGTCTTCTACAGCGTGAGCGCCCTGTACTTCACCCGGGTCATCGGCCTGCCTGCCACCGACGTGGGCCTCGGCCTGACCGTGGCCGGCGCCGCCGGGGTGGCCGCCTCCTACCTCGGGGGGCGGCTCTCCGACCTCGTCGGCGCCGACCGGGTGCTGCGCTGGGCGTCGGTCGCGCAGGCCTTGGCGCTGCTCGCCTACGTCGTGGCCGACGGCTGGACGTCGTTCGTGGTCACCGCCTGCGCGGCCGTGGGCTTCCGCAGCCTCCAGGGCTCGGCCAAGTCGGCGCTGCTCGCCCGCTGGTTCACGGGTCCCGACCGGGTGGCGGTGCGCGCCCGGCTGCGCGTGGTCACCAACGTGTTCATGGGCCTGGGCACCCTCGCGGCGGGCATCGCCCTGCTCGTGGACACGCGGACGGCCTACCAGGCGGCGATCGTGGTGGTGGGCGTGCTCGCCCTCGTCTCGGTGCTGCCCGTGCTCGGCCTGCGCGAGCGCGTCCCCGGCCTGGCGGAGGTCATGGGGGTGCGAGTCCCGGGCGCGACGGCTCCCGCCCGTGGGCGCTCGCCCTTCCGCGACACGACGTACCTCACGGTCTCGTCGCTGAACGCCGTCATCGCGATGCAGTTCGGGCTGCAGAGCGTCGGCGTCCCGCTGTGGATCGCCGGCCACACCGACGCGCCGACGGTGATGATCTCGGTGCTGCTGATCGTCAACACGATCCTGGTCGCGCTGCTCCAGGTGCGCGCCGCGCGGGGGACCGAGGACGTCCGGGTCGCGGGCCGGGCCGTACGCCGCGCCGGCGGCGTGCTGGCCGCCGCCTGCCTGCTCTACGCCGCCGCGGGCAGCGTCGGGGCGGTCGCCGCCGTCCTGGTCCTGCTCGTCGCCGAGGTCGTCGCCACCTTCGGCGAGATCTGGGCGGAGGCCGGGGCCTGGGGGCTCGCGTTCGAGCTCGCCGACCCGCGCAGCGTGGGGGCCTACCAGGGGGTCAGCCAGATGGGCTACTCCATCGCGGGCATGCTCTCCCCGCTCGTGGTCACGGCCACCGCGATCGACCACGGGCTGCTGGGCTGGGCCGTCCTCGGCTGCGTGTTCGCGGTGGCCGGGTGCCTGGTCGCCGAGGTGGCTCGACGAGCCTCGGCGACCAGGAGCCAGCTCGGGCGGGCCGCTGCGCCGGTCTCGTCGGTGGGGTAGCCCGCCCCAGCGCATCGCAGCGCGGTCAGGGGGAGACGGACTCGCGCAGCAGGCGACGCGCCTCGGCGTAGGTGGCGAGCAGGTCGACGGGACGTCCGGCGTCGCGGGCATCGGCCCACCGGTCCAGGGCCACCCCGACGACCACGGCCGCCGTCGTGACGGCGAGCCGCGGGCCCAGGTCGTCGTCGACGCCGAGGAGCACCCGGAGGCGCTCCACCAGGGCGTCGACGCGCTCCTCGTCGTAGCCGATGGCGGCCAGGCGCAGCGCCGGCTCGCTGCGCATCAGGCGGCGTACCCGCAGGAGCAGCCGGCCGGGCTCGCTGCGTCCGTCGTCGAGGGCGACGAGGATCTCGCACCACACCTCCTCGAGCTGCTCGAGCAGCGGACGGTCCGCGACCAGGCCGTCGAGCATCTCCTCGACGCGCTCGTCGAGCTCCGTGTGCGGCACCAGCGCGGCCCGCTCCTTGCTGGGGAAGTAGCGGAAGAACGTGCGCGCCGAGACGCCCGCGGCGCGCGCGATGTCGTCGACGGTGGTGCCGTCGACGCCCTGCTGCTCGAAGAGGAGGAGCGCGGCGTCGCCGATCTCGCGCTCGGTCTGGCGACGACGACGCTCGCGCAGCACGGTCTCGGTCATGGCCCCAGCATAGGAGGAATGATTGCGGACCGTGCCATGTTGTCATTCACTGCCACACTGGCATCCGCCGTCAGAACCATCGCTCCAGGAGTACCCGTGTCCGACACCCTCACCGCCCGACCGCCGCGCGACGCCGAGGGGACCGCGCACCCGCGCCGCTTGATCGCGCTGCTCGTCGGCTCGGCGTTCGTCGTCATCCTCAACGAGACGATCATGAGCGTCGCCCTGCCCGAGCTGATGCGCGAGTTCGCGGTGCCCGCGACCACGGCCCAGTGGCTGACCACGGCGTTCCTGCTCACCATGGCGGTCGTCATCCCCGTGACCGGCTACCTGCTGACCCGCTTCCCACTGCGCAGCGTGTTCGTGGCCGCCATGGGCTCCTTCAGCGTCGGCACGCTGGTGGCCGCGCTCGCGCCGGCGTTCCCCGTGCTGCTGACCGGCCGGGTCGTGCAGGCCGTCGGCACGGCGCTGATGATGCCGCTGCTCATCACCACGATCCTCAACCTCGTCGAGCCGGAGCGGCGCGGGCGGATGATGGGCACGATCTCGATCGTGATCTCCGTGGCGCCCGCCATCGGCCCGACCGTCTCGGGTCTCGTCCTCGACTCCCTCTCGTGGCGCTGGATGTTCTGGCTGGTCCTGCCCATCGCGCTCCTGTCGCTGGCGCTCGGCACGCGGTGGGTGCGCAACGTGACCGAGCCGCGCCGGGTGCCGGTCGACGTCCTCTCGGTGGTGCTGTCCGCGCTGGCCTTCGGCGGGCTCATCTACGGCCTGAGCAGCATCGGCGAGAGCGCTGCCGGGCACGTCCCCGTCGCTCCGTGGGTCCCGCTGGTCGTCGGTGGCCTCGCACTGGTGGCCTTCACCGTCCGCCAGCTCTCGCTGCGCGACCGGGCGCTGCTGGACCTGCGTGCCTTCGCGGTGCCGTCGTTCTCGATCGCGGTCGCCCTGGTGGCCGTCAGCATGATGGCGCTGTTCGGCACCCTCATCCTGCTCCCGCTCTACCTGCAGAACGTCCTGGGGCTCACCACGCTGGAGACCGGACTGGTCCTCCTGCCCGGTGGCCTGACGATGGGCCTGCTCGCACCGGTCGTCGGGCGCGTGTTCGACCGCGTCGGGCCCCGCCCGCTGGTGGCTCCCGGAGCCGCCGTCACCAGCCTGGCGCTCTGGGGGATGACGTCCTTCGACGTCACCACCGGGCAGCCGACCGTGATCGGCATGCACGTCCTGATGAGCATCGGGCTCGCGCTGATGTTCACGCCGCTCCTGACCTCCGCCCTCGGCTCCCTCCCGCAGCACCTCTACTCCCACGGCAGCGCCATCGTCTCGACGCTGCAGCAGGTGGCCGGAGCGGCCGGCACGGCACTGTTCATCACGGTGATGACCCGCGGCATCGCGTCCGGCACGGACGCCGGGGCCACCGTCGTCGACGCGACCGCGGACGGCATCCACTCCGCCCTCATGTACGGCGGCATGATCTCGGCGGCCGCGGTCGTGGTGGCGCTCCTCGTCCGGCGCCCGGCAGCACAGCACGACGAGGCCTGAGCGACCCGCGGGAGCGACCCGCGGGGACGAGTGCTGGCGCTTTGCAAATCGTTTGGCTAGCGTGCCGTCGACACCGCGTCGAGGAAGGAACCCGCATGGACAGCACGCGCACCCGTCAGGCACTGGTGGTCCGGGGTGGCTGGGAGGGTCACAGTCCCGTCGAGGCCACCGAGCGCTTCATCCCGTTCCTGAAGGAGCACGGCTTCGCCGTCGAGGTCCACGACTCTCCCGAGGTGTACGCCGACGCCGAGCGGCTGGCGGCCACCGACCTGGTCGTGCAGTGCTTCACCCAGGGGGAGGCCACCGACGAGCAGGTGCTGGGGCTCTCGGCGGCCGTGGCTGCCGGGACCGGCCTGGCCGGCTGGCACGGCGGCGTCTGCGACTCCTACCGCGGGTCGCCCGACTACCTCCACCTCACCGGCGGCCAGTGGGCCGCGCACCCCGGCGGCTTCGTCGAGTACGACGTCGTCGTGCTGCCCGAGAAGGCCGACCACGAGCTGATGACCGGCCTCAGCCCGCGCTGGTCGCTGAACACCGAGCAGTACTGGGTGCTGACCGACGAGCTGAACGAGGTCTACGCCACGACGACGTTCGAGCCCGGCGAGGACACCCCGTGGCGCGAGACCGTGACCTGCCCGGCCGTCTGGACGCGGCAGTGGGGGACCGGCAAGGTCTTCGTCTCGACGATCGGCCACAAGCTCGAGGATCTCGACCACCCTGACGTGCGGACGCTGACCGAGCGGGGCCTGCTGTGGGCGAGCCGCTGAGCGCGGCTCCCACCCGGATCATCCTCGACACCGACCTGGCCATGGGCGCGCCGGGATCGGACATCGACGACGGCTTCGCGCTCGCCCTCGCCCTCGCCGACCCCGACCTCCGGGTCGAGCTCGTCACGACCGTCGGCGGCAACAGCGACGTGGCGACGTCCACGCGCCTCACCCGCGAGCTGCTCGGCGTGCTCGGCCACGACGACCTCCAGGTCGTCGAGGGTGCCCCTGCCGGCGACGACGCGGCCCGCGAGCTCGCGCGCCGCGTCCTCGCCGAGCCGGGCGAGCTCACGGTCGTGGCCATCGGCCCGCTCACGAACGTCGCCCGCGCGCTCGCGCTGTCCCCGGGGGTCGCGGGGGCGGTCCGGGAGGTCGTGGTCATGGGCGGGGTGTTCCTGGAGCAGACGAACGTCGCCGCGATGCCGGGGGAGTACAACTTCTGGTGTGACCCCGACGCCGCCCAGGCCGTGCTCGACAGCGGCGCGCCGCTCCGGCTCGTCGGGCTCGACGTGACCCGGCGGGTGCGGCTGAGCCGCGCCGACGCCGACGAGCTCGCCGAGGGCGGCTCGTTCGGCGGGGTCGCCGCAGCCGCAACCCACGGCTGGATCGACTTTCAGGAGCAGGTCAAGCCGCGCGAGGAGCTCGAGCAGGGCAGCTGTGCCCTCCACGACCCCCTCGCGGTCGCGGTCGTCACGCGCCCGGACCTGGTCACCTGGCGCGACGCGCACGTCGCGGTCGAGACCGAGGGCAGGGTGGCTCGCGGCGTCGCCGTGGCCGACCTGCTGATGTGGGAGGACCCGCCCACGCCCAACTGCCGCATCGCCACCGACGTGGACGCCGCGGCGTTCCGCGCGCTGTTCCTCGAGCGCATGGCGAGCCTCCCGTGACCCGCCAGGTCGACGTCGTCGTGGTGGGGTCGGTCAACCGCGACTACGTGTGCCGGGTGGGGATCCTGCCCGAGCCGGGGGAGACCGTCCTGGGCGGCGAGGCCTCGGTGGGCTCCGGTGGCAAGGGCGGCAACCAGGCCGTCGCGGCCAGCCTGCTGGGGGCCCGCACCGCCCTCGTCGCGCGGGTGGGGCGCGACGACGACGGCCGAGCCCTGGCCAAGGACCTGGCTGACGCCTGGGTGGACACCTCCGAGGTGCTGCCGACCCCGGCGCGCACCGGCATGGCGTTCGTCATGGTCGACGCGACCGGCGAGAACTCCATCGTCGTGGCCCCGGGAGCCAACGAGCTGCTGGAGCCGCGCACCACCTCGCGTGCCGTGCGCGCACTCATCCGCCCGCCCGGCGTGATGGTCACCCAGGCCGAGATCCCCGAGGACGCCTTCGCCGCCGCGGTGCGCGCCGCCGACGAGGTGGGCTGCCGTGCGGTGGTCAACCTGGCGCCGTTCCGGCCGCTGGCCGACGAGCTGCTGGCGCTCTGCGACCCGCTGGTCGTCAACGAGTCCGAGGCGGGCGGCCTCCTCGGTCACCCGGTCCGCGGACCCGAGGCGGCGCGTGCCGCCGTCGCGGAGCTCGCCGGTCGCTGTCGCTCGGTGGTGGTGACCGTCGGAGCGCAGGGAGCGGTCGTCGGGCAGGGCGCGCACGTGGAGCACGTGGAGGCCGAGCCGGTGACCGCGGTCGACACGACCGGTGCCGGCGACGCCTTCACCGGGGCGCTGGCGGCAGCGCTCAGCGCGGGGGCCGACCTCGTCGACGCCGTTCGCCTCGGGGTGCGGGCCGGCACCTTCGCCGTGCAGCGGCGCGGGGCCCAGGCGTCGTTCGCCCGGGGCGCCGAGCTCGGCGTGGGCCCGCTGCACGAGCGCGGCTGAAGACCGTTGACCCGGGGGCCGGATACGCCTAGCGTTCACCAAACCGATTTGCATCCCGACGACGTCGGACGAAGGAGCGCCATGGACCAGCACCGCCCAGCACCCCGGCCGACGCTCGGCATCGCCATGATCGGCTACGCCTTCATGGGCGCGGCGCACTCGCAGGGCTGGCGCAACGCGCACCGCTTCTTCGACCTGCCCGCGCGCCCGGAGCTCGCCGTGATCTGCGGCCGCACCGAGTCGGCCACCCGGGAGGCCGCCGACCGGATGGGCTGGGCGGACTGGACCACCGACTGGCGCACGGTGCTGGACCGCGACGACGTCGACGTCGTCGACATCTGCACCCCGGGCGACACCCACGCCGAGATCGCGCTCGCGGCGCTGGAGGCCGGCAAGCACGTCCTGTGCGAGAAGCCGCTGGCCAACACGGTCGCGGAGGCGGAGAAGATGACCGCCGCCGCCCAGGCCGCCCAGGAGCGCGGGGTGCTGTCGGCGGTCGGCTTCAACTACCGACGCACGCCGGCCCTCGCCCACGCCCGCCGTCTCGTCGAGGAGGGGTTCGTCGGCGAGGTCCGCCACATCCGCGCGCACTACCTCCAGGACTGGATCGTCGACCCCGACTTCCCGCTGGTCTGGCGGCTGCAGAAGGACAAGGCCGGCTCGGGCGCTCTGGGCGACATCGGCGCCCACGTCGTCGACCTCGCGCAGTTCATCACCGGCCAGCAGCTCACCTCCGTCGCGGGCCACCTCACCCGCTTCGTCGAGCGCCGGCCGCTCGCCTCGACGGCGTCCGGCCTCAGCGGCAGCGGCGGCACCGAGACCGGCGAGGTCACCGTCGACGACGCGGCGGTCTTCTTCGCACGCACCGACGGCGGGGCGCTGGCGACGTTCGAGGCGACCCGCTTCGCCACCGGGCGCAAGAACGCGATGCGTCTCGAGGTCAACGGCTCGCGGGGGAGCGTGTCGTTCGATTTCGAGTCGATGAACGAGCTGCACGTCTACGACGCCACCTCGCCGGCGCGCGACGCCGGCTTCCGCCGGCTCCTCGTGACCGAGCCCGACCACCCCTACACGGCCGCGTGGTGGCCCCCCGGCCACGGCCTCGGCTACGAGCACACCTTCGTCCACGAGATCGCCGACTTCGTGCGCGACGTCGCCACGGGCACCCCGCCGACCCCGTCGTTCGCCGACGGCCTGCAGGTGCAGCGGGTGCTCGAGGCCGTCGAGCGCTCCTCCGACGCCGACTCCGCCTGGACCTCGGTCTGACCACCACCGCGCCTGCCGGCTCCCCGGCGCGCGCCCCCTGCCCCCATCACCACCCATCGAGAGGGACCCCGTGAACAAGCTGCGTGTCGGAGTCATCGGTCTGGGCGAGGTCGCCCAGGTCATCCACCTGCCCATCATCGAGTCGATGCCGGAGCGCTACGAGCTCTCGGCGATCTGCGACATCTCGCCCGGCCTGGTCAAGCGCCTGGGGGAGCGCTACCGGGTCCAGCGCGGCTACACCGACTTCCACGAGCTGATCGCCGCCGGCGGCCTGGACTGCGTGCTGGTGCTCAACAGCGACGAGTACCACGCGGAGTGCACGATCGCCGCGCTCGACGCCGGCATCCACGTCCTGGTCGAGAAGCCGATGTGCCTGAGCCCGCGCGAGGCCGACGAGATCATCGCGGCGCGCGACCGCTCCGGGAAGACGGTCATGGTCGCCTACATGCGCCGCTTCGCGCCGGCCTTCAACGAGGCCGTGGAGCGCCTGCCCGAGCTCGGGGAGCTGCGCTACGCACGCGTGCACGACGTCATCGGCGAGAACCGGCTGATCGTCGACCAGACGTCGTACGTCGACCGGCCCGACGACGTGCCGCAGTCGGCGGCCGACGAGAAGTGGGCGCGCCGCTCCGCCCTGGTCAAGGAGGCCCTCGGCGACGTGCCGCAGGAGCTCGAGTGGACCTACGGCCTGCTGTGCGGGCTCGGCAGCCACGACCTCTCTGCGATGCGCGAGCTCCTGGGCCGCCCGCAGAAGGTGTCGGCCGCCAAGATGTGGCGCAGCGGGGGCTACGTCGTCGCGCTGCTCGACTACGGCGACTTCGTGGTCACCTACGAGACCGGCGTGGACGACCAGCTGCGCTACGACACCTACATCGAGGTCTACGGCGCCAGCGGGACGATGAAGGTGCAGTACGACACGCCTTACGTGCGGCACTTCCCGACGACGCTGCACCTCGAGCTCACCGACGGCGACTCCTACGAGCGGTCCGTCCGGCGTCCGCACCTCAAGGACCCCTACACCTACGAGCTCGAGCACTTCCACGACGTGGTCACCGGTGGAGGGACCCCCAAGACCAGCCCCGAGGACTACGTCCAGGACATGGAGCTGTTCGTCGAGATCATCCGCGCGATCGAGCGCTCCTGAGGCGCCTGCCGAAGATAGGTCGACCGCCGCCGAGGAAAGGCGTCGTGGGGGTGGGTGCCTCCTCCGTAGCGTCCTCGACACCGTCACCCGACGCCACACCGCAGACCACGAACCGAAAGGCAGAGCCGTGCTGAGCGAGCAGGACATCGAGCACTTCCGCACCCAGGGCTACCTGCTTCCGGGCCGTCAGCTGTTCTCCGAGGAGCAGCTGTCCCGGCTGGAGCAGATCTTCAACGAGCACCTCGCCGACAAGGGCGACAAGCTCTCCGACGAGCTGGACACGCCGCACTACCGCGACGAGCGGCTCCTGGAGTTCCTCATGTCGGAGGAGGTGCTGGACCTCATCGAGGAGCTGATCGGCCCCGACATCGCGTTGTGGTCGAGCCACTTCATCTCCAAGGACCCACGCACCGGGCGCGCGACGCCGTGGCACGAGGACAGCGCGTTCTGGGAGGGCCGCTTCGACAGCTACGACCACATCGTCACGATCTGGCTGGCGCTCGAGGACGGCTCGTTCAAGGAGAACGGCTGCATGCGGGTCATCCCCGGCACGCACCTGGACGGCGGCTTCTCCGACAACTACGAGCCGACCGACATCACCGAGCAGACCTTCCACGCGGGCCTGGCCGGCGTCGACGAGGACCAGGCGGTCTACTTCGAGCTGAAGCGCGGCGAGTTCTCCATGCACGACGGTCGCATCGTCCACGGCGCGGCCGCCAACACCAGCGACATCCGGCGCACCGGCTACACGATGCGCTACTTCCCGTCGTCGGTGAAGATGCAGGACGTGCCCCAGAACGAGGGCTGGAAGATCTGGCTGGCCCGCGGCCGCGACCTCGCCGGCAACGACTACGCCAACGTCCCGGCGAGCGCGTGAGGGCCTGCTCGTGAGGCTGGGTCTCCTCACGGCCTGCCTGCCCGGCGAGTCCCTGGAGGACGTCGCCGGGTGGGCGGGCGGCCACGGGTACGCCGCCCTCGAGGTCGCCGCGTGGCCCGACCGTCCCGGCCGTGACTGGGAGGCCAGCCACCTCGACGTGGAGTCGTTCGGGGCCCCCGACGCGGCCCGGGTCCGGTCCCTGCTCGACGGGCACGGCCTGGAGATCTCGGCGCTCGCCTACTACGAGAACAACCTGCACGAGGACCTCGCCGTCCGGGAGGCCACGCACGAGCACCTGCGACGCTGCATCGACGCGGCGCAGCTGCTGGGGGTCGGCCTCGTCGGCACCTTCGTCGGCCGCGACGTCTCCCAGACCCTGGTGGAGAACCTGGCGCTCGCCGAGCGGGAGCTCCCACCGCTGGTGGAGTACGCCGCGGCGCGGGACGTGCGCCTGGTCGTCGAGAACTGCCCGATGGAGGGCTGGCACCCCGACGGCTACCCCGCCAACCTGGCCTACTCGCCCGAGCTCTGGGGCTGGATGGGCGAGCTCGGCCTCTGGCTGAACTACGACCCCTCCCACCTGGTCTGGCTCGGCATCGACCCCGTGGCCGCGCTCGAGGCGCACGCCGACCGCGTCCTGCACGTCCAGGCCAAGGACGTCGAGGTCGATGCCGCCGCCCGGGACCGCTACGGCGTCTTCGGCCGGGTGCTCGACAGGGAGCCCTGGGTCAGCGGCTGGTGGCGCTACCGGATCCCCGGCCTCGGTCAGGTCGACTGGCGCCGCGTCGTCGACACGCTCTTCCAGGCCGGCTACGACGGCGTCGTCTCCGTCGAGCACGAGGACCCCGTCTGGAGCGGCGACCCCGAGCGCGTCTACCGGGGCCTCGAGATCGCCCGCCGCACGCTCGACCCGCACGTCAACGTCTGAACGTCCCGCCCATCCCTCACGGCCAGGAAGGTCCGCCCATGCACCGCGGTGTCTACTTCGACGCCTGGTTCCCACGCCAGCACTGCTACCACCCGAGCCTGCCGCCGAGGCGGCTTCGCATGGTCGACGACCTCGTCGACTTCCGCGCCACCGTCCTGGTCTGGGCCTCGATGGGCGGCGGCTCCCTCTCCCTGCCGTACCTCGAGCAGGAGGCGTTCGGGCCGGTCGACGCCCGCTCGCGCTTCTACGGCTTCGTCAACGACAGCGAGTTCATCGCCGCCTGCCACGAGCGGGGCATCAAGGTGCTCGGCATCGTCTTCGAGGCGCAGGGCTGGGAGTTCCCGGTCGAGCTGAGCGAGGACGAGGACGAGGTCCTGGCGATCAACGAGCTGCGCGGCGTCGGCAAGCGGGACTGGATGGGGCTGCGGGAGTTCTCCTCCAACCGCTACCCGAAGCTCTGGAAGCCCGTCGAGCACTACTTCCCCGAGGGCCTCGTCAACTCCGACGGCGAGCCGGTCACCGACCTCATCGACGAGTGCGTGGTCCGCGACATCCACGGCGAGCCGTGCCACGCCCACTGGGTGGAGTGCCCCGACCGCGAGCACCAGTGCTACTACATGGACCGCAACAACCCGGTCTGGCGCGAGTACCTCAAGGCGGTCATCCGGATCCAGCTGGACGCCGGCGCCGACGGCATCCAGCTCGACGAGGCCGAGCTGCCGATGGGCGCGTTCCAGTACGGCGCGTGCTTCTGCAAGGACTGCATGAAGGGGTTCCGTGCCTACCTCCAGGAGCTCCGCCCGTCGGCCGTCGACGTCGCCCTCGACGGCGTCGACCTCGCGACGTTCCACTACGGCGAGTGGCTGCTGGAGCAGGGCTACAACTTCAAGGAGGGTCGCGAGTCGACGCCGCTCTTCGGCGACTACTACGCCTTCCAGTGCAGGGCGATCAAGACCTACTTCGGCGAGCTGGCCGACTACGCGCGCGAGTACGGCCGCTCGCTCGGTCGCGAGATCATCCTGTCGGGCAACTTCTTCAACCTCGAGCCGATGTACCTCGCGCTGGCCGACGACGTCGACCTGGTCATCACCGAGATGCGCAACACCACCTACCAGCAGCCGGAGTGGTACCGCTACGTCGCGGCGTTCGCCGGCGACAAGGACGTCGTGGTGGTCGAGAACCCCTACGGCGGCATCGTCCCCGAGCTGATCGAGCTCCTGGCCGAGGGCAAGGGGCACGACCTGTTCCGGCTGTCGCTCTTCGAGGCCGCGGCCTTCGGCGCCAACATGTCGGTGCCCTACGGCTCGTGGATGGGATCGGTCATCGAGGACTCCTTCTACGCCCCCCACGGGCTGGCGACGGAGATCCAGGCGTTCCTCGCCGACCACGAGCACCTGGTCGCCCGCAGCACCGCCAACGAGGTCGCGGTGGTCTACAGCGTCGAGAGCACCCGCGAGCTCATCGGGAAGGCCGATGCCAGCGACAACACCACCAACCTGCGCGACGAGTCGGTCGTGGTGCCCTACCGCGTGGTGACCAAGACGCTGGCTGACGCCGCCGTGCCGTTCGACGTCGTGATCTGGCCCGACGGCGTCACCGCGCCCGACCGGGCCACGGCCGAGGCGCTGGCGCGCTACTCGACCGTCGTGCTGCCCGACGTGCACGCGCTCACCGAGGCGCAGCTGCAGGCGGTCCGGGGCTACCTCGACGGTGGCGGCACCGTCGTGGCGACCGACCTGGTGGCCGAGCGGCTCTCGGGTCACGAGGGCATCCGTGCGGCGCGGCACGACGACCTGGACGAGCTGCTGCCTCACGGACGTCAGGTCGACACCGGGGCGCCGCTGTCCAGCAACCTGCAGCAGCTTCCCGACGGCTCCTACGCCCTGCACCTGGTCAACTACGACTACGACCGGTCCGCCGACGCGGTCCGGGTGCTCGACGACGTGCTCCTGCGGGTGCGGCTCCCGAAGGACCGGGCTCAGGCCACGCTCGTCACGCCCGACGGGGTCCGCACGCCCCTCGCGGTGGATCGTGACGCCGGCGCGCACGTCGTCCGCCTGCCGGCGCTCGGCGTCTACGGGATCGTGGTCCTCCACGACGGGGACCTGGCGTGAGGATCGCGGTCCTGAGGGGCCCCCGCTCCTTCGAGGTCGAGGAGGTCCCGGTCCCACAGGTGCGACCCGACGAGGTGCTCGTGAGGGTGGCCGTCTCGGGCGTCTGCGCGTCCGAGCTGGAGCCGTGGCTCGACGGCCCGCCGCCGGGGGAGGAGCGTCACCCCGGCCACGAGGTCAGCGGCGTGGTGGTCGAGCTGGGCGCCGACGTCACCGACCTGGCGGTGGGGGAACCGGTGGGGGTGTGGGTCACCGAGCGCGGCTTCGCCGAGTACGTCGCGGTGCGAGCGGCCTACTGCTTCTCCGTGGGAGACGGTGCTCTCGAGGTCGCGCTGGCCGAGCCGGTCGCCTGCGCCGTCAACGCCGTGGAGGCCGCCGACGTGCGGCTCGGCGACGACGTCGTGGTGATCGGTGCCGGCTTCATGGGCAACCTGGTGCAGGAGCTGGTGTCGCTGCGCGGACCGCGCCACGTGGTCGTCGCTGACGCACGCCGCGACGCGCTCGAGCGGGCCGACGGGCTCGGGGCGACCCGGGTCGTCGACGTCACCCGCGAGTCGCTGCCGGACGTGGTGCGCTCCGTGACCGAGGGGCGCGGCGCCGACATCACCTTCGAGTGCACCGGCACCCAGGCTGCACTCACGGCGTGCGGCGACACCACCCGGATGAGTGGGCGGATCGCGGTCGTGGGCTTCCACCAGGGCCCGGAGCGGACGCTGCCACTGGCCTACTGGAACTGGATGGCCTTCGACCTCGTCAACGCACACTTCCGCGACGTCGACGTCATTCTGCGCGGCATGGAGGTCGGCATGCGGCTGCACGGGGCGGGGATGCTGTCGCTGGACCGGCTCGTGAGCCACCGGTTCGCGCTCGAGGACATCGACGAGGCGTTCGCGATGCTCCTCGACAAGCCCGAGGGCTTCACCAAGGCGGTGATCGCCTTCCCGGAGACCGGGTGACGACGGGCCCCTAGGCCGTGCCGCGCTCCACGAGGGGGCAGGGGAGGACCACCGTGCGGCCGGCTCCGCGGTAGCGCCCGGTGAGCCGGCTCAGGGCCAGGTCGCCGGCAGCGTTCCCCAGGTCGTAGGCGGGGTTGCGGACGGTGGTGAGCTGCGGCGTGACGATGGTGGCGGCGTCGACGTCGTCGAAGCCGACGATCGCGACGTCCTCGGGGACCGAGAGGCCGAGCTCGTGGGCGACGTCGAGCGCACCGATCGCCATCAGGTCGTTGGCGCAGAAGACGGCGTCGGGCCGCTCGGGCAGGGCCATCAGCGCCTGCATGGCCTGGTAGCCGCCCTTGCGGGTCCAGTCGCCGCGCACCATGTGCTCCGCCGGCACGGGCCGCTTGGCGGCCTGCATGGCGGCGCGGAAGCCGGTGGTGCGCCCGGTGCCGTAGCGGGGAGGGCCCTGGATCATCGCGATCCGCGAGTAGCCCTGACGGGCGAGGAACGCCGCGGCCTCCCGCGAGCCCGCCTCGTCGTCGGGGATCACGGCGTCGCACAGCGGGTGCTCGAGGTGGTCGCCGATGCACACGATCGGGGTCGTGTGGTCGCCCGGCCCGAAGGTGATCTCGGAGGCCAGCTCGCCGGAGGCGAAGACGATGCCGTCGACGCCCCGGTCCATGACGTCCTGGAACAGCTTGCGCTCCCGGTCGTGCTGCCCGTCGGTGCTCCCGACGAAGGTGCCGTAGCCCGCGGCGTCGACGGCGTCCGCGAGACCGCGCGTCAGGACGGCGTAGAAGGGGTTGGTGATGTCGGGGACCAGCACCGCCAGCATGTGCGACTGGCGGGTGCGCAGGTGGCGGGCGACGTGGTTGGGCCGGTAGCCGAGCTCGGCGATCGCATCCATCACGGTCTGGCGCGTGGACTCGCCGACGACGCGCTTGCCCGAGAGCACGTGGGAGACGGTGGTGGGACTGACGCCGGCGCGGTCCGCCACATGGGCGATCGTGACGCGGACGGGGGCGGCCAGGCTCGTGGTCGACTGGCTGCGCGGCATGCGGATACCCTAGCCCACCCAAAACGATTTGAGACTGGGAGGCGGCCGGTGACCGACCCGGTCGAGCGCTTCAGTGCCGACGCCCTGGGCGTGCCGGCGGTGGGCGTCCGGGTCATGCGCCCGCACCTGCGCACCGTCGACGTGCACTGGCACGACTACTACGAGCTGGGCCTGGTGATCTCGGGCGAGGCGGACCACGTCGTCAACGGGGAGGCGCTGAGCCTCCGGGCCGGAGACGCCTTCCTGCTCTCGCCGGCCGACTTCCACGCCATCCGGAGCCGAGGCGAGGCGCCGCTCACCTGCTACAACACCGTCGTCTCCGCCGAGCTCATGGAGCGTCAGCTCGCCGGTCTGGGGGCGCCCGCCTCCGACGGCCTGCCGTGGCTGGTGCCGGACCTCGAGGGGGCAGCGCCCGACTTCGAGCGGCTCCAGCGCGAGCTGGCCGAGCCTCGGCTGGGCTCGGCGCGGGTGGCCGAGGCCGTGGTCGCCTGCCTCGTGGTCGAGCTCGCCCGGCGCGCGGGCGTCGACGACCCGGGTCGGGGGGCGCCGTCGCCCGCGGACGCCGACCTGCGTGCCGCCGTGCTCCACGTCGACCGGCACTTCCGGGAGCCTCTGACGCTCGCGGCGGTGGCCACCATCGCGCACCTCTCGCCCAACTACTTCAGCGAGCGGTTCCGCCAGTACGCCGGGACGTCCTTCCAGTCCTACCTGCAGGAACGCCGTCTGCGGTTCGCGCGCTCGCTCCTCGTCGCGACCGCTCTCTCCGTCACCGAGGTGTGCCACGCCGCGGGCTTCAACAGCCTGTCCCACTTCGGCCGCGCCTACCGGCGCAGGTACGGCGTGGCCCCGTCCGAGCGCCACGCCTGACCGGGCTGCTCCCGCCGCTGCGGACGTCACGATGTGAACATGGATGTGACCGAAACCACGCGAATCCATTGACAAGGACGGGGGGCCACAACGATGCTTCCGGCACGGAGCCAAACGATTTGCATCGGGTCCATCGGGGTCTCCGCGCCAACGCTCGAACGAAAGCAAGGGAGTTGATTCGGTGAGAACAAAGTCGCCCCGCAGGATCGCCTCGGTCGCCGTGCTGGCGATCGTCGCGTCGCTGGGTCTGGCCGCCTGTGGCGGCGAGTCCGACGGCCCGAAGCAGGAGCCGAAGGGGGAGGGTCCCGGCCCGGTCGAGCAGCCGGCCGAGCCGACCACCGTCTCCTTCTTCTCGTGGCTCGGGAACACCCCGGAGTGGAAGAAGCTCGCGGACGAGTTCCACGAGGAGTACCCCAACATCACGATCAAGTTCGAGAACGTGCCGGCCGAGCAGGCCGCACAGGTGCTCTCGACCCGGATCGCCGGCAACAACGCCCCCGACGTGGCCTACGTCAACGCCAGCGACGTCGCCGACTACGCCTCGAGGGGCGCGGCCGTCGACCTCGTCAACTACATCGACCGCAGCGACGTCGTGAAGCCCGACGACTACGTGGAGGCCTTCCGCCAGTTCGTCACCTACGACGAGAAGATGTGGGGCCTGCCCATGGGTGGGGAGACCACCGGGCTCTTCTACCGCACCGACATGTTCGAGGAGGCCGGCATCGAGGGCCCGCCCACGACCTGGGAGGAGTTCGAGGACGCGGCCGAGGCGCTGACCGACGAGTCCAAGAACCAGTACGGCTTCGAGGTCTTCGCCCCCGAGTCCGCCTACTACTTCCAGCCGTGGCTCTACCAGGCCGGCGGGGACCTGATGAGCCCCGACGGTAAGGAGATCGCCTTCACCAGCGACGAGGCGAAGACCGCCGCCGAGTACTACGTCAACCTGGCGAAGTACGCGCCCAAGGACTACCTCAACTCCAACTCGTGGGACGGCCGCGTCGCGTTCGCCGAGGGTCAGGTCGGCATGTACATGGCCGGCGCCTGGTTCGCGGGCACGCTCCTCGAGGAGTTCCCCGACATCGAGGGCAAGTGGGCCACCGCGCCGCTCCCCGAGGGCGAGGCCGGCTGCAAGACGACGATCGCGGGCGACTCGCTGGTCATGCTCGACCAGACCAAGAGCCCGGACGCCGCCTGGCTGTGGATGGAGTTCCTGTCGCGTCCCGACGTCCTGGCCCGCACCACCTACGGCACCGAGGGCACGCTGCTCCCGCCGCTCACCCCGCTGCTGGAGGGCAAGGAGATCACCGAGAAGAAGCCGGTCCTGAAGGGCTTCATCGACCTGATGAAGTGCGGCGTCGCCCCCACGGCCTCCAACCCCAAGTGGCCCCGCATCGAGACGATCCTCAACGACGAGCTCGGCAAGGCCATGTACGGCGACCAGAGCGCCGAGGAGGCGCTCGACAACACGGCGCAGCAGGCCGAGGCGATCCTCGCCCGAGGCTGACGCCCGCCAGCCTCCGCCCGGGCCGGGCTCTCCCCGGCCCGGGCGGACGCTCGCAACGCACGACCCCCCGACACCGACAGCAGAGGAGCAGGTATGTCGACGGCCGTGGCGCAGAGGAACGCGCCGGCCCCGGACCAGGAGCCCGGTCGCGCACGCGCCCGGAAGTCCGGACGCCGCAGCCTGGGAAGACGCATCTGGCGCGAGAGGTCGGCGTACCTCTTCATCGCGCCCGGGATGATCATCTTCTCCGTCTTCACCCTCGCGGCGCTGGCCTTCGCGTTCTACCTGACCTTCCACCGCTGGAGCATCATCGAGCCGGACAAGCCCTACGTCGGGACGCAGAACTACGAGGACATGATCCACGACGAGCGGTTCGTGACGTCGATCCTCAACACCATCTACTTCACGGGTGCCTCGGTCCCCCTGACGATGATCATCGGGCTGTGCCTGGCGCTGCTGCTCAACCAGCCACTGCGCGGCCGCGCGATCTTCCGCACCGCCTACTACCTGCCGGTCGTGACGCCGTTCGTCGTCTCGTCGCTGCTGTGGAAGTGGCTCTACAACGGTGACTACGGACTGTTCAACTACTACCTGGTCAAGGGCCACATCATCGACGAGCCGCTGCTGTGGCTCTCCGACAAGGACCTGGCCATGCCCGCCGTCGTGCTGATGACCGTCTGGAGCGGCGTCGGCTTCTCCATGGTCATCTACCTCGCGGGCCTGCAGGCGATCCCGCACGAGCTCTACGAGTCGGCCAAGCTCGACGGCGCCGGCACGCTGCAGCGCATCCGCCACGTCACGATCCCGCTGCTGCGGCCCACCACGCTGTTCCTGCTGGTCATGGGCATCATCGGCTCGCTGCAGGTCTTCACGCAGATCTTCGTGATGACCAGCGGAGGCCCGGTCAACAAGACGACCACGATGGTCTACTACATGTACCAGTGGGCCTTCAAGTACTACGACATGGGCTACGCCAGCACCTTGGCCTTCGCGCTCTTCGCGATGCTGCTGGTCTTCACCGGCTTCCAGCTGCGGCTCTTCCGGGACGGGGCGTCCTCATGACCGGCGTGACCGAGGAGCCCACGGCCAGCCGCTTCGTCAGCGAGCTCGAGCCCGTCGTCCCCGAGCAGGTGCGCCGCGGTCGTCGGCGGCGCCGCCCCGGAGCGGTGCGCGACCGCGAGCACATGAGCACCGGCGCGAAGGTCGGCACCTACCTGGTGCTCGCGCCGATCGCCATCCTGTTCGTCGCGCCGTTCGTGTGGATGATCAGCGCGTCGTTCCAGCCGATGAGCACGATCTTCGCCAACCCTCCGACGTGGCTGCCCGACGACCCCACCCTCAGTGGATACAAGGGCTTCCTCAACGTCGGGGAGCTGACCGAGGCTCAGCAGTCGCAGGGCCACGGTGACTGGAAGTGGTTCGCCAACAGCGCGTTCGTGGCCATCACGATCACCGTGCTGCAGACGTTCTTCAACGCTCTGTGCGCCTATGCCTTCGCCAAGCGCAAGTTCCCCGGGCGCAACGTGATCTTCGTGCTGTTCCTCGCCACGATGATGGTGCCGGGCCAGATCACGCTGATCCCCAACTACATCATCGTCCAGCACATCCCGTTCTTCGGCGGCAACGACTGGATGGGGATGGGTGGCCACGGCTGGCTCAACTCCTACTGGGGCCTGATCATGCCGGGCATCGTCAGCGCCTTCGGCATCTTCCTGCTGCGCCAGTACATGATGTCGATTCCGGACGCGCTGCTCGACGCCGCGCGCATCGACGGGGCCGGTGAGTTCCGGATCTTCTGGAACGTCGTGCTGCCGCTGTGCATGCCGGCGCTGGCCGCCAACGCGATCTTCACGTTCCAGGGGGCCTGGGAGGACTTCCTCTGGCCGTTGCTGATCACCTCTGGCGATCCGGACAAGACCACGGCACCGGTGGGGCTCGCGCTGTTCGTCGTGCAGAACAAGACCGACTGGAACCTGCTCTTCGCGGGGTCCGTGATCGCGACCCTGCCGATGATCATCGTCTTCCTGATCTTCCAGCGTCACTTCGTCCGCGGCATCGCGGTGACGGGGCTCAAGGAGTGACCGGTCGGGACCTGCTGCACCGGCTGCTGGCCGACGGCGGTGGCGTGCTGCGCTGCGAGCCGGCCTGGGTCGCGCGGGACTTCCTGCCGCCCGGTCGCCGGCTCGGCCTACCCGAGGACGCCTACGACCTGGGGGAGCGCGGTGCGGTCTGCGAGCGCTGGCTGGCGTCCACGACGAGGGCCGACAACCGGGTGGGTCCCGACGACGAGGGGCTGAGCCACGTCGTCGGCGAGCACGGCGAGCGGATGCTCCTGCGGGACGCGGTCGCCGCCGACCCGGCGGCGGTGCTGGGGGAGTCGTACGCCGCCGCCCACCCGGCCGGGCTGGGGCGGCTGGCGAAGATCTTCGACTACGCCTACCGGCTGCCGTACCACATCCACCCGCCGCAGGAGTTCGCGTCGCTGGTCGGCTGCAACGCCAAGGACGAGTCGTACCACTTCCTGCCGGGCCCGGACGCGGGCCGCCATCCCGAGACGTTCTTCGGCGTGCACCCGTGGATCGCCGAGCAGGGGGCCGGCGACGTCCTGCTGCCCTACCTGGTCGACTGGGACAGCGACCTGGTCCTGCGGCACGCCCGGGCCGAGCTCCAGGTCGCGGGCGAGGGCTTCCACGTGCCGTCGGGCGTCCTGCACGCCCCCGGCACGGCGCTGACCCTCGAGCTGCAGGAGGACTCCGACGTCCTCGCCATGTTCCAGGCGCTCAACGCGGGCCGGATCATCTCCAAGGACCTGCTGTTCAAGGACGTCCGCGCGGCGGACCGCGACGCCGAGGGCGAGCGGTTCCCGCTGCGCTTCGTCGACTGGGAGGTCAACGGCGACCCGTGGTTCTACGAGAACCGTCACCTCGTGCCGCGCGCCGCCGGCGACGACGGCGTGGAGAGCTGGATCTTCTACAACACCACGAAGTACGCCGGCAAGCGGTTGGTCGTGCCGCCGGGCGCCACGCACCGGGTCGTCGAGCCCGGCGTCTACAGCGTCTTCGCCTGGTCCGGCTCGGGCACCTACGCCGGGCACGACGTGACCGGCGGCGAGCCCGGGCGCGACGAGCTGGTCGTGACCCACGACGCGGCGACGCGCGAGCACGACGTGGCCAACACCGGGAGCGAGGACCTGGTGGTCTACACGTTCTTCGGCCCTGGCCTGCAGACCGGTGCGCCCCGCATCGAGGCACGGGGACGCTGAGCGCGACCCTCGTCGAGCCGACGCGGGCCCGGCCTGACGGCCGGGCCCGAGCCGCTCAGCGGCCCTTCTTCGGCTTCCAGAGCCGCTTGCGCACCGGCGCGGACCGGAACGCGTTGCTGATGGCGGTGTAGGCCGGCTTCGGCCGCAGCTGACGGTCGAACGCCAGCGGCCGACGGTGCCCGCCGTCCTCGCGGGGCTGGTCCTCGTCGAGCCAGGTGTAGCGGTCGGTGAGCCCGAAGGCGATCACCGCCTTGACCGCCTTCTCGTCGAGCGTCACGTCGAGGTAGTGGCGGTAGACGTCGGCCACCTTGCGGTCGCGGAACTTCGCCCCTCGGCGGATGCCCTCGTCGAGGACGTCGAGCTCGGTGATCAGGATCGGCAGCCCGCGGTCCGCGATGTCGCTGAGGAACCTGCGGTAGCCGCGCTCGTCGAACTTGTCGTGGAAGCCGTCGGCCAGCAGGTGGCCCTGGATCCCGACCGCCTGGACCGGTGCGCCGATGTCGAGCAGCCGGTCGATGGCCTTGAGGTAGGCACGACGACGCGGCTCGGGCCGGTCGCCCCACTCGTTGACCGTCTCGAAACCGAACTCGTTGATGATCCGCAGCGCCCGGGGGTCGTGCTTCTTGGCGAGGTGGAAGCTGTTGGCGATGTAGGAGGGCCCGATGGTGCTGTACCAGGGGATGTTGGTCCGGAAGCCGTAGCGGTCGGCCTCCTCGGGGTCGGTCACCTCGTTGGCGACGATCCAGCCGTCGGCCCGGCCCTTGTAGTGGCGCACCTCGCGTCGGATGACCGTGTAGAGCAGCTTCTTGGCCTGCTTCTTGTTCAGGCCCCAGAGGTCCTTCTCCTTCCAGCCGTCGCCGAAGCCCTCGTCCCACGCGAGGTGGGCGGCGATGACGAGCTGGTCGTTCTTCTCGGCCAGGTCGACGATCTGGTCGCCGGGACCGAAGTTGAGCGGCGCGTCCGGGTGGGGCTTGAGCTGGTACCAGAGCAGGTCGTCCTCGGTGAACAGCAGGCCGGCCTCGCGCGCGTGCAGGCGCGGGTAGGTCTTGTCGAGCTGCCAGGTGGCGATCGAGGAGCCGAACACCAGGCCCTTGCGGTCGGCCTGCTTCCACAGGGGTGGGCGGCCGGTCCTGGGGATGCCCGCGGCCGCCCCGGACACGGCGGCCTCGGCGGTGCCGGGCAGGGTGAGGCCGGCCGCCCCGGCGGCGGCGAGGCCGGCGAGCCCGGCGGTGCCTCGCAGGAGCGATCGACGGTCGAGGTTGACGGTCTCGGACATGGGTCTCCTCCACGGTGGGCGACCGTCCCGGAACGGTCTGTGACGGACGTCACGCAAATCGAATTGCATCGACGGTAAGACCCAGCACGTGCGGAGGCAACCCCTTCCGCGGAACTTTCAGACGACGCCCTTGGTGATGAGGAAGCACCCGTAGGGCCGCTCCTCGGTCGTGGCCACGACGACGTACGCCTCGGCGGCGCGCCGGTAGAACTCGAAGCGCTCGACGGCGGCGGCCGCGACGGGGCGCCCCTCGGCCTCGTCGACGACCGTCGACAGCTCGGTGTGCACCTCCTGCACCGTGTCCTCGTCGCCCACGGCCCCCATCCACAGGACCGCCGGCTCGACGAAGGTGTCGACCGGCAGCACCGAGAGGATGGCCCGCGCGGCGCGCGGCACGTCGACACCCGGCAGGGTCACCAGCCGCTGGGCGGCCGAGGCTGCCGGGAAGTTGCGGTCGACGAGGGCGAGGACGTCGCCGTGACCCATGGCGGCGAGGTGGCCGAGCAGCTCGGCGGACAGCAGGGGGTCGATGCCCTTGAGCACGGGGGTCCTTCTCTCGGTCGGAGGGGAAGCGGTCCTCAGGCGTGGAGGACGACGTGGCCGTCCTCCTGGGTGACCCGGTAGACGCCCAGCCCGCTGCGCTTGGGCTCCAGGAGCGACCGGCCGGTCTCGAGGTCGAACTCCCAGCCGTGCCAGGGGCACCGGATCACGCGGTCGTCCTTGCCGTAGACGTACTCGTGGGGGGTCGAGGCGAGCATCGTGCCGCCCAGCGAGCCCGCGCTCATCGAGGCGCCCATGTGGGGGCACTTGTCGTTGATCGCGAAGAAGTCGTCGCCGACGCTGATCACGCCGATGCGGCGTCCCCCGACGTCGACGATCCGGCAGCCCTCGCTGCGCACCTCGTCGACCGTGCCCACCCGAACGTCCATTGTGTCCTCGCTACCTCTGTACGCGTGCCAAACGATTTGCTATGCATGACTCTGCCGTCTCCGCGCCCGTCTGCGCAACGGTTTCGCCCACAGGAGCCCTCATGACCGAACTGCTCGACCAGGCCGCCGCCGACGAGGCCGTCGCGCCCCGCTACTCGCTCGTCGACTGCGACGTGCACCCGATCATGCGCCACGGCATGACCGATCTCCGGCCGTTCCTCTCCCAGGCGGCCCAGCGCCGGCTCGGCCTGGACGAGCGCCGGAGCCTGACGACCGTGGGCCACCGCGAGGCGGTGTCGATCCCGCGCAACATGCTCTACGTCAACCAGGCCGGTGTCCTGCGCGACGACGCCCGCGCCCCCGACGGCTCCTCGCCCTGCTCGGACCCGGCCTTCGCCGCCGAGCAGCTGCTGGACGGCAACGGCATCGACCGGGCCGTGCTGATCGGCGGCGAGGTGCTGGGCCTGGGCGCCATGCCCGACCCGGACGCGGCGGCGATGATCGCGTCGGCGTACAACGACTGGATGGCGGCGACCTGGTTCGACGCCGACGAGCGCTACCGCGGCTACCTCGTCGTCGGGGCGCAGGACCCGCAGCTGGCGGCGCAGGAGATCCGGCGGGCGGAGAAGGACCGCCGCTTCGTGGGCGTGCTGCTGCCGCTGACCAACATCCTGATGGGGCAGCGGCACTACTACCCGATCTACGAGGCGGCGGCCGAGGCCGGGATCCCGGTCGCGGTGCACCCCAACTCCGGCGAGGGGATCTTCCGCACGTCCCCGCCGATGGCCGGCGGCACGCCCACCTACTACGTCGAGTGGCACACCGGCCTGAGCCAGGTGTTCCAGGCCAACGTCACCAGCCTGGTCGTCCACGGCGTCTTCGAGCGCTTCCCGACGCTCAAGGTAGTCATCACCGAGGGCGGGCTCGGGTGGATTCCCGACGTCATGTGGCGCCTGGACAAGAACGTCAAGGGGCTGCGCGACGAGGTGCCGTGGGTCCGGCGGCTCCCGAGCGAGTACCTCGTCGACCACGTGCGCTTCACGACGCAGCCGATGCCGGAGCCGAAGCGCCGCAGCCACCTGCACACGCTGCTGGAGATCGCCCACGCCGAGCGGACCCTGATGTTCAGCTCCGACTACCCGCACTGGGACTTCGACGACCCGCGGCACGTGCTCAAGACGCTGCCCGAGGCGATGCGCCAGCGGGTGGCCAGCGAGAACGCGATCGAGACCTACGGAGACCGGCTGTGACCGACGCCCACCTGACCGCCTCCATGTCCGAGCAGCCCGACCACGGCGAGGACTCCTACGAGGGCCACGGCCGGCTCCGCGACAAGGTCGCGGTGGTCACCGGCGGCGACTCCGGGATCGGACGCGCCGTGGCGCTGGCCTTCGCCCGCGAGGGCGCCGACCTGGTGATCTGCTACCTGGAGAGCGACGACGAGGACGCCCAGGAGACGGCGCGGCTGGTCCGGGCGTCCGGGCGGTCGATCACGCTGATGCCGACCGACCTCACGCACGAGGACGCGTGCCGCGACCTCGTCGAGCGGACGGTGGCCGAGCACGGGAGGATCGACGTGCTCGTCAACAACGCCGCCTACCAGCTGGCCCAGCTCGGCGGGATCGCCGACATCACCACCGAGCAGTTCGACCGGACGATGCGCACGAACCTCTACGCCATGTTCTGGATGTGCAAGCTGGCCCTCCCGCACATGGGCCGTGGCTCCTCGATCATCAACACGTCGTCGGTGCAGGCGGGCTCGCCGTCCCCCGAGCTCCTCGACTACGCGACCACGAAGGCCGGCATCGCCACCTTCACCCGGGCGCTGGCGTGGTCGGCCGCCCGCGACGGCGTCCGCGTGAACTCGGTCGCGCCGGGGCCGACCTGGACGCCGCTGGTCAAGGCGACCATGCCGGAGGAGATGACCGAGTCCTTCGGGGAGAACACCCCGATGGGCCGGGCCGGTCAGCCGGTGGAGGTCGCCGGCGCGTTCGTCTACCTCGCGTCCGCCGAGTCGGCCTACGTCACCGGCGAGGTGCTCGCCGTCACCGGCGGCCTGCCGGTCACGGTCTGACGTCACGCCGGTGACCGACCACGTCGCCGCCGACCGCCGTACGCCGGTGCGGCGGCCGGCCTCGCGGGGCCCGCGCTGGAGCCTGCTCGGGCCGGCCTTCGTCGCCGCCATCGCCTACGTCGACCCGGGCAACGTCGCGACCAACACCGCCGCCGGCTCGGCCTACGGCAACCTGTTGCTGTGGGTGGTCGTCCTGGCGACGCTGATGGCCGCACCGGTGCAGTACCTCTCGGCGCGGCTGGGCATCGTGAGCGGCGGGTCGCTGCCGGCGTACGTCGCGGCGCGGAGCCGCCGCCGGGTCTCGCGGCTCGCCTACTGGGGCCAGGCCGAGCTCGTCGCCGTCGCGACCGACGTGGCGGAGATCGTGGGCGCGGCCGTGGCGCTGCACCTGCTCCTCGGGATGCCACTGGTGCCCGCGGGCCTCGTCGCCGGCCTCACCGCGATGGTCCTGCTCGTGCTGCGCGACGCCCTGGGCACGCGGTTCTTCGAGGTGGTGTGCGCCGGGTCGCTGGCCGTCATCGGCCTGTGCTTCGCGTTCGGCCTCGTGCAGGTGCCGCCCAGCCCCGGCGAGCTGGCCGAGGGCCTGCTGCCCCGGCTCGGGGGCAGCGAGACCGTCCTGCTGGCGGCGGGCATCGTCGGGGCCACGGTCATGCCGCACGCGGTCTACCTGCACTCCTCGCTCGCGAGCGACGACCGCTCGACGCGCGAGCGCGCCCAGCACGAGGCGGCCGGCGTCGAGGAGCGGCTGCGCACGGCACGCTGGGACGTCGGGCTGGCCATGCTCGTCGCGGGCACGGTCAACGTCTCGATGCTGGTCCTGGGCGCCGCCGCCCTCGGGGGAGGCGACGGCGACTCGCTGGAGGCGGCGTACGACGCGCTCTCCGGCGGCCTCGGCACTGCTGCCGGCACGGCGTTCGCGGTGGCGCTGCTCGTCTCCGGCCTCGCGTCGACCGCCGTGGGCACGCAGGCGGGGGCGGCCATCATGCGCGGCCTGCTGCGGCGCCGGGTGTCCCAGCTGGTCCGGCGGGCCGTGACGCTGGTGCCGGCCCTGGCGCTGCTGGCCTCGGGCACCGAGCCCCTCGCGGTGCTCGTCCACTCGCAGGTGGTCCTCGCGCTGGGCCTGCCCTTCGCGCTCGTGCCGCTGGTGCTGGCCTCGCGCGATCACCGGCCCCCCGTCTCCGGCGAGGGGGTCGTCCGCGTCGTCGCCGTGGTGGCCGCCCTCGTGATCGCCCTCGACCTGACCCTGGTCGCGCTGACCGTGACCGGCTGACCCGTGCCCGCTGAGCCTGGAGGACGACCGATGAGCATCGAGACGTACGACGCCGCGATCACGCTGAGTCCCGACTTCCGGGTGGGGCGGGTGGACCCCCGGCTGTTCGGCTCGTTCCTGGAGCACATGGGACGGGCGGTTCACGGAGGAGTCTTCGAGCCTGGCCACCCCGAGGCCGACGACGAGGGCTTCCGCACCGACGTCCTGGACCTGGTGCGCCGACTCGGCACGACCGCCGTGCGCTACCCGGGCGGGAGCTTCGTCTCGGGCTACCGCTGGGAGGACGGCGTGGGTCCGCGCGAGCACCGCCCGACCCGGCTCGACCTGGCCTGGCACGCCACCGAGACCAACGCGTTCGGCACCGACGAGCTCATGCGGTGGTGCCGCCGCGCGGACGTCGAGCCGATGCTGGCCGTCAACCTCGGCACCCGTGGGGTGCAGGAGGCCGTCGACCTCGTGGAGTACTGCAACCACCCCGGTGGCACCCGGCTCTCGGACCTGCGCCGGGCCCACGGCGCCGAGGACCCGTACGACGTGCGGCTGTGGTTCCTCGGCAACGAGATGGACGGGGCGTGGCAGATCGGGCACCGGCCGGCGGCGGACTACGGCCGCCTGGCCGCCGCGACCGGGCGGGCGATGCGGATGGTCGACCCGCGCATCGAGCTGGTCGTCTGCGGCAGCTGGGCCCCCGCGTCGGCGACGTTCGCGACCTGGGAGTCCGCGGTGCTCCAGGAGTGCTACGACACCGTCGACCACATCTCCCTGCACAGCTACCACGACCCGACGGGTCGCACCCCTGCGGCGTACCTCGCGACCGCGCACGAGCTCGACCTCGCCATCGACGCCGTCGTCGCGACCGCGGACCACGTGGGGGCGGCGCTGCGCTCGCCCAAGCGGCTCCAGGTGGCCGTCGACGAGTGGAACGTCTGGTACCGAAGCCGCTGGATCGACCCCGACCCGGACCGGTGGCCGCAGGCGCCGCCGCTGCTCGAGGACACCTACGACGACCTGGACGCGACGATGGTGGCGAGCCTCCTGGTCACCCTGCTGCGCCACGCCGACCGGGTCTCGCTGGCCTGCCTCGCCCAGCTCGTCAACGTGATCGCGCCGATCCGCACCGACCCCGGCGGCTCGGCGTGGAGGCAGACGACCTTCGAGCCGTTCGCGCGGATCGCCGCCGCCGCGCGGGGCGAGGTCCTGCGGGTCGAGCCGCGGGTGGCGACGTACGAGGCGGAGGCCGGGGAGGTGCCCCTGCTGGACGCGACCGCGACGTACGACGAGGAGAGCGGCGCCGTGGTCCTGGTGCTGGTCAACCGCTCCGAGACGTCGACCGCGAGGACGAGGGTGGCCCTCCGTGGGTTCCCGCAGGCGACGCTCGACGGAGCGCGCGAGCTGGAGGTCGCGCCCCTGTCGTGGACCGTGGTGGATCTCGGACAGCGTGCCTGAGCGGCTGCTCGACGGTGGGCGGGTGCCTCGACCGGGATCGCACCTGGGGCGCGCGCCCGTCAGTGCCTAGCGCGGTGAGCGGAGCACCAACGCGGGGTCGACGGTGCGCAGGGTGTCAGGCTTGAACCCGTGGTCGAGTGCCCAGATGACGGCCTGGGACCGGGACGCGACCCCGATCTTGCCGTAGGCGGTGCGGATGTAGGTCTTGACCGTGTTGACGCTCAGGTACGCGCGGGCGGCGATGTCCTTGTTGCTGAGTCCTTGCGCGATCAGGGCGACGACCTCCGCCTCGCGAGGGGACAGCCCGATGGAGCGGCCGGGCCAGTCACCGTCGCCGCCCACGCTGGTCTCGTCGTCACCGGTCAGGACCACGACCTCACCGGCGACGACGCGCCGGAGCGCCGCCACGATCTGGGGGCCGGTCAGCACCTTCGAGAGGTAGCCGCGGGCGCCGTGGGCGACCGCGTCCCTCACCATCTCCGGCTGGACGTTCCAGCTGTAGACCACCACCTGCGCGTCGCTCTCCCGGACGAAGTCCTGGAGATCGATGCCGCGGCCCTCGACCTGACCGAACGTGTCGTACAGGACGACGTCGACATCGCTGACGACCGCCTGCGAAGCACCGGTCTCGACCACGTCGATCGCCTCGGCGGCGAGGAAGGACGCGACCCCGGCGACCACGACGGCGTAGTCGTCCACGATGGCGAGCCGCAGCGGGCGAGAGTTCGTCACCCTCGTCACCCTAGGTGCGGCCCCCGCTCCAGTCGACATCCTGCGGGAGGACCCAGGTGGTCCAGACCGGCATAACCCGAGCGCGGTGACGGAGTTGAAGGGAACGCGTGGGTCTGGGGGGATTCGCGCGGCGTGCCGCCCCCCGGGTGTCCCGGGGGCGGCCGTTACGCCGTGGCGCCGACCGCCGCCGCATCGCTGGTCGGGAAGACGACGGTCACGCTGGTCCCTACGCCGAGGGTGGACTCGACCTCCATCGAGCCGCCGTGAGCGGCCACGATCGCGTCCACCACGCTGAGCCCGAGGCCCGTGCCCGGGACGGCGAGCCGGTAGGCCTCCGACGAGCGGTAGAAGCGGCCGCGGGCCCGCGTGCGGTCCTCCTCCGACATGCCGATGCCGGTGTCGGCGACCGTCAGCACGCAGCCCGCGTCGGTCGCGGCGACGGTGAGCGTGACGGTGCCGCCGTCATGGGTGAACTTGAGGGCGTTGTCGCCGAGGTTGAGGACGACCCGCTCGAGTGCCTGCGCGTCGCTCAGCACCAGGACGGGCTCGTCGGGCACCCGCACGTCGAGGGTGACGTCACGGCCGCGGGCGAGCTGGTCAAGACTGTCGCGGGCCTCGACCACCAGCGCCGCCAGGTCGTGGGGCACGAGATGGAGGGGGACCTCGTCGGCGGAGCCGATCCGGTCCAGGTGCAGCAGGTCCTCGACGAGGGCGGAGAGCCGCGCCGCGTTGCGCAGCATCTTCTCGACCGCTCCGGACTGCGCAGCCGTCAGCTCTCCGAGGTCGCCGTCGGCGAGGAGCTCGCCGTAGCCACGGATCGAGGCGATCGGGGTGCGCAGCTCATGGCTGATCGTCGAGACGACCTCGTCCTTCATCCGGTCCGCTTCCTGCAGGCGGGCCACCGACTCCAGCTCGCGGGCGAGCGCCGCGGCCTGGGCCGCCTCGATGCGCAGCCGGACGGACACGTCCTCGCCGGCGCAGAGGTAGCCGATCAACCGCTGCCCGTCGCGGATCTCGGTGAAGCTCAGCGACATCGTGCGGGTCTCGCCCGAGCGGGTCGTGATGCGCCAGTCCCGCGGCCTGCCGTGGCGGACCAGGGCAGCGACGATGATCGCGGACTCCGGCGTGACGCCGAGCGCGTCGGCCTGGCGCCGCGTCTCCTCGACGCCCAGGATGCCCGCCGAGGGCCTGCCGACCACGTCCTCGGCCGCGTGGCCGAGCATCTGCTCGGCGCCCCGGTTGAAGTGGGTGACGATCATGTCCGCGTCCGTCGCGATGAGCAGCGTGTTGGTGGCGGCGTCGATGATCTGGCTGACGGTGGCCGTGGCGCTGGCGGCCTGCTCCGCACGGGCCTTCAGCTCGGCCCCCTGCTCGTCGCGCGCACGCACCAGCTCGCGCTCGTAGGCGCGACGCTGGGTCGCGTCGAAGACGGCCACCCGGACGAGGCGGGGCTCACCGTCGGGGGTGCGGACCAGGGTCGCGTTCAGCAGGACCGGGAGACGGCTGCGGTCGGCGCGGACGAGGTCGACGGCGATCTCCCGGACGAACCCCTGCATCTGCACCATGGGGGCGTAGTGCGTCTCGTGGTAGATCCGGCCACCGGCCGTGAGGAGGTCGGTCAGGTGCAGGCCGAGCAGCTCGTCGGCCCCGAACCCGAGCCAGGTGCACAGCGTGGCGTTGACCCGGACGACGTAGCCGTCGGGGGTGGTCGAGAGGTAGCCGAACGGCGCCTCGTCGTACAGCAGCGCGAGCTCCTCCTCGAGCACTCCCTCAGGAACCGGCACGGGCACGGGCACGTGCTCGTGCGAGCCCTGGCGAGGCTGCTCCGGCGGCATGGCTATGGCGCGACCCGCTGCCGCAGGAAGCCCTCGATCGCGGTGATGGTCTCCTCCGGCGCGCTGAGGTTGGGGCAGTGGCCGGTGGCGTCCAGCTGCACCAGCGTCGCGCCGGGGATGGTGTCGGCGACGTAGCGTCCGACCGCCGCCGGGGCGATCGCGTCGCGGCTGCACTGCAGCACCAGGGTGGGGACGCCGACCATCGGCAGGTCGGCTCGGTTGTCGGAGAGGAACGTCGTCGTTGCGAAGCGGCGGGCGATGTCGGGATCCATGCGGCAGAAGCTCGCGGTGAGCTCCTCCCCGAGCGCCGGACGGTCGGGGTTGCCGACGATGACGGGCGCCATCGCGGCCGACCACCCGAGGAAGTTGCTCGACAGCGACTCCAGGAGCTCGTCGATGTCCTCGGGGGAGAAGCCGCCGGTGTAGTCGCCGTCGTCGATGTAGCGCGGTGACGGGCTCACCATCACGAGCCTGTCGAAGCGCTCCGGGGCCTCGATCACGGCGAGCGCGCCGATCATCGACGACACCGAGTGGCCGACGAACACCACGTCGTGCAGGTCCAGCTCGCGCACGATCTCCACGACGTCAGCGGCGTAGCCGGCGTTGGTCGAGTACTTGTCCGGGTCGTAGGCCGAGACGTCCGAGCCACCCGACCCGACGTGGTCGAAGGTGATGACGCGGTAGCGATCGGCGAAGGCCGGGGCGACGTAGCGCCACATCGACTGGTCGCACCCGAAGCCGTGGGCGAACATCATGGGCTGCCCGTCCTCGGGGCCGGAGAGCGACACACCATGCCGCGCGATGGCGCTCATGCGACGCGAGCCTAGTGGAGGTGCCCCGGACCCCACCTCACCCGTGAGGTAGGTCATCCCTCCGACAGGCCGGTCTCGTCGCCGGTGCCCGCCTCGGCGGCGAGCCCGTCGCCGTCCGCCTGCGCGTCGAGCTCGTCCTGCACGTCGGCCAGCTCCTCCTGCTGCTCGTCGCGCTCGTCGCCGGCGTTCGTGTCGTGTGCCTCGGTCATCGTGTCCTCCTGGGAGTGGGCGTCGTGGGTCGACGCGCTGGGCTGCGGTACCCGTGCCGGGCAGGTCAGAAGACGCCGAGCGCCACGAGCAGCACGAGCAGCATCAGGACGCCCGCGAGCACGCCGTGCACGACGATCACGGGCCGGGGCATCTGGTCCTCGGCGAGGCGGGCGTTGGCCTGCTCGTTCTGGACCAGCGTGTGCCCACGATCCTGCTCCGGCGGTCCGGCGCCACGCATCGCCGCCTCGCGGGGACGCAGCGTGCGCATCAGGAGCACGTCCCCGAGTACGGCGCCCGCGACCAGCAGGGCGAAAGCGACCCACGGCAGGGCCTCGCCGCCGACGTAGACAGCTGCTCCGGGCCACGCTCTCGGGACGTCCGACGCCCGTCGTGAAGCCCCACAGGTAGGTGCCGCCGAGTGCCGTCACGACGTAGAGCCCGAGGATGAATCCCACCATGGCGCGCTAGTACCCCGCGTGCCACAGCCCATGCCGGGACGGGACTCAGGTGCGCGGCAGGGGGTCCTTGCTGCGGAAGACCGCCCGGCGCAGGCTCTCGGGGACGTCGGCGAGGCCGGGGCCGCCGGATGCCACCCAGTCCGCGATCGCGGTCGGCTCGTGGCGGCCGTTGAGCTGTCCGAGCCACACGGGGCGACCGCCCGCCCGTCGTCCGGCGGGGGACGGCGAGACGACCATGACGTCGGAGCGCTCGCACGGGCCCAGGCAGTCGGTGACCCTCACGCGGGCGGTGCCGTCGAGCAGACGCCGCAGTGACTCGAGCCGGGCGGCGTGGTCGACGAGAGGGCGCTTCTTGCTGGTGCCGCAGCAGCACCCGCGGCAGACGGTGACGGTGGGGTCGCCGGGCGGGGGAGGGGTGGCTGACATCGAGGCGCCTTCCTTCGAGGCTGGTCGTGGACGCAGCTCAGGCGACCGGACTCGGCGCTGGGGCCTCTACCGTTGCGGGACAGTGCCGGGATCTCACCGGACTTCGCTGGGGCTGCGTCGCTCCCGGGGGGAGCGGCGCCAGGCTACGCACCACGACAGCGGGCGCCGTCGGCGCGGGGCGGGCTGCGATCTGAACGCGCGCCGCCGAGAGCAACCCTGTGGCGCGCGGCCGGGCCATGAGGGGTGGCGGCCCGTGGCCTCACTCCGAACCTGCGTCCGCCGTCGTGGGGCACGCGGGAGCGGGTGCGCGGGCCCCTTATAGGTTGGACGGATGGATGCGGACCCCGACGACGCATCGTTCCGGGCCCGCAGCGACCGCCGACGGGTCCTCCTGCGCACGACCGGCCGGCACGCGCTGCGGTTGCTCGTCGCGATGGTGCTGGCCGGCGTCCTCGGCTCCCCGCTCGCGCTGTCGTGGGCGCTGACCCACACCCAGGTCGAGGCGCAGATCGGCACGTCGCCGACGACGTTCTCGCTCAGCACGGAGGGTCACAGCGAGGTGCGGCTCGGGATCGCCGGGACCGTCTACGTCCCGGAGTCCAACGGCGCCGTCGGCCTCGTGGCGACGGTCAACGGGCCGGGGGACCCGGGCGCCGGCGACGGTGACATCGCCGACTACGCCAGGCCGGAGATGCTCCAGCTCTACGCCGGCCTGTTCCACGATCCCGCCGCCGCGGTGCAGGAGTACGTCGACCTCGTCCAGCGCGAGTTCTACCACCAGCTGCTCCTCGCCGAGCTCGTCGTCGCGGTCGGCGGAGGCGCCGTGGGTCTGGCGCTGCTCCTCCTGCTGCGCGGGCGCCGCGAGACCGCCGACGGAGGCCCGCGGCGAGCGGTCGCCGGCGGGCTGGTGGTGCTGCTGACGACCAGCCTGCTGGCCTGGGCCCAGGTCCAGACCTCCGACACCGCCAGCGACGCCAGCGACGGTGCCTACGCGCTGCCCATCTTCGACGGCACCCTCGCCGAGGGGAGCTCGACCAACAGCCCCGTGCTGCGCGCGGTCCTGGGTGGGGCGGTGTCCAAGGCACAGGTGCTCGTCCGGCGGCAGGAGGAGGGGGTCCGCGCCTACGAGGCGAAGGCCGCCGCCCTCCTCGACGACCAGCAGGACGACATGGAGGGGCCGCGCGAGGGTGAGGTCGCCGTGCTGATGCAGTCCGACATGCACTGCAGCACCGCCATGATCCGGCTGCAGTCCCAGGTCGTGCAGCTGGTCCGCGAGCAGCACGGTGACGACGCGCTGTCCCTGCTCGCGGTCGCCGGCGACCTGACGACGAACGGCACGGCGGCGGAGGGCACCTGCATCCGCAAGGAGGCCGCCATCGCGGACGGCATGCCGATCGCGGCGATCACCGGCAACCACGAGTCGGGGCAGAGCGCCGACCAGATGGCCGACGCCGGCATGACGGTCCTGGACGGTGAGTCGGAGGAGCTGGGCGGCGTCCGCGTCCTGGGGGACGGCGATCCCAGCCGCACGGAGCTCTTCGGCGGCTCGGCGCTGCGCGGCGACGAGAACCAGCAGGACCAGGGCACGCGCCTGTTCGACGAGGCGGAGAGCGGCGACCGCCCGGACCTCGTGATGATGCACGAGGGCTACGCCGTCGCGGCGTTCCTCGACGTGGACGACATGCGCGACTTCCTCGACACCCCGGGATCCCTGACCGAGCCGACCGACGACGGCGTGCGGGACCTGCCCGCGGGCGCCGTCTTCTACGGACACTGGCACCGCTCGGTCGAGCCCCGGGTGGTCTGGAACTCCGACGGCACCTGGACCTTCGTGATGGAGCTTGGCACCTCCGGCGGCGCCCTCGCCTCCTCCACCATCAACAACTTCTCGACCCCGTGGTCCTCACCGTTGCAGCAGGCGTCGTTCCCGGTGGTCTTCCTCGACGAGGAGACCCGCCTGGTCACCGGCTACCAGCTCTACCGCTTCGAGCCCGACGGCACCGCCGTCGTCGAGCCCCGCGTCGACGTCGGCGCGCCGTAGCGGCCACCCCCGCTGTAACGCGGAGTTATCCGCTCTGGTGCCCCGCTGCAGGGGAGCCGGAGAGCCGGCAGGGGAGCACCAGAGCCTCGCCCGGCGTCACCAGGAGGACGTGGTGATGCCCGGTAGCTCGCCGCGGTGGGCGAGGGTGCGCAGGTTGATGCGGGAGAGCCCGACCTTGCGCAGGTAGCCGCGCGGTCGCCCGTCGACCTGGTCCCGGTTGCGCACGCGCACGGGGCTGGCGTCGCGGGGGAGGCGCTGCAGCGCCCGCGTGGCGGCGTCGAGCTCCTCCGGCGTGCCGGCGACGCGGACGGCCTCCTTGAGCTGCGCCCGCCGCTCGGCGTACCGCGCCACCGTCTGCTGGCGCCGTTCGTTCGCGACGATCTTGGACCTCTTGGCCATCAGCGCTCCTCGCGGAAGTCGACGTGGCGCCGGACCCGGGGGTCGTACTTGCGCAGCACCATGCGGTCGGGGTCGTTGCGGCGGTTCTTGCGGGTGACGTAGGTGACGCCGGTCCCGGCCGTCGAGCGGAGCTTGACGATGGGCCGGACGTCGCTGCCTCGCACGGGGCTCATCGTGGCGCGCCCGTGGCCGGATCGACGTAGCCGCGCTGGACGGCGCGCACGAGGGCGCGGGGGACGCGGTGGACCTCGCCCGCCACGGTGACGGGGACCAGGTCAGGGGGTGTCGCCTTCCACTGGGCGCGACGGTGGCGGGTGTTGCTCCGTGAGGTACGGCGCTTGGGTACGGCCATGGGTGTGCTCCTGGATCGGGTCTGATGGGGACGGGTCAGGCAACGTTGCGGATCTCGCCCAGCCATGGCTCGAGCCCGTCCTCGGCGACGTCCCAGCCGCGGCGGTCGAGCAGGGCCTCGGACGGGCTCAGCAGCAGGTCCTCGAAGGCGGCCGGCAGGTCCCGCGGCATCGCGCCGAGGCCGGTCATGATCAGCCGGGTGACGGGGTCCCGGCGACCCCACCGGCTGTGGCTGCCGATGCTGAGCTGCCCCCCGGCGCCCGACCACTCCAGCACGTCCCCGGGCCTGGTGGGGACCCAGAAGGCCCCGCGTGAGCGGTGGGCGCCGGCGCCGAGACGCTCGATCTGGTCCAGCAGACGCTCGGGGTGGAAGGCGCGTGGTGAGGACAGGTCCAGCCTCCAGGCGTGCTCGCCCTGCCACGGCGGCACGGCGGCCTGGAGCTCCGGCGAGCACCAGGAGCTCGTGAGGTCCAGCTGGTGACGTCGTGCGAGCAGTGTGGTCCCGTCGAGCTGGTGGACGCCGTGGACGAGGGGTACGTCGGGTCGCGCGAGGGCGCGCAGCAGGTCGGTGGCTGCCGCGCCGGGGTCGTCGTCGACCACGACGACGTCGGCGAGCTCGATCTGGGCGCAGGCGACCTCGCCCACGCCACGGTCGTCGTCCGGGTTGGTGTGGGTCCCTCGCTCGCGCAGCAGGTCGTCGCTGAGCAGGTCCCGCACGACGTCCCCCGCAGCGACGGCGGCAACCACGCCGCGCAGCGTCAGGTGACGCACGAGCCGGCTGTCGGAGGCGAGGATGTGGGCGAGCCGTCCGGCCTCGGTCGCGGTGGGCAGCCCGGCCACGATCGTGCTCCACCGCTCGTCGCGGGCGAGCCTCTCCAAGGTCGGCACGATGTCCTCGCGCAGGGCACAGCTGACGCACGCGTGCTCCAGCTGGATCTCCTCGCGCTCCACGACGCCGTCGAGGTCGCTCACGGTGCGGGTCAGGACCTGGGAGACCGGGTCGATCCGGTGCCGGACGGAGACCGCCCGGGGGAGGTCCCAGACCAGGCTGAGCATCGTGGTGTCCATGGCCACCGGGTGGACCCCGGTCACCACCACCAGCGGCGTCCTCACGACGGACGCCCGTAGCGCCGCTGGAACTTCTCGACGCGGCCCTCGGTGTCGAGGGCGCGGGCGGTGCCGGTCCAGAACGGGTGGCTGCCGGACGTGATGTCGACGTCGATCACCGGGTAGGTCCGGCCGTCGAGCTCGACGACCTTGCTGGAGTCCTGGCTGACGAGCGTCGAGCGCGTCAGGGTCAGGCTGCCGGTAGATCGATCGCGGAACACCACCGCGCCGTACGGGGGATGGGTGCCGTGCTTCATGCGCTCCTCCTGGTAACGAGAACGATTCTCATTATGACACACGAGCCAACGGCGATTCGCGCGTGCCGCACTCGGCCTCACCACGACGCCGCCCACGCTCCTGCCGGCGGTCGGAGGCGGCCGACCCCGGGATACCGTCCAGGGGCTCCCTCGATCCCTCGAAAGGTCCCTACGTGTCCTCACGCACCCGGCAGAGCCTCTCTGCCGTTCTCGGCCTCACCCTCGCAGCCACCGCGCTGTCGCTGGTCCAGGCCCCGGCCGCGCACGCCGCGCCGGTCGATCTCACCCTGCTCGACATCAACGACTACCACGGCCGCATCTCGAGCGACGGCGGGAGCGGGTCCGCCGAGGCCACGACCTACAGCACCGTCGAGCTCGCCACCACGATCCAGGGCATCCGTTCGGCCGAGGGCGACGCCAACGTCCTCTTCGTGTCCGCGGGCGACAACATCGGGGCGTCCCTGTTCACCTCGGCCTTCACCGAGGACCAGCCGACCATCGACGTGCTGAACGCGCTCGGGCTGGCCTCGTCGACGTTGGGCAACCACGAGCTCGACAAGGGCTACGACTGGCTGCAGGACAACGTCGTCGAGGGCACCGCCGACTACCGCGAGGCGAGCTTCCCGATCCTCGGGGCCAACGTCTACCTCAAGGGCACCACCACGCCCGCTCTCCGCGAGTACTCGACCCACCAGGTCGCGGGCGTGGACGTCTGCATGATCGGTGCCGTCACCGAGGAGACGCCCACCCTGGTGAGCCCGTCCGGGATCGCGTCGCTGGAGTTCGGCGACCCGGTGGCCGCCGTCAACCGCGTCGCGGGCCAGCTCGAGGCCGCCGACACCTGCGACGTCATCGTCGCCAGCTACCACGAGGGCGCCGGCGCCGGCACGCCAGACAACGCCGCGCTGGAGGACGAGGTGGCCGCAGGCGGCGCCTTCGCCGACATCGTGACGACGACCGCGCCGGCCGTCGACGTCATCTTCACCGGTCACACGCACAAGGAGTACGTCTGGAACGCCGACAAGCCCGGCGGTGGCACCCGACCCGTCGTGCAGACCGGCTCCTACGGCACGAAGATCGGTCAGGTCGACCTGGCCTACGACCCCGACACCGACGTGGTCTCCGTGCCGGCCGCGAAGCTGGTCACCGTCGGGACGACCGAGAACCTGGCCGACCCCGTCGTCGCCGAGGTGGACGGCATCGTCAGGAGCGCCGAAGCGGCCGCCAACGTGGTCGGCGACGTCCCCGTCGGCGAGGTGACGGACGACGTCACCAGCGCCTACTCCGGTGGCAGCTACGGTCCCGACGGCTACACCGGAGGCACGCGGGACAACCGCCTCTCCGAGTCCACCCTGGGCAACCTGGTGGCCGACGCGCTGCGCGAGACCCCCATCACCGACATCCCCGGCCTGACCAGCCCCGACATCGGCCTCGTCAACCCCGGTGGCCTGCGCAACGAGCTCCTCTACGCCGCCAACCTGGCCGCGAGCCCCCAGGACGCCCCCGGCGTGGTCACCTTCGAGGAGGCCAACGCGGTCCTGCCGTTCGCCAACAACATCTCCTACGTGACGCTCACCGGAGCCGAGCTCAGGAAGGTCCTCGAGCAGCAGTGGCAGACCACCGCCGACGGGGTCACCCGCCCCAGCCGTCCGTTCCTCCACCTGGGACTGTCGAAGAACGTCCAGGTCATCGCGAAGCCCGACACCTCGGCGACCTCTCCGGTGGGCAACAACATCCTGAGCGTGACGATCGACGGGCGGCCCGTGGTCGACGACCGTGAGTACGTCGTCTCCACCTTCTCGTTCCTCGCGACCGGAGGCGACAACTTCCGCGCGTTCAAGGAGGGCACCAACCGCGACACCGGCAAGGTCGACCGGGACCTGTGGATCAACGGCTACTTCGGCGACGACGAGGCCAAGAGCCCGAGCTTCGCCCGGCGCCAGGTCTTCGCCACCGGCGTGGGTGCCACGCCGGTCCAGCCCGGTGACCAGCTCGACCTGCAGCTCACCAAGCTCGACCTCACCTCGCTCGGTGCGCCTCTCAACACCGCGGTCGAGGCCAGTGTCGTCCTGGGCGACACCGTGACGAGCCTCGGCTCGTCGCCTGTCGCCAACGGCACGGCCGACGTCGACGTCACGGTCCCCGACGACGCCTACGGCGCCACCGTCCGGCTCGTCGCGCAGCCGAGCGGAACCACGGTCTCGATCCCCGTGGCCAAGGCCGCCTCGTCGGTCTCGGCGAGCGCGCGGCGGACGTCGTACGGCCAGCCGGTCCCGGTCGACGTCGTCGTCGACTCCGAGGCGCGTGCCGACGGGACCGTGACGGTCACCGCCGGCAGCAGGGTCGTCGGCACCGGCACGGTCACCGACGGTCGTGGGACCGTGACCATCCCGGGCAGGACGCTCGAGCCCGGCACCACCGCGCTCACGGCGACCTTCTCCGGTCCTCAGGCCGAGAACGCCGCGACCGCGCTGCGCGCCACCGTCACCAAGGCATCGGCGACCGTGACGGCGACCAAGAGGACCGGCAAGGTGGTCGTCCGCAGGACCCGGGCCGTGGTCAAGGTGGTCGTGCGGACCTTCGGTCAGCGCGCGACCGGCAAGGTCACCGTCAGGGTCGCCGGCCGGACCTACACCCGCACCCTGCGGTCGGGCGTCGCGACGGTCCAGCTCAAGCGGTTCACGGCTGCCGGCCGGCGCACGGTCGTCGTGCGCTACCTCGGCAACGCCCTCACCCTGCCGGCGAGGGACACGCTCGCGCTGAAGGTCACCAAGAGGTAGTCCACCCCGGATCGGCCCCGTCCCTGGTCTCAGGGGCGGGGCCGTCTGGCCTCACAAGTGCGCAGCCTGCTCGGTCGGAGTGGTACACCCTGACCAGCAAGGAGGCTGTCGTGATCGAGGTGCTCATGACGTGCCCACGGTGCGATGCCGAGATCAGCGTGGACATGGCCTCGGCCGTCCTGCGCATGGACGTCACCCCGCGCGCCGAGGCCGAGCTGCTCTGCTCGTGCCCGTCGTGCGAGAGGCCCGCCACGTGGCGGATCCGTGGCGACCTCGTCACCAAGCTGCTGTTCGTGGGGATCGAGCCGCTGCGCCTCAGCGAGCCCTCGCTGCCGGTCGAGGACCGTGCGCCCGACCTGCCGCCGCTCACGCTCGACGACCTTCTCGAGTGGCACCTGGACCTGGCGCCGATCTGGACGACCATCCCCTGGGAGCGCTGACCCGGCCCGGTGCCGGATGTCGCGATCGGCCCAGGAGCGGCTCACCCGTTGCCCGGTCCGGTCGCGCCGAACCCGGATCGCCACGTGGGATGACGCGGTGTCCACCCGGCAGCCCTGGCCTTGGCGTTCGACGCGCCCCGTCCGCCGGGGGACCGGTGGGCCCAGACCGTCGAGGTCGGTGCGGGTGCACCAATCGACCGGGCATAGACGGGCAGCCACTCGGTCGCCGGCGCGGGCTCGTCGTCGACGATGTTGTAGGCCCCCGCGGGCCAGTGGATCGCCTGGAGGGTCGCGGAGACGGCGTCGTCGATGTGCACGAAGGAGTTGACGGTGCGCGTCGCGGGGAGGAGCCCCTCGGCCACGGCATCGGCGACTCGGCCGCCCTCGGCGTACCAGGTGCCGGGTCCGTACCACCAGCCGAAGCGGAGGATCGTGGGCCCGGCGAGGGTGCGCGCGAGGTCCTCCATGGCAGCCACCGCGGAGCCCTCCTCGACCGGCTCGTCCTCGTCCGCCAGGCCGTGGCCGTCCTCGTAGGCCCAGGCGATGCTCTGGACCACGATTCGTCCGACGCCGGCCCGGTGGGCGGCCGCCACGAGGTTCCTCGTGCCCTCCCGCCTGATCCGTGCCGTGGCACGGGTGTCGTAGTGGCGGAGGTCGGACAGCTGGTGGATGACCAGGTCCGGCGCCGCCGTCGCGACCAGCTCGGTGAGGCGCGCCGAGTCGTAGACGTCGACCACCACGCCCGTGGCGCCCGAGCGCTCGATCCGATCGACGTTCCCGAGGTGGCGGGTCGTGGCCACGACCTCGTGCCCCGCGGCGAGGAGACGGGGCACCAGCCTCCTGCCGATGACCCCGGTCCCGCCGGCGAGGAAGATGCGCATGGGGTCCCTCCGTTGTCGGTGCGGATCGGTGACGCTGCCGGTGTGCGGGCCGCCTCGTCGCCCACGGCCGGTCTACGCCGCGCTGTCCTGGCTGGTGGGCACCGTGTCGAGGGGCTGGTCGGCTGGCCGGGTGGAGGACGCCGGGAGTGGGCCGTGGAGCTCGGTGTAGCCGCCGTCGGCTGCCCGCACGATCACTCCGGTCTCGAACCCGAGGGCCGCCGCCGTGCGCTCCCGCTCCTGCAGGCCGAGGCACACCGCGCGCGTCACGACGAAGGCCAGCGCGGGTCCGAGCACGAGGGCCACCCTGAGGGCGTAGATGAGGGACTCGAACGCGAGGTGGAGCTGGGTCGCCATGATGTCGACGCCGGCGGAGGAGAGCAGGACGCCGTAGAACACGGCGCCGGCAGCGCCGGCGCCGGTCCGCACCGGGTGGTCGCGTGGGCGGTCCAGCACGTGGTGCTCCTCGTGGTCCCCGGAGAGCCTGCTCTCGATGAACGGGTAGGCGGCGACGAGCACCAGGAAGCCACCGATGACCGCCATGGGGACGAGCAGCCCCAGCGACCACGTGTTGCCCCCGAGCACGACCTCCCACCCGGGCGGCACCAGCCGCAGCGCTCCGTCGAGGAATCCGAGGTACCAGTCGGGTTGGCTGCCGTTCGACGCGACGGCGGGGTTGGCCGGACCGTAGAGCCAGATGGGGCTGACCGTCATGGCTCCGCCCATGAGGACCAGCACCCCCACCGCGACGAGGAACAGGCCGCCGGAGCGCGCGATCGTCACGCGGAGGGTGGACGCACGGCCGCCTTCGCTGTCGTGTTCCCGCCCGGCCGCCGAGCGCATGGGTCCGCGCACGAACGCCAGGCGCAGCCGCAGCGCGACGACGGCGACCAGGAGCCCGGGGACCACGTAGACGTGCAGCGGGTAGAGCGTCTCCATGATGTGCCCGGGGAACTCGCCGCCGAAGAGGAGGAACGCGAGCCGAGGGCCGACGACAGGCACGCCCAGCACCATCCCGTGCATGATCCTCAGCCCCGTGCCCGACAGCATGTCGTCCGGCATCGCGTAGCCGCTCCACCCACCCGCCAGCGCGAGCACGAAGGTCGCGAACAGCAGCAGCCACATCCCTCGCCGCGGCTTGCGGAAAGCGCCGGAGAAGAACGTGCTGAACAGCTGCAGGATCAGGGAGGCGGGGAGCACGAGTGCGGCCCAGTGGTGGGCCTGCCGGGCCAGGAGCCCGCCGCGCACCTCGAAGCTGAGGTGCATGGTGGAGGCGTACGCCGGGGACACCTCGACGCCCGCCAGCGGCGTGTAGCTGCCGTCGTACCTGAGGTGGGGGCCGGAGGCGTCGTAGAACGACGTCAGGAACACTCCCGTCACCAGCAGGACCACCATCGCCGCCATCGAGATGACGCCGAACGTGTGGGCCCAGCGGTGGGGAGCCACGCGCCCGCGGGACCGCGTCGCCCACCGCTCACGCAGCATCCGCGTCACCCGTCCGTGACGAAGGGCGAGCCTCGAGACGACCGCCGCTCACGAACTCCTGTCGGGGGCGTTGGACCGAGGCCAGCGACACGATGTCGCGTCCCAGGAAGAGCGCGGTGATCCAGCCGGCCGCGACGCGGATCTTGCGCTCCCAGGTCGGGATGGCGAGCACCTGGTAGCCGCGGTGGATCAGCCACCCGAGGAATCCCCTGATGGCCACGGGGCCGGCCTCGAACACGCCGGTCCCCAGTCCCAGCGTCGCGACGGTTCCGAGGCTGCGGTGGCGGTAGGGCCGGGGTGCCGCGCCGCGCAGCGTCCGCGTGATGTTGCGCGCCAGTCGCTTGCCCTGACGGACGGCGTGCTGTGCGTTGGGCACGGTGTAGACGTACGGCGGGGACGCGGTGCGTGAGAGGTCCGGCACCGCGGCGTTGTCGCCGGCCGCCCAGGCGTCGTCCCGACCCCAGGCGTCTCCCGTCGTGGACGCGGGGCCCATCGCCCAGGCGTCGGTCACCGGGTGGTCGTCCGTGCCGACGCGGAGGTCGGGGCGCACGATGAGCAGGCCGCGTGCGTTGACGGGCAGGTCGGAGCGCTTGGCGATGGTCGGGTTGGCGGCCGTCCCCGCCGTCCAGACGATCAGGTCGGACCCGAAGCGCTCGCCCGAGGACAGGACGACCTCGCCTCCCACCGCCGAGGTCACCGTGGTCCTCAGGTGCACCCGGGCCCCCCGACGCTCGAGCGAGCGCACCACCCACGCGCCGGTCTTGGCGGAGACCTCGGGCAGGACGCGCTCGCTCGCCTCCACCAGGTGGAAGTGGAGCTCGTGGGGCTCGATCTCCGGATACCTCTTCACCGCGGCCTGCGACAGGCTGAGCAGCTCCCCGAACCCTTCGACACCCGCGTAGCCGGCGCCGACGAACGTGACGGTCAGGGCGCTGGAGCGGGCCGGCCCCTTCGGCAGGTCCGCGGCCCGGTCGAGCGCCGTGAGCAGCCCGTCCCGGATGGCGACGGCCTCCTCGACGTGCTTGAGGCCCAGCGCTGTCTCCGCGATGCCCGGCACGGGGAACGTGCGGGTGACGGCGCCCGCGGTGACCACGATGATGTCGTAGGACAGGCTCACGTCCCGCCCGTCGTTCATGCGGGCCTCCACGGACTTGCTCGCATGGTCGATCGACGTCGCGCGTCCGCTCAGCACGGTGGTGCGCCGCAGGTGCCTGCGCAGCGACACGGCCACGTGGCGGGCCTCGATCGATCCGCCCACCACCTCCGGCAGGAACGGCTGGTAGGTCATGTACGGACGAGGGTCGAGGATCGTCACGGACGCCTCCGACCGCTTGAGGCGCTTCTCGAGGTGCCACGCGGCGTAGAAGCCGGCATAGCCGCCACCGACGATGAGGATCTGGGGAGTACGGAACATCGACGCTTCTCCTGACTGGGTGCGATCCCGTGCGGGGTCTCGCTTCTTCGACACCTGGGCGCCGCCGGATGTGAGGTGGGGCGTGGAGAGGGCCACCGGGCCGGCGCAGGACGCCGGCGTACCGTGGATGGCATGGACCGGGGACTTATGCTCAACGACGCGGACTGCGGCTTCTGCATGCGCACCGCCACGCTGGTGCCGCGCCTGGGCGTCGACGTCGAAAGCTCCACCGTGCAGTCGGCCGACCTCGCCGCACTGGGTGTCGACGAGGAGCGAGCCCTGGTGGAGATGCCCTACGTCCACCCCGACGGACGCGTGGACTACGGACACCAGGCGTTCGCGGCGATCCTGCGCACCGGCCCGCTGCCGTGGCGCCTGGTCGGGCGGCTGATGACGACCCGGCCCGTCGACCCGGTCGCGAGGCGCGCCTACCACTGGATCGCCGCCAACCGCTCGCGCCTGCCGGGCGGGACGCCCGCCTGCTCGCTCGACGCTCGCTGAGTCTCGGGCCTGGCGGGTCCGTCGACCCTTGACCTCACGAACGACGGCGGTGCGTGGTCGAGGGACCATGACCACCCCCAGGCCTGAACGCATCCTCGTCATCGGCGGCGGCTACGCCGGCGTCCTGTGTGCCAACCGGCTCGCTGGGAGGCTGGGGTCGCGAGCGCGGATCACCCTGGTCAACCCGATCGAGCCGTTCGTCGAACGGGTTCGCCTCCACGAGGTCGCCGCCCGGACCGACGCCGAGCCGGCCACCCGCCACTCGCTCCGGTCCCTGCTGAGGCCCTCGGTGGGGCTCCGGATCGCCCGCGTGACGAGGATCCGACCCGACGCCCATCGGGTAGACGGTGTCGAGGGCGCGGAGAACAGACCGTGGACCGACCACTACGACACGCTGGTGTACGCCGTCGGCAGTGGCGTGCCGGTCGGCGCGGTCCCCGGCGCGGCCGAGCACGCCCACAACATCTCCAGCCTGGAGGCGGCCCAGGCGCTGCGCCGCCGACTCGCCCAGCTCTCCGACGACGCCTCCGTCCTCATCGTCGGCGGGGGAGCGACCGCGATCGAGCTCGTCACGGAGCTCGCATCGCGACGACCGAGCCTGCGGCTCAGCATCGTCACCTCGTCCCGGCTCGCCCCCACCCTCTCGGTGAAGGCACGCCGCTACCTCGAGCAGGCTCAGGCGATGTCCTACGTCGACGTCGTGGAGCACACTCCCGTCACCGAGGTGACCCGGACCGGTGTCCGCACCGACCAGGGCGAGGAGCTGGCCGCGGACTGCGTGGTGTGGGCCGCGTCGTTCGCGGTGCCCACCCTCGCGCGGGACAGCGGTCTCGAGGTCGACCGCTCCGGTCGGCTGGTCGTCGACGAGTGCCTGCGCACCGCGAGGCACCCGGACATCCTCGGCGCGGGCGACGGGAGCGTCATCCTCGGACCGTCCGGCGCGACCCTGCGGATGGCGTGTGCGACAGCGATCCCCCAGGGGGGTCATGCGGCCGCCACGGTCATCGCGGGACTCGAGGGGCGCTCGCCCGAGCCCTTCGCGCTCGCCTATCTCGTCCTGGCGATGAGCCTGGGGCCCGGCGACGGACTCGTCCAGCGGACCCGGTTCGACGACACGCCGAGCGGGACCGTCCTCACGGGCAGGCCCGCGGCGGCGTTCAACGAGCTGAACACCAGGTACGCGAGGTCGGTCCTCGCCTGGGAGCGGACGCGCGCCGGCGCGTACCGCTGGGCCAAGCCGCCCACGAGCGCCCGCCGCGAGGGGCGCCGCAGGTCGGGACGACGCAGACTGCGAATCTGAGCAGCGACATCACATCTCACCGGTCTGTCCGGTCGAGCACGCAGAGGAGGTCCACCATGGACGAAGAGCCAGCTGAGACGAACCGTGACCTGCGTGCTGCCGACGGACCGGACCCGGGCGTCGACGTCCTGGAGGAGAGACGTCACCTGATCTCGTTGGCGTTCAGGATGCTCGGGACCATGGCCGAGGCCGAGGACGCGGTCCAGGAGACGTACGTGCGCTGGTACCGGATGAGCCAGGAGGAGCGGGACGTCATCGAGGTCCCGGCGGCGTGGCTGACCCGCGTGGCGAGCCGCGTCTGCCTCAACGTGCTCGGCTCGGCGCGCTGGCGACGGGAGTCGTACGCCGGGCCGTGGCTGCCGGAGCCCATCCCTGCGCACGCGGTCAGCGGGCTGTCCGCCTCGGTCACCGACCCGGCCGACCAGGTCACGTTGGACGACTCGGTCAGCACGGCTCTGCTCGTCGTCCTGGAGTCGATGACCGCCGCGGAGCGGGTGTCGTTCGTCCTGCACGACATCTTCGCCATGCCGTTCAACGAGATCGCGGAGATCGTCGGGCGAAGCCCGGCAGCCTGTCGTCAGCTCGCCACCTCGGCACGACGCCGGGTGCAGCAGGGGCGTGACCGCCGGGTCTCGCGGGCCGAGCACGACGAGGTCGTGACCGCGTTCGCCACGGCCGCTCGCAACGGGGACCTCGCCGGCCTGGTGGCCGTGCTCGACCCCGAGGTGGTCTGGAGGTCCGACGGTGGCGGTGTCGTGAACGCCGCGCGCAAGCCCGTGGTCGGGGCCGACCGGGTCGTGAGCTTCTTCATGGGCCTCCTCGCCAAGTACCCGCAGGCCGCGGTGCGCGAGCAGGCGACGCCGGACGGCCTCGGCTTCGCGCTGTGGGACGAGGGACGGGTCATCGGCGTGGTCACCCTCGAGGTCGTGGACGGCCTCATCTCCGACATCCGCACGGTGATGAACCCGCACAAGCTGACTCTCTGGAACTGACGGCACCTCACATCTCGCGGGCCCGTCTTGTCGTCGTCGTTGTCAGCACCGTGCTGCCGCTACGAAGGAGACCAGATGAGCACCACGAAGTGTCGCGCCGTCGTCATCGGCGGGGGATACGCCGGAGTCATGGCCGCCAACCGGATGCAGGGCAGCGCCGAGGTCGACGTCACCCTCGTCAACCCCCGGCCCGTGTTCGTCGAGCGCATCCGGCTCCACCAGCTCGCCATCGACGACGACGACGCCGTCGAGGACTACGCGTCCCTGCTCAACCCGGATGTCGAGCTCGTGGTCGACTCGGCCGAGCGCATCGTCGCGTCCCAGCGTCGCGTGTTCCTCGCCTCCGGCGCGACCGTCGAGTACGACTACCTCGTCTACGCCGTGGGCAGCACGGGCCACGTGCCCTCCGCCGTGCGGGGCGCTGCCGAGCACGCCTACCCCATCAGCGAGCTCGAGCAGGCACAACGGCTCAGGTCACGGCTGGCAGTCCTGCCGCTGTCGTCGCCCGTCACGGTGGTCGGCGGTGGTCTCACGGGGATCGAGACCGCCTCCGAGCTCGCGGAGGCGGGGCGGCGCGTGACCCTGGTCAGCGACGCCATCGCGCCGACGCTGAGCACGCCGGGTCGCCGGTCCGTGACCCGGCAGCTGGCCGCGCGCGGGGTCACCCTGGTGGAGGGGCCGGGCGCCGCGGTCGCCGCGGTCGCCGCGGACCGGCTGGAGCTCGCGGACGGCAGGGTGCTGCCGAGCGAGGTCACGGTGTGGACCGCAGGCTTCAGCGTTCCGCAGCTGGCCGCCTCCAGCGGCCTGAGCACGGACTCGTGCGGCCGGCTGCTGACGGACGAGACGCTGACGAGCGTCGACGACGCCCGGATCGTCGCCGCCGGCGACGCCGCGGCACCGTCCGACATGCCGTTCCGGATGAGCTGTCAGTCGGGGCTGCCGCTCGGTGCCCACGCGGGCGACACCGTGGTGGCTCGGTGGGGGAGCGGCCGCGTCACCGAGGTCAGCGTGCCCATGTACGCCCAGTGCATCAGCGTCGGGCGCACCGGGGGGACCGTCCAGGTGCAGCGCAGCGACGACACCCCCCGGCGCCTCTACGTCGGGGGGCGCGCCGGTGCCCTGATCAAGGAGCGGGTGTGCCGTCAGACCCTCCAGTGGATGCGCGGCGAGGCCCGGAAGCCGGGCTCCTACCGGATGCCGAAGGGGCCCGAGCGAGCCGGCACCATCGCGTCGCCCCACGTCTCCGGGGCCTCCTGAGCGACCGGTGTCCACCCGCCGGGTGGGAGCCCAGGCTGGGTCAGGCCGCACGGGCGGTGTCGCGGTGGCCATCCTCGTCCAGGATGCGTCGCAGGATGGCCCCGATCACCTGCGGCTCTGCCTCGAATCGTCGGAAGCGCGGGACGACGCTCGACGCGAGCCAGCGCCACCGGTCGTCGTAGTCGGTGATCCGCGGCCACCCCCGTGCGCCGGAGGCACGCTGGTCCGCGCGGGCGAGGGTGTAGAGGTAGAACGAGGTGAAGTAGTCGATCGCCTGGCACGGTCCCCGCGTCTCGAACGTCGTCGCCGACCCGACCGAGACGGCCCACGCGTACCGGCCGGAGAGACGGTCGAAGCGGGGCTGCACCACGACGCGCTGCTCGTGCTCGAGCAGGAGGAGGTTGCCCCTCCAGACGAGTTCCCGGGCCCTCCCTCGAGCCGCGGGCGACGCCGTCGCGTCCTCCAGCACCTGCCGAGCCTGGTCCAGTGCCTCGAACCCTGCCAGCACGGGGGCGTAGCGAGGCTCGTCGCGCAGGAGCGCGCGGAGCAGCGTGATCCCGTCCTGCGAGGTCAGGTAGGCGAGGTGGACCCAGAACAGGTCGTCGAAGATGGCGTTGTTCGTCGCCCGGAGCGTGTCCACGTCCCCGGTGAGCACCCGCCACCTCTCCGGTCCCTGCCGTCGGGCGGAGCCCCGGAGCCCCGGGTGGAGGTGGAGCGGAAGGAGGGCCACGCGGACGTGGTGCGACGCGATCGCCGCCATGCCGGCCCACTTGAAGCACGTGGGCAGCGCCAGGTAGGCCCAGGCGTAGCACGACGAGATCTCCCGGTTGCGGTGCAGGGCGCAGCACTCGTCCACAAGGAGCCCCTGGGCCAGGGCCTTCCAGCCGGCGACCGTGCGGGGAGCGCCCTGCTCCTGGATCCGATCGAGGGCGACGAGCAGTCGCCCGCCACCGAGCCCTTCCTCGCTCGCTGTGCTCACGCTCGACATCCGTGCCTCCTAGGTGATGAGGGCGACCCCCTCATCACCTACGACCGTTGCGGCACGCCGATCGTGAGGTCGCCGACCTCGGTGGTCGAGGCGCGAGCGCAGCGAGCCTCGAGACCACCCCGACGCACCGGCGGCCGTCTCCCCGTGCGGTCAGCCGAGGAACGCCCGCAGGGCCGCGTTGACCTCGTCGGCGTGGGTCCAGAGCAGGCCGTGCGGGGCGCCCTCGACCTCGACGTAGTCGGCGTGCGGCACGAGGTCTCGGAAGCGCCGGCCGGTGACGTCGATCGGCAGGATGTTGTCGGCGGTGCCGTGGAGGATCAGCGTCGGCAGCTGCGCGGCGCGGACCGCCTCCACGTCGTGCCGGAAGTCCTCGATCCAGCTGGACACCACGGCGTACGCCGCGACGGGGGCGCTGGCGGTGGCGGTGTTCCAGTTCGCCCGGACGACGTCCTCGCTGACACGCGATCCCAGAGTCTCGTCGAGGTTGTAGAAGTCCCGGAAGAACTGGGTGAACCACGCATAGCGGTCGGCTCTGGCCGCGGCCTCGATGTCGTCGAAGACCTTCGACGGGACTCCGCCCGGGTTGTCGTCGCGCTGCACGAGGAAGGGCTCGAGGGAGGCGAGGAACGCGAGCCTGGCGATGCGCTCGGTGCCGTGCTTCGCGACGTAGCGGGCCAGCTCGCCCGTGCCCATCGAGAAGCCGACCAGGATGACGTCGCGGAGGTCGAGCGTCGTGAGCACGGCGTCCAGGTCGGCGGCGAAGGTGTCGTAGTCGTAGCCGGTGCCGACCTTGGAGGACCGGCCGAAGCCGCGACGGTCGTAGGTGACGACGCGGTAGCCGGCGGCGAGCAGCTCGCGCGTCTGGCGCTCCCAGCTGTCACCGTCCAGCGGGTAGCCGTGGATGAGGACGACGGGCTGGCCCGCCCCCTGGTCCCGGTAGTACAGCTCGATCGGAGTGCCGTTCTCGTGGCCGACGCTGATGAGTCCCATGGTCGTTCCCTTCCAGTGATGTGCGGTGCGGTCAGCAGGCCAGGGCGGCCGTGCCGGTGTCGATGCCCCTGCCGAAGGTCAGGGGCACGTCGTGGACGACGGCGCGCGCCTGGGCGCCGCCGGGGTGAGGGGTGAGGCCGTGCGCGGCCGACCGAAGCGCTCGGGCGAAGGCTCGCGCGTCCTGGAACCGGTCGTCGGGGGACTTGGCGAGGGCCTTCGCCAGCACCGCGTCGAGCGCGGGAGCCAGGTCGGGGCGGTGGGTGCTGAGCGTCGCCGGCTCCTCGTGCACGTGCTGGTAGGCGACGGAGACCGGGTCGTCGCCGACGAACGGCGGCCGCCCGGCCAGCAGCTCGTACAGCAGGCAGCCGGCGGAGTAGAGGTCGCTGCGAGCGCCCGCAGTCGCGCCGCGCGCCTGCTCCGGTGAGAGGTACGCGGGAGTTCCCAGGAACGCCTGGGCATGGGTGAGGGTCGCCGCGGGATCGCTGCCGTCACGAGCGATCCCGAAGTCGACGACCGTGACCGTGTGGTCCGGGGTGATGATCACGTTGCCCGGCTTGATGTCGCGGTGGACGACACCGGCCCGGTGGCTGAACTCCAGCGCCGAGAGGACTCCCAGCTGGTAGGAGATGGAGCGCTCGAGGGTCGAGTCTCCCTGTTTGAGCAGCTCTCGCAGCGACCGGCCAGGGACGTGGTCCATGACGAGGAACGGGACGCACACCCGGTCCGGCGAGGATCCGTCGACCGCGTCCCACCCGGCGTCCAGGAAGGTGACGATCGCGGGGTGACGCAGGCCGGCCAAGAGCTGCCCCTCGCGCCGGAACCTGGAGGCGAGCTGTGGATCGGCGGCGAGCTCCTGGCGCAGCACCTTCACGGCGACCCGGCGTCCTGCGCGGAGGTCGTGGGCCGAGTGCACGACGGAGGTCCCGCCACGACCGATCACCTCACCCAACCGGTAGCGGCCCCCCAGCACTCGTGACGGGCTCATCGGCGTGGCCTCCAGTGCAGCAGCCGGGACGTCAGGGCGACCGTGACGACGACCCAGACCAGGGTGCCCACCAGGAGGAGCAGCGAGTCGGCGAGGGAGACGACGCCGTTCCAGGCATCGAGGACCACGTGGAGGGTCGAGCCGCCGGCGAGCAGCCGCTCGAGCAGCGGGAGGTTCTCGGTCATCCAGACCCAGATCCAGTGCCAGCTGGCGACCGCGATCATCACGAGCCCATCGGCAGCGGGGTCGCCGGCGCGTGCTCCGGGCACGTCACGTGCAGGCTGCTCACGTCGGTGACGGGACTGGCGGGCATGACGGTCCTTCGTGTCTGGGGGATCCCGGCCCGCTGGTGGGGGCCGGTCGTTGCGGTGGCCATCAGGCTCGCAGCGGCGGCTGCCCCTTCGCGTCAGTGAAAAGCCCTGAGTGCTCCCCGGACGTCACGGTGCGGGACGCGCACGGGGACGGTGGACGCCCTGCCGCGCAGGCGGATCAGGGACTTCTACCGACGCGAAGGTGCAGCCGCCGGTGGGAGGCTGCGGAGCCGGCACTCGGCAGCGGAGGGAGCCGAGCGGCCCACCGCCCACGAGGAGGACGATGACCTGGAGCACGCGCGAGCTTGCCGAGCTGGCGGGGACGACCGTGAACACGATCCGGCACTACCACCGGCTCGGTCTCCTCGCTGAGCCGAGACGCCTGCCCAACGGCTACAAGCAGTACGGGGAGCGGGACCTCCTGCGGCTGCTGGAGGTCCGGCGGCTGGCCGAGCTGGGCGTCCCGCTCTCACGGATCGGGCAGGTCGGCGCGCGCGGCGAGGGCGGGCAGGACGCGTTGCGCGAGCTGGACGCCGAGCTCGCCGCCGGCGTCGAGCGTCTGCTGCGTGCTCGGGCCGACATCTCCGCGATCCTGGACGACGCCGACGTGGTCGGGACTCCGCACGACGAACACGGATAGGTCGGCGGCCCGCTCCACGGCGGCCCGGCCGCCAGGCTGTCAGGTCGGCTCGGGACGGCCGTAGGTCTCCAGCAGCCGGAGCCAGATCTCGTTCATGGTCGGATAGGCAGGCACGGCGTGCCACAGGCGATCGAGCGGCACCTGACCGACCACCGCGATCGTCGCCGCCTGGAGCAGCTCCGCGACGTCCTGACCCACGAAGGTCACCCCGAGGATGACGCGGCGCCTCTCGTCGACGACCATCCTGGCCATGCCCTGGTAGCCGTCGGCCTGGAGGCTCGCCCCCGCGACCGAGCCGAGGTCGTAGTCGACGACGCGCACGTCGTAGCCCGCCTCGGTGGCCTGCGCCGAGGTGAGGCCCACCGAGGCCACCTCCGGCACGCTGAAGACGACCTGCGGAACCGCCTCGTGATCAGCGGTCGCCACGTGAGCGCCCCAGGCGGTGTCGTCCACGGTCCTGCCGAGTGCGCGGGCGGCGATGGCGTCACCGGCGGCGCGCGCCTGGTACTTCCCCTGATGGGTCAGGAGAGCGCGGCGGTTCACGTCGCCGGTGGCGTACAGCCAGTCGGTGCCCCTCACGAGCAGGGTGTCGTCCACGTCGATCCACATGCCGGGCTCGATGCCGGCGACCTCGATGCCGATGTCGTCGGTGCGCGGAGCGCGGCCGGCGGCGACGAGCACCTCGTCGACCTCGACGCTGCGATCGCCGATGGACACGGTGACCCCGGCGGGGGTCCGGGTGACGGCGGTGGGCGACTTGCGGTGGATGGTGACGCCCAGCCCGTAGAGACCCGCCGTGACCAGGTCGCCGACGAAGTCCTCCTGGCCCCGCAGCAGGCCGCTGCGGGCGAAGACGGTCACCTCGGTCCCGAACGATGCGTAGGCCGTGGCCATCTCGACCGCGACGACACCGCCCCCGACGACGGCCAGCCGTGGGGGAGCGGCCTGCGCGCTGGTGGCCTCGCGCGGGGTCCACGGGCTCGCGTGGGCGAGGCCGGGGATGTCCGGGAGGAGCGGGTCGGATCCGGTGCTGATGACGACGGCGTGCCGCGCGGTCAGCACGGTCTCGACGCCGTCCGACGCGGTGACGGTGACCTGCCTGGTCGCGGTGAGCCGGCCGTACCCGCGGATCAGGGCGATGCCGGCCCCGGACACCCAGTCCACCTGGCTCGAGTCGTCCCAGCCCTGGGTGAAGCCGTCGCGGCGGGCGAGGACCGCGAAGACGTCGAGACCGCCGGTCACCGCCTCGCGTGCCCCGCCGACCTGTCGGGCCGCACGGAGCGCCATGCCGCTGCGGATGAGTGCCTTCGAGGGCATGCACGCCCAGTAGGAGCACTCACCGCCGACGAGCTCGTGCTCGACGAGCACGGCGGTGAGCCCGCCCTTCACCGCGCGGTCGGCGACGTTCTCCGCGACCGCGCCTCCTCCGATGACCACGACGTCGTATGCCGTCTCCATGAGACCTCCTTGCTGGCTGGTGCGTGCGCGGGCGCAGGGTGACGTCGTCGGTGACGCCGCGCCTCAGGACTGCGATCGAGCTGGACCGCCGAGACTCCGTCAGTCGAAGACGGCGGTGGCCTCGATCTCCACGAGCAGCGCGGGCGTCCACAGCGCCTGCACCCCGATGACGGTGATGGGCGGCAGCGGCGTGGTGAAGCCGTCGGACTGCTGGGCGCGCGCGGTGCCCTCCAGCAGCTCCTCGGCCATGGAGGGTGTCCAGCCGACGACGTAGATGGTCAGTCGTGCGACGTCGCCGACCTCGCCCCCAGCGCTCGTGACGCCCACGGCCACGTGGTGCATGGCGGAGTGGACCTGGCCGGCCAGGTCGGTCGAGGTCACCTCACCTTCCGGGGTCACGGCTGCCTGGCCGGCGAGCAGGAGCAGGCGAGTGCCGACGCCCAGGGCGACGGGCGCGTAGTCGGGCTGCTGCAGGAGGCCGTTCGGGTGGGAGAGGGTCACGGGCACGTGGGTCGTCCTTCGTGTCGGGGTCGGACGTGGCCGACCGTGGGGAGCGGTGGCGTCACAGCCACCCGTTCGTGCGGGCGACGCGAGCGGCCTCGTGACGGCTGCGCGTCTGGGTCTTGCGGATGGAGCTGGAGAGGTAGTTGCGCACGGTGCCCTCGGCCAGGCACAGGGCCGCTGCCATGTCGGAGACGCTGCGGGCCTCGCTGGTGAGGAGGAGGACGTCGAGCTCGCGGTCGGTGAGGGGGGAGTCGTCGACGATGGCGCGCGCGGAGACCTCCGGGTCCATCCAGCACCTGCCGTCGTGCAGGAGCCTGATCGCCGAGGCGATCTGGTCGACGTCGGACGACTTGCTGACCACGCCGCGGACGCCGGCCCGGAGAGCTCGGCGCAGTGTTGCCGGCCCTGCATGACGCGCCAGCACCAGGACTGCCTGGTGCGGTCGCGCACGGAGGATCGCGGAGACTGCCTCCAGCCCGTCGATCCCGGGCATCTCGACGTCGATGACGAGGACGTCCGGTCGCTCACGCACGGTGACCTCGACCGCCCGTCGTCCGTCAGCCACCTCGGCGACGACCTCGATCGCGCCCTCCATCGGCAGGAGCCTGGCCAAGGCCGTGCGCAGCAGCGACTCACCGTCCGCCAGGACGATCCTTGCCGGTGCGAGGTCGCGCTCCGTGGAGCCGAGCCCTTCCGGCTCGAGCAGACGTAGGCTCATGGTGCGGGTCCCGGCTCTCTCGGATCGCTGGCTGCTGGTGCTCGGACGGCGCGACGGCGCTAGCGGCCGGTCTTGCGACGGAACGCTCGCCACGTCATGGCGCGCGTGTCGGGATCATCGATCACCCCGGGCCTCAGCCGGTGGATCGCCTGGTGGTGGGGTGCTGTCTTGACGATCTGAGGATCGGAGTACGCCTCGTCGGAGATCCGCTGCATGACCGCGACCCACAGGTCCAGCGCCTCCTTGCCGTACATCTCGCCCGACTCGGGCGTGAACGGCTCGGGGACCAGCCAGGGCTCGTGGCTGGTCCACGCCGGGTCCACACCGAAGTCGGACATGCGGTTCAGGACGTCGTGGACGTCGACCCCGGTTTCCTCCTTCATCGTCTGCACGCTGTAGCGCGTCATCTCCATCCGAGGCGACGTCGCGTCAGGGTGCGAGCGGGTGATCCCGCGGATCGCGAGCAGCCCCTTCTCCATGTAGTTGTTGCCGAGGACGGACAGGTCCGACGCCTGCGCGATCTGCTCGGCACCCATGGAGCGGACCCACGCGTAGGCCTTGAGCACCACCGGGACGTTGCCGAAGAACTCGCGGATCTTGCCGCTGCTCTGCGGGCGGTCGTAGTCGAGGTGGTAGCGCTCGCCGTCTTGCACGACCAGCGGCGCCGGCAGGAACGGCGCCACCTCGGCGGAGCAGCCGTACGCACCGACGGCGGGGCCGCCGACGCCGCTCTTGGGCGCACCGAACGTCTTGTGCAGCATGAACATGCAGGCGTCGAAGCCGATCTCGCGCGGGCGGATCTTCGACATGGTGCCGTTGAAGTTGGCGCTGTCGTAGAAGCACAGGCCGCCCGCCTCGTGGACGATCCGCACCCACTCCTTCATCTCGGGGTTGTAGACCCCCATGTCGTCGGGGTTCCCCACCATCAGGCCGGCCGTCCGATCGGAGACCGCGGCCTTGAGCGCGTCGAGGGACGGGTAGCCGTTCTCGTCGAGCATCAGCGTGATGACCTTGAACCCCGCCGCCGCAGCGGTCGCGGCGTTGCACGGGTGGGTCTGGATGGTCGTGATGATCTCGTCGCGCTGCTCGAGCTCGCCGCGAGAGGCGTGGTAGGCACGGACCACGGCGCAGTTCGTGAACGCCGCCTCGGCGCCGCCGCCGGCCTGGAACACGAACTGGTCCATCCCCGACATCTCCCGCAGCACGAGATCGGCGTTGTGCACGATCTCCAACGTGCCCTGCATCGTGTCCTCGTGCTGGTGCGGGTGCACCTCGGTCACCTCGGGCCGCCACGCGAGCTCCTCGTTGACCTGGGGGTTGTACTTCATCGTGCAGGTGCCGAAGAGGCTGACGCCCATCATGCCCAGCGTCTGCTGGGACAGGCGCAGGTAGTGGTAGAGGACCTCCGGCTCCGAGAGCTCCGGCAGCGCGGGCGGCTGCCGGCGGCGTACGCCGGCGGGAACCAGGTCCGCGACGGGACCGACCCGGGACTCGATGTCCGGACCGACGTCGGAGAACACCACCCCGCGACGACCGGGGTATCCCATCTCCATGATGACCGGCTCGTTCCACACCGGGGCCTGGTACTCCTGGGGCTGCGTGCTCATCACGTGACGACCTTCCTGATGGCCTCGACGAGGCGCTCGATGTCGGACTGGGTGTGGATCTCGGTGACGCAGTAGAGGGCGCTCTGCCCCAGCTCGGGGAAGTCCTCCGACAGGTCCTTGCCGCCGAAGATGGCGACGTCTCGGAGGGCCTCGTTGACGGCATCGACGCTCCTGCCGGTCTCGTCGAAGTTGACGACGAACTCCTTGAAGAATCCCTGCGGGAAGGTGACGCTCACCCCCTCGACCTCGGACAGCAGCTGCGCCGCGTAGTGGGCGCGCTGCAGGATCTGTCCGCCGATCTCCTCGAATCCCCGGGGACCCATCATCGCCATGTACGTGGTGGCGGCGATGGCCCACATGTAGACCGAGTGGCCGGTCCAGTCGTTGCCCTTGTCGCGCAGTCCGTAGGAGGACTGCTCGAACAGGCTGAGCCCGAAGCCGTACTCGCCCTCCTGCAGGGTCTCGCCGATGCTGAGCAGCAGGGTCGGGTACTGGTGGGCGTAGCGGTCCTCGTCGCGCGAGGCGATGAACCCGCCCACGCCACCGCCGGTGTGCAGGTGCACTCCGAGCGGCTGGATGGTGCCCACCACGATGTCCGCGCCGACGTGGACCGGCGAGGCGAGCACGCCGAGCGAGATGGGGTCGACCCCGACGACGGTCTCGGCGCCCGCCGCTCGCGCGATGGCGGCGATCTCGGCCCCCTGGTGCTCGATGATGCCGAGGTAGGAAGGAGTCTCGAAGTAGACGGCGGCCGTCTGCTGGCCCACCGCGGCGCGCAGGTCGTCGAGGTCGACGAGGCCCGTGGCCGGGTCGTAGTCGATCAGACGGACCGCGATGTGGCCGGCCATCTCGGCGGGCTCGCAGTAGCTGCGGATGACGGAGAGCCGCTCCGGGTCGATCGCGCGCACGACGGCGACCTCGTGGCGACCGGTCAGGCGCGCGGCCATGCGCATGGCGTGCCCGGCAGCGGAGCCCCAGCTGCGCACCGGCAGGCCGACGAGCTCGAGGTCGACGAGCTCACCGAGCTGGCTGCTGAACTCGAACCACGCCTGGTTGCGGCCGTGGTCGGAGCTGGGCTCTCCGAACACCGAGGTGAGGAACTCGTTGCGCCGCACGACCTCGTCGCAGGCGGCGGGCACGTGGTGCTGCCACGCCCCCGCCCCGAGGAAGCTCAGGTTCTGCTCGCAGGTGCGGTTCTTCGACAGGATCCCGACGAGGTGGCGCTTGAGCTCGGCCTCGCTGAGCGCGGGCGGGAGATCCAGCGGACGCGTGCTGCGGTGGTCCGCGGGGATCTGCGAGAACAGCTCGTCGATGCTGTCGACGCCGATCGAGTCGAGCATCTCCTGCTGGATGGCCGGTACGGAGTTGGCCATGTACGGATGTGCGGTGCGTCCTCTCACGAGGATCTCCTTCGGTTGTGGGGGATGGGAGGTCGTCAGGTGCTGATCTTGAGAACCGTGCTGCGGTCGTGGCCGGTGACGATCCGGAGGTAGCCGCTGAGCTGCGCATCCAGGTCGTCGTCGCCGGTGTCGACGCGCAGCACGGGCTCGTCGAGCGCGGCGAGCTTCTCGACCGAGGAGACGACGATGATCCGGTCGCGGCCCGCTCGGCGGATCACGGCGGCGCTGAGCTGCTGGTTGCCTCGGCCGAACAGGCTTCCCTGTCCGCCCAGGACGCCGACGACGAGGTAGGTCTCGTGATCGGCCGTGAGTCCCAGCAACGACCGCTCGTCGAGATCGAGACCGACGGACTCACCGTCGAGGACGGCGTCGACGCCGAGCAGCGTGGACGGCACGCCCAGCGCCTCCGAGACCCGCCTCGTGGTCGTCCCCGGGCCCAGCAGGTACAGACATCCGGGTCGCATGCGCGCTGCCACCTGCCGGCTGGCCCCCGCCAGCGAGCCGTCCTCGCCCGGATGCCCGCCGGACTTCGCATGCTGCGCGAGGTGTCGTTCGTACGGACTCCGGGCGTACCCGTGGAGCTGGGCGGAGACCCGGTCCTCGCGGAAGGCCGCCTCGTCCAGATCCATGACCTCGGCGTCGCGGAGCGGCGCCCGGGGGCTGCGTTGCAGGAAGAGGGCCGCCAGGTTGGCGGCGTTCCTCGGGTTGGTGCCGAAGACCGCCGAGTGCATCTTGACGCCCGCCGGGACGCCGAGCATCGGTACCCCGTCACCCACGGCGCCGAGGACGTCACGCGCCGTGCCGTCGCCGCCGACGAAGAGGATGAGGTCGACCGGTCGGGACGCCAGTGTCTCGGCCAGCGCGCGGGTGTCGGCCGCCGAGGAGATGCCCGGCTCGCGTCGATGGACCACCAGCGGATCGAGTCCGGCTTCGCGCGCCGGCGTCTCGCCCAGCTCGCCGGAGCCGGTCACCAGGCGCAGGGGCGCCGCCAGCTCCGCGAGACGGCTCAGCGCGACGTACGCCCGCTCCTGGGCCTGGGGGGTCGCGCCGCGCCGGCGCGCCTCCTCGAGGACGCGCGGGCCGTCGGTTCCCTTGAGCCCCACCGATCCGCCCATGCCCGCGACCGGGTTGACGATGAGGCCGAGAGCGGGTCCGTCCTCCGGCAGGGGTGACGCGCTCACGGCGCCACTGCCGAGGTCGACGGCCCGACTGCACCGGCAGTCACGCGAGTCCGGGTGCTGCTCTCGTGGCCGATGCAGACGTGGCGCATGGTGCCTCTCCCTCGCGGACTCGATCGGTGGCCTGCGGCTCCGGTCGATCCGGTCGTGGCTCGTCGGTGCCGCACCACCACCCTCGGGCCGGCGGCTGCGCGTTCGCGTCGGTAGAAGTCCCTGGCGTCCTCAGGTCTCGTCACTGCCGGGTACTGGCACCGTCAGGACGGCGACCACACCGTCGGTCGGCTCACGTGGCGCGACCGGGGAAGGCGGGTCGCACGGGTCTGCCCGAGCCGGTCAGGGGAGCTGGAGGTCCTTGAGCTGTCGGCGGGAGCTGATGCCGAGCTTGCGGAAGATGTTGCGCAGGTGGGACTCGATGGTGCGCGGACTCAGGAACAGCTGCGCACCCACCTCTCGGGAGGTTGCTCCGGTGGCGACCAGGCGGGCGATCTGCAGCTCGTGGTCGGTGAGGGTGCTGGTCGGGTGCACGCTGCGTCGACGCGGGTGCTCGCCGGTCGCGCGCAACTCGCGAGCGGCGCGCTCAGCGAAGGCGTCCGCGCCCATGTCGGTCAGCAGCTCGTGAGCGGTGCGCAGCTGCTCGCGAGCGTCCTGCCGCCGACCCTCGCGGCGCAGCCACTCTCCGTAGACGAGATGGGTGCGGGCGAGGTAGGTGACCATGCGACACGCTCGAAGCTGCTCGATCGCCTCTCGGTAGTGGCCCTCTGCCGACGCACCCGTGCTGACCAGGGCACGCGAGCGCGCCTCCAGCCCGCGGGCGAACGGAGTGCCGCTGGCGCTCGTGCGCACGACCAGCTCGTCCAGCGCCGCCGTGGCGGTCTCGGGCTGGTCGGCTCGGACAGCCGCCTCGACGAGCTCGGGCAGGGCCAGGCCGCGGCTGCTGTTCGTCAGCTCGTAGGACTGCCGCGCTCGCATGGCGGCGTCCTGGGCCTCCGGGTACTTGCCCAGCCCGTTGTACAGCACCGCCAGGGCGTAGGCGGCGAGCGTGGCGTCCGCGCCGCCCTCGTGCGCTCGCTGGGTGCTGTCGGCGAACAGCTGGGCGGTCTCGGCCTCGTGGCCGCGCCACGCGTGCAGGAAGAGCTGTGCGAAACGCACCGGCGCGGCACCGGTGGCCAGCGTGATGGCACTGCCTTCGGCGGCCAGCTCGGCAGCCTGCGGAAGGTCACCCGTGAGCACCAGCATGGCGGACAGGGCCGCGAGCGCCTGGGGGAGCGTGGCCAGCGCACCCGCCTCGCGAGCGAGCTCGACGTTGCGCTCGGCCAGCGCGCACGCCAGGTCGTCCTCATAGATCCCGACGGCCACGCGGGTCGCCAACGAGAGCCAGCGGCGACTCCCCATCTCACCCAGCGCCTCGCCGTCCACCCCACGATCGCGGAAGGCCTCCAGCGCGCGCCGCACGTCCGGGAACCCGGCGACGTAGCCTCGGGTGAAGGTCGTGACCAGACCGTCGAGCAGCAGGTCGCTCGGCCGGAGGGGCGCGGGAGCGGCGGGTGCGGCGAGGGCGACGGCGGCCACGTCGAGCACCCCGCCCCTGTCGCCGCCGCCGATGAGCAGCACCGCGTCCAACGCGTGCAGGTAGGTCTCCCGAGCCAGGCCCGCGTCCATCGGGGCGAGCGCCGCTGCCGCGTCCAGCAGCATCCACGGCACCTCGGGCGCCTGCGTCAGGTTGAAGGCGATCCGAGCGCGGAGCAGCTCGAGGCGGGCGCGCTGCCAGTCGTCAAGGGGGCCGATCTCCGCGATGGCCGCCAGGTCCTGCGCTGCCCTGGACGAACCCGCGTCGTGCTTGGCGTGCGCGGCCGCCAGCGCCCGGGTGGCACGAGCAGTCGAGTCGGGGGTCAGGCCCACTGCTTGGTGCAGGAAGGCGGCGGCGGCTGCGACCCCTCCACGCGCGCGCGTCCGGCCAGCGGTGCGCTCCAGGTCGGCGGCCGCCTCCTCGTCGGCTCCGTAGACCGCGTGCGCCCGGTGCCAGGCGCGCCGGTCGGGGTCCGTCGCGGCATCGGTCTCCTCGGCCAGGGCGCCATGGGCTCGGCGGCGGTTCGCGGGAGTGGCGGCGCGATAGACCGCCGAGCGGACCAGCGGATGTCGGAACCGCACCCGGGTGTCGATCTCCACGAGCCCCGAGGACTCCGCCGGCTCCACCGCCTCCTGGGGGATCTCCAGCCGTCCGGCGGCACGCCACAGCAGCGAGGCGTCTCCCGTCGGGTCGGCCGCGGCGAGCAGCAGCAAGAGCTGGGTGTCCGGGGAGAACGCCGCCGAGTGACGTTGGAAGCCGTCCTCGATCCGGCGAGGAACGCTGAGGGCGTCCGGCAGCTCGAACCCGCCCGCCAGCTGCGTGAGCCGGGCGCTGCGCGGCAGCTCCAGCAACGCCAGGGGGTTGCCGCGTGCCTCGGCCACGATCCGGTCGCGCACGAAGTCGTCCACGGGTGCATGGACACCGCCGTCCAGCAGTGTGCGCGCGTCGCTCTCCTCGAGGCCCCCCAGCTCGAGGCTGAGTGGTAGCCCGGCGAGGACGTCGACCTCGCCGGCCGTCACCTCGCGCAGGGCGAACACCATCGCCACGCGCTCGGCCCCCAGCCGTCGAGCAACAAAGGCCAGGACCTGGGCCGACGCGGTGTCCAGCCACTGCGCATCGTCGATGACGCAGAGCAGTGGTGCCTCCTCGGCGGCTTCTGCCAGCAGGTTGAGCGTCGCCAGTCCTACCAGGAAGCCGTTGGGCGCGGGCCCCTCGCGGCGGCCCAGAGCCACGCCGAGGGCGTCCTCCTGCGGTGCGGTGAGAGCTCCTGCCTTGTCGAGCAGCGGAGCGCAGAGCTGGTGCAGGCCCGCGAAGGCGAACTGGCTCTCGGACTCCGCCCCGGTGCACCAGGTCAGGCTGAACCCCAGAGGGATCGCCGTCTCCTGGGCGTGGTGCAGCAGCGCGGTCTTGCCGATGCCCGCCTGCCCACGGATCACCAGCGTGCCGCTGCTCCCGGCGCTGGCTGCAGCGAGCAGCTGCTGGATGGCGGCCCGCTCCGCATGCCGCCCCACGAGCTCCGCCACGTCACTCCCACTCCAGACCGGGTCGAGGTGTGTTCACACAACAGGGTCATCCTCCCTCAACCCCGCACCAGCCTCCAGCGCCGTCCACGGCTCGCCGGAGCCACCACCGACAGGTGAGTCAGGCACCCCGGGCTGCGCCACGCGTCACCGATCTCAGGTGCCGTCGCCGCCCTGCAGCGCAGCGGGAGGCAGCCAGTCGGCTCCGAGCAGGCGAGCGAGGTCGGTGAGGCCGGTCGTGTCGCCCCCGACCGTGTCGGAGGCGGCGGCGATCCGCTCCACCATCACGCGGCCGACCTGCTCCTCGACCGTGCCCTCGGCGTACGCGACCTGCCAGGGCGAGACCTGGTGGTCGCGGTGGGTCCGGCCGGTCACCTGCCGTGCCGCGATGCCGGAGAAGCGCGCCTGGTGGAAGACGCCCACCCGCGGCTCGGTGCTCGCCCGGCGTCCGTCGGCGAGCGTCTCGCCGGCGTGGAGGCTGATCGAGGCGACCGTGGTGAACACGCAGACCTTCGCCTCGCCGGTCTGGAACCGGAGCCGCTCGGCCTCGACGTCGAACCGGTCGCGTCCGTAGATCGTGGCCACCTCGATCCCGGAGTCGCGCAGCCGGTCGGCGATGGGGTCGGCGGCGGTCGAGACGAACTCCACCGAGCAGGCCACCTGGCGCTCGGACTCGACCTGCTGGCCGATCCACGCGACCGTCGAGTCGACCCGGATGAGCGCGGCCTTCTGCCGGAAGCGCAGCAGCGCGGCCCGTCCCTTGGCGACGTTGCGCCCGCGGCGCGCGAGGTCCATCTCCCGGCAGAACTCGCCCCACTCGGCCTCGTACGCCGTCCGCTCCGCCGGCGTGAGCGTCACCGGCATGCCGGAGATCGGGACCGGCCCCCACGGCGCGGCGCGGTGCAGCATCGCCGGGGGACGCACGTCGGCGAGCCAGCCGCGCACCAGCTTCAGGTCCGCGGCGCGTCGCGCGGGGTCGGTGGTCCACGTCGCGCCGTAGCGTCCCTGCTCCACCCCGACACCGTGACGCTCGAGCGCGGCGGCGAACGCGACCTCGGGCTTCGTCGCCGACGTCCACTGCCTCATCGGCTCCCCGAGCGTCTGCGCGTAGGCGGGAGCGAGGTACGGCAGCTCGAGGGGGGTGTGCCCGGGCGTCGCGGTCGTCGCGATGACGAACGGCGCCCGGTCGTGGGGCTTGCCGTGCCCCGAGATCCTGGCCCACAGCTTCCACCGCTTCGTCGTCGTACGTCGCAGCGCGTGGGCCTCGTCCGCGATGATCACGTCCCACGCGTGGTCGGTGACCTTGTCGAGCCGGTCCCAGGTGATCACGACCCACTCGAGGCCCCCGTCGCCCAGCGCCGCGATCGTGCGACACCAGTGCCCGATGGTGATCGCGGCGGGGCGGTCGGCCACGACGAGCACCCGTCGCGCGCCGCGGAGGTCGCCCACCGCCGTCGCGCCCAGCACCGCGGAGATCGTCTTGCCCACGCCGGGCTCGTCGGCCAGCAGGAACTGCCGCCCGCCCGCGGCCGCCCGCTCCGCGATCGCGTCAGCCGCCTCGAACTGGATCCGGCGCGGCTCGAGCTCGTCGGTCGCCGGGGGAGCGGGAGTCGGGTCGGGGTTGAGGGTTCCCTCGAGGAAGCGACCGAGCGTGTACGGACCCGGGACGTACGCCTTGAGGTGCGCGGGCACCGCGCGGCCGACGTACAGGTGGGCCTTGACGGCCGGGTGCCAGGCGGCGCCGTCGACCTGCGTGCCGTAGGGGACGTCGAGCACCCAGAGCCGCTCGCCGGGCCCGGCGGCCGGCAACGGTCGGGTCCCGCCCCGGCGCGCCGACCCCCTGCCCCGGTGGGCGCTGGATCGACGACGTTTGGCCACCCGCGGACGCTACCGGCACCGTCGCCGCGCACCGCGCCGCCTCGCCCGAGTGACCTGGGGTCGGGGTGAGCGAGCACCTACCCACCGGTGCGTTGTCAGTGATCTTCACCGACGCGAAGGCGTCCCCCGGTGCAGCACGCTCGAGTGACAGGCCCGGGCCTCCAGCGATGGAGTCCCGTGGACCTTCCGTCCCATGCGCGAGGAGAGCTCACCCATGTCCACCCAGGTCACCGTGACCAACAACACCGCCAGGCACCGGTACGAGGCTGTGGCGCAGTCCCCGGACCTTGCCGGGTTCGTCGACTACCAGGAGACCAGCGAGCTGGTCGTCCTGACGCACACGGAGGTCACCCCGGCGTACACGGGACAAGGGATCGGCAGCGTCCTGGCCCGCGCCGCGCTGGACGACGTCCGTGATCGCGAGCTGAAGGCGCTGGTGATCTGCCCCTTCATCATCGGCTGGCTGCGTCACCACGCCGAGTATCGCGACCTGCTCTTCAACGCCCCCGCGCCGGCGGTCGGCGATGAGTCGGTTCGGTCGTGACCGTGCTCGACGTGGGTGCGGATGCTGCGCCGCCGCGGTTCGACGGCTTGAGGGCCGTGGTCATCAACGCGACCCTGAAGCGCTCGCCGGAGCCCAGCAACACCGACGGGCTGCTCGGTGTCAGCACGCGGATCATGGAGGAGCACGGTGTCGAGGTCGACGTCGTCCGGGCGGTCGACCACGAGATCGCCGTCGGGTTGTGGCCGGACATGACCGAGCACGGTGAGGATTGCGACGACTGGCCGGGGATCCTCGACCAGGTGCTGGCCGCGGACATCCTCGTCCTCGCGGGGCCGATCTGGCTGGGCGACAACAGCTCGGTCATGAGGCGAGTGGTCGAGCGGCTCTACGGCAGCTCCAGCTCGCTCAACGAAGCCGGGCAGTACGCCTACTACGGCCGCGTCGGCGGCTGTGTGGTCACCGGCAACGAGGACGGCGTCAAGCACTGCGCCATGAACGTGCTCTACAGCCTGCAGCACCTCGGCTTCACCATCCCGCCGCAGGCCGACGCGGGCTGGGTCGGGCCGGCCGGGCCCGGGCCGTCCTACCTCGGCCCCGGGTCGGGTGGCCCGGAGAACGACTTCACCAACCGCAACACCACCTTCATGACCTACAACCTGATGCACCTCGCGGCGCTGCTGCGCAGCGCGGGAGGGATCCCGGCGTACGGCAACAGGCGCAGCCAGTGGGACGCCGGTTGCGCTCCCGACCAGGTCAACCCCGAGCACCGGTAGGCATCTCGCCAGGAGGAGCAAACCCATGACGACACACTTCGGCTCGACCCAGGCGTGGCCGCGACTGCGGGTCGACGACTGGACCGAGACCCGCGACACCCTGCACATGTGGACCCAGATCATCGGCAAGGTCCGGCTCGCCCACGCCCCGCTGCTCAACCACTGGTGGCAGGTCACGCTCTACGTCAGCCCGCGGGGCTTGACCACGGGCGCGATCCCGCACCGTGGCGGTCTCGTCGACCTCGAGCTCGACTTCGCGGCGCACCGCCTGCGGCTGCGCAGCAGCGACGGCGGGGAGCGCCTGGTCGGCCTGTCATCGAGACCCGTGGCCGACTTCTACGACGAGACGATGGCGGCGCTGCGCGGGCTGGGCATCGAGACGACGATCGATGCTCGCCCCAACGAGGTCGACCCGGCGACGCCGTTCGCCGAGGACCACCACCACTCGACCTACGACCCCGATGCGGCGCACCTGTTCTGGCGCCAGCTCGTGCACGCTGACCGGGCGCTGGGCGAGTTCCGGTCACACTTCGTCGGGAAGGTCAGTCCGGTGCACTTCTTCTGGGGGGCCATGGACCTCGCGTGCACCCGGTTCTCGGGGCGTGCGGCGCCCGAGCACCCCGGCGGTGCCCCCAACTGCGGCGACTGGGTGATGGTCGAGGGCTACTCGCGCGAGCTGAGCAGCGCCGGGTTCTGGCCCGGCGGGGGCGAGGAAGGTGCGTTCTACTCCTACGCCTACCCCGAGCCGGAAGGGTTCGCCGACCACCCGGTGGGCCCGGACGCGGCCTACTACAGCGCCGAGAACCGTCAGTTCCTGCTGCCGTACGAGGCAGTGGCCGCGGCCGAGGAGCCCGACCGGACCGTCGCGAGGTTCCTTCACGACACCTACCGGGCCGCCGCCGACCTTGGCGGCTGGGACCGGGAGCGTCTGGAGGACGACCCGCACCGGTGGCCGCAACATCGATCCGGCCCCGGGCGACAGTCCCGGTCACCGGAGGGGGGCACGGCGCTTCCAGCGCCGTAGCGATCCCCACCGGGAGCAGCACCGAGGCGGGACAACGGTCCTGCCCATCCGACACGCGCGGCTCGACAGGCTGCACGTCACCAGCAACGGAGGAAGAGCACATGGGACAGCTGATCGGAACGACGTCGGTCGTGACCGGGGGGAACGGCGGGATCGGCCTCGCGACGGCCGAACAGCTGGCGGAGGAGGGCTCGCACGTCTTCGTCACCGGCCGTCGCGAGGCCCAGGTGAGGGCCGCGGTGGAGGTCCTCGGGGCAGACCGAGCCACGGGCATCGTCGGGGACGTCTCCCGACCCGAGGACCTGGACCGGCTCTACGAGGCTGTCCGAGCTCGTGGGCAGGGCATCGACGTCCTGGTGGCGAATGCGGGGGTCGGTGAGGTCGCCACGCTTCACGACACCACCGAGGCGCACCTGGAACGGACCTTCGCCGTCAACGTCCGGGGCACCGTCCTGACCGTGCAGAAGGCCTTGCCGTTGCTCAACGACGGAGCCTCGGTGGTGCTGGTCGGATCGACCGCCGCCGAGCGCGGGATGGAGGGCTTCGGCGCGTACGCCGCATCGAAGGCAGCGGTGCGCTCCTTCGCGCGGACCTGGTCGACGGAGCTGAAGGGTCGCGGCATCCGGGTCAACGTGGTCTCCCCGGCCTGGATCGAGACCCCGGGCGGCACGGCGGCCTTCGGCGACGAGGAGACCGCTCAGGCGATGAAGGCGCACGTGGCCGCGACGGTCCCCAAGGGACGCATGGGTCGGCCGCGGGAGGCGGCTGCCGTGGTGACGTTCCTGGCCTCGGAGCAGAGCAGCTACGTGGTCGGCGCGAACTTCTACGTCGACGGAGGCGAGAACCAGACATGACCTCGGACATCCCCGGCGGGACACGTGGACGGAGAGGTCGACGATGACCACGCAGCGACAGCGAGTCGCCATCGTCACCGGCGCGGGAAGCGCCCACGGAATCGGGTTCGCGGCCGCCCGGCTGCTCGGCGCCGGGGGGAGTCGGGTGGTGATCACCTCGACCACGGACCGCATCTTCGAGCGGGTCACCGAGCTGCGCGCCGACGGCATCCGGGCGGAGGGGGTGGTCGCCGACCTGACCGATCCCGCTGGTGCGGACACCGTCGTCGCGTGCGCGTCCGACTCGTTCGGCGGCCTGGACATCCTGGTCAACAACGCGGGGATGACGTCCGTGTCCGACCACTCCTTCGCCCCGGGTGCGATCGACGGTCTGTCCCTCGACGACTGGCGTGCCTCGCTCGATCGGAACCTGACCACGTCGTTCCTGATGACCCGCGCGGTGGCCGGACCCATGCAGGCGGCCGGCTACGGCCGCATCGTCAACGTGTCGTCGGTGTCGGGACCCGTCGCCGCCTACCCCGGCGACGTCGCCTACCACGCGGCGAAGGCCGGCGTCGTCGGGCTGACGCGCGCCACGGCGATCGACATGGCGTCAGCGGGAGTCACCGTGAACGCCGTCGCCCCGGGCTGGATCGACACCGCCTCGGCCTCGGACTACGAGCGGGCGTTGGGCGCGGCCACACCCGTCGGCCGGTCCGGCACCGCGGACGAGGTGGCGCACGCGATCGCGTTCCTCGCCGGTGAGGGCGCCTCCTACATCACCGGTCAGCTCATCACGGTCGACGGAGCGAACTCCATCAGCGAGGAGCGCGGGCGGTGAACCCCCAGGAGGCCGCCACGCCGCGGCGACGAGCATCGGAGGACCCACGGACGACGCTGCCGACAGCACACGAGCCGCCATCGACGGGGCGATGGCGGCTCGTGCGGACGATCTGCGGACCAGCGAGGCCCGCTGACGGCGTCGTACCTCGTCAGCGAGCCACTCCAGGCTAGATGTCGTAGTAGAGCTCGAACTCGTGCGGGTGCGGGCGCATCTGCACGGGCAGGATCTCCTGGGTCCGCTTGTAGTCGATCCAGGTCTCGATCAGGTCGGGCGTGAAGACGTTGCCGGCCGTCAGGAACTCGTGGTCGGCCTCGAGCGAGTCGAGGACGGCGCCCAGCGAGGTGGGGACCTGGTCGATGTCGGCCATCTCGTCGGGCGGGAGCTCGTAGATGTCCTTGTCGATCGGGGCGGGCGGCTCGATCTTGTTCTTGATGCCGTCGAGGCCGGCCAGCAGCAACGCCGAGAAGGCGAGGTAGGGGTTGGCCGACGGGTCGGGGCACCGGAACTCGATGCGCTTGGCCTTGGGGTTGGAGCCCGTGATCGGGATCCGGACGCAGGCCGAGCGGTTGCGCTGGGAGTAGACCAGCGAGATCGGAGCCTCGAAGCCCGGCACCAGGCGGTGGTAGGAGTTGACGGTCGGGTTCGTGAACGCCAGCAGCGACGGGGCGTGCTTGAGGATGCCGCCGATGTAGTAGCGCGCCATGTCCGAGAGGCCGCCGTAGCCGGTCTCGTCGTAGAACAGCGGCTCGCCGTTGTTCCAGATCGACTGGTGCACGTGCATGCCCGAGCCGTTGTCGCCGAAGATCGGCTTCGGCATGAACGTCGCGGTCTTGCCGTTGCGCCACGCGGTGTTCTTGATGATGTACTTGAACTTCATGACGTCGTCGGCGGCCTTGAGCAGCTCGTCGAAGCGGTAGTTGATCTCCGCCTGGCCGGCGGTGCCGACCTCGTGGTGCGCACGCTCGACCTGCAGGCCGGCGCGCTCCAGCTCGATGACCATCTCGTCGCGCAGCTCGCCGAAGTGGTCGGTGGGCGCGACGGGGAAGTAGCCGCCCTTGTACTTGACCTTGTAGCCGCGGTTGTCGTTCTCGAAGGCGTCACCGGTGTTCCAGGCGCCGGCCGAGGAGTTGATCTCGTAGTAGCCGGCGTTGGCCTTGGTCTCGAAGCGCACGTTGTCGAAGACGTAGAACTCCGCCTCCGGCGCGAAGAACGCGGTGTCGCCGATGCCGGTGGTGCCGAGGTAGGCCATGGCCTTCTTGGCGATGTTGCGCGGGTCGCGCGAGTAGGGCTCGCCCGTGAGCGGGTCGTGGATGAAGAAGTTGACCACCAGCGTCTTGGCGACGCGGAACGGGTCGATGTAGGCGGTGGTCGGGTCCGGGAACAGCGACATGTCGGACTCGTGGATGGCCTGGAAGCCACGGATCGAGGAGCCGTCGAAGTTCAGCCCGTCCTCGAAGACGGACTGGTCGAACGACGACACCGGCACCGTGAAGTGCTGCATGACGCCCGGCAGGTCACAGAAGCGGACGTCGACCATCTCGACGCGTTCGTCCTTGATGTAGGCGAGCAGCTCGTCGCTGTTCTGGAACATTCGTCCTCCTTGGCTGCGACCCTCGACGGGACAGCCGGCAAAAGCAAGCAGATGTGGACACCCCGGAGCCACATTGCACCGAGGGGTGACCCGAACCTACGAACGGGCCATTTCTCGACCGTATCGGTTTCGTTTCGGGGATGTAACAGGTGGCCGGTAGGCGGTTGCCGACCGACGGCTCGATAGCCTGCGGGGGTGAGGACGACCTGATGACACCGCCGCTGGAGAGCGCGTCCTGGCCCCGGCGCGTGCTCGCGCTGTTCGTCGACTGGTTCGCCTCGACCCTCGCGGTCATCGCCTTCGTGGGTCTCGACGCCTACGGCGAGACCGGCAGCAACGCCCAGCTCTACGTCCTGCTCGTGTACGTCGTGGAGTCGGCGCTCTTCACCTGGCTGCTCGGCGGCTCGTTCGGCAAGCTCGCCACGCGGCTGCGCGTGGTCCCCGCCGACGGCCGGCTGCGCCCCCTCAACCCGTTCAAGGCGCTCCTGCGCCAGGCGATGATCGCCCTGGTGATCCCGCCCCTGGTCTACCGCGCCGACGGTCGCGGTTTGCACGACCTCGTGGCGGGAACGGTGACGGTCACGCTGCAGACGTTCCGCGGCCTGCGCCCCGGCCCCGCCTGACCACCCAGCCTGAACACCCAGCCTGACCACCCAGCCTGACCACCCGCTCCTCTGCCTCACCCCTCCCGAAAGGCACGACATGTCCCGCTCCCTCTTCCGCCGGACCGCCTCCGCCGCGGTCCTGTCCCTGGCCCTCACCTCGCTCGCCGCGTGCGGGGGAGACGACGAGAGCGGTGACGACTCCGGCTCCGGCGGCGGCACGTCGGCGTTCGACCGCATGGGCGGCTCCGAGGAGCCGACCGACGGCGCGACCGACGAGCCCACCGAGGAGTCGACGGAGGAGGCCGAGCCCACCGCCGGCGAGGAGGTCGAGGCCTCCGAGATGGTCGGCATCTTCGCCGCGGCGTTCGAGGAGGCCAGCACCGCGACGTTCACGATGAACATCGAGGGCGCGGCGGCCTACGAGGCCGATGGCCAGGCCGACTTCACCCAGACGCCCACGGCCATGAGCATGTCCATCAACGTCGGCGAGATGCAGCCGATCAAGATGGTGCTGGTCGACAACACGCTGTACCAGCAGAACCCCGGCACCGAGAAGTACACCTCCACGTCGCTCGACGACCCGAGCAACCCGCTGTCGAGCCTGGGCGACCAGCTCGACATCCGCTCGCAGTTCGACACCATGGAGAAGGCCATCACCGGCGCCACGTACGTCGGCGAGGAGGACGGCCTCGAGCACTACAGCATCGTGCTGGACTCGGCGACGCTGCTGGAGGCGCAGGACGCCGACACCACCTCGCTGCCCGAGGGCTCGCTCCCGCCGTCGTTCACCTACGAGCTGTTCTTCGACGACGAGGGGTACTTCCGCAAGATGGTCGCCGACCTCGGTGAGCTGGGCGGCGAGATGACCGCCAGCTACGACAACTGGGGCGAGCCTGTCGACATCAAGGCGCCCCCGGCCTCGCAGATCCAGTAGGTCGCCGCTCGAAGCCCCCGGGGGCACGCCCCCGGGGGTTGAGCAGGTGGTGCAGCGTCGGGGGTTGAGGAGGTTGCGCAGCCTCGGGGGTTGAGGAGGTTGCGCAGCAACCGTCTCGAAACCCCTCGGGCGAGCAGCAGAGGCTCAGCGGCCGCGCATGTTGCCGCGCATGCCCTTCATGCTCGTGGGCACGGGGCCCTTCGGCATGGGGATCGCGGAGCGGTTGGCGTCGAGGGCCTTGATCCGGTTGAGGACGTCGGTCAGCTCGGCGGGCTTGACCTGACGGCCGAGCTTCTGGACGTGGCGCACCAGCTTGGCCAGCGGCACCTGGCCCTCGCCGTCGCCCACGACGACCTCGTGGATCGGGGTCTCGGCCGCGACGCGCTCGTGCTTGCGCCGCTCGGAGGTGAGGATCTGGCGGACGCGGTGCTGGTTGCCCTCGGCGACGAGCACGATGCCCGGAGGGCCCACCACGCGGTGCACGACGTCCTGCTGCTTGTTGAACGCGATCACGGGGTCGGTCTTCCAGCCGCGCTTGAGCATCGTCAGGGCGCTCGCGGCGGCACCGGGCTGCCCGGCCATGCGGTCGTAGGCCGTGCGCTGCGCGCGGCGGGAGAACACGATCATCGCGCCGAGCAGGCCGAAGAGCAGCGCGCCGACGACCGACATGATCCACTGCACGACGCCCTCGCCGGGCAGCACGTAGAACAGCGCGAAGCCCACCGCACCGAACAGCAGGAACGACCCGAGCAGCCACAGCCCGATCCGCTTGTCGGTCTGCTTCGTCATCCGGTAGGTGGCGACGATCTGCTGACGACGGTTCATGTCGGCGGGATCGGTGGGCGTGTCCTTCTTGGCCATGGCTGTGGAGCTGCCTTACTCGTTCGGGCCGACCCGCGGTGGGTGCGGAGTCAGGCGGTGGCGGTGGAGACCGTGCTGGTGGTGCCCTCGCGGGCGTCCATCGCCTGACGGTACAGCCGACCGGCGCGGTACGACGAACGGACCAGCGGACCCGAGAGGACTCCGGAGAACCCGATCTCGTCGGCCTCGTCACGCAGCTCCACGAACTCCTCAGGCTTGACCCAGCGCTCGACCGGGTGGTGGCGCAGCGAGGGGCGGAGGTACTGGGTGATCGTGATGAGCTCGCAGCCCGCGCCGTGCAGGTCGCGCAGCGCCTGCGAGACCTCCTCGCGGGTCTCGCCCATGCCGAGGATCAGGTTGGACTTGGTGACCAGGCCGAAGTCGCGGGCCTGGGTGATGACATCGAGCGAGCGGTCGTAGCGGAACGCCGGACGGATCCGCTTGAAGATCCGCGGCACGGTCTCGACGTTGTGGGCCAGCACCTCGGGGCGCGACTCGAACACCTCGCGCAGGAGGTCCGGCTTGCCGTTGAAGTCGGGGATCAGGTTCTCGACGCCGGTGCCGGGGTTGAGGTCGTGGATGGCGCGCACGGTCTCGGCGTACAGCCAGGCGCCGCCGTCCTCGAGGTCGTCGCGCGCGACGCCGGTGATGGTGGCGTAACGCAGCTCCATCTTCTGCACCGACTCGGCCACGCGGCGCGGCTCGTCACGGTCGAGGGGCTGCGGCTTGCCGGTGTCGATCTGGCAGAAGTCGCAGCGGCGCGTGCACTGGTCGCCGCCGATGAGGAACGTCGCCTCGCGGTCCTCCCAGCACTCGAAGATGTTGGGGCAGCCCGCCTCCTGGCAGACCGTGTGCAGGCCCTCGGACTTCACGAGGCTCTGCAGGTGCTTGTACTCCGGGCCCATCTTGGCCCGGGTCTTGATCCACTCCGGCTTCCGCTCGATCGGGGTCTCGGCGTTGCGGACCTCGAGGCGGAGCAGCTTGCGGCCCTCAGGGGCGGGAGCGGTGGTCACGTCGGTCAACTGTACGCCGGGCCAGGGGGCCACCCAACTCGGCTCACCCGGTGGTCGCAGGCGGCTGCCGTGGCGCGGCCGTCAGGGGGTGACGAGCTCGATGCGAGGGGCGCGACCGGGCTCGGGACGCGCGTCGTAGTCGGGCGTCGGGGTGTACGGACCCCAGGCGAGCAGGTCGCGCAGGTGGCGCTCGACCGAGGGCAGCACCTCCTCGACACCGACCCGGCGGCCGAGCTCCTGCGAGAGCGTCGTGACGCCCGCGTCGGCGATCCCGCAGGGCACGAAGCGGTCGTACCAGGCGAGGTCGACGTCGCAGTTGAGGCTGAACCCGTGCATCGTGACGCCGCGGCTCACGCGGATGCCGAGGGCGGCCACCTTGCGCTCGGGGCCGTGGTCGTCGGCGCGCAGCCAGACGCCGCTGCGACCCGGGACCCGTGCGGTCACGACGCCGAGGTCGGCGCACACCTGGATCAGCGCCTCCTCGACGCGGCGGACGTAGTCGACGACCTTCACGTGGTCGGGCAGCCGCACGATGGGGTAGCCCACGAGCTGGCCGGGACCGTGGAAGGTGATCTTGCCCCCGCGGTCGACGTCGACCACGTCGGCGCCACCGGCGTCGGCCGGCCGCTCGTGCGGCTCGGTGCGCTTGCCGGCGGTGTAGACGGGCGGGTGCTCGAGCAGCAGGACGGTCCCGGGCTGCTCGTCGTCGGACACGCGGGCGTGCACGTCGCGCTGCAGCTCCCAGGCCGCGAGGTAGTCCAGGGCGTCGGCGCCGAGGCCGACCTGCTCGAAGCGGAGCTCACTCACGTCTCGATGCTACTCGGGGCCCGCGGTCTAGACACCGCGCCCGCTTCGGCGCCGGCCCTATCGCGGCCGGACGTCCGCTCGTAGGTTTCGCGAGCAGTGGGGCACCCCGCTCCGCTCGGAAGGAGACCCCCCATGATCACGACCAGCCTGCGGTGGGTCCGGAGCAACGCCGTCGCCCTCGTCGCCCTCACCGTGGCGATGGGCGGCACGTCGTACGCCGTGGCCGCGCTGCCCAAGAACTCCGTCACCAGCCGGGCGATCGCGCCCGACGCGGTGCGGTCGGGGGACGTCAAGAACGGCTCCCTGCTGCGCAGGGACTTCAAGGCCGGTCAGCTGCCCCGCGGCGCGACCGGCGCGCAGGGCGCGCCCGGGCGCTCGGCGCTCACCACCCTGAGGATCGGGGAGACGGTGACCGGGGTGGTCGGCATGGACACCGAGGTCGCAGCCGCCGGAGGAGACCTCCGGACCTGGGCGAGCTTCCCCATCCCCGGAACGACAGGGCCCCTCCAGGTCCGGATCGACGGAGCGGCCGCGGAGACGGAGTGCACGGGCGTGGCCGGCGCTCCCACGGCCCCCAACGGCTTCCTCTGCGTCTACCCCCAGGGTGCGGTCAACCCCGTGTTCGGCCCCCTGACCCACGAGGTCGCCTACCGCAACCGTCTGGGCTTCAGCGTGGTGTGGGGTCCCGTCTCGTCGGGGGACACCTTCTTCTACGGCACCTACGCCTACACGCAGGGCGACTGAGGGACCAGGTCGCTCAGAGGCGGGAGCCGAGGAAGGCCAGCTGGTCCGGGAGCACCCGGCGCCAGTAGGCCCGGTCGTGGGCGCCCGGCTCGAACGTCGCGGTCACCTCCGCGTCGGAGGGGAAGCCGTCCACGTAGTCCTCGACGTCGCGGTAGAACGGGTCGCCGGTGCCGCAGTCGATGCGCACGGCGGTGCCGGCCAGGTCCTCCTGGCGGCCGGTGACGGTGAACTCGCGGTACTCCGCCTCGTCCTCGAAGCCGGAGCGGCTCGCGGACGAGGCATCGGACCAGAGCGCCGGCGAGCCGACCGCCACGACCGGTGCGCGCCCGGGCCCCAGCAGCCCGGCCAGCCGGAGCGCGCCGTACCCGCCCATCGACCAGCCGAGGAGTCCGATCCGGGCGACGTCGAGGTCGTCGCGGCGACCGAGCAGGGGCAGGAGCTCGTCGGTCACCATCGCGCCCGCGTCCTCCCCGTCGGGTCGTGGGTGCCAGTAGGAGCGCCCGCCCTCGGGCGCGACGACGACGAACGGCGGGACGCCGTCTGCCACCGCCGCGGCGAGGAACTGCGGGATCCCCACGCCGCCGGGCTGGAAGGCATCGAGCCTCCACCCCAGTCCGTGCAGGGCCACCACGACCGGCAGGCGGGCACCCTCGGCGCCGGGCGGGCGCAGCAGCACCCATCCGGTGCGGGCGCCGCGCCGCTCGGAGACGAACGAGCCGGTCTCGACCGGCCCCGGCGCGATGTCGGGCACGCGTCCGGGCTCGCCGTTCAGGCCGAGCGCGGCCTGGAGGGCGGGCCGGCCGGGCAGGACGCCCTCGACGACTCCGGCCGTGCCGGCCACGCCCACCGTCGTCACCGCGGCGGCACCCAGCAGGACTCCGCGTCGGCTCAGCACGAGCCGATCCTCGCAGCCTGTGGACAACCGCCGAGGAGGTCCGCGATCGGGGTAGGAGCAAGGGATGAACGCACGTCCTGTGACGCCGGTGATGACGGTCTGGTTGCTGGTCCTCCTGCTGGCGAGCGCCTGCTCGTCGGCGCCGACCGCCGAGCGGTCGACCGGGCCTCCGCCGGCGGCCGCGCAGGAGTCGCCGGTGGCGGTGCTGCAGGCCTGGGACGAGCGACGTGCGGCGGCGTGGGCCGGCGGTGACGTCGCCGCGCTGCGCCGTCTCTACGTCGCCGGCTCGGTGGCCGGCGTGCGCGACGTGACGATGCTGAGGCGCTACGTCGAGCGCGGGCTGACGGTGGCCGCCCTGGACGTGCAGGTGCTGTCCGGACGCGTCGTCGGGCGCGAGCCCGACCGGTTGACCATGGAGGTCACCGAGCGGCTGGCGCACGCCTCGGCGTCGGACGGCGCGCGGTCGTGGCGGCTCCCGCGCGGCGGGGTGGCGACGCGGCGGGTGACGTTGCGCCTGGTCCGCGGCGACTGGCTCGTCGCGCAGGTGGCCGCCGTGGCGCCGTCAGCGCAGCCGTCAGCGCAGCCCTGAGGCGAGGACGGCGTGCACGTCCCGGTCACGCACCTCGTAGCCGGACTGCTCGAGCGCGGCGGGTCGCACGTTGAGCGAGCCCAGGATCTCCGGGGCCATCTCGCCGCCGGCGAGGTTGAGGAGCGGCCTCGGGGCGAAGACGAACGCCGGGCGGCGGACCGCCCGGGCCAGCGCCTGCGTGAACTCGCCGTTCGTGGGCGTCTGCGCGCAGCACAGGTTGAACGGGCCGGAGGCCGTCGGGTGCTCGGCGAGGTGCACCACCCCGCCGACCCAGTCGCGCAGCGAGACCATCGCCATGTGCTGGCGCCCGTCACCGAGGCGCGCCCCGAGGCCGGCCTTGAAGAGGAGTCGCAGCTGCTTGAGCGGCGCGCCGCGGCGGTCCATCACCGGAGACGTGCGCAGGATGCAGACGCGGGCACCGGCCGTCACCGCCGGGTCGGCCGCCTCCTGCCACTCACGGGTGACCTGCGTCAGCAGCGCGTGGCCGCGGCTGTCGGAGGCCTCGGTCAGGACCTGGTCGCCGTGGTCGCCGTAGTAGGAGATGCCGTTGCCCGCGAGGAACGCCGGGGGGCGCGCGGCCGCGGCCACCGCGGTGGCCAGGACCCGGGTGGTCGTCACCCGGCTCTCCCGCAGCTCGCGCGCCCACGTCTTCGAGTGGGGGTTGCCGGCGGTGGGGGAGCCGGCGAGGTTGACGACCACGTCGGCCGAGGAGACGAGCGACTGGTCGAGGACGCCGGCGTAGGGGTCCCACCGCGACTCGTCGCTGCCCGCCGGCTCACGCCGTACGAGGGAGGTGACGGTGTGGCCCCGATGGACCAGCTCCTCGCGCAGGTGGGTGCCGAGGAAGCCGGAGCCCCCGGCGAGGACGATCGACAGGGAGGCCATGCACCCAGCCTGCCAGGCGGTGCCCCACGCGGTGCCCGTGCGGTGACCCCGCGGCGGCCACGGTGGCCGCGGTGGCAAGGCGGAGCCGCACGACGCGATCCGTCCCAGGCGTCACACTGCCCGGCCGAAACTCACGCTTCCCGTACGAAGCTTCCTGACGGAAGCGTGAGTTTCACCGGGTACCCGGTGAAACTCCCCGGCTACCGGTGAGGCCCACGACACACCGAGGCCCCGCACGAGCGAGCTCGTGCGGGGCCTCGGTGCGGTGCTCAGACCTCGAACTGACCGGCCTCGAGACGCTTCTTCACGTCCTGCAGGAAGCGTCCCGCGTCCGCGCCGTCGACCAGGCGGTGGTCGTAGGTCAGCGCGAGGTAGACCATGTAGCGCACGGCGATCGTCTCGCCGAGATCGGCGTCGTCGATGACGACCGGACGCTTGACGACCGCGCCCGGGCCGAGGATGGCGACCTGCGGCTTGTTGATGATCGGGGTGTCCCACAGGGCCCCGACGCTGCCGAGGTTGGTGATCGTGAACGTGCCGCCGCCGAGCTCGTCGGGACCGATCTTGTTGGTGCGGGTGCGCTCGGCCACGTCGGCGATCTTCTTGGCCAGACCGGCGATCGAGAGGTCGCCGGCGTCCTTGACGACGGGGGTGATCAGGCCCTTCTCGGTGTCCACCGCGAACGCGAGGTTCTCGCGGTCGTAGTAGGTGATCGTGCCGGCGTCGGTGTCGATCGTCGCGTTGAGCTTGGGGTGCTGCTTCAGCGCGTCGATGGCGGCCTTGGCGAAGAACGGCAGGTACGACAGCTTCACGCCCTCGCGGGCGAGGAAGTCGGCCTTGGACGCGTCGCGCAGGCGGGCGATCCGGGTGACGTCGACCTCGATGACCTGCGTGAGCTGGGCCCCGGAGTGCAGCGAGTCGAGCATCCGCTCGGCGATGATCTTGCGCAGCCGGCTGATCTTCTCGGTCGTGCCACGCAGCGGCGACGGGGTGGTGCTGGGCGCCGACGGGGCAGCGGGAGCCGACGGGGCTGCGGCAGCCGCGGGTGCGGCGGCCGGGGCCTCCTTGGCCTTGGCGGCCGCGTCGAGCACGTCCTGCTTGCGGATGCGTCCGCCCACACCGGTGCCGGTCACCGACGACAGGTCGACGTCGTGCTGGGTGGCGAGCTTGCGCACGAGTGGCGTGACGTAGCCGGAGCTGTCGGAGGACGGCTTCGGGTCGCCCTCGCCGGTGGTCGGAGACTGGGCGCTCGGGGCGGGGGCGGTCTCCTTGGCGGGAGTCGTCTCCTCCTCCAGCTCGGGCTTGCCCTTCTCCTCGGGCTCCTGCTCGGCCTGCGGGTCCTGGGCGGGCTCGGGCTTCTTCTCGGGCTCGGGCTCCGGCTCGGACTTCTCCTCGGCGAGCTCGGCCTCCTGCTGCTCCTTCTTCTCGGCCTGCTCCTCGTCCTTGGGCCGCGCCTCCGGCTCGGCCTGGGCGGGGGCGTCGTCGGCGGACCCGATGACGGCCAGCTCGGCGCCGACCTCGACCGTCTCGTCCTCCTCGGCCTTGATCTCCAGCAGGGTGCCGGCGACGGGCGAGGGGATCTCGGTGTCGACCTTGTCGGTGGAGACCTCCAGCAGCGGCTCGTCGACGGCGACCTCGTCGCCGACCTGCTTCAGCCAGCGGGTGACGGTGCCCTCGGTGACGGACTCGCCCAGCGCGGGCAGGGTGACCGACGTACCGCCGCCGCCTCCACCGCCGGAGCCGCTGTCGGAGGACGCGGCCGGCTGCTCGGGCTCGGGCTCCTCCTCCTGCGCGGGCTCGGGCTCGGACTTCTCCTCGGCGAGCTCGGCCTCCTGCTGCTCCTTCTTGGCCGCCTCCTCCTCGTCCTTCGGCTGGGCCTCGGGCTCGGCGGACTCGGTGGCGTCGCCGGCGGACTCACCCTCGTCGCCGATGACGGCGAGGATCGCGCCGACCTCGACGGTGTCGTCCTCCTCGGCCTTGATCTCGAGCAGCGTGCCCGCGACCGGGGATGGGATCTCGGTGTCGACCTTGTCGGTGGAGACCTCCAGCAACGGCTCGTCGACGGCGACGGTGTCACCGACCTGCTTGAGCCAGCGGGTGACGGTGCCCTCGGTGACGGACTCGCCGAGTGCCGGGAGGTTGACTTCGGTAGCCATGGAGTTCCTTCGTGAGCTCGAGGTGGGGGATCAGGAGTGGGCGTGCAGGGGCTTGCCGGCGAGGGCGAGGTGCGCCTCTCCGAGAGCCTCGTTCTGGGTGGGGTGGGCGTGCACCAGGGGCGCGACGTCCTCGGCGTGAGCCTCCCAGCTGTAGATCAGCTGGGCCTCGCCGATGAGCTCGCCGACACGGTCGCCGACGAGGTGGACGCCCACGACGGGGCCGTCCTTCTGGCGGATGAGCTTGACGAAGCCCTGGGTCTTGAGGATCTGGCTCTTGCCGTTGCCGCCGAGGTCGTAGGTGAGCGTCTCGATGCCGTCGGCGCCGTACTTCTCGGCGGCGGCGGTCTCGGCGAGCCCGACCGAGGCGATCTCCGGGTGGCTGTAGGTCACGCGCGGGATGCCGAGCTCGTCGATGGGCGTCGGGTCGAGCCCGGCGATGTCCTCGGCGACGAAGATGCCCTGCTGGAAGCCGCGGTGCGCGAGCTGGAGGCCGGGCACGATGTCACCGACGGCGTAGACACCCTCGACGTTGGTGCGGCAGCGCTCGTCCGCGAGGACGAAGCCGCGGTCCATTGCGACACCGATCTCCTCGTAGCCCAGGCCCGACGTGCTCGGGCCGCGGCCGACCGCGACGAGCAGCAGCTCGGCCTCGATGACGCTCTGCTCACCATCGGCGCTCTCCACGGTGACGGCGACGCCGTCTTCGGTGGTCGTGACGCTCTGGAACGGCGTGCCGGTGCGGAAGGCGATCTTGCGCTTGCGGAAGGCCCGCTCGAGAGCCTTGGAGGACGCCTCGTCCTCGGCGGCCACGAGGCGCGGCAGTGCCTCGATGATCGTGACCTCGGCGCCGAAGCTCTTCCAGACGCTCGCGAACTCGCACCCGATGACGCCACCGCCGAGCACGATCACCGAGGCCGGCACCTGCTCGAGGCGCAGCGCGTGCTCGGAGGTGATGACGCGCTCACCGTCGATGTCGAGGCCGGGCAGGGACTTGGCGTAGGAGCCGGACGCCAGCACGAGGTGCTTGCCGGTGACGACGCGGTCGCCGACGGTGACCTGCCGGTCGCCGGTGACCCGGCCCTCGCCCTCGATCACGGTGATGCCGCGCGAGGAGATCAGGCCGGTGAGGCCCTTGAAGAGCCGGGAGACGACGCCGTCCTTGTAGGAGTTGACGCCGGCCATGTCGACGCCGTCGAGCGTGGCGCGGACGCCGAACTGCTCGGAGTCGCGCGCCGAGTCGGCGACCTCGGCCGCGTGCAGCAGGGCCTTGGTGGGGATGCAGCCGACGTGCAGGCAGGTACCGCCGAGCTTGCCCTTCTCGACCAGCCCGACGGTGAGGCCGAGCTGGGAGGCGCGCAGCGCGCAGGCGTAGCCGCCCGATCCCGCCCCGAGGATGAGAACGTCGAAGTCCGCCTGTGTCACGCCAGTCCCTCCGCCAGTGATGTCGCCCCATCCTTGCACTTCCGGCCGAGGTCACAACACCGGCCTCGTGACCCCGGGCGACAGGTCCGACGATCACGTCCTGCGCGCACGATGACCGTCGGGAGGGCAGACTGGCCCCATGGGTTTTCTGGACCGCTTCCGGCGGGGGACGGGCACGCGCATGCGTCGACCCGGCAAGGACGCTGCCCGCACGGGCTCCACGACGGTGCGCGCCTCCGACAAGGTCGACGAGCAGCACCTGCACGAGTTCGTCGGGGCGCGACGCGGTGTCGAGGGCTTCGTCGAGCCCCGCACGGCGGTCAGCGACGTGACGCTGCTGCTGGTCGCCCACGACGGCGAGTGGACCCGCCGGCGCGTGCCGTCGGTCCAGTGGGCCCACGACTTCGCCAACCGGCACCAGGTGCCGTCCTACGACGCCGCCGTGGTCGGCATCCCGCAGCGGATGCGCGACTACAACAGCCGCCAGAAGCAGCTGCGCAAGGAGCGCGGGCTGTAGGTCGGGTCAGCGCTCGGAGAGTGCCCGGGCGTAGTCGACGAGGGTGGCGACGCCCCAGCCGGTGCCGCCGGCGCTGACGTGACCGCGGGGGCCGCCGGAGTTGAAGGCGGTGCCGGCGATGTCGAGGTGGGCCCACGGCAGACCCGCGGTGAACTCGCGCAGGAAGGTGCCGGCGAACAGCCCGCCGCCCCAGCGCACCCAGTCGTGCTGGGAGAGGTCGGCGATCTTGCTGGCCCGGACCCGCTCGACCATCCCGTCGGGGAACGGCATCGGCCAGTGGTCCTCGCCCGCGACCTCGGAGGCGGCGATGACGTCGCGCACGATGTCGTCGCTGCCCATGACGCCCGCGACGCGGTCGCCGAGCGCCAGCACCATGTGGCCGGTCAGGGTGGCGACGTCGAGCACGATGTCGGGCTTCACCTCGGTCGCGCGCACCAGCGCGTCGGCCAGGACGAGCCGCCCCTCGGCGTCGGTGTTGAGCACCTCGACGGTCGTGCCGCCGTACTGCGTGATCACGTCGCCGGGGCGCATGGAGGTCCCGGACACCATGTTCTCGGCCATGGCGGCGAAGGTGCTGACCTTGATCGGCAGGCCGAGCGCGGCGATCGCGTACGTCGCCTGGATGACCGCGGCGGCGCCGGACATGTCGCTCTTCATCTCGTGCATGCTCTGCGCGGGCTTGATGGTGAGGCCGCCGGAGTCGAAGGTGATGCCCTTGCCGACGAGTGCGAGGTGGCACACCGGCTTCTTCGGGGAGTAGGTGAGCTCGACCAGGCGCGGCGGGGCGGACGAGCCCTGGCCGACGCCGAGGATGCCGCCGCAGCCGAGCTCGGCCAGGCGCTTCTCGTCGAGCACCGTGACGGAGACCTTGGGGGCGCCGCGGCCCTTGCCCCACTCCTTGCCGGACGCCACGGCGGCGTCCGCGAAGGCGGGCGGCGTCAGGTCGCCGGGAGGGGTGTTGACCCAGTCGCGGGTCTGCACGACGGCCCGGACGACGACCTGCGCCTCCTCGAAGGCGGTGACGGTCTCCTTGCGACGCGCGTTGGGCGTGAGCAGCACGACGTCACCGGGGGCGTCGTCCTCGGTCTGCTTCTTGTACGTCGTGAACGTGTAGGCGCCCAGCTGGTAGCCCTCGGTGACGGAGCGGACCAGCACGGGGGAGTCGGCGGGCAGCGCGAGCGCCACCGAGGCGGCGTTGCTCACCGCGCGGGCGGCGCCCCCGGCGGCCCGGCGCACGGAGTCGGCGGTGACGTCGTCGCCGAGTCCGGCGAGCAGCAGCACCGGCGCGCTGATCGCCCCGCCGGTCGGCAGCTTCACCAGCTCGCCGGCCTTGCCCTTCACGCCGAGCGTGGCCAGCAGCGGGGCCAGCTTGCGGCCGTAGGCCTTGGCGACGTCCTCGCCGCCGGGCGCCAGCTGCGGGCCCTTCGCGGTGGACAGGACCCCCACGACGACCGCGTCGGCTCGGGACTTGGCGGGGCTGGCGCTGCGCAGCGTGTAGGACGTGGTCACCGAGGCAGACTAACCGGCGCGCGGTGGCGCCCCGCCCCGCCGGGGCGGCCCTCGGCGCTGAGGTAGGTTCGCGCCATGGCCGAGGAACTGCTGCACTCCCCGCTCCACGACCGCCACGTCGCCCTCGGGGCGAAGTTCGCCGAGTTCGGCGGCTGGTCGATGCCGCTGGAGTACTCCTCCGGCGTCGTGAAGGAGCACACCGCGGTGCGCACCTCCGTGGGCGTCTTCGACGTCAGCCACCTCGGCAAGGCCATGGTGAGCGGGCCGGGCGCGGCGGCGTACGTCAACCGCACCCTGACCAACGACCTCGCCAAGATCGGTCCGGGGCAGGCGCAGTACACGCTGTGCTGCGACGACGCGACCGGCGGCGTGGTCGACGACCTGATCGCCTACTACCGCGACGACGAGCACGTCCTGCTCGTCCCCAACGCCGCCAACACCGCCGAGGTCGTGCGCCGCCTGGCCGCCGAGGCGCCCGAGGGCGTGACCGTGACCGACCACCACCGCGACTACGTCGTGCTCGCGGTGCAGGGCACGAGGTCCGACGAGGTGCTCGCGGCCGTCGGGCTCCCCGTGGGCCACGACTACATGAGCTTCACCGAGGCGGAGTTCGAGGGCGTCGGCGTCGTCGTGTGCCGCACCGGCTACACCGGCGAGCGCGGCTACGAGCTGATCGCCGCCAACTCGGTGGCCGAGTCCCTGTGGGACGCGCTGCTCGCGGCCGGCGCGGCCCACGACATGCTCGCCTGCGGCCTGGGCGCTCGCGACACGCTGCGCACCGAGATGGGCTATCCGCTCCACGGCCAGGAGATCTCCCTCGACGTCACCCCCAACGAGGCGCGCCTCGGCTGGGCGGTCGGCTGGAAGAAGGAGGCCTTCTGGGGGCGCGAGGTACTGCTCGCCGAGAAGGCCGCCGGACCGAAGCGCATCCTGCGCGGCCTGGTCGCCACCGGTCGCGCCATCCCGCGCCCGCACATGATGGTCAGCCTGACCGCCGACGTGCTGCTGGGCGAGATCACCTCCGGCACGTTCTCCCCGACGCTGAAGAAGGGCATCGGCCTCGCGCTGCTGCCCGCCGAGATCCACCCCGAGGCCGAGGTGGGCGTCGACGTGCGCGGACGCCGCGAGATCTTCCAGCTCACCAAGCCGCCGTTCGTCGACACCTCGGTGAGGGAGTCATGAGCCTGCCCGAGCTGCCCTCCACGTTCCGCCAGCCGACGCCCGCGGAACGCCCCTGGACCTGGCGCCTCGAGAACGCCGCCGGCGAGGTCGTCACCGTCTCCGGCGACCACGCCGACCAGCGCTTCGCCAGCCAGGCCGACGCCGAGTCGTGGGTCGGCGAGATCTGGACCGACCTGGCCGCCGAGGGCGTCGACGCGGTCACGCTCTTCGAGCACGACCGCCAGGTCTACGGGCCGATGTCGCTGCACGCCTGACCCCTGCGCGGGACGCCCTCGCGATCCGTGAGGGCAGTGACTCCGAACACCTCGGTGACAGGGTTGCCCGTGGACGGAAGGCGGTAGCGGATGCGCGACGACGGCGACCTCGCGGCGTACGCCGCCGCCCGGTGGCCGTCGATGATCCGGACCCTGGTGCTGCTGGGCGTCGCGCCGCACCGTGCGGCGTACGTCGCGGAGGGGGCGGTGGCGCGGCTCCGCGACGACTGGCGGCACCGCGACGAGCTCGGCGACCTCGACAGCCACGCCTTCCGCGTCCTGCTGGAGGCGCGGAGCCGGGAGCGGGACGAGGCGCCGGACGCCGCAGCGGACCACGACCTGGCGCCGGACGATCCCGACTGGCCGGCGCTTCGGCGCCGGCTCGAGCGGCTCCCCGATCAGGAGCGGGCGGCGGCCGTGCTCGACGCCGCCACCGACCTGGCTCCGGACCAGGTGGAGGCGGTGCTCGGGGACGCGGCCCGCGGCCCGGACGACCTCCGCGAGCCCCTGGCCCGCGCGGCGTCCGCGGTGCCGCTCCCGGCGTTCTCGTTCGACGACGTCGTCGCCCGGCACCGCGTCGAGCGCCGCGAGCGGCGGGTCCGCACCGCCCGCCGCGCCGGCGTGCTCGCCCTCGTGGTCGCCGTCGTCGCGGGTGGGTGGACGTGGTGGGCCACCCGCCCCGGCCCGCCGCCGGGACTGTCCGACGTGGCGGTGGAGCGACGTGACAACCCCGCCCCCGTGGGCTGGTACGCCGACGGCACGCTGCGCCTCGACGTGGTCGCCCTCAGGATCGAGGACCTGCAGAGCTTCGCCAGGGTCCCGAGGGGTGCGGTCTACGCCGACGGCTCGGGCGAGGTCGTGCTGGTCGACAGCGGCGGCGACCGCACCCGGCTCGGCGAGCAGGCGCCGGACGGGGCCTTCGCGGCCTCGGCCCCCGACGGGCTGGTCGCGTGGGTCGACGTGGCGGGGGAGCCGGAGCTCCGGGTCTACGACCTCGCCGCCGACGAGGTGGTCACGAGCGTGCCGGTGGCCGCGGCGACCAGGGTGCTCGCGATCGACGACGGTCGCGTCTACGTCGCCGGGCCCGACGGGGCCTTCGTCCTCGAGTGGGAGGACGAGAGCTGGAGCGCCCTCGCGCGGGTCAGCCCGGACGGGCTGCTGGACGTCGCGGGCTTCGCCGCCGCCCACCAGGCCGACCCGCAGACCGTGGACCTGGTGCACCTGCAGTCCGGGCTGGACGTGAGCGTGCCGGGGACCGGCGCCCAGGTGGCTCCCGACGGTGCCCACGTGCTGACGCGCCAGGGCGGACCGGGCGGACCGGTCCGTCTCTACGACGCGTTCACGGGGAGGGAGGTCGCCACCGGCCTGGCACCCGGCGCGCAGGTGTACGCCGCCAAGCTCGACGGCCGCGGCCTGGCGACGTACCTCGTGGAGCTGGCGCAGGACGACCCCGCCGACGGACCGCGACTGTCCAACGCCGGCAGCCTGCAGCTCGTGAGCTGCCCGCTCGAGGACCCGGGGGAGGAGAGCACGTGCACCGTGCACCTCACCTTCCCGAAGAGCGCGTCCTGGGTGCTCGAGCAGTAGCGTCGGCCCATGCGCGCGTTCCGTCAGGTCGACGTCTTCTCCTCCGAGCCGCTGCTGGGCAACCCGGTCGCCGTGGTCCACGACGCCGACGGCCTCGACGACGAGCAGATGGCGCGCTTCGCGCGCTGGACCAACCTGTCGGAGACGACGTTCCTGCTGAGCCCCACGGACCCGGCCGCCGACTACCGGCTGCGGATCTTCACGCCCGGTCGCGAGCTGCCGTTCGCCGGGCACCCCACCCTCGGCAGCGCGCACGCGTGGCTGGAGGCCGGCGGGGTGTCGCGCGCGTCCGACCGGGTGGTGCAGGAGTGCGGTGCCGGCCTGGTGCAGGTGCGCCGCGGCGAGCGGCTCGCGTTCGAGGCGCCCCCGCTGACCCGCTCCGGCCCGGTGGACGCCGTCGACGTCGCGCGCGTCGCGGCCGCCCTCCGGATCCGGGAGGACGACGTCGTCGACGCGGCGTGGGTCGACAACGGACCGGGGTGGGTGGGCGTGCTGCTGGCCGACGCGGCGGCGGTGCTGGCGTGCCGGCCCGACATGGCGGCCTTCGACGGCCTCAAGATCGGTGTGGTGGGCGTCCACCCCGACGGCGACCCGGCGGTCGAGGTGCGCGCGTTCTGCCCCGGCCTGGGCGTGCCCGAGGACCCCGTGACCGGCAGCCTCAACGCGGGCCTGGCGCAGTGGCTGGCCGGGGACCGGCTGCCGGCGTCGTACGTCGCCTCGCAGGGCACGGCGGTCGGGCGCCGCGGGCGGGTGCACGTGACGTCCGGGCGCGACGGGGTGTGGGTGGGCGGCGACACCCTCACGACGGTCACCGGGACGGTCCGGATCTGAGCGGCTTCGGGCGGTAGGTTGGGGGCATGCAGCAGTACCTCGACCTCCTCCAGCGGATCCTCGATGACGGGGTCGAGAAGGGTGACCGCACCGGCACCGGCACCCGGTCGGTCTTCGGCCACCAGATGCGCTTCGACCTCAGCGAGGGCTTCCCGCTCGTCACCACCAAGAAGGTGCACACCCGGTCGGTGTTCGCCGAGCTGCTGTGGTTCCTGCGCGGCGACACCAACGTGAAGTGGCTCCAGGACCGCGGCGTCACGATCTGGGACGAGTGGGCCGACGCCGACGGCGACCTGGGCCCCGTCTACGGCTACCAGTGGCGCTCGTGGCCCGCCCCCGACGGCCACCACATCGACCAGATCGCCCACATCGTCGAGCAGATCCGCCGCGACCCCGACTCCCGCCGTCACATCGTGTCGGCGTGGAACGTCGCCGACATCCCGCAGATGGCGCTGGCCCCCTGCCACACGATGTTCCAGTTCTACGTCGCGGGTGGCCGCCTGTCCTGCCAGCTCTACCAGCGCTCCGCCGACGTCTTCCTCGGCGTGCCGTTCAACATCGCGTCGTACGCCCTGCTGACGCACATGGTCGCGCAGGTGACCGGCCTCGAGGTCGGCGACTTCGTCCACACCCTCGGCGACGCCCACCTCTACTCCAACCACCTCGACCAGGCGCGTCTCCAGCTCACCCGCGACCCGCGACCGCTGCCCACGCTGCGCCTGGACGGCTCGGTGAGCGCCCTGGACGCCTTCGAGCTCGAGCACATCGCGCTGGAGGGCTACGACCCGCACCCCGGCATCAAGGCGCCCATCGCCGTCTAGTCGGCTTGGGTGTCTTACTGGGAGTTAGTTCAGCCTGTCCAAGTGGGCGAATGCGCAGTTTCGGGCCAGTTGAATAGCGTCTTATGCACCGTTTCAAGCTCCTGAGTCGAAAGCCTTTCCTTAACAGTCACCCGTTGTCGAATACCACTTCGGCGGCCGTGGTGCGGATTTGAGTTCGCGGCGTCAATGATCGCTTGCATTGCCGTTTCGTAAATCAAGCCCCAGTTCATGGCATCGCGCGTCCCGCGGGACTCTGAGCGGAGTCGCTCCAGGGCCTCTGTGAGGCGGAGCGACCAATCGCGGTCCCACCAAAGGTCGGGCTCCCTAACAGAAAACAAGTGCTCCTCAACGAGGTGTTCCGAAGGCTCGGAGGCCCGAAGCCAGCGGACAACGTCGAATCCATCGTGTACTTCTCGTGGGCTCTGAACCCACCCCCGCTGGTTCCACTCCGGATAGAGGGTGTCGCCCGTCGGGCGCAACTTGATCTCTGAAATGACTTGCATGTGGGCGATTGGGAGTGCGCCTGCGTATAGGTGTGAACCACCAGCCACCATGAGATCGCCGGATAACTCCTCGGCCATGTCTACGGCGGCCTGCAGAGTGTGAGCGACCCGCACACCTGGGGCTTTCCACGACTGATCTCGGGTCAACACGATCGTGTCACGATCTGGCAGGGCTCTGCCGATCGAATCAAAGGTTGCGCGTCCCATGAGAACTGTCTGGTGGAGGGTTGAACGCTTGAAATGTGCGAAGTCCTCTGGAAGGCGCCAAGGGATGCCGCCGGCGTGCCCGATTACGCGGTTTTGGGCCACGGCCGCAATGAGGACGATCCTCTTGGATCGAGCGAGCAGTGCAGACAAGCCGTGACCTCCTCCGATGTGGTGAGCACTGTAACGAAACAGGAGGTCGGGGCGTGGCCCGTGTTGGTCTGAGGTCCACAAGGCGAACGCGACACTTCGGAGTTTACGACCCAACACGCCGTCCTGGTCTCGTCGCTGGCAGTCTAGGTACATGGAACTTCGGGTGTTCACCGAGCCCCAGCAGGGGGCCACGTACGACGACCTGCTCGCGGTCGCGCGGGAGGCCGAGGCGCTCGGCTTCGGCGCGTTCTTCCGCTCCGACCACTACCTCGCGATGGGCGGCGACGGCCTGCCCGGACCCAGCGACGCGTGGGTCACGCTCGCCGGCCTGGCGCGCGACACGAGCACGATCAGGCTCGGCACGATGATGACCAGCGCGACGTTCCGTCACCCCGGACCGCTCGCCATCAGCGTCGCGAACGTCGACCAGATGAGCGGCGGGCGCGTCGAGCTCGGCATCGGGGCGGGCTGGTTCGAGGCGGAGCACGAGAAGTACGGCATCCCGTTCCCCACGACGGGGGAGCGCTTCGACCGCTTCGAGGAGCAGCTGGCGATCATCACCGGCCTGTGGGCGACGCCGGCCGACGGCAGCGGGTCCTTCAGCCACGACGGCCGCCACTACCAGGTGACGGACTCCCCGGGCCTGCCCAAGCCGACCCAGACGAAGCCGCCGGTGCTGATCGGCGGCGTGGGCAAGAAGCGGACGCCGGCCCTGGCGGCGGCGTACGCCGACGAGTTCAACCTGCCGTTCGTCGACGAGGAGACCACCTCGGCACAGTTCGGACGCGTGCGCGCCGCCTGCGAGACCGCCGGCCGCGACCCCGAGGACCTCGTCTACTCCAACGCGCTCGTCCTGTGCGTCGGCGCCGACGAGGCCGAGCTGGAGCGTCGCGCCCGGTCCATCGGCCGCGAGGTCGCGGAGCTGCGCGAGAACGGCCTGGCCGGCACGCCCGAGGAGGTCGTCGACAAGATCGGGCGGTACGCCGCGCTGGGCAGCGAGCGGCTCTACCTGCAGGTGCTGGACCTGGCCGACCTCGACCACCTCCGTCTGGTGGCGGCTGACGTCATGCCGCGCGTGTGACCGATATCCTCGAACCCATGACCACGACGCCCGCCGCCTCGCCGCCGCCGTTCGGCCGGGTCCTCACGGCGATGGCCACGGCCTTCCACGACGACGGCTCCGTCGACCTCGACGGCACCGCCCGGATCGCGGCCCACCTGGTCGACCACGGCCACGACGGCGTCGTGGTGTCGGGCACGACCGGCGAGTCGCCCACCACCTCGGTCGCCGAGGACGGCGAGATCCTCGCCGCGGTCAAGGACGCCGTCGGCGACCGGGCGGTCGTCATCGCGGGCGTCGGCACGAACGCCACCGCCCACTCGGTCGAGCTGGCCCAGCAGGCCGCGAAGATCGGCGCCGACGGCCTGCTCCTGGTCACGCCCTACTACAACAAGCCCAGCCAGGCCGGCGTCCTGCACCACTTCCGCAGCGTCGTCGAGTCCAGCGACGTCCCGGTCATGCTCTACGACGTCCCGAGCCGCACCGGCACGACGATCGCGCTGGAGACCTACGCCGCCGCGATCGAGTGGGACAGCGTGGTCGCGGTCAAGGACGCCTACAACGACTTCGCCCGCGGCGTGCGCCTGACCCAGCTGGGCTACGCCGTCTACTCCGGCGACGACATCTCCACGCTCGGCTGGCTCGCCCACGGAGCCGTCGGCGTCGTCTCGGTCCTGGGGCACGTCGCCGGCCCGCAGATCCGGCAGATGGTCGACGCCTACCTCGCCGGTGACCACGCCGCCGCGCTGGAGGCCTACACGCGCATGCTGCCGGCGGTCGACGCGGTGATGGGGGTCGCCAACTACGGCGCCACCACGGCGAAGGCCGCGCTGCAGCTGGCGGGCGTGCTCGACAACCGCAACGTCCGGGCGCCCCTGGTGCCCCTCGACGACGACGAGGTCGCCGCGCTGCGTGCGGGTCTCGACGCCTCCGGACTCCTCTGACCCGACAGGACCCGCGTTGAGCCACCCGCACCCCGAGCTGTCCGCGCCGCCCGAGCTGGCGGAGGGGGCCCTGCGGGTGATCCCGCTCGGCGGTCTCGGCGAGGTCGGGCGCAACATGACCGTCTTCGAGTACGCCGGTCGCCTGCTGGTCGTCGACTGCGGCGTGCTGTTCCCCGAGGACCACCACCCCGGGGTCGACCTGATCCTCCCGGACTTCGCGCCCATCCGGGACCGCCTCGGCGACATCGAGGCGCTGGTGCTCACCCACGGGCACGAGGACCACATCGGCGCCACGCCGTACCTCTTGCGCGAGCGCGGCGACATCCCGCTCGTCGGCTCCGAGCTCACCCTCGCGCTGCTCGACAGCAAGCTGCGCGAGCACCGCCTCAGGGAGACCGTCCACCACCGCGTCCGCGAGGGCGACCGCCTGACGTTCGGGCCGTTCGAGCTCGAGTTCGTGGCCGTCAACCACTCGATCCCCGACGCGCTGGCCGTCGCCGTCCGCACCGGCGCGGGGCTGGTGCTCCACACCGGTGACTTCAAGATGGACCAGCTCCCGCTGGACGGGCGGATCACGGACCTGCGCGCGTTCGCCCGGCTGGGGGAGGAGGGCGTCGACCTCTTCCTCACCGACTCCACCAACGCCGAGACCCCGGGCTTCACCCCGGCCGAGCGCTCGATCACCCCGGTCATCGACCAGGTGTTCCGCGACTCCGCCAAGCGTGTCGTCGTCGCCTGCTTCGCCTCCCACGTCCACCGCGTGCAGCAGGTCCTGGACGCCGCGGTGGCCCACGACCGCAAGGTCGCCTACGTCGGCCGCTCGATGGTGCGCAACATGATGATCGCCAAGGAGCTCGGCTACCTCACCGTGCCGGCCGGCGTGCTCGTCGACGCCAAGGAGCTGGCGAAGCTGCCGCCCGAGCGGGTGGTGCTCATCTCCACCGGCTCGCAGGGCGAGCCGATGAGCGCGCTGAGCCGGATCGCCCAGCGCACCCACAGCTTCGTGCACATCGAGGAGGGCGACACCGTCCTGCTCGCCTCGAGCCTGATCCCCGGCAACGAGAACGCCGTCTACCGCGTCATCAACGGGCTGGCCCGGTGGGGCGCCCGCGTCGTCCACAAGGGCAACGCCCTCGTGCACGTCTCCGGTCACGCCAGCGCCGGCGAGCTCCTCTACTGCTACAACATCGTCCGTCCGCGCAACGTCCTGCCGGTGCACGGGGAGATCCGCCACATGCTGGCCAACGCTGAGCTCGCCCGCATGACGGGCGTCCCGAACGTCGTGGTGGCCGAGGACGGCGTCGTGGTGGACCTGGTCGACGGCGTCGCGTCCGTGGCCGGGAAGGTCGAGTGCGGCTACGTCTTCGTCGACGGCAGCTCGGTCGGCGACATCACCGAGTCCGACCTCAAGGACCGCCGGATCCTCGGTGAGGAGGGCTTCCTCTCGATCATCGTGGTCGTCGACTCGGTGAGCGGCAAGGTCTCCGGAGGGCCGGAGATCCATGCGCGCGGCAACGCGCTGGAGGGCTCGTCGTTCGACGACATCAGGCAGCCGATCATCGACGCCCTGGACCGTGCCATCGCGGAGGGCAGCACCGACGCCTACCACCTGCAGCAGACCGTGCGGCGGGTCGTCGGCCAGTGGGTCAACCGCACCCACCGCCGGCGTCCCATGATCATCCCGGTCGTCATCGAGGCCTGACCCGGGCGCGACGAGGCCCCGCCGGATCGCTCCGACGGGGCCTCGTGCGTGTGGGGCTAGCGCCGGATCCGCACCGTGAACTCCTTGCTGGCGGCGGCCGTGTCCTCGTCACCGAGGTAGCGGGCGACCAGCTGCTGGCGACCGCGCGGGAGGTTGTCCCTCACGGTCAGCGTGACCACGCCGTTGCGGAGGCGGCCCACGGCGACGACGTCGCCGTCGTGAACGACCCGCACCCTGCCGGTGGCCTCGCCGTCGGGGCTGACGACCTTGACCCGCACCGGGAAGTCGCGACGGAAGCGCACCGACTCGGGAGCCCGGACCGACACCGCCGCGCGGCCCTTCACCACGGTCACGGTCACCGGCGCGCTGCTGGGCGCGAAGGTAGCGTCGCCGCGGTAGTCGACGGTCATGACCCGGGTGCCGACGGGGAGCCGGCGCGACAGCTGGAACGTCGCGTCGCCGTCGGAGTTGAGCGTCTGCTCGCCCAGGTTGTCGCCGGCGGCGTTGCGCAGCACGACGACCCCGGTGGGCGACGAGCCGCCCGTGCCGGCCCCGCGGTCGACGCTCACCTTGATCCGCGAGGCCTTGCCGACCCGCGAGGGCTCGGGCTGGTGCTGGGCGCTGACGGTCGCAGCCGCCTTGCACAGCGAGACCCGGATGTTGTCGACGTACCAGCCGTCGTTGCCGCCGCAGCCGTCGCGACCGACGTCGAAGCGGAACTGCACGGTGTCGCCGGGCTTGACGCCGAGGGCGCCAAGATCGACCTGCGAGGTGCCCCAGGAGCCGGAGGTCTCGCCGCCGTCGGTGCCGGTGAACGAGTCCTCGCCCGCGAGCGGGTTGGTGTTGCCCTGCGCGGCGGTGGCCAGCTTGCCCGGCTTGTTGAAGACGTACGCCGCAGCCGGGATGACCGTGAACGCGCCGCCGTTGACGCTGGCCTTGACGTTGCCGCCGTCGTAGGACGCCTCGGTGGCGACGTAGTGCTCGAACGACAGTCGCGGGGAGCGGTTCTGACCCAGCGGCATCTCGACCACCGGCGACGCGATGGAGTCGCGGCTCGAGAAGTCGGTCTCGCCGTCGCCGGTGCACTGGCCGTCGTCGGGGGTGGGGCCGTAGGCCACGCCGCCCGGGTGGTTGCCCGGAGCGTCGCCGCTGGCCTCCCACGGGGCGCCGAAGCCGCCGACGGGCTTGCCGTCGACCACCGCGAGCTGCTGCGACGGCGTCCAGGCGGCCAGGCCGTCCTCGAAGTCCTCGCTCCACACGGTGACGGTGTCGAAGCCCGCGCCGCACAGCGACGGGGTGTTCTTGTCCAGCAGCGCCTTGAAGTTGCACTTCGTGACCGGCGTGCGCATCTCCGTGGCCAGGATCGCCTTGCGCAGCTGGGCGCAGTCGTCGGCCGTGATCGGCTCGGCGGGCTGCGGGGTCGCGTTGGGCTGGGTGGTCAGCCGGGTGATCGGCTGGCCCACCAGGTCCGTGCACGAGGCCTCGAGGCCCTCGGCCGCCGCGGTGAAGTTCGACGACGGGACGAGGTACTCGGTCTGGGCGCGCCACCAGATGGCGGCGGCCTGGTCCAGGCCGATGCCGGTGATGGTCTGGCCGTTGTAGGTGCCGCCGTCCACGGTCAGCGCGTAGGCGTGGTTGGGCACGCCGGAGTTGCCGTGGACGCCGCCGGCGTCGGTCATCAGCGGGTCGCAGTTGTACTCCGCGTCCGTCACCTTGCCCGGGTTGCCGTAGCAGGTGGGCGTCCACATGTCGCGGATCGCGCCGCCGAAGGCCTTGGACTTCTCACCGACGAGCCACCGGGTCGAGTCGGTGCGGTCGGTGATGTCCTCCGCGGCGATCGTCGCGTTGACGGTGCCGGCCTGCTTGATGCGGACCCCGTCCTCGAGGGCGACCATGACGCCGGGGATGGTGGCCGTGCCCGACATCGGCGTCGGCAGACGACCGGGCGCGTTGTCGCCGACGACGATGCCCGTGGCACCGGCCGCCGTGGCCTGGTCGACCTTGATCTGGAAGGTGCAGGTGCCGCGGTCGACGTAGGCGTACTTGCCGGAGACCTCCACGGCGTTGGTGTAGGCCGTGCAGCCGTCGGTCGTGACCGGGCCCTCGGTGTTGGCGGCATCGGTCGCGACGACGACGTCGGTGGTGACGCCCGTGGTGTCGTAGGCCGGGCCGAACGCCGCGGCCACGGCCTTGCACGGGCCTGCGGCGCCGGCGGGGGAGTTGATGGTCATCTGCAGCGCCGCCGGAGCGGTGGGCTCGCACTCCCCGTCGGGCCGCTTGGCGCCGAACGTCTCGCCCTCGTCCTCGCGGTTGTTGATCTGGTCGAGGGTCTCACCCCAGACGTCGGAGTAGGACTCGTTGAGGGCGCCGGACTGGTACTGGTAGATGAGACCGGAGGTGTACTCGGTGTAGGCGTGGCCCCACTCGTGGGACACGATGTCGTCGGAGGTGACACCGTCGCAGTAGTTGGTGGTGATGCCGTTCCAGTTGGCGTTGGGGCACTTGATGGTCGGGTCGTTGTTGACCGTCCGCATCACCGCACCCTCGCCGTCGTAGGAGTCGCGGCCGAAGGTGTTGGCGAACATCCAGTAGGACTCGCCGGCGGAGTTCACGAGGTTCTGCTGGTCCTGGTTGAGCGTGCCCGGCAGGGCGTCGCCCTCCTTCCACACCGGCGGGGTGGTGCGGGACTTCTCGTAGAGCTCGCGCTCCAGCGCGTCGGCCCCGAGCGAGTAGCGGTTGACCAGCTTGCCGGTGTCGGCGTCGAGGATCAGCACGTCGCGGATGTTGCGCTCGTTGGTGACCGTCACCTGGTAGGCCAGGACGGTCGGACCGGTCTCTCCCTTGAGGAAGCCGGTGCGGTAGACGACCAGCTCGGTCTCGGCGGCCTCGATGCCCGTGGTGTCGGCCGCACCCGAGCCGTCGGCGTCCTTGGCGGGGTCGCCCTTCACGAAGGCGACGGCGTTCGCGCCGGCCTTCTCGGGCGACACGGCGGGGTCGGTGTCGACGCGCAGGTCCGGCACGGCGAAGCCGTTGACGGAGGTGAGGTCGCCCTGCTTGTCGACGTGGGCCTTGAGGCCGGACCCGAAGACCTCGACGCCCTCGAAGCGCTGCACGAAGCTGACCGTGGTGCCGTAGCGGTTGGTCGTGACGTCGGTCTGCTCGAGCTGGCCGCGGGTCGAGCCGAAGGCGCCGGCGTACTCGTCGAGGAAGCGGTCGACCTTGGCCACGGCTGCAGCAGGCGAGGTGCCGCTCACGCCCGGGTACAGGTCGGCCTCGGCGCCGGTGGCGCGGGCGAAGCCCACCTTGCCGGTGGCCTTGTCGTTGAGGAGCCGCAGCCCCCCGTCTGCCTCGCCGCGCATCCGCTGCATGAGCGAGTCCGCGGCCGGAGCCTGCGGTGCGGCGGTGGCCTGGACGCCGGGCACGGCGGCCAGGCCGCTGCCCAGGAGCACGAGGCTCAGCCCTGTCTTGAGAAACTTCACTGGATGTTCCCTCCCGAGTGGGTATCCGGTGCACCGGTGTTCCGAGGCACCGAATTGGCACCCTAGGTACTCCCGCACCGCACGGTCTAGTGCCTGGCGGTCCCTGACCGGAGATTTCACGGTCGCCGGAGACGCGACGAGGCTCCGCCGGACGTCCGGCGGAGCCTCGTTGCTGGTGCGGTGGTGCGGTGGTGCGGTTGCTGACTAGCGGCGGACGCGCACCGTGACGGTGTCCGTGGCCGGCATCAGCTTGTCGGTGCCGTTGAAGCGCACCTGCAGGCGGTGCCGACCCGGTCGCAGGCCGCGCACGCTGATCACGCCGACGCCCTTGCGGACCACGCCCTTGCCGACGACCTTGCCGCCCTTGAGGAGGCGGACCGTCACGGTCGGCTTGGCCGACGAGCCGATGGCCTTGACGCGCGCCACGACCCGGCCGGGGTTGCGCGCCTTGGCGTTGAGCGCCGTCTTGTTCTTGCAGCTGACGACCTTGACGTTGTCGACGTACCAGCCGTCGAGCCCGCCGCAGCCGTCACGACCCATGTCGAACCGGATCCGGACGCGCTGGCCCGCCTTGAGCCCGGCCTTCTTCAGGTTGACGATCGAGGTGCCCCACGACCCGTAGTTCTCGCCACCGTCGGTGCCGGTGAACCCGGGCTGGCCCCTCAGCGGGCTGGTGTTGTCGCTCGTCGGGTCCAGGGTGGCGCCCGGCGCGTTGAAGGCGTAGGCGGAGGCCGGGATGACCTTGAATGCCCCGCCCCCCACGCTGATCTTCACGTTGCCGCCGTCGAAGCCGTACTCGGTGGCGACGTAGTGCTCGAACGACATGCGCGGGGAGTACCCGCCCGGCACCGTGATCACCGGGCTGGTGATCGCGTTGCTGCTGGAGACGTCACCCGCACCGCCGGAGCACTCGCCCACGCCGTCCGGGTCGGGACCGAAGGCGACCTTGGAGGAGTGACCGCCGGGAGCGGTGGCGACCGGCTTCCACGGGATGCCGCTGCCGCCCTCGTACACGACGTTCTGGGTCTGCTTCCAGCCGGCCAGGCCGTCCTCGAAGTTCTCCTTGAAGGCCGTCTTGGTGACGGTGTTCTTGCCACAGCCGGCGGGGGTGTTCTTCGCCAGCATCGGCTTGAACTGGCACTGCTGCGTCGGGTCGCGACGCAGCTCGACCGCGGCGCTCGCCTGGTCGACGGCCAGGCAGTCCTCGGCCGCGACGGGCGTCGCGGCCACCGGGGCTGCGTTGGGCTCCACCGTCAGCTGGTTGATCGGCTGACCGACCAGGTCGGTGCAGGAGGAGGCCAGGCCGTCGGCGAGGTCGGTGAAGTCCGCGGTCGGGAAGAGGTAGGAGCTCTGCGTGCGCCAGTAGATCGCCGCCGCCTTGTCCCGCCCGATGCCCGGCACGGTCACGCCGTTGTAGGTGCCGCCGTCGACCAGCAGCGCGAACGCGTGGTTGACCACGCCGGAGTTGCTGTGCACGCCGCCGCTGTCGTCGGTCGAGCACTTGTACTCGGCGTCGGACACCTTGCCGGGGTCGCCGTAGCAGGTGGGGTTCCACATGTCACGGATCGCGCCGCCGAAGGCGGGGTCGGCCTCGCCGGAGAGCCAGCGGTAGGAGTCGTCCTTGGCGGTCTCGTCGATGTCCTTCACCGTCACGTTGACCGTGCCGGAGGCCTTGATCTTGGCGCCGTCGGCCTGCCCGATCATGACGCCGTAGATGTCGGCCTGACCGGAGGGGGAGAAGGGGGCCTCGCCAGGGGCGTTGTTGCCGATGATGATGCCGGTGGCGCCGGCGGCCTCCGCAGCGTCGGCCTTGGCGCCGAAGGTGCAGGTGCCGCGGTCGACGTAGACGAACTTGCCGTCGATGGCGGCGGCGTTGGTGAACGGCGCGCAGCCGTCGACCGGGGCGCCGACGACGACGTCGGTCGTGACGCCGGTCTTGTCGAAGACCGGTCCGAACGCCGCAGGGGCGGCGTCACAGGCGCCCGCGACGGGCGCGGGGCTGTTGATGGTCAGGCCGACCGCTCCGCGCGTGTACTTGGAGCACACCGACGGGTCGTCGGACCGAGGGCCGTCGGGGGTCTCGTTGTAGCGGTCGTTGAGCGAGTCGACGTTCTCTCCCCAGATGTCGGAGAACGCCTCGTTCATGGCGCCCGCCTGCCACTGGTAGATGAGGCCCGAGGTGTACTCGGTGTAGGCGTGGGCCCACTCGTGCGCGACGGTGTCGTCGGAGCTGACACCCGAGCAGTAGTTGGTCGTGGCGCCGTTCCAGTTGGCGTTGGGGCAGTTGATCGACGGCTCGTTGTTGACCGTGACCATCTGGGCGCCCTCCCCGTCGTAGGAGTCGCGGCCGAAGGCGTTCTTGAACAGCCAGTAGGCCTCGCCGGTGCCCTCCACCTCGTTGCGCTGGTCGACGTCGAGCGTCCCGGGGAACGCGTCGCCCTCGGCCCAGGCCTTGGTGTACTTGGTCTCGTCGTCGGCCTCGTCGGGGGTGTCCTTGTCGTCCACCGACGCCTCGACGAGGAGCCGGTCCAGCGCGTGGGCCATCATCGAGTAGCGGTTGACGGTCTTGCCGGTGGCGGCGTCGAGGAAGACCATGTCGCGCACGGTCGTGCCGTTGGTGACCTCGACGACGTAGGCCAGGACGGCCTTGCCGTCGACGCCGCGGGTCGAGCCCATGCGGTAGATCATCAGCTCGGTGCTCTTGGCCTTCAGCCCGCCGCGACCGACGCGGGAGTCGCCGCGCTCGGCCGGCTTGGCCCGCACGATCGCGACGGCGCGGGAGGCGGCCTCGGAGGCGGACAGGGTGGGCTTCGTGCTCAGCGACAGGGCCGGGGCGGCGTAGCCGTTGACCGAGGTCAGGTCGCCCTGCTCGTCGACGTGGGCCCGGATGCGCGAGCCGAAGACGTCGATCCCGCGGTAGGTCTGGTGGTAGTCGACGGTCCAGCCGTAGCGGTCGGCGCTGACGCCGGTCTGGGAGAGCTGGTCCGCGGTGGCGCCGAACGCCGCCGCGTAGTCGTCGAGGTAGGTGCGCGCCTTCGCGGCCGCGCCCTTGGCCGAGTCGCCGTCGACGCCCGGCAGGAGGTCGCCGGCGCCGGCGGCGCGGACGAAGCCGATCTTGCCGGTGGCGCGGTCCTTCGTGACGGACACCCTGCCCGTCGCCTCGTCGCGCATCTGCTGCACCAACGAGTCGCCCTTGGCCGGAGCCGGGGGCGCGGCCATCGCCTGCATGCCGGGGACGGCGGCCAGGCCGCTCCCCAGGAGCACGAGGCTCAGCCCTGTCTTGAGAAACTTCACGTGATGTTCCCTCCGAGTGGGTTGTCCGGTGCCCCGGCGTTCCGAGGCACCGACTAGGGACCCTAGGTACGGGTGGTCCGAAAGGTCTAGGGTCCGGGCCCTTTCCGCCGAAACAATTTGCGCCGTCGTAACACGTCGGCGGCTCGTGGTAGACGGCTGGTGGGCGACACGCATCGTGTGGTGCGTGTGACTGGTGTGACGGTGGCCTAGTTTGGTCGCATGGCGACCCGTACGTCTTCCCCGCCGGGTTCGCGAAGCAAGAGCACGTCCTCGTCCAGGTCCACGAGCGGACGAGGAGGCTCGAGCACGCGAACGCGGAGTGCCCGGAAGTCACCCAGCAGGACCACCCAGGCCAAGGGCCGCGCGCGCACGAGCGCGAGCAAGCGACCCGCGGCCAAGCGCCGCCCGGCGCCCCGGCCCGCACCGCGCGCCGTCCGCAGCGGGACCGGGCCGGTCGCCCGGATCTTCCTCGCGGTCTTCCGCGGCCTGGCCACGGTCTGGCTCGGCGTCGCCCACGGTGTCGGCGCGCTCGCGCGCGGCGTGGGCCACAGCGCTCGCGACCTCGAGCCCGAGCAGCGGCGCGACGGAGCCGGCCTGTTCCTCTTCGGCCTCGCGGTCGTCGTCGCGGGGGCTGTGTGGTTCCAGCTGCCCGGCGGCGTCATGGAGGTCGTCCGCACCGCGGTGGCCGGGTCGGTCGGCAAGGTCGGCTGGTTCGTCCCGCTGCTGGTGGTCGTCGCCGGCATGCGCCTGATGAGGGACCCGGTCTCCACCGGTCCTGCCGGGCGCCAGGTCGTCGGCTGGGCGGCGTTCGCGTTCGGCATCCTCGGCATCGTCCACATCGCCAACGGCAACCCGCAGCCGGCCGTGGGCGACTCCAGCAACCTCCAGGAGGCCGGTGGGGCCGTCGGCTTCGTCGTCTCCTCGCTGCTGCTGGACCTGCTCCAGTCGGTCTACGTCGTGGTGCCGCTGCTGGTGCTGCTCGCGTTCTTCGGCACGCTCGTCATCACCGCGACGCCGCTCTACCGCGTGCCCGAGCGGCTGGCCTCGCTCACGGACCACGCCCTGGGTCGCCACCCGCACGAGGACGACGAGGATCTCGAGGAGGGTGCCACGCAGCCGATGCGCTCGCGCGGTCGCCGCAAGGACCTCGACATCGACCCCGACATGGGCGACGTGCCCTACGACAGCCCCGTCGTGGAGGAGAAGCCTAAGCGTCGCCGCAAGGCCGACGCCCTCGACGTCGCGCTGGAGGAGGACGCCGGCCTGGGCATCATGGGCGGCTCCGTCGACAGCCCGAGCTTCCCGGAGGTCCCGGACGAGGTCGACGTCATGGCCGTCTCGGTCCCCGAGGAGAAGGGCGACCTCGAGCCGCCCCCGCACACGCCGATCCCGCAGCGCGTCGAGCAGCTCTCGCTGTCCGGCGACATCACCTACTCGCTGCCCGGCAACGAGGTCCTCAAGCCCGGCTCGGTCCACAAGGCGCGCTCCAAGGCCAGCGACGACGTCGTGGGCCGGCTGACGCAGGTCATGGAGGAGTTCGGGATCGACGCCCAGGTGACCGGCTACACGCGTGGTCCCACCGTGACCCGCTACGAGGTCGAGGTCGGCCCCGCGGTCAAGATCGAGAAGGTCACCGCCCTCTCCAAGAACATCGCCTACGCCGTGGCGTCGGCCGACGTGCGGATCCTGAGCCCGATCCCCGGCAAGTCCGCGATCGGCATCGAGATCCCCAACGTCGACAAGGAGATCGTCTCGCTCGGCGACGTGCTCCGCTCCAACGCGGCGCGCTCCGACCACCACCCGATGGTGGCCGGGCTCGGCAAGGACGTCGAGGGCGGCTTCGTCGTCGCCAACCTCGCGAAGATGCCGCACCTGCTCGTGGCCGGCGCGACCGGCTCGGGCAAGTCGTCGTTCATCAACTCGATGATCACCTCGATCCTGATGCGCTCCACGCCCGACGAGGTGCGGATGATCATGGTCGACCCCAAGCGGGTGGAGCTCAACGCCTACGAGGGCGTCCCGCACCTGATCACGCCGATCATCACCAACCCCAAGAAGGCGGCCGAGGCGCTGCAGTGGGTCGTGCGCGAGATGGACCTGCGCTACGACGACCTCGCCAACTTCGGCTTCCGGCACATCGACGACTTCAACAAGGCCGTCCGCGCCGGCAAGGTCGAGGTGCCGCCCGGCAGCGAGCGGGTGCTCGCGCCGTACCCGTACCTGCTCGTCATCGTCGACGAGCTGGCGGACCTGATGATGGTCTCCCCGCGCGACGTCGAGGACTCGGTCGTCCGCATCACGCAGCTGGCCCGTGCCGCCGGCATCCACCTGGTGCTGGCGACGCAGCGACCCTCGGTCGACGTCGTCACCGGTCTGATCAAGGCCAACGTGCCGTCGCGGCTGGCGTTCGCCACGAGCTCGCTGGCCGACAGCCGGGTCATCCTCGACCAGCCGGGCGCCGAGAAGCTCGTGGGCCAGGGCGACGGGCTGTTCCTGCCCATGGGGGCCTCCAAGGCCGTGCGTGTGCAAGGCTCCTGGGTCACCGAGGCGGAGATCGCCCAGGTCGTGGCGCACTGCAAGACCCAGCTCGAGCCGACCTACCGCGAGGACGTCACGGTCGCCCCGCAGAGCAAGCGCGAGCTGGACGACGACATCGGTGACGACATGGACCTCGTGGTCCAGGCCATCGAGCTCGTGGTCACCACCCAGTTCGGCTCCACGTCCATGCTGCAGCGCAAGCTGCGCGTCGGCTTCGCCAAGGCGGGCCGGCTCATGGACATCATGGAGAGCAGGGGAGTGGTCGGGCCGAGCGAGGGCTCCAAGGCCCGCGACGTGCTGGTGAAGCCCGACGAGCTGGACGCCGTGATCATGACGCTGCAGGGGGAGCTGTGACCGACACCGACGTGACGGAGGTCGACGTGAGCGAGGTCGACGGCACGGACCTCGGCGAGATCGAGGTCCCGGCCACCACCGAGGTGCGTCGACGCGTGCCCCTGGCCGCCGCCCTCGGCGTGGCCGGTGCGGTGCTGGCGATCGCCTACCTCGTGCGCGCCGTCGACTCCGGCTCCGCGCTCGACTGGTCGCTGTTCGCCTTCATGACCGTGCTCGGCGGGGTCTACCTCGCCGCCCTGGTCGACGCGCGAGCCCCGCTCCTGGTCGCCGACGGCCACGGGCTGCGCATCCGGCGCGGCCGGTCCTGGCACGGCCTGCCCTGGACCGAGGTCGAGCGCGTGGAGCACCTGGCCCCGCGTGGGCCGCTGCGCGACGGGCGGCTCGACGTCATCGGCGCCGACGGCACCGAGTGGGGGGTCCGGCTGGGGCTCGCCTCGCGCGTGACCGGTGCCGGCGACGACCTGGCCACCACGCTGCTCGCGCACTCCGGCTACACCGCCGACGTCGTCGAGATCGACCTGGTCCCGGCCGACGAGCTCGTCGCCGACGAGCCCGACGACGAGTCGGGCGACCGGCCCGACGACGAGCCCGACCGCCCCACCGAGGCCGAGGGCGACGTCGAGGTCCGCGACCCCGCGGTCGTGACCCATGCGCCCGACGCGGCCGTCGAGGCGCCTGAGGACCGGCGCGAGGCGCCGGAGGCCCCGGCTGCTCCGGCTGCCCCGGCGGCGCCGGTGGCCTTCGCGAGCCCCACCCCGAACCCGCTGCGGGCACTGGTGCGCGCGGCCCGCTCGGAGTCGCGGCGCCACCAGGAGCCCGGCGCCGAGCCGGCGCCCGTGCCGGTGGAGAACGTCCGGCCGCTCACCGGCGACGACACCCAGTCGTGGTCGATGGACGCCCTGCCCGCCGACGAGGACGGCACGGTCGTCATCGGCGACCTGTCCGACGTCCCGCTCGCGGTCGACCCGGTGGTCGGCCCCGAGCTGGCCTCTGCCCGCGCCCGCCTGGGCCTGAGCATCGACCAGCTCGCCGACCGGACCCGGATCCGCCCCCACGTGATCGAGGCCATCGAGGTCGACGACTTCGCCCCGTGCGGCGGCGACTTCTACGCCCGCGGTCACCTGCGCACCCTCGCCCGGGTGCTCGGCGTCGACGTGGCGCCGCTGCTGGCCGCCTACGACGAGCGCTACGCCGACGCCCCCGTGGACCCGCGCCGGGTCTTCGAGTCCGAGCTGGCGACCGGCTTCGGCGGCTCCATCCGCGGCACCCGCGGCGGCCCCAACTGGTCGGTGCTCGTGGCCGCCGTGATGGCGGTCGTCCTGGTGTGGGCCGTGGCCCGGCTGGTCACCGAGGGCACCGGCGCCGAGGAGGCCCGTCCCCGGCTGAACGCCAGCGGCGGCCTCGCCAACGGCACGACGGCCAACGCCGCCAAGGTTCCGGTCGTGCTGACGGCCACCGGCGGCGGCGCCACCGTGGTGGTGCGCGACGCCGGCGGCAACGTCGTCTACGACGGCGCCATCGCCTTCATGCAGAGCGTCACCCTCAAGGTGGCCCCGCCCGTGCGCGTCCAGTCCAGCGACGGCTCGGTGACCGTGAGCGTCGACGGGGACGACCGCGGCGAGATGGGCAAGACCGGCCAGGAGTCCTCCGCCACCTACGTGGTCCGCTGAGCGAGCGCGCGGCCCGGTCGTCGTTTCGACGGCGACCGGGCCCGACCGGCATACTCGACGTCAACCATGGCCATCCACACGACTGACTCCCGCCCCCTGCTCTCGGTGGCGATGGTGACCCTCGGGTGCGCCCGCAACGAGGTCGACTCCGAGGAGCTGGCGGGCCGCCTGGAGGCGGACGGCTTCCTCCTGGTCGACGACCCCGCCGCGGCCGACACGGTCGTCGTCAACACCTGCGGCTTCGTCGAGGCGGCCAAGAAGGACTCCGTCGACACGCTGCTCCAGGCAGCGGACCTCAAGCAGTCCGCCGACCAGGGCGGCCGAGCGCAGGCGGTGGTGGCCGTGGGCTGCCTGGCCGAGCGCTACGGCAAGGACCTCGCCGAGTCGCTGCCCGAGGCCGACGCGGTCCTCGGCTTCGACGACTACCCCGACATCGCGGCGCGGCTGCGCTCCATCGTCGCGGGAGAGACCCACCACCCCCACACGCCGCAGGACCGCCGGCTGCTGCTGCCGATCTCCCCGGTGGAGCGTGCCGCCTCGACCGCGCCCGTCCCCGGCCACGGCGACACCGACGTCACCACCGTGGGCCTCGGCGGACCGGCCACCGGACCTCGCGCCGTACGCCGCCGGCTGGACGCCGGTCCCATGGCGGCGCTCAAGCTGGCCAGCGGCTGCGACCGGCGCTGCTCCTTCTGCGCGATCCCGGCCTTCCGTGGCTCCTTCATCAGCCGACGGCCCAGCGACGTCCTGCAGGAGGCCCGGTGGCTGGCCGAGCAGGGTGCGCGCGAGCTGTTCCTCGTCAGCGAGAACTCCACGTCCTACGGCAAGGACCTCGGTGACCTGCGGCTGCTCGAGACGCTGCTGCCCGAGCTGACCGCCATCGACGGCGTCGACCGCGTGCGGGTGTCCTACCTGCAGCCGGCCGAGACCCGTCCGGGTCTGGTCGAGGCGATCGCGACGACGCCCGGCGTGGCGGCGTACTTCGACCTCTCCTTCCAGCACGCCAGCGCGACGGTGCTGCGGCGGATGCGCCGCTTCGGCGACCCCGAGAGCTTCCTGGGCCTGCTCGACCAGGTCCGCGCGCACGCTCCCGAGGCCGGCGTCCGCTCCAACGTCATCGTGGGCTTCCCCGGGGAGACCGAGGACGACCTCGAGACCCTGTGCGACTTCCTGGTCGCGGCCCGCATGGACGTGACCGGGGTGTTCGGCTACTCCGACGAGGACGGCACCGAGGCGGCCTCCTACGACGGCAAGCACGACGAGGACGAGGTGCGCGCCCGGCTCGAGCACGTCAGCGGCCTCGTCGAGGAGCTCAACGCCCAGCGCGCCGAGGAGCGCATCGGCGAGCGCGTCGTCGTCCTCGTCGAGTCCCTCGAGGGCGACCTCGCCGAGGGCCGGGGCGCTCACCAGGGCCCCGAGGTCGACGGCACCACGACCGTGACCGACCTGCCCGACGGCGTCCGGGTCGGCGACCTGCTCACTGCGGTCGTCGTCGGCACCGAGGGGGTCGACCTGGTCGCTCGCGCGGAGGTCTCCCCATGAGCGCCGTCGACCCGCAGATGTCCACCGGCTCCAACTGGAACCTCCCCAACGCGCTGACCACCCTGCGCATCCTGATGGTGCCGTTCTTCGGGTGGGCGCTGCTCGTCGACGGCGGCGACTCCGTGCTGTGGCGCTGCGTGGCCTACGCGCTGTTCATCGGCGCGATGATCACCGACAAGATCGACGGCGACATCGCCCGCTCGCGCAACCTGGTCACCGACTTCGGCAAGATCGCCGACCCGATCGCGGACAAGGCGATCACCGGGATGGCCTTCATCGGTCTCTCCATCGTCGGCGACATCTGGTGGTGGGTCACCATCGTGGTCCTGCTCCGCGAGTGGAGCGTCACGCTGCTGCGCCTCTCGGTGCTCAAGCACGTGGTGATCGCGGCCGCGCAGAGCGGCAAGCTCAAGACCGTCCTGCAGGCCGTGGCCCTCGGCGCGCTCACGCTCCCGCTGCGCCAGGTCGACGGGGCGCTGGACGTGCCCGGCGAGGTCCTGTTCTACGTGTCCCAGGTGCTGCTCGCCGGCGCCGTCGCGATGACGCTGTGGTCGGGCTACGAGTTCTTCCGCGACGTCCGCAGAGCCCGCCGCGACGCGAAGGTCTCACCCTCCGCTTGAGCCTTATCCCGTTCCAGGGCTGGGATGCAGGCAGAACACGCGTCCGTGTCGCTGCCGTTATCGAATAGTTCATCCAGCAGGGGATTTCAGCGGACGATCCGGGGTTAGGGTGACGCACGTCCCGGTCGGGACCCTCCCTTTCACCCCCTGGAGAACGCTTCATGTCCTCTTCTCGTCAGAGATTGGCCACGGCACTCGGTCTCACCGTCGCCGCGACCGGACTCTCGGTCATCACCCTGCCCGCGGCCTACGCCGCGCCGGAGGACCTCGTCATCAGCGAGGTCTACGGCGGCGGCGGCAACAGCGGCGCGACGCTCACGAACGACTTCATCGAGCTGTACAACCCCACCGCGGCCCCCATCGACGTCTCCGGGTGGTCGATCCAGTGGCGCAGCGCCGGCAACACCGGTGCCGCCACCGGCGTGACGCCGCTCAGCGGCTCCGTCCCGGCCGGCAAGCACTACCTCGTCCAGCAGGGCGCCGGCACCGGCGGGACCACCCCGCTGCCGACGCCCAACGTGACCGGGAGCATCGCCATGGGCGGCACGGCGGGCACGGCGATCCTGTCCAACGGCACCGCGCCGGTGGACCCGGGCGTCAACAGCCTGGCCGCCAACCCGGCGGTCATCGACCTCGTCGGGGTCAACAGCAACGTCTGGGAGGGCGCGGGCAAGGCCCCGGCCATGGCCAACGCGACGTCGTCGTCGCGCAACGCCGCGGGTGCCGACACCGACAGCAACATCGCCGACTTCACCACCGGCGCGCCGACGCCGACCAACGCGGCCGGCGAGGTGCCGGACCCGCCGCAGGAGGTCACCGAGAGCATCGCGGGGATCCAGGGCACCGGGGCCACCAGCCCCTACGCCGGCGACATCGCCACCACCACGGGTGTCGTGACCGCGAGCTACCGCACCGGCGGCCTCGGCGGGTTCTTCCTGCAGACCGGCGGCACGGGTGGCCCGACCGACGCGACCCCGGGCGCCTCCGACGGCATCTTCGTCTTCGCTCCGGCGCTGGGTGCGGCCATGCCCGCCGTGGGCGCCTCCGTGCAGGTGCGCGGCAAGGTCGTCGAGTTCGGCGGCCTCACCGAGATGACCCAGATCTCCGCCAACGTCCCGGTCACGGTGACCTCGGTCGCGGCCCTGCCGGCGGTCACGCCGCTGGCCACGGCCTTCCCGACCACCGACGCCGAGCGTGAGGCCCACGAGGGCGAGCTGGTCCAGCCGACCGACTCGTTCACCGTGTCCAACGCCTACACGATCAACCAGTACGGCGAGATCGGCCTGGCCGTGGGCGACGCCCCGCTGCGCCAGCCCACCGACGTCGGCCGGCCCGGCTCCACCGGGTTCCAGCAGGCGGTGACCGACAACGCGGCACGCAAGGTGGCGCTCGACGACGGCGCCTCGATCGACTTCCTCGACACCGACAACGACAACGACGGGGTGGAGGAGCGGGCCAACATGCAGATCCCGCTGCCGTGGCTCACCCCGACCAAGTCCATCCGCGTGGGGGCCCAGGCCACCATCGACGAGCCCGTCGTGCTCGACTTCCGCAACAGCAGCTGGAAGTTCCAGCCGACCGAGCGCGTCGAGGGCGCCGGCGACGACGTCGCCACCTTCGAGGACACGCGGCCGGCCAACGCCCAGCCGCAGGACGTCGGCGGCAACGTCAAGCTGGCGACGTTCAACGTCCTCAACTACTTCAACACCACCGGCGCGGCCTTCGAGGCCCGCGGCGGCACCTGCACCTACTACGGCGACCGCGACAACGACCCGGTGGCCAACAACTCCTGCAACCCCAACGGGCCGCGCGGTGCCGCGGAGCCGGGTGACCTCACCCGTCAGCAGAACAAGATCGTGAGGGCGATCAACACCCTGGACGCCGACGTGGTCTCGCTCGAGGAGATCGAGAACTCCGTCAAGCTCCTGGGCGAGACCAACCGCGACGACGCCGTCTCGGCCCTGGTGAAGGCGCTGAACACGGCCGCCGGCTCCTACCGCTGGGCCTACGTCGCGTCGCCGGCCGCCGACCAGCTGCCGGCCCTCGCGGAGCAGGACGTGATCCGCAACGCGTTCATCTACAACCCGCAGGTCCTCGCGCCGGTGGGTGCCTCCAAGGTCCTCGTCGGCTCGGCGGCGTTCGCCAACGCCCGCGAGCCGCTCGCCCAGGCGTTCAAGCGGGTCGGCTCCACCGACGCGGCCGCCTTCGGCGTGATCGTCAACCACTTCAAGTCCAAGGGTGCCTCCGGTGCCACCGGCGACAACACGGACAAGAACGACGGTCAGAGCGCCTTCAACGGCGACCGGGTGCGCCAGGCCACCGATCTGGTGACGTTCGCCGACGCGTTCGCCGCCGAGCGCAAGATCGACGACGTCTTCCTGACCGGCGACTTCAACGCCTACACCTTCGAGGACCCGATGCAGGTCCTCTACGACGCCGGCTACGCCGTCGTCCCGTCGGGCACGTCCGGCGAGTACTCCTACAGCTTCGACGGTCTGTCGGGCTCGCTCGACCACGTGCTGGCCAAGACCGCCACGCAGCAGGAGATGGTGACCGGTGCCGACCAGTGGGAGATCAACGCCAACGAGCCGGTCGCCTTCCAGTACAGCCGGTTCAACTACAACCCGACCCGCTTCTTCAACGGCAACGACCCGTTCGCGGCGTCCGACCACAACCCCAAGCTGGTGGGGCTCAACGTCGGGACCACCGGCACCGAGGTGCAGCTGCTGGCGACCAACGACTTCCACGGCCGCCTGCTCGCCAACGGCGCCGAGGGTGGTGCCGCGGTGCTCTCCGGCGCGGTCAAGCAGCTGGAGTCGGAGAACCCCAACACGGTGTTCAGCGCCGCCGGCGACCTGATCGGCGCCTCGACGTTCGAGTCGTTCATCCAGGACGACGAGCCCACGATCGACGCACTCAACGAGGCCGGGCTCGACGTGTCGGCCGCGGGCAACCACGAGTTCGACAAGGGCTACGAGGACCTCATCGGACGCGTCCAGGACGCGGCCGACTGGGAGTACCTCGCCGCCAACGTCGACGAGCCCGGCGACGCCGACGAGCTCGCCGACAGCTGGGTCCAGGACTTCGGTGACATCAGGGTCGGCTTCGTCGGCGCCGTCACCGAGGACCTGCTCACGCTGGTCAACCCCGACCTGATGGAGGGCGTGGCCGTCACCGACGTCGTCGCGGCGACCAACGCCGAGGCGGCCGCGCTGCGGTCGGGCCCCGACCCGGTCGACATGGTCGTCCTGCTGGTGCACGAAGGGGCGTCGTCCACCAACGTGGCGGACGCCACCAACGACTCGGCGTTCGGCCAGATCGTCACGGGCGTCAGCCCCGACGTGGACGCCATCGTGTCGGGCCACACCCACCTCGCCTACAACCACTCGATCCCGGTGCCCGCCTGGGCCGCCGAGGGCCGCGCGGTGACGGAGCGTCCGGTGGTCTCGGCCGGTCAGTACGGCATGAACCTGAACCAGCTGAAGTTCCAGTTCGACGCGGACGGCGAGCTCGTCGCCAAGTCGCAGGCGATCCTGCCGCTGGCCACCGACGTCGACGGCTCCGGCCCCGGCACGGTGTTCACCGCCAACTACCCGGTCGACCCGGCGACGAAGACCATCGTCGACGCCGCCGTGGCCACGGCCGACACCCTCGGCGCCGTGCCGCTGGGCCAGATCGGCGGTCGCTTCGACCGGGCCAAGGCGGCCGACGGCACCACCGAGAACCGCGGTGGCGAGTCGGCGCTGGGCAACCTGGTCGCCGAGGTCCAGCGCTGGGCCACGGAGAGCCCGGAGGCCGGGGGAGCGCAGATCGCGTTCATGAACCCCGGTGGTCTGCGCGCCGACATGGTCGGCACCGGCTCGGGGGCCTTCCCCCGGACGCTGACCTACAAGCAGGCCGCGGTCGTGCAGCCGTTCGCCAACACGCTGCGCAACATGAAGCTCAAGGGCTCCGACATCAAGGCGGTCCTCGAGCAGCAGTGGCAGCCCACCGGCTCCTCGCGTCCGTTCCTCAAGCTGGGGGCGTCCGAGGGCTTCGAGTACACCTATGACCCGGCCAAGCCCCAGGGCTCCCGGATCACCTCGATGTCGCTCGACGGGGTGCCGATCGTGCTGACGCAGACGTACTCGGTCACGGCCAACTCCTTCCTCTCCGCCGGTGGCGACAACTTCGGTGCGTTCACCGCCGGCACCGACCAGCGCGACACCGGCAAGGTCGACCTCGAGGCGATGGTCGACTACATGGAGGAGTTCGCCGACGAGGCGCCGCTCCCGGTCGACTACACCCAGCGCGCCGTCGGGGTCTCCTTCCCCGCGGGCGCCCCGGCGGCCTACCCGGCCGGCGGCACCGTCGCCTTCGACGTGTCCTCCTGGGCCTTCACGGCCCCGGGCGACCTGAAGGACACGGCGGTGGTGGTCTCCCTGGGCGACGCCGAGCTCGGCACGTTCGCGCTCGACAACGCCGCGGTGGCGGCCTACGACGAGGCCGGCAAGGCCGCCGTCAGCGTGACGCTCCCCGCCGGGGTCGCGTCGGGACGCCAGGTGCTGACGCTCACGGGCGCCACCACCGGCACCGAGGTCGAGGTGCCCGTCACCGTGGCCGCCAAGGCCCCGGTGAAGGTGCCGGCGCGCTTCAAGGTGGCGCACAGCCCGGCCAAGGTCGTGGCCGGCAGGACGCGCGCCAACCTGCGCGTTCAGGTCGCAGCGACCGGCGCCACGCCCACCGGGGTCGTCACGATCCGGGGCACCGGCAAGGGCACGATCAAGGTGCGCCTGGTCAACGGCGTGGCCAAGGTCAAGCTGGCCGTCTGGAAGAACGCCGGCCGCAAGCGGCTGACGATCAGCTACGCCGGCGACAGCCGGGTCAAGGCCGGCACCACGAGGCACGTGGTGCGGGTGGTCCGTCGCTGACCTGAGGCACGCAGCACGACAGCGGGAGTCGGCCCTCGGGCCGGCTCCCGCTGTCGTCGTGAGGGGCAGGCAGAATGCCGACATGGCCCGGAAGACCTCGCCCGACCTCGCCGCGCTCGCCGCCTCCGTCAACGACGCGCTCGTGGCGGCGGGAGCCACCAGCGCCACGGCCGAGTCGCTGACCGGGGGCCGGCTCGCTGCCCTGCTGACGACCCCGCCGGGGGCGTCGCGCTCCTACCTCGGCGGCGTCGTCTCCTACGCCACCGAGGTCAAGACCGGCGTGCTCGGCGTCCCCGCGGACCTGGTGGCGGAGCACGGCGTGGTCTCGGCCGCCTGCGCGCGGGCGATGGCCGAGGGGGCGCGACGCGTCGTCGGGGCGACGTACGCACTGAGCACCACGGGCGTGGCCGGCCCGGACTCGCAGGAGGACAAGCCGCCGGGCACGGTCTTCGTGGCGGTCGCGGGACCCGACGGTGCCAGCGTGCTGTCGCTGGAGCTGACCGGCGACCGCGCCGCCGTCCAGCAGCGCACCTGCGAGGAGGCGCTGGCCGCGCTCCTGGGCGTGCTGCGTCAGGAAGAAACGCCTCTCCGGTAGCGTTGGGCACATATCCGGCCATCGATCTGGGAAGGGGACCCGCATGGTGCTGTTCCGCAGGCTCCTGGGGGACGTGCTCCGCGCCCGTCGCATGGAGCGGGGGATGACCCTGCGCGAGGTCTCCGCCGAGGCCCGGGTGAGCCTCGGCTACATCTCCGAGATCGAGCGCGGCCAGAAGGAGGCGTCCTCGGAGCTCCTCGCCTCGCTGTGCACCGCCCTCGACGCGCCGCTGTCGGAGGTCCTCAGCGAGGTCTCGCTGGCCGTCGCCATCGAGGAGGCCGCCCTTGCTGCCACCCCGATCTCCGTCAACGCCCGCCGCACGGCCGGCGACGTGGTGGCCTCCGCCGCCTGATCGCAGGCTGACCCTCGCCTACGCCGATCGGCGCGGGCGACACAGCAGCTCGCCGTGCAGGACGGCGAACCACGCGTCCTCGGCCTCTGCCCAGCGCCGCCAGCCCCGGCCCAGACGCGCCAGGTCGTCGGCGCTCGCCAGGCCACGCGCCGTGGCCTGCTCGGCCAGGCCCGAGGAGACGACGCGCTCGGCCCACAGGCCGCCCCACCACGCGACGTCCTCCGGCTCCGAGAAGCACCAGACGCCGGCGCTCGACGAGACGATCTCGAGGTCCGCCTCCAGCGCCCAGCCCTTCAGGCGGCGACCGGCGCCCGGCTCGGCGTCGTTGCCGCGGGCGACGTCACGGTAGAGGTCGAGCCACTCGGACAGCTCGGGCACCGCGGGGTGCCAGGTGAAGGCGGAGTAGTCGCTGTCGCGCACCGCGACCAGGCCGCCGGGCCGGCACACGCGGCCCATCTCGCGCAGCGCGGCGACCGGGTCGCTGAGGTGCTGCAGCACCTGGTGGGCGTGGACCACGTCGAAGGCGGCGGCCTCGTGGTCCAGCGCGTAGACGTCGCCGACCGCGAGCTCGACGTTGCCCACGCCGGTGTGCTCCGCGGCGGCGCGCGCCTCGGCGATCACGGCCTCGGACCGGTCGATGCCGACCACCGACCCGGCGTGGGCCAGGCGGGCGAGGTCGAGGGTGATCGAGCCCGGCCCGCAGCCGACGTCCAGGACCAGCGAGTCGTCCTGGATGTGCGGGAGCAGGTAGCCGGCGGAGTTCTCGGCCGTGCGCCAGCGGTGCGACCGGAGCACCGCGTCGACGTGGCCGTGGGTGTAGACGTCGTCGGGAGCGCTCATGTCCCTGATCGTGCCACCGCGCCGGCTCAGTCGTCGTCGGTGGCCGGCTGGCAGACGGGGCACCAGTACATCGCGCGCTCGCGCCCGGCCGGCCCGGCCATGGCCACCCGGATGGGGGTGCCGCACCGGCGGCAGGTGGACTGGTCGCGGCGGTAGACCCACAGCGGGTTGCGGAGGTCGCCGGTCGTGGCCTGGAGAGCGCGCTCCTTGTTGAGGTCGAGCATCTGCCGGGCGCGTCGCACGACCCGGGGCAGTGAGGGCACCCGGCCCACCGGCGTGCGCGGGTGCAGGCCGCTGACGAAGCAGAGCTCGGCCATGTACATGTTGCCGATGCCGGCCAGTCGGGTCTGGTCGAGCAGTGCCTCCCCGATCGGGCGGTCGGGGTCCTCGTGCAGCCGGCGCAGCGCCTCCTCCTCGTCCCAGTCGGGGCCGAGCAGGTCGGGCCCGAGGTGGCCCACCACCGAGTCCTCCTCGGCGGTGGGCAGCAGCTCGACGATGCCGAGCGAGAAGCCCACCGCGGTGGTGCGCGCGGTCTCCAGGACGACCCGTGCCTGGTGGGCCGGGCGCGACCACCGCTGCCCCGGGCGCATCACCCGCCACGACCCCTCCATCTTGAGGTGGGTGTGCAGCGTCCACCGCTCGTCCCCGAGCTCGATGCGCGTGAGCAGGTGCTTGCCCCGGGAGATGGTGGTGGTGACCGTGCCGCCGGAGAGGTCGGCGGTGGCGTGCTGCGGCACCCGCAGGTCGGTGCGGAGCAGGAGCTGTCCGGACAGCGCGCGGTCGAGCTTGCGCGCGGCGCGGTAGACGGTGTCGCCCTCAGGCACTGCGCAGCCTCAGTCCGCGCGGGGTCGCCACGAAGCCGGCCGCGTCCAGCGCCTGCCGCAGGGGCGTCGACCCGCCGCCGAGCAGGGCCGCGCCGTCGGCCTTCTCGACCGTGAGCCGACCCAGGGAGCCACGGCCGACGGCCTCGGCCAGCGACGCGGCGGCGGGCGTCAGCCGGTCGAGGTCGTCGGTCCAGGTGAGGAGCGTCTTGCCGCCGCGCTCGACGTAGAGGGTCAGGACGCCGTCGACGAGCACGACGATCGCCCCGGCCTTGCGCCCCGGCCGGTGCCCGGCGCCCTCGTCGGTCGGGCTGGGCGGCCACCCGAGGGCCGCGCCGTAGGGGCTGGCCGGGTCGGTGGCGGCGAGCGCGACCGCGCTCGGCTTCTGGTCGGGCGGCAGCTCGGAGAACGTGCGCAGCCGGTCGATGGCGCCGGCCGTGCCGAACTGGGCGGCGCCCAGGCCGTTGACGAAGTAGCCGCGGCGGCAGCGTCCGGAGTCCTCGAAGGCGGAGAGCACCTTGTAGACGGCGGCGAACCCGCCCGGCACCCGCTCGCTCATGACCGCGCCGCGGATGACGACGCCGTGGCGGTCGAGCAGCCGCTCGGCGGTGGCGTGGGCGCGACGCGTCGGGTCGGTGTCGATGGCAGGCAGCAGTGCCCACCGTCCGGCGGTCTCGGGCGGGCCCGTGCGGGCGGGACGTCCGGCGCGGGGCGGTGGTCGGCGGCTGCGGTGGCTGGGGGTGCCCGAGCGGGTGAGTGCGCGCAGCGGGACGAGGGTGTCGTTGCTGATCCGGCCGGCCCAGACGAGCTCCCAGAGCGCCGCGGACAGGGCGGCGTCGTTGACCGAGCGGACGGCGTCGGAGAGCTGCCGGAAGAACCACGCGCCCCCGGGCGCCAGCGCCTCGAGCACGGCGTCGTGGAGCTCGGCGTGCTCGAACGGCGCCGGCTCGGGCAGCGTGAGCGCGGCGGAGTCGGCGAGGTGGAGCGAGACCCAGCCGTCGGCGCCCGGCAGCGTCCCGTGACCGGCCCACAGCACCTCCCCGGAGGCGGTGAGCTCGTCGAGGTAGGCGGGGGAGTAGTCGCGGACCCGGCCGCCGAGCACGAGCGGCTCCAGGGCCGAGGCCGGCACCGGGGCGCCGGCGAGCTGGTCGACCGCGGCCAGGACGCCGTCGACGCCGCGCAGCCCGCGGCCGCTGCCGCCCGCGGCGACGAGGTGCTGCCAGGCGCCGAGGAAGCGCGCGAGAGCCTCCGGCTCGACCGGCTCGACCTCCTTGCGCAGCCGGGCCAGCGAGCGGCGGCGCAGCTTGCGGAGCACCTCCGCCTCGCACCACTCCGAGCCGGAGCCGGAGGGGCGGAACTCGCCCTCGAGCACCCGGCCCTGGGCGGCGAGACGCGTCAGCGTGTGGCGTACGACGGCCCCGCCGAGACCGAAGCGCTCGGCGACCTGCTCGGTGGTGAACGGGCCGTGGGTGCGGGCGAAGCGGGACACGAGGTCGCCGAGCGGGTCCTCGACGGGCTCGGTGAAGGCGTCCGGGGTGCCGGGCGGGACCGGGGTGCCGAGGCCGTCGCGCAGGCGGGCGACGTCCTCGACGACCGTCCACCGCTCCTCACCGCCGATGCGGACCAGGACCACCCGACGCGAGTCGGTGAGCGCGCCCAGCCAGCCGGTGACGTCGGCGCCGTCGACGGTGCGCTCGTCGATCTCGGCGACCGTGAGGGGGCCGAGCATTCGCAGGAGGTCGACCACGCCCTCGGCGTCGCGGGCACGCCGGTCGGTGGCGAGCCGCTGCAGCTCTGCCTCGACCTCGGTGAGCACGTCGGGGTCGAGCAGCTCGCGCAGCTCGGCACGGCCCAGCAGCTCGGCCAGCAGTCCCTGGTCGAGCGAGAGGGCGGCCGCGCGGCGCTCGGCGATGGGGGAGTCGCCCTCGTAGACGAACTGGGCGACGTAGCCGAACAGCAGCGTGCGGGCGTAGGGCGAGGGGCTGGTGGTCGAGACGTCGACGACCTGCACCTGCCGGCGCTCCACCGAGCGCATCAGCGCCAGGAGCGCCGGGAGGTCGTAGACGTCCTGGAGGCACTCGCGCACCGCCTCCAGGACGATCGGGAACGACGGGTAGCGCGAGGCCACCTCGAGCAGGGCGGCGGAGCGCTGCCGCTGCTGCCACAGCGGCGAGCGGCGACCGGGGTCGCGGCGGGGCAGCAGCAGCGCCCGGGCCGCGCACTCACGGAAGCGGGCGGCGAAGAGCGCCGAGCCGCCGACCTCCTGGGTGACGAGGTCCTCGATCTCGTCGGCCTCGAACACGATCACCTCGCCGGTGGGAGGCTCGGCGTCGGTGTCGGGGATCCGGATCACGATGCCGTCGTCGGAGGCCATCGCCTGCCCGTCGACGCCGTGGCGCTCGCGCAGCCGGGCGTTGATGGCCAGCGCCCACGGGGCGTGGACGGGCTTGCCGAACGGCGAGTGGACGACCAGGCGCCAGTCGCCGAGCTCGTCGCGGAACCGCTCCACGACCACGGTGGTGTCGCTGGGCAGGACGTTGGTGGCCTCGAGCTGCTCGTGGAGGTAGCTGACGAGGTTGCCCGCGGCCCAGGCGTCCAGCCCGCCCTCCTGCGCGCGCGCCTCGGCCTTCGCCTTCGGCAGCGCACCCAGCTCGCGGGTGAAGGCGCCGATGGCCGCGCCGAGCTCGGCGGGCCGGCCGAGGCCGTCGCCCTTCCAGAACGGCAGCCGTCCCGGGATGCCGGGGGCAGGGGTGACGAGCACCCGGTCGTGGGTGATGTCCTGGATGCGCCAGCTCGTGGCGCCCAGCGCGAAGATGTCGCCCACGCGCGACTCGTAGACCATCTCCTCGTCGAGCTCGCCGACCCGCTTGCCGGGGCCCTCGCCGCCGACGAGGAAGACGCCGAAGAGCCCGCGGTCGGGGATCGTGCCGCCGCTGGTGACGGCCAGCCGCTGGGCGCCCGGGCGGCCGGTGAGGCTGCCGGTGACCCGGTCCCAGACGATGCGCGGGCGCAGCTCGGCGAACTCGTCGGAGGGGTAGCGCCCGCTCAGCAGGTCGAGGGTCGCGTCGTAGGCCGAGCGGGGCAGGCTGCTGAACGACGCCGTGCGGCGTACGACGGCGAAGAGCTCGTCGACGTCCCAGGCGTCGAGGGCGGTGGCCGCCACCACCTGCTGGGCCAGCACGTCGAGGGGGTTGGTCGGGATCCGGAGGGACTCGATGCCGCCGATGCGCATGCGCTCGACGGCGACGGCGGTCTGGGCGAGGTCGCCGCGGTGCTTGGGGAAGAGCACCCCGCGGCTGGTCTCGCCGACCTGGTGGCCGGCGCGCCCGACGCGCTGGAGGGCGCTGGCCACCGAGGGCGGCGACTCGATCTGCACGACGAGGTCGACGGCGCCCATGTCGATGCCGAGCTCGAGGCTGCTGGTGGCGACCACGGCGGGGATGCGACCGCGCTTGAGGTCGTCCTCGATGAGGGCGCGCTGGTCCTTGGACACCGACCCGTGGTGGGCCTTGGCGATGATCGTGCCGACACCGCCGGAGGCGCCCGACTGGGCCATGATCTCGGCCGGCGGCCTGGACGGCGGCGCGGCTCCCGCGCCGTCCGCGCCGTCCGGGCCAGCCTCGAGCGCCTCGGCGCGGGTGGTGGCGATCTCGTTGAGGCGCGACGTCAGCCGCTCGGCCAGGCGACGGGAGTTGGCGAAGACGATCGTGGAGCGGTGGGCCTCGATCAGGTCGACGACGCTCTCCTCGACGTGGGGCCAGATGCTGGTGTTGCGAGGCTCGTCGGAGTCCTCGTCGTAGTCGTCGGGGGCGGTCATGTCCTCGACCGGGACGACGACCTTGAGGTCCCACTCCTTGTTGGCCGGGGGCGCCACGATGTCGACCGGCGCCGCGCCGCCGAGGTAGCGGGCGACCTCCTCCAGGGGACGCACGGTGGCCGAGAGGCCGATGCGCTGGGCCGGCTTGTCGAGCAGCTCGTCGAGGCGCTCCAGGGAGAGCGCGAGGTGGGCGCCGCGCTTGGTGCCGGCGACCGCGTGGACCTCGTCGATGATCACGGTCTCGACGCCCCGCAGCGACTCGCGCGCCTGGCTGGTGAGCATCAGGAACAGCGACTCCGGCGTCGTGATCATGATGTCGGGCGGCTGGGTCGTGAGCTTGCGCCGGTCTGCGGCGCTGGTGTCGCCGCTGCGGACGCCGACGCGCAGCTCGGGCACGGGCGTGCCGAGGCGGTCGGCGGTGTGGCCGATGCCGGTGAGCGGCGAGCGGAGGTTGCGCTCGACGTCGACGGCGAGCGCCTTGAGCGGCGAGACGTACAGCACGCGGCAGCGGCGCGTCTTGTCCTTCGGGGGCGGGTCGGTCAGCAGCCGGTCGATGGACCACAGGAACGCGCTGAGCGTCTTGCCGGACCCGGTCGGGGCGACCACGAGCGCGTGCCGCCCGGCCCCGATCGCCGCCCACGCGCCCGCCTGCGCAGGGGTCGGCTCAGCGAACGCCGCACCGAACCAGGTGCGGGTGGGTTCGCTGAACCTCTCGAGGGCCTCGTGCACTGCTTCATCCTGTCCTACGCCACCGACACCGCTGGCCGACCGCACCCCTCAGAGGGTCGGGCGGAGCATGGGGGGCTGGATGGCCGTGGCGTCGCCGCGGCGGTAGAGGAGGGCCTTGCGGCCGCCGGACTCCGACGCGGGGCCGGTGTCGCCGGTGGGCACGACGAAGCCGGCGGTGCCGAGGACCTTGCGGCGGAAGTTGCCGAGGTCGGGCGGCACGCCCCAGACCGCGGTGTAGACGGCGCGCAGGTCGGGCAGCGTGAACGGCTCGGTGACGAACTCCAGCGCCAGCGTCGTGTACTCGAGCTTGGCCCGCACCCGCTCCAGGGCGTCGGCCAGGATCTCGGCGTGGTCGAAGGCCAGCTCCGGGAGGCCGTCGACCGGCCACCAGCGCGCGCCGGCTGCGTCCGAGCCGGCGTCGGGCTCCGGCAGGTCGGGCGCGAAGGCGACGTGCGCCACCGAGACCACACGCATCCTCGGGTCGCGGTCGGGGGCGGAGTAGGTGCGCAGCTGCTCGAGGTGTCCGGAGAAGCGCGCGACGCCGGTCTCCTCGCGCAGCTCGCGCCAGGCGGCGGTCTCGGCGTCCTCGTCCGGCTCGACGAAGCCGCCGGGCATCGCCCAGCCGCCTTCGTACGGCGCCACCCCGCGCTCGACGAGCAGCACGCGCAGGGCGTCGTCGCGGATCGTGAAGATCGCGAGGTCGACCGCGACGGCGAAGGGAGGGTGCTCGCTCACGGCGCCACCACCTCGACTCCGGACTCCCGCATCGACGCGACGGCCGCCTCGCTGCTGGCCGGGGCGACGCCGGCGTGCAGGCCGTCGAGCAGCCGTACGCCGAGGTCGCGCCCGCGGGCGTCGAGGACCGTCTGCAGGACGCAGTAGTCGGTGGCGATGCCGACGACGTCCACGTCCGTCACGCCGTACGAGGTCAGCAGCTCGGCGAGCGGCCGGCCGTCCTCGTCGACGCCCTCGAACGCCGAGTAGGCCGGCGCCCCCTGCCCCTTGCGGACGTGGTGGCTCACCAGGTCCAGCACGAGCTCGGGCGCGTAGTCGCTCCCGGGTCCGTCGCTGACGCAGTGCTGCGGCCAGGTGGCGACGTAGTCGGGCTCCTCGCCCGCCGCGGCGAAGTGGCCGCCGTTGTCGGAGTGCGGGTCGTGCCAGTCGCGGGAGGCCACCACGGTGGCGTAGTCGGCCGCGTGCCCGGCGAGGTGCTCGCTGATCCGGGCGGCGACGTCGCGCCCGCCGGCGACGCCGAGCGACCCGCCCTCGACGAAGTCCTGCTGCACGTCGACGACGATCAGGGCCCGTCGTGCGGTGGCCTGCTCGACGGTCTGGTCGGTCTGGCTGGCGGTCATGTCGGCTCCTCGGTGGGGGTCTCGGGGGTGGCGGTGAGGTACGGCGGTCCGTGGCTGACCCCGAGCGCCTCGCGGGGGAGCGTGGCCAGCGCGGCCGCCGCATGCGCGCGGACCTCGTCGAGCGACGGCGTGTGGACCACCGCGCCCTTGCGGACCAGCGGCACCTGCACGCTGTCGGGGCCGGGCTCGCCGAGGGTGTAGGTCTCGGCGACCAGCGTCCCGTCCTCGTAGGTGCGGCGCACGGCCTTGCGGCCGCCGGTGGAGGCCTTGGCGGCGGACTTCTTCGCGACCGGACGCAGCTCGCCGTCGGGGGAGTCGGCGACGGCCACGAGCTTGTAGACCATGCTCGAGGTCGGGTGGCCCGAGCCGGTCACGACGCGCGTGCCGACGCCGTAGCCGTCGATCGGCGCGTCGGCCAGCGCCGAGATGACGTACTCGTCGAGGTCGCTGGTCACGGTGATCCGGGTCGAGGTCGCGCCGAGGGAGTCGAGCAGCTCGCGCGCCTTGCGCGACTCCACGGCCAGGTCGCCCGAGTCGATGCGCACGGCGCCCAGCGCCGGGCCGGCGACCTCGACCGCCGTGCGGATCCCGTCGCTGATGTCGAAGGTGTCGACGAGCAGCGTGGTGCCCACGCCCTGGGCGGCCACCTGGCTGCGGAACGCGTCGGCCTCGGTGGCGTGCGACAGGGTGAAGGCGTGGGCGGCCGTGCCGACGGTGGGCACGCCGTGCAGCCGGCCGGCGGCGAGGTTGCTGGTGGAGGCGAACCCCGCGACGTACGCCGCTCGCGCGGAGGCCACGGCCGCCTCCTCGTGGGTGCGGCGGCTGCCCATCTCGACCAGCGGCCTGCCCTCGGCCGCGGTCACCATGCGGGCCGCGGCGCTGGCGATCGCGGTGTCGTGGTTGAGCACGCTCAGGACGAGCGTCTCCAGGAGCACGCACTCGCCGAGCGTGCCGGTGACCGTGAGGATCGGGCTGTTGGGGAAGTACAGGTCGCCCTCGCGGTAGCCGTCGACGTCGCCGGTGAAGCGGAAGTCGCGCAGGTAGGCGGCCGTCGCCTCGTTGATGACGCCCCGCTCACGCAGCCACGCGACCTCGTCGGCGTCGAAGCGGAAGTCCTCGACGAGCCGCAGCAGCCGGCCCAGGCCGGCGAGCATGCCGTAGCGGCGGCCCTCGGGCAGGCGCCGCGCGAACGCCTCGAACACCGCGCGGTTGTCCACGCTGCCGTCGGTGACCCACGAGGAGAGCATGGTGAGCTCGTAGTGGTCGGTGAGCAGTCCGGCTGAGACCTTCATGTAGGGCGTCCGTCCAGTTGGAGTCAATCTGACTATAACGCGGTCAGAGTGCGGTGATCAAGCCACCCAGGGGTGCGGGTACCCGATCCAGGTCCAGTGCCCTCACCAACAGTCCCGCGTAGCGCAGCTTGTGGCCCGAGTGCGAGGAGAGGAAGCGGTGCAGCTGCGCGTCGACCGGTCGGGCGCGGTGGGCCGGCTGCTTCTGCAGCGTGGCGAACGACGCCAGTCCGCCCTCCGCCTCGATCACGCGCAGCACACCGTCGGTGCCGACCGCGCGGATCAGCTCGTCCTCGAGATCGGCGTCGCAGCCGTGGAAGCCCGCGGGGTCGGTGCCCGTGCGTGCCAGCACCCGCGTGACGTACGTCGCCGCGCCGACGTCGTACAGGCCGAGCGTGCGGCGGCGCGGGTCGGCGGCGGCGAGGTGGCGGCCGAGGTTGGTGACGCCGTGCATCGCGACCACGTCGACCCCGGCCAGGTCACGCCCCAGCCGCTCGGCGAGCGTCACCACCGCCCGCTCGTCGCTGGCGCCCTCCACCAGGACGAGCGTCATGCGCGACCCGCCTCGCGGACCGAGCGACGTCGCTCCATGCCGTCAACGTAAACCGGCTGGGGCCGGTCGGCGAGGGCTTATAGGGTCTCGCTCCGTGACCGAGTCGATGATCCGCGCCGTCGGGCTGCGCAAGAGCTTCGGCGACTTCGAGGCCGTCAAGGGCATCGACGTCGACGTCCGCCGCGTGCCGCGAGCTGACCACCGGTGCGCTCTCGTGGGCCTCGGCCGTCTCGGTCGTCTACCTCGTGGTCATGGGTCTGGTCGGCATGCTCGTCGTACGCCGCCGGCTCGACCGGCTGCTGCTCACCTGACCCGCCGGCTCAGTCGAGGCGCAGCGCCCACAGGGCGGTGTCGAGCCAGCGGTCCAGCTTGAACCCCACCTCCGGCAGCAGCCCGACCTGCTCGAAGCCGCAGGCGCGGTGCAGCGCCTCGCTCGCGGGGTTGGGCTGGGCGACGACGGCCAGCACCGTGTGCACGTCGTCGGCGCGCAGCGCGGCCAGCAGGTCGTCGTACAGCCGTCGGCCGAGGCCACGGCCGGCGGCCTCGGGAGCGAGGTAGACCGACGTCTCGCGGGTCCGGGCGTAGGCGGGCCGGGGGCGGTAGGAGGCGGAGTAGGCGTAGCCGAGGAGCCGCTCGCCCTCGACCGCGACGAGCAGGTGGTCGCCCCGCTCGGTGCTCTCCAGCCGCGCGGTCCAGTAGTCCAGCGGCGGGGGAGTCGTCTCGAACGTCGAGGTCGAGGTCAGGACCTGGTGGTCGTAGATCGCCTTGATCCCGGCCAGGTCGGCACGGGTGGCGGGACGGACGTGGGACTCCTCGGACATGGCGGCATTCTGTCCGACGTTGGCAGGATCCCCGGCGACCGGTGTCGGCGCCGGTTGAGAGGATGGCCGCATGTCGACCCCGCCCGCCCCCGAGCCGGACACCAAGGACTGGACCTGGGTCCTGATGCGTCCCTGCACCGACTGCGGCTTCGTGGCCGCCGACGTCGACCGCGCGGCTCTCGGCGCGGCGGTGCGCGCCAACGCCGAGGCGTTCGCGCTCGCTTTGCGTGCGCCGGGCGCGACCCGTCGTCCGGATGCGGGCACGTGGTCGGTGGCGGAGTACTCCTGCCACGTCCGCGACGTGCACCGGGTCTTCGAGGGACGCGTGCGGTCCATGCTGGAGGCGGACGCGCCGGTCTTCCCCAACTGGGACCAGGACGAGACCGCCCTCGCCGAGCGCTACGACCTCCAGGAGCCCGCCGTGGTCGGCCCCGAGCTCGTGGCGGCTGCCGAGGGCATCGCGGCGGCCTACGACGCGGTCCCCGACGACGCCTGGGAGCGGCGCGGCCTGCGCAGCAACGGCAGCGCCTTCACCGTCGACACCCTCGCCCGCTACCACCTCCACGATGTCGTCCACCACCTGTGGGACGTGCGCGACGCCGTGACCGTCGGCGCCTACGACGCCGCGGCGCTCGACTACCGCGACGCGACCCAGGTCATGCCCGACAGCGGCCGTCGGGTGATCCGTGCCTTCGCCGACTCGCTCCGCGCGGGTGCGCGGGTGCTGGAGATCGGGAGTGGTGGTGGTCGCGACGCCCGGGCCCTCGAGGACGTCGGCCTGAGCGTCCGCCGCACCGACGTGACGCCGTCGTTCGTCTCACTGCTGCGCGACACCGGCGTCGACGCCGACGTCCTCGACCCGCTCACCGACGACCTCGACGACCCCGCCCGACCCGGTCAGCCCTACGACGGGGTGTGGGCCGGTGCCTCGCTGCTGCACGTCGCGCGAGCCGACCTGCCGGTCGTCCTGACCCGTCTGGCCGCGGCCACCCGTCCCGGCGGCGCCCTGCGCATGTCGGTCAAGGAGGGTGACGGCGAGGGGTGGTCGACCCACGGCGTGGTCCGCGCCCCCCGGATGTTCGTCTACTGGCGCGAGCAGCCCCTCCGCTCGGTCCTCGACGCCGCCGGCTGGCTGGTCGAGGACGTCCACCGCGCGGTGAGCGACAGCGGCGAGCACTGGCTCGGCGCGACGGCGAGGCGCCGATGAGGCACACCGAGCTCTGGGCGCGGCTCGAGGCCGCCCTCGGCACGGCCTACTACCGGGTCTGGGCCGACCAGTTCGTCATGGGCGACCTCGGCAGCCGCACCGTCACCGAGGCCCTCGACGCGGGATTCGAGCCCAAGCAGGTGTGGGCGGTCGTGTGGCGCACCCTCGAGCTTCCCGACCGGGAGCGCTGAGGCCACGGTGCCGACGCTGAGGGACACCACGGACGTCGTCGCCGTCCAGGCCGCGACCGTCCGCGCGCTCGTGCTGTCGCAGGCCGTCGGCGCGCTCGGCATCACCATCGGCATCGCCACCGCCTCGCTGCTGGCACGCGACCTGTCCGGGTCGGAGAGCCTGGCCGGTCTCGCGGGCACGTTCCAGGTGCTGGGCGCGGCGCTCTCGTCGTACCTGCTGGCGCGGGTGATGGCGGTCCGCGGGCGTCGCGTCGGGCTCACGACCGGGCTGCTGATGGGGGCGGCGGGAGCGCTGCTCGCCGTCGTGGCCGGGGTGATCGGCTCGATGCTCCTGCTGCTCGTGGGAGCGCTGCTGATCGGGGCGACGACGGCGGCCAACAACGCGTCGCGCTACGCCGCCACCGACCTGGCGCCTGCCGAGCGGCGCGGCCGCGCGCTGTCGACCGTGGTGTGGGCGACCACCGTCGGCGCGGTGGTGGGGCCCAACCTCACCGGCCCGTCGGCGGCCTTCGCCGACCTGCTCGGCATCCCCGAGCTGACCGGCCCCTTCGCCCTGGGCGCCATCGGCATGCTCGTCGCTGCCGTGATCGTGACCGTGCGGCTGCGGCCAGACCCGCTCCTCCTGGCCCGCGAGCTGGCCGAGGTGCCCGCCGCACCGCCGAGCGGCACCTCGTGGGGCCGGGCGCGCCAGGCCGTCCGCGAGCGGCCCGGGCTGGGGCTGGCCGTGACGGGCCTCGCCGCCGCTCACGCCGCGATGGTCGGGGTGATGACGATGACGCCGATCCACATGGAGCACGGCGGCGCCGAGCTGCGTGTCATCGGCATCGTGATCAGCGTCCACGTGCTCGGCATGTTCGCGTTCTCGCCGCTGGTGGGTCTGCTGGCCGACCGCGTCGGCCGGCCGCCGGTCCTGGCCGCAGGCGGGCTCGTGCTGCTGGTCTCGCTGGTCCTCTGCTCGACCGCGCCCGAGGGCACCTCGTGGCAGATCTTCGGCGGTCTCTTCCTGCTGGGGCTCGGCTGGTCGCTGGCCACCGTGTCGGCGTCCACGATGGTGGCCGACCTCGCCCCGCTCGAGGCCCGCACCGACGTCCAGGGCATGGCCGACGTCGTCATGGGCGTCTCGGCGGCCAGCGCTGGCGCCCTGGCCGGGCTCGTCGTCGGGCTGTTCGGCTACCCCGTGCTGGCGCTGGTCACCACCGCGCTCGCCGCCGGCGTCGTGGCCGCGGCCTATGCTGCGCCGAGCCGCCGACCCCAGGAGTGAGCGCATGACCCCCATGGCAGACACCGACACTGTGGCCGACGTCGCCGTCATCGGAGGCACGGGCTTCTACTCCTTCCTCGACGACCCCACCGACCACGTCGTCGACACGCCCTACGGCGCTCCGTCCGCGCCGGTGTCGGTCGGTGAGGTGGCCGGGCGCCGGGTGGCGTTCCTGCCGCGCCACGGCGCCCACCACGAGGCGCCCCCGCACGCGATCAACTACCGCGCCAACCTCTGGGCGCTGCGCTCGCTGGGGGTGCGCCAGGTGCTGGCGCCGTGCGCCGTGGGCGGCCTCGGCTCCTCGGTGGCGCCCGGCGACGTGGTGGTGCCCGACCAGCTCGTCGACCGGACGCACCGCCGCATCGGCAGCTACGTCGAGACGGGTGCGGTGCACCTGCCCTTCGCCGACCCCTACTGCGCCGGGGTCTCCGGCGCCGTCATCTCCGCCGACCCCGACGTCACCGCGGGGGGCACCATGGTGGTCATCGAGGGTCCTCGTTTCTCGACGCGCGCCGAGTCGCGCGACTACGCCTCCCGGGGCTGGTCGCTGATCAACATGACCGGGGCCCCCGAGGCGGCGCTGGCCCGCGAGATGCGCCAGTGCTACGCCGCGATCGCCCTGGTCACCGACATGGACGCCGGCGCCGAGTCCGGCGAGGGCGTCGGCCAGGAGGAGGTCTTCGCCCTCTTCCGCGCCAACCTCGAGCGCCTCACCGGCCTGCTCACCGGCGCCATCGCCGCGCTGCCCGACCCCGACGGGTGCTCGTGCTCCTCGTGGGCCGACGGGGTCGAGCTCACCTACGACGTGCCGTAGGGCGTTGCCGCGGGTTGCGGTTTCACCAAGGTATGCAGGGAACGTGTCACTTTCCTCGGTCTGCAGCGCACGGGAAGTGACGTCTGGGCTGCATACCTTGGGGAAACCGCCCGCGGCACCGGCGCCCCGCCGCACACCCTTCCGCGGCACGCGAGACCGTCCTACAGTCCGAAGATGAAGCTCCGACTGACTCCCTCGTTCGTCGTCGCCGTGCTCGCCCTCGTGGTGGCCACCGGCGGCGTCGGCTACGCCGCAGGCCGGATCGGGTCCGCCCAGATCAAGGACAACAGCGTCCAGTCCAAGGACGTCCGCAACAACACGCTCACCTCCAAGGACGTCCGCAACAAGTCGCTCACCGGCCAGGACCTGCGGGAGGGCTCGCTCGGTCGCTCGACCACCTACACGCGCTGCGGCCCGGGTGAGCTGTTCATCTTCGGCGCCTGCGTCCTGCCCGCCCCCTACGGGCCGAGCGACTACGACATGGCCACGTTCATCTGCTCCGGCCTCGGGGGTCGGCTGCCCACGATCGCCGAGCTCCGCTACATCGCGGACCAGCCCGGGTTCACTTGGGCGGACGGCAACCCGGCGCAGTACGAGTTCACCAGCACCTGGACGACGGCCGCGCCGATCCATCCCATGGCCTTCGACCAGCAGGCCTTCAACTCGTACGGTGATGCGAGCGCCCAGGCGTTCCACTTCCACTGTCTCAAGCTGCGCTGACGACGAGCAGCGGACGCCGCGGTCACACCTCGACCGCGGCACCGGCCTTGCCGGCCTCGGCGTAGGAGCGCACCACCGAGGTGGTCAGGGGGAAGTCGACAGGGAGGTCGCGGAAGAGCAGCCGAGACGCGGTGGCGGCCGCGGCGCTCGCCTCGGCGGCCACCTCGTCGGCCAGCGCGGCAGGGGCGTGGATGACGACCTCGTCGTGGAGGAACAGGACGAGGTGCGGGCGGGAGGCGAGGGGGCCGGTCCCGCCGAGGCGCCAGAGCCGGTTGCGCAGGTCGGCGATCCAGCACAGCGCCCACTCGGCGCCGGTGCCCTGCACGACGAAGTTGCGGGTGAAGCGGCCGTAGGCGCGGCGGCGCCGGGCCTGCGCATCGGGGTCCGCCGACGGGCCGGAGGGCTCCGGCTCCCAGGCGTCGCCCAGGGTGTCGCCCAGGGCAGGGGCCCCGCGTCCCAGCAGCGTGCGCACCACCTGGCCGCGCTCGCCCGCGCGGGCGGCGTCCTCGAGCAGCCCGAAGGCCTCGGGGTAGCGACGCGTGAGGCCGGCGACCATGCGACCGCTCTCGCCGCTGGTGGCGCCGTACATGGCACCGAGGAGCCCGAGCTTGGCGTCCTGGCGGCTGCTGACGGCCCCGTCGTCGACCATGCCCTGGTAGAGGTCGGCCCCGCGCGCGGAGCGCGCCAGCGCCCGGTCGCCGCTCATCCCGGCGAGGACCCGCGGCTCGAGCTGGGCCACGTCGGCGACCACGAGCACCCAGCCGTCGTCGGCGACCGCAGCGGGGCGCACCTGCGCCGGGAACGACAGCGCACCGCCGCCGTTGGAGGACCAGCGTCCGGTGACCGAGCCGGCCGGCTGGTAGACGGGGCGGTAGCGACCGCCGCTCACCCACTGGTCGACCCACGCCCAGCCGTTGGTGGAGAACAGGTGCGAGAGCTGCTTGTGGCGCAGCAGCGGAGCGATGCACGGGTGGTCGAGCCGTCGCAGCGACGACGCGCGGGTGTCGGTGACCTCCAGGCCGGCCCGGCGCAGCGCTGACAGCAGCTCGGGCCGTGAGTCGGGGTTGAGGCCGGGGGCGGCGAGCGCCTCGCGCACCTCGGAGGCCACCTCCTCCAGGCGCTGTGGCCGGGCGCCTCGCGGCGGCCGCGGACCCAGCAGGTCGCCCAGCAGGCGCTCGTGGACGTCGGCGCGCCACGGGACGCCGGCGTGGGTCATCTCCGCGGCGACCAGTGCGCCCGACGACTCGGCGGCGAGCAGGAGGCCCAGGCGGGCCGCCTCGGGAGAGGCCGCCGCCGCCGCCAGCTGCCGCGCGTCCTCGAGGTCGGCACGCAGGTGCTCGGACGCGCCGTCGGCCGAGAAGAGGGTGGGCTCGGAGGGTGCCCGCGGCCCGAGGTGGTCCCACTGCTCGGACTCCTCCCCGGCCAGCAGCGCGCCGTCCACGGCAGGCGCCCGTCGCAGGAGGTGGTGCCCCAGGCGCAGGTCGTGGCAGCGCGCCACCCGCACGCCCGCGGCCAGCAGCGGGGGGTACCACCGGGCGGTGTCGTCCCACACCCAGCGCGGGCCGTCGGGCTCACGCTCCCGGACGTACGCCGCCAGGTCGGACAGGGCGATCTCCGAGCGGCCCTGCGGGTCGGTCACGAGCACGCGGTCGTCGGGAAGGCGCGAGAGCGCGACGCGGGTCATGGCGGCCCGACGAGCTGCAGGTCCAGCCAGGCGGCGAGGTCGGCGAGCTCGTCGTGGACGGCGCGGGTCATGGCGCGCGTGAACGGCACGTCCTCGTGCAGCGCGTCGACGCGCAGCTCGCCCTCGCGGCGGTCGGCGGTGGCGTCGACCTTGCCCACGAGCCGGTCGCCGTGGAGCACCGGAAGCGCCCAGTAGCCCCAGAGCCGCTGCTCCCTCGGCTTGTACATCTCCAGCTGGTAGTCGAACTCGAAGATCTCGTCCATCCGCCGGCGGTCGTGGATGAGGCGGTCGAGCGGGGAGAGCAGGGCGGTGCGGCCGGCGAACGGCTCGTCGAGCAGCTCGGGGTCGATGCGCCAGCGGCCCTTGACGCCCTCGACCACGGTCGGCTCGCCGGCCTCGCCCACGTGGCCCGGCTCGCCGGGGACCTGGGCGCTCCTCGCGCGGGCGATGCCCAGGGCTCGCAGCCGTCGCTCGTCGCGCACGCGCTCGGCCTCGTCGGCCGGCACGACCGGGTCGTCGGGGTAGACGCGCTCGGCGAGATCCCACAGGGTCTCCCGCTCCTCGCGTCCGGCCGCCGCGACCTCTCCCCGGGCGACGAGGAGCTTGAGCAGCATCACGACGTTGCGGTGGTGGTTCCAGCCGCTGGAGCGCCACGGGCGCTCGCAGGTGTCGGGCAGCTCGCTCGCGGGCAGTGGCCCCGACGTGCGCAGCCGGTCGAGGACGTCGAGCCGGCACGCGGTGTTGGCCTCGACCCACGCCCGCTGCTCCTCCTGCCAGGGCCGCAGCTCACCGCGCCCGGGCCAGTCGGCCATGTCGGCACGGAACAGCGCCAGGTCCTCGCAGGGCCGGAGGTAGCCGTGCAGCTCCAGGACCCGCTGCTCGTCCACGGCCGCGCGCAGCGCGTCGGGGGAATAGGTCGAGCCCAGGCGGCTCCACAGGACCAGGTCGGCGCTGGGTGCCACGTGGCGGGTGGGGTCGTCCTGGACCACCGTCAGCCGGCGCAGCACGGCCAGGAGGTCGGTGGGGCGCTCGGCCGTGAGCAGCTGACCGCGCAGCGCCAGGCGGCGCGCGTCGGTGCGGGAGAGCTCGTGGTCGGGCACGCGGTGAGGGTACGACGACGTACCGACTAGTGCCCCTGCTCCTCGCCTGGCTCCTCGTCGTGCTCCTGGCCGGGGCCCGCCGGCAGGGTGAGGTGGGCGGTCCGCACGACGCCGTCGTGCCGGAAGTCGAGGTACAGCTGGTAGGCGCCCTCGCTGGGCACCTCGACCCCGAAGTCCACCTCGGGCCCCGCCTGCGTGGTCCCGTCGCCGGGCTCGCCGGACGGGTGGACGTGCAGGTAGGCGAGGTCGCCCTCGCGCAGGGCGACCAGGTGCCCGTAGGCGCCGAGGTAGGGCTGCAGGTCGGTGACCGGCACGCCGTCACGGGTGATCGTCAGGCCCAGCTCGGCGTGCGCACCGGCCGTGAGGTCGCCGGCGACCGTGACGGTGTAGCCGTCGACGGTGGTGGTGCGGGTCTCGGGCTGGGGCGCCGCCGCGGCGGCGGAGCCCGGCACGGCGAGGTCCGCGCCCAGGGTCAGCGGCTCGCCGCCGGCGGGGGAGAAGTCGGCGAAGACCCGCCAGCTCCCGGCGGTGAGGTCGAGGGGCGTGGTCCAGGTGCCGTCGTCCGCGAGGGTCGGGTGGACGTGCTGGTAGCCCTCGAAGTCGCGGCGCACGGCGACCAGGTGCAGCCGCTGCTCGTGCTCGACGTCGTAGTCGGTGACCGCACCGTGCGGGCCCTGGATCGTGAAGGACAGGGTGCGGTCCCGGCCGGGGGAGAGCCGTGGGTCGGCGAGCACCAGGCGGTACCCGTCCTGCGCGGACATCAGCCCGCCGAGCAGGCCCACCGGGACGGCGTCGTGGGCGACGGAGCCGTCGTCGTGGGCGTCGCCGTCGTCGTGGGCGCTGCTCACCGGCTCGGTGTCCACGGGGCCGAGCGCGGAGCCGGCCGCGAGCGCGAGACCGAAGACGGCGGCGAGGCCCACGACGAACACCAGGACCCTTCGGGGTGTGGTGAGCTCCCTGTTCATGCGAGGTACTATACCCCCCTAGGGTAGCGACGCAAGGAGGACGCGGACATGACGCACGACCACGGAGCGATGGGCCACGGCGCGGGCTCGGGCCTGAACGCGATGGCGGCGAGCGCCACGCTGCACTGCCTGACCGGCTGCGCCGTGGGCGAGGTGCTCGGCATGATGATCGGGGCGGCGGTGGGACTCTCCACCGTGGCGACGGTCGTCCTGGCCGTGGCCCTGGCCTTCCTGTTCGGGTACTCGCTGTCGACCCTGCCGCTGCTGGCCTCGGGACTCTCGGTGGGCGCGGCCCTGTCGGTGGTGCTGGCGGCCGACACCCTGTCCATCGTCACGATGGAGCTGGTCGACAACGGCGTGATGATGCTCGTGCCCGGAGCGATGGAGGCGACGCTGGCGGAGCCGGTGTTCTGGCTGAGCATGGCGCTCGCGCTGGGCGTCGCCTACGCCGCCGCCTACCCGGTCAACCGGGCCCTGCTGGCGCGGGGCAGGGGGCACGCGCTGACGCACGACTTCCACGGCGCCCCCGTGGTGCGCCGCTGGGTGCCGACCCTGGGCACCGCCACCCTCGCGGTGGCGATCGGTGCCTTCCTGGTGGGCGGCCTGGTCGCCTCCCTGTCGGTGCCCGACGAGCCCGCGCCGTCGCAGCGGCACGCGGAGGGCGACACGCCGCACGCCAAAGCGTGAGTCGAACAGGTGTTCGGGTTAGGTTGGTCTCCGTAAGCAGGCGCAGCCACCCCGCCGACACCGACGCTGTCCACAGCCCCGCTCCTCGCGGCACCGGACTGTCGGCGGTCCGGTCTAGCGTCCAGCCAGACGACAACGACAACCGACGAAGCTCGCTCACACAGACGAAGGACGGACACATCATGGCTGGTGGAGACCGCGACAAGGCCCTCGACGCGGCACTGCTCAACATCGAGAAGCAGTTCGGCAAGGGGTCGGTCATGCGCCTCGGCGACGAGACCCGCGCCCCCCTGGAGGTCATCCCCACGGGGTCGATCTCCCTCGACGTCGCCCTCGGCCTCGGCGGCCTGCCGCGCGGCCGCGTGGTGGAGATCTACGGACCGGAGTCCTCCGGTAAGACGACGGTCGCCCTGCACGCCGTCGCCAACGCCCAGCGCGCCGGCGGCATCGTGGCGTTCATCGACGCCGAGCACGCGCTCGACCCCGACTACGCGAAGAACCTCGGCGTCGACACCGACGCCCTGCTGGTCTCGCAGCCCGACTCCGGTGAGCAGGCGCTCGAGATCGCCGACATGCTGATCCGCTCGGGCGCGCTCGACCTGATCGTCATCGACTCCGTGGCCGCGCTCGTGCCCCGCGCCGAGATCGAGGGCGAGATGGGCGACAGCCACGTCGGCCTCCAGGCCCGGCTGATGAGCCAGGCGCTGCGCAAGATGACCGGTGCCCTCAACAACTCCGGCACCACGATGATCTTCATCAACCAGCTGCGCGAGAAGATCGGCGTGATGTTCGGCTCGCCCGAGACCACCACCGGTGGCAAGGCGCTGAAGTTCTACTCCTCGGTCCGCCTCGACGTGCGCCGCATCGAGACCCTCAAGGACGGCACCGACATGGTCGGCAACCGCACCCGGGTCAAGGTCGTCAAGAACAAGGTGGCCCCGCCGTTCAAGCAGGCGGAGTTCGACATCATGTACGGCAAGGGCATCAGCCGCGAGGGTGGCCTGATCGACGTCGGCGTCGAGGCCGGCCTGGTCCGCAAGGCCGGTGCTTGGTACACCTACGAGGGCGACCAGCTCGGCCAGGGCAAGGAGAACGCCCGCACCTTCCTCAAGGACAACCCCGACCTGGCCAACGAGCTGGAGAAGAAGATCCTCGAGAAGCTCGGTGTCGGCCCCCAGGTCGACGCCCCCGCCGACGACCTGAGCGACGAGCCGATCGGTGTCGACTCCTTCTGAGCCCGACCCCTGGCTCGGCGACGTCCGTGACGGGGTGGCGGCGTGGACCCGGTCCGCGCCACCGCTCCCGTCCGCGGACCTCCCTCCGGACCCCGTCGCCGACGGTCCGGACGCCGACCTGGAGTCGGTCGCCCGCAAGATCCTCCTGGACCAGCTGACCGGTCAGGCCCGCTCCCGCAGCGAGCTCGCCACCAAGCTGGCCAAGAAGAACGTCCCCGACGACCTCGCGACCCGCCTGCTCGACCGCTTCGAGGAGGTCGGCCTCGTCGACGACGAGGCGTTCGCCCGCCTCTGGGTCGCCAGCCGTCAGCCGGGCAAGGGCCTGGCGCGACGGGCCCTCGCCCAGGAGCTGCGCCGCAAGGGCATCGACGACGAGGTCGCCCGCGAGGCGCTCGACGAGATCGACCCGTCGGAGGAGGAGCACTCCGCGCGCCTGCTGGTCCGCAAGAAGCTGCGGACCCTCACCCGCGTCGACGACACCACCGCCACCCGACGCCTCGTCGGCATGCTCGCCCGCAAGGGCTACGGCTCCGGCCTCGCCTTCTCGGTCGTCAAGGACGAGCTCCGCAACGCCGACCGCGACGCCCCCGACCTCGACGTGTAGCCGGGCAGCGAGGGGGCGACGCCCCGCGCGAGCGGATGCCACAATCATCGCGTGGCCGACGAGCGCGAGATCCTGACCTACGAGATGTTCGGCGGCGCGGTGCGCGACCTGGCGCAGCAGGTGGCCGACGACGGCTACGAGCCCGACCTGGTGCTCTCGATCGCCCGCGGCGGGCTGGGGCTCGGGATGGGCCTGGGCTACGCCCTGGACGTCAAGAACCTCTCGGCGGTCAACGTGGAGTTCTACACCGGCGTCGACACCCGCCTGGACGTGCCGATCATGCTGCCGCCCACGCCGGCGGCGGTCGAGCTCGCCGGCCTCAAGGTGCTGATCGCCGACGACGTCGCCGACACCGGCAAGACCCTGGAGATCGTGCGGGAGTTCTGCGCCGACCACGTGGCCGAGGCACGGATCGCGGTGATCTACGAGAAGCCGTGGACGGTCGTGAAGCCCGACTACGCCTGGCGGCGCACGGAGCGCTGGATCGACTTCCCCTGGTCGAGCTCTCCGCCGGTCGTGCGACGCGGTGGTGCCGCGGACGCATGAGCGGGGCGACGACCCGCCTGGTCGTGCACGACCGGGGGCACGAGCTGCTGGGCGCGGTGCACCCGGGGGAGTCGTGGGCCGCGGCCGCCCGTCGTACCGTCGCCAGCCTGCACGCCGACCCGGTCCCGGTCGACCTGTCGGGCGAGGTCAAGCAGTTCCGTCTCGACCACGACAACCGCGTGACAGTCCGACCCATGACCCCCGGCGACCTCCCCGACGTCGCGCGCTGGCGTGCGGCCGAGCACGTGCGCCGGTGGTGGCCGGGCGACGGGGCGGCGACGCTCGAGGCCGTCACCGCCACGTACGGACCCTCGATCGACGGGATGACCCCCACGCGGATGTACGTCGCGGAGGTCAACGGCCGCTCGATCGGCTTCCTCCAGGACTACCGGATCCGCGACTACCCCGACTTCGCGATGCTGGCGCCCGACCCGGACGCCGTCGGCGTGGACTACGCGATCGGCGAGACGGGCTGGCTCGGGAGGGGGTTCGGTCCGCGCATCCTGTGGGCGTGGATGCCCCGGGCGCTGCGCCGCTTCCCGGACGCCCGCTGCCTGTTCGCGGCTCCCGACCACCGCAACACCGCATCGCTGCGGATCCTGGAGAAGGTGGGCTTCGCCCCGGGGGTGTGGTTCGACGAGCCGCAGAGCGACGGGGGCGTCGCCACCATGGTCGGGTGCACCCTCGACGTCGCGACGGTCCTGGCCTGAGCGAGCCGGGTCGGCCTGGGATAGTGCTCCCATGACCCTCGCCACCGTCGAGCCCCTCGTGCGGCTCCCTCCCGGACCCGTGACGCTCGCCGACATCCCCGCGGACGGCAAGCCCGGCTTCGACGGCACCAAGGAGGAGGGGGAGGCGGCGCTGGCCGCACTGGGTCCCGAGCTCGCCGACGTGCAGGAGCGGCTCTTCGCGGAGCGCACCACCGGCTCGCCGCGACGGATCCTGCTCGTCCTGCAGGGCATGGACACCTCCGGCAAGGGCGGGGTGCTGCGCCACACCGTCGGCCTGGTCGACCCGCAGGGCGTGCAGATCAAGGCGTTCAAGGCCCCCACCAAGACCGAGCTGAGCCACGACTTCCTCTGGCGGATCCGCAAGGAGCTGCCCGAGCCCGGCCACATCGGCGTCTTCGACCGTTCCCACTACGAGGACGTTTTGATCGGGCGCGTGCACGAGCTGGCCGACGCCGAGGAGATCGAGCGCCGCTACGACGCGATCAACGAGTTCGAGGAGGAGCTGGTCGCCGGCGGCACCGTGGTGCTGAAGGTGATGCTGCACATCTCCGCGGCCGAGCAGAAGGCGCGCCTCCTGGCCCGGCTCGACAACCCCGAGAAGTACTGGAAGTTCAACCCCGGCGACGTCGACGAGCGCGCCCACTGGGCGGCGTACCAGGACGCCTACGAGGTGGCGCTGGAGCGCACCAACACCGAGCTGGCGCCGTGGCACGTCGTGCCGAGCGACCGCAAGTGGTTCCGCAACCTCACCATCGCGCGGCTGCTGCACGAGAAGCTGCTGCAGATGGCGCCCACCTGGCCGGCTGCGGACTTCGACGTGGAGGAGCAGCGCGCGCGCCTGGTCAACGAGGTGCTGGTGACGTGATCCCGACCGTCTCCGTCACGCGCTACATCACGCCGCTGCGCGAGGGCGGCAGCCTCCCCGGTGTGGTCGAGGCCGACGACCTGGGCACCTACGTCTGCAAGTTCCGCGGCGCCGGTCAGGGCGTGCGGGTCCTCGTGGCCGAGGTCGTGGTCGGCGAGCTCGCGCGCCGCATGGGCCTGGACACGCCGCGCCTCGTCGCGCTGGACCTGGACCCGGAGATCGCCCGCTACGAGGCCGACGAGGAGGTCCAGGACCTCCTCAACGCCAGCCCGGGCCTCAACCTCGGCGTCGACTTCCTGCCCGGCTCCTTCGGCTACGACGGCGACCTCCCGGCGGGTGCGGGCGACGCGGCGGCCGTCGTGTGGCTCGACGCCTTCTGCGCCAACGTCGACCGCACCTGGCGCAACCCCAACCTGCTGGTGTGGCACGGCAACCTGTGGGTCATCGACCACGGCGCGTCGCTGTACTTCCACCACGCCTGGTCCGGTGGCGTCACCGACCCCGCACGCTTCGCCGCGCAGCCCTGGGACCCCAGCGACCACGTCCTGCTCGACCGGGTCCGCGACCTGAGCGGCACCGACGAGCGGCTCAGCGCGCTCGTCACGCCCGAGCTGCTGACCGAGGTCGTCGCCCAGGTGCCCGACGTGTGGCTCGAGCCGGTGCCCGGCACCGAGGACCCCGAGGCCCTGCGGGCGGCGTACGTCGCCTTCCTCACCGCCAGGCTCGGCACCCGCCAGTGGCTCCCGACGGTGGCCGGCTGATGTCGCGCCTCGCCTACCAGTACGTCGTCCTGCGCTGCGTGCCGCGCGTCGAGCGCGAGGAGTTCCTCAACGTCGGGGTGGTGGTCTACTGCCAGGCCGCCGACTACCTCGCCGCCGCCTGGAACGCCGACCGCGAGCGGTTGCAGGCCCTCGACCCCCGCCTCGACGTCGACCGGGTGTGTGACGCGCTGGCCTACGTCGACGCGATCTGCGCCGGCGACCCGCGCGGGGGATCCGCCGCTCTCCAGCCCCGGGGCCAGCGCTTCGGCTTCCTCAAGGCCCCCAAGAGCACCGTCCTCCAGCCCGGCCCCGTCCACGGCGGCGTCACGACCGACCCGCCCCGGCAGCTCGAGCGCCTCCTCAGCCAGCTCGTCGGCTGACGGACGAGGGTCGCGCGGGGTCCGGGGGTTGAGGAAGGCGCGCTAGCGCCTGTCTCGAAACCCCGCGCGGGGGCTTGATGCGCAGGTGCGCCGTCCGGAGGTTTCGAGACGGTTGCTGGCGCAACCTCCTCAAGCAACGGGGTCGGAACCCTCAGACAGGCACGAGCTCCACGGCGCCGACGGCGTAGCGCGCCAGGATGGTGCGGGCGACCTCGGGGTGGGCGCCGAGGGGCTCGGCGACCGCCACGGCGCCGGCCTCGAGAGCGAGCTCCGCGGCTCGGTCGACCAGGGCCCCGGGGGCCAGGAAGAGCGACGCGACGGCGATGTGGCGACGGCCTTCGGCGCGGAAGGCGCGCACGGCCTCGCCGGTGGCCGGCGGGGCGCTGGCGGCGTAGGCCGCGCTGACGGGCAGCTTGTGGTGAGTGCCCCACAGACGGGCCAGACGGGCGACGGCCTGGTTGGCCAGCGGGTCGGTGGAGCCGGCCGCGGCCAGGACGAGCGCGTCCAGCTCACGCACGCGGGAGCTGCGCAGCGCCTCGCGCAGCCGCTCGTCGAGCACCTCGAGGAAGCAGGCCTCCAGCCCGAGGATCGACGTCACGCGGATCTGCAGGCCGGGGTGGCGTCCGGTCGCCTCGGCGACGGCCGCGGGCACGTCGACGGCACCGTGGTAGGTCTCGCTGAGCAGCAGGGGGACGACGACGATCTCGTCGTGCCCGGCCTTGACCAGCCGGTCGACGACGGTCTGGAAGTGGGGCTTGGCGAGGTCCAGGAACGCCTTCTCGACGCGCAGGTCCGGGCGCATGGCCTTGACCTCGGCGACGAGGGCGGTGATGGTCTTGGTCGACCGCGAGTCACGACTTCCGTGAGCCAGGGCCACCAGTGCAGGAGCAGCCATCAGCGCGGCCTCCTCTCGTGAGCGGGTGGAGCAGAGACACCGACGACGCTGTCGGGGACGTGGGACCGGGAGTCGTTCATGAGTGGATCCCGCACTCGGTCTTGGTGGTGCCGGCCCAGCGCCCGCTGCGCGCGTCCTCGCCGGGGGCGACGCGTCGGGTGCACGGAGCGCAGCCGATCGAGGGGTAGCCGTCGTAGACGAGCGGGTTGACCAGCACGCCGTTCTCGGCGATGTAGCGCTCGACCTGCTCGTCGGTCCACCGCGCGAGCGGGGAGACCTTGACCTTGCCCTTCTTGGCGTCCCAGCCGATGACCGGCGCGATCACGCGGTTGTGGGTCTCGGCGCGGCGCAGCCCCGTCGCCCAGGCGTCGTACGACGCCAGCGAGTCGGCCAGCGGCTTGACCTTGCGCAGCGCGCAGCACAGGTCGGGGTCGGTCTTGTAGAGGTCCTTGCCGTACTGCGCGTCCTGCTCGGCCACCGTCTGCACGGGGGTGATCGTCAGCAGGTTGACGTCCAGGGTGGCCTGCACCGCGTCGCGGGTGCCGATGGTCTCCACGAAGTGGTAGCCGGTGTCGAGGAAGACCACGTCGACGCCCGGGACCGTCTTGGCGGCCAGGTCGGCGAGCACGGCGTCTCCCATCGAGGAGGTGATGCAGAACCGCTCGCCGAAGGTGGCGGCGGCCCACTCGATGATGTGCTCGGCCGGTGCGAGCTCGAGCTCGGCGCCCCAGTGGGACACCAGCTCGCGCAGCTCCTCGGGGGAGCGGCCGGCGGTCAGCGAGCCGCGGTTGGCGCGGGCTGCCGCGGTGGTGGCGGTGGTCATGCCTTCACCTCCCGCCGCAGCATCCCGAGCATCGTGACGGTGAACGCGCGCTGGCACGACCGACACTCCCACGCGCCCTTGACCGAGGAGTCGTCCGACTCGTGGGGCCACAGGTTGTCGTCGGCGCAGTAGGGGCAGTGGAACGGCACGGCGCGCTCGGTGCTCATGCCGGACTCAACGCCTTCTCACCGCGCAGCAATTCCTCGTCGGCGCGCGCGACCCACGTCGCGAAGCGCTCGCCCTCGGTGCGGGCGGCCAGGAAGTTGCCGACGACGACGGTGATGTAGTCGTCGAGACCGGCGCTGGTCACCTTGTGGGCGCGCAGCTTGCGGCCGAAGTTGGCGTCGAGCCCGGTGGCGCCGCCGAGGTGCACCTGGAAGCCCTCGACCTGCTCGCCGTCGGACATCACGAGCTGTCCCTTGAGGCCGATGTCGGCGACCTGGGTGCGGGCGCAGGCGTTGGGGCAGCCGTTGACGTTGACGGTGATCGGCGTGTCGAGGTCGGGGAAGCGCTTCTCCAGCTCGCCGACGAGCAGGCGGGCCCGCTCCTTGGTGTCGACGATCGCCAGCTTGCAGAACTCGATGCCGGTGCAGGCCATCGTGTTGCGGCGCCAGTTCGACGGGCGGGCGCTGAGGCCGATCTCGTCGAGCCGGGCGACGAGCGCCTCGACCTTGTCCTCGTCGACGCCGATCAGCACGATCTTCTGGTACGGCGTCAGGCGGGCGCCGGCCACGCCGAACTCCTCGATCAGGTCCGCCAGCTGCACCAGGAGCGAGCCGGACACCCGGCCGACCGTGGGCGCGATGCCGACGTAGAACTTGCCGTCCTTCTGGGGGTGGACGCCGATGTGGTCGCGGTGGCCCACCGGGGTCGGCGGCGAGGGGGTGGAGACGAGCTCGCGCCCGAGGTACTCCTTCTCCAGCACCTCGCGGAACTTCTCGACGCCCCAGTCGGCGACCAGGAACTTCAGCCGCGCCCGGGAGCGCAGCCGCCGGTAGCCGTAGTCGCGGAAGATGCCGGCCACGCCCGCCCAGGCGTCGGCCACCTCGTCGAGCGGGATCCACACGCCGAGCTTGGCGGCCAGCATCGGGTTGGTCGACAGCCCGCCGCCGACCCACAGGTCGAAGCCGGGGCCGTGCTCGGGGTGGACGGTGCCGACGAAGGAGATGTCGTTGGTCTCCGGGCACACGTCGTGGCCCGGGTGGCCGGTCACCGCGGTCTTGAACTTGCGCGGGAAGTTGGAGAAGTCGGGGTTGCCGATGAAGCGGCGGTAGATCTCCTCGAGCGCGGGGGTCCCGTCGATGATCTCGTCGGTGGAGACGCCCGCGACGGGGGAGCCGAGGAACGGCCGGGGCGAGTCGCCGCACGCCTCGAGGCTGCTCAGGCCGGCGGCGTCGAGCCGGTCCCAGATCTCGGGGACGTCCTCGACGCGGATCCAGTGGTACTGGATGTTCTCGCGGTCGGTGACGTCGGCGGTGTCGCGCGCGAAGTCGACGCCGATCTGCCCCAGCGTCCGCACCGCCCCGGCGTCCAGCAGCCGGCCGTCGGAGCGCACCCGCAGCATGAAGTACTCGTCGTCGAGCTCCTCCTCGCCGAGCGTGGCGGTCTTGCCGCCGTCGAAGCCGGGCGCCCGCTGCGTGTACAGCCCCATCCACCGGAAGCGGCCGCGCAGGTCGGCGGGGTCGATCGAGGCGAAGCCGCGCTTGGAGTAGATGTTGATGATCCGGGCGCGGACGTTGAGCGGGTCGTCGTCCTTCTTGGACTGCTCGTTCTTGTTCAGCGGCTCGGTGTAGCCGAACGCCCACTGACCCTCGGCCCGCTTGGGGCGGGGGACGTCGGTGTGGGCCGGGGGCTGGGCCTGGAAGCGCTGGTCGGGCATGAGGAGCTGGTCCTTCGCTGAGTGCCGCGCGGCGCCTGCTCAGCAGGGGCGCGGGATGATCGGGGTGGCGTCGTTCAGCGGGGCCAACACATCGCGCTGCGCGTACGCCCGAAGTCCACGTGGCGACGTACCACGAGGTAGGCGTGCGTCCGGGCGCTGATCATGTCAAGCAGTCTCACGGTGCGGACGCCCTTCTCACAAACCGGAATCCCATGATGTGGACGGCGCGTCCATCATGCGAGACGCCGGCACTGGGGCGACGCCTGGAGCTGCCGGTCGTGGGGCGTACGTCACACGGCCGGCCCGCAGGCTCGCTCCGCGCAATGGCCCATTCAGGTCATGCGCCCCGCAGCCGCGCGGAGGACGGTGGAGGGAGTCGATCCCACCACCACCAGGAAGAGGCCCGCACCATGACCAGTCCCACGACCCCTCGCTTCCTCAGTCGCGAGAACCTCAGCCGAGACGTGCGCACCGCCGTCGTCGCCCTCCTCGTCAGCGTCCTGGCGATGGCGAGCCCCAGCGTCGCCGCCAAGATCAAGAACGCCGACAAGGTCGACGGCAAGGACGCCGTCGGGGCGGCCGCCTCGGTCAAGCAGCGCAAGGGCAAGCTCGTGGCCACCAACCGCAAGGGCTACCTGCCCGACAACATCATCAGGAGCGCGCGCAACGCCGACCGGCTCGACGGCCTGGACAGCGCGGCGCTCGTGACCAGGACGGCCGCGCGCGGCGAGGTCCTGCGCGGTGAGTGGGCCGCGTGGGGAGGTGGCAGTGCCGGCTACGTCGAGGACACCGTCTCCTTCGGCAAGACGCTGCCGGTCCGGGTCCCGTCCACCAGGATCACCGTGCTCGATGAGGGCGCCCCGTTCACCGCCAACTGTCCCGGCCCCGGACAGGTCGTGCCCCGCGCCTGGCTGTGCGTCTACACCAACACCCAGGGCGGCGTGACCGGGCTGAACGGCTACAACGCGTCCGACGGCAGCAACCACACCTCGACGATCGGCTTCGGCGTCTACGGCGACTGCATCAGCGCGTCCTGCTACCAGTACGGCAGCTGGGCGGTGCGCGCCGGCAGCGCCGCCGACGCGCCGCCGCGGCCGGCACCTCGAGCCGCGTCCAACCCGCGATGAGGTTTCGGCCGTGACGGCGGCGCTGGCTAGGCTGCCGTCATGGCCGACCTGAACGCCCTGACCAGCAGCGCCTACTCCCAAGCTCTTGAGGTGATCGCCTCGGTCGAGCCCCGCATCGCGGAGGCCACCCGCCAGGAGCTGGCCGACCAGCGCGGCTCGCTCAAGCTCATCGCCAGCGAGAACTACGCCTCGCCCGCGGTGCTGCTCACCATGGGCACCTGGTTCAGCGACAAGTACGCCGAGGGCACGGTTGGCCACCGCTTCTACGCCGGCTGCCAGAACGTCGACACCGTCGAGACCCTCGCGGCCGAGCACGCCCGCGAGCTGTTCGGCGCCGAGTACGCCTACGCCCAGCCCCACTCCGGCATCGACGCCAACCTGGTGGCCTTCTGGTCGATCCTCGCCCACCGCGTCGAGGGTCCCTGGCTGGAGAAGGCCGGCTCCAAGAACGTCAACGAGCTCACCGACGCCGACTGGGAGTCGCTGCGCAAGGAGCTGGGCAACCAGCGCCTGCTCGGGATGAGCCTGGACGCCGGCGGCCACCTGACCCACGGCTTCCGCCCCAACATCAGCGGCAAGATGTTCCACCAGCAGCAGTACGGCACCGACCCGGAGACCGGGCTGCTCGACTACGACGCGCTGCGTGCCAAGGCCCGCGAGTTCAAGCCGCTGATCCTGGTCGCCGGCTACTCCGCCTACCCTCGCCGCGTGAACTTCGCGAAGATGCGCGAGATCGCCGACGAGGTCGGCGCCACCCTGATGGTCGACATGGCCCACTTCGCCGGCCTGGTCGCTGGCAAGGTGTTCACCGGCGACGAGGACCCCGTGCCGCACGCCCACGTCGTCACGACCACCACCCACAAGAGCCTGCGCGGACCGCGCGGCGGCATGGTGCTGGCCACCGAGGAGTACGCCCCGTCCGTCGACCGCGGCTGCCCGATGGTGCTCGGCGGCCCGCTCTCGCACGTGATGGCAGCCAAGGCCGTCGCGCTGGCCGAGGCCCGCCAGCCGGCGTTCCAGACCTACGCGCAGGAGGTCGCCGACAACGCCAAGTCGCTGGCCGAGGGCTTCCTCAAGCGCGATGGCGACCTCGTCACCGGCGGCACCGACAACCACCTGGTGCTGCTCGACGTCTCGCGCTTCGGCCTGACCGGTCGCCAGGCCGAGTCGGCGCTGCTCGACGCGGGCGTCGTCACCAACCGCAACTCCGTCCCGGCCGACCCCAACGGCGCCTGGTACACCTCCGGCATCCGGCTCGGCACCCCCGCGCTGACCACGCGCGGCTTCGGCCACGACGAGTTCGACCGGGTCGCCGAGCTGATCGTCCACGTCTTGCAGAACACCCAGCCCGGCACGACCAAGGCCGGGGGGCCGTCCAAGGCGTCCTACGTCCTGGCCGACGGCGTGGCCGACAAGGTCAAGGACGCCTCGGCCGAGATGCTGGACAAGCACCCGCTCTACCCCGGGCTCGAGCTCTCCTAGAGGCAGCGGTACTCCAGCTCCGGCCGTCCGCCGGAGCCGTAGCGCGGCTGTCGCTCGGCGCTGCCGGTGTCGGCGAGGTGCTCGAGGTAGCGCCGGGCGGTGACCCGGGAGGCGCCGACGACGGCGGCGACCTCGCTCGCCGACAGCGGTACGTCGCTCGCGCGCAGGGCGGCGGTGACCTCGCGCATGGTGTCGACGCTCATGCCCTTGGGCAGGTCGGCGCCGGCGACGGGTCGCAGCGAGCCGAGCATCCGGTCCACCTCGTCCTGGGCCACCTCGTCGGTCGCGGCGTCCAGCTGGGCGCGGTAGGCGGCGTACTGCTCGAGCTTGGCGCGGAAGGTCGCGAACGTGAACGGCTTCAGCAGGTAGAGGACGACCCCCTGGGCCACCGCGTGCCGCACCACGTCGGTGTCGCGCGCCGCCGTCACCGCGATCACGTCGCACAGCTGGCCCGCGGCGCGCATCCGCTGCAGCAGCCCGAGCCCGTGGCCGTCGGGGAGGTGCATGTCCAGGAGCACCAGGTCGACGGCCGCGTCGGAGGCGAGGAAGCGCGCCGCCTCGGCGGCCGACCGGGCGGTGCCGGCCACCTCGAAGCCGTCCAGTCGGGCGACGTACGACGCGTGCGCCTCGGCGGCCAGCGCCTCGTCCTCCACGATGAGGACCCGGGTCGTCACGTCGCCGCCTCCGGGCGCGGCAGCTCGACGGTGAAGCGCGCCCCGCCGAGCGGTGACCCGTCCACCCGCACCCGACCGCCGTAGCGCCGAGCGACCTGGGCGACCAGCGCCAGGCCGACGCCACGGCCGCCGGAGGCCTTGGTGGACCAGCCGCGCTCGAGCGCGTGCGCGGCCTCCTCCTCGTCCAGGCCGGGGCCGCTGTCGCCGACGACCACCCGAAGCAGGTCGCCGTCGGTCTCGAGCGACACCTCGACGCGGCGGGTGTCGGACCCGGTGACGGCGTCGAAGGCGTTGTCGAGGAGGTTGCCGAGCACGGTGACGAGCTCGCGGGAGGAGACGGCGGCGTCCTCGGGGATGCGGCCGGTGATGCCCAGCTCGATGCCGCGCTCCACGGCCTCGGAGGTCTTGCCCAGCAGCAGCGCGGAGACCACGGGGTCGCCCACGGCCCCGACGACGCGGTCGGCGAGCAGCTGGGCGACCTGGAGCTCCTCGGTCGCGAAGTCGACCGCCTCCTCGGGCCGGCCCATCTCGATGAGCGACACCACGGTGTGCAGGCGGTTGGCGGCCTCGTGGGTCTGCGAGCGGAGCGACTCGGTGAGCCCCCGCACGACGTCGAGCTCGCCGGTCACGGTGCGCAGCTCGGTGTGGTCGCGCAGCGTGACGACCGAGCCGACCTCCCGGCCCTCCCACGCGGCGGGCGACGAGGAGACCAGGAGCATGCGGTCGCCCGCGAGGTAGAGGTCGTCGGGGTGCGGGGTGCGACCCAGGGCGGCGGCGACCAGGGCCGGTGCCAGCCCGAGGTCGTCGAGGCGCCGCCCGACCACGTCGCCCGGCAGGTCGAGCAGTCGCCGCGCCTCGTCGTTGACGAGCTGGACCCGGCCCTCGGAGTCCAGGAGCAGCAGCCCCTCGCGCACGGCGTGCAGGACCGCGGAGTAGTACTCGTACATCCGGGTCATCTCGCGCTCGCCCAGGCCGTGGGTCTGGCGCCGCAGCCGGCGGGACACCAGCCAGGCGCCGAGCAGGCCGGCGCCGAGCACCAGCGCCGCGGAGACGCCGATCAGCACGAGGTCGTCGCGCAGGGCCCGGTCGATCGACGAGATGGTGATCCCGACCGAGACCAGGGCGACCACGCGGTCGCCGTCGTGGACCGGCACGACCGAGCGCATCGAGGGGCCGAGCGTCCCGGCGTACTCCTGGGTGAACACCCCGCCCCCGGGCGCGTCGCCCAGGTCGCCGACGAAGCGCTCGCCGACCAGTGAGGCGGTGGGGTGGCTGAAGCGGGTGCGGTCCAGGCCCATGACCACCACGAAGTCGGTGCCGGTGTCGACGCGCACCTGCTCGGCGTAGGGCTGGATCGCGGCCGAGGGCTCCGCGTCGTCGAGGGCGTCCACGACCGCGGGGGAGTCGGCCACCGCCTGGGCGACCCCGACCACGCGCTCGACCGCGGAGTCGCGGGCGTCGCGCCGGGCGTCGTACGTCGCGAGGGCGAGGGAGACCACGACCAGCAGCAGCACGACGAGCACCTGGAGCAGCAGCACCTGGCGAGCGACCGACGTCTCGCGGCGGCGCACGCGGGTGCCCGCGGCGGTGTCCACGAGGTGATTGTGCCCCACCGTCTCCGGGCACTGCGTGAACACAACGACCACAAGGGTGACCGCGGTCACAGTCGGCGTGATCGTGGTCACCGTGCCGGGGGACCGCCCGGCCGAGGACCGGAGGACGCATGACCAGCACCCCAGACGTCGCGGAGAAGGCACCACGCCGCGACCGGACCCACTACCTCTACATCGCGGTGATCATCGCCGTGATCGCGGGCATCGCGGTCGGGATCGTGTTCCCCGACTTCGCCCTCGAGCTCCAGCCGCTCGGCACGGGCTTCGTCAGCCTGATCACGATGATGATCCAGCCGATCATCTTCTGCACGATCGTGCTCGGCGTCGGCACGGTGGCCAACGCGGCGCGCATCGGCAAGGTCGGTGGGCTCGCGCTGCTCTACTTCATCACCCTGTCCACGGTGGCGCTGGCGATCGGCATGGTGGTCGGCAACTTCCTGCACCCCGGCGAGGGCCTCCAGCTGAGCGACGAGATCGCGCAGGCGGGGCAGGCCAAGGCCGCCGAGGGCAAGGCGGAGAGCACCACCGAATTCCTGCTGGGCATCGTCCCGACGTCGCTGCTGTCGGGGCTGACGTCCGGCGAGGTGCTGCAGACGCTCTTCATCGCGCTGCTCATCGGGTTCGCGCTGCTGAAGATGGGCGAGGCCGGCAAGCCGATCCTGCGCGGCGTCGAGATCATACAGAAGCTCGTCTTCCGCGTGCTCTCGATGATCATGTGGGCGGCGCCGGTTGGTGCCTTCGGCGCGATGGCGGCCGTCACCGGCGGGGGCGGGGTCGATGCCCTGCAGAGCCTCGCGGTGCTGATGATCGGCTTCTACGTCACCTGCGGGCTGTTCGTCTTCGTCGTCCTCGGGACGCTGCTCAAGCTCACCACCGGCGTCAACATCTTCTCGCTGATGCGCTACCTGGGTCGGGAGTTCCTGCTGATCCTGGCGACCTCCTCCTCGGAGTCGGCGCTGCCCCGCCTGATCGCCAAGATGGAGCACGCCGGCGTCGACCGCACCACCGTCGGCGTGGTCGTGCCGACCGGCTACTCGTTCAACCTCGACGGCACCGCGATCTACCTGACGATGGCCTCGCTGTTCATCGCCGAGGCGCTGGGCGACCCGCTCTCGATCGGCGAGCAGATCTCGCTGCTGGTCTTCATGATGATCGCCTCCAAGGGCGCGGCGGGCGTCACCGGCGCCGGCCTCGCGGTCCTCGCCGGCGGACTCAACTCCCACCGCCCCGAGCTCGTCGACGGCGTCGGCTTCATCGTCGGCATCGACCGCTTCATGTCCGAGGCCCGCGCGCTGACGAACTTCGCCGGCAACTCGATCGCCACGGTGATCATCGGCCACTGGACCGGCGGCCTCGACCGCGGCCAGCTCGACCGCACGCTCGACGGCACCGACCCCTTCGACGAGGCCACCATGGTCGACGACCACCCCGACCGCGACGGCGACGGCGTCGGCGACCCGCCGGGCAGCCCCACCGAGGAGCCCGCCCTCCGCTGACCTCGCGGGGGTTTCGAGACGGTTGCCAGGGCAACCTCCTCAACCCCCGGGTCGTCCCGGGGGTTGAGGAAGGACGAAGTCCTGTCTCGAAACCCCTCGTGGCTCAGGGCGCTCAGGCGACGGGGAGCGTGCGGTCCACGATGGTGCGCAGGTCGCCGCGGTCGAGGGCGCCGTAGACGCCGTCGTACGACGAGCCGAGGCGCGAGGCGCAGAAGACGTCGGCGACCTCGGGCGGGCCGAAGCGCACCAGCAGCGAGCCCTGCAGGCACAGCGCCATCCGGGCGGCGAGGCGCCGGGCGGAGACCTCGAGCCCGGCGGCGTCGCCCAGCATCGCCAGGGTGTCGTCGACGGCGCCGTCCAGGCGGGCGTCGGCGCCGCGGGCGAGGCCGACCTCGGTGATCCAGGCCGCGAGCACCTCGGGCTCGCGCCCCAGGGCCCGCAGCACGTCGAGGGCGTTGACGTTGCCCGAGCCCTCCCAGACCGAGTTGAGCGGTGCCTCGCGGTAGAGCAGCGGCATCACCGACTCCTCGACGTACCCGTTGCCGCCGAGGCACTCCAGCGCCTCGGCCACGTGACCCGGCGTGCGCTTGCAGACCCAGAACTTCGCCAGCGGCAGGGCGATCCGCCGCAGGGCCGCCTCGTGGGGGTCGTGGCGCCGGTCGACCGCGGACGCGAGCCGCAGCGCCAGCGCGGTGGCGGCCTCCGACTCGACGGCCAGGTCGGCCAGGACGTTCTGCATCAGCGGCTTGTCGAGCAGCAGCGACCCGAAGGCTGAGCGGTGAGCGGCGTGCCAGGAGGCCTCCGACACGGCGCGCCGCATCAGGGATGCGGAGCCCAGCACGCAGTCGAGGCGGGTGGCGGCGACCATCTCGATGATGGTGCGCACGCCGCGGCCCTCGTCGCCGAGCCGGTGGGCGAGCGTGCCGTCGAACTCCAGCTCCGAGGAGGCGTTGGAGCGGTTGCCGAGCTTGTCCTTGAGGCGGACGACGTCGACCTGGTTGCGGGTGCCGTCGGGCAGCACGCGGGGGAGCACGAAGCAGGTCACCCCGCTCTCGGTCTGGGCGAGCACCAGGAACATGTCGTTCATCGGCGCCGAGGTGAACCACTTGTGGCCGTGGAGCGTGTACTCGCCGTCGACGGACGTGGGACGGGCGACGGTCACGTTGGCGCGCACGTCGGAGCCGCCCTGCTTCTCGGTCATGCCCATGCCGACCAGCGCCCCGCGCTTCTGCGCGACCGGCCGCAGGCCGGGGTCGTAGGTCGTCGAGGCCAGCAGCGGCGTCCACTCCTTCGCGACCGCGTCGTCGGCGCGCAGGGCCGGCACGGCGGCGTACGTCATCGAGATCGGGCAGCCGTGTCCGGGCTCGGTGTGCGACCACGCCATGAAGCCCGCCGCGCGGCGCACGTGGGCGTGGGGGCTGCCGGCCTTCTGCTGCTCCCACGGCGTCGCGGCCAGCCCGTGGCCCACCGCGCGCGCCATCAGCCAGTGCCACGAGGGGTGGAAGGAGACCTCGTCGATGCGGTTGCCGAAGCGGTCGTACGGCGTGAGCACCGGGTGGTGCTCGTTGGCGAGCCGGCCGTGCTCGCGCGCCTCCGCGCTGCCGGCCTGCGCCCCGATCTCCGCGAGGTCCTCGAGGACGTCGGGGCCGGCGTGCCGCACGACGGCCTCGCTCAGCGCGGCGTCGGCCGTGACCACGTTGTGGCCCACCAGCGGGGGCGCCTGGTTGGTGGTGACGCGCACCTCACGCCGCGTCGGGGTTGGCGAGTCCGGGAGTGCCATGCGACTACCGTAAGCGGCATGGTGGCGGAGACCCGGGAGACCGCCTCGTCCGGGCGGACGTGGACCCGACCGCGCCGTCTCCTGGACACCTTGTGGCGCCTCGTGGTCACGACCGTCAGCGCCTGCCTGCGCTACCGCGTGACCGGTCTCGCGGCCGAGGCGGCGTTCTTCGCGGTGCTCTCCGTGCCGCCCCTGGTCTTCGCGCTGGCGGGCGCCATCGGCTACGTGTCGGAGCGGTTCACCGCGGCCCAGGTGGAGGACGTTCGGCAGGCCGTGATCGACCTGTCGTCGTCGTTCCTCACCGACAGCGCGGTCAACCGGATCGTCGTGCCCACCATCGACGAGGTGCTCGACGGCGGCCGCTTCGACGTGATCTCGCTGGGCTTCGTGCTGGCGCTGTGGTCGGGCTCGCGCGCCCTCAACGTCTTCGTCGACACCATCACGATCATGCACGGGCTCGGAGGGCACCGCGGCATCATCAAGACCCGCGCGCTCTCCTTCGTGCTCTACATCCTCGCGCTCATCACCGGCGCGGTCTCGATCCCGCTCGTCGTCGCCGGGCCCAAGCTGGTCCGCGAGGTCCTGCCGGACAACGCCGAGTTCGTGATGAGCTTCTACTGGCCGGTCGTGGTCGTCGTGTGCATCTGCTTCCTCGCCACGCTCTACCACCTGTCCGTGCCGGTGCGGACCAACTGGAGCTTCAACCTGCCCGGCGCGACGTTCTCGCTGGTCGCCTGGATCGTCGGCTCCTACGTCCTGCGCTGGGTGCTCACGATCACCGCCGCCGACTCCAAGTCCATCTACGGTCCGCTCGCCGCGCCGATCGCGGTGCTGCTGTGGCTCTACATCCTGGCCCTGGCGGTGCTCATCGGGGCGGCGGTCAACGCGGCGTTCGACACCGTCTTCCCGCAGAAGGGGACGGCCAGCGCCCGCCAGGAGCTGATGCACCGCATCAGGAACCGCATGTCGAAGGAGAGGTCCTGACCCGATCCGCGGCGGGCGCCCGCTAGATTCGCCACGTGGTCGACGCGACGGGGGATCAGGCGGGCAGTGCGTTCCGTGGCAGCATCTCCCTCCCCGACGTCGTCCGGTCGCCGTGGTGGGAGCTGGGCCGCCGGCTGCTGCTGGCATTCGGGATCCTGCTCGGCACGGTGCTGCTGGTCTACTTCGACCGCACCGGCTACCGCGACGGCAACGACCCGACCAACTACGTCAGCTTCACCGACTCGATCTACTACACGACCGTCACGCTGAGCACGACCGGGTACGGCGACATCGCCCCGGTCAGCGACCAGGCCCGCCTGATCAACGCGTTCGTGATCACCCCCGCCCGCATCGCCTTCCTGGTCCTGCTGATCGGCACCACCCTCGAGGTGCTGGCGTCCCAGGGCCGGGAGATGTTCCGCGTCTCTCGCTGGAGGAAAAAGATGGGTCACCACGTCGTGATCGTCGGCTACGGCACCAAGGGCCGCAGCGCCGTCGAGACGCTGGTCAACAACGGCCTGGAGCGCGAGAGCGTGGTCATCGTCGACCCCAGCCCCACCGCGCTGGCCGACGCGCACGCCGACGGCCTCGCGGTCGTCTCGGGCGACGCCACCCGCCGCGAGGTGCTGCGCCGCGCCGGCGTCGCGGAGGCCGACCAGATCATCATCACCACCAACCGCGACGACTCCAACGTGCTCGCGGCCCTCACCGTCCGTCAGCTCAACCCCGACGCCTGGATCGTCGCGGCGGTCAAGGAGCAGGAGAACGCCCCGCTGATGCGCCAGTCCGGCGCCAACTCGGTGATCACCTCCTCCGACGCGGTCGGCCGTCTGCTCGGCCTGTCGTCGCTGTCGCCGACGCTGGGCGCGGTGATGGAGGACCTGCTCAGCTACGGCGAGGGGCTCGAGGTCGCCGAGCGCGACCTGCTCGTCAGCGAGGTCGGCAAGCAGCCCCAGCAGCTGCCCGACCAGGTGATCTCGGTGGTCCGCGACGAGAAGGTCTACCGCTACTTCGACCCCGTCGTCACCCAGCTGGCCCGCGGCGACCGCCTGGTCGTCGTACGGCCCGCCAAGGAGCTGCCGTGGGCGCCCCGGCCCGGCACCCACGACGAGGAGTCGGCCTCCGACGACTGATCGAGGGATCCTCACGGGGTCGAACACCTGTTCGAACGTGTGAGACGATCGTCCCCATGGCCGGGGGCATGGGTGGCGGGTGGAGCAAGCAGGGCAGCGGCGTCCCGCTGTCCGAGCGGGTGCGACCCGGCGCCGCCTCCCGGCCGGCGGTCGCGTCGCTCGGCGACCCCTGCCCGGCCCGGCACTGCTGGGTCTCCGACGCGATCGACCGGCACGGCGCGAAGCGGCCGGGGCTGCTGGTCGAGTGGCGCCAGGCCGCCGACGGCTGGGAGGGCCGTGTCGTCTACGTCGTGCAGCTGCGACCCGACGCGTGGCAGCTCGTCGAGGAGTGGGTCCCGGCGGCGTTGCTGACCCCCTCGTAGGGGAGCGCCCGGGCACGAAAGAGCCGAACCGCTGGCGTCTCGGGTCACCAGCGGTTCGGCGGTCACTACGCTAGCCGACCAGCGGCCTTGCCCCCAGGGGTTCGCCGCGATCTGACCCACATCGCCACCGAGATGGCTCGAAGTGACTAGGCCGTGCTCACCCTGACGGGCTATCAGCTCCGGCGGGAGATCCGGGACGGGGTATGGCGTCGGCGGTCTCTTTCGAGGTGCAGTCCTCCCGATAGGGCTGCGTAAGCCCTGACGCTCGAGACCGCCGACAGGACCAACCTACGGCGACGCGCGTGAGCCGCGCCTCATCCCCGCGGGTGATTGTTCGGACTGCGGACTAATCCGCTCGGGGTGTAGGTTCAACGAGAAGACCACCGCTCCGCCTCCTATGAGTAGGCGGAACGGTGGTCTCGGTCGTATGCGGCGCAGAGTGCGAGTGAGACATCACCCGACCCGTCCGATCCAACCCGACGAGAGTATGCGATCACGGAGACTTACGCACCCCTCTCATCAGAAGTCGCGTCTCGGATCATCGGGTCACGCCGCCCGCGCTACGACGACGCGTCGTCGTCGCCGGCCGCCCCGTCCCGGACCTCGTCGAGCGCAAACCCGTGCTGGACCGCCCAGGCGATCGCCTGGCTGCGGTTGGTCACGCCGATCTTGCGGTAGGCCGAGCGGATGTAGGTCTTCACCGAGTTGATGCTCAGGTACAGACGGCGGGCGATGTCGTCGTTGCCCAGGCCCATCGTGATCAGGCCGAGCACCTGCACCTCGCGCGGTGACAGGCCGTGGCCGCCGCCGAGCTGGGTGGGGTTCCCGGTGTAGTCGAGGGCGTCGTCGTCGCGGTCGCCGGCCAGGTCGCCCAGCCCGGCGGACCGGATGACCTGGTGGATGGCCGCGGCGTCCGCGGACATGGAGATGGCACCGTCGGCACCCTTCTCGAACGCCTGGTTGGCCAGGTCGGGTCGCAGGTCGCGGGCCACCGCCACGACGGCGGCATGCGTCTCCTTGACCAGCCAGTCGAACTCGTCGGTGCTCCCGCTCGTCAGCCCGGCGACGTCGTAGAGGACGACGTCGACGCCCGGGTCGACCGCCAGATCGGCTCCCCGCCCGAGGAGCTCGTAGGGCATAGGCATCTCCTGGACGACGGAGGACAGGCCGCGGTAGACCACGTCCTCGTCGGTGACGATCGCGATGCGGACGGGGTCGCCCGCCCTCCGCGAAGAAATGGTCACTGACGTCGCCTCGTTCGACAGGCTGGCACGGTGTCGATCACGGCCAGATGAGTTCTCTCGGACCGACTTCCCTGGTCCTTCACGATCCAAACACCCATCTGGACCACCCGGCAAGTTCTCGCCGCCGCGCTCAGCGGCGCTGGCCCCACCCCGAGGGCGGGCCCATCAGGTCGACGGCACGGCGGATCCCGATGGTCACCCCGATGCCCACCACGCCGATGCTCGCCAGCAACGACCCCAGCGTCATGACCAGCCACGCGAAGACGAAGCCGATCGTGGTGCCGCTGCCGGAGTCGCCCTCGGCGCTGTTGCTCGCGAGCAGGAAGAAGAACGCGCCGACCACGAGGACGCACAGGCCCACGGTCAGGAAGCCGAAGCCGTCGACGTACTTGGTGGGCAACGGGGTCTCGTCGATCGTGGTGAGGAGCTCCTCGGTGCGGCTGGCGGGGGTGCGGACGGTCACGGCCAGCTCCTCGAGGGCCGCCCGCAGCTCACGCTGGATGGTGCCGGCGTGGAAGTCGAGGGCGACCACGCCGGAGTCGGTGAGGAGCTCGACGCTCATCGGCGTGGGGAACGACGCGACGCGCAGCTCGCGCAGCGGGTAGTGCGCCAATCCCTCGCCCTCGGTCTCGCGCAGCGTCAGTCCGTCCGGGCTCAGCGAGAGCTGGTGGGGTACGTCGTCCTTGGTCACCGCCCACGAGCGGGTGTCGACTGGCTGCTGCTCCATCGGGTCCTCGTCTCCTCGATCCGTCCCCTGGAGCGGACGGTCACCGGGGTGCTTTCCCCGTTGCGGGGCGGTTCATGCCTTCTGGTGGGTGCCCGGGTCCCCGTAGGGTCGGACCATGGCGAAGAAGACGTGGTCGGACCTCACTGCGAGCCAACGGCGGCTGGTCGTCGTGGGCGGCCTCGCGGAGGTCGTGCTGACGACGGTGGCCTCACGTGACCTCGCCCGGCGCCCGGCGTCCGAGGTGCGCGGGCCCAAGACGGCGTGGGCGCTCGCGCTGGCCGTCCAGCCGGTCGGCCCCCTGGCCTACCTCGTCGTCGGTCGCCGCTAGGGCCGAGTCCGCCTGGCCGGCGCGAGCGGCGTCGCCGGTCGTTGCCGCCCCGCCAGGCGTACGCCGTAGCGGCGCAGCGGGTCCTCGAACCAGACGTGCGCCACGTGCGCGGCGACGAAGGCCAGCGCGATGCCCACGGTGGTGGAGAGCAGCGAGCCCGCGAAGCCCCAGTCGGAGGGCAGCACGCTCTCGGCGGCGTTGAGCCCGAAGTTGTGCAGCAGGTAGAGGGCGTACGACAGCGCGGCGACGTAGGTCATCGGGCGTGAGCCGAGCCAGTCCGTGCGCGTCGAGGTGGTGGTGACGAGGCCCGCCAGCACCAGCGCTGCGACCAGGCTGAAGACGGGGTAGAGCCGGCCCTGGGGGAGCACCTCGTCGGTGCCCAGCTGCAGGGCCACGAGCACCGTGGCGAGGAGCAGCAGCACCGGTGGCCGGCCGACGAGCGCCAGCCGCTCGTAGGAGGGGCGGTGGTGCAGCAGCGTCGCGACGAGGCAGCCCAGGGCGATCGGGGTGTAGCTCTCGAGCGAGACGCCCCAGCCGCCGCCGAGGTAGCCGGCGACGCTGCAGCCCAGTGCGATCGCGGTCAGCGCCACGGCCTGGGGGAGCGGGCGGGCCTTCAGCAGCACGAAGCCGAGCACTGGCCAGACGAAGTAGAACTTCTCCTCGATCCCGATCGACCACGCCATGTCGAACGGCACCAGCACGTCGCCGTTGAAGTAGAGCGAGTGCTCGGGGAAGAAGAGCAGGAAGTAGGGGATGTTCTCCACGAACGCGTCGCGCCGCTCCGGCTGCATGCCCAGGCCGAGGATGAGCACGCAGTAGAGCGCGAAGACCGCGAGGTACATCGGGTAGATGCGGAACGCGCGCCGGACGTAGAACGCGCGCAGGTCGACCCCGCGCGGGCTCTGGTCGTGCTCGCGCAGCAGCAGCGTGGTGATCAGGAAGCCGCTCAGCACGAAGAACAGCGTCACGCCCGACGGTCCGTGCAGGCGTGGCCACACGTGGGGGTACGCCGGGTGCGCGGTGAACACGAGCAGCACCGAGATCGCGCGCACCCCGTCGAGGGCGGGGAAGCGGCGCAGCGCGCGGAAGTCCGCGTGCGCGACGTACCCGCCCATGTGCCCCCCTCGCACCCCGCCGAGCCGGCGGCAGGAGTCGATCCTAGGCGGCGGCTCGGGATCCGGCTCGATCACGACCGTGGCGCTCCGCCGCGGCCTTCAGCTCTCGCAGGCCACTCCGTCGCCGTCGCGGTCGAGGTCGTAGGGGTCGGAGCCGTCGATGTAGATCGGGCCGTACGCGTACTCCGGTCCGTCGCCGGACCCTCCCGCGCAGTCGTAGTCCGACGAGGGGGTCAGGCACGGCCGGTAGCCGGAGGTGCAGTTGCTCGGCGGCGGCGGCGGCGGCGGCGGTGGCTTCACGACGGACGACACCACCAGGCCGATGGTCGAGCCAGGCTTGGCGCGAGCCGTGCGTCCGGGCGTTTGCTCCAGCACGACCTTGTTCTTGCCCGACTCGCGTCTCGCCGTCGACACCGAGACCTTGAAGCCGGCGGCCTTCAGTCGGTCGACGGCCTCGGACTCAGACAGTCCGACGACGCCGGGGACCCCGGGGAAGGGGGAGGCGACGACGAGGACCACTCCTGAGCCGGGCACCATCGACGAGCCGACCTTCGCCTTCTGCCGCAGCACGGTGCCGGGTGCCTTGGCGGAAGGCACGCGGCGGATCATCTCCACCACCAGGCCGGCGGCGACGAGCTGGGCCTTCGCCTCCTGGCGGGTCAGCCCCACGAGCTGCGGAACCACCGATCGAGCCGGTGGTGCCTCGCTCTCCGTGACGGGCTCGGGCTCTGCCTCGGCGGTGGGGGTGGGCGTCGGGTCCGACGAGCTGGTCGGAGCCGAGGACTCGGCGCTCGAGGACTCGGGGCTTCGAGCCGATTCGCGGTCGGAGCTGGGGCCGGAGCCTCCTGCCATCACCCCGGCTGCGAACAGCACCAGAGCGGCCACCAGCACCCCCGGCACCAGCGCCCACCAGTACTGACGGCGGCGTTGCGCGATTCCGGGCGCGGCTGCGGTTGGGGTTGCGCGGGTAACCGTCCAGCCGTAGGGCTTCGCCGAGGTGTGCGGTGTCCAGGCGTGCCCGTCGAAGTAACGGATCAGGCCCGGGTCCACCGGGTCGTGGTACCAGCCGGCGTGCGCGCCGTGCGGTGGCGTCGTTCGTGTCATGTCGTGGCCCCCTGAGTGCTCAGGAGTACCAGCAGAACGTCGCCCCTGTCAGGCGAACCGGCCAACGTGCCACTCGGTCAGGCGGTGCTGTCGTCGGAGCGCTCGTCCTGCTCGCGCTCCTCCTCCTGCTCCTTCTCGACCCGCTTCTTGATGCCGCGCAGGCCGGGGAGCTTGCCGAGCATCTCGTTGAGCTCCTTGGAGACGTCGAGGAGGTCGTGCAGGTCCGGCGCGACGGAGCTGAGCGTCTCGAGCATCGGGAGGACGTCGGACTCCATCTTGTCCGCGAGCTCGGGGAGGTGTCCGACCAGCGCCACGATCGCCTCGATCTCGTCGGGGTCGGTGGTCTTGGCGATCCGGTCGAGCACCGGCAGGAGCTGGGTCATCGGGGGGACCAGGTCGGCGAGGAGCGGCTCGATCCGGGCGACCATCGGCTCGGCCCGGCCCAGGAGGCTGTCCGCCCTGGCGAGAAGGGGATCGGCGTCGTCGAGCATCCCGCTGACGCGGTCGGACAGCGGCTCGAACGACACCAGCGCGTGGTCGGCCCGCCTGCGCGTCTCGTCCGCGGCCTCCACCACCTCGTCGGCCCGCTGCCGGGTCTGCTCGATCCTCGCCATCAGGGCGACGACGTCGTCGAGGAGTCGCTCGGCACTGTCGAGCAGGCGCAGCACGCGCGGCCCGGCGGCGACGAGCTGCTCCACCAGCGCGCGCACGTCCGAGGGTCCGGGGATGGAGGGCAGTCTCATCACACAAACCTACGAGGCGTGCGGGGCGAACCGGGCACGGGAACTGGTGCACTTTCGCTGCGCGCAGCGAGGGAATGAAGCCGGTCGGTTCCGGGCACGGGGTCTCCTGTCGACGGTGTCGGCACGGCAGCCGCCGGCTGACGTCGACTTACGTTGTAAGTTGAAGTCGAACCTACGCCCCGACCGCAACCGACGGAGTCCCCGATGCCCGACGAGCCCACCGAACCGATCGACCATCCCGCCGGGCACCGCCGCCGGTCCGCGAGGGCCACCGTCGGTCGACTCCCTCGCAGTGCGGCCGCGTTCGTCGCCCGCGACCGGGTGACCTGGCGCCAGTCGGTCGAGGGGTCCGGCGTGCTGTGGCTGCTGGTCGCCGTACCTGTCGGCGCGCTGGTGCTGCGTCGGATCGTCAAGCGGCGCTAGCACGTCCGAGCCCGCCGACGAGGCGGACGCTCAGTCCAGCAGGTGCTTGAGCGCCCTCCCCATCACCTCGTTGCGCGCTGACGCTGTCGCGATGCCCTCGAACCCGAAGCCCATCAGCAGGGAGTCGGGCGTCGAGATGGCGGCGCCGACCGGGAACCCGCTGGCGTCGGTGGCCAGCCAGTCGTTGCTGTTGGGAGCACTGCCGGCCGGGGCGCCGGGGGTCGCCCAGCCGTCCAGGCCGCTCTCGAACGACGTGGTCGTGCCGTCGGGGTAGGTCACGTCGTCGACGAAGGCGCCGAGGTTCTGGGTGCCCCAGTCGCTGGCGTAGGTGATCGACAGCTCCACCTCCGCCCCGGCCCACGCGGCCAGGTCGACGCTCCACTCCTGCCACCCGCCGGAGCTGCCCGACGCGGCGTGCCACACGCCCGTCGTACCGGTCGGCGTGCAGTTCTCCGACGCCTCGTCGTACGTCGTGTAGCGGTCGAGCTGCGGGTGCAGGTCTCGCCAGCCCGCGGCGCAGCTGTCGCCGGTCGCCTGGGTGGTGTGGCCGTTGGCGTCGGGGAGCGTCGTCCAGTCGTCGCCGCCCGGCGTGCGGGCCTCGACGAACACGTGGTCCCACGCGCCCTCGGTGTCGTAGGACGTCCAGAACCCGAGGGAGCCGCCGCCGACCGGCACCGTGACCGTGCGGGTGAGCCGCTTGTAGGAGACGTCGGCGATCTGGCTGTAGACGTAGCGCGACCCGGTGTGCGGGTCGAACGGCCCACCCGGCTTGTCCCAGCGGGCTGACGGCCAGCTCTCGAACTGCGGGAACTCCTCCACCGGCAGGATGCCGCTGGTCGAGATGAACGACGACGTGGCGTCCTGGTTGTCGGCCGACTCGGGACCGTTCATCGACCACCCGAGCCCGTTGAACGGGTCGGCGGTCCCGGTGACGTCGTGCACGTCGCCGTTCTCGTCGAGGCCGTCGCCGGGGACGGCGAGGTAGCCGCCGAACCAGTACTGCAGCACGTCGTTGGTGCCGTCGCCCGAGCCGCGCAGCGGCAGGCAGCGACGCTCGTCGACGCCCGGAGGCAGCGGGTTGCAGTCGATCGTGCCCTGCGGGTCGTAGAGCTGCGTGCCGAGGTTGGCGGTGTACTGCTCGCCGGCCTGGTCGCCGGTGTACATCACCTTGCCGCCCTCGTTCATGTACGCACGGAACTCGAGCATCTCGTCCAGCGCGAGCCGGTCGACGTTGCCGGCGCCGCGCCCGGCGGTGCGAGTCACGACGTCGTCGCCGGTGTACCAGACCACCGCGTCGTAGTGGCTCAGCACGCCGAGGGCGTCCGGCGCCACGCGGCCCTGCGCGTCCACGTCGTACACGTCGGCCTGGTGGCCGTTGGCGGCGAGGGCGTCGAGGTAGGACTGCAGGTGGTGCGGTCCGGGCGTCTGCGCGGGGGAGGCACCGGTGTAGTCCTCGGCCGCCACCACGAGCACGCGCTCCCTCTTCCTGGACTCCGCGACCGCCTCGTAGGTGAACGACGGACTCCGCTTCCCGCGCGCCTCGAACCACACCTTGACCGAGTCGCCCGGCTTCGTGCCGCGCACGGTGCCGCGCACCTGGCGGTAGTGGGTCGAGGTCATGCCGTAGCGCTCGCCGCCGCGCCACTCGCGCGTCGGCGCCGACTGCGTCCGGCCACCGTTGACGCGCCACTTGGCGGTCACCCGGCCGAGGCTGCGCTTGGCGAGCACGGCGACCGGCTGCGGGTCGCCGTAGGACTTGGCGAAGCTGAGCTGGACCCCCGGCAGGCCGGACTTGTAGGGGTCCTCGCTGTCCAGGTAGAAGGGCTTGGTCTCGATGCCGAGCGACGACTTCGGGTCGTCGGGGTCGCTCGCGGAGGCGGCAACCGACTCGGCGAAGGGCAGGTTGCGCGCGAACTCCTCCTGCACCAGCGCCTCGTCGTCGGGGAAGACGAAGCCGCAGGTCTCACAGCCGGGGGAGAGCTCCGGCGTCCACGCGAGCGTGCCGGTCGCCTCCTGGGCGTAGCCGTCGATCTCGCCGTTGGTGACGTAGAGGACGTCGGAGGACAGACCCGGGTGGAAGTCGGCGATCGCCGGGTTGTCGAGGTTGCCCGAGAGCGCGTGGTAGATCGGGTCGTCCGCGGTCGGCGTGCCGATCTGCCAGCCGTCGTTGTAGAGCAGCCACCGCCCGTTGGAGTGGTAGTTGACCATGAACTCCGCGCGCGCCGTCCGGAACAGCCGCATCGCCGCCTTGGTCTCCGGCTCGGACGCCGGCGCCGGGCCTCGGTAGGTCTCGCTCGAGGGGATGGGGGAGGAGCCCTCGTTGTCGTAGCCCCAGTGGGAGGGGAAGTTGCGGTTGGGGTCGACGCCGTCGCCGACCTGGGTGACGCCGTCGCCGTTGTTGTCGCGCAGGTTCTTGCGCCACAGCCGCTCGACGTCGAACGTGTACTGGTAGCCGTCGGGGTTCATCACCGGCACGAACCACAGCTCGGTGCCGGCCAGCAGCCGCCGCACGCTCCGGTCACGTGCGCGCCAGCGGTCGAGGTAGCTGGTCATCAGCCGCCGCGTCACCTCGGTCGCGATCCACTCCCGCGCGTGCTGGGTGGCGCTGTAGATCACCGCCGGCCGGGACCCGTCGCGCCGCCACCGTGCGCCGTACGTGAGCTTGAGGGCGAGGATGTCGCGCCCCTGGTACGTCGTTCCGAGCTTGACCAGCTTGGCGACGTCCGGGTTGCGCCGAGCCGCGGTCACCATCTGGTCGCGGATGCCGCCGGGTTCGTCGTACGACTTCCACACGGTGTAGCCGCCCACCGCCTGCGCCTTGGCGAACTGACGGACCGTCTGCCCGCCCTTCACCTTGGTGAGCGTCAGGTCGATGCCCTGCGCCCGCAGCTCCTCCGCCTCGGCGGGCGTGAGGATGAGGTCGACCTGCGACGTCTCGCCGGTCGGATGTGCCTCGGTGAGGTCGTAGCCCTGCTGCGCCAGGCTGCCGAGCTGGTCGGCCGTCACCTTCTTAGCGACGTAGGCGTCGAGCCGGCCGTCGCTCTTTGCGGCGCTCGGCGCCTGCGTGGGTGGTGTCTCGGCTGAGGACGGCGCCAGGCCGACCCCCAGTGCGGCGACCACTGAGCCGGCGATGAGTACAGACGCAACACCACGCATGACGACCTCCCGAGTCGGTATGACCTGGGTCACACTGCCACTCACGGAAGCAGCCAGGAAGAGTCCGAGCGAACTATCTAGACCACAGGAGCCACCGGCCGAGCGCAGAGCCTTGGTGACTAGGTGTCGCGCCCACTTCGATTCGCCGGCACCAAAGCCGCATCGTGGGGTTTGTCGCCGTTAAGGTCGGGGCGAGCTCGGGTGGGCTCGGCGAGGCAAGGGGTAGAAGACGTGAATGGTGCAGAAGAGAGCCAACAGCCGGCAGCTGACGACGGGGTTCGACGTGGCCTGTTGACGCGCACCATCTACGAGATCCTTGAGCAGAGTCCTGTGCCAATGCACAGCTCAGAGGTGTTGGCGAGCGTCGAGCAGCTCGTCGGATTCACTGACCAGGAGCTGAGCAAGAATGCGAGCGATCAGCTGAGGTGGCGGACGGCTGCGACGCGGGCGCTGTCGTGGTCGACCTTTGCGGGGTGGCTGGAGCGAGATGCCGCCGGCAAGTACCAGTTGACTGAGGACGGCGCTGAGGCGCTGGCAGAGTTGTCGGCTGATGACCTGAGCCTCGAGGTGAGCCGCCGCTATCGCGCCTCAAAGCGCCAGCGCGATGCCCAGGGATGGGGTTCGTTCCTCGACTGGGCGCGCGAGCTGGTCGCCGTGGTCGACCTCGACGCTGAGGAACGTGGCTATAAGCTGAAAGCTGCTGAGAGATGGGCAGCGGCTGGCGCGGCTTGCGCTGCCGGCGCCATCGATTGGGCTGATCAGTTGCGGCAGGCATCCGGATCAGGAAACCTGGTCGACTCATTCGCGCAGGTGTGGCTGCGCAATCGGATTGACGATCATCCAGACCAATTGCGGGCAGCAGTCGGGCGGCTGTATGAGGCCGGAACTGTCGACGCCGTCGAGGCATTCTCCGAAGAGCTCAACTCCTGGGGCGAGTACGTGAGCCCTGGTGACCGCACTGTGTTCGCTTCGTGCGTTCTGCTCGGTCGCGACCCGACGAGCTTTGCTCCGTACCGACCGACCCTCGTGAAGAACTGGGCAGCCCGGGTCGGAGAGTCCGCTGGGGAAGCCCCCCGGGAGCGATACGCCGCGCTGCTCTCACTCTGCGACGGGCTGAGGGAGCGCTGGAGTGACGGCGAGCCACCGCTCCGTGACCGACTCGATGCCCAGGGCCTCGGCTGGGCGGTTCTCAAGTGGTCGGCTCCGGACACCTGGCCTCCGCTGAAGCGAGCCGAGCTGCAGCACTGGCGTGAAGCAGTCGCTGGTGATGCGCGTGTCGAGCGCGGCACCGGAATCTGCCCCACCATGGAGAGCGCGGCGTGGGAGGTGCTGGTCGCTGGGTTGACCGGTCAGACGTCGGCGGTCGTCAAGGGAGTGCGCAGCTGGACCGTCTCCAATGCGCAGGACCTGGCCGCGCGGCTAATCACTGGAAACTCCGGGCTGGGCTTTTCCGATCGGCTGACTCAACAACTGGACGGCGCGGCGGACGGGGTGCGCTGCCTTGCGGCGGAGTTGCTCTACGTCCGAGACGCGCCGCTGCACGACGTACGACCGATCACCAAGGCGAACCGGATCAACGGCATCCTTGCCGAGATGTCGGGTGCGCCGACGCTGCCCGAGGAACTGCTGTCCGCTCTTGATGACGGGCGCGCGTTCGCTGGAGGGCAGGGTTACCACACGCGGGCTCCGGAGCACCTGCAGTGGCTGTGCCGCTTCGTCCTGCACTGGCTGGAGCAGCCTTCGGATGTTGTGGACGACGTGCTGCGCGACCCGTTCGCCCTCCGAAACCTGACTGCGAGCGTGCCCCAGGACTCCCCGTCGATCCGTTACGTCCTTGAGTATCTTGCTTGGCCGGGCTTCTATCCCTCGGTCGTGAGCGCCGCGCATCGCCGAAAAATCCGAAACGGCCTGATCTCGGACGTGGGGGAGCCGAGCGGCGACGGCGACGCCGAGGTGACGCGGGATCTGGTTGCCCTCCTGATCAACCACAGACGGAAGAACAAGAACTTCCGGTCGTGGTACGACCCGCCTTACGTCAACCGTTGGCGGCCCAAGAGCCACACCGGACCGCGCGCCTGGTTGGTGCGCGCCGACCATCCTGACGACGTGGCCGGGTGGCTACGGGACGGCACAGTAGCGTTGCGTGACGAGGCCGGCCTCGCCCTCGTCCCCGGACTGGGACCTGCGGAGATCACGGGGCTCGTCGCCGATGGCTACTCGCACTACCCGCCGTCGCAACGCCAGGAGCTGGCGACCGCCATGCATTCGTTCATGGATGCAATGACTGATGACGACTTGGTCGTGGCGCTGACCGACGAGCACCTGTCGGCCGGTGTCATCGATGACGATGGCGAACAGGGCTCGGTCCTCGCCCGCCGAGTCGCGTGGGGCAAGGCGCGCACCCCGCTCTCCGAGCTCTCACCCAAGCTGAGCGCGGCACTGGAGCAGGAGGGGCACGTCGTGGATCTGACGGGCGTGATCGACCTCCTGCGATCCTTGCCGGATCCCGATGGCACGCCCGATCCTGGGCCGACGCCCCCCTCGCCTCCTCCACGCGCCATGCTGCAGGCGGTCTCCGCTGCCCTCGCCCACGAGTTGTTCATGCCGGTGGCGCCGTTGCAGGAGATGGTTGAACTGCTTAACCGTCGTCGTCAGCTCGTGGTCTACGGTCCGCCCGGCACAGGCAAGACATTCGTCGCAAAAAAGCTGGCGGAGCGACTGGCCGGCTCACAAGACCCGAGCCGGGTGCGCCTGGTGCAGTTTCACCCGTCCTACGCCTACGAGGACTTCTTCGAGGGTTTCCGACCGGTCGAGAACGACGGCGTCGCGCACTTCGCGCTCCAACCCGGGCCGCTCAAGTTGATGGCGGCGGAGGCGGCCAAGGCCGAGAATCAGGACAAGCCCTACGTCCTCATCATCGACGAGCTCAACCGCGCGAACCTTGCGAAGGTTTTTGGGGAGCTGTACTTCCTCTTGGAGTATCGCGAGGAGACCGTTCGTCTGCAGTACAGGCCCACGGAACCGTTCAGCTTGCCCGACAACATGTTCATCATCGGGACAATGAACACGGCCGACCGCTCGATTGCGCTGGTGGACGCCGCCATCCGCAGGCGCTTCCCCTTCTACGAGATGCACCCCCAGCGGGAGCCGGTAAAGGGAGTGCTAGCCGCCTACGCCTCTCGCACCGCGGTTGCCGACGACCGGGTGGCGCTTCTAGAGGAGCTGAACGCGGCCATGGGGCAGCGGGGTCATGACCTGCACATCGGGCCGTCGTATTTGATGCGCGATTGGCTGACTGAGCCTGGCGCGCTGGACCTTGTGTGGCGCTACGACATCCTGCCTCTGCTCCACGAGCACTTCTACGGAAGCAAGACTCCGGAGGCCGTCGACCAGGAGTTCGGGCTGGCTTCGCTCCGGAAGCGCATCATGGGGCGGCAGACTGTCGCGGCGGCCCAGATCGCCGACTCGGTGCTGCCCGCGGAACCGGATGCGCCGGAGGACACTCAAGTTCCGGACGTCCGATGAGTCTCAGGCACGTGTCTCTGGGCGAGCTCGACGCCGAAGGTGTGGAGGCGGTCCTTGGAGCTGACCAAGCCGCAGCGCTGGCCGAGACCAAGCTCGTGGACGTGCGACGGCTTGGAGCGGACACCTACTGCCTGTTGCCGAATGGCCGTGTCGGGGCTGTGCGCTTCGAGGACCTGCAGGTTGAGGTGACGCCGAAGGAGAAGCTGGGCGTAGCTCACCTGATCTTCCTTCTTGGCTACGCCAAGGACCCGGGTTTCCGGCCAGATGGCGTCACCTCCGAGACCTACGGCGACCTGTGGCCAGCGATGGCCAACTCGCTTGGGGCGGCAGTCGAGCGGGCGCTGGTGCGGGGTCTGCTTCAGGCGTACCGAACTGAGCAGGAGGCTCTGCTGACTGTACGCGGCCGAATCGTGTTCGACGAGCAACTTCGTCGGCGTCCGGGCGCCGTCGTACCGATTGAGGTGAGGTATGACGACTACAGCGTTGACATCGCCGAGAACCAGGTACTGCTGGCCGCGATTCACCTGATGCTTGGCGTACCGCGGGTGCCGGCCGAGGTGCGCCGCCGGCTCCTCCACCTGGCCGCACGTTTCGAGGGTGTCACCCGCCTGCTGCCCGGCAGGGGGCTGCCGCGGTGGCACCCGAGCCGGCTCAACGAGCGGTACCACGACGCACTCGGCCTCGCGGAGATCCTCTTGCGCCACGGCTCCGCCCGCGCGACCAGCACTGGCGTCGAGATGTCTGCCTTCGTCGTCGTGATGTGGAAGGTCTTCGAGGACTTCGTCACGACTGCGCTCAAAGAGGCGCTTCGCGACGTTCCCGGTCGGGTCCAACCCCAACTCTCCGCATATCTGACCGGGGACGGAGACTGGGCCTCGGGAATGAGCGGCAAGGGTGCTGACGACCCGCACGGCGATGTCGCGATGAACGTGGACGTGGTCCACCTCGACGACGCGGGCATCCCGCGCGTCGTCTTCGATGCGAAGTACAAGTTGGCCTCGGTCACCGGTGAGTACGCCAACGCTGACCACTACCAAATGCTGGCCTACTGCACGGCGTTGAGGGTTCCCATCGCGTGGCTCGTCTACGCGGGAGGTGGGGCCGACATCCGTCGCTCGGTCAAGCATGCTGACGTCGAGGTCGTTGCCGCGCCGATCGACCTGCGCCAGTCGCCGGAGCGGGTCTTGGGCCGCATCGCCGAGATCGCACGGTCGGCGATGGTTATGGCAGAGCCTCGCTTGCCAACCGCTCGGCCCAGCTGAGGAAGCCGAAGGGAAGCAGGCGGCCTGGCCTATTCGACCGCGCGCCCGGCTACCACGATTGTCACAGGCACTCTCTACGTGGCGCAGTCAACCTTGGCGACGAGTACGCTCCATCGAACTGTTCCCGGATGCGAGGCGTTGACATGACAGAGGCTCCAGCCCAGCTATGGCGACAACAGCTTGATGAGATAGCCGTCGTAGATGGGGAGTCAGACGAACGCACGCAGATGTTGCTCTGGCTGCTCAGGTCGGTATACGACCAAGAGGAGCTAGACAGCTACGAAGGTGTGTTCGCCCGTCGACTTCGGGTTCAGACCCGGGCTGGTGCTGTGTGGATCGACGGACTCGCGCACCACCCGCGGGGCGACGTCATGGAGCACGTTGTGCTGGTTTGGATAGATGAGGGAGACCTACGTGAGCAACAGTTCGCGGGAGCGGTCGCGCTCGCTAGTCTCGCTGAGCATGAACCACAGCTCCTAGAGTCCGCCATCTTGAACACGGACGCGGCGACTCGGCTGCAGAATGATCTGCTGAGAGCAAGGAGTGACGCGCGGAATTTCACTTGGAGAGTCGCTGCTGTCTCCCCGGTTGCCTGGGACGACGACCAAGGTCCAGAAGGGGCACGACTTGAGCCATGGGACGCCAACCGGATGGCTGGAATCGCCGCCGCGCAGCGGGCGCCGGGATTGCTTAGAGAGGTCCTAACGGTCGACGTCCCGGAAAGTCAACGGCTAGCGACAAAGTCCGGTTCGAGGAAGGTGTTCGTTGCCCCTGTCTCAGGCCGAGAGATCGCCGAATGGCCGGGCATTGATAGTCGACGACTTTTTGATCTGAACGTTCGGTTCAGCCTGGGAGGAACCTCAAGGGTTCGACAATCCCTTGATGGGGCTTTCGCGGAACGAAATCAGGAAGATTTTATCGCATTCCACAATGGCTTAACCGTAATTTGCCACGAGGTTCGAGAGTCACCGTCCAGCCTGGATATAGTCGATGTTTCGGTGGTAAACGGGGCGCAATCCGTTATTGCCCTAAGAGCAAATCGTCATAAGATCACCGAAGATCTCCGGGTTCTTGTGAAATTTGTTGAGGTCGGCGACGACGACCAGTTGGCGCGGCAGATAGCCGTTAGAAGTAACACTCAGAATCCCGTCAGTGGACGAAACCTCCGTGCTTTGGATGAATCGCAGGTGAGGTTTGCGCAGGAACTCGCCGTTCGCGGCTATGTTCTCGATACCAGGCCAGACACGAGTAGAGTTCCTGTCGAGAAGACCATCCGAAATGACGACGCGGCTCAGTGGATCTGTGCTGTCTATCTGGAACGCCCGTGGCTCGCCGTAAAGCGCACCTCGCTGTTTAATCCCGAGATATTCCAGGACATTTTCGGCCCGGACAGAACGCCCGAGCAGATCATCCTCCTGAACACGTTGCGCGGTGTCGTCAACTCCTTTAGGGAACAGTTCCCACCTTCGATGAGGAGGGCATGGCTGTTGACGGCCTTAACTTGCATGTACCTGTGTGGTCAACTCCTGCGGTTCGACGACGATCACAATCGCGTGCTATTACATCCTGAAGTTTTTGAGGGAGACGCGGACGTGACTGTAGCGTCGCTCATTCCGGTGGCTCAATTTGTGGTCAACTTCCTGAACGAACGCCACGAGCGATCTCGCGAGAGCAGTGAAGAAGACGATTTTCGAGTCCAGTTCAAAAGGCAGCGGACATTGCTCGAAATGTCGGCCGAAATCAAGAAGAAGTGGCGGCTCGAAAAGCGGGACCGTAGGGCATGAGCGACCGGCGTGCACTCGTTGTTGGAGTGGGGCATTATGACTCATGGGATCCGCTTCCGGCCTGCTTGGCTGACGCTGATGAGATGGAACGCGTGCTCGAGACGCATGCAGACACTAGTCCCAACTTCGACGTAACCGTCCTGCGGTCTGACGCGGGTAGAGCGCTTAGTGCTGAGGACCTGATGTTCGAATTCGACCTGCTTCTTGAGAAGTCCGCTGGGTTCGACCTAGTGTTCTACTTCAGCGGTCATGGAAGCGTCACAAAGTACGGACTCCAGCTAGCACTTGCGCACGCTGAGGGCGACTTCGATTCAGGGGTGAATTTTGATGTCCTCATGCACCGAGCAAGCCAGGAAACGTACGAATCATTGACCGTAATTCTCGACTGCTGTTTCTCGGGTTCGGCCTCCAATATCGGACTGAGCGATCACTTAGGCTTGTCAATCATGCGACCGAATACAACAATCTTGGCTAGTTCGCAGGCTGGCCGCCCGTCCCATGCAACGCAATCTTTTAGTCATTACACTCGCGCCCTCGTAGAGGGGTTCGATGGATTGGCCGTCGATGCGTTAGGACAAGTGACACCGTTCGAACTGCATCGTCGAGCCATGATAGAAATGCGCAACTTAGGCAATAGTCCTCCAGTGCTTAAGTCACACAACTCGGATCTGCTGGTGCTGAGGCAAGCATAAAGAAGGCCGCCTGGTCGACGCGCAACAACCGATGGTGGTGCCAGCGGCTAGACCTCGTCAACGGCAAGCGTGACCGTTGGTTCAACTGGCAGTGGTCGCGCACGCAGAGCCCGGGCATCGCGGTGCATGTTGATCGGAGTGTTCATCAGGACGGTGGTGGTCATGAGTTCGAAGAATCGGCCAGGGGCCAACTCGCTGGGGATCAGGTCGTGCCTGAGAGTCACTTGTGGGAGCGAGTTGACGCTGATCTGGACTCGTGGGACTTGCTGAGCGGCGGAGTCACTGGGAATGGCCAGATCAATGTCGATTGGGGCTGCATCCTCTAAAGCGCCGGCGTCGTCCCCCGGCGGAACGGGAGAGTTCCACTCCGGAACAATAAGTCCAACTGCGTCGTACGCGTCGTCCTCACGACCCAGCTTCGCCAGCAGGTCGAGGAGCCAGGCTGCGGTATCGGACTCCTCGGTGAACGCGGTCGAGCGGAGCGAATACATGAAACCGAGCGCGGCCTGCGGATGACGGAGGCTAAGGTTCTTGGCGTCGCCATAGGACTCTTCGACGCGATTGGCGGCGTTCTTCCCGAAGGACGAGTCCATGCGTTTGGTCGAGATCATCAGCTCGGGACCCGTCTGCCACGTGCTCATCACGACGTCGACCTGCTTGACGTAGTTCTTTCCGAGCAGGTTGGCACTGGCGCTCGCGGTTCCCCCGCTGAATCCTTTGTCGAGTCGTTGTTGGACCGCGCTTCGTAGGTCCCTGGGGAGACTCTCAACCAAGGCCGCCACGTCGGGCGGAAGGACGCGCGGAGCCTCGGCCCGGGGCCAGACACGGTCAGGGTGGAACCCCGCGCGACGCAGCTCGTAAGCAGTCCAAACATCAACCGCGAGGGCGGGCACGCCGGACTGAGAGAGCGCCCCAAGGAACACCGGAACACCGAGCAGGCGCTCGAGGGTGCTGTAGTCGGGCCGGAATTCGAGGTTGTTGTTGACTACGACCCACGGGTTAACTCCCCGAAGCGGTGCTTCGGCAACAACTTGATCAAATAGCCCCCAAGCCTGGGACTTCATAGTCGGTTCAGCCACGTGGAGCAACCTCTCGGCCGCGCGCAACACGACGCTTTGTCATCTCCGCTCGGGCCTCGCGCACCGCGTCGATCTCGCGATCTCGCAGACCAAGCGCTCCGGCAAGCAGCACGTCGTCAACCAGACGCACTGCATCCAGCAGCCGCCCCCCGCGCAAGTGATCGGAGACCGGTCGGCGCAGAGCTAACAATTCGACTCGATGCGCACCGACCAGTTCTACCGACGGAACGGGAAGGACATCTGCTTCGCGAGGCTCGAGTTTCAACATGCCTCCGCCATAGGCGCGGCCGACGGTTTCTGCCCCCAGTAGCGTCATCGAGTTGAGGGAGGCGAGTGGCAGCAACTGGGCTCCTATGTCGCGGTACTCGGCACGCAGGAAGATTCCGTGCACCGAGTTGAGGTGATGTGCCCCAGCCCTGTTGGTGGTAATCCTTGGGGTGTCCGCGTTCATGTACGTCAGAAATAGGTCAGCCTGCCGGACATAGGGCACACGCCACCACGGATTGCGGACCCTGCACTTATAGGCGAGGTGTACGCCGGCGGCCTCCCCCGCTTCAATGTATTTTCTCGCGGCAGGGGACGGGTCCTGAACTGGACGGAACAGCCAGGTGGCCGCGCCGCGGTCGCCGAGTGCCGAGTGTGATCGGTTAGTGAACGAGAGCCCGCGCAGATGTCGTGAGCCTGGCGGGCTTAGCCGGATCAGGTCGCTCTGCACTAAGCCCAACTCTTCGACGCGCGTAGGGGAGAGGGCGAAGTACTTATTGTTTCCCGTCACCATGCCAAGTGTCGTTTCACCCCATGCTTGAAGCTCGGAGAACCCTGATGAGCCTGTCGCAGTGACGTACGCCGCGTCCGCGGCACCCGAGAGCATGAGTCCACTCCACTTGGCGCTGGGTGAGGAGGGCTTCCACTTGCGTCCCATCGCGAACTCGGAAAGGGCGGCCGCGTCCTGAACCTGAAAGATGTCGCAGTGATCCGTGCCCTTGGTTCCGGATCGGCCGAAACCATCCGCGAGCAAGAGCACGACCTCCTCTTGGACACCAGGAAAGACACGATCGACAAAGAGAACAAGGCCAACCGAGCGGAAGTGCTGCATGAGGAAGCGGCGTACGTCGGCCGCGTAGTTGACGGTCAACAGTTCGGCGGGAAGGACGAGTCCGAGGCGGCCCCCTTCCTTCAAGAACAGTGCCGAGTGAACGGTAAAGGCAGCCCAGGAGGACGCCAGCCCGGTAAGCGAGACACCCGCCCGGAGGGCCGCTTCCCGAGCCCTGAGGCGCGCGTCGCCGCTGAAGTCCTGGTAGCGGACGTACGGCGGGTTCCCGATGACGGCGTCGTACGAGCCGTCGGGGGTACACGCGAAGAAGTCACCCGATCGGATGGAGGCTCGAATCCCTTCGGCGCGAAGTGTCCGCTCACTCTCAGCCGCCGATGGCGAGTGCAGTTCGACTCCATCGAGCGCACCTTGGTGGCGGCCGTCTCGGCCAGCCTCGTGTAGGAAGATCGCCTCCCCACACGAGGGCTCAAGGATCGCGTCATCTTCAGATTTGACGGCCCAGTCGGCGATGAATCGCGCCACCGGTTGGGGGGTGAAGAACGCCCCTCGCGCCTTGCGCAGCGCAGCAGAGTCACCTGGAAGCATGGGGCCATCCTGCCGTACACGACCGACAGCGCATGGAAGCCGCGCCTCACTTGGTCGGCATACCAAGTCGACCACGAGAGCCGACCGCCTGGTGGCTCTGTGGTCCGGGGATTCGTCAGACGGTCAGACACGAGCCATGAAGCCAGGCATTGCGTGGTGATGAGCTTGTGGCCGTGCCCACCCTTCGCGAACGCCGAGGTGGGGTTCTGCACTAGCGGCAAGGATTAGTCGTCCTTCGGCCGCTCGGGGGCGCTCATTAAATGAGAAGAGATGCCAAGGCTCTCGGCTCTGAGGGCAGCGTTGACGTCCTGCGTCAGAAAGAAGCACCTGGCCGGCGGGTGCCCAATGAAGTCACGCAGCCTGGCGAGCCGGTCAAGTAGCTCGTCGTCGTTGTTGGGCAGCTTGACGTGGTGGAGCGGGTCCATGAGGAGCTGAAGCGTGATCTCGCCACCATGGGGTGATGACGCGAAGGCTACTGGGGATCCGCCTCGACCTCTTAGGTGTCCGTGGAGCCATCGGGCGACGTTAATCGCCCGCTGTCGACTTCTGCCGTTGCGATGCCCGACTCCATCGAGTTCGTCGACCAGGAGGATGGGCACGATGAGGCGTAGTTCTCGCGTCTCAGAAACGCGCGACTGCGGTATCTCGCTAACCAATTGGAACCATGGCACCTTGGCGAGCGAGACGGTCTGATCGATCCACACATTCGAATCAACCAGGACCAGACTTGCATCTCTCCCCAGGCTCAGTGCTGAGCAGGCGCGCCGGATCACCGCTGCGGTGTCCTCTAGCAGCCTTTTGCGATGTTGTAACTCGGCGTTCGCGCCCCTCACATTGGCCGCGGTCGGTTCAGGGTTCGCGGCTATAGACCAGTAGCGAGGACTTGTGAGGAGACGTTCGAGGTCGCGTGGGGAGAGCTTGCGCTGGAGCGTTTCGACTCCGGCGTCAACCCAGGCGAGGTAGCTCTCCACCATCTCGCGTTGTCCACCATGCACGGCGCTGGTCCTGTTGATGACATCTTGGAGCGCGATTGCCAGGTCCTCCCCAGTGCCGGTGGTCGGCCAGAGCATCAAACGTCGGTCCATGACATCCACCTTCAATTGGGCTCGGGATCACGACAGGTCCACTGGCAGGGTAGAGATGGACCTGCAGTGCCCTGGGCGACGGACACAACCTTCCACGCGCTATCAGGATGTCCGCGCGTCGGTGAAGTTATTCGCGAGACAGGTCGACCCCAAGAGCCGATGCAAAGCCTTGTGCCCGCCGGCAGAGGTGGCCAGAGGCGAGTAGATGCGTTCCACTTGCAGGCCTTGTGTTCGATCTGTGCCAGGAACCAAGGCTAACCAGCAGGAAATTCGGTGGGCGATACTGGGTTTGAACCAGTGACCTCTTCCGTGTCAGGGAAGCGCGCTACCACTGCGCCAATCGCCCATTGTGAAGTTGTGGAGGTGGGTACGGGATTTGAACCCGTGTACACGGATTTGCAGTCCGTTGCCTCGCCTCTCGGCCAACCCACCGTGACGGCCAGGCCTCCAACGACCTACTCCGAGCGGACAACGAGACTCGAACTCGCGACCTCAACCTTGGCAAGGTTGCGCTCTACCAACTGAGCTATGTCCGCACGCTCATCTGCTCCCACCCGAGGGCCGGACCTGATGTGCGTGAGAACCGTACCCGATGGTTCGCGGCGGTCCCAAACCGGCCACGCCGTGTGTCGCCGAGCCGGTCCCGGAAGCCCGCGGTTGCGCCTCCTAGAGTGGCCGGATGCGCGCCTGGATCGACGGAGACCTGCTGGATGACCCGACGGGACCGGCCGTCTCGGTCGTCGACCACGGGGTGACCGTGGGGGACGGGGTGTTTGAGGCGATCAAGGTCGTCGATGGTCTGCCGTTCGCGCTGGAGCGTCACCTGGAGCGCCTGCAGCGCTCCGCGAGCGGGCTGGGGCTGCCGGAGGTCGACCTGGACGCCGTACGGCGTGGGGTGCGGGCCACCGTGGAGGGACAGGACCTGCCGCTGGGGCGGATCCGGATCACGGTGACCGGCGGGCCGGCGCCGCTGGGCTCGGGCCGGGGCGACCACGCGCCGACGATGATCGTGGTGGCCGCGCCGATGGACCCGTCCGCTGCGACGACGACAGTGGCGACTGTCCCGTGGCCGCGCAACGAGCGAGGGGCGACCGCCGGCCTCAAGACCACGTCGTACGCGGAGAACGTCATCGCGCTCGCCGAGGCGAAGCGGCGTGGGGCGACGGAGGCGGTCTTCGCCAACCTCCAGGGACACGTGTGCGAGGGCACGGGCTCGAACGTCTTCTACGTCGTCGACGGCGAGCTGCGCACGCCGACGCTGGCCAGCGGATGTCTGGCCGGCGTGACGCGGGGCCTGCTGCTCGAGTGGTACGGCGGTCGGGAGGTCGACGAGCCGCTGGAGGTCGTCGCCGCGGCCAGTGAGGTGTTCCTCGCGTCGACCACGCGCGACGTGCAAGGGGTCGAGCGCTGGGACGGGATCGAGCACGTGGCGCCCGGGCCGGTCACGCAGGACGCGCTGGCGACCTGGCGCAAGCACGAACCGGAGCTACTCGGCTTCTGAGCCCGTCAGCAGGTCGTGGACGAGGCCGTCGAGGTCGAGCAGGCCGGCTTCTTGGCCGAACGGCACCGCGTCCCGCGTCTGCGCGAGGAACGTGTGCAGCTCGGACGTGCGGGCCTGCGTGAGCAGCCGGCCGCTGGGGGAGTGGAAGTCGAAGACCACGACCGCGCGGCCCTCGTCGTCGATCGAGGGCCACAGGCGGATGTCACCGTCGCCGGCCGGCTCCGTGAGTCCCTGGACGACCAGCGAGCGGGCCACCGCCCAGCTGACGTCGCCGCCGGGGATGTGGAACGTCAGCCACACCGCGTACGGGTCGTCGGAGCGATAGCCGAACGAGGCGACGAAGACGACGTCCGCGCCGCGCTCGTCGAGGCAGCGCAGGGTGATGTCCTGGCTCACGGCGGGGCTGACGGGCTGCGTCATGACGATCCTTGTCCGAGGTCCTGGTGTCTGAGGACGAGATGGTGGTCTCGAGAAGGTCTGACGCAGTGTGAGAGCGTTTGGTTGCATCCTCGGCGGAAGTTTTTTCGGCGGGGGGCTTTACGGAGCTGTTCTGTCCCTCCGTTGGCGGTCGGCTCGCGGGGTCTCGACGGGCGCTTGTCGCTGGCGCTCCTCGCTGCTCGACCATCGGTAGTGGGGGCGCGAGTGTGAGAGGTCCGGCGGGATGGGCTAGAGTCTGCGACCGCAGTAGAGGGGCGATTGGCGCAGTGGTAGCGCGCTTCGTTCACACCGAAGAGGTCACTGGTTCGAACCCAGTATCGCCCACCCTCACACCGCTTCTTCCGGCCTCGATCGGCCGTTCTTCTGCCAGCGCGCGGCGATCGTTCTAGCCTGAGCAGGATCTGCTGTCTCACGCCCGGTGGTATGCCATGCGTCGCCCGCTCTCGCTCCTCGTCGTCGCCTCGCTCGCGCTCCTCGGCGCGGTCGTGGCCGGTCCTCCGGCTGCCGTCGCGGCCGACCCTTTGACGGGGCGGCTGGTCGACGCGACGGGGTCGCACTCGGCCGTGGCGGGGGCGACGGTCCGGCTTCGTAAGGTCAAGGGCGGCGAGCCGGGGCCCGTGGTCGACACGGATACGACGAACGGCAAGGGAAGGTTCGAGCTGGACGCCGGGCCCGGCGCCGACGACGAGTACTACGTGCAGGTCGTGCCCGGGACCTATCAGGGCGGGTTCGTCGGCGACGGCTACGTGCAGCCGAGGGCGGCGGGCGCCATGACGTACGGCCCGCACGCCGCGATCGGCAAGATCCTCGCCAACCCGGCGTACATCCAGGGCCGCGTCGTCAACAGCGTGACCAAGCGCCCCGTGCGCGGCGTGAGGGTGACCGCGCGCAGCGCCAACGACCTCGGCCAGGTCGAGGGCGCGGACACCACCGACCGGCAGGGCCGCTTCCGGATCAACCGCCTCGAGTGCGAGGACGACTGCTACCTGCGGGTCAACGGCGCACCGAGGGGCCACGAGGTCGGCTACCGCGCGTGCGACGCCGGCGTCGTGCCGGCCTGGGGCGACGCGTGCGCCTCGCCGATCGGCCGGATCGGCCGGGTCTTTCTCGACAAGGGCTGACCGGGACGGCCGGGCGGGGCGATACTCGGGCGCGCTGTCACGGCGGACCTCGATAGCATCGAGTGTCGGCCCGGACCCGGGTCGTCGTCGTTTGCCAGTCAGGAGCCCCACGTGTCCGAGATCAAGGTCGTCCGCATCCACGCCGGTGAGCGTGAGGAGCGGACCACCACGACGGGCACCAAGGCGTGGGAGCTGTTCGCCGAGGACACCGAGGTGATCGCCGCCCGCGTCGGCGACCACGAGCAGGGCGAGCTCAAGGATCTGTCGTACGAGCTGCAGGACGGCGACGAGGTCGCCGGGGTGGCGATCGACAGCCAGGACGGGCTCGACATCCTGCGCCACTCGACCGCGCACGTCATGGCGCAGGCCGTGCAGGAACTCTTCCCGGATGCCAAGCTCGGCATCGGTCCGCCGATCGAGAACGGCTTCTACTACGACTTCGACGTCGAGAAGCCGTTCGTGCCCGAGGACCTCGACAAGATCGAGACCCGGATGCGCAAGATCATCAAGGAGGGCCAGCGCTTCGCGCGGCGCGTCACCAGCGACGCCGACGCGATCGACGAGCTGCAGGACGAGCCGTACAAGATCGAGCTCATCGGGCTCAAGGGCTCCGGCAAGTCCGACGACGCCGCCGAGGGCGCGAGCGTCGAGGTCGGCGCCGGCGAGCTGACGATCTACGACAACATCAAGCGCAACGGCGACGTCGCCTGGAGCGACCTGTGCCGTGGGCCGCACCTGCCCACCACCAAGCGGATCCCGGCGTTCAAGCTGATGCGCTCGGCGGCGGCGTACTGGCGCGGCGACGAGAAGAACAAGATGCTCCAGCGCGTCTACGGCACCGCCTGGCCGTCCAAGGAGGAGCTCGAGGCGCACCTGCACCGCATCGAGGAGGCCGAGCGCCGCGACCACCGCAAGCTCGGTCGCGACCTGGACCTCTTCAGCTTCCCCGACGAGATCGGCTCCGGCCTGGCGGTCTTCCACCCCAAGGGCGGGGTGATCAAGCGGGTCATGGAGGACTACGTCCGCCAGCGGCACATCGAGGAGGGCTTCGACTACGTCGGCACCCCCCACATCTCCAAGGAGGGGCTCTTCCAGCTCTCGGGGCACCTGCCGTACTACAAGGACACGATGTTCCCGTCGATCGAGTTCGAGGGCGCGGACTACTACCTCAAGGCCATGAACTGCCCCATGCACAACCTGATCTTCAGGTCGCGCGGGCGGTCCTACCGCGAGCTGCCGCTGCGGCTGTTCGAGTTCGGGTCGGTCTACCGCTACGAGAAGTCCGGCGTCATCCACGGCCTGACCCGCGTGCGCGGGCTGACCCAGGACGACTCGCACTCCTACGTCACCCCCGAGCAGGCGCCGGCCGAGATCAAGCACCTGCTCGACTTCGTGCTCGGGTTGCTCAAGGACTTCGGGCTCGACGACTTCTACCTCGAGATGTCGACGCGCGACGACTCCAAGCCCGACAAGTTCGTGGGTTCCGACGAGGACTGGGCGACCGCGACCGCCGTTCTGGAGCAGGCGGCGCGCGACAGCGGCCTGGAGCTCGTGCCGGACCCGGGCGGGGCGGCGTTCTACGGCCCCAAGATCTCGGTGCAGTGCCGCGACGCCATCGGGCGCACCTGGCAGATGTCGACGATCCAGTACGACTTCAACCAGCCCAAGGGCTTCGACCTGCACTTCACCGCCTCCGACGGCTCGCGCCAGCAGCCGGTGATGATCCACTCGGCGAAGTTCGGCTCGCTGGAGCGCTTCTTCGGCGTCCTCGTCGAGCACTACGCCGGCGCGTTCCCGCCGTGGCTCGCGCCCGTGCAGGTGCAGGGCATCCCGATCGCGGAGCGCCACGCCGACTACCTGTACGACGTCGCGCGGCGGATGAAGTCGGCCGGCCTGCGGGTCGAGGTCGACGACTCCGACGACCGGATGCAGAAGAAGATCCGCAACGCGCAGCTGCAGAAGGTGCCGTTCATGGTGATCGCAGGCGACGACGACGTGGCCGCCGGAGCCGTGTCGTTCCGCTACCGCGACGGTCGCCAGGACAACGGCGTCCCGATCGAGGAGGCCATCGAGCGTGTGAGCGCCGCGGTGGCCACGCGCGAGCAGGTCTGAGTCGGCTCCGGCGATCGAGCAGCGAAGGCGTTCTGCGCCTGAGTGCCTGTCGAGATCCCCGAGGCCCTGCGCGGGCGGTGGGGGTCTCGACGGGCGAGGAACCTGGGAACCACGTGAGGTCCGCTTCGGTGGGTGGTTTCGAGGCTCGCTGCGCTCGCACCTCAACCACCGGGGCCCCGAGGAGGGGCGACGTGGGGGCCGCGGACGCCTAGGCTGTCCCTCCGCAACCATCGGAGCTGATGAGCATGGCCGACGACATCGACCTCTTGCGTCAACGGGTCAACAGCAAGCGCGAGAAGCTCGACAAGGCGGTGACGGTCGCTGACCTCACCCTGCAGCGCGTCGAGTCCGTGTCCACCGTCTTCGACGAGGCGGACCGCGAGCGGAAGCGTCTCGAGTCGTCGCTGAAGCTCGCCGAGCGACGAGCGAAGCGACTCGCGCAGGAGACCAAGCGCGCCAGCCGTCTGGCGCGCGAGGCCGACGAGGACCGTGCGGACGCCGAGAACGAGCTCACCGAGCTCCTGAAGCGCCGCAGCAAGCTCGAGAAGAAGCTGGCTAAGTCCGAGGCGGCCCTCGCCGCGGCGGAGGCTGCGGTCAGTGTCGAGCAGGCAGCCGCTGCGCCGGCCCCTCGCAAGCGCGCCGGGACAGCGACCAGGTCGTCGACGCCTCGGAAGGCGGCCGTCAAGAAGTCGACCGCCCGCAAGTCGAGCGCCGCGAAGTCGACCGCCACGAAGTCGACCGCCACGAAGTCGACCGCCAAGAAGTCGACCGCTCGCAAGGCCCCGTCCAGGCGGGTATCCCGGGCGTAGGCGCCCGCCCGCTCGCCGGTGCCGCTGGCGTGGTTTCGAGGCTCGCTGCGCTCGCACCTCAACCACCGGGTTCCCCTGGGTGCTGCGCGGGTGCGGGGGTCTCGACGGGCGCTCGTCGCTGGTGCTCCTCGCTGCTCGACCACCGGTGGAGTGGTTTCGAGGCTGGCTGCGCTCGCACCTCGATCACCGGGTTCCCCGAGGTGCTGCGCGGGTGCGGGGGTCTCGACGGGGGCTCGTCGCTGGTGCTCCTCGCTGCTCGACCACCGGTGGAGTGGTTTCGAGGCTCGCTGCGCTCGCACCTCAACCACCGGGTTCCCCTGGGTGCTGCGCGGGTGCGGGGGTCTCGACGGGCGCTCGACCACCGGAGGGTGGTTTCGCGGCTGGCTGCGCTCGCACCTTGACCACCGGGTTCCCTGAGGTGCTGCGTGGGTGCGGGGGTCTCGACGGGCGCTCGTCCGCCGGAGGTGTGGTTTCGAGGCTCGCTGCGCTCGCACCTCAACCACCGGGTGGTGGCGTGTGATGGGGTGTCTCCATGGCTAGGACTATTGCTACGACGACCGAGGTCGATCTCGAGGGGCTGCTGGAGTTCGTGCGGCCGCGGCACCAGATGGTGCTGATCACCTCGCGGCGCGACGGGCACCCGCAGTCGTCGCCGGTCACCGGAGGGGTGGACGACGAGGGGCGGGTCGTGATCTCGACCTACCCGGAGCGGGCCAAGACGGCCAACGCGCGGCGTCAGGGCGAGGCGACCGTGCTGGTGCTCTCCGACGCCTTCAACGACGCGTGGGTGCAGCTCGAGGGTCCCTGCGAGGTCATCGACCCGCCGGACTCCGTGGAGCCGCTGGTGGACTACTACCGCAGCATCGCGGGGGAGCACCCCGACTGGGACGAGTACCGCCAGGCGATGCGCGACCAGGGCAAGTCCCTGCTGCGCATCACGCCCACCCGCTGGTCGCCGATCGCCACCGGCGGCTTCCCGCCCCGCCTGGCCGACTGACCGGACGGACCCCTGACCGTGCGCCGCCTGCTGCCGCTGCTCGTCCTGGCGCTCCTGGTGCCCCTGGCCGGGTGCGGCGGCACGCCCGAGGAGGGCGACTCCGCGCCCGGGACGAGCGCCTCGCCCACGCCGACCGCCGTACCGCCAGACAGCGCGAGCCCGCCTCCCGCGGTCGAGAGCGAGCGCGACGAGCTGGCCGACCTGGCGGAGCAGGCCGCGACCGAGCAGCCCACCGGCACCATCACGCCGTACGGCGGTCCGGTGCTGGGCGGCGACGTCAGCTGGCCGCAGTGCCCGAAGGGCCTCGGGATCCCGCAGAAGCGCACGCTCGGCATGCCGATGCCGCTCCCGGAGGCGCGCTACGTCGTCATCGGCCTTACCAACGGCCCGGGCCTCTACCCCAACCCGTGCCTGGCCGACCAGGTCGCCTGGGCGCGCGACCGGCGGCTGATGGTGTCGGCGTACGCCGTGTCGAGCTTCCCGGAGCCCGACGCCCTGGCGCGTCACGCCGACGAGGGGCCCTACGACGGCACGACGCGGCTGGGCGCGCTGCGCAACGCCGGCTACCAGCAGGCGGGGTTCAACGTCGCGTCGATGCGCACCGCCGGGCTGCAGACGCCGTTCGTGTGGATCGACGTGGAGCCGGTGCCCGACTTCGAGTGGAGCGGGGACCTGGTGGCCAACGCCGCGGTCGTCGAGGGGGTGGCGCGCGGCTACGTCGAGGCGGGCTACGCGATCGGCGTCTACTCCACGCCGTCGCTGTGGGACCGCGTGGTCGGCGGGCTCGAGCTCGGCGTGCCGGAGTGGCGCGCGGCCGGTCAGACCTCGAGGGCCGAGGCGGAGTCGCGCTGCGGCGACGACTGGGTGATCCAGGGCGGCGAGAGCGTGATGGGGCAGTGGGTCGAGGCCGACCGCGACCAGAACGTCACCTGCGGCGACGTCCACCTCGACATGGGGGCGTGGTTCCACCAGTACTGACCCGCGTCCCCGCCGCTACCCTTCACCCGTGGACGAGGAGATCGTGCAGGACGGCATCGGCGACGCCGACGACCTCGACCGCCTGTGGACGCCGCACCGGATGGCCTACATCCGCGGCGAGAACAAGCCGGCGGACGCGACGTCGGGGGAGTGCCCGTTCTGCCGCATCCCGCACCTCGGCGACGCCGAGGGCCTCGTCGTACGGCGGGGCGCGCTGGCCTACGCCGTGCTCAACCTCTACCCCTACGCGCCGGGCCACCTGATGGTCGTGCCCTACCGCCACGTCGCCGACTACACCGACGTCACCGACGAGGAGGCCGCCGAGATCGCCGACCTCACGCGCCAGGCGATGCGGCTGGTCCGCTCGGTCTCCGGCGCGGGCGGCTTCAACGTCGGCATGAACCAGGGCGCCGTCGCGGGCGCCGGCATCGCCGCCCACCTGCACCAGCACGTCGTGCCGCGCTGGGTGGGCGACCAGAACTTCATGCCGATCATCGGTCGCACCAAGACGCTGCCCGAGCTGCTCACCGACACCCGCGCGCTGCTCGCGGAGGCCTGGGACCGCGCGTGAGCGAGGTCCTGCGGACGCCGGACGAGCACTTCGCCGACCTCGCGGGCTACCGGTTCGCGCCGCACTACATCGACGTCGCCGCCGACGGCGTCGACCCGGTGCGGATGCACTACCTCGACGAGGGGCCGCGGGACGGGCCGGTCGCCCTGCTGCTGCACGGCCAGCCGACGTGGTCCTACCTCTACCGCACGGTGCTGCCGGTGCTCGTGGAGCGCGGCATCCGGGTGATCGCACCCGACAACATCGGCTTCGGCCGCTCCGACAAGCCGTCGGAGCCGACCGACTACACCTTCGCGCGGCACATCGCCTGGATGCGCGGGCTGGTGACCGGCCTCGACCTGCGCGACGTCACGCTCGTGGCGCAGGACTGGGGCGGCCCGATCGGCCTCAGCGTGCTGGCCGCCGAGCCGGACCGCTTCGCCCGCGTCGTCGCGGCCAACACGATCCTGCACACGGCCGCCCCGGCGCTCGCCGGCCGCCTCACCTGGGCGGTCCACGGCACGGGGGAGTCGCGGGTGGTGCTGGAGGAGGGCTTGGTCGACTACCTGCTCTACACCCAGCGGACGCCGGTGCTGCGCCCGAGCGACTTCCTCGGCGCGGCCACGGCGACCCCGTTGTCGCCCGCGACGCTGGCGGCGTACGACGCGCCGTTCCCGGAGCCGCGCTACACCGCCGGGCTGCGCCAGATGATCGCCCTGCTGCCGCTGACCCGCAACGACGTCGGCGCGCGGATCGGGCGGCGCACGATGCGGGCGCTGGAGGAGTTCGATCGGCCGTTCGTCACCTGCTACTCCGACGGCGACCCCGCGACGCGCGGCTGGGACACGGTGTTCCAGGAGCGGGTGCGGGGCGCGCAGGGCCGTGACCACGTGACCATCGAGGGCGCCGGCCACTTCCTCCAGGAGGACGCCGGCGAGCAGCTGGGCCGCGTCGTCGCCGACGTGATCGCGACGACCTGACCTGCACCGTCGCTCCGCGGTTGGGACGGGGAGCCCGGCAGCCGCTAGCCTCCGCACATGCTCGAGAGGTTCAAGTCGTTCTGGCAGAACGTCATGCTGGCGCCGTTCGTCAACCTCTTCATCAAGCTGGGCATCAGCCCCGACACCGTCACCCTCGTCGGCACGCTCGGCGTCGCGGCGGGGGCGCTGATCTTCTTCCCCCAGGGCGAGCTGCTCATCGGCGTCCTCTTCATCACGGCGTTCGTCTTCAGCGATCTGGTCGACGGCCAGATGGCCCGCAAGACGGGCAAGACCTCGAAGTTCGGGGCGTTCTGGGACTCCACGCTCGACCGCATCGGTGACGGCGCGATCTTCGGCGGCCTGGCGCTCTACTTCGCCGGTCCGGGCGACTACTACCTCTACCTCTGCCTCACCCTCTACTGCCTGGTCATGGGCTCGGTGACCTCCTACGCCCGAGCCCGCGCGGAGTCGCTGGGCTGGGACGCCCGCGGCGGGCTGGCCGAGCGCGCCGACCGGCTGGTGTCGATCTTGGTGATGACCGGCCTCGGGGCGATCTTCGACCTGCCGATCCTGATGTACGTCACGCTGTGGGCGCTCGCCGCCGCCAGCACCTACACGGTCGTCTACCGCGTGCTGAAGGTGCGGCGCCAGGCCCTCGCCGAGGACGCCGCTCCGGCCTGACGGCACTACGCTGCCCCCATGGCTGACAGCACCCCCACCACCGACTCCCCGGACACCTCCAGCGGCACCGGCACCACCCGCGTCAAGCGCGGCATGGCCGAGATGCTCAAGGGCGGCGTGATCATGGACGTCGTCACGGCCGAGCAGGCCAAGATCGCCGAGGACGCCGGCGCGGTGGCCGTGATGGCGCTCGAGCGCGTGCCCGCCGACATCCGCGCCCAGGGCGGCGTGAGCCGGATGAGCGACCCCGACATGATCGACTCGATCATCGCGACCGTGTCCATCCCGGTGATGGCCAAGGCCCGGATCGGGCACTTCGCCGAGGCGCAGGTCCTGCAGAGCCTGGGCGTCGACTACATCGACGAGTCCGAGGTGCTCACCCCCGCCGACTACGCCAACCACATCGACAAGTGGGCGTTCACCGCGCCGTTCGTCTGCGGCGCCACCAACCTCGGCGAGGCCCTGCGCCGCATCACCGAGGGCGCGGCGATGATCCGCTCCAAGGGCGAGGCCGGCACCGGCGACGTCTCCAACGCCGTCACCCACATGCGCACCATCCGCCAGGAGATCCGCCGCCTGGGCTCGATGGCCCACGACGAGCTGTACGTCGCGGCCAAGGAGCTGCAAGCGCCGTACGAGCTCGTCGAGGAGGTCGCCGTGCGCGGCAAGCTGCCCGTCGTGCTCTTCACCGCCGGCGGCATCGCGACGCCCGCCGACGCGGCGATGATGATGCAGCTCGGCGCCGAGGGCGTGTTCGTCGGCTCGGGCATCTTCAAGTCCGGCAACCCCGAGCAGCGCGCGGAGGCCATCGTCAAGGCCACCACGTTCTTCGACGACCCCGACGTCGTCGCCAAGGTCAGCCGCGGGCTGGGCGAGGCCATGGTCGGCATCAACGTCGAGGAGATCCCGCAGCCCCACCGGCTCGCCGAGCGCGGCTGGTAGCCGGTGACCACCCCCACGATCGGCGTCTTCGCCCTGCAGGGCGACGTCCGCGAGCACCTGCGCGCGCTCGAGACGCTGGGGGTGACCACGCTCGCCGTACGACGGCCCAGCGAGCTGGAGGCGTGCGACGCGCTCGTGCTCCCCGGCGGGGAGTCGACGACGATGGCCAAGCTGGCGCGCACCTTCGAGCTGCTCGAGCCGCTGCGCGACCGGATCAAGCGGGGCATGCCGGTGTTCGGCACGTGCGCCGGGATGATCCTGCTGGCCGACCGCGTCGAGGACGGCACGGCCGACCAGGAGACCCTCGGCGGGCTCGACATCACCGTGCGGCGCAACGCCTTCGGCCGCCAGGTCGACTCCTTCGAGGGCGAGCTGGCGATGACCGGCGTCGAGGGCCCCGTGCACGGCGTCTTCATCCGCGCCCCGTGGGTCGAGGCCGTCGGGCCCGGGGTCGAGGTGCTCGCCCGGGTCGAGCCCGACGGCGACGCGGGTAGGATCGTCGCGGTCCGCCAGGGCCCGCTGCTCGCGACGTCGTTCCACCCGGAGGTGGGCGGCGACACGCGGATCCACCAGCTCTTCGTCGACCTCGTGCGTGCCACGACCACCGACGAGCCATAGAACAGTCACAGAAGAGGGACGCATGTCTGGCCACTCCAAATGGGCGACCACGAAGCACAAGAAGGCGGTCGTCGACGCCAAGCGCGGCAAGATGTTCGCCAAGCTGATCAAGAACATCGAGGTCGCGGCCCGCATGGGCGGCGGGGACCCGACCGGCAACCCGACGCTGTACGACGCCATCCAGAAGGCCAAGAAGTCCTCGGTCCCCAACGACAACATCGACCGCGCGGTCAAGCGCGGCTCCGGTGCGGAGACCGGCGGCGCCGACTACCAGACGATCATGTACGAGGGCTACGGCCCGTCGGGCGTCGCGATGCTCATCGAGTGCCTCACCGACAACAAGAACCGCGCCGCCATGGAGGTCCGCACCGCCATGAGCCGCAACGGCGGCTCGCTGGCCGACCCCGGCTCGGTCTCGTTCCTCTTCCACCGCAAGGGCGTCGTGGTGGTGCCCCGCGAGCAGGAGGGGCGCGAGGTCTCCGAGGACGACGTCCTGGAGGCCACCCTCGAGGCCGGCGCCGACGACGTCCACGACCTCGGTGAGGCCATCGAGGTCATCTCCGAGGCCACCGACCTGGTCGGCGTGCGCACCGCGCTGCAGACCGCCGGCATCGACTACGACTCCGCCGAGGCGTCGTTCGTGCCCGACATGCAGGTCGAGCTGGACAAGGACGCCGCGGGCAAGATGTTCCGCCTGGTCGACGTCCTCGAGGACCTGGACGACGTGCAGAACATCTTCGCCAACTTCGACGTCTCCGACGACGTCATGGCGCAGCTCGACGACGACTGACCTCGCCCGTGGGTTGAGGAGGTTGCGCAGCAACCGTCTCGAAACCCAGTGAGCGAGGTTCTCGCCGGCCCGCTGGGTTTCGAGACGGGCGCCAGGGCGCCCTCCTCAACCCCCGGAAGGGCGTGTCGCGCCGACGGTGCGGGGGAGCCGGCGGATAGCGTGGCCTCCGAACGTGTGTTCGGACGAGAGGCGACGTGATGAGCAGGCCCATGCGGGTGCTCGGGATCGATCCCGGGTTGACGCGCTGCGGCATCGGCGTCGTCGAGGGCAGCGTCGGACGACCCCTGTCGCTGGTCGACGTCAACGTCGTACGCACCTCCTCGACCCTGCCGGTCGCCGAGCGGCTGGTGACGATCGAGCGGGGGATCGACGCCTGGCTCGACGAGTACCGCCCCGACGCCGTCGCCGTGGAGCGGGTCTTCGCCCGCTCCGACTCCAGCACGATCATGGGCACCGCCCAGGCCAGCGGCATCGCGCTCGTCTGCGCCGCGCGGCGCGGCCTGCCCGTCGCGCTGCACACCCCGAGCGAGGTGAAGGCCGCCGTCTCCGGCAACGGCCGCGCCGACAAGGCGCAGGTCGGTGCCATGATCACGCGCATCCTGCGGCTCGAGACCCTGCCCAAGCCCGCGGACGCCGCCGACGCTCTGGCGCTCGCCATCACCCACATCTGGCGCGGCGGCGCCCAGGCCCGCATCGACGCCGCCGTGGCGGCCACCCGTGGCCGCGCCGCCACCCCGTCCTTCAGGAGCAGAGCTTGACCAGGAGCAACGCATGACCAGGAGCAGGGCATGATCGCGTTCGTCCGTGGCCAGGTGGCCGCGCTGTCCGTCTCGAGCGCCGTCGTCGAGGTCGGCGGCGTCGGGCTCGAGCTGATGTGCACCCCCGGCACCCTCGCCACCCTCCGCCCGGGGCAGCAGACCACGCTGTCGACGAGCATGGTCGTGCGCGAGGACTCCCTCACGCTGTTCGGCTTCGTCGACGACGACGAGAAGGCGACGTTCGAGCTGGTGCAGACCGCCTCCGGCGTCGGCCCCAAGGTCGCCCAGGCGATGGTGGCCGTGCTGAGCCCCGACGACGTGCGCCGCGCCATCGCCGGCGACGACGTCAAGACCCTCACCCGCGTGCCGGGCATCGGCCAGAAGGGCGCCCAGCGCATCATCCTGGAGCTCAAGGACCGGATCGGACCTCCGACCGCCGGTCGCGCGGCCACCCCGGGCGCGACGGCCGCCCCCTGGCGCGACCAGGTCGCCCAGGGCCTGGTCGGCCTCGGGTGGTCCACCAAGGACGCCGACGCCGCGGTCGAGAGCGTCGCCGCCGAGGCCGGCGACCAGCCCGACGTCGGAGCGCTCCTGCGCGCCGCGCTCCGCTCGCTGAGCAAGGCCTAGCCGATGCACGAGGACGAGCTCGAGGTCGCCGAGGAGCAGTACCTCCGCTCGCTCACCGCCGCCGAGGCCGAGGGCGACGAGCGGGTGATCGAGGCGGCCCTACGGCCGCGCTCCCTCGACGAGGTCGTCGGGCAGCACCGCGTGCGCGAGCAGCTGGGGCTGGTCCTGGAGGCCGCGCGCCAGCGCGAGCGCGCGCCCGACCACGTGCTCCTGTCGGGGCCCCCGGGTCTCGGCAAGACGACGCTGGCGATGATCATCGCCCACGAGATGTCCACCCCGCTGCGCCTCACCAGCGGACCGGCCATCACCCACGCCGGCGACCTCGCCGCCATCCTGTCGGGCCTCAACGAGGGCGACGTGCTGTTCGTCGACGAGATCCACCGGATGTCGCGGCCGGCCGAGGAGATGCTCTACATGGCGATGGAGGACTTCCGGGTCGACGTCGTCATCGGCAAGGGACCCGGCGCCACCGCCATCCCGCTGGAGATCCCGCCGTTCACACTCGTCGGCGCCACCACCCGCGCGGGCCTGCTCCCCGGGCCGCTGCGCGACCGCTTCGGCTTCACCGCCCACCTGGAGTTCTACGCCCCCCACGAGCTCGACCTGATCGTCCACCGCTCGGCCGGACTGCTGGGGGTCGACGTCACCGACGACGGCTCCGCCGAGATCGCGTCGCGCTCACGGGGCACGCCCCGCATCGCCAACCGGCTGCTGCGCCGGGTGCGCGACTACGCGCAGGTGCGTGCCGACGGCGTGGTGGGGCTCGACGTGGCCCGGGCCGCGCTCGAGCTCTACGAGGTCGACGAGCTCGGGCTCGACCGGCTCGACCGCGCCGTGCTCGACGCCCTCTGCTCGCGCTTCGGCGGGGGACCGGTCGGCGTCTCGACGCTGGCGGTCGCCGTGGGGGAGGAGCGCGAGACCGTGGAGGAGGTCGCGGAGCCGTTCCTGGTCCGCAACGGCTTCCTCGCGCGCACCCCGCGCGGCCGGGTCGCGACGCCCGCCGCCTGGCGGCACCTGGGGCTCAACCCGCCCCGGTCCTCGCTTCCAGGCGTCGAGGACACCCTGTTCGAGGACTGATTCGCGGTCGCGGGGTCGGCCACGGTTAGACTCTCCCGTCGGTCGGTCCGCCCTGTCTGGGCAGAGGCCGATCTCCCTCATCGCCGGTTGGAAGGTCTTGTCGTGCCAGAGCTCGTCCAGCTCTTGCCCCTCGTGGGCATCGCTCTCCTCTTCTGGCTCCTGGTCATCCGACCGGCCTCCCGCCGGCAGCGGGAACTCGGACGCATGCAGTCGTCGTTGTCCGTAGGGGACGAGGTCATGCTCACCTCCGGCATCTACGGAACGCTGCGGGAGCTCGAGGACGACCGGGTCCAGGTAGAGATCGCGACGGGCGTCGTCATCAACGTCGCCCGCGGCGCGATCGGCAACGTCGTCCCACCCCCTGGGCCGGAGCTCGGCCCCGCCGAGCCCGAGGAGAACTGACATGGCACGCAAGCCCCCTCGCCCGGGACGCACCCTGGTGGTGTTCTTCCTCGGCACCGCGCTCCTCTACGGGCTCGTGGCGCTCGCAGGGTCCTGGAAGCCCGAGCTCGGCCTCGACCTCCAGGGCGGCACCCGGATCACGCTCGTCGCCAAGGGCGACCCGAGCACGGAGAACCTCGACGAGGCCCGCCAGATCATCGACCAGCGCGTCAACGGCTCCGGCGTCTCCGAGGCCGAGGTCGTCACCCAGGGTGGCGACATCATCGTCGTCGAGATCCCCGGTGACCCGCGCCGCGACCTCGTAAGCATCGTCGAGCGGCAGGCGCAGCTGCGCTTCCGGCTCGTCGCCTGCTCGGAGTCGAGCGGCTGCCAGCCGCCGGGCGGAGCCGGCACGCCCGCTCCCCAGGCGCCGGCACCCCAGGAGCCGGGCCAGCAGCAGCCCACCGCGCCGTCGGTGGAGCCCAGCGCCCCGTCCGCGGAGCCCACCGCCCCGGCCGTCACGCCCTCGGGCAACAACCGCGTCGCCCCCGGCTTCGCCACGGACGAGACTCCGTCGCCCAGTGAGACGCCCAGCGAGGCTCCCAGCGAGTCCCCGGTCGGCACCCCCACCGACGCCCCGGACGACGGCACCGGCGTCCCCCCGGCCGACAACCCGACCGCCGACCCCAGCGCGCTGCCCGAGAGCTTCGACGAGCGCGCCGTGGCGCCGCTCGACGAAGCCGTCGCCTTCATGCGCGGCGGCTACACGCAGGCCGACTACGAGGCGTTCAACGCCTACCAGTGCGACGACAAGGGCCTGATCTCCAAGGTCGAGGGCGCACCCACCACGCTGCCCGACGTGCCCTCGGACGACCCGCTCCAGTCGCTCGTCGCGTGCTCGCCGCCCGAGGACGCCGTCGGCGACCAGCCGGCCCGCCCCTCGGAGAAGTTCCTGCTCTCCAAGGCCGTCATCGCCGGCACCGACCTCGAGGACGCCGGCTTCGCGATTCCGCAGAACTCCGTCAACTACGCCGTCACGCTCGACATCGGCGGCAAGGGCGAGGACGTCTTCTCGCAGGCGTCCAGCACCCTGACCAAGAACGTCGAGCAGTTCGCGATCGTGCTCGACGGTGCGGTCATCTCCAACCCGACCTTCACCAGCAACATCCCGGACGGGTCCGCGCAGATCACCGGCAACTTCACCGAGACCCAGGCCTCCGGGCTCGCGACCAGCCTCAAGTACGGGTCGCTGCCGATCTCCTTCGACGAGCCGTCCACGCAGACGATCGGCCCCTCGCTCGCGGGTGACCAGCTCACCGCCGGTCTCACCGCGGGTGCCTTCGGCCTCGGGCTCGTGCTCATCTACTGCCTGCTCTACTACCGCGGTCTGGGCCTGGTCGTCGTGGCCTCGCTGCTCGCCGCCGCGGTCGTGACCTACGCGCTGGTGCTCCTGCTCAGCGAGACCGCCGGCTTCACGCTGACCCTGCCCGGCATCGCCGGCCTGATCATCGCGGTCGGTGTCACCGCCGACTCCTTCATCATCTTCTTCGAGCGCATCCGAGACGAGATGCGAGAAGGCAAGACGATGCGGGTCGCCGTGGAGAGCGGCTGGAAGCGCGCCAAGGTCACCCGGCTCGCGGCCCAGGTCGTGTCGCTGCTGTCCGCGGCGGTGCTCTACATCTTCGCGACCGGCGCGGTGAAGGGCTTCGGGTTCGCCCTGGGCCTGTCCACCATCGTCGACCTGGCGATCCTGTTCTGGTTCACCAAGCCGATGGTGTCGTGGCTGGCACGCTTCCGGTTCTTCAACAGCGGTCACCGCCTGTCCGGCCTGAGCGCCGGCACGCTGGGCCTCGACGCCCCACCCACGCCTGCCGCAGCGGGCGCCACGACCGGAGGTAAGGCCTGATGGGCAAGGCATCTCGGCTCGGCAACGAGCTGTACACCGGACGCCGCTCGATCGACTTCGTCCACCGCCGGCCGCTCTGGTACGCCATCACCGGCGTCATCGTGCTCCTGGCCATCGGCGCGATCGCGATCCGCGGCCTCAACTTCGGCATCGAGTTCACCGGTGGCACCGAGTACCGCGTCCCGGTGACCGGCCAGGCCACGCAGGAGACGGCCGACGAGCTGCGCGAGGCCGTCGCGTCGTCCGGGGTCGAGGGCGCCGAGTCGCCGACCGCAACCACTGCCGGCAACAACATCCTCCTGCAGGTCGAGGAGCTCAGCCAGGAGGAGAGCGACCAGGTCGCCGAGGCGATCCGCACCGTGGTCGACGTACCGGAGAACGACCTGGCGCAGGACGAGATCGGCGCCAGCTGGGGCCAGGAGGTCGCCAAGCGCGCCGGTCTCGGCGTCGCGGTCTTCCTCGTCCTGGTGCTGCTCTTCATCGGCGCCTACTTCCGCGAGTGGAAGATGTCGGTGGCGGCGTTCGTCGCGCTGGTGCACGACATCGTCATCACGGTCGGGGTCTACGCCCTCTCGGGCTTCCAGGTCACGCCCTCGGCGGTCACCGGTCTGCTCGCGATCCTGGGCTTCTCGCTCTACGACACCGTCGTGGTGTTCGACAAGGTCCGGGAGAACACGCACGAGCGCCTCAAGAGCGGCCAGGGCTACGCCGACGCCGCCAACCTCGCGGTCAACCAGACGCTGGTGCGCTCCATCAACACCGGCATCGTGGCCCTGATCCCGATCGGCGCCATCCTCTACGTCAGCGCCATCCAGCTGGGTGCGAGCTCGCTGCAGGACCTGGCGCTCGCGCAGTTCGTCGGCATGGCCGTCGGCGTCTACTCGTCGGTCTTCCTCGCGCCGCGCGTGTTGGTGCACCTCAAGTCGGGCGAGAGCGCGGTCAAGGAGCAGGAGCGTCGGGCGAAGGCCCGCGCCCGTGCCGCCGCCGACCGCTACGCCTCGGTCCCGACGTTCGTCGAGGACATGCCGGTGGTCGACGAGCCCGACGACGACGAGCTCGACGACGAGGGCCAGCCGCCGACGCGTCCCACCGCGCCACCGCGGGCCGTCGAGGCCAGCGACCGCGGTCGCGTCGCCCCGGCGCCGCGCAAGCCCGTGCGGCAGAGCAACGCCGCCGGCCGGGTGCAGCCCGTGCGCCAGCCGAAGTCCAAGCGCGACAAGAAGTGAGCCACGCCGGTGAGTGAGGCCGCGCGGGCCGCCCTGGAGCGGCTGATCGTGGACGTCCCCGACTTCCCGGAGCCCGGGATCGTCTTCAAGGACATCACGCCGCTGCTCGCCGACCCCAGCGGCTTCGCCGCGGTGGTGGAGGCCATGGCCGCCGCCGGTCGCGACGGCGACGGCAACGTCGTGGTCGACAAGGTCGTGGGCATGGAGGCGCGCGGCTTCATACTGGCCGCCCCCGTCGCGCTCGCGCTGGGCGTCGGGTTCGTGCCGGTGCGCAAGGCCGGCCGGCTGCCGCGCCCGACCCACGCGGCGTCGTACGCGCTGGAGTACGGCGAGGCCACGCTGGAGGTCCACCAGGACGCGATCTCGGCGGGCCAGCGGGTGCTGCTCGTGGACGACGTGCTGGCCACCGGCGGCACCGTGCGGGCGACCGTCGGCCTGGTCGAGCGCTGCGGCGGCACGGCGGTCGCGGCGGCGATGCTGATGGAGCTGTCGTTCCTCCCGGGACGCGAGGCGATCGGTGACCTGCCGCTCACGTCGCTGATGGTCGTCTAGGCGAACTAGACTCGAGGAGTGACCGAGGAACGCACCGCCCCGCCCACGCGGGAGCGCGCGCCGGAAACCGCGTCCTCGGACGCGTCCCCGCCCTCGACGCGCAGCATGCGCGCCCGGCTGGCCCGCATGGGCACGCGCAGCCCGAGCGCCAACCCGGTGCTCGAGCCGCTGTTCCGTGCGGTGCGTGCCAACCACCCGAAGGCCGACCTGACGCTGCTGGAGCGCGCCTACACGACGGCCGAGAAGATGCACGGCACGCAGATGCGCAAGAGCGGTGACCCCTACATCACCCACCCGCTCGCGGTCACCACGATCCTGGCCGACATCGGCATGACCGAGTCGACGCTGGTGGCGGCGCTGCTCCACGACACGGTCGAGGACACGCCGTACACCCTCGACGAGTGCCGCAAGGACTTCGGCGACGAGGTCGCGCGGCTCGTCGACGGCGTGACCAAGCTCGACAAGGTCCAGTACGGCGACTCGGCGCAGGCCGAGACCATCCGCAAGATGATCGTTGCGATGTCGCGCGACATCCGGGTCCTGGTCATCAAGCTCGCCGACCGCCTCCACAACATGCGCACGCTGCGCTACGTCCCGGCCAAGAGCCAGGAGCGCACCGCTCGCGAGACCCTCGACATCTACGCGCCGCTGGCCCACCGCCTCGGCATGAACACGATCAAGTGGGAGCTCGAGGACCTCGCGTTCGCGACCCTGCACCCGAAGATCTACGACGAGATCGTGCGGATGGTCGCGGAGCGCGCGCCCTCGCGGGACCAGTTCCTGGCCGAGGTCATCAGCCAGGTGGAGCAGGACCTGCGCGACGCAAAGGTCAAGGCGACCGTCACCGGGCGACCCAAGCACTACTACTCGATCTACCAGAAGATGATCGTCGGCGGCCGCGACTTCTCCGACATCTACGACCTGGTCGGCATCCGGATCCTCGTCGACGAGGACCGCGACTGCTACTCCGTCCTCGGCGTCCTGCACTCCCGGTGGAACCCCGTGCTGGGGCGTTTCAAGGACTACGTCGCGATGCCGAAGTTCAACATGTACCAGTCGCTGCACACGACGGTCATCGGCCCGCAGGGCAAGCCGGTGGAGATGCAGATCCGCACCTTCGCCCAGCACCGCCGCGCGGAGTACGGCGTCGCCGCTCACTGGAAGTACAAGGAGGCCGGCCGCTCCGGCGTCGACACCGACCAGCGCGGTGACATGGACGACATGTCGTGGGTGCGCCAGCTGCTCGACTGGCAGAGCGAGGTCGAGGACCCGGGCGAGTTCCTGGAGTCGCTGCGCTTCGAGATCAACCGGGCCGAGACCTACGTGTTCACCCCGCGCGGCGACGTCATCGCGCTGCCCGCGGGGGCCACGCCCGTCGACTTCGCCTACGCCGTGCACACCGAGGTCGGCCACCACACCATCGGCGCGCGGGTCAACGGCCGGCTGGTGCCGCTGGAGTCGACGCTCGACAACGGCGACGTGGTCGAGGTGTTCACCTCCAAGGCGCCCAACGCCGCCCCGTCGCAGGACTGGCTGACGTTCGTCCGGTCCCCGCGTGCGCGCTCCAAGATCCGCCAGTGGTTCACCAAGGAGCGGCGCGAGGAGGCGATCGAGAACGGCAAGGACGAGATCGCCAAGCTGATGCGCAAGGAGGGTCTGCCGCTCAAGCGCCTGCTCTCCCACGAGTCGCTGATGCTCGCGGCCGCCCACTTCAAGATCGCCGACGTCTCCGCGCTCTACGCCGCCGTGGGGGAGGGCAACCTCAGCGCCCAGGCCGTCGTACGCCGGGTCATCGAGCTGCACGGTGGCAAGGAGGGCGCCCAGGAGGACCTCGCCGAGGCCGTCACGATCACCGGTCGCCGCGGACGCTCCAAGATCCCCACCGGCGGCGACGCCGGCGTCATCGTCAAGGGCTCGCCCGACGTGTGGGTCAAGCTCGCCAAGTGCTGCACCCCGGTCCCGCCCGACGACATCCTGGGCTTCGTCACCAAGGGCGGGGGAGTCTCCATCCACCGCCGCGACTGCACCAACGCCAACTCGCTGCTGTCCCAGCCGGAGAAGGTCCTCGAGGTCGAGTGGGCGCCCACCGCCAGCTCGACGTTCCTGGTCAACATCCAGGTCGAGGCCATCGACCGCGCCCGGCTGCTCTCCGACATCACCATGGTGCTGTCCGACGCCCACGTGAACATCCTCAGCGCCAACCTCTCCACCACCCGCGACCGCGTCGCCAAGAGCCGCTTCACCTTCGAGATGGCCGAGGCCAAGCACCTCGACACCGTCCTCAAGGCCGTCCGCGGCGTCCCCGGCGTCTTCGACGCCTACCGCGTCACGCAGTAGCCGAGCGCCGAGCTGACCCCACGGTGGTTGAGGTGCGAGCGCCAGCGAGCCTCGAAACCACCTACGGTGGTCGAGCAGCGAGGAGCGTCAGCGACGAGCGCCCGTCGAGACCCCGTGAGCCACAAGCGCCCAGCGCCACCCACGGTGGTTGAGGTGCGAGCGCCAGCGAGCCTCGAAACCACACCGCCGATGCGTGGCTGGAGTTGGCCCGCGCGCGTAGCAGCCCGGGTCTCGGCGTCAAGGATCGCCTTCGGCGCCCGCTTCGCGGTGGCCTCCGGCCGTCCTTGACTCCGAGCCTCTCCCGGGCTGCTGGGACGGCGCACGGGCGGCGGCGGCTTCGCCGCGCCGCCCGCAAACAGCGCGGGCCCCGCCGATCGGTCACCCACGTCGGCAGTTCGAGCCTGATGCCGACCTCTCCACGCTTGGCCGGCCCGAAGCGGTGACGAACTGCCGACGCTGAGTGCCGCTAGTCGCACCACCAGTCACACCAGCCTCACCAGGGGTGCCGCGCTTTGCGCGGGCGGCGCGGGCGGAGCCCGTGTCGCCCCGTGCGCCGTCAAGCCGGTCGAGAGAGGCTCCGGGTCAAGGACGGCGAAGCCGCCGCGAAGCGGGCGAAGCTCCTTGACGCGGAGACGCGACCGGCTATGCGCGCGGCACCCCAGTCCGGCCCCGAGGAAGCAGTCAGAGGTGCAGGGGTCTCGACGGGCGCTCGTCGCTGGCGCTCCTCGCTGCTCGACCACCGGTGCCTTGCGGTGCGGTGGCGTGGTTTCGAGGCTCGCTGGCGCTCGCACCTCAACCACCGTGGGTCGCCGCCCGGCGTGCGGGTCACCGGGTCTCGACGGGCGCTCGTCGCTGGCGCTCCTCGCTGCTCGACCACCGGTGCCTTGCGGTGCGGTGGCGTGGTTTCGAGGCTCGCTGGCGCTCGCACCTCAACCACCGTGGATCGCCGCCCGGCGTGCGGGTCACCGGGTCTCGACGGGCGCTCGTCGCTGGCGCTCCTCGCTGCTCGACCACCGGTGCGTTGCGGTGCGGTGGCGTGGTTTCGAG
>NZ_JACJGM010000048.1 GCF_015024225.1 Nocardioides lijunqiniae
CGGGGTCGGGGCCGCGTCGCCGTCGTCGCCGGCAGGGGCGCCGGCCGACGAGCCGGCGGCGCTGGGGCCGGCGCCGGTCGGGCCGGGGGTCGGCTGCGGGGCCGTGCCCACGTCGTCGAACGCGTCGCGCTTGAAGGTGTCGTCGTCGGGGCTGGGGGAGAACGGCACCCAGCCGGGGCCGTCGAAGTAGACCTCGGGCCAGGCGAACGCGTCGGCCCCCGTGACGAGCCGGGACCCGTCGTCCTGGGAGGTGCCGGGGCGGAAGCCGACGACCACCCGGCTGGGCAGGCCGTTGGCGCGCGCGACCAGCGCGAAGGCCGTGGCGAACTGCTCGGAGGTGCCGACGCGCGCCCCGGGCTCGCCCGGCTTGCCCACCAGGAACGCCTCGATGCGCCACATCGCGGAGCCGGAGATCGCGCGCGGCGAGAGCTTCGCGTCGCCGCGGATCTCGTCCTGGATCGCGGTCGCCTGCTCGTACGGCGTGCGCGCCCCGCGGGTGACGCGCGCGGCGTACTCGCTGAGGGCGAAGGGCAGCTCGGGGAGCTCGAGGTAGCGGCCCACGCCGCGGGTCGGGACCGACGCGGCGGCGAGCGCGGCGTCGGGCGGGTCGTCGAAGGTGCCGGTGATCTCGTAGCCGAGCCCGTCGGTGTCCTCGGGGGTGTAGACCGTGCCGGTCGTCGGGTCGACGAGGGCGTCGCGGTCGCTGACCAGGCGGGGACGCCCCGGCGAGGGGAGCCAGCCGCCGGCGAGCTCGTCGAGGGCCACCTCCACCGTGGCCTCGGAGACGCGGTCGCCGTCCGGGAGCGCGCGGTCGCCGCCGGTGCCGAGCGGGGCGAACCGCGTGGCGGCGGTCCACTGCCGGCCGTCGTAGCGCTCGAGCGTCACCAGCCGCAGCGGGACCTCGTCGCCGCGCACGCGCAGCAGCTCCACCCCCGGGTTGACGGCCCAGGCGCCCAGCTGGGTGAGCGGGCTGCTCGCCACGACCTCGAGCAGCGGCGGGTCGACCAGCTCGCGCGGCTCGAACGGGTCCTGCGCCGGCAGCGTCGCGACGGCCGCCAGCAGCCCCACCCCGACGACGGTCAGCGGTCCGGCGACCGCGAAGCGCTGGCGCACCGGCTCGCTGTGCTCGTCGAGGAAGACCCAGCCCAGCAGCGCGGTGACCAGGATCAGCACGGCGACCAGGCCCCACGGGTCCGCGTCGCCGCCGGTGAGGAGCATCCCGCCGACGTAGAGGACGGCGGCGCCCAGGACCGGCTCGACCTTGCTCGTGCTGTCGACGCGCAGGCCGGTGAACAGCGACACCAGCGCGGTCAGCAGCAGCGGGCCCACCAGGAGGTCGGGGGCGACGGCGTAGGGCCGCGGGGCGGTCAGCAGCCGCGGCACCACGTCGCGCACGGTCTGCGACAGCGAGAGGTCGGCACCCGAGGTGGCGAGGTAGGCCGCCAGCGTGGTGAGCAGCACCAGCACCGTGGTCGCGGCCCAGCGGGACACGCCCAGGCGCAGCACGGCGCGCAGGACCAGCAGCGGGACGACGGCGGTGAGGACGAAGCCGAGGGTGACCAGGACCCGGTCCCAGGTGGAGGCGAGGACGATGCTGCCCAGGACCAGGAGCATCAGCGGCCAGGCGAGCCGGGCCGCGGCCTTGAGCACGCTCACCGGGCCATCGCCTCGTCCCAGCCCGAGGCCAGCGACTCCGAGGAGGCGCCGCGCAGCACCAGCAGCCCGACCTCCTGGCTGGCACTGACCAGGGGCTTGGGGTCGACCACCATCACCACGCGGCTGGGCGCGGCGCCCAGCGCGAGCGCGAGCTCGCGCAGGTCGGCCGCGGCCCCGGTGACGGCGACGACGACGTCCAGGTCGCGGGCGCCGAGCGGGGCGGGCGGGTAGACGGGCGCGACGCCGATCTCGGCGAGCAGGTAGTCGAGCTCCTGGGCCTGGCGGCGCGGCTGACGGGTCGCGGAGCCGGGCACCACCACCTCGTGGAGCCCGCTGGTGGTGCGGAAGCGGACGGGGTTGCCGGCCTCGATGGCCACGCGACAGAGCCCGGCGGCGAGCTCGACGGCCTCCTCGAACTGCTCGGCCGACTCGTCGATGTCGCTGTAGGCGATGCGCCGGTCGTCGAGCAGCACGCAGACGTGCGGCTCGGACGGCTCGGCGTCCTCGCGCACCATCAGGGTGCCGGACCGCGCGCTGGTGGCCCAGTGCAGGCGGCGCAGGTCGTCGCCCATGGAGTACTCGTGCAGGCCGACCAGGTCGGTCCCGCCGTGCTCGACGCTGTCGTCGCCGCCCGAGGCGGCCCGCCGGTGGCCGCGGGGGAGCGAGGTCACCGGGACCTGCCGGGGGAGCACCCGGACCTCGTCGAGGCCGCCGGCCTCGGTCGAGCGCGCCGCCATGCCGGTCAGGCCGTAGCGGCGCAGCTGCACCGGCCCGACCGTGATCAGCCCACGGCGCGGCGTCGCGATGGGGTAGGACACCGACGCCGCGGACCGGGCCTCGTCCTCGCCGATGCGGTCGGGCAGCGAGATCGGGACGAGGGAGCCGTCGACGAGGTCGGCGGCGTCGATGCGGACCAGCCCGCGCCGCCGGCGACCGAGCACGCGGAGCATGCCCTCGCAGGCGCCGTGCCGGACCACGACGCGGGGCGCGACCTCACGCCGTACGTCGAGGCCGGTCGAGCTGAGCACCGAGACCACCTCGACCGCGACCAGGAGCAGCAGGCAGCCGCCGAGCCCGGCCACCAGCGGGTACTGCCACTTCAGGCCGGCGACGAGGAGCAGGATCGCGAGCGCCGTGGTCGCCCGCCCACGGGTCGTGGTGGTCCTCCAGAGGCGGAGCATCGCTCAGCCGGCGTCCGGCTGGGGTGGCTGGACGGTCTCGACGACCTCGTGCAGCACCGACTCCTGCGTGTGGCCGGCGAGCACCGCGTCGCGCCCCAGCACGGTGCGGTGGGCCAGCACCGGCTCGGCGAGCCGCTGCACGTCGCTCGGCACGACGTAGTGGCGCCCGCGCGCGGCGGCGTAGACCTGCAGGCAGCTGACGAGCGCGCGCAGGCCGCGCGTGCTCGCGCCGAGCCGGACCCGAGGGTCGTGGCGCAGCGCGACCCCGATCTCGCGCACGTAGCGCAGGATGGGGTCGGCCACGTGCAGGTGCTGGAGCTGGTCGGAGACCGCCGCGACCTCCGCGGCCGTGGTGACCGGACGCACCTGGTCGACGTGGCCGGCGGTGCTGCCCGGGCGCAGGACGTCGATCTCGTGCTCGGCGTCGGGGTAGCCCAGCGCGGTCCGGACCAGGAAGCGGTCCAGCTGCGCCTCGGGGAGCCGGTAGGTCCCGTCGAGGTCGATGGGGTTCTGCGTCGCGACGACCAGGAACGGCGCGGGCACCGCGTGCCCGATCCCGTCGACGGTGACCGTGCGCTCCTGCATGACCTCGAGCAGCGCGGACTGGGTCTTGGCCGCCGCCCGGTTGATCTCGTCGGCGAGCAGCACGTTGGTGAACACCGGGCCGCGCCGGAAGCGCACCTGCCCGTCGCGCGGGTCGAAGACGGTGGTGCCCGTGACGTCGCTGGGCAGCAGGTCGGGGGTGAACTGGATCCGGCTGACCTCGCCGCCCAGCGCCTGCGCGACCGAGCGGGCCAGCGTGGTCTTGCCGGTGCCCGGCACGTCCTCGAGCAGGACGTGGCCGCCGGCGAACAGCGAGACCAGGACCAGGTCGATCACCGAGCGCTTTCCGTGGACGGCCTGCTCCACGGCGTCGCCCAGGCGCTGGTGGAGCTGGCGGAACCCGGCGATGTCCTGCTCGGTGGGCGCAGCAGGGCTGGCGAGTGCGGTCACGGTCGTCCTCTCGGTGGGGCGGGTGCCGGCCCGGTCACGAGGCCGGAGGCGTCAGGGGATCTGGCAGTTCTGGCAGAGCGTCGCCTGCTCCGTCACCCACGTGTAGCGCCTGCTGGTCGCGGTGCCGTTGGCGTTGTTGGCGGTGAAGACGATCGAGTGCGTGACCTTCCCGTCCGCCGGCCTGCGAATGTAGTCGTTGTTGACGTTGACCCGCAGCGTGGTTGCGTTGCAGGCCACCGGCCCCGTGTCGACGCCGGCCTTGTTGCCGTTGTGGGTCCACTCGCAGGTGCCGCTGAAGCCGGCCCAGTCGGCGGGCGGGCTGAGGCGCAGCGTCGTGACGCCGATGCCCTCGCGGCTGTCGCCGCTCCACGTGGTCGCGGCGCTGTCGACGAGGTCGGCGTTGTTGGCGGGGAGCGGCGGAGCCGGCTGGGCGGGCCCGGCGCCGGTGGCGGTGCCCTCGGGACCGGCGCCCCGCTCGTTGCTCGCGATGACGCTGAGGGTGTAGTCGCCCCCGATCGGGCACGCGGGGTCGACGCTGTAGTCGCAGGACCAGGAGACCTGGGCGGTGCGGCCGCTGCCGTCCGTCGAGGCGGTCTGCACGCCGTTGGGCGTGGAGACCGTGACGTCGTAGCGGCCGACGGGGGACCCGTTGGGCTCCGCGGCGCCCCACCGGACGTTGACGATGTAGGTCTGGATGTTGCCGTTGGTCTCGTAGCGGGCGTCGCCGGTCACGTTGGACGGCGCCCCGGGGCGGCCGCTGGTCGACACGTTGTTGCTCGGGCTGGACTCCGCCTCGTTCGTCGGCGAGACGGCCGTGACCACGAAGGAGACCGACCGGCCCGGCGCGACCTCGACGATCGCCTGGCGGTTGGCGCCCGGGACGGTGGCCACGTCGGCCCCGCCGGCGACGCTGATGTCGAACTCGGTGGCCGCCGGACCGGCGTGGGCCCAGGTCACCTGGACCTGGCCCTCGGCGACCTGCTCGGCGCGCACCCCGGTGGGCTTCTGCATGACGAGCGCGGGCGCCTCGCTGGGGGCGATCGGGCCGGGGTTGGTCGTGCCGCCACCGCCACCGTTGCCGCCGCCGCCGCCGCCGTTGCCGCCGCCGCCGCCGCCGCCGTTGCCGCCGCCGACGCCGTTGCCGCCACCGCCGTTGCCGCCGTTGCCGCCGTTGTTCCCGCCGTTGCCGCCGCCGGCGGTGCCCTGGCACCTGCGCCGGCAGCCGCCGTTCGGGGTGCCGGTGGCGGTCGGGGGGCGCACGCCGGTGCCCTGGTTCTCCTCCTGCTCCTCCTCGCCCTCGTCGGGGTCGACCTCGATGTTGGTGACCTCCTCGGTCTCCTCGATCGGGTCGTTCTGCAGGACGTCCTCGACGACGCCCTCGTCGGCCCGGGCGGCCTCGTCGACCGAGGTCGGCACCGTGGCCGGCACGCTGTCGTCGTAGCGGACCATCGAGGTCATCGAGCCGTCGCCCTTGACGACGGTGCCGCTGCTGGAGCCCGGGGCGTTGATGATCAGGTTGTCGTCGTCGAGGACCAGCTCGGGGGTGTCGGTGCCGGGGGTCGGGATGTCGGCCCCGGCCCGGTTGCCCTCGCGGTCGAGCTGGACGACCTTCCCGTCGCCGGGGCACGGGACGTAGACGCGCTCGCGGAAGACCTCGGGGGTGGCCGGGGAGGCGCAGTCGATGGAGGTGACGTCGACCTCGCGGATCCCGTCGGGCGAGGCGATGACCACGGTCCCGGTGTCCGGGGCCGAGACCGGCACGATGTCGGAGGGCGAGGTCTCGGGAGCCAGCAGCTCGCCGGAGAGCTTGGGGGCATCGGCGGTCAGCTCGTGGTCGGTGCCCACCTGGGCGACCATCCCGGAGTCGGGTCCGAAGATCGTGGCTCCACGGTCGTGGGCGACCAGGACGGAGCCGTCGCCGCTGTTGTCCACCATCTGGGTGCTGCTGGCGGCGAAGGCGCGGTCGCTGCGCGACCAGCGCAGCTCGCTGAGCTCGCCGTCGTCGTCGAGGGACCAGACCGCTCCGCTGCCGTCGACGGCGGCGTCGGCCAGGCCGTTGGGCGAGACCCAGATGGCACCGACGGCGTCGAGGCTCACCGGGTCGACCGAGGCGATCGTGGAGGCCTCGTCGTCGACGAGGTAGACCTCGCCGTCGTGGGTCAGCGTGTGCATCGTGCCGTTCTTGGACACCCGGCGCTGGCCCGAGACCAGGATGCTGGTGAGGTCGAAGGACATCAGGTCGCCGGTGGTGTGGTTGGTGACGAAGAGCCGGCCGTCGTACTGGGCGAGGCCCAGGGCGTCGCCCGGCTCGCCGACCTTGACCCGCAGCTCGGGACGGCCGGTGGCGGGGTTGACCTGGATGACCTCGCCGGTCGGCTCGTCGCCGATCCAGGTGAGGCCGTCGGCGATGTCGACCGCCGTGCGGCTCAGGCCGTTGCCGAAGAAGACGCCGGCGACCAGCGAGGCCGTGACCACGACCACCGAGAGCTCCGCGGCGCCCTTGGCGTGACGCTCGCGCCGTGCGAACAGGTTCGTGAGCTTGCTCATGCCGTGGTCACTCCTTCGTCCGAGACCTGGGCGGTCAGCAGCTGCGCCACCCAGGAGGTTCCGCCGTCGCACCAGACCCCGCGTCCGGGACCCGTCAGGGGCTCTGTCGTCTTGGTCGGGACCGAGGCGCCGAAGATGTCGCCGTCGGCCCACTCCGCCTGGAGCAGGAAGCCGCGGCGGCCGCGCTTGGCCGTGTCGACGTAGCCCTCCGGACCGCCGCGCTGCTTGGCCTGCGCGGTGTCGGTGGTCACGACGAGGGAGAGCCGGTGCGCCTGGGCGGCGCCCAGCTCGAGCAGTCGCGTGCGGGCCGTGCGCTGCGCCTCGTCGGCGGTGCAGCGCGCGTCCCAGAGGTGGGCGTCGTCCACCAGCACCAGGCACCAGGCGGCCGGGTCGTCGCCGTGCTCGGCGAGCCAGGACTCGACCCGGGCGGTCGTGGCGACGGAGTCGGCCTCGCGCACGACGTGGGGGGCGCGGTCGCCGCGGGCGACCAGCGCCTGCAGGCCGTCCAGCGCGGAGGTGCGCCCGGACCTGGCGCGTCCGGCCACCAGGACCGGTCCGCCGCGGAGGTCGACCTCGATGACGGCGACGGCCTCGGCGTCGACGCCGATCGCGACCCGGGTGCCGGTGGGAGCGGGGAGGGCGGCCTGGTCGAGACGGGACGGCATGGCCGGGATCGGGGCGGCGCCACGGCCGCGGACCTTGGGCTCCAGCAGGTCGCCGATCTCGCGGATGCGCTCGGCCTGGGCGGGGGTGCCTGCGCCGCCGGTGGTCGCGATCTGGACGGTGCGCTTGCCGAGGAGGCCGCTCCCGGGCACCGAGTCGGGGTCCAGGACGTTGCCGGGGACGCCGAGCATCAGGTAGTCGTCGGAGGTCGTCATGCGCAGCACGAGGCGCCGCCCGAACGTCGAACCGAGCGCCGTGGGGACACCGGTCCGGCCCGGAGCGGTGGCGATCACGTGGATGCCGACCCGACGACCGTTCTGGAGCACGGTCTGGAGTTTCTCCACATGTGCGGGCGCTACACCTCCTGAGGACTCCAAATTCTCGACGAGTGCCGGGAGGTTGTCGATGACGACGTAGACGCGGGGCAGCGGGTGGCCGCTGCGGGCGAGGTCCTCGACGTCCGCGCAGCCCCGGTTGGCCAGGGCCTGGGCCCGGTCGTCCATGGTGCGGCGCAGCAGCCGGATCAGGCGCAGCACCCGGCCCTGCTGGGCGGCCGGGATGATCGCCTCGACGGTCGGCAGCCCCGAGATCGCGGCCAGGCCGCCGCCGGCGTAGTCGATGCCGTAGACGTACGGCGCGACGCCGTGGCGGCCGTAGGCGTCGCTGACGGAGGCGTTGAGCACGGCGGTGCGCAACAGCTCGGTCTTGCCCGAGCCGGAGGCGCCGTGCACCAGGACGTGGCCGATGCTGGCGCAGTCGAGCACCAGCTCGGGCTGGCGCTGCGCCTCGGGCTCGTCGATCCGGCCCAGGGACAGCTGGCCGCTGGCACGCCCGGTGACCTCCTCGACCATGGTGCTCGGGTCGATGAGGAGCTCCTGGGGCAGCGCCGGCAGCCACGGCTGGGCCGGGTCGGGCAGGCCGGAGGCGGTGAAGGCCCGCCCGATGGTCTCGACGCAGCGCTCCAGGTCGGTGCGGGGGTCCAAGCGCGCCTCGACGCCCGACTCGGGCCGGATGCCGCTCGCCGCGCTGAAGGGGTTGACCACGACCGGGACCTCGGTGCCGGCGAGGGCCTGCCGGGCCCCCGTCCAGGCCGACTGCACCAGCTCGGCGGTGCCGTGGCCGGTGCGCCGGATCCAGGCCCGCCCCGGGGTGCGCCGCGAGATGCGCGCCGCCTCGGGGCTGTCGATCACGTCGCGCGAGTCGTCGGCCGAGGAGACGCGCAGCGAGATGCGCAGGTCGGCGTTGGCCTTGATGTTGCCCGTGACCACGCCGGCGGGCCGCTGGGTCGCCAGCAGCACGTGCATGCCCAGCGAGCGCCCGCGCTGGGCGATGTTGACCATCCCGTCGACGAACTCCGGCACCTCGGAGGTCAGCGCGGCGAACTCGTCGACGCAGATGAGCAGGCTGGGCGGGGCCACGTCGGGGCGCTCCCGCTCCAGCTGGACGAGGTCCTTGACGCCGTACTGGCCGAGCAGGTGCTCGCGAGCCGCGATCTCCGCGCCGAGCGAGGTCAGCGCGCGGGCGACCAGGGCCGGGGTCAGGTCGGTGATGTAGCCGACCGTGTGGGGCAGGTCGGCGCACTCGCGGAACGCCGCGCCGCCCTTGTAGTCCACGAGCAGGAAGCTGATCCGCGAGGGCGGATTGTTCAGCGCCAGCGAGCAGATGAGCGACTGCAGCAGCTCGCTCTTGCCCGAGCCGGTGGTGCCGGCGACCAGGCCGTGCGGGCCGTCCTCGCGCAGGTCGATGGTGACGACGCCGTCGACGCCGGAGCCGATCTGGGCCCGCAGCCCGGCGCTCTGCAGCCACCGGCGGCCGACGACGTCGGCGTCGTCGAGGTCCTCGAAGTCGCTGCTGACCTCGGAGAGCCGGATGACCGAGGGGATGGCGGTGCTGGGCGGCAGCACGGCCGCCTCGTCGACGTACCCGGTCATCATCCGGGCGGCGCGCCAGGCGAAGTCGAGGGACGCGGCGTCGGCGGTGTCGATGCGGGCGATCCCCATGCGGTCGGCCTTGCCGACGATGCCCGAGGAGAGGTCGACCAGCAGCGAGGTGGCCGCCGGGACCTCCGCGGCGGAGCGCCCGAGCCAGACCAGGTGGATGTTCTTCTCGGCCGCGACCCCGGCGACCGCCTCCACGGTCCGCCGCGCGATCCCGGCCTCCTCGTCGACGAAGCAGATGGTGTGGCCGCGCTGGCCGTCCTCGGTGACGAGGTGGTCCAGGAGCACGGTGGCCGCGCGCGCGCCCACGGCGACCGGCGGCTCGCCCCCCACGCGGGTGGCGGCGTGGGGCAGCCAGCGCAGCCAGGCCTCGTGCCCGGCCCGCTCGCGGCCGAAGCAGCCGGCGACCGAGAGGTCGGTGGGGGAGTGGTCGAAGGCCAGGCGCAGCATCATCGAGCGGACCAGGTCGTCGACCTCCTGCGGCTCGCCGGTGACCGCGATGACGGGGTGCTCGGTGATGTCCGCGAGCACCGGCATGTCCGCGAGGCTGTCGCGCTCGGCGAGCTCCTCGGCGACGCCGCGGCGCACCGTGCGGTCGCCGCCGTCGCTGATCGCGCCGCGCAGCATGGCCGGGACCGTGCCGATGCCGAGGCGGGTCACGAGGAAGGCCTGCCGGCTCTCGCTGCGCGCCCACAGGTAGGGGTCGCGGGCCGCGGCCCGGGTGCGCAGGGTCTCCGCGTCGGGGTAGTCGTCGTGGAACTGCTTGCGCTGGGCGACCGCGGCGGCGTCGATGGTGGTGAGGAAGTCGTCGACGTCGACGCGCCAGGCGTCCAGGTCCTCCTGGAACTGCTTCTCCGCTGCCCGCTTCTGCTGGCGCCAGCCCAGGAAGCCGAGCACCGGCCAGGCCAGCATGTAGATGAGGGCGTACGACGAGCGGGCGCGGGCGAACAGCGCCAGCCCCATGACCATCGGCAGCGCGAGCATCGCCCACGGCAGCGGCGACGGGCGGTTCTTCGTCGGGGGCGAGGGGATCTCGAGGACGGCCTCGGCGAGCGGGTCACCGAACCGCGGCGAACGGAACACCGACACGGCCGGGACCTCGGTGGGCACCTCGCCCGGGTCGATGACCAGGGTGCTGCGGCCCAGTCGGATCGGGGTGCCCCAGTCGATCTCGCGTCCGGACACGATGCGCTCGCCGGCGACGATGGTGCCGTTGGCCGAGCCCTCGTCGTAGATCGTGGGTCGGGTGCCGAGCACGATCCGGGCGTGGCGCTGGGAGACGAGCGGGTCGGTGAGGCGCAGCGAGCAGCTGGGCGCGCGACCGAGGGTGAGCGAGTTGCCGCGGACCTGCAGGCGCTGGCCGCGGTCGGGGCCGTCGGTGACGCGGACGACGGCGCGGGGGCGCGCGGTGCTGCTCGCGCGCGACAGCCAGGAGGCGGGGGCGGAGACGACGTCGAGCAGGTCGCCGGTGCGCAGCCCGCACTCGGCGACGAGCCGGTCGGCGGGCCACGGGTGGGAGCCGTCGACGGGCACCATCAGCAGGTGCGGCTGGTCGGGGGCGACGTGGCGCCCGAAGGCGCGGGCGAGGTCGGCGACGGTGGCGTCGGAGCGAGCCTGCACCGCGACGTCGACCGAGGGCAGGCCGGTCTCGGCGGCCGCTCGGAGCGAGAGGGTCCAGGTCTGCATCGCTCGTCCTTCCTCGCAGGGATCGGGGGTGGGGCGGAGATGGGGCGGAGATGGGGCGGAGACGGGGTGGAGACGCGCGTGACGGCCGCCAGGCTTGCGCCCGGCGGCCGTCACACGGCGGGCGCGGTCAGTTGGAGACCGTCTCCTGCTCCTGCGCCTGGTTGTTGATCAGGGTGGAGAACTCCTGCAGCGACGCGGTCACCTTGCTGAGCATGGCCACGTAGTCGGACTTCCAGGTGTCGCGGGTGCGGTCCGCGTCGGGACCGATCCACTCGAAGCCGTCGATGACCTGCGTCATGCGGCCGCTCAGGGCCTCGAGCTCCTGCGAGCCCTGGTTGATCTGCTGCGAGGCCTGACGGCCCGCCTCGACATCCATACCCTTCATGGCCATGGTTCTTCTCCTTGTGTGGTGGGTGCTGTGTGTACTGCGGTCGGGTTAACGGTTGGTGCGGGTGGGTCTGTGGTGGGTCAGTTGCCCATGCGGCTGCGCACGTGGGCGGTCGCCTCGGCGGCGGTGATGACGCCGTTGCGGTTCACGTCGAGCTCCCGGTTGGGCCCGTAGGCCCGGTCGCCCTGGGTGAAGAGCGCCTCGTTGCCCGAGGCCGGGTGGCCCGCGAGGATCGAGGTGTAGACGCTCTCCAGGTCACCGAGGTGGCCGCGGTGCGGCTCGAAGTACTTCTCGACGTAGGTCAGCTGCTCGACGGGCGACATCTGGGCCAGCGCCGAGGTGGTGGTGCCCATGCCCTTCGCGGTCGAGTCCATGAACTGGATGAGCCCCGTGGCGCTGCTGCGCGGGTTGCGCACGTCGCTGGCGAAGGTGCCGCCGGTCTCGAAGCTCATCGCGGCCATGATGTGCTCGGGCTGGGCCCCGAGCCGCTGGGCCATGCCCTCGACGCCGCGCAGGAACTCCGGGGTGACGTTGGGGTTGCCCTTCACGCCGGTGATCTGCTGGTAGTCGTAGCCGGCCGGCGAGGTGTAGCCGGAGCCGGCCTGCACCGCGAGGGGGTTGTCGGCGCGGTAGGCGTCGAACGCGGCCTGCGTGTTGGGGCCCCACTGGCCGTCGGCGCCGCGGGTGTCGTAGCCGGCCGCCGTGAGCCGCTCCTGCAGCTCGGTGACCTGGGCGCCCGAGGAGCCGCGGCCGTTGCTGCCGGCCAGGGAGTCGATCTTCGGGTCGCCGCCGCCACCCGTGCGTCCGGCGAGTGCCGCACCGCCCAGGCCGAGCGCCGCCGCGCCACCGGCGATGCCGGCCGCGGCGCCGTAGGAGGTGCCGTTGTCCGACGACGGCGTCGCGCCGTCGGAGCCCGAGCCGAGGCCCGAGGAGGAGCCGAGCTGCTCGGCACCCGGGGTGGCGCCGCCCAGGCCGCCGTCGGCGACCGGGCTGCTGTGGCCGCCCACGCTGCCGGCGTCGGTGGAGCCGATGGTCGAGCTGCCGAGCTCGGAGCCGGAGCCGCCGCCCGTGCCGCCGCCGGAGCCGCCGCTCGCGCCGCCGCCGCTGAGGCCGCCGCCCCCGCCGCTCAGGGCGTCGTTGCCGGAGACGGGGAACGTCAGCCCCTCCCGGGGGAAGGCGTCCGTGGTGCCGCCCGTCGCGCCGGCCGGGACGGTGCCGGTGCCCAGGGCGCCGCCCGTGGTGCCGGTGCCCGCGGCGCCGGAGGACGAGCCGTCGATGCCGGTCATCGGGGTGGTCAGGGTCGGGGCGGGGACGGTGGTGGTCGTGGTGGTCGTCGTGCCGTCCGGGCTGACGGTGGTCGTGGTGGTCGTGGCGCCCGCGTCGGGGGTCCCCACCTGGGGGCCGCCGACGATCGGCTCGCCGTCGTACGGCGTGATCGGCGCGGGGAGGCCGGCCGGCGTCTGGTAGCTCGGCAGGGAGCCGTAGTCGACGCTGCCGCCCTCGCTGGCCTGGTCCTGGGCGTCGGCCTGGGAGCCGAGGACCTTGGCGAACATGCCCAGGGCCATCGAGATCTTCTGGAGCCAGGGGAGGACGACGGACTCGAGGTACTGCGCGTAGGCCGCGCTCGCCCCTCCGCTGAAGAACGAGGCGGCGCGGAGCAGGGCGATCAGGGCCTTGAGGTAGGTGATGACCTGGTCGACGACCTCCTTGCCGTCCTCGAACTCCTGGCCGACCTCCCTGAGCTCATCGGTGTCTGCCCCGAGGAACGCCATCGCCGTCTCCTTGTGTCCTGGTCCCGGTGGTCACGCCGGGCCCGTGCTGGTCTGATGCCAGGACGTTAGGCAGGAGCGAGGCCCGCGGTCGAGAGCGCGGTGGGTGGAAACTTCCGCCCTGTCGGCCCTCCCGGACGGGTGATCTCCGCCGTCGTGGGCGGCCCCGGCCACGGATCCAGGAGCGCGGGCCCGGAAATGCCGCTGACCCGCCAGAGAGGTCTCTGACGGGCCAGGGGGACGTGGCCGGGCTCGGCGGCCCGGAGGGTGACGCTAGGAGCTCGCGGCGTCCTGGCGGTCGGCGTGCTCGTTCAGGACGCGGGCCTGGGAGTCGATGGCCTCCGCGGCGTTGTTGGCCTGCGGGATGAAGTGGCTGGACATGTCGTCCTGGAACTGGTCCTTGTCGCTGCCGATCCAGCTGGTGGCGGCCACGCGGGCGAACAGCTTGCCGCAGACGCCGGCCACCTGACCGGCGTGCGAGCCCATCTCCCCGGACACCTGGCGGGCGTACTCGGTGTCCATGCCCTGCATCTGGTTGCTCATGTCGTTCTCCTTCTCGCGCTGCCTGGCTCGGTGGGTCCTCCTGGGAGGCTAGGCACGGCGGGAGGGGGGCGGCTAGGTCGCGAGGGGTGGAACCTTCCGGGCCGAGACGGCCCGCTCGACCTCCTCGAGGTCCTCCACGGTCACCAGCCGGACCTCCGCGGTACGGCGACCGATGGCGAAGCGGACGTTCTGGGCGCGGCCGGCGCCGGCGCGGAACGGGTCGTCCTTGGGGCCGAAGGCCAGCGAGGAGATGGAGCGGATGGCGTCGTCGACCCGCTGGGCGCGCTCGAGGTTCCAGGCGTAGGTGTGCCAGTGCAGCACCCGCTCGTAGATCTCGCGGTTGGACGGGGGGCGCGGGTAGTCGTCGGTGCCGGTGAGCCACGGCTCGGCGAGCGCGAGGGCGACGTACCACTCGCGGGAGAGCTTGGGCAGGCGGGGCGCGGGCGCCGTGGCGGTCGCGTCGACGTCGGCGTCGTGCTCGGACTCGGGCGGGCGGCGGCGGGCCTCGGGGTCGGGCGTGGAGGAGGAGACGTCGATCTCGATCGACAGGTCGTCGAAGACGTCGGCCGAGACCTGGCGCCCGCGCATCACCTGCAGCTGGTTCTCGCCCTCGTCGAGGAGCAGCGACATGCCCTCGGCGAGGGTGACCCGGCGGGCCCCACCGGGGGCGTCGAAGAGGCTGGAGACCTGCGTCTCCCCGGAGCCGTGCCACCGCAGCCGCGCGATCTCCTCGCCGACGACCAGCTCGCCCAGCAGCCGGGAGACGTGCGGGGCGCATCGGGGCAGGTCGATCGCAGTGGTGCGCAGGCTCTCGTCGGGGTCGTCCTCGGGCACGGCGTGGTGCGGGGAGCGTCCGAACAGGAGGGTCTCGCCCGACCCGAGAGTCACGGTCGGGAGTCCCGAGCCGCGCAGTGTCACCCGCAACATGAGCGGAGTGTCCCACAGGCGGGTGTCGGCGGAGCCCCTCCACGGTGGCCTCCTGGTTGCCTGCGGGTGGCCGTCATCCGACCAGCGACCCGGCCGCGACCGCGCCCGGCTTCGTGACCGACAGGACGGCTCGCTTCCGCCGCAGCCTCGGCCATATAGTGCACGACTGTTCACCGAATGGCTATGCTGCCTGCCGTGACGACCATGCCCCGCACTGCCTCCGCTGCCGCGACGGGGCCGGGCGTGCTCGACGCCCTCTCGCTGCTCTCGGAGGTGACCGGTGAGCTCGTCGTCAAGAGCGCCCGCGACACCCACCTCGCCGTCGCTGACCGGGTGGGCCGGCTCGCCGGCCTGGGCTCCGGCGGCGCCACCGCCCTGCCCGACCGGGTGCACCGCGGGATCGCCGGCGCGGTCTACGGCGGTCTCTCGGCCGGGCTCCGCGCGGCGTCGGTCGGTCTCGACCGGCTGGGTGCCACGGGCATGGGGCCGCGCCTGGAGGAGGGGCCGCGGGGCCGGTTCGTCAGCTCCTCGGTCAACGGCCTGATCGGGGACCGGCTGGTGCGCGAGCGCCCGCACCTGGCGATCCCGATGGCGGTGCGCGCCGGGGGACGCGACGTCGAGCTCACCGGGGCGTCGCTGCGGGCGGCGTACCCCGACGCCGCGGGGCGGCTGGTGGTGTTCATGCACGGCCTCTGCGAGAACGAGTCCTACTGGGAGCTGCACCGCGACCGCACGGGCACGACGTACGGCGAGGCGCTGGCGGGCCGCGGCTGGTCGCCGGTCTACCTGCGCGCCAACACCGGGCTGTCGCTGCGGGAGAACGGCGTGGCCCTCGCCGCGCTGATGCAGCGCGTCGTCGACGCGTGGCCGGTCCCGGTCACCCGCGTCGCCCTGGTCGGGCACTCCCTGGGCGGCCTGGTCATCCGGGCCGCCGGCGCCGTCGCCGCCGAGCCGCCGGAGTCGGGCGAGCCCTGGGCGGAGCGGATCTCCGACGTCGTCACGCTGGGCACCCCCCACCTCGGCGCCCCCATCGCGTGGGGCATCGGCCACGGCAGCCGGGGGCTGTCGCTGCTGCCCGAGACCGCGGCGTTCGGACGGATCCTGGACTGGCGCTCGGTGGGGGTCCACGACCTGGTCGCCGGCATGGGCGAGGACGTCCCGCCGCTGCCGCACGCGCGCTACCGGCTGGTCGCGGCCACGCTCACCGCCTCGCAGCGCCACCCGGTCGGGCACGTCGTGGGGGACCTGCTCGTGCGCCCGCGGTCGGCGTACGGCCGGGACCGGCGCGGGGGAGAGCTCTTCCCGGGCGCCGACGTCCTGCACCTGGGTCGCACCGACCACTTCGGCCTGCTCAACCACCCGGACGTGCACCGGGCCCTGGAGGAGTGGCTGGCCTGAGCCCGGTGGTGGGCCCGGGAATCTGCTGTCGGCGAACAGGGGCGGAATGCCCGTGGAAGTGTCGGCGCTTCGGGCTAGTGTCGGCGACGTGACCCAGAACCCCAGCCACTCCTTCGAGCCGGCCGCGCCCCAGATGGGTGGCGGCGGTGGGCTCAACGTCCTCGACGACCACATCTACCAGCGGCTGCTGCGCGAGCGCATCGTGTTCCTCGGCTCCGAGGTGCGCGACCAGAACGCCAACGCGATCTGCGCCCAGCTGCTCCTGCTCTCCGCGGAGGACCCGGAGACGGACATCTTCCTCCACATCAACAGCCCTGGTGGCTCGGTGGACGCCGGCATGGCGATCTACGACACGATGAACTACATCCCCAACGACGTCGCGACGGTCGGCATGGGCCTTGCCGCGTCGATGGGCCAGTTCCTCCTGTGCGCCGGCGCCAAGGGCAAGCGCTACGCCCTGCCGCACGCGCGGATCATGATGCACCAGCCCTCCTCGGGCATGGGCGGCTCCGCGTCCGACATCAAGATCCAGGCGCAGCAGTCGCTGCACATCAAGAAGGTGCTGCTCGAGCTCATCGCCGAGCACACCGGCCAGACGGTCGAGCAGATCGAGACCGACGCCGATCGCGACCGCTGGTTCACCGCCGACCAGGCACTCGAGTACGGCCTGGTCGACCAGGTCATCAAGAGTGCCCGCGAAGCCGCCGACGACGGCCGCCCGGCGCGGCAGAAGGACTGATCGACATGAACTACTACATCCCGCAGTGGGAAGAGCGCACCTCCTACGGCTTCCGGCGGATCGACCCCTACGGCAAGCTGTTCGAGGAGCGCATCATCTTCCTCGGCACGCCGATCTCCGACGACATCGCCAACGCCGTCATGGCGCAGCTGATGTGCCTGGAGTCGATGAACCCCGACCAGGACATCCAGATCTACATCAACAGCCCCGGTGGCTCCTTCACCGCGCTGACCGCGATCTACGACACGATGCGCTTCATCACCCCCGACGTGCAGACCGTGTGCCTGGGGCAGGCGGCCTCGGCGGCCGCGATCCTGCTCGCCGCCGGCGCGCCGGGCAAGCGCATGGCGCTGCCCAACAGCCGGATCCTGATCCACCAGCCCTACACCGAGGGCACGTTCGGCCAGACCTCCGACATCGAGATCCAGGCCAACGAGATCCTCCGGATGCGCGAGCTGCTGGAGAAGATGATCAGCGAGCACTCCGGCCGGTCGATCGAGGAGGTCAGCCGCGACATCGAGCGCGACAAGATCCTCACCGCCGAGCAGGCCATCGAGTACGGCCTGATCGACACCGTCCTGGACTCCCGCAAGGCCTCGACGCTCGCGCTGACCTGAGCCGACCGGCCGACTGGACCTCCAGCCGGCCGTCCGGCCAACTCGTCCCGAGGCTTCCCGTGTCCGTCCCCCCGTCGGGGGCGGCACGGGGTACCTTCGGATGGTTTGCATCGAACCACCCGCTCAACCGGCTCGAAGGAGATGACCCCGTGGCACGCATCGGTGACGGAGGTGACCTGCTGAAGTGCTCTTTCTGCGGAAAGAGCCAGAAGCAGGTGAAGAAGCTGATCGCAGGCCCCGGGGTCTACATCTGCGACGAGTGCATCGACCTGTGCAACGAGATCATCGAGGAGGAGCTCAGCGAGGGCACCGAGGTCAGCCTCGACGAGCTGCCCAAGCCGAAGGAGATCTTCGACTTCCTCAACTCCTACGTCATCGGCCAGGAGCAGGCGAAGAAGTCGCTCGCCGTGGCGGTCTACAACCACTACAAGCGCGTGCAGGCCGGCCTGCAGCCGGTGGCGGGCAAGCACAGCAAGGACGAGGTCGTCGAGGTCGCCAAGAGCAACATCCTGGTGATCGGCCCGACCGGCTGCGGCAAGACCTACCTCGCGCAGACGCTGGCGCGGATGCTCAACGTGCCGTTCGCCATTGCCGACGCCACCGCCCTCACCGAGGCCGGCTACGTCGGCGAGGACGTCGAGAACATCCTCCTCAAGCTGATCCAGGCCGCCGACTACGACGTCAAGAAGGCCGAGACCGGCATCATCTACATCGACGAGATCGACAAGGTGGCCCGCAAGGCGGAGAACCCCTCGATCACGCGCGACGTCTCCGGTGAGGGCGTGCAGCAGGCGCTGCTGAAGATCATCGAGGGCACGACCGCCTCGGTGCCGCCGCAGGGCGGTCGCAAGCACCCGCACCAGGAGTTCATCCAGATCGACACCACCAACATCCTGTTCGTGGTGGGCGGCGCCTTCGCCGGCCTGGAGCACATCATCGAGCAGCGCGTCGGCAAGAAGAACCTCGGCTTCACCGCCGAGGTCCGCACCGCCGCGGAGCGCGACGCCGAGGACCTGCTGGCCATGGTCCGCCCCGAGGACCTCACCAAGTTCGGGCTGATCCCGGAGTTCATCGGCCGCCTGCCGCTCATCGCGAGCGTGACCAAGCTCGACCAGGCGGCCCTGGTCCAGATCCTCACCGAGCCGCGCAACGCGCTCGTCAAGCAGTACCAGAAGCTCTTCGAGCTCGACGGCGTCGAGCTCGAGTTCACCGAGGACGCCATCAAGGCCATCGCCGACCACGCCATGGAGCGCGGCACCGGCGCCCGCGGCCTGCGCGCGATCATCGAGGAGGTCCTCCTCCACGTCATGTACGACGTGCCGTCGCGCGGCGACATCGCCAAGGTCATCGTCACCGGCGAGGTCGTCAACGACGACGTCGCCCCCACCCTCGTCCCCCGCGAGACCGAGAAGAAGAAGAAGTCCGCCTGAGACGGGGCGGCTCCGCCGCCGAGACCCTCCGGTGGTTGAGGAGGTCGCGCTAGCGACCGTCTCGAAACCCCGCGAGCCTGGCGCTGGCCTCGGCCAGGCCGCGCCCGCCCAGAGGGGTTTCGAGACGGGACTTCGTCCCTCCTCACCCCGCGGGGGCGTCGTGGGTTGAGGAGGTCGCGCAGCGACCGTCTCGAAACCCGGTGAGGTGGGCAGCAGGCCGCAGGGGTTTTGAGACGGGACTCGTCCCTCCTCAACCTCGGGGCGACGCGACGAAGTCGTGCGACACACTTGTCCGGACTCGGACAGGAACAGGTCATGGACACCACGTCGCCGCAGGAGCGCGAGCAGCGCTTCCGGGAGCTCTACGACGCGGCGTACGGCGACCTGCTCCGCTTCGTCCGCAGGCGCGTGCACCCGAGCCACGCCGAGGACGTGGTCGGTGACGTCATGCTCGTCGCGTGGCGTCGCCTCGACGAGGTGCCCTCCGACCTCTCGTCGGCGCGCGCCTGGCTCTTCGGCGTCGCCCGCAAGACCCTCCAGAACACCCGGAGGCGTGACGACCGGCACGACGCCCTCGCGGTCCGCCTCGCCGACGTGCGTCACGGGGCCGCCGATGCCGGCCTCCCGGACCTGGTCGCCCATCGCATCGACATCGCGGCGGCGTGGCCGCTCCTGAGCGCTGTGCACCAGGAAGCGATCGCCCTCTCCGTCCTCGACGGGCTCACCGCGCCCGAGGCGGCCGCCGTCCTGGGGATCTCCGCGACCGCCTTCCGCCTGCGCTTGTCCCGTGCGCGGCGCGCCCTGCGGGGCCACGTCGGCTCCTCGGTGCGGGTCGACCGCCCGCCCGGCCATCTCGCCTCCGACAGGAGCACTCCATGAACACGCACCACTTCGACGCGATGACCGCCGTCGCGCTGCGCGACCTCGACCCGGCACCGCCCTCGGACCTGACCGAGGCAGAGCTCGCCCGCGCCGACGCGGCGTTCACGCGCGTCGTGGCCACTCCCCACGATGACCGCGGCCATGATGACCGCGGCCCAGCGGAGGTCGCACCGCCGCCGCGGCGCCGGAGGCGACTCCTCGTGGCGGTCGGTCTGGTCGGCGCCGCCGTTGCCGTCGTCCCGGCACTGCTGCTGGGGGGCGGCTCCGCCTTCGCGTCGTGGACGCCGACGCCCGAGGCGCTCACGGCCGCGGCCGCGAGCGACGCCGCCGCCACGTGTCGCACTGTCCTCGGGGTGCCCGAGGGTGGAGAGCGGGTCGTGGTGGCGGAGCGACGTGGCGGATGGACCTACGTGCTCCTCGACGGCCCCAGCGCGGAGGCGTTCTGCCTGATGCCAGACGACCTGGTCGGGCACCAGGACGCGGCGGGGGGCAGGGTGCGTGGCTTCTTCGGCGGTTACGACCCCGACCCCGTGGAGGCCCCGGTGCTGTTGCCGGACCGGATCGACGAGACCGAGAGCATGGACGGCAGCGTGTCGACCCCGGGCCAGTGGTTCCTCGGTGACGACGTGGGGTGGTTCAGCTCGGTGCAGGGCTACGTGGGCGAGGACGTCGTCGGTGTCACCGTGCACACCCCCGGCGGTCCCGACGTCCAGGCGTCCGTCGACCACGGGCGCTTCGCCGCGTGGTGGCCGTCCGACCCTCCCAGCAGCGAGAACCCCGAGGCGATGGGAGCGTGGACCTACACCGTGACCGTCGCCGGCGACGGCGCGCAGTCCCCCGAGGTCGTGGGCTGAGGAGGTCGCGGCCCCGGGAGGGCCGTGGGTTGAGGAGGTCGCGCAGCGACCGTCTCGAAACCCAGTGAGGTGGGCAGACGGCCGAGGGGTTTCGAGACGGGACTTCGTCCCTCCTCAACCCCCGGGGCCGGCTACTCCGTGGGTGCCAGCTCCGCGGCCACCTTGAGCTCGGTGTCGTCCGTCGCGGTGAAGACCAGGTCACCGGTGATCTTGCCGACGGCGCGCAGGTCGGAGGCGGCGAGCTCGGCGCCGCGGACGAGCGCCTCCGGGCCGGTGATCTCGACGCGCGACAGCTCCGCGCGCATCGACACCTTGGCCTGCGACTTGGCGCCGCGGATGCCGATCAGGGCGGCGGCGACGGCGTCGACGGCGGCCGGGTCGGAGGCCGCGGCGGAGCCCAGCTCGGAGACGACCGGCCAGGTGCTGCGGTGCACCGAGCCGGGCTGCCACCAGGACCAGACCTCCTCGGTCACGTAGGGCAGGAACGGCGCGAGCAGGCGCAGCTGCACCTGCAGGGCCAGCGCCAGCGTGGCCCGGGCCGAGTCGGTGGCGGCGCCGCCCTCCTCGCGGTAGGCACGCTCCTTGACCAGCTCGACGTAGTCGTCGCAGAACTCCCAGAAGAACTTCTCGCTGACCTCGAGCGCGGTGGTGTAGTCGAAGGCCTCGAACGCGTCGCTGGCGCGGGTGACGACGGTGGCGAGCCTGGCGAGCAGGGCGCAGTCGATCGGCTCGGTCACCTCGACCGGGTTGACCGAGCTCGCGCCGACGCTCGACAGCACGAACTTCGAGACGTTGAGGACCTTCATCGCCAGCCGCCGGCCGACCTTCATCTGGGTCTCGTCGAACGGCGAGTCCAGGCCGGGGCGCGCGATCGCGGCCCGCCAGCGCACGGCGTCGGCGCCGTACTTGCTCAGGATCTCGGTCGGGACGACGACGTTGCCCTTGGACTTGGACATCTTCTTGCGGTCCGGGTCGACGATGAACCCCGAGATCAGCGCGTGGCTCCAGGGGGCCACGCCGTTCTCGAAGTGCGCGCGCACGACGCGCGAGAAGAGCCAGGTGCGGATGATGTCGTGGGCCTGGGTGGCCAGGTCCATCGGGAAGACCCGCTGCCAGAGGTCGTCGTCGGCCTCCCAGCCGCCGGCGATGTGCGGGGTGAGCGAGGACGTGGCCCAGGTGTCCATGACGTCGGGATCGCCCACGAAGCCGCCGGCGCGGCCGCGCTGGTCCTCGGTGTAGCCGCCGGGGGCCTGGGTGGACGGGTCGACCGGGAGCTCGGCCTCGCTCGGCATCAGCGGGTGGGCGTAGTCGGGCTCGCCCTCGTCGTCGAGCGGGTACCAGACCGGGAACGGGATGCCGAAGAAGCGCTGACGCGAGATCAGCCAGTCGCCGTTGAGGCCGCCCACCCAGTTGTCGTAGCGGTGGCGCATGTGGGCGGGCAGCCAGGTGATCTCGCTGCCGCGCTCGATCATCTCGGTGCGCAGCGCCGTGTCGCGACCGCCGTTGCGGATGTACCACTGCCGGGTCGCCACGATCTCGAGGGGCTTGTCGCCCTTCTCGTAGAAGTTGGCCATGCGCTGGGTCGGCACCGGGTCTCCGACCAGGTCGCCGCTCTCGCGCAGCGCGGCCACGACGGCCTCGCGGGCGGAGAAGACGGTCTTGCCGGCGAGCTCGGCGTACGCCGCGGCGGCCGGCTCGTGCGCCAGCCACTCCGGCGTCTCGCGCAGGAAGCGGCCGTCGCGGCCGATGACGGTGCGGACCGGCAGGTTCAGCTCGCGCCACCAGGTGACGTCGGTGAGGTCGCCGAACGTGCAGCACATGGCGATGCCCGCGCCCTTGTCCATCTCGGCCGCGGGGTGGGCGACGACCGGGACCTCCACGCCGAACACCGGCGAGGTGACGGTCGTGCCGAAGAGCGGCTGGTAGCGCTCGTCGTCGGGGTGCGCGATCAGCGCCACGACGCTGGGGATCAGCTCGGGCCGGGTCGTCTCGATGGCGACCGTCTCGCCGTCCGGGCGGTGGAAGGTGACGCGGTGGTAGGCGCCGGCGTAGTCGCGCGCCTCGAGCTCGGCCTGGGCCACGGCGGTCTGGAAGGTGACGTCCCAGAGGGTCGGTGCCTCCTGGAGGTAGGCCTCGCCTCGCGCGTAGTTGCGCAGGAACGCCGTCTGGCTGACCTTCTGGGCGCGCGGGCCGATGGTCGTGTAGGTCTGCGCCCAGTCGACGGACAGGCCGAGGGTGCGCCACAGCGACTCGAAGACCTGCTCGTCCTCCTCGACCAGCCGCTCGCACAGCTCGACGAAGTTGGGCCGGCTGATCGGGATCTGGCGCTTGGGGTCGGGCTTCTCCGGCGGCGTGAACTCGGCGTCGTAGGGCAGGGAGGGGTCGCAGCGCACGCCGAAGTAGTTCTGCACGCGGCGCTCGGTCGGCAGGCCGTTGTCGTCCCAGCCCATCGGGTAGAACACCGACTTGCCGCGCATGCGCTGGTAGCGGGCGATCAGGTCGGTGTGGGTGTAGGAGAAGACGTGACCGACGTGCAGGCTGCCGCTCACGGTCGGCGGGGGAGTGTCGATCGAGAAGACGTTCGCGCGCGGCTGGGTGCGGTCGAACGCGTAGGTCTGGTCGGTCTTCCAGCGCGCCGCCCAGGTGTCCTCGAGACCCTCGAGCGCCGGCTTGTCCGGTACGACGACGGCGCCGCTGTCGCTGCGCGTCGAGTCCGGGGCTGGGGTGTCGATGATCTCGGTCATGCACAAATCGTAGTGGTGGTGCTCACCCGGTTATCCGGTGGTGGCCGGGCGGCCGCGATGCGAGGGTGGCGCCCATGCCCGCGCTGCACTTCTACGACGACCCCGCCGCCTTCCTCGCCGACGTCGAGCACGTGCTCGCCGCGGACCCGGTGGTCACCACCGTGCTCGCCACGGTGACCCAGCGGGTGGCCGCCGCGGACCGCCGCGGCGAGCCCCGCGCCGACCACCCGCACTGGTGGCTGGCCGTGCGCGAGGGCGACGAGGTCGTGGGTGCGGCGATGCGCACGGCGCCGTTCGGGCCCTACCCGCTCTACCTGCTGCCGATGCCCGAGGCGGCCGCCCGTGACCTGGCCCGCGCGCTGCACGCCCGCGACGAGGAGGTCGTGGCCGCGAACGGCGCGCTGCCCGCGACGGAGCACTTCGCCGACGAGCTGGCCCGCCTCACCGGAGGTCGCGCCGAGGTGCACGAGCACATGCGGCTCTTCGAGGTCACGACCGTGCTGGCGCCGCCGGCCCCCGCCGGCCGGCTGCGTGTCGCTGCCCCCGCGGACGCCCAGCTCGTCACCGACTGGTGGAACGACTTCAGCGCCGCGGCCGACGAGCAGGCGGGACGGCAGGGCGCGCCGACCATGGTGGAGCGCATCGAGCCCGCCGACGCGCTGCGCCGGATCGAGGAGCGCCTGGTCTGGCTCTGGGAGGACGAGGCCGGCCGGGTCGTCCACCTCACCGCCCACAACCCGCCGGCGTTCGGCGTCGCCCGCGTCGGGCCCGTCTACACCCCGCGCGACGCCCGGGGCCACGGCTACGCCAGCGCCACCGTCGCGGCCGTCTCCCAGCGGCTGCTCGACGAGGGTGCGCGCTCCTGCCTCTTCACCGACCAGGCCAACCCGACCTCGAACAAGATCTACGAGGCGCTGGGCTACCGACCCGTGGTCGACATGGCCAACTACCGGGTCACCACACCAGGACCGGCTTGACGACCTTCCCCGAGGTCACGTCGGCGATGGCCGCGTTGACCTCGGTGAACGGGTAGCTCACCAGCAGGTCGTCGACGTCGAACCGGCCGGCCTCGTGGAGGGCGATCAGCCGCGGCACCATCTCGAGCGGGTCGGAGTCGCCCTCGACGCTGCCGCGCACGACCTTGCCGTTCTGCATGATGTCGATGGCGTCGACCGGGAACTCCGGGGCGCCGAGCCCCAGGATCACCAGCTCGCCGCGGATGCCGAGGCCCTGGGCGGCCTGCTTGATGACCTCCGGTACGGCGGTCGTGTCGATCGCCCCGGTGGCGCCCCCGCCGGTGAGCTCCTTGACCTTGTCGACCAGCTGGGTGCCGAGGTCGTTGGCCTCGAGGTCGGCGGGGTTGACGCCGACGGCGCCGTAGCGGGCGGCGACCTCCAGCCGGCTCGCCATCAGGTCGACCGCGACGATGGTCCGGACGCCCTCGGCCTGCGCCGCCGCGATCGCGGCGAGGCCCACGGCGCCCACGCCGTAGACGACGAGGCTGTCCTCCGGTCCGGGCCGCAGCACGTTCAGCACCGCGCCGGCGCCGGTCTGGAAGCCGCACCCGTACGGCGCGATCTTGGTCAGGTCGAGGCTCTTGTCGACCACGACGCAGTTGTCTGCGTAGGCGAGCGCGTGCTGGGCGAAGCTGGACTGGCCGAAGAACGAGCCGAAGACCGGGGCGCCCTCGCGCGACATGGTCGTCGAGCCGTCCATCCGCATGCCCATGTAGTTGAGGAGCAGGCTGGAGTCGCAGTAGCCGACCAGCCCGGCCTCGCAGCGGGGACACGCACGGCACGAGCGCAGGCTGAGCACGACGTGGTCACCGACCGCGATCCCCTCGACGTCGGCGCCGACCTCCTCCACGACGCCCGCCCCCTCGTGGCCGAACACGTTCGGGAACATCTCGGCCGGCAGCATCGTGCGCATCGTGATGTCGGTGTGGCACAGGCCCGTGGCGACGATCCGGACCAGCACCTCGTCGGCGCGGGGGCCGTCGAGCTCCACCTCCTCGAAGGTGAAGTCCTGCCCGGGTGCGTTGACGACGGCGACCGTGGTTCTCATGGCGAGCACACTAGAACCTGTTCCAGTCCGGGGTCGAGTAGCTCCGGTCCCTAGACTCGTCGTGAGATGACCGAGACTCCCGACGTGACCCCGGACGAGACGCCCGACGAGACCGCGGGCGCGCCGCGCCTGGCCGAGACCTTCGCCGAGGTGGAGGACGCCCTGCTCTCGCGCTGGCCGGAGACCCGGCTGGAGCCCTCGCTGGACCGGATCCGGGCGTTCGCCGAGATGCTCGGCGACCCCCAGGCGTCGTACCCGGTGATCCACCTGACCGGCACCAACGGCAAGACCAGCACCTCGCGGATGATCGACACCCTGCTCCGCGCGCTCGACCTGCGCACCGGGCGCTTCACCTCGCCCCACGTGGAGCGGATGAACGAGCGCATCAGCGTCGACGGCGAGCCCCTCGACGACGAGGCGTTCGTGCGCGCCTTCAACGACGTCGCGCCGTTCACCCACCTGGTGGACGAGTCGGAGTCGCACCCGCTGTCGTACTTCGAGACCGTGGTCGGCATGGCGTTCGCGGCCTTCGCCGACGCCCCGGTCGACGTGGCGGTCGTCGAGGTCGGCATGGGCGGCTCCTGGGACGCCACGAACGTCGCCGACGCGACCGTGGCCGTCGTGCTGCCGGTCGCCGTCGACCACGCGCAGTACCTCGGCGACAGCGTCGTCGAGATCGCCGCGGAGAAGGCCGGGATCATCAAGCCGGGCTCGCTCGCGGTGCTCGCCCAGCAGACGCCGGAGGCGGCTCAGGTGCTGCTCGAGCGCGCCGTCGAGGTCGGGGCGACCGTCGTCCGCGAGGGCATGGAGTTCGGCGTCATCTCGCGGGTCCCCGCGGTCGGTGGCCAGGTCGTCTCCTTCCAGGGCCTGCGCGCCCGCTACGACGAGGTCTTCCTGCCGCTCTACGGCGCCCACCAGGCGCAGAACGCCGCCGTCGCGCTGGCCGCCGTCGAGGCGTTTGCCGGCGACCAGGTGCTCGACGCCGAGCTCGTCGCCGCTGCCTTCGCCGAGGTGACGTCGCCGGGACGGCTCGAGGTGGTGCGCCGCAGCCCGACCATCGTGCTGGACGCCGCCCACAACCCCGCCGGCGCCGAGGCCGTGGCCGACGCGCTCGACGACTCCTTCGCGTTCTCGCCGCTGATCGGCGTCGTGGGGGTCATGTCCGACAAGGACCACACCGGTCTGCTGTCGGCGTTCGAGCCGCACTTCGCGCACATCGTCTGCACCCAGAACTCCACGTCCCGCTCGCTCCCCGCCGAGCGGCTGGCGCTCGAGGCCATCGAGATCTTCGGCGAGGACCGGGTCACCGTCGAGCCGCGCCTCGCCGACGCCATCGACCGCGCCGCCGGGCTCGCGGAGAACGGCGAGTCCTCCGGGGACTCCATCGGCTCCGGCGCGGTGCTCGTCACCGGCTCCGTCGTCACCGTGGGCGAGGCCCGGACCCTGGTGAGGCGGCGCCCGTGAGCGAGCGCACCCGGTCCCCGCGCCGCGGCATGTGCGCCGCGGTGCTCAGCCTCGAGGCGATCACCCTCGGCCTGACCACCCCGGTGATGATCTCGGTCGCCGACGTGGCCGTCTCCACCGCGCTCGTCGTCGGCCTCGGCCTGATGGTGGCGTGCCTGCTCGTCGCCGGCATGCTCCGCAGCGAGTGGGCCTACGGCCTCGGCTGGCTCATCCAGGCCGCCGCGATCGGGCTCGGCTTCGTGGTCCCGCTGATGTTCGTGCTGGGCGCGATCTTCGCGCTGCTGTGGGGCTCGGCCGACTTCCTCGGCCGCAAGATCGAGCGCGAGCGCGCCGCGGCGTACGCCGCGATGGACGCCGAGTTCGCCGCCGAGACCGAGTCCGACTGATCGTCGGCCCCCGGCTCACACGGTCGGCGGGGGCGCCTCCTCGAGGCGGACGACGTCCCGCAGCCGGGTCAGCGCGTCGCGGGCGTGCGACTTGACCGTCCCGACCGAGATGCCGAGCAGGTGGGCGGTCTCGCGCTCGGTGAGGTCGTCGAAGTAGCGCAGGACCACGACCGCCCGCTGCCGGGGCGACAGGGCCTGGAGCGCGACGGCCAGCTCGAGCCGGCGGTCGTGCACGTCGGTCTCGTCGGCCGTCTGCGGCTCCACGGGCGCCGCGACGAGGGTCTCGCGCCACCGCCGGGCCCGCCACCGGTCGACGGACTCCCGCGCCATGATCCGGCGGACGTAGGGCTCCGGCCGGTCGGCGATCCGGCGCCAGCGCGGGTAGGCCTTGGCGAGCGCGACCTGGAGCAGGTCCTCTGCGTCGTCCGGGTGCCCGGCGAGCAGGTACGCCGTGCGCAGCAGCGCCGCGCGGCGCGCGGTCACGAACTGCTCGAACGAGACGTCCTCAGGCCGGGGCACGTCGCCGCCAGACGATCAGGGTCACGGCCCCGGCCAGCAGCACCGCGGCCGCGAGCCCCGTGCTCACGCGGGGGTCCCAGGGGTGCGGCGGCTCGGGTGCCGCGATCGGCGCACGGCTGAACAGGTCGGTGGCGTAGTGGTCGGAGAGGAAGTTGGTGCGACGCTCGGCCGACCGCAGGAGTACTCGCTCTTCGCCGGTACGCACGTCGACGACGACGAGGTCCGGACTGTTCCACGACGACTCGTCGGCGGCCTGGAGCAGCACCACGTGCTCATCATCGGCCCACGCCACCACGTCGAAGGTGTTCTCTGAGCCCGGGAGCTCTCGCATGACGAGCTCTCGTGCCGCTCCCTGCCCACGGACCGGGAGACGTCCGACCAGGACCTTGTTCGGGTTCGATCCGGTATAGCCCGGCTCCTGCGACTCACCGCTCACGACCGCCACCTGCAGGCCCGAGGCATCGACGACCGGCGACACCGAGAGGTCCTTGCGGATCCTGAACACCCGACGCGACGACTGCTCACCGTCGGTGACGACGTAGCGGGGATGGTCGGAGACGAGGATCCGGCCGGAAGTGGCGTCCTCGACGTCGGCACCCGGGGTAAGGGCACTGATGGCGGGCCCGTCCTGGCCGACACGCCATGAGAGCCACGGGCCGGACGTGGACATGCCTTGCTCCTCCATCGGGCCGCCGTCGCCCGTGACCTGCTGGCCGTAGCCGATCAGCAGCGTGGCGGCGTCCGACCAGATGAGGCCCTCGGGTTGCAGACCGTGGTCCGTGGCGATGTCGTGCCGCACCACGGCGCCCGTGTCGGAGTCGTAGACGGCCACGCCCGTCACGGGACCGGTGCTGCTGTCCGCGGACAGCCGGGTATCGCCGGTGGTCCAGTAGGCGACGCGTCTACCGTCGGGGGAGATCGCGGCGTCGTCGAGACTCTGCGGCACGGCGCCGGGCAGGTCCAGGAAGCGATAGGCGCCGCTGGTCGCGGAGACGCCCACCAGCCCGTCCTCCCGGCCGGTCCAGGTCGCGCGCTCGGCGGGGATGATCGCGGCCAGGGTGCCGAGCGGCTCGTCGGCGGTGCCCGGCAGCCACGGGCTCGGCTCGTAGAGCTCCCGTGGCATGCCGGTGGGCGCGCCCGCAGGTGCGGGCTCGACGTCGCCGGCCGAGCGGGACAGCGAGATGCCGACGATCAGCGCGAGCGCCGCGGCGCTGGCCGTCAGCGTCGCGGCGGTGCCCACGAGCCGGCGGCGGCGGTAGGCGCGACCCCGGGCCGCCGCGGCGGCGGCGGTGCCGGGGTCGGGTCGCTGCTCACTCAGCTCGGCCAGCTCGGCCAGCCGTTCGTGCAGGGTCTGCATCTCCGCCTCCTCGTGCGTCGCTGACTACACGGGTCGAGCAGCAGAGAAGGAGGGGGCTAGACCTCAGTGGCGCATCAGGCGCGAGAGGACCACCGCGAGGACGACGAGGGCCACCGCGGTCAGGCCGACGGAGACCACCGCGGACAGGATCTCCGAGACGTGGGGCATCAGCGTGTCCAGCTCGTGCTCGGTCTCGGTGCGCATCCGCAGAGGCTAGGCGATCAGGCGAGCGCCCGGGCGAGAACGGCGAGGGCGGCGTCGAGCTCGGCGTCCGTGCAGCCGCCGAAGCCGACGATCAGGCCGTGCAGCTCGGCGGTGCGGCAGTAGTCGGCCAGCAGCGGTACGTCGAAGCCGGCGCGGCGGGCGGCCCGGTGCGCCGACCCGGCGAGCTCGCGGGGGAGCACGACGGTGGCGTACATGCCGGCCACCGGCCCCTCGACGTACGGCGCGAGCGCGGCGGCCACGCGCTCCGCGCGCTCGGCGTAGGTGCGGCGGGCGGAGCGGACGACGCGGTCGACGTAGCCGTCGCGCAGCAGCGCGAGGTAGGCGCGCTGCACGGGCCAGGACACCGCGTCGTGGGTGCGGTCGCGGTGCCGCTCGACGCGCTCGCGCAGCGGTCCCGGCGCGACGAGCCAGCCGAGGCGCAGGCTGGGCGCCACCGACTTGCTGGCGGTGCCGAGGTAGGCCACCCGGTCACGGTCGAGGCTGGCCAGGGCCGGGATCGGCGCCACGTCGTAGCGGAACTCCGAGTCGTAGTCGTCCTCGACGACCACGGCGCCGCCGGCCCGCGCCGCCTCGAGCAGCGCGAGCCGGTCGCCGCCGGACATCGTCGCGCCGAGCGGGTGCTGGTGGGCGGGGGTGACGTAGGCGGCGGCGACCGCGTGCAGGTCGGCGCGAGGCAGCGCCAGCGCGGGCACGTCGACGACGCGTCGCCCGGAGGCGCGCACGGTCTCCACCGCGGCGCGGTAGCCGGGGTCCTCCATCGCCACGTCGCCGGGCGGCAGCGCCGTCACCAGGTGCCGGAGCCCGTCGGTGGTGCCGCCGGTGACCAGGACGTCGTCGGGGTCGACGTCCAGGCCGCGGCCGCGGGCGAGCCGTGCGGCGAGCGCGGCCCGCAGCTCCGGGAGGCCGCGCGGGTCGTCGTAGCCGCGCGGGGGCGTCG
>NZ_JACJGM010000049.1 GCF_015024225.1 Nocardioides lijunqiniae
CGGGACACCGGCCCCGCAGCCGCTCGCCGCCGCGGCGGGACCGCTGTCGGCGCGCGTCGGCGTGGCCCCCTCCACCGATGTGGAAGGCTGACCGCATGCGTTCCCGCCTAGCTCCCCTGGCCGTCGCCGGCGCCCTCGTGCTCGCCCTCACCGCCTGCGGAGGCGACGACGAGGGCGGCACCAGCAGCGCCTCGCCCGAGGAGGCGATGGCCACCGCCAAGACCGAGCTCGACGAGACCAGCGGCGTGGCCATCACCCTGTCGACCGACGACCTGCCCGACGGCGTCACCGGCATCCTCGAGGCCGACGGCGTCGGCACCCACGCGCCGGCGTTCGAGGGCACGATCGACGTGTCCATCGCCGCGGGTCAGTTCCAGGTGCCCGTCGTGGCGGTCGACGGCAAGGTCTTCGCCGAGATCCCGCTCAGCCCGGGCATGCAGGAGGTCGACCCCGGCGAGTACGGCGCCCCCGACCCCGCCCAGCTGATGAGCCCCGACAAGGGCTTCTCCTCGCTGCTGGCCGCGACGACCGACCTGGAGAAGGGCGAGTCGATCCGCGGCGGCGAGGGCAACAAGGAGATCTTCACCGAGTACTCCGGCACGGTCCCCGGCGACGTCGTGAAGAACATCATCCCCGGCTCGACGGGCGACTTCGACGCGACCTACACCGTCTCCGACTCCGGCCAGCTGCGCGAGGCCGTGCTCACCGGCGCGTTCTACGAGGACGCCGGCTCCATGACCTACACCCTGGGGTTCGACGACTACGGCACCGAGAAGGACATCACCGCGCCGTGAGCGGCTCGCCGCGCGTGCTGCTCGGCCTCGCCGCGGTGGCGGTGGCGTTCGCCGCCGCCGACACCTACGTCGTCGTCCTCGCGCTGCCGGAGATGGTCGGCGCCGTCGGCGTCTCGACCGAGGAGCTCCAGCGCGCCGCGCCCATCATCTCGGGCTTCCTGCTCGGCTACGTCGCGATGCTGCCGCTGATCGGCCGCATCGCCGACCTGCGCGGCCGGGTGCCCGTGCTCGTCGCGGCGCTGGTGATCTTCGCGTTCGGCTCGCTCGTCACAACGCTGGCCTACGACATGCCCAGCATGGTGTCGGGCCGGTTCCTGCAGGGGCTCGGCGGCGGCGGCCTGGTGCCGGCCACCCTCGCCCTGGTCGCCGACCTCTACCCGCGCGAGCGGCGCGGCGTCCCGCTCGGCGTGGTCTCGGCCGTCCAGGAGCTCGGCAGCGTCATCGGCCCCCTGTTCGGAGCCGTCGTGCTGGCGGTCGCCGACTGGCGCGCCATCTTCGTGATCAACCTCGTGGTCGGCCTGGTCCTGGCCGCCGCCATCCACGCCCTGCGTGGTCGCCCCGTGCCCGAGGACATGCCGCGGCAGGAGGACCGGAGGAAAGGACTCCCCGACTTCCTGGGCGCCCTGCTCCTGCTGGTCACCCTGGGGGCGGGTGCGCTGGTGTTCCTGCGCCCGGCGCGGCTGCTGCGCGACCTCACCTGGGGGCAGATGTTCATCCCGTTCGCCGGTGACGGCCGGTGGCTGACCCCGGTGGGCGCCACCGCGGTCGTGGCGCTGCTGCTGCTCGTCGTGCGGTGCTTCACCGCCCGCAGGCCGCTGGTCGACGGCCCGAGCTGGGTGCGCAGCGCCCGCGACGCCGACCTGACCGGCGCCCTGTTCCTGGCGGTCGCGCTCGGAGGCGTCATCCTGACCTTCGCCACCGCCGACCCCAAGATCCAGCTGGTGGCCGACCAGGGCTGGTGGTACCTCACCGGCTCCGCCATCGCCACGCTCGCCCTGGTCGTGCACCTGCGCCGGACGCCGTCCCCGCTGGTCCCCCGCGGCGCCCTGCGGCGTACGCCGGCCTGGGGCGCCATCGTCGTCAGCTTCTTCGTCGGCGCGGCCCTGATCGCCGCCCTGATCGACATCCCGCTCTTCGCCCGCACGACCGTCCACCGCGACTCGCAGCTGATGGCCGCGCTCGAGCTGGTCCGCTTCCTGGTCGCGCTCCCGGTGGGCGCCGTGGTCGGCGGCTACCTCACCCGCCGCTTCAGTGCCGGGCTCATCACGGCCGTCGGCATGCTGATGGCCGCCGCCGGCTTCGTGCTGATGACCCGCTGGGACATCACCAGCCTCGACAGCCTGCACTCCGACGCGACGCTCGTCCTCTGCGGCTTCGGGTTCGGCCTGGCCCTGGCCCCGGTCAACGCCGCGATCCTGGCCAGCACCGACGACGACGTCCACGGGGTGGCCAGCGCGATGGTCGTCGTCGCACGGATGGTCGGCATGCTCGTGGGCATCTCCGCGCTCACCGCGATCGGCCTGCGCCGCTACTACGCCTACCTCGAGGACAACCCGATGCCGGCGGCCCGGGAGGTCTGCGACGGCAAGACCCGCTGCCGGGCCTTCAGCGACCTGCTCGCGGGCGCCGGGATCCCCCAGGAGCACGCCGTCTTCGCCGGCGCCGCCGTGTGCGCCGTGCTCGCCGCCGTGGCCGCCCTGGTGCTCTTCCGCGGGGCCGCGACCCGCTCGTTCAGCACCGCCGACGTCCTGCGCGCAGGCGGCTGAGGCCTCCCGGCTCCTCGGCCGGTGTCCACGGTGCCGACGCGGTCTCCCGGTCGTCGTCCGGTTCGGCTAGGTTCGCGGTCGTGGCTGACTTCGACGACCTGCTCGCCGCCAACCGTGACTTCGCCTCCGACTTCGCGCTGAGCGGCTTCGACGGTGTGGCCCACGCGGGCGTGGCGATCGTGACGTGCATGGACTCGCGCATCGACCCCCTCGGCATGGTGGGCCTCAAGCCGGGCGACGCCAAGATCTTCCGCAACCCCGGAGGCCGGGTCACCCCCCAGGCCCTCGAGGCGCTGGTGCTCGGCACCCACCTGCTGGGCGTCGACCGGATCCTGGTGGTGCCCCACACCCGCTGCGCCATGGCGAGCAACACCGAGGAGGAGATCCGCGAGCGGATCTCGGCGTCCTCGGGCCAGGACGCCTCGTGGCAGACCTTCGGCGTCATCGCCGACCAGATCCAGGCGCTCACCGAGGACATCGCCCGCATCCGCACCCACCCGCTGATCCCGACCACCACGGTCGTCGGCGGCTTCGTCTACGACGTCGACACCGGCCTGCTGCAGCAGCACCTCTGACCCCGGCGCCGCGCTGCGTCCACGGTGGTTGAGGTGCGAGCGCCAGCGAGCCTCGAAACCGCGTCTTCGGTGGTCGAGCAGCGAGGAGCGCCAGCGACGAGCGGCCGTCGAGACCCCTGCACCTCTGGCTGTCTCCTCGGGCTGATCTGGGTGCCGCGCGCTTAGCCGGTCGCGTCTCCGCCTCAAGGATCGCCTGCGGCGCCCGCTTCGCGGCGCCCTTCGGGCGTCCTTGACCCGGAGCCTCTCTCGACCGGCTTGACGGCGCACGGGGCGGACACGGCTTCGCCGCGCCGCCCGCGCAATGCGCGGCACCCCTCGGGCGAGGCTCCTGGGGCTGGTGTGACTGGTGGTGCGACGACCGACACTCAGCGTCGGCAGTTGGTCACCACACCAGGCCGGCCGAGCGTGAAGCGGCCGGCGCCAGGCTCGAACTGCCGACGTGGGTGACCGATAGGCAGGGCCCGCGCTGTTAGCGGGCGGCGCGGCGAAGCCGTCGCCGCCCGTGCGCCGCCCCAGCAGCCCGGGAGAGGCTCGGAGTCAAGGACGCCGAAGGCGCCGCGAAGCGGGCGAAGCTCCTTGACGCCGAGACCCGGGCTGCTAGCGCGCGGGCCAACACCAGCCCCGCACCCGACACACCGAACGACATGCCGAACGGGCCGGCACCCGCTTCGAGCGGATGCCGACCCGCGGCGCTGACCTGCGGTCAGTCGAGCGTCAGGACTGGCCGGGGGCCGACGACCTGACGTTCTCGGCGGAGGACTGGCCCTCCTCCTGGACCCGGCCGGCCGACTCCTGCGCGGTCTGCTTGACCTGCTGGGCCGCGTCGGTGGCGTGCTCCTTGAGCTGGTCGCCCACCTCCTGGCCGACGGACTTGGCCTCGTCGACGAGCGGCTGCCCGTGCTCCTTGGCCGCGTCGACCACCTTCTTGGAGGCGCTCGCCTCGGCCCGGCTGGCAGGGATCAGACCGGCGATCACGAGCCCGGCGGCGAACGCCACCGCTCCCGCAGCGAGAGGGCTGCCCTGGACGGAGTCACCGGCGCTGCTGGCGGCGTCCTGGACACCACCCTTGACGCTGTCGGCCGCACCCGAGACCGACGACTGGGCGGACCCGGCGGCGGACTGCGAGCTGCCCATGACCTTGTCCTTGACGCCCAGGACGCGGTTGCGCGCGGCCTCCTTGCGACGCTCGACGATGGCGCTCGGGCTGACGCGGTCCTGCAGTGCGTCCAGGTCGTTCGCGAGGTTCTCGCGGGTGCCTGCGATCTCGGTGCTCAGCTCTTCTGTGCTTTGGCCCATCGGACATCCTCCTTGAGGGTTTGCTGCGTCTCGGGTAGCTGGGGGTTGCTCTCCTGGATCGCCTTCTTGCCGACCACGGCGAGGACGGCGGCGACGACGCCCCACACCACGGTCACGATCAGGGCGGCGAGCCAGAGGTCCATGGCCTCGCCGAGGCCGAACATGGCGGTCAGGGACAGGAACAGCAGGACGAAGTAGCCGGCGACGCCGGCACCTCCGAGGAGACCGGCGCCCTTGCCGGCCTTGCTCATCTCCTGCTTGAGCTCGGTCTTGGCGAGGTCCATCTCCTGGCGGATCAGGGTCGTGATGTCCTGCGTCACGTCACTGACGATCTGGCCCAGGCTGCGCTGGTCCTGGTCGCCGGCGGCGGTGGACCCGCCGTCGTAGGGAGGTGTCGAGGTCACGGCGTGTACCCCGGCATCGACTGCGTGGAGGGCGCGGGGGCCCCTGCGTTCTCCGCGTCGGAGAGCGGAGACGAGGTCAACGGGTCGGACGAGACCGGCGCCGTCGACTGCGGCTGGCCGACCGTGGGCAGGCCCGTCTCCTGCACCGGCGCCGGAGGCGTCGGGTGCCCGGACGTCGCGGGCGTCGCGGGCGACACGTCGGCGGACGAGTCGTCCTGCGCCGCCTTGGCGCCCCGCGCCAGCCGGCCGGCGACGATGCCTGCGGCGAGGGCGCCCGCCAGGAACACACCGGGGCGACGGCGCGCGAACGAGCGGACGTCGTCGAGCAGCTCCGCGGGCTCACGGCCGTCGAGGTGGTCGCCCAGGGTGCGGGCGCGGTCCGCGACCTGGCGCGCCAGGTCGGAGGCCAGACCCGAGGCCTCGGATCCCTCGGCCATCTGCTTCAGGTCGTCGCTGAAGGTGCCCAGGGTGCCGACCAGACGGTCGCGCTGAGAGCGCGACTGCTCGTCGACCTGACCGAGGGCCTCGTCGAGCAGGCCACGGGCGTGGTCCTTGGCCTCGGAGGCGACCTTCTTGGCCTCCTCGCCAGCGACGCCGGCAACGTGCTTCGTCTCGTCGGCCGCGGTCGACGCGGTCTCCTGGGCAGCGTGCTTGGCGTCCTGCGCCTTGTCCGCGACGCCGGACGACGAGTCGTCGCCGCCGGTGCTGTCGCTCGTGCCGGTGCTGCTGGTCTCGTACGCGGTGTCACCCAGGGGGGTGTCGCCCAGCGGCGAGTCGAGGCCGAGGCCGGTGTCGTAGGAACCCGGCGTGGAGCCGGGAGGCGTGCTGGGGGGTGTCGTGCTCATGAGGACTCCTCATCGTTGCTGGATGAACCTGGTACCCACCGTCGGTGGTTGCAGCCCGGTGACACCGGGAACCACCCCTCCGGGTGGGGCTCAGGCCGTGCGTTCGCTCAGCTGCCGGTCGGTGCACCTCCCGCCCGAGGGCGTGAGCCGCTCATCGGCCCGCCGCGCGGTCGACCCGGTCGTGGTAGCGGTGGCCGACCTTGCCGCCGACGACGGCGGCGAGCAGCGTGACCACGAGGACCACGACGGCGGTGACGATGCCGCCGGTGCCGGCCTCGTCGGCGGACAGGGGCAGGTTCGGCAGGTCGACGCGGTCGAGGATGTTGTACTCGGACCCGAAGAACGCCCCGAGGCCGAAGGCGACCAGCGTCACGAGCAGGCCGATGAGCCACACGACGAGTCCCTGGCGACCGCCGTCGAAGCGGCACATGCGCCCGGCGACGTACCCGCCGGCGAAGTAGCCGATCGCCAGGACGAGCGCGAGGACGACCGCCGCCGAGATCCCGATCGTGCCGGCCTGCCGCTCCGCCTCGCTCTGCCCGACGTCCATGCTCGAGCCCACCGCGGCCACGACCGCCCCGACGATGCTGGTGAGCAGGATGGCGAGCGCGATGGCCACCAGCCACCCGAAGAAGGAGGCGCCGAGGTTCACCCCGCCGAACCGCTCCTTCGCGGCCTCGTGTGAACGTCCGTCGTCGTGCCGGTCGTCGTGTCGTTCCCTGGCCCCGCCGCTCGCGGTGTCCGCGTCGATCCTGGTGGAGCCTCGCTTCTCGTTCCGGTCCATCGTCCACCTCACTGGTACGGGGCAGCCAGGGCGGATGCTCCGTGGCTGACGGCCCGTACCCGAGCTCCTTACGGTGTAAACGTTTAAGACTTACGTTGTAAATGTTTCTCGTCGGATCGGGATTGGATGCGACCGCCCAGGGATACCGAGCGGTCCCCACGACACCCAGGAGGACCCATGCTCAACGAGAGCGACGCACAGCAGATGATCGGCCGCACCGCCTACGACCAGGACCGGAAGAAGATCGGCAAGGTCGGCCAGGTGTTCCTCGACGACACGACCGGGCGCCCCGACTTCGTCACGGTCAACACCGGGCTGTTCGGCACGAAGGAGTCGTTCGTGCCCTTGCAGGACGCCCGGATGGACGGCGACGACCTCGTGCTGGCCGTCCACCAGGACCAGGTCAAGGACGCCCCGAGCGTCGACCTGGACGGCGACCACCTCGACCCCGCGGAGGAGGACCGCCTCTTCGCGCACTACCGGCTCTCCTCGGCCTCCGGAGCCGGTGGCGACGCGTCCGACACCGACCGCAGCAACGCCGGCACCGACGGCGACGCCGACGCCGACGCCGATCGTGGGCACGACACGTCCGGGCCCGCGACCGACGACGCGATGACCCGCTCCGAGGAGCAGGTGCACGTCAGCACGACGACCGAGGAGGCCGGACGAGTCCGGCTCCGCAAGTACGTCACCACCGAGATGGAGACGCACACCGTCCCGGTGCGCAAGGAGCACGCCGTCCTGGAGACCGAGCCCATCACCGACGGCAACGCCGGTGAGGCGCTCGACGGCCCGGCGATCTCCGAGGAGGAGCACGAGGTGGTCCTGCACGAGGAGCGACCGGTCGTGGAGAAGACCACCGAGCCCGTCGAGCGGGTGCGTCTGGGCACCGAGACGGACGTGGAGGAGCAGACCGTCAGCGAGGAGGTCCGCAAGGAGCACATCGAGGCGGACGGCGAGGTGGACGACCGCCGCTAGTCACCCCGGACCCGAGCGCGCCCGTGACGGGCGCCCTCAGGCCAGGTCGACGTGCTGGTTGGCCTGGATCAGCGCCATGCGCGCGAGCAGCTCCTCGAGGGCGTCCTCGAACTCCACCGCGGCATGGTCCTCCGAGAGCGGCCGGCGCAGGCGGCGGACCGTGGGGTACTCCGCCAGCGTCTCCCCCGGCGGCTCCTCGTCGGTCTCGACGACGTCGAGCGGGCCGACGTCCGCCCCGTGCGTGGCCACCTCGAGCAGCAGGTGACCGAGCAGGAAGCTGGTGAAGGCGCGGTAGGCGCCCACGGCGGCTGCGTCGTCGAACCCCTCCGACTCCAGCCCGTTCAGGAAGGCCTCGACCCACTCGAGGCTGCGCAGCGGGGGTCGCAGCCACGGCGCCTGCGCCGGACGCGACGCGACGAGCGGGAAGCACTTGGGGTGCGCGAGCGCCACGCGTCGCACCCCGTGCGCCAGACGCTGCAGGAAGTCCTGCCAGCCGGCCGTCGGGGCGTCGAGGACGTCGTCGTCGTGCCGCATCTCGTCGATGATGTGCTCGACCACCGCGTCCAGCAGGTCCTCGCGCCCGGGCACGTAGCGGTAGAGCGACATGGCCTCGACCCCGAGCCGCTCCCCGAGGCGACGCATGGTGAGAGCGGGAAGGCCGAACTCGTCGATGAACTCGACGGCGCTGCCCACGATCCGCTCGCGGCTCAGCGGCACCCGCTCCGAGGGCGCGGGCTCGCCCGCCACGACCCTGGCGTCCGCGTCCGGCTGCTGGTGCTCAGACATGTCCCCTCCCCCGCACGAGCATACGGACCCCCCGCCCCGCCCTCACCCCTCCGGGTCGTACGGCGTGCCAGGGTGAGCACATGAGCAGCGCCGTACGCCGACCGGCCGTGCTCGTGTGCCTGCTGCTGCTGGGCGGGGGGATCGCCTCCCTCGTGGGTCTGGCGGTCCATCCGGACACCGGCACGCCACACTCGGTCCCGCTGGTCGTGGTCGCTCCGGGCGTCGTCGCCGACGCGCTGGCGGACGAGGCGAACGCGCTCGACGACCGGCCCTTCGCCGCCGTCGCGGCGGACGAGGCGGACGGCGAGCAGGCGCGCGACGAGGTGGCCGACGGCACCGTCGTGGCCACGCTCGTGGTGGACCTCGCGGGCACCCGCGACACCCTGGTGCTCAACGCCGGACGCGATCCCGGCCTCAACGACGCCGTCCTGGACCGGGTCCGGCAGAACGAGGCCACCCGCGACCGGACGGTCCGCGTCGAGCGGGTGGGACAGCGGACGGGCGCCGCCTCGCACGCCTACGACCTGTGCCTCGTGGCCGCCGTGCTGGGCTTCCTGGCCGTGGTGGTCATGTCCGCCAGGGGTGGGCCGGTCGCCCTGACGCTGCGCCGCGGAGCCGGTCGCATCGTCGAGCTGGCGGCGCTGGCCGTCGTCGCCGGACCGACCCTGGCCGCGCTGCCCTGGACCGGTGTCGCGTCGGACCACGCGGCCGTCGCCGCCGTGGTCGGCCTGCACGTGCTCGTGGTCGCGGTGCTCACCCTCGCGCTCGAGTCGCTGGCCGGGCTGACGGGTCTGGCCCTGGCCGCGCTGTCCTTCGTGGTCCTCAACGCACCGCTCGTGGCGCGGCTCGATCCCCTCCTGCTCCCGAGCCCCTGGGCCGCGATGGCGTCCTGGTCGCCCAGCGGCGCCGCCTACCGCGCCGTCGAGGCGCTCACGGCCCTGGACGGCGATCAGCTGCTCCGGCCCGTGCTGGTGCTGCTCGCCTGGCTCGCCACGGGACTGCTGACCCTGCTGTCGGCGCGGTGGGTGCGGGCCCGGCTGCGCGCGCTCGTCGCGTCGTCCGCGGCGGGCGACGCACCCGTCCGCATCGGCGACGTCCGCGTCTGGTGGTCGCTCGCCGTCGTGGTCCCGGCGGCCGCCCTGCTGCTGTCGGCGACGCTGCTGGTGCCGGAGAGCGCCCCTCCGGCCGGGGCGCTGCCCTCGCGGGCCTCGCAGACCGAGTGCGTCGCCACCGGCGAGCTGGAGGACGTGGCGGACCTGAACCGGGTCGCCGGCCGGCTCCGCGGCAGCCCCGCGTTCCAGGGAGGGGACGTCGGCGCCGACGTGCTGCTCCAGGACGGGCGCCGGCTCTGGGTGTTCGGCGACACCTTGCGGGACCCGGACTTCGACGGGCAGACCTTCGTCCGGAACTCGATGCTCGTCGTCGGTCCCGGGTGCCTGAGCGTGGTCGTGCCGCCCGAGCGCGACGCCGTGATCCCGGACCGGACCGACGCCTCCGCTCCCCCGGGCACACCGCCCGTGGGGTACTGGCCGATGTCGGTCGGGCGCGTGGAGCGCCCCGGCTACGACCTCGTCAGCGTCGCGACCCAGCGCGTCCGCACGGTCGGGGACGGGGCCTTCGACTTCGAGAACCTCGGGACGTCGATCGCCGTCTTCGTCGTGCCCCGCGGAGGGACCCCCCAGCTGGTGACGCAGCGCGACATCGGCGCCGACGACGCGGACACCACGCGGACCACGTGGGGCGCGGCGGCCACGATCGTGCATGACGGCGACGGGCCGTGGGTCTACCTCTACGGCACGTCCAGGCCCGACACCTCCGGCGCCTTCGGCTTCGCGATGCGGCTGGCCCGGGTGCGTCCCGACGACATCCTGGACGCGCGGCGGTGGCGCTACTGGGACGGCGCCGCCTGGGCCCCGAGCGAGCGGAGCGCCGCCACGCTGATCCCCGCCCAGGGCGGGGTGTCGCAGACCCTGAGCGTCTTCCGCGATCGCGACACCTGGTACGCCCTGAGCAAGCAGGACGAGGTGCTGGGCACCAACCTCACGGTCTGGACGGCGCCCTCCCCCACGGGCCCCTTCACCCCGCAGCCGCCGCTGGCGCAGCTGCCCTCCGACACGGTCACCGGGCTCCTGCGCTACATGCCGCTGGCCCACCCGGACCTGCTGCCGCGCCCGGGCACGATGGTCGTCTCCTACAGCCGCAACAGCACGGACGTCGGCGAGGTGGTGCGGGACCCCCTGCTCTACCGGCCGCGCTTCCTGCGCGTCACGCTCCCCTGACCGTGCGCGGACCCGACGACTGCCCGTCCGCTCAGGCGTCGAGCGACTCCACGTCGACCTCGTAGGCGCCCTGCACGATGAACTCCTTGCGGGGCGCGACCTCCGAGCCCATGAGCAGCTCGAAGACCTGCGAGGCCACGTCGGCATCGTCGATCGTGATCCGGCGCAGCGTGCGGTGACGGGGGTCCATCGTGGTCTCGGCCAGCTGGTCGGCGTCCATCTCGCCGAGCCCCTTGTAGCGCTGGACGGGGTCCTTCCACTTGACGTTCTTCTTCTTCAGCTCCGCGAGCGTGCGCTGCAGCTCGTCGTCGGAGTAGGTGTAGCGGTACTTGTCCATGCCCTTCTTGGGGTTGGAGATCTCGATGCGGTGCAGCGGGGGGACCGCGGTGTAGACGCGACGCTCCGTGATCAGCTCGGGCATGTACTTGAAGAACAGCGTGGCCAGGAGGCAGCGGATGTGGGCGCCGTCGGAGTCGGCGTCGGCCATGAAGATGATCCGGCCGTAGCGCCGGGCCTCGAGGTCGAAGGTGCGTCCGGAGCCGGCCCCGACCACCTGGATGATCGAGGCGCACTCGGCGTTCTTGAGCATGTCGCCCACCGAGGCCTTCTGGACGTTCAGGATCTTGCCGCGGATCGGCAGCAGCGCCTGGAACTCCGAGTTGCGGGCCAGCTTGGCCGTGCCGAGGGCGGAGTCGCCCTCCACGATGAACAGCTCGGTGCGGTCGTTGTCGTTGGCGCGGCAGTCGGCGAGCTTCGAGGGCAGGGCCGAGGACTCCAGGGCGTTCTTGCGGCGCTGCGTCTCCTTGTGCTGACGTGCGGCGAGCCGGGTCTTGGAGGCCGCCACGACCTTCTCCATGACCAGCTTGGCCTGGGCCTTCTCGGCCCGCTTGGTGGAGGTCAGGAACTTCTTCAGCTCCGTCGAGACCACCCGTCGCACGACGGAGCGCACCGCCGGGGTGCCGAGGATCTCCTTGGTCTGGCCCTCGAACTGCGGCTCGGCCAGGCGGACGGTGACCACGGCGGTCAGGCCCTCCATCACGTCGTCCTTGATGACGTCGTCGTCGCTGACCCTGAGCGCCTTGGTGGCCCGCATCGACTCGTTGAAGGTCTTGGTGAGCGCGGCCTCGAAGCCGCTGACGTGCGTGCCGCCCTTGGGGGTGGCGATCACGTTGACGAACGAGCGCAGCTCGGTGTCGTAGCCGGTGCCCCAGCGCGCCGCGATGTCGACGCTCAGCTCGCGCTCGACCTCCTGCGGGGTCATGTGGCCCTGGGCGTCGAGCATCGGCACGGTCTCGGTGAAGGTCTCCATGCCCTGCAGCCGCAGGATGTCGGTCACCGGCTCGTCGGAGGCGAGGTACTCGGCGAACTCCGCGATGCCGCCGTCGTGGCGGAACTTCTCCTCGACCGGGACCTCGCCGCGCAGGTCGCGGATCACCAGCTCCAGGCCCGGGACGATGAACGACGTCTGCCGGGCGCGGCCCAGCAGCCCCTCGAACTCGAAGGTCGCGTCCTTGGTGAAGATCTGGCGGTCCGGCCAGAAGCGGATGCGGGTGCCCGTCCTGCCCTTGGCGACCTTCTTGCCCTTGCGGGTCAGGCCGGAGCGGGGGGTGAACGCCGCCGCGGGACCGTCACCGTCGAAGACGCCCGGGTTGCCGCGGTTGAAGCTCAGGCCCGTCTGGGCCGGGGAGCGGTCGACGTCGATGTCCATGCGGGACGACAGCGCGTTGACCACCGACAGGCCGACGCCGTGCAGGCCGCCCGTGGCGACGTAGGACCCGCCGCCGAACTTGCCACCGGCGTGCAGCTTGGTGGCCACCACCTCGACCCCGGGCAGCCCCGTCTTGGGCTCCTTGTCGGTGGGGATGCCGCGTCCGTCGTCGTGCACCTCGACGGAGTCGTCGGCGTGCAGGGTGACCTCGACGCGGTGCGCGGAGCCCGCCAGCGCCTCGTCGACGCCGTTGTCGATGATCTCCCACAGGCAGTGCATGAGGCCGCGGGTGTCGGTCGAGCCGATGTACATGCCCGGTCGTTTGCGCACCGCCTCCAGTCCCTCGAGGACGAGGAGGTGGGCGGCGTTGTAGGTGTTGTCGGCGATCGTGGGGCTCCTGGCAGGCGTGGCGTTCGCGGTGCTTCGAACGCCTCCGAATCTACCTGCGACACGCCGCGCGGCGGTGAAGGCTCGCTCGCCCGCGCCGCCCTACGGTGAGCGGACGAAGAACCGTCCTCCCCACCTGTCCAGTCCAGGGCATGGGAACCAGGAGATCGGGGAATGCTCAGTCGTGATTGGATCGAGGTGTCCCAGGACACCTGGCGTCGGGAATGTTGTCCCCCCTCGCTAGGTTGAGAGAGACACCACCCGAGAAATGAGGCCGACGTGACAACTGCTGTTGCCCCTAGTGCTCCTCTGACTGCCGAGGACCGCTGCGACCGTTGCGGTGCGCAGGCCTACCTGCGTGTCGAGCTCCAGACCGGCGGCGAGCTCCTCTTCTGTGCCCACCACGCTCGCGAGCACGGTGACAAGCTCAAGGAGGTCGCCATCAACCTGGTCGACGAGACCCACAAGCTCACGACCCCGGCAACGACGCCGCGAGACGAGCACTGAACAAGTCCCACCGCAGACTTCGACGATGGCCCCCGACGCGAGTCCGGGGCCATCGGCCATTTCCGGCCGGTGACCTGACAGGCTGAGCGCCGTGAGCCTCAGCGAAGTCCTGGTCGCGCTGGCGATCGCCGTCGGCCTCGCCGGCATCCTGGTCCCGGTCCTGCCCGGGTCCATCCTGGTCCTGGCCGCCGTCCTCGTCTGGGCCGTGCAGGTCGGCGGCGGGGTCGCCTGGACGGTCTTCGCGGTCGTCACCGTGCTCCTCGTGGTGGGCGGAGTCGTGAAGTACGCCGTCCCCGGGCGTCACCTCAAGGCCGCCGGCATCCCCGCCTCGACCCAGTGGGCCGGCGCCGGCCTCGCCGTCGTCGGGTTCTTCGTGGTCCCGGTGCTCGGGCTCTTCCTGGGCTTCGTGCTCGGCATCTACCTCGCCGAGCACCGCCGCGTGGGCTCGGCGCGAGCCTGGCCGTCCACGGTCCAGGCGCTGCGTGCCGTCGGCCTCAGCATCCTCATCGAGCTGGCCGCCGGCCTGCTCGCCGCCGCGGCCTGGGTCGTCGGCGTGGTCCTCACCTGACATGACGCTGCTGCTCTCGCTCCTGGCGGCCGCCTCCTACGGCCTCAGCGACTTCGTCGGAGGCGTCGTCTCCAAGCGGGTGAGCCCGTGGACGATCGCCCTGGTGGGTCAGCTCGGTGGCGCGGTGCCGTTCCTCGTGATCGGCCTGACCCGGGACGCGTCCCTCGGCTCCGAGGTCCTGGCCTGGGCGGCGCTCGCCGGTCTCGGCAACGGCCTCGGGACGACGTTCCTCTACCGCGGCCTGTCGTCGGGCCGGATGGGCGTGGTGGCACCCGTCTCGGGCGTGGGCGCCGCACTCCTGCCGATCCTCGTCGGGCTAGCCACCGGCGAGCGCCCCTCACCGCTCGTGTGGCTGGGCATCCTGGCCGCCATCCCGGCGATCTGGCTGGTCGCCCGCGAGCCCCGCTCCCGCTCCTCCGACCGCGCGGGCTCCGGGGCCCTGGACGGGGTCCTCGCCGGCGTGGGCTTCGGCACCCTCTTCTCGGCGCTCGCGCAGGTGCCGGAGGAGGCCGGGGTGCTTCCCCTCGCGCTGAACCAGCTCGTCGCGGCCGCCGTCGTGGTCGCGGTGGCCGTCGTGCTGCGCGTGCCGTGGGTGCCCCGTCAGCCGGCAGCGCTGCTCGGGCTGGTGAGCGGCTGCCTGGGCGCGGCGGCGACGGGGCTCTTCCTGGTGGCCACCCGCGGCGGCAACCTGACCGTCGCCGCCGTGATCACCTCGCTCTACCCGGCCTTCACCGTCCTGCTCGCGCTGGCGGTCCTGCGCGAGCGCGTGCACCTGGCCCAGGCCGTGGGCCTCGGCCTCTGCGCGGTGACCGTCGTCCTGGTCGCGCTCGGCTGACCGGTCAGCGGCTCTTGCGACCGCTCGCCGACACGAACACCGCGACCAGGGCCACGACGGCGGCACCGAGCCCGATCCACATGCCGTTGCCGTCGTAGGTCAGCGCCGCGACCAGCAGGGCGACCGCGACGATCAGCAGCACGACGGAGAACGCGGACAGGGAGGATCGGCTCATGGGGTCTCCTGGGGTGAGGAAGGTTTTCGAACGCCCGCTTACCCAGGGCCGGGGCAACCCAACCATCCCGGCACCGCGGGGTCGGTTGGCCAGGTGCCCTGCGGGGTACCGCAAGCCGTGACCCAGATCCCCGACGAGCCCCGCGACCCGCGGCCCCTGGACGAGCCGCCCGCCGAGCCGACGCCCCGCGTCGAGCCGACGCCCCGCGTGGACGACGACCCCCTGCGCGGCTCGCGGACCAGCGGCTTCTGGGCCGCCGTGGTCGGGCTCGGGGTGGTCCTCCTGCTGCTCATCATCTTCATCGCGCAGAACACCCGGAAGACCACCGTGTCCTTCCTCGCCTGGGACGGGCAGGTGCCGGTCGCCGTCGCCATCCTGATCGCGGCACTCGCCGGTCTCTTCCTCGCCGGCCTGGCCGGGACCCTCCGGATCCTCCAGCTGCGTCGCCGCATCCGGCGCACCCGCCGCTGAGCGCGACCGTCCTCACCCGCCGCTGAAGCGCGCCTGCACGTAGGCCGCGACCATGCCGGACAGCTCCTCGACCGCCGCCTCGCGACCCTCGGCGTCGACGGGCGCCCGCCCCAGGGTGTGCCGCACCGTCTCGACGCAGAGCGCCACCACCCGGCGCACCTCGGTCGGGTCCCCGCCCGGCGTCCCGACGCCCGCGGAGCGCAGCGCGCCCACGAAGAGGTCCACGACGCTCTCGCGGACCTGGTGGGCCGGGGAGTCCCCGTCCTCGGGGGGCAGCTCCTCGGTGAGCCGGTAGTAGCCGGGGTGCGCCAGCTGGAGCTCCGCGGCCTGGCTCACCAGCGTGCGCACGACCTGCGCCAGATCGGCGCCCGGCGCCACCTGGGCGACCGTCGCGGCGTACGCCGGCGTCAGGTCGGCGAGGTAGCGCCGGGTCAGCGCGTCCACGATCGCGTCCTTGTCGGGGAAGAAGCGGTAGAGCGCCCCCACCGACAGCCCGGCGCGGGCCGCGATCGCGCGCGTCCCGGCCGCGGCGACCCCCCGGCCGCTGATCTCCTGCTCGGCGGCCTCGAGGATCCGCTCCACGGTCTCCCGGGAGCGCCCCTGCTGGGGCTCGCGTGCGGCGCGGGCGGCCGTCATCTCGGCGTCATCCCGCCGAGATCTCCCCCGACGGTGCCCGCGAGCAGGTGACCTGCGGGCCGCCACGGCCCCAGGCGGCGCTCAGGCACTGGCCCAGGACCTGGTGCCCGGCCGCGCTGGGGTGCCACGACTCCTGGCAGGTCTGGTAGTAGGACTTGCAGGTGTCGGTGACCCGCTTGATGTCGAGCTTGTCGAAGGGCCCGAAGCTGTCCACGAACACCCCGGACGGCCCGTCCATCACCCGCAGCGGGGTCGCCAGGGCGTTGGCCGGGCTGCCGGGCTGCTCGCACAGCCGGGCGCCGTCGAAGGCGCGCTGCACGTTGAGGTAGGTGATGTCGGCGCCCGGACGCTCCGCACGCAGCGTGCTCGCGACGCCGGCGACCAGGGAGCCGAGTCCCTGGGAGAACCGGTGGGCCGGGGCGAGCGTGGCCACGTCGGCCGGGCAGCCGGCGGCGTAGCGCTCGTCGACCAGCGCGCGGTACTTGTCGCGCTCGTCGTCGCGGCCGCTCTCGGTGAGGTACTGCGCGGCATAGGCCTGAGGCAGCGGGTTGGTGTAGTCCTGCAGCACCACGCGGTGCTGGCCGTCGGCGTCAATCTCGTCCAGCACGTCGAGCACCTGGCGCACCGCTGCGGTCGTGTCGGCCTGCGCCCCGGCGAACTGCTGGGCGTTGGCGAGATCGGCATCGGTGCAGGGCTTCTCGTTGAGCTTGGTGCCGTTGACCCAGTTGAGGATGTCGACCCAGATCTCCCACCAGCCGGTGTAGCCGTCTCCGACGAAGCGTCCCGCGCACTCGGCCGCGACCGTGCCGAAGGTGAAGTGGGCGTTGTTGGAGCCCAGGCCGAGCAGCACGAGGTCGATGTCGTGGTCCGCGCCGACCTGCCGGAGCTGGTCGATCTGGCTGGCCACGGTGCGGCCGGCCGGCCGCGCCGAGGACGCGGTCGCCATGTCGGCCGGCTGGGCCCCCGAGCAGGCGAGGTTCACACGGTCGGTGATGCCGGGGAGGCTGGCCACGGCGATCGAGGCATTCGGGGACCGGTGGCAGAAGTAGGCGTTGCTGTTGGCCGACGACCACCCGGGGAACCCCTGCTCCACACCGGACTGGTCGACCACGGCGCTGTAGCCGCCGGCGCCCTCGCCGCTGATGAAGGAGTCGCCGAGCGCGACCGCGGTGGGTGGCAGCGGGTCGGCCTGGGCGGGCCCGGTGGTGACGCTGATCGACAGCGCCCCCAGGGCGAGGGACGCGGCGGCGGCCGCGACGGTGCGACGTACGGACATGGAGACCTCCCGAGAAGCGCGCCCGCGGAACGCGAACGCTTGTTCGCGATCTTTCGCCCGCGGAGGCACGGCGTCAAGGGGAACCTTCCGGACGACGACGCCGCCCGCCCCCACAAGGGGGACGGGCGGCGCGGACGCGGGTGGCTGCTGGGGTCAGTCCAGGTAGTCGCGCAGGACCTGCGAGCGCGAGGGGTGACGCAGCTTCGACATGGTCTTGGACTCGATCTGACGGATCCGCTCGCGCGTCACGCCGTAGACCTTGCCGATCTCGTCGAGCGTCTTGGGCTGGCCGTCGGTGAGGCCGAACCGCATCGACACCACGCCGGCCTCGCGCTCCGAGAGCGTGTCGAGCACCGCGTGCAGCTGCTCCTGCAGGAGCGTGAAGCTGACCGCGTCGGCCGGGACGATGGCCTCCGAGTCCTCGATCAGGTCGCCGAACTCCGAGTCGCCGTCCTCGCCGAGGGGCGTGTGCAGCGAGATCGGCTCGCGGCCGTACTTCTGGACCTCGATGACCTTCTCGGGGGTCATGTCGAGCTCTTTGGCCAGCTCCTCGGGCGTGGGCTCGCGGCCCAGGTCCTGGAGCATCTGGCGCTGGACGCGCGCGAGCTTGTTGATGACCTCGACCATGTGGACCGGGATCCGGATGGTGCGGGCCTGGTCGGCCATGGCGCGGGTGATCGCCTGGCGGATCCACCACGTGGCGTACGTCGAGAACTTGTAGCCCTTGGTGTAGTCGAACTTCTCGACCGCGCGGATCAGACCGAGGTTGCCCTCCTGGATCAGGTCCAGGAACAGCATGCCGCGGCCGGTGTAGCGCTTGGCCAGCGAGACCACGAGCCGCAGGTTGGCCTCGAGGAGGTGGTTCTTGGCGCGACGGCCGTCCTCGGAGATCCACTCGAGCTCCTCGAGCACCTTGGGCGTGATCTTGCCGCCCTTGGCGAGCTTCTCCTCGGAGAAGAGGCCGGCCTCGATCCGCTTGGCGAGCTCGACCTCCATCTCGGCGTTGAGGAGGGGCACCTTGCCGATCTGCTTGAGGTAGTCCTTGACCGGGTCGGCGGTCGCACCGGCGACCATGACCTGCTGCTCGGGCTCATCGGTCTCGTCGGCGGCGGAGACGATGAACGTCGCGGACTTCTCGTCCTCGACGATCGTCGGGTCGGCCTTGACGTCCTTCTCGAACTCCTCGTCGGGGATGTCCGGGAGGGCCTTCTTGCCGTCGGCGCCGACCGCGGCGACGACGGTCTCGGCCGCGGCCTTCTTCGCCGGCGCCTTCTTGGCGGGGGCGGCCTTCTTGGCGGCCGCCTTCTTCGCCGGTGCCTCGGCCGGCGCCTCGGCGGCTGCGGCCTTCTTCGCCGGCGCCTTCTTGGCGGTGGCCGTGGCGGTGGTGGTCTTGCGGGGGCTGCCGGCGGCGGCGACCCGGGCGCCGGCGGCCGGCATGGCCACCGAGATGCCGAGCGAGCTCAGGTGCGCGAGCAGGGCCTTGAGGTGGCGCGGCTCGACCGCGGCGGCCTCACTCGCCTGCCTGACCTGGTCGGGCGTCACGCTCGCCGACGGCGCGGCCTGCTGGAGCAGGGCCTCGACGGCGGGGTGGGACAGGACGTCGGCAGGGATCTTGCGCGCGTTCGAAGACACGAACACCTCTCGTCAAACTGGCTGTGGGCGCGGCAAGACCCGGTGTCGTCAAGAGCCGCTGCTTCATTCTGCCACGGGGTGCGTGAGGTCCCCACACGGACCCGCTACTGCGGGCCGGCGGCGGCCTTGGCGGCCGCCTTCTGCTGCTTCTTGTGGTCGCGCACCTTCTGCAGCGAGTCGCCGTCGACCACGTCCGCGACCGAGCGGTGACCCTCCAGGGCGTAGTCCCCCACGGCCTGCTCCCAGCCGTCGGGCCGCACGTCGAGCTGCTTGGCGAGCAGGGCCGTGAAGATCCGCGCCTTCTGCTTGCCGAACCCCGGCAGCTCCATCACCCGCTTCAGCAGGTCCTTGCCGTCCGCCGCCTCGGTCCACAGCCGCTCCGTGCGGCCGTCGTAGCGCTCGACCACCAGCGCCGCCAGCTCCTGCATCCGCGCCGCCATCGAGCCCGGGAACCGGTGCACCGCCGGCGGCGTCGCGCACAGCGCGGCGAACTCCTCGGGGTCGGCGCTCGCGATGGCCTCCGGCTCGATGCTGCCGAAGCGCTCCAGCACCTTGGCCGGTCCCCGGAAGGCGTGCTCCATCGGGTACTGCTGGTCGAGCATCATCCCGACGAGCAGCGCGAACGAGCTGTCGGTCAGGACCTGGTCGGCGGCGTCGTCGCCGGTGATGTGGATGGCCATCCCCCGATTGTGCCGCAGCGCCTGGGGGGTCCCTAGCCTCGCCGGCGGGGCCGGTCCCGCCAGGCGCCGGTGGCCCACAGCGCCCAGGCGACGAGCAGCGGCTGGAAGAACAGGCGGACGAAGCGCTTGCGGTCGGTGTCGAGGCCGAAGGCGTCGGTGTGCTCGAGGTACTGCGCGATGTTGCCGGGGAAGATCGCCACGAAGAACGCCGCCGCGAGCAGGCCGACCCCGATGCGACCGCGGCCGAAGGCGACCAGCGCGGCGCCCAGACCGATCTCGACGGCGCCGGACACCACGACGACGGGGTCGTCGGAGACCGGGAACCAGTCGGGCACCTGCGCCACGAACTCCTCGCGGGCGAACGTGAGGTGGCTGACGCCGGCGAAGACCAGGATGCTGCCCAGCAGCACGCGTGCGGCCGTGCGCTGGCGGGAGGTCGGTGGCGCGTCCCAGAGGCTCATGCCTCCGAGACTAGGCCGCCCGTCGGCCGCGAGGGTGCTCAGTCCGCCTTCACGGCCAGCACCGGGCAGTGGGCGTCCAGCAGGACGCGCTGCGCGTTGGAGCCCAGGATCAGCTTGCCGACCGGCGTCCGGCGACGCAGGCCGATGACGATGAGCTCCGCGGAGTTGGCCTCCGCGATGCTGATCAGGTCCTCGGCGGGCTCGAAGCCGCGCACCAGCTGGCGCAGCTCGTAGGTCACGCCCTGGGCGTCGAGCTTGGCGCTGACCGCCGCCATGTCGGTCTCGAGCTGGTCGGCGGCCTGCTTGTCGTAGCCCGCTCCCCCGCGATGGGAGTTGACGACCACCAGGTCGGCCCCCCTCAGCTTGGCCTCGGCGATCGCCTGATCCAGGGCAGCCTCACCCTCGGGCTTGGGCACGTAACCGACCACGACTTTTCCCATGTCGGGCACCGTACCGGTCCGCGGGCCCTCGTGGGGAGCCTGTGGAGAACCACGGCGCGGCGCAACCGGTGTCGGGCACGCTGCCCCCATGGCCGAGGGACTGCGCGCACCGCTCGCGCCCGCGCTGCACCGGCTGCTGCGGCGGGCGGTCCTCGACCACGCCACCGCGGAGCACCGGCGCCGCTTCCTGCCCCTGGTGCACGTCGGGGTGCCCGGCGAGCGCGAGACGGTGTTCGCCGTCCGCCTGGACGAGCCCACCGACCACGCCCTGCGCACCGACATCGTCTCGGCCATGGTGAGGAGGGTCCGGCGGCCCGGCCCCACGGCGATGGTCTGGCTCACCCGCCCGGGGGCGCTCGAGCCGCAGGACGTCGACCTGGCCTGGCTGGCTGCGGCCCGGTCGGCCTACGGGGAGCTCGCGCTCCCGCTGGTCATGGTCGTCGTCAACCGCCACGGCTGGCGCGACCCGCGCAGCGGCGCGGAGTGTCGCTGGCAGCGCCTGCGCCCACGGGGCGGAAGCTGAGCTACCAGGTGTGCACCGGCTCGTTGGTGTGCATCCGCTCGCGGTAGTCGAGCAGCGTGGCGCGCAGCGCGTCGTAGCGGTCGTCGCCCCGCCGCTCGTGCATCTGCCGCACGAACCACTCGGCGCCGTTGCGGCCGGTGAGGCAGCGCTGCTCGATGATCCCGAGCATCCGGTCGATCTCGGCGCCGGTCGCCCCCCAGGCCTCGAGCCCCTCCTGCGCCATGGGCAGCAGCCGGCGCAGCACCAGCTCGGTCGCCTGGACCTGCCCGACGCCCGGCCAGTAAATCTGGGCGTCGATGCCGTGCTGGGCGGCCACGTGAAAGTTCTCCTCGGCGGCGCTGAACGACATCTGCGACCACAGCGGCCGCTCGCTCTCGGCCAGCGCGCGCACCAGCCCGAAGTAGAACGCCGCGTTGGCGATCGTGTCGGCCACGGTCGGCCCGGCGGCCAGGACGCGGTTCTCGACGCGCAGGTGCGGGACGCCGTCGCTGATGTCGTAGACCGGGCGGTTCCAGCGGTAGATGGTGCCGTTGTGCAGGCGCAGCTCGGAGAGCACCGGGGTGCCGCCCGCCTCCAGCACCTCGAGCGGGTCCTCCTCCTCGGTGATCGGCAGCAGCGCCGGGAAATAGCGGACGTTCTCCTCGAACAGGTCGAAGATCGAGGTGATCCAGCGCTCGCCGAACCACACCCGGGGCCGCACGCCCTGTGCCTTGAGCTCCTCGCTGCGGGTGTCGGTGGCCTGCTCGAAGAGCGGGATCCGGGTCTCGCGCCACAGCTCCTTGCCCAGGAGGTACGGCGAGTTGGCGCCGACCGCCAGCTGCACCGCGGAGATCGCCTGGGAGGCGTTCCAGTAGGTGGCGAACTGGTCGGGCGAGGTCTGCACGTGGAACTGCGTGCTGGTGCACGCGGCCTCCGGCACGATCGAGTCGGTGGTGGTGCGCAGCCGCTCCGGGCCCGTGACCGCGATCGTGATGTCCTCGCCGCGGGCGTTGAGGATCTGCTCGCTCAGCAGGCGGTAGCGCGGGTTGCCGCTGAGCGACGCCGGCGACATGTGCCCCTCCGCGAGGGTGGGCAGGATACCGATCATCACCAGGTGGGCCCCGACCTCGGCGGACTTGTCCTCCGCGTCGTTGAGGCTGCGGCGCAGGTTGTCCTCGAACGTCGTCAGCCCGCCCTCGCGCAGCTTGGCCGGCGGGACGTTGATCTCGATGTTGAACTGCCCGAGCTCGGTCTGGAAGTCGGGGTCGGCGATCGCCTCGAGCGCCTCGCTGTTCTTCAGCGCCGGGTCGCCGCGCTCATCGACCAGGTTGAGCTCCACCTCGAGGCCGGTCATCGGGTCGTCGGTGTCGAACGCCGCCTCGCGCAGCATCCGGGCGAACACGTCGAGGTTGCGCCTGACCTTCTCGCGGTGCCGCGTGCGGTCGGCCCGGGTGAACTCCTGTGCGTCGACCTCTTCGCCCATGCAGGCACCCTAGTGCTGCCAGGGGCGGCGGGACCCTCACCCGCACAGGCGTGGTGCTCACGCCGACCCGTCCGACGCGCGCAGCCCCTCCGCCCAGTCGGCGTCGGCCTCCCACTCCTCCGGCGGCACCGCGTGCTCGAGCAGCATCGCGAGGTGGCTCGCCAGCCCGTAGCGTGGCTCGACCTCGTGCACCCGGTCGAGGGCGCACCACGCCAGGGCGCCGTCGCCGGCCTGCCAGGCGGCCCACCCGAGCAGGGCGGCCGGGCCGGCCAGCAGCTCCTGCGGGCAACGCCGCACCAGGTCGGCCCAGAGCTCGACGTGGGCGCGGGCCTCCGCGCGGCGGATCAGCTGCCACGCCGCGTCGCGCAGCCGCAGCAGCAGCACCGCGCGGAGCAGCCGGGCGGCCTCGCCGTCGGTAGGGCGGGAGCCGTCGGCCACATGACGGCGCACCGTGTCCTGGACCCAGCGCCCCTCCACCAGGAGCACGGGCGTGGGGGGCGGGTGGTCGCGGTCCCACTCCCCCGTCGGCCGGCCCCTCCGTCCTCTCCGCCCTCTCGGCCCCTCGGCGAGCGCCGCCGCCACCGCGGCCACCCGCACCGGGTCGGACCGCAGGGTCGCCTCGAGCTCGGTGCGTGAGCGCAGGGTGACCCGACCGCGGAGCACCGCGTCGACCAGGAACGGGTGGGCGCTGACGTCGTAGGGCACCCCGACCTCGCGGACGACGCGGTCGCCGTGGAGCAGCGGGAACCAGCGCCCGTCGTGGGCGCGCAGCGTCTCGAGCACCGCGATGCCCTCCCCACGGCAGCGGTCGCGCAGCCCGCGCGCCAGACGCCCGGCCAGGACCTCGTCGTCGGTGTAGAGCACGAACACCACGCGCTCCACGCGGTGCCGGCGGGCCGGCCCCACCAGGGACGTCACGACGTCGGGCACCTCGTCGAGGCAGAGGGGCAGGTCGACGCGGGCCTGGAACGCGCGCCCGCCGAAGGTGAGCATCACGACCGACTCCTCGGGCGCGAAGCCGAGGGTCACCGGCACCATGGCCAGCAGGTCCTCGGGGCACGTGGCGGTCATCGACAGCGGAGCGTGGTGGGTCATGCAGGCACCGTGCTCCTCACGGCCGTCACCGCGCCGGCGACGAGGACCGGTCTGGGGAGGACGACGCGCCGAGACCTCTCCTGTGCACGGCAGCCGGCCCGTCGGACCCGGGTGCGGGCACCCGTCGGTGCCCGCGGGTAGTTTGCGAGCGTGCGCGCGCAGGCCTCGGTCCTCCACCTGGACCTCGACGCCTTCTTCGCGGCGGTCGAGCAGCGTGACAAGCCCTCGCTGCGCGGCAAGCCCGTCGTGGTCGGCGGGACCGGCGGCCGCGGCGTGGTCGCGACGGCCTCCTACGAGGCCCGCACGTACGGCGTGAGGTCGGCCATGTCGACGCGCGAGGCGCGCTCGCGCTGCCCCCACGCGGCGTTCCTGAGCGGCCGCTTCCACGCCTACCGCGAGTCCAGCAACGCCGTGATGGGGCTGCTGCGCTCGGTCTCGCCGCTGGTCGAGCCGCTGTCGCTGGACGAGGCGTTCGTCGACCTCGAGCGCGCCGGGCTTCCCGACCTCGAGCTGCCCACCGTGACGGCGTTCGCCGAGGACCTCCGCTCGCGCGTCACCGAGGTCACCCGCGGTCTGACCTGCTCCGTGGGCCTCGGCTCCTCGAAGTTCATCGCCAAGGTGGCCAGCGAGATCGACAAGCCCGACGGGCTGACCGTGGTGCCTCCCGGCACCGAGGTGGCGCTGCTGCGCCCGCGGCACGTCAGCGTGATCCCCGGCGTGGGCCCGGCCACCGCGGAGCGGCTGCGCCGCGCCGGCATCCACACCGTCGCCGAGCTGGAGGCGGTCGACCTCGACGAGCTGGTGCGCCTGGTCGGCAAGGCCCACGGCACCGGCCTGTGGCACCTCGCGCGGGCGCTGGACGACCGTCCCGTCCTGGCCGAGCGGGAGGCGAAGTCGGTCAGCGTCGAGGGCACCTACGAGACCGACCTGACCGACCGCAGGCTGATGGAGGGCCTGCTCACGCGGCAGGCCGGCGAGGTCGCCACCCGCCTGCACAAGCACGGCCTGTCCGGACGCACGGTCACGATCAAGGTGCGCCTGCACGACTTCACCACGCTGAGCCGCTCCTCGACGCTGAGCTCCCCCACCGACTCCACCGCCACCATCGGCCGGCTGGCTCGCGCGCTGCTGGCCGACCTCGACACCTCCGGCGGGGTGCGGCTGCTGGGCGTCGGCGTCTCCGGCCTGGCCGACTGGATCCAGGACGACCTCTTCGGCGAGTCCGACCCGGAGGTCGTGGAGGAGGAGCCCGAGCAGGTCGAGGCGCCCAGCACCCGGCGCCCAGCCTGGGCGCCCGGGATGGACGTCGTGCACGCCGGGCTCGGCCGGGGCTGGGTGTGGGGCTCGGGTCGCGGCGTCGTGACGGTGCGCTTCGAGACCGCCGAGACCCCGGCCGGCCCGGTGCGCTCCTTCCCGATCGACGACCCCGACCTCGTCGCCTGGCAGCCTCCCCCCGACGACGACGACGCGGACGCGGACGCCACCGACGACGGAAACTCGCTCGCGCCGACCCCGCCGCCGCCCTAGCGTGCGAGGCATGGACCTGCGCCCGATCGACCTCCACGACGACGCCGTGATGGCTGCGGTGCACCGGGTCTACGACCTCGCCCGCCACGTCGACCGCCCCGATGCCCCGCGCTTCACGTGCGCGGAGTACGTCGCGGCCCTGCGCGCTCCCGACAGCGGCGAGCGGGCCGAGCACGTCGCCGCCCACGACGGCGACGCCCTGGTCGGCTTCGGCATCGTCTACCTCTTCCTGCTCGACAACACCGACAAGGCATGGGTCGAGGTCTTCGTCGACCCCGCCCACCGCGGCCGGGGCGTCGGCTCGGCGCTCCTGGAGCACCTGACCGGCATCGCGGTGTCCGCGGGGCGCCGCCAGGTCCTCGCCGACGCGACGATCCCGTTCGACCGGCTCGACGACCATCCCTACCGGTCCTTCGCGGAGGGTCGGGGCTTCACGCAGTCCAACATCGAGGTGGTCCGCCACCTGGACCTGCCGGTCGACGCCGCGCGGCTCGAGGAGTGGTCCGCCCTCGCCTCCGAGCGGGCCGACGGCTACCGCATCGAGACCTACGTCGGCCGCTTCCCCGACGAGCACGCCGAGTCGCTCTGCGTCCTGCTGGGCCAGCTCGCCGTCGACGCGCCCACCGGCGAGGTCGACTTCGAGGAGGAGGTGATGACCCCGGAGCGGCTCGCCGAGACCTACGCCATGTCGGCGAGCATGGGCCGCGAGACCTACGAGAGCGTGGCCCTCACGCCCGACGGCGTCGTGGCGGCCCAGTCGACGCTCCAGGTCCCGGTCGCCGAGACCTCCCCCGACGCCTTCCAGTGGGGCACCTTCGTGCACCGCGAGCACCGCGGCCACCGGCTCGGGCTGGCGGTCAAGACGGCCAACCTGCGCGCCGTCCAGGAGCGTCGCCCCCACATCCGCCGGGTCCGCACCCAGAACGGCGAGACCAACCAGTACATGATCGCGATCAACGAGCTGGTCGGCTTCCGGCCGGTCGAGGCCTCGGTGGAGTTCGTCAGGCGGGTGTGAACCGCACCCGGTCGCCCGGCCGCAGCTGCGCGCACCGCCACAGGTCGTCCTCCTCGACCACCGCCGGCACGGGGTAGCCGCCGGTCGGCGGGTGGTCGGCCAGCAGCACCACCGGCAGGCCGCTGGGCGGCACCTGCACGGCGCCGAGCACCATCCCCTCGCTGGGCAGCTCGCCCGCGCGCACCCGCTCCAGCCTCGGACCCTCCAGCCGCATGCCCACGCGGTCGGAGGCCTCCCCCACGACGTACGGCGCGCGGCACAGCGCCGCGAGGGTCCCCGGCGCGAACCAGTCGGCCCGTGGCCCCGGACGCACCCGCAGCGGCCCGGGCCGGGGCGCGCGCGGGGTGTCGTGCGGGGCGGGGCCCGCCGTCGACGGCCCGACCG
>NZ_JACJGM010000050.1 GCF_015024225.1 Nocardioides lijunqiniae
CGGCCGTGGGTGCGGCAGCGGTCGGGGCGGCAGGCGGAGCCGCGGGCGGCCTGGACGGGGGTGCGGGCGCGGTCGGGGCGCTGGGACCCCGCACCGCCGGCCGCTCGGCGGTGTCGGTCAGCCCGCGCCCCGTCGGGTGCCCGCAGTTGAGGCAGAACCGTCCCGCCCCCAGCGGGTGCCCGCACCGCTCACACGTCTCCACGCCGCAGACTCTAGACGCGCATCCGCTCCGCGGCATCGACCCGTCCCACTGCGGGAGGCAGCCGCCGTACGGCGTTCGCGAGGTCGCGCAGGTCGTTGCCGAGCAGCGCCTGCGGCCCGTCGCACAGCGCGGTCTCCGGCGTGGGGTGCACGTCGACGATGATCCCGTCCGCGCCGACCGCGATCGCGGCCCGCGACAGCGGCACCACGAGGTCCTTGCGGCCGGCGGCGTGCGAGGGGTCGACGATGATCGGCAGGTGGCTGGTCGCCTGCACCACGGGCACCGCGGAGATGTCGAGGGTGTTGCGGGTCGCGGGCTCGAAGGTGCGGATGCCCCGCTCGCAGAGCACGACGTCGAGGTTGCCGCGCTGGGCGATGTACTCGGCCGCCATCAGCCACTCCTCGATGGTCGCGGTCATGCCGCGCTTGAGCAGCACCGGCTTGCCGGCGTCCCCGACGGCCTGGAGCAGTCCGAAGTTGGCCATGTTGCGCGTGCCGACCTGCAGCATGTCGGCGTGCTCGGCCACGACCGGCACGTCGCGGGCGTCGACGACCTCGGTGACGATCGGCAGGCCGGTCGCCTCGCGCACGTCGGCGAGGATCTCCAGCCCGGCGAGGCCCAGCCCCTGGAAGGCGTACGGCGACGTGCGCGGCTTGAACGCCCCGCCGCGCAGGATCGTCGCGCCGGCCGAGCGCGCCATGTGGGCGGCGGCCAGGGTCTGCTCGGCGGTCTCGACCGCGCACGGCCCGGCCATGAACGTGAACGTGTCCGGGCCGATCGGCACCTGCGCGCCCTGCGGGCCGACCCAGACGGTCGACCGGGTGGCGTGGTGCTGGCGGCTGACCAGCTTGTAGGGGTCGCTGATGCGGTGCACGTCGGCGACGCCGCGCAGGGTCCGCAGGTTCAGGTGGTGGAAGGACTCGATGTCCCCGACCAGGCCGATGATGGTGCGCACGACGCCCTTGGAGACGAAGGCCTCGCCGCCGACCGCCTCGACCTTCTCGACGACGTGCGCGACGTCCTCGTCGGTGGCGTCCGGTGACATGACGACGACCATGGGGTTCCTCTTCTCTGGTGCCCGACCCGGCCCGGACAGCACAACGCCCCGGTCGGTGCCGGGGCGATGGATGGTGTGTGAGCGCGTCTAGACGGCTCGCACGGGGATGCCCGGCGAGTGTCCAAAGAGATACGTGTGCGTCACGCCGGGAAATCTAGCCGCTCCGCCGCGCTCGCGGGCCCGGTGGCCGCGATGCGGACAGGTCGGTCGCCTAGCGTGGCCGGCATGAGGTTCTTCGGTCGCCGACAGCAGCAGAAGCAGCAGCCCGCGGTCCCGTCGCTCGACGGGCTCGTCGACCGCCTGGTCCTGCCGTGCGCCACGATCCGCCTCGCCGGCCACGCTCCCGCCTCCGCCGGCTCGTCGTACGTCGCGGGCCACCCCTACCTGCCCGTGGAGCGGCCCTGGCCGGAGTGGGACGGCCAGCCGATGTTCTTCCTCGCCCAGGTCGACTTCGCCGAGGTGCCGCCGCTGCCGGGCTTCCCCGAGCGCGGGCTGCTGCAGTGGTTCGTGGGCAGCGACGACACCTACGGCCTCACCTTCGACGAGACGCAGGGGACGGCCGGCTTCGAGACCCGGTGGTACGACGACACCGACGCCCCGTCGCTGCGGCAGCCGGGCGACCCCACCCCGTGGCACACGGCGCGGGACGCGGGCGAGGAGGTCTACTGCCCGATCGACGCCGTGGACGCGACGGCGCTGGGGTTCGCGCCCGGCCGGGTGCTGCCGGCGTACGACGAGCTGCCGGCCGGCCTCGACCTCGCGCCGGTGGCGCAGCTCGCGGCGTCCGTCGGGGAGGCCGCCGAGGACGTGCCCTTCGTGTGGGACGAGTACGTCCGCGGCGCGTCGAGCACCGTCCCCGGACTCGCCTCGGGGAGCACCGTCGGAGGTTCGGCCGACTTCGCGCAGTCGGACCCGCGCGGCCTCGGCGCGTTCCCGGCGCACCACGCTCCCGACGGCCGGCTCGTCCTGCAGCTCGACGCGGCGCAGGTCGGCGGGTGGGGCGACGTCGGCGTCGCGCACCTCTTCGGTGACCCGGCAGCGGTGGCGCGGGGCGACCTCTCCTCGCTGCGCTACCACTGGGACTGCTCCTAGGGGTCACACCGCGAGGTGCTGGACCTCGCCCTCGATCTTGCGGCGCGGCCCGACCTCGACGACGAGCATCGCCGTCAGCACCATGACGCCGCCGACCAGCATCCGCAGCGCGAGGTCCTCGCCGCCGAGCAGGACCGCGAAGAACGCCGCGAACACCGGCTCCATGCTCATGATGATCGCGGAGCGCGTCGGTGTGAGGTGTGCCTGCGCCCAGGTCTGCCCCACCAGCGCGAGCGCGCCGGCGAAGACCGCCATGTAGACGACCGAGAGCCAGTCGCCGGTCGTGCCCGGCAGCACCACGCCGTCGGGGGCGGTCGCCACCAGGCAGATCACCGCGATGACGAGCAGCTGCACGATGGACATGCCCAGGGCCTCGGTGGGCCTCGACCAGGCGCCGAGCCCGACGATGTGCAGCGCGTAGAGGATCGCGCCCACGAGCGTGATCGCCTCGCCGTAGCCGATCGCCACGCCGTCCAGGGTCAGCACGCCCAGACCAGCCGTGGCCAGCACGACGGCGGCCCAGGTGATCGCGGTGATCCGGGTGCGCAGCAGCACGGCCGCGAGCAGGGGCGTCGCGACGACGTACATGCCGGTGATGAAGCCGGAGACGCTGGCCGCCGTGTGCGCCAGGCCGGCGGTCTGCAGGATCTGCGCGACGCCGTAGAGCGCGCCGAGGGCGGCGGCGTGGCGTCGCGACTCGGGGGACAGCCGGGCCACCGCGCGCGGGGCGACCAGGAGCATCACCACGCCGGCGATGGTGAAGCGCACGGCCAGGAAGTCCAGCGTCGGCACCCGGTCGAGCAGGTCCTTGATGAGGAAGAACGTCGAGCCCCAGCAGGCGGTCATCGCCAGCAGGACGGCGGTGGCCAGCAGCGTCGTACGCCGCGAGGCGGTCACGGGGCGACCAGGGCGCGCGAGCGCAGCTCCTTGAGCAGGGGGATGTCGCGGTTGTCGGCGTCGCGGGAGTCCGGCGTCTCGAGGATGAACGGGACGCCCTCGGTGGCCGGGTGGGCGAACAGCTCCTCGAACGCGCCGACGCCGATGTGGCCCTCGCCGATGCGCTGGTGGCGGTCCTTGAACGCACCGCGCACGTCCATCGAGTCGTTGGCGTGCACGAGCCGCAGCCGGCCGGGGCCGCCGATCTCGACGATCCGGTCGAGGGTCGCGGTGGTCCCGCCGGGCTCGTCCAGCGGGGCGCCGGCGGCGAAGACGTGGCAGGTGTCCAGGCACAGCCCGGCCTTGGGGTGGTGGTCGAGCGCGTCGAGGTAGCCGGTGAGGTCCTCGACCCCGGCGCACAGCGAGCGGCCCTGGCCCGCGGTGGGCTCGAGCAGCAGCCACGGGGCGGCGTCGTCGGCGATCGCGTCCAGGACCGGCAGCAGCGCCTCGCGGACCTGTCGCATCGCCGCGGCGTGCCGCTCCGGGCCGCCGTCGGGGTCGACGTAGGAGCCGGTGTGCACGACCACGCCCTCCGCGCCGATCTCGGCGGCGCGGCGCAGGTTGTGCGCGACCAGGGCCGCGGAGCTGGCGTAGGTGGCGGGCGTGGGGGATCCGAGGTTGACCAGGTACGGCGTATGGATGAAGGTGCGCATCCCGCGCCGCTCGGTCTCGGCGCGGAAGCGGCGGTCGTCGGCCGGCTTGCCCACCGAGAGCGCCCAGCCGCGCGGGTTGCCCACGAAGACCTGGATCGTCTCGGCGCCGACCAGGTCGGCGTTGGCGAGCGCGCCGTCGGCGAGGCCCTTGCCGACCAGGACGTGGGTGCCGATCGGGTTGCGCATGCGACGACGCTATCGCCCGCCGGCTTGCCTAAGCACATTAGGTAGACGCATAATCACATTAGGAAATGATCGGACGACCAGAGGAGGCGACATGCGCGCCGGCATCACCAAGGAGCGGCTCGCCCGGGCGGGCGCCGAGCTCGCCGACGAGGTCGGCTTCGACCGGGTCACGATCACCGAGGTCGCGCGCCGCTTCGACGTCAAGGTCGCCAGCCTCTACTCCCACGTCACCGGCTCCGACGACCTCCGGACCCGGATCGCGCTGCTCGCGCTGGAAGAGCTGGCCGACCGCGGCGACTCCGCCCTGGCGGGTCGCTCGGGCAAGGACGCGCTCACCGCCATGGCCGACGTCTACCGCGACTACGCGCGCGAGCACCCCGGTCGCTACGCCGCCGCGCAGCTGCGCCTCGACACCGAGACGGCCCTGGCCAGCGCCGGCCCGCGCCACGCCGCGATGAGCCGCGCGGTGCTGCGCGGCTACGACCTGACCGAGCCGGACCAGACCCACGCCGTACGCCTGCTCGGGAGCGTCTTCCGCGGCTTCGTCGACCTCGAGCTGGGGGGCGCGTTCAGCCACAGCGAGCCCGACTCCGAGACCTCCTGGCGGCGCTCGCTCGACGCCCTCGACGCCCTGCTCCGCAGCTGGCCCACCCCCGAAAGGCCCCGACCATGACGGCGACCGTGACTCCCGAGATCACCGACCTCCTGCGCGGCGCCGTGGAGGTCGAGCGCACCCCCCGCGGCCTGCGCCCGCACCGGCTGCCCGCGCACGCGCTGGCCCAGGCCGCCGACCCCCAGCTGACGGGGGCCGAGGAGCAGCCCTCCGGCGTACGGCTGGCCTTCCGCACCGCCGCCACCGCCGTGGAGCTCGACGTCGTGCCCACCAAGCGCGAGTACGTCGGGGCACCGCCGCGCCCCGACGGCATCTTCGACCTCGTCGTCGACGGCAGCCTGGTCGACCGCGCCACCGCAGCGGGCGGCGACGTGGTCACCATCGACATGACGACGGGCGCGGTGGAGCACCGCGAGGGCGATCCCGTGACGCTGCGCTTCGCCGACCTCGGCGCCCGGCCCAAGGACGTCGAGATCTGGCTCCCGCACGACGAGGCCGTGCTGCTGGTCGACCTGCGCGCCGACGCCCCCGTCGAGGTCGCCGCCGCGAGCGGGCGGCCCGTCTGGGTGCACCACGGCAGCTCGATCAGCCACGGCTCCAACGCCGCCCACCCCACCGGCACCTGGCCCGCCGTGGCCGCGCGCCTGGCCGGGGTGGAGCTGGTCAACCTCGGGTTCGGCGGCAGCGCGCTGCTCGACCAGCTCGTGGCGCGCACGATCCGCGACCTGCCGGCGGACCTGGTGAGCGTCAAGATCGGCATCAACCTGGTCAACACCGACCTGATGCGGCTCCGCGCGTTCCGCACCGGCGTCCACGGCTTCCTCGACACCGTGCGCGACGGCCACCCGACCACGCCGTTGCTCGTGGTGTCGCCCATCCTGTGCCCCATCCACGAGCAGGTGCCGGGTCCCACCGCCATGGACGCCAGCGGCTTGGCCGACGGCGTGCTGCGCTTCACCGCGACGGGCGACCCCGCGGAGGTGACGGCCGGCAAGCTCACGCTCGAGGTCATCCGCGCCGAGCTCGCCCGCATCGTCGCCGAGCGCTCGGCGACCGACCCCCACCTGCACCTGCTGGACGGCCGCGAGCTCTACGGCGAGCAGGACCACGCCGAGCTGCCGCTGCCCGACGACCTGCACCCCGACGCCGCCAGCCACGAGCGCATGGGGGAGCGGTTCGCGCGCCTCGCGCTCGCGTCCGATGGGCCACTGGCACGTGACGTGCGAGGCTTCGTCCCGTGATGCGACGGATGGTGGCGCTGGGCGCTGCGGTGCTGGTTCTCGGTGGCTGCTCGAACGACGACGGCGATGCCGACCGCCGGGCCGAGCCGGCCCCCAGCAGCCCCGCCAGCACCGCACCGAGCTCTCCCGCGGAGATCGAGCTCAGAGCGGCCGTCCAGGCCCACTCGGACGCCGTCCTGACCGGCAAGGTGGCCGCGGCGTTGCGGCTGATGTCGCGGCGGTGCCGGGACACGATGGACGAGCGGCAGTTCACCGAGGAGGTCAAGCTCCAGGGCTCGATCCACTCGAAGCCGCTCGAGTTCCAGTCGTACGACGCGGAGGTCGACGGCAGGCGGGCACTGGTGAACTACACCTACCTCGTCGTCGAGTCGGACACCGAGCCGGTGGGGGAGCCCTGGGTGCTCGAGCCCGGCGGCTGGCGCAAGGACGAGTGCTGAGGGTCCTCAGACGAGGTTGAGCTTGATGGTGCTGCCCTTCGGGACCATCGCACCCGCGCCGGGATCCATGCTGAAGACGAAGCCGAGGCCGATGTAGGTCGAGCCGCGCACGAGCTCGACCTCGAAGCCGAGGGCCTCGAGCTCGGCGACGGCGTCCTCGTAGCCGGCGGCCTTCACGTTGGGCACCTTGACGAGCTCGGGCCCCTTCGAGACGACGAAGCTCACGGGCTCGCCGCGGAAGAGCGTCCCGCTCGCGGGGTCCTGGCTGATGATGCGGCCCTTCGGGACGGCGTCGTCGAAGACCTCGGAGGTGACCTCCGCCTTGAGGCCGCGGTCCTTGAGGCCGTCGCGGGCATCGTCGATGTCCTTGCCGACCCACGAGCCGACCTTGATCGGGCGACGTCCCTTGCTGACCACCAGGTCCACCGAGGCACCGGGACGTACGGTGGTGCCGGTGGCGGGGATGCTGCGCAGGACCGTGCCGGCCGGGACCGTGTCCGACCAGCGCTCCACGGTCTCGTCGTAGGCGAGCTTGAGCTCGAGCAAGGCGTCCTGCGCCTGGTCCTCGGTGAGGCCGCGGACCTGCGGGACGTCGTAGCGCTCCTTGCCGAGCGACACCGTCATCGTGACGGTGCCGTCCTGGAGCACGCGGGAGCCGGCGCCGGGGTCGGTGGAGATGACCTGGCCGGCGGGGACGGTCTCGGAGAACGTCTCGTCCGCGTAGTCGACCGAGAGCCCGGCCGCCTCGAGCTTGTCCTCGGCGGCGGCCTGGGTCAGGCCGACCACGCCCGGCGTGGAGGTGTAGCGCGCCCAGCCGAACCAGTAGGCGCCACCGCCTCCCGCGAGCACCAGCAGCAGGGCGAGCACGAGCAGGAGCGGTCCGCGACGCGAGCGACGGGGACGGCGGGTGCGCGGTCGCGGCTCGCGCGGGGGAGCGGTGGGTCGCGGCGAGCCGGCCGGTGGCGTCAGCGGCGGCGGCTTGGCGGCGGGGTAGGTGACGGTGTCCTCGCGCACGAGCGTGGAGGGCGACATCAGCGTCGCCATCTCCTCGGCGTCCCACATGTCGGGGGCGGTGTCACCCTGCCGGCCGGCGAGCAGGACGGGCGTCAGGTCGGCGGTCAGGTCGGCGTCGTCGCGCACGCCCTCGGCCAGCGCGTGGCTGACCCGGTGCACCTGGTGGAGGAGCACGCCGGCGTCGGCCGGACGCAGGCCCGGCTCGCGGGCGGTCGCGCGGGCGACCAGCGCGTCGACGTACGGCGGGAGGCCGGGCACGACCGCCGACGGCGCGGGCACGTCGTGGTGGACGTGCTTGTAGGCGACCTGGATCGGCGACTCGCCCTCGTGCGGCTTGCGGCCGGTGAGGAGCTCGTAGAGCATCACGCCCGCGGCGTACACGTCGGCGCGCGCGTCGGCGTGGCCCTCGACGACCAGCTCGGGCGCGAGGTAGCTGACGGTGCCGATCAGCACGCCCTTGGTGGCCGTGTGCTGGGTGTCGGTGCTGACGGCCTTGGCGAGACCGAAGTCGGCCACCTTGACCCGGCCGTCGTCGGCGATGAGGACGTTCTCCGGCTTGACGTCGCGGTGGACCAGGCCGGCGCGGTGGGCGGCGGCGAGCGCCGAGAGGACCGGGTCGAGGAGCGCCAGCGCCCGGGCCGGCGCCATCGGGCTCTCCTTGGAGATGGTGTCGCGCAGCGTGTGCCCCTGCACGAGCTCCATCGCGAGGAAGACCGTGCCGGCGTCGTCGCCCTGGTCGTAGACCGCCACCACGTGGGGGTGGGAGAGCCGGGCGGCGGCGCGGGCCTCGCGCACGAAGCGCGCGGCGAACTCGTCGTCGTCGCCGAGGCCGGGGTGCATGACCTTGACGGCCACGGTGCGGTCGAGGCGGAGGTCGGTGGCCTCGTAGACGCTGGCCATGCCGCCGCGCGCGATGCGGGGCCCGACGCGGTAGCGGTTGTCGAGGAGGCGGCCGGTCACGGGGTCGGACACGGCAGAGCCCGGCACGTGCCGATCAGCGCTCACAGCGACCCTCCTGCGGCCGGACGGGGAAGGATCCGGTGGGCCAATCGTACGGTCGCGGGGCCCGCGGGCGGCGCTCAGCGCGTCCCGGCGTGGCGCGCGGGCCCCACGAGCGCCCATTTCCGTGCCCGGCCCGGGGGTGGAAGCATGGACCCATGAGCGAGACGCGACTGGCCGACCACGACCTGGCGGCCCTGGTGCCCGAGTGGATCGACTGGGCGGAGACCGCCCGCCTGCTGGACGTGACCGTCGGCAAGGTGAAGACGATGATCCGCGACCACGACCTGGCGGCGGCCGTGCCCGTGCCGGGCGAGGGTCAGAAGGTCCCCGCGGCGTTCGTGCAGGACGGGCTGGTCGTCAAGGGCCTGCCCGGGCTGCTGACCCTGATGCACGACAACCGCTACGACGACCGCGAGATCATCGCGTGGCTCTTCCTCGACCAGGACGACCTGCCCGGCGCGCCGATCGACGCGCTGCGCGAGAACCGCGGCACCGAGGTCAAGCGTCGCGCCCAGGCGATGGCCTTCTGAGCCGCTAGACGGCGCGCTGGGTCGCGGCCGAGGCGAGCTGGCGCAGCACCTCACCGGCGCGCTCCTGCACCCCGGCCTGGGCGAGCCCGGTCACCGCGTGCTCGGCGAGCGCGGCGATGACCTCCTCCACCTGCGCGTGGGCGCCACTGGCGTCGATGACGTCGCGCAGCCGGTCGACCTCGGCCTCGTCGAGGGGCCGCCCCAGCGCCCGGTCGAGGCTTACGGCGTCCTCGTCGGAGGCGGCGTCGAGCGCGAGCGCGACGAGGACCGTGCGCTTGCCCTCGACCAGGTCGTCGCCGGCGGGCTTGCCGGTGGTCGCCGGGTCGCCGAAGACGCCGAGCAGGTCGTCGCGGAGCTGGAAGGCCTCGCCCAGCGGCAGGCCGAACGCCGACAGCCGCTCGAGCATCGCGGCGTCCGCGCCGGCGAGCGCGGCGCCGATGTGGATCGGGCGCTCGATGGAGTACTTGGCGGACTTGTAGCGCAGCACGGTCATCGCGGTGTCCACGTCGGCGCGGCCCCGGGCCTGCACCGAGACGTCGAGGAACTGCCCGGCGATGACCTCGGTGCGGCAGGCGTCGAAGACCTCCAGGGCGGAGACGACGCGCTCGGCCGGGAGGCCGCAGCGGCGCAGCAGCTCCTCGGACCAGCTCAGCAGCAGGTCGCCGAGCAGGATGGCCGCGGCGGCGCCGTACTGCTCGGGGTCGCCGCGCCAGCCGTCGCCGCGGTGCTCGGCCTCGAACGCGCGGTGCGTGGCGGGGCGCCCGCGGCGCGTGTCGGAGGCGTCCATGAGGTCGTCGTGGACGAGCGCGCTGGCGTGCAGCAGCTCCAGGGACGCGCACGCCCGGGCGAGCGCGGCCTCGTCCTCGACCTCGGGCAGGACGGCCTGGTAGCCCCAGTAGCAGAACGACGCGCGGAAGCGCTTGCCGCCGGAGACGGCGCGCCGGGCCTCGTCGAGGAGCCGGGCGGCGTCGGAGCCCAGCGGGGCGAGCTTGCCGGCCTGCTCGTCGAGGAACGTGTCGAGCGCGGCCTGGACCGCCGTACGGAACTCTTCGCCGTCCCACTGGTCGCTGGCCACGCGGACGAGACTAACGAGCGGACAGGATTCGGAGCGCACCGACCGGCTACCTAGACTCGACGCATGGACTCAGGACGTGGGCGCGGCGTGGCCGAGCTCGTCGCGGCGGGGGAGCGGTCCTTCTCGTTCGAGTTCTTCCCTCCCAAGGACGAGGCCGGCGAGGCCCAGCTCTGGAAGGCGATCCAGGACCTGGAGCCCTTCGAGCCGAGCTTCGTGTCGGTGACCTACGGCGCCGGCGGCTCCAACCGCGACACGACCATCCGGGTCACCGGCCGGATCGCGCGCGAGACGTCGATGACGCCCATGGCCCACCTCACCTGCGTCGGTCACACGCGCAAGGAGCTCGACGAGATCCTCGACTCCTACCTCGCCGCCGGCGTCGACCACGTGATGGCGCTGCGTGGCGACCCGCAGGAGGGTCCGCGCGCCGACTGGACCCCGACCGAGGGCGGTCTGGACTACGCCACCGAGCTGGTGGAGCTGGCGCACGCGCGCGGTCGCTTCCGCATCGGCGTGGCGGCGTTCCCCGAGGGCCACCCGTCGGCCGAGTCGCTCGACCACGACGCCGACGTGCTGGTGGCGAAGGCCCGCGCAGGTGCGGAGTTCGCGGTCACCCAGATGTTCTTCCGCGCCGAGGACTACTTCGGCCTGGTCGACCGGGTGCGCGCCCGTGGCGTCGACATGCCGATCCTGCCCGGCATCATGCCGATCCTGAACCTCAACGCGATCCGCCGCCAGAGCGAGCTGATCGGCACCGACGTGCCCGAGGACGTCGTCGCCCGCATCAGCGCCAAGGACGGCGACCCGGTCGCCATGCGCGCCGAGGGCATCGCGCTGGCCGCGGAGCTCTGCCAGGACCTGCTCGAGGGTGGGGCGCCGGGCCTGCACTTCTACACGCTGAACCGGTCCAAGGCGACGCTCGAGATCTTCCAGGCGCTGAAGATCACCGTCTGAGCACGGGCCCGCTCGGGGATAGCGTGAGCGGCATGCGCACCCTCACGGTCACCGGCCACGGATCTGTCTCCGCCGTCCCCGACACCGCGGTCGTCCGCGTCAGCGCCGTCCACCGCGCGCCGGCGCTGGCCGACGCGCTGGCGGGGGTCTCGTCGACGGGAGACGCGATCGTCGCGGTCGCACGCGGGCTGGTGGCGGCGTCCGACGTCGGCAGCGAGGACCTCTCGGTCTGGCCGGCCCAGGACGACGAGGGCCGCCCCGACGGCTTCGAGGCGCGCCACGGCTACCGCGTCGCCTGCGACTCCCTCGACGTCGCCGGCACGCTGGTCGCCGAGCTCGCCCAGCAGGTGGGGGACCGGCTCCGGGTCGAGGGCGTCGCGCTCGAGCTCTCCGACCGCGCGACCGCCGAGGTCGCGGCCCGCGAGGCGGCGTACGACGACGCGCGGGCGCGCGCCGAGCACCTCGCCGGTCTCGCGGGCGTGGCGCTGGGCGACGTGCAGGCGGTCGTCGAAGGCGGCGGAGGCGGGGTCCTCTCGAGCTCGGACGCGGGCGGTGGCGCCTACGCGTCCAAGCTGAGCATGAGCTTCGAGCCGGGGCACACGTCGGTCCGGCAGGCGCTCACGGTGACGTGGAGCGTCCTCTGACCGTCGCGGCCTCGGACCTGCACTGGGCGCGGCCCGCGGCCGCGCGCGGCACCGGCGTCCTGGTGCTGGCGGGGTCCAGCGGCCGCGTGGACGTGGGCCGGGCGGAGCTGCTGGCGTCGTACGGCGTGACGGCGCGGGCGCTGCGCTGGTTCGGCGGCGAGGGGCAGCCGCCGGTGCCTCGCGAGGTCCCGCTGGAGACCTTCGCCGAGGCGCTCGACCTGCTGCTGGCCGAGTGTGACCGGGTCGTGCTCATGGGGCTCTCGTACGGCGCGGAGGCCGCGCTGCTCACCGCCTGCGTCGACCCGCGCGTCGACGCGGTCGTCGCGCTGGCGCCCACGGACGTCGCCTGGGAGGGGCAGGCCGAGCACGACGACGACCGGCCACGCAGCAAGTGGACGTGGGCCGGTCGCCCGCTACCGTTCGTGCCGCTGGACCGGGCCTGGCAGTCGCGGGCGGTGACGACCGGGTGTGGCCCAGCAGCGCGTCGGCCGAGCGGATCGCGCAGCGTCGTGCGGCGGGCGGTCTGCGGACGGTGGTGGTCCTCGACCCGGCGGCCGGTCATCCCGTGGTGCTGCCGGGGGAGAGCGCGCCGGACCTGCGCCGTCCGTACGACGTCGGCGGGGACGAGGGCGCCCCGCAACGCCTGGGATCGCTCGCGTGGCCGGCGATCCAGCGGGTGCTGCGGCTCGACTAGGGGAGTGTGGATGAGTGCTTGCATTCGAACATGTGTTCGGTTATGATGAGGCATGCAGTACCGTGGACGCTCCGACCTCGATGCGCGAGACACGCTCGCCGCGATCGAGGACGGCGTGCGCCAGCGTCGGCAGATCGAGGTCGACGAGATCTTCCTGGTGCTGCGGTGGTGCGACCTGCACTCCTCCGACCCGGCGCAGGAGCCCGGCCCGCGTCCTCCCGGATCGGACCGTCTCGACGCCATCGGCGGCGACGGCACCCCCGGGGTGCGTGAGCTCGCACTCTGCGAGCTGGCGGTCGCGCGCCAGATCCACTCCCGCAGCGCCCGCGCGCTGGCGGGGGACGCGCTCGACCTGCGCCACCGGCTGCCACGGGTCTTCGAGCGCGTGGTCGCCCTGGACGCGGACCTGTGGCTGGCCCGTCGCGTGGCCTCGATGACGCGGGACGTGGCGTTCGAGTCCATGCACCTGATCGACGACGCCGTCTCCGCCGCGATCGGCTCGCAGGCGCCGTCGCGCGTCATCGAGCTGGTCGAGGCCAAGAAGATCGAGGTCGACCGCACCGCCCACGAGGAGCGCCTCGCGGCCGAGCGCAAGCGCCGCTACGTCGGCGTCTCCCGCCGTGACGGCACCGGTCTGCGCCACGTGATCGCCCGCGTCACCGAGGGCGACGCCCGGTCGGTCAACGCCATGGTCGAGACGATCGCCGACCTCATCGCCGACCAGCCCGACTGTGCCGGCATGTCGCGTGACGAGCTCCGCGCCACCGCCTTCGGCTGGCTCGCCCGGCCCCTCGACCTCCTGGTGCTGCTCGCCAAGCACGACCAGGTCCCGGACGCCGCCGCGCTGCTCGAGCAGCTCGAGCGCCTCGACCTCACCCAGCTCCGACCCCGCGCCGTCGTCTACGTCCACGTCCACCAGGCCGCGCTCGCCGGCATGCCCGGCGTTGCTCGGGTGGAGGACCTCGGGCCGCAGCTGCTGTCCCAGCTCGCCGACCTGCTCGGCCACGACCACATCCGGCTGACGCCGGTGATCGACCTCAGCGACCAGGTCTCGGTCAGCTGCTACGAGCACCCCGAGGCCATCAAGGAGCGGATCCACCTGCTGCGCCCGGGCGACCAGTTCCCCCACGCATCGAGCATGTCCCGCCGCCTCGACCTCGACCATCCCGTGCCCTACTCACCTCATGGGCCGCCCGACCAGACCTCCACCCGCACCAGCCAGCCGCTCGGCCGGACCAACCACCGCGCCAAGACCCACCTCGGACACCGCGCCACCCCGCTCCCCACCGGCGAGGTCGTCTGGCGCACCCGTCACGGGCTCTGCCGCATCGTCGACTCCGCCGGCACCCACCTCCTCGACCCCACCGAGGCCGACGCCCTCACCGGAGACAACCCGGTCGACCGCTCCCTGGCCCGTCTCGTCCACCGCCACCGCACCGGACAGCTCGACACCGAGGTCGAGATGCAGCGGATGTCGGTCGATGACGCTGCGTCCGATCCATCACCAGGTGACGGACACGTCGATCTCGCCGACTGAGCGGCAGGCGGACTGAGGGTGTTCTGTCGATGAGTGGAGACGTAGCAGCGGGTACCTCTGGCCTCCTCGCGCAAGTCGACGCACACTGACCCCATGCGCACCCTCAGACGTCGCCTCGCCCCGCACTCCCGGACCGCCTGGCTCACCTTCGCCGCGGTCGCGGTGGTGACGTTGGTCGTCGCGATCTCGATCGTCGTGCTGAACGACGGTGGCCGGATGCCCATCGTCGCAACCGCGGTCGCCTGGCTCGTGGTGGTGGTCGCCCTGGCCGCCTTCCTCGACGCCGTCCTGGTGCCAGGCAACCCCGACGTACGCCGTCGCGCCGGCCACACCGCCGGCTGGAGCGGCGCTGTCGGCGGTGCGGGCTGGTCCGACGGCGGTGGCCATGGCGGCTCCGGCGACGGGGCTTCTTAGTCCAGCTGACCCGTTCAGTGAGCCCGGAGGGGCGCCCGATCGCCCGTAGTGCCCTGCGCGGTGCCGTCCTGGGTCGTCCCGCGAGGCTCGACGTTGAGGATGCGGGTCCCGGGCTCTGCTCGAGGCAGGTGGCGGACGCCCCAGGGAGACCGTTCGCTCCGGAGCAGGGACATGTTGATCGCTTCGCGGGTCGCTCTTTGCCGAGTGTTCTGCCGGTTGTGACGCCATACTCCCGGCATGTCTCGAACACATGTCGCCACGCGGACCCAGCGGGCTGGTTGGACGACGCTCGCTGCCTGCAGCGCCTCGGCTCTAGCGCTTGGCCTGACCTGGCTCGCGGACCCCGGACCCACGTGTCCGTATGTCGAGGGGCAGCCACAGTGCCTCGCTGCCGGGGGTGGGTTCGAGCGCGTCATCTACGTGTTGGGGATGATGGCAGGCGCGGCCACCTGCGGTGCCGCGGCCTGGCTGTACCTGCGGCGTCAGGATTCTGCGAATTGAGCCTTCGAGCTGGCTCGGCGACGTAGACACTGCGGCGCGGAGCCGAGTCGGCGCCGTGCTCGCCGGTGCCGACATCGTCGGGTATGTCAGCCACGGACGACTTGACGTCCTCCAGCATAGGTCTGGACGGTGGACGGCGTAGGCAGCGGCAGCCGTATCGAAGATGACGCGTGCCTGCGTCGGTCGTCGTGGCGCATCGCTCCACCGTAGTCGCGCGATGGGCCGCAGGTTCTCTGATGAGCGCATGACCAACGCTCGCTTCGCATACACCGTTCGCGATTCACGTGCGTCCAACCACCGCCTTCGGGCGTGACGAAACGTCCGCTGGTGCCGAGGAGTGCGCGCTCGGTCAGGCTCGCGACGCGAAGAACCAAGCCACTTCGTCGTGCGGACTGAGGCGGCCCTTCTCCTTGACGACTACCCGGTGTGACACAGCGACATCCGGCCCCAAGAGCGCCTCCAACTCGCTGACGATGTCGGTCATGTCCTGCTGGGCCGTCGGTGAGTCGGAAGACGCTTGCAGGACGACCGTGACTCGCGATTCCCGAACGGTGACGCCCAACGCGTATGCGTCAGAAGGAATCAAGCGCAACGACGCCTGGGCAGCCTGAGCAATGACGTAGTTCTCCCAGACCGCAGACTGCTTCGGGTCGTCCGGAGTCGGAAAGTGCATGCCCGGAGTTTGCACGAATGTGTCGGCGAATCCCGTCATTCACACATTGCAGGGGCGGCATACCGCCGCCTGCCGGGAACATCCGGATCAGCCGATGAGCGGATGCAGAGCTGCTCGGGTCTGCGCTCACACCGAGCAGGACCAAGTCCGTTCGGACCGCTGTAGGTGACGAGCCTACGAACCGGCGGCCATGGCGAAGATCATGAACACTATCCACAGACTCACGATCAGCAGCACCGCGTATAGAGCCCAGCGGACAGCCTTCCAAGTCCGCGTCAGCCAGTCGTCCTCGACTCGGGCCACGGGCCATCCACCTCGGGGCTCCTCCACAACCGAACGGTATCCCCGCTGCCCCCCGGCCACCGAGCGTTCGCTCGAAGACGCACGCTCTTGCCGCTGAGAGAGCGCGGCAGTGCCGATGAGCGGTCGCTTGTCTTCAGCCGCGCATCGCGGTCACAGCGGCCTCTAACGTCGGGCTGTCGAAGCGACGAATTGCCATGGTCTGCGCGATCACTTCTGCCACACACTCCTTCATGGGGAGCACGTGATGGACTAGGTCCTGAAACCGTGACGGGTCGTGGAACGGGTGAACCGCGTTCTGCCGCACCAAGGCAGCAACGGCTTCGCTGTTCCGGACGACACCAGCCCACAGCACGTCAGCGAGCCCCTTCGCATAGAGGCGATGCCCGCTGATGGCTTCGTCGTTCGGATCGCTCAGGCAAGCCGAGTGCGTACCGCTCCACAGGATGACCACGCAACGCTGGTCCAGGTCATCACCATGCGGCATCAGCGCGAGCGCAGTCTTGCCCATGTCGTCGGATACCAGGCAGGCCGATGGCGCGTTTGGCTCCCAGGTAACCCCCAGGTCGAACGGTTCAACTTGCTCGGTCACAAGGGTCACGGTAGCGGCCACACCCCCTTGGCAAGTGCCCGCTCATGCCGCAATCCGCGCAGTCTGCCGATGAGCGTGTGGCCGCTGCCGGACCTCTGCGGGAGACTGGCACCCATGACCGCCGGCAACTTCTTGCTCGTGACCGATTCGGCATCCTCTGACGACGAGGCCCTCTACGACGTTGGTGACCCCACGGTCGGTGCGAGCAGCGTTGTGCTTCCCGTCGAGTTTGCGCTGCGAGCTACCGAAGGTGAATGGCGCGTCCAGTTCAGCGAGACGAACGTCCAAGATGATGTTGCCAACGAAGTGTGGTCAGGCGTTCTAGAGTTCCCAAGCGGCCGAGTCATGGCGGCTGACTGGTCTATGGAGGCCGGGCCCACGCATGACGTCGGCCCCGGTCGATACCAGGTGGCAGTTGCGTCACCAACGGCCGACGGCTGGGTCGTCGTCAGGCTGACTCGAATCGGCTAGAACGATTGGAGTCGACCGCACGCTCATGCCGCGGAGCGGCCATCCGAGCGGGCAGACTCATCGGCATGGCGAGCGCACAGTGTTATGTGACCCTGAGGGTGTGGAAGGAAGGGGTGACCGCAGCAGAGGTCACCGACCGGCTAGGTATGACACCAACGTTCGCGCGCGAGGTGGGAGACGTCGGTCGCAGCGGGCACGTGCGCAAGGGCGCGATGTGGGGTCTGTCGACAGAGCACATAGGGCGCGGCGCGCTTGACGCTCACCTATCCGCGATTCTCGACCAGGTCGATGGTTCCCGTGACGTCCTGCGGGCCATGTCCACCGAAGGCTTTACGATGGACTGGTTCTGCTTCGTGGACGTTGATGGGAACGGCGGTGTCTCCATCGATGCTGATCTGTTGACTCGGTTGGCGAGGTTCCCCGTCCACCTGGACCTAGACATCTACGGCATGGAGCACGACGACAGGTAGCGCAGGACAACCCATCCGGTCATGCCGTTATCCGCGCGTCGGAGCATGCGTCGTTTCGACGCCACCCAAGCGTCGGCCGGGTTCGTGGACGGGCATGCTCGGCGCAAGTGACTGTTCGCGAGTGCCGACGCTCGGTGGTTGCTAAGTTCATTTCGTGTCCACGTCATCTCGCGTATCCATCGGCGTGCGACGTGGCCGCCGCAGCGGCTTGGCTTTGATCGTGGTCGGTGTTGGCGTCAGCTTGGTCGGCGCTTTCGTACTGGGGCTGCCCCTCATGGACAGGGCGGGCCGAGCGACGTTCTGGACCGGAATCGCCGTTCTGGTCGGTGGAGCGTTGCACGAGAGGCGGTTCAGAGCCGTGGCTAGCGTCCACTAGCCGACCATCCGCTTATGCCCCAACGTGTGCGCCCGTGCCAAGTAGCGGTCGGCTATCGCGCTGAGCTGCGGCTTCGGTATAGCAGCAATGCAGAACGGACTCCGAGCAGACTGGCGCCCGCTGCGATTACACCGCCGACGACGCGCATCCATGTCGGGGTCTCCGTCTCGAGCGCAGTAGAAAAGGCGACGAGGAACACGATGACGTCGAGTGCCAGCGCGGTCATGCTCGGTTTTGACCTCAGGCGGATGGGCAGCACCCGCACACACTAGGGGCGGGCCCGGTGGCGGTCCGCCGCTTGCCCTCTCATGCCGCGTTGAGGGCCATCCCATTCGTCTCATCCAAGACCTGCCGGCCGCCGGCAGCCACGTTGGCCGGGTTGCCGCGCAGAAGACCTCTAGGATCACGCCGTGGATTGGACCCAGGCCATTGACAGCTATTGCGAGCGGACTGACGCGAGCTACTGGTCCGAACCATTGAACGCGGTGTCCAACGTGTCGTTCATCGTGGCGGCCTTGGTCACGTGGCGCATGGCGCGGACGGCCAGTGACAAGTCCGCCCAGGTTCTCGCGCTGGGCGCGGGCGGCATCGGCGTCGGGTCGTACTTGTTCCACACCCATGCCACGCGGTGGGCGATGCATGCCGACGTCTGGCCGATCCGCATCTTCGTGGTGTTGTTCCTAGGGGTCGCGGTGGTTCGCTTCTTTGGCACGCCTCGTTGGGTCGGCATCGCAGCCGCAGCCGGGTTCGTTGTCGCGACCGCGGCGACCATCGAATTGTCGAGGTCAGTAGGAACGACGTTCAACGGGTCGGTCGGCTACGCCCCCGTGCCGGTCGCCATGGTCCTGATGGCTGCCCTCGTCGCGCGCCGCGACCGACGCACCGCGGTCAACCTGGTCGCGATCGCCGCAACCTTCGTCGCCTCCCTTGCTCTGCGCACCGTCGACCGGGAGCTCTGCGCCGGCGTGCCGTTCGGCACTCACTTCGGCTGGCACCTGCTCAACGGCGTCGTGAGTGGGTTGATGATCGTGGTGTTCATCGGACGCGGACAAGGCGGTGCCGGCACCCACACCCGGAACGAGGGCCGGGAACTCGCGGAGCAGCTCGGCTAACCCGTACCCATGCCGCTGTCGGGCGAGCACGTCTCCTCAGGCCGCGACCTCGCGTGCGCCCCGATCTGCCGCGATGAATGGGTCCTACCGCCGGAACCGGACACCACGTACATGCCGCGCTCTGCATCGCCTTCCGGTGAGGATCCGAACTCGAGAGCACCACAAGCGCACTGGACTCGGCAGATCAGCCGTGGTCAGGACGCGATGACTTCCGCGCCTGGGTCTGGTTGATGTAGGGACAAACTGGGTCTCGGTTCGAGGGAGCACACCATGGGGCACACCGTCTTCACCGCGACGAGCACGAACCACCGACGTTGAGCACGGTGGGTCTGCTCGCTCGCAGGATGTTCGATCTCGTCGAGCCGATCGGCGTCATCCCCTACTCGACGGACGAGCCCACCGAGGCGATGTTCGCCTTGGGGTTCAGCAACTTCTGGGACACCTACTTCGCGGGCCGGGCTGCACCGCTCGGCAGGTCCGCACCCCCGGACGTGGTCCACGCGCTCTTCTACAGCTTCGCCCCAGGGGAGGTGGCGCGTCACATCCCGAAGGTGTGGAGCACCACCACGCCGGACGTGGCGATCGCCGCCCGCCAGCAGGGGTGCACCCTCGCGCTTCGCCGCATCCTCGGCGACCTCATCGACACCTCCGACCTCCCGCGCACCGTCGAGCTGCTCACAAAGGCAGCGACCAGTGCTCCGCTGGACGGTCGGCCCATGTACGCCGCCCTGCGTGGGCTGCCTCTGCCGGAGGAGCCGGTCTCGGGTCTGTTCCACGCCGCCTCACTCCTGCGCGAGCACCGCGGCGACGGACACATCGCCGCACTCATGGCCGAGAGGGTCAGCGGCCTCGAAGCCCACGTACTGCTCGCCCTCGACCTGGGGATCCCGGCTTCGACGTTCGGCCGGCTGCACCACCTGCCCACCGCGACGCTGACCGAGCTGTTCGAGACGATGAAGGGCCGGGGACTCATCACGGACGAAGCGACGTTCACCCCTGCCGGCCGGCAGGTCAAGGACCGGGTCGAGCACCTGACCGACGAGCTCGCGCTGGCGCCGTACGACGTCCTGAGCACAGCCGAGGTCGACGAGCTCGTGGCTGCTCTCGAACCGCTTTCACAGCGAGTGATGGACGCTCAGGGGCACAGCTGACCCAAGACCGTGTCAGGCGCACGAGAAGTCGGGCACGATGCGACCTATGAGTCACCAGCGCTATGCCCGGCCGCCCGGCTACTCCGCGCGACCCGCGACCAGGGTCCAAGCGGCGGCTGCTGTCGCAGCGGTGGCGTACGGGGCGCTGTGGATCGCCTTGAAGGTCCACTCCCCGGACGACAGCTGGGGTCTCTTCCTGGCTCCTCACCTCGCCCTCGGTCTGCTCGTGCTGTGGACCCTCGACCACGCCCGGAAGCGGTCGCCCTCCTTGAGGCGGCAGGCAACCATCGCGCTGGCTTCGGCCCTCGGCGTGCTCTGGGCAGTCACGGGGCTCTACGGGCTGTTCTTCATGGCCTTCCTCGTCAGCGGGGCACTCGCCTGACGCAAGTCAGGGTCCTTGACCCGTCACCGACCGCCGTCCGCGCCGTCATGCCGAGATCGGGGTGCGACGTTGCGCTCCTGGACCGGCCCTTGGAAGACGAATCGGCGGAAGAGGTAGAACCGCGCACCGAGCCCGAGCGCGAGCCCGATCACGTTGGCCGAGACGTTGTCGGAGACCGGGTCGTCCAGACCCAGCACGTCGCGACTGATGATCAGGCATGCGATCGGGAGGGACATGGTGACCACGTTGATCAGCACGTACGCCGATCGGCCGCCGTCGGCCTGGCGCGGCGGCCGGTCCCGGAACGCCCAGTTCCTGGCGCCGCGGTAGCTGATCACCATGCCGACGGTGTTGGCCAGCACGTAGGCGAGGATCGGTCGATCGCCGAGGACCGCGAGACGGCCGGCGCCGAAGCCGTGGACCAGCACGTTGAAGAGGATGAACGCGACGAGCGTCGCGACGCCGCCCACGGTGAGGAACCGGCCCAGCTCAGCCAGCACCCGCTGGTGCCGCGTGCTGAGGGTGGTCGCCGTGGACCCCATGAGGCGCGACGACGGCACGGTCTCCCGTGTCACAGGCGCACGAGAGGGGTCGACGGCGCGCACACTCCATTTGAACACGAGCCGTCGGAGACTATTCCCTGCCGCCGCCGTGGGCGCGGTCTCCGGTGGCTCACGGACCGCGTGCTGCAGACTTGCACCGTGCCCCTCTTCGACGACGTCCTCGCGCGCGGGGTCGTCATCCTCGACGGCGGCATGTCCAACGCCCTCGAGGACCGAGGTCACGACCTCGCCGACGACCTGTGGACCGCGCGGCTGCTCCGTGACGAGCCCGCTGAGATCGTCGCCGTGCACCGCGCGTACTTCGAGGCCGGCGCCGACGTCGCGACGACCGCGAGCTACCAGGCCAGCGTGCCCGGCCTGGTCCGCGCCGGCCTCTCCGAGGAGGCCGCGGCCGCGATGATCCGGAGCAGCGTCCGCGGGGCCCGGGAGGCGGCGGACGAGGTCGCCGCGTCGACCGGGCGCCAGCTCCTGGTGGCAGCGTCGGTCGGGCCCTACGGCGCCGCGTTGGCCGACGGCTCCGAGTACCGCGGCAGGTACGGCGTCTCCGCGGCCACCCTCCGCGACTTCCACGCGCCGAGGCTCGAGCTCCTCGCCTCGGAGGCTCCGGACCTGCTGGCGGTCGAGACCGTCCCGGACCTCGACGAGGCCGAGGTCCTGGTGCCGCTGCTGGACGAGCTCGGCGTGCCGGCGTGGTTCTCCTACTCCGTCAGCGACGGCGAGACCCGCGCGGGCCAGCCCCTGCAGGAGGCCTACGAGGTCCTCGCCGCGAGCACGGCCGTCCGCGCCGCCGGGGTCAACTGCTCCGCGCCCGCCGACGTCCTGACCGCGATCCAGACGGCGGTCTCGGTCACGGGCAAGCCCGGTGTCGCCTATCCCAACCGTGGCGAGGAGTGGGACGCCGGGTCGAACTCGTGGGCGGGCGAAGGGTCGTTCGACCTCGCGCTCGCCGGCACGTGGGTGGAAGCGGGGGCACGCCTGGTCGGCGGCTGCTGCCGCGTCGGGCCAGCCGACATCGCACGACTGGCGACGACGCTGCAGCGTTGAGGTCGCGCCCACATGCGGGAGGACATCGACCAGGCCGCTTGACCGCATGTCGGTGGCGTACTGCATTCTCGTGCCATGGTCGATGAGGATTCGATGGAGCTGATCCACCGCCGCATGCTCAAGGTCGGGGAGTTCCTCACCGCCGGGGCGGCGTCGAAGAAGGTCGGCTTCGACCGGTCGACGCTCAGCGTGGCGTTCCGCGTGGGTCTCGAGCGGGGCTGGTACACCACGCGCGACAGCGCGAAGTGGACCAACCCCATCACCGGGGGGCCTGCGACGGAGTACTCCGCTGTGCCTCGGAGAGCTCCTCGAGGCTGACCCAGCCCTCGCCGGGGGAGTTCTCGTCGACGGTGGGCTCGGCGGCCTCGGGGCCGACCTCCACCGAGGCGAGCAAGGCGATCATGTCGGGCACCGCGAAGGCGTCGTCGGGGAACTGGACGATCACCCTGCCCTTCGGCTCGCCAGGACGGGTGGCGGCGACGACCATCGTGGTCCCGCTGTCGCCGCGGACGACGTAGTCACGGCCCTCGAAGGTCTCGGTGCGGCCCGGGCCGGGACGTGCCGGCTCGTACATGATGACGAGCTTGCCCTCGAACGCCTCGGGGAAGCGGTCGGGGGCGCCGGAGACCGGCACCATCGTCACGAAGTCCCACTTGCCGCCCTGGACCTCCCACCCCTCCGGGACGGCGTCGAAGGAGAAGGCGCCCACGACCACGCGGTCGTCGGCGGGGCTCGGCGCCGCGGCGACGCCCGGGTCGGTAACCGAGCGACCACCGTCGGCGGCGCGCCCGTCGAGGGCGGTGGCAGCGCCGACGCCGACCACGGCGAGCGCGGCGAGGCTGGCCACGCCCACCGCACCTCGGCGGCGGCGGTGCCGGCGCAG
>NZ_JACJGM010000051.1 GCF_015024225.1 Nocardioides lijunqiniae
GGTGGCGCAGCCGGCGCCGGCACCCGCGGCCCCTGCGCCTGCGGCGCCCGCTCCCGCGGCGCCCGCGCCGGCTCCGGCCCCGGTGGTGGAGCCCGTCATCTACTCCGCGGCGCCCCCGGTCTCCGGCTCGGCGCCCACGGTCGATGGCGCGACGATCCGCTTCAACGGCCTGGTCCTCAACCAGGAGGCCCGCGTCGTCAGCGTGCGCGGCGCCTCGGTCGACCTGACCCGCGTGGAGTTCGACCTGCTGGCCTCGCTGCTCGGCACCGGCCGACGCGTGCGCAGCAAGGCCGACCTGGTGCTGACGATGCGCGGCCAGCAGTACGTCACGTCGTACTTCGTCAACGAGGCCGACAAGCGCTCCGTCGAGGTGAACATGACCAACCTGCGCCGCAAGCTCGGTGACGACGGGGCGAGCCCGAAGTTCATCGAGACCGTGCGCGGCGTCGGCTACCGCCTCGCGGAGATCTGAGCCGGCCTCGACCCCTGCCCCAGGACCTGGGGCAGGCCCTCGGCCGGCTCGTGCCCGTCAGTTGCTGTTGATCGGGATCCGGGTGGCCACGGTGGGCGTGTCGGACTCGAAGATCGCGATCGGCACGGACTGGCGGACCTGGCGCTTGTAGAACTTCTTGCTGCCCGGGGACTCCTCAATCCACACCGTGGCGTTGAACGCCAGGGTGACGCCCCGGGTGTCGGGGGACATCGCGCCGATCTTCTGGTTGCGCAGCTCGAAGGAGCCCTTGGGCGAGGTGATCAGCATGCCCTTGTCGGTCGTGACCGGCTCGGGGTCGAAGGTGACCTTGCGGGCGTCGACGTTGAGCCGGTAGGGCGTCTCCGTGCCGGGGCCGGCCTCGGTCATCGTGGTCGAGCGGACCGAGACCCGGTCGAGGTAGACCTTGCGCTTGGTCGCGAACTTGTCGCGCAGGCCGCGGTCGAGGTCGTAGCCCTGCAGGGTGACGGTGAAGAACTTGTTGCCGCCGGGGTACCACTCGTTGGTGCGCGGCGTCGACTTGGTGGGGTACATCGTGTAGACGAAGTCGACCCCGTCGATGTCGATGTGCGACTGGAACGTGCCGTCGCGCGTGAACTGCGAGTCGACGGCGTTCTGGACGGCGGTCTGGCTGGGGGCCGGTGTCGTCTCGGCCTCCGGCTCGTCCTGGCCGTCCAGCATGGAGCACCCGGAGAGCGCGAGGGCGAGCGTGAGACCCGCGACGGTGGCCCGCAGGCCCCGCCGTACGACGGCGCTCATGCCTTGAACCCGCGGTAGCGCTTGCTTCCCTTGATCAGCATCCATGCAGTCTGCAGCACGGTGATGACGCCGAGGATGGGCCACCCCGTCGCGAGCACGTCGGACTGGATCTCGAGGGGGACCTGGCTCCACACGGCCGCGGCCACCACGAAGATCAGCAGCACGGCGACGAAGGGGTAGAGCCAGGCGGTGCCCTGCCCGCGCTCGGCCTTGGCCTGGGCGGCCCAGTTGTCGGTCTGCTGCTTGCTGAAGAACTTCAGCCACGCGCGGACGAAGTGGCCCATCCGGATCCACATGTAGACCTCGGCCGGTGCCAGCAGCATGGCGAAGAGGTAGTCGCGGCGGTTGGCGAACTCCATCGAGCGCGCGACGCGCCAGTTGAGCAGCACCGCGGAGAAGGGCGGGATCAGCCACAGCGGGCTGAACACGAACGCGCTGATCCAGATCGAGCCGATGAGCAGCATGCCGAACATGAAGCGGGTCGTGATGTTGACGACCATCGACAGGTGCTCGAACCAGCGCAGTCGCAGGTTGGGGTGCAGCGGCTGGCCCTTGGTGTCGCCGCGCTGACCGGGCCACATCAGGTCGATGGCGCCGAAGTTCCACTTGACCTGCTGGGCGTCCAGCGAGCGGAGCGTGGTCATGCCGCCCACGTGGGCGCGGCCCCGGGCGCTGATCTTGGTGAGGTAGCCGGCGCTCTTGATCTGGAGCGAGAGCAGCGAGTCCTCGACCTCGGAGTCCTTGACCCACGGGGTGCGCTGGTGGCTGTCGCGCATGACGTCGCGCAGTGCCTGGGTCTGGAAGATGGAGAACTGCCCGCCGAGCACCGCCATGTTGCGGCCCTTGAGGAGGTTCTGCATGTTGAACGCGGAGAACTGCGCCCGCTGGCCGGCGATGAGGAACTTCGCCATGGGGCCGTCGAGGGCGCTGTCGTCGATCGAGTAGATCGCGGAGATGCCGCCGATGCGGTCGTCGCTGGCGATCTCGGACACGAGCTGCTCGACGCAGTCGGGCTCGGGGGTCGTGTCGCCGTCGACGCCGAGCAGGAAGTCCATGTGCTCGACCAGGGAGTAGCCGTAGTTGAGCGCGCCGACCTTCTTGTCGGGGTTCTTGCCGATGTCGTGGACGTAGACGATCGTGCTCTGCTCACCGCTGGCGGTCATCCGCGTGTGCGGGCCGGCGTAGTGGCTCGCCACCTCCACGGAGTCGTCGCTGGAGTTGTTGATGATGACGTGGATGACGTCGGGCAGGCGCGTCTGCTGGAGCAGCGAGTCGAGCACGCCGGAGATGGTCTCGCCCTCGTTGTAGGCCGGGATGATGCAGCCGACCGTGGGGCGGTAGGTCGGCAGCTCCTCGACCGCGTCCAGGAACTCGTGGGCGTAGGCGGCCAGGGTGGGGTCCGGCGTGCGCACGAAGGGATCGACCGGCATGCCGGCCATGGTGGTGGGCGGTGCGTCCTGCCCGCTGCTCTCGGCGTTCACGTGGGGTGGTCCTCCGGTTCTGGTGCGTTCGGCCTCCAGTGTGCGCAAGCACGCTCAAGACCGTCCCCGCGAGAACCTCTGGCGATCCTCAAGATCGCCTCAAGATCCTCGCCGGCCCGATGTCCGCATCCGGTGGGCCGAGCCTACGCCAGCGGGGCGGCCTGGGAGACCTCTTCGGGCGAAGTCCAGAGATCCGTCCAGGAGGCGCCGAGCTCGGCCACCAGCTCGCGCAGCAGCGGCAGGCTGACCCCGACCACGTTGTGGTGGTCGCCCTCGATGCCCGTGACAAAGGCCCCACCCAGCCCGTCGACGGTGAAGGCGCCGGCCACGTGCAGCGGCTCGCCGGTCGCGACGTAGGCGTCGATCTCCTCGTCGGTGACGTCGGCGAAGTGCACGGTCGTGGACGCGGTCGCTGCCGCGACCCGGCCCGAGCCGGCCTCGCGCAGGCAGTGGCCGGTGTGCAGGACCCCGGTCCGCCCGCGCATGGCGCGCCAGCGGCTCACTGCCTCGGCGGCGTCGCTCGGCTTCCCGTGCGCCTGGCCGTCCAGCTCGAGCACCGAGTCGCAGCCCAGCACCAGCGCGTCGTCCGGCAGACCCGCCAGCACGGCGACGGCCGCGCACTTGAGCTCGGCGAGCTGCAGCGCCAGCTCCGCCGGGGGGAGTCCGTCGAGCTGCGACTCGTCGACACCGGACACGATCACCACGGGCTCGACGCCGGCGCTGCGCAGCGTGGCGAGCCGCGCCGGCGAGGCCGACGCGAGGACGAAGGAGGGCACGGGTCGACCCTACGGGCACGGGTCGCGCGCGGGGCGGCGGGCGCGGTTTCCCCAAGGGATGCAGCCGAAGCGTCACTTCCCTCGGTCTGCAGCGCACGGGGAGTGAGCCTCAAGCGAGCGATGGAGGAGTGGCACGGCTTCTTCACGACGGCCCAGGCGCACGACGTCGGCTACGGCGACCGCGAGATCCGCCGCGAGGTGCGCTACGGGCGGTGGCACCGGTTCCGGCGGGGCTACTTCGTCATGAGCGGCACCTGGGCGGGCCTGGACGACGTCGGCCGGCACCGCGTGCTGAGCCTCGCCGTCCTCCACTCCCACGGCTCGGTCGTCGCGCTGAGCCACGTGTCGGGGGCGGTCGCGCACGACCTGGCGGTCTGGGGCCACGACCTGAGCCGTGTCCACGTCACCCGTCTCGACGGCGGGGCCGGACGCATCGAGGCCGACGTCGTGCACCACGAGGGCGTGTGCGTCGACAGCGACGTCCGCGTGGTCGACGGGAGTCTCGTCCTGAGGCCCGAGCGGTGCGTGCTGGAGGCCGGCTCCCGGGCCTCGGGCGCGGCCCGGCTGGTGCCCCTCGACTCGCTCCTCGCCCGCGACCTGGCGACCCACGACGAGCTGATGAGCCAGTTCGCGGCGATGGAGCGCTGGCCGTTCATGCAGGCGATGCACGTGCCCGTCCGCATGGCCGACGGCGGGGCGCAGTCGCCGGGGGAGACCCTCGGACGGCACCTGTTCTGGGCCGCCCACCTGCCGCGCCCGCAGACGCAGTTCGAGGTCCACGACGCCGACGGGGTGCTCCTCGGCACCTGCGACTGGGGCTGGCCCGAGCACCGCCTGCTCGGCGAGTTCGACGGGAGGATCAAGTACGGCCGGCTGATGCGGCCCGGGCTCGAGCCGGGCGACGTCGTGTTCGCGGAGAAGCAGCGCGAGGACCTGCTGCGCGAGACCACCGGCTTCGGCATGGTGCGCCTGGTCTGGGACGACCTGGAGCGGCCCCGGCTGACGGCGGCACGGGTGCGCCGCGGCCTGCGGATGGCCGGCTGAGCGGCGTTCTCGGGGCCCACTTCCCTCGCCGGAGCATCACTTCCCGGGGGCTGCGCGTCGTGGGAAGTGACGTCTCACCTGCATCCCTTGGGGAAACGGCAGCGCGTCAGCGCGGCAGGCCGCTGCTCCGCCACGCGCCCGGTCCGTGGGGGAACGAACGGCGCAGGGTGCGGTGGTGCGACGACCACTCGGGCGTACGCCGGGGGGCCGGAGCGGCGTCCCCACCGAGGGAGGAGAGCACGGCGACCAGCGCGGCGATCTCCTCGGGCGTGGCGTCGCTGCCGACGACCCGCAGCAGCGGGCGCGCCGGCTCGGCGTCGGTCGGCCCGGTCGGCCCGGTCGGCTCGGTCGAGTCGGCCATCAGAGGGGGATGTTCCCGTGCTTCTTGGCCGGCAGGGTGGCCCGCTTGGAGCGCAGCAGGCGCAGCGCCCGGACGATCTCGATGCGGGTCTCGTGGGGGCTGATCACGGCGTCGACGTAGCCGCGCTCGGCCGCGATGTAGGGGTTGGCCAGCGTGGTCTCGTACTCGTCGATGAGCTCGGCGCGCCGCGCCTCGACCTCCTCGGGGGAGCCGCCGTCGTCGGCGATCTTGGCGAGCTCCTTGCGGTGCACGATGTTGGCCGCGCCCTGGGCGCCCATGACGGCGATCTGGGCGGTGGGCCAGGCGACGTTGATGTCGGCGCCGAGGTGCTTGGAGCCCATGACGTCGTAGGCGCCGCCGTAGGCCTTGCGGGTGATGACGGTGACCAGCGGGACGGTGGCCTCGGCGTAGGCGTAGATCAGCTTGGCGCCGCGGCGGATGATGCCGTTCCACTCCTGGTCCGTGCCGGGCAGGAAGCCCGGGACGTCGACGAAGGTCAGGACCGGGATGTTGAACGCGTCGCAGGTGCGCACGAAGCGTGCGGCCTTCTCGGAGGCGTCGATGTCGAGGGTGCCGGCGAACTGCATCGGCTGGTTGGCCACGATGCCGACCGAGCGGCCCTCGACGCGGCCGTAGCCGATGATGATGTTGGGCGCGAACAGCGGCATCACCTCGAGGAACTCCTCGTCATCCACGACGGCGGTGATCACGTCGTGCATGTCGTAGGGCTGGTTGGGGGAGTCGGGGATCAGCACGTCGAGCGACCGGTCGAGGTCGGTGACGGTGAGGTCCGGGACCTCGTCGTAGATCGGCGGGTCGTCCAGGTTGTTCTGCGGCAGGTAGGACAGCAGCGCCTTGGTGTACTCCAGCGCGTCCTCCTCGTCGGCGCCCATGTAGTGGGCGTTGCCGGACTTGGTGTTGTGGGCGCGCGCGCCGCCGAGGTCCTCCATCGAGACGTCCTCGCCGGTGACGGTCTTGATGACGTCGGGGCCGGTGATGAACATCGCCGAGGTCTTGTCGACCATGATCGTGAAGTCGGTGACGGCGGGGGAGTAGACGTGACCGCCCGCGCAGTTGCCCATGATCAGGCTGATCTGCGGGATGACGCCCGAGGCGTGCACGTTGCGCTTGAAGATCTCGCCGTACAGGCCGAGCGAGACGACGCCCTCCTGGATGCGGGCGCCGGCGCCCTCGTTGATCCCGATGATGGGGCAGCCCGTGCGCATCGCCAGGTCCATGACCTTGGTGATCTTCTCGCCGTAGACCTCGCCCAGCGAGCCGCCGAAGACGGTGAAGTCCTGCGAGAACACGCACACCTGGCGGCCGTCGATGGTGCCGTAGCCGGTGATGACGCCGTCGCCGTAGGGCCGCGTCCGCTCCAGTCCGAACGCCGTCGACCGGTGCCGCGCCAGCTCGTCGAGCTCCACGAACGAGCCCTCGTCGAAGAGCTGCTCGATCCGCTCGCGGGCGGTCTGGCGGCCCTTGGCGTGCTGCTTCTCGACGGCCTTGGCGGAGCCGGCGTGCACGGCCTCGTCGAGGCGACGGTCCAGGTCCGCGAGCTTGCCGGCCGTGGTGTGGATGTCGATGCCGGTCTCCTCAGCGGGGATCTCGGTGCCTTCTCCTGGCTGTGTGCTCACGCGCATCTCTCCTGTTTCGACCGTTCGGCTGGCCTCGCTGCGTCTGCTGCGACAGGGTAGTGCCCGTGACTTCGGACCAGACTCTGCGCCCACCCCTCGACAGCGGCCGCCTGACCGGTCTCACCCCCGACGTGATCGCGGACGTCTCGATCGAGGTCCTCGACGCCGTTCCGTCCACCAACGCGGTGGCCGTCGAGCGTGCGCAGGCCGGCGCGGCCGACGGGTACGTCGTGGTCGCGGACCACCAGACCGGCGGCCGTGGCCGCCTCGACCGCACCTGGGAGACCCCGCGGGGCAGCGCGCTGACGTTCTCGGTGGTCCTGCGCCCCAGCGCCCCCACCCGCTCGTGGCCGTGGCTGCCGCTCCTGACCGGCTACGCCGTCGACAAGGCGCTCAAGGCACAGGGCTACGACGCCGGCGTGAAGTGGCCCAACGACGTGCTGATCGGCGAGAAGAAGGTCGCGGGCATCCTCATCGAGCGCATCGAGACGCCGCAGGGCCCCGCCGCGGTCGTCGGCGTCGGCCTCAACGTCGGCATGACCGCCGAGGAGCTGCCGGTGCCCACCGCCACCTCGCTGGCCATCGAGTCCGGCGCCGAGCCGGACCGCACCGACGTGCTGGTCTCGGTGCTGAGCACCCTGCGCGAGGCCTACGACGCCTGGCAGGCCGGCGGCGACCACACCGGACTGCGCCTGGCCGAGTCCTACGCGTCGGCCTGCGTCACCGTGGGCCAGGACGTCCGCGTCGACCTCCCCGACGGCTCCGCGCTGACCGGTCGCGCCACGGGCGTCGACCCCGGCGGCCGGCTGGTGGTCGAGAGCCTCGACGGGACGCAGTACGTCGCCGCCGGTGACGTGGTCCACGTGCGTCCCGCCGATCAGTGACATGATCCGTCCGTGGTCATCTCGCAGAAGCTGCTGAACCCCGGCGAGCGCATCGTCGTCAGCACGCGCACGCACCCCAAGGCGCTGCTCGTCCCGCTGCTGGCGCTCGTCGTCCTGCTGGCGGCGGCGGTGGCCTTCCAGGTCCTCGTCGACAACTCGACGGCGCGCCTGGTGGTGTGGGCGATCGCCCTGGTCGGGATCCTGTGGTTCGTCCTCTGGCCGGCCCTCGACTGGATGATGGCGTCCTACACGATCACCAACCGCCGGCTCATCACCCGCCACGGCATCATCACCCGCAAGGGCCACGACATCCCGCTCTCGCGCATCAGCGACGTCGCCTACGAGCTCGGCCTGATCGACCGGATGCTCGGCTGCGGCACGCTGGTCATCAGCGACGCCAGCACCCACGGCCAGGTGCTGCTCCCCGACATCCCCCGCGTCGAGGACACCCAGCGCCGCCTCAACGAGCTGCTCCACGAGCTGCACGGCGGCGCCGCGAACCTCGAAGAGGGCCACTGACCGGCGGGCAGGCCCGACGCGATGGGTGAGGCGGACGAGGACTCCCTCGAGCGGGCGATCCTGCGCGAGGAGCCGCACCTGAACGCCGCCGAGGTCGCGGCGGCGGCGGGGGTGTCCCTCGACGAGACGCGCCGGCTCTGGCGCGCCCTGGGCTTCCCCGAGCACGGCGCCGAGCGCGCCTTCAACGGCGCCGACGTCGAGGCGGTCTCCACCCTGGTGCGGGCCATCGAGGCGGGGCTCTTCGACTTCGACCTGGCGGTCAATCTCACCCGCGCCGTCGGCCAGACCATGGCGCGCCTGGCCGACTGGGAGGTCGGCGCGCTCGTGCACCGCGTAGAGGAGCTGGAGTCCGGCGACGAGGCCACCGGCACCCGGATCGGCTCCGCGCTGCGCCTGATCGAGGACCTCACCGACCCGTTCGAGTCGCTGCTCATCTACTCCTGGCGCCGCCACCTCGCCGCCGCGGTGGTCCGCATGGAGGCGCTCAGCGCCAACGAGGAGGACCTGCACACCACCGAGGTGTCCGTGGGCTTCGCCGACATCGTCGGCTTCACGGCGCTCTCCAACGAGATCTCCCGCGAGAAGGTCGGCGACCTCGTCGAGCTGTTCGAGTCGCGCTGCGCCGACGTGATCGCGACTCAGCGCGGCCGCGTCATCAAGAGCCTCGGCGACTCGGTGCTGTTCGTGAACACCGATCCCGTCGCCGCCTACGACACCGCCGAGGGGATCATCAACGTCATCGGCCGCGACGCGCGGATGCCGGACGTGCGGGTCGGCCTCGCGAGCGGCTCCGTCGTCATGCGGCTGGGCGACGTCTTCGGCCCGCCGGTCAACATGGCCGCCCGCCTCACCGCGGTCGCGCGGCGCAACCGGATCATCATCGACGCGGCCACCGCCGCGCTGCTGCCCGCGGACCAGTTCGACACCCGCCGGCTGCCCGCACGACCGGTGCGCGGGTTCGGCCTGGTCGAGCCGGTCGCCGTACGTCGCCACTGAGCGCGCCGGCCGGACTAGTCCGGTCGGACAAGTTTGCGCCGATCACCCCACGCCCGGGGGTGCCGACTCCCTACCGTGGGCGGGTGTTCGACGTGCAGGACGTGCGACTGGACCCCGAGAGCCGGCGTGCCTGGCGGGGGGCCCAGGAGGTCGTGCTGTCCCGGAAGGAGTTCGACCTCGTGCACGCCCTGATCTCTCGCGCCGGCGACGTCGTCACGCGCGACGAGCTCATGCGCGACGTGTGGCACACCAGCTTCTGGACCTCCTCGAAGACCATCGACGTCCACGTGGGCTGGGTGCGCCGCAAGCTCGGCGACGACCCGCGGGCCCCGCACCTGATCACCACGGTCCGCGGCCGGGGCCTGCGCTTCGAGACCGGCGAGCGCCCGACCGAGTAGGACTGGCCCTCGTAGGACTGGCCAGAGTGGGAGTGGCTAGGGTTGCGGCGTGGCACTCGCTCCGACCCTCGCGGTCATCGGTGGCGGCCAGCTCGCCCGGATGATGGCTCAGCCCGCGATCGCGCTGGGGCTGCCCCTCCGCCTGCTGGCCGAGGCCGACGGCGTCTCCGCCGCCCAGGTGATCCCCGACCAGCTCGTCGGCGACCACCGCGACCTCGACACGCTGCTCCGGGTGACCGAGGGCTGTGCCGCGGTGACCTTCGACCACGAGCACGTCCCCACCGAGCACCTGCACGCCCTCCAGGACGCCGGGATCGCGGTGCGCCCCGGGCCCGACGCGCTGGTGCACGCCCAGGACAAGGGCGTGATGCGCGCCCGCCTGGCCGAGCTGGGCGTGCCGTGCCCGCGCAACGCGCTGGTCGCCTCGGTCGAGGAGGTGGCGGCGTTCGGCCTGCCGTGCGTGCTCAAGACGACCCGCGGGGGCTACGACGGCAAGGGCGTCTGGTTCGTCGAGACCGCCGAGGACTGCGCCGAGCCGTTCCGCGTCGCCGGCGAGAGCGGAGTCGCGCTGCTCGCCGAGGAGCGGGTGGACTTCCGACGCGAGCTGTCCGCCCTCGTCGCCCGCTCGCCGAGCGGCCAGGCGGCGGCGTACGCCGTGGTGGCCTCGACCCAGAAGGACGGCATCTGCCACGAGGTGGTGGCCCCCGCCCCGGACCTCTCGCCCGACCTCGCCGGCCAGGCCCAGCAGGTCGCGCTCACCGTGGCCGGCGCGCTCGACGTCGTGGGCGTGCTGGCGGTCGAGCTGTTCGAGACCCGCGACGGCCGGATCCTGGTCAACGAGCTCGCGATGCGTCCCCACAACACCGGGCACTGGACCCAGGACGGCGCGGTCACCTCGCAGTTCGAGAACCACCTGCGCGCGGTGATGGACCTGCCGCTGGGCTCGCCCGAGCCGCGGGCGCGGTGGACGGTGATGGTCAACATCCTCGGCGGCCCCGACGACCAGGTCGGTCGCCTCTACGACGGCTTCCCGCACGCGCTGGCCCGTGACCCGCGGCTGCGCGTGCACCTGTACGGCAAGGAGCTGCGCCCCGGCCGCAAGGTCGGCCACGTCAACGCCTACGGCGACGATCTCGAGGACTGCCTGGAGCGGGCCCGCCACGCGGCGGCCTGGTTCCGGGGAGACCTCGGCAACGAGAGTGAATGAGATGGCTGAGCAGGCACGCGTCGGGATCGTCATGGGGTCGGACTCCGACTGGCCGGTGATGAAGGAGGCGGCCGACGCACTCGCGGAGTTCGACGTCGCCTACGAGGCCGACGTGGTCTCGGCGCACCGGATGCCGGAGGAGATGCTGGCCTACGGCCAGCAGGCCGCCGGGCGGGGACTGTCGGTGATCATCGCCGGCGCCGGTGGTGCCGCGCACCTGCCGGGCATGCTCGCCGCCGTGACGCCGCTGCCGGTCATCGGCGTGCCGGTGCCGCTGAAGTTCCTCGACGGCATGGACTCGCTGCTCTCCATCGTGCAGATGCCCGCGGGGGTCCCGGTGGCGGCGGTCGCCATCGGCAACGCCCGCAACGCCGGCCTGCTGGCGGTGCGCATCCTCGCCGCCGCCGACCCCACGCTCCAGCAGCGGATGGTGGACTTCCAGGCCGAGCTGAAGCGGACCGCGCAGGCCAAGGGCGAGGCCGTACGCGGCGGCGGCGGGCGCAAGGTCGGCTTCTGAGCCACTCGCGCCTGGTCGGTCTCGACGTCGCGCGCTGCGTGGCGCTCCTGGGCATGGTCGCGACCCACGTCGCCGAGGACTACGGGCCCGACGGCCGCCTGGCGGTCGGTCAGTGGCTGCCCGGCGGCCGGGCCTCCGCCCTCTTCGCCGTGCTGGCCGGGGTCAGCCTCGCGCTGATCACCGGCGGGCGCACGCCGGTGAGGGGACGCGAGCGGGCCGCGCGCTCGGCCGGGCTCGCCGTGCGGGCGCTGCTCGTGGCGGTGGTCGGGCTGGTGCTGGGGGAGCCCGACTCGGGGCTCGCGGTGATCCTCACCTACTACGGGCTGCTGTTCCTGTGCGGGCTGGCCTTCGTCGGGCTGCGCGCACCGGCGGCGCTGGCCCTGGCGGCGGTCTGGCTGGTGCTGGCGCCGGTCGTCACGCAGGTGCTGCGTCCCGAGCTGCCCGCGCGTGGCTTCGAGAGCCCGACGTTCGCGCAGCTGGCGGACCCGGCCCGGCTCCTCGGCGAGCTGGCCGTCACCGGCTACTACCCGGTGCTGCCGTGGCTGGCCTACCTCCTCGTCGGCCTCGGCATCGGCCGGATGGACCTCTCGCGGCGCGCCGTGCAGCTGGGTCTCGCCGCCGTCGGCGCCGTGCTCGCCGCCGCTGCGGTCGGGGTCTCCCGCCTGCTGCTCGCCCGTCCCGGCGTCGCCGACCGGCTCCTGGAGGAGCTGGGTCGCTCCGGCGGCCCCGAGGAGCTGCGGCGCGCCACCGAGCCGAGCATGTACGGCGGCACCCCGGCCGACGGGAGCTGGGACTGGCTGCTGGTCGTCGCGCCGCACAGCTCGACGCCGTTCGACCTGGCGCACACGGCCGGGACGGCGCTGGTCGTCATCGGGACGTGCCTGCTGGTGGTCGGCCTGGTCGGCCCCTTCGGCGAGCGGGTGCTGGCGATCGTCTTCGGCGCGGGCACCATGACGCTGACGCTCTACAGCCTGCACGTGCTGCTGCGCACCGAGACGCTGTGGCCCGAGGACGACGGCACCTTCGTGCCGCACGCGCTGGTGCTGCTGGCGATCGGCGCGGTGTTCGTCGCCGCCGGCCGGCGGGGCCCGGTGGAGCGCGTCGTGGGCGCCGCCGCCGACAGGGCGCGCGACCTCGTCAGGCGGTGAGCCCGTGCTCGTGGGCGAAGACCACGATCTGCACGCGGTCGCGCAGGCCCAGCTTGCGCAGGATCGCGCCGACGTGGGTCTTGACCGTCGACTCCCCGGCGAACACGAGCGCGGCGATCTCGGTGTTGGACAGCCCGCGCGCCACGGCGGCGAAGACCTCGCGCTCCTTCTCGGTGAGCCCGAGGTAGGACGTCGGCACCGGTCGCTGCGCGCGGAACTGCCCCTCGAGCAGGGTCGAGAGGTCCTCCGGCGCCAGCACGGCGTTGCCGGCGTGGACGGTGCGGATCGCGTCGCGCAGCAGGATCGGGGTGGTGTCCTTGAGCAGGAAGCCGCTCGCGCCGTGGCGGATCGCGGTGGCCGCCCGGTCGTCGAGGTTGAACGTCGTCAGCACGATCACCCGCACCGGCCGGTCCCGCGCTGCGACGCGCTCGGGGAGGAAGATCTGCCGGGTCGCCTCGACGCCGTCCATCTCGGGCATCCGGATGTCCATCAGCACCACGTCGGGCGCCAGCTCGCCGACCATGCGCACGGCCTCGAGGCCGTCGCCGGCCTGGCCGACCACCTCCATGCCCTCCTGGGCGCCGACGATCACGGCGACCCCCTCGCGGAAGAGGTCCTGGTCGTCGACCAGCAGCACCCGGATCGGCGCGGGTCCCGAGCCGGTCACTGGACCCCCGCCCGCACCGGCACCCACGCCGTGGCCGTGAACGTCTCGCCCTCGGTGGCGGCCCGACGGCGTACGTCGAGGCGGCCGCCCACCGACTCCAGCCGGCGCCGCATCCCCTCCAGGCCCTGTCCGGGCGGTGTCTCGTCGGCGGCGGCGTCGACCACGTTGCGCACCTCGATGCGCAGCTCGCCGACCCAGCTGCCGTCGGGCCAGTGGCGCTCGACGAAGACCGGCTCGTCGCGGCGGCCGTGGCGGATCGCGTTGGTGAGCATCTCCTGGAGCACCCGGAAGGCCACGACCTCCAGCTCGGGCGGCAGCGGCTGCACGGCGCCGACCTCGCTGGAGACGACCTCGTGACCGCTGGCGCGCACCCCCGCGATCAGCTCGTCGAGCTCGGCGCTGCGCAGCGGCTCGGCGCGGTCGGACGGAGTGAGCACCTGCCGGACGTCCTGCAGGGAGGAGCGTGCGGAGGTGGCGATGTTCTCCATGGTCACCTTGAGCTTCTGGGTGTCGACGTCGCTGAGGTACTGCGCCGACTCGGCCTGGGCGAGGATCACCGCCAGGGAGTGCCCGACCACGTCGTGCACGTCGCGGGCGAGGCGGGTCTGCTCCTCGCGGAGCCGCGCGATCTCGCGGGCCTGCTCGGTCTCCATGACCGCCTGGGCGGCCTCCTCCTCGGCGTGCTCCTGCGAGGCGCGCGAGGCCTGGGCGCGGGCCACGAAGCGCAGGGTGAGGCCGGCCAGCCACGGCACCCCGAGCAGGGCCATGCCGACCACGGCGGCGGCGACCTGCCAGGTGTCGCCGTAGCTGTAGCGGTCCTCGACGACCTGCTCGAAGCCGGCGCCCTCCACGAGGCCGCCGAGCCCGTTGATGCCGACGTAGACCACCGCGATGACGGCGGCGGCCGGGATCGACAGCACGCTGACCCACACCGTCGCCGTCGACCCCCACCGGGCGCACCCGAAGGCGACGACGGCGATCGCCAGCTCGACGAGCATCAGCTCCACGGCGTTGACCACCTGGAGCACCCCGATGAGCCAGACCAGCGCCAGGGAGGCCGCCGGCGCGTGGCGGCTCAGGGCCACGGCCCCCGCCATGGCCAGCGCGACCAGGACCAGTCCGTCGCGGTCCACCATGTAGTCGCGGTTGGCCACCTCCAGCAGGCCGAGGAGCAGCACCACCAGGCCGGCGCCCAGGTCGGGCAGCCAGCGTCGCTCGTCGGTCACGTCGCCACCGGGGTGAGGACCCGACGGCGCTGGGTGGGCCGCTCGACGGCGTACCAGCTGACGGCCGCGAGGGCGATCGTCAGCGCGGCCGCGACGGGGCCGGCGAGGTCGAGGTGGGGGCGCAGCCAGAGGGTCAGCGGGTAGTTCCAGAGGTAGGCGCCGTAGGACACCGTGCCGAGCCACACCAGCGCCGTGAGCGCCGGCGCGTCGACCCGGGTCCAGGTGCGCCAGGAGACCAGGAGCACCGCGGTCAGGGCAGCGATGGCCGGGCCTCCCGCCAGGTAGGTGAGCGCATGACCACGCAATGGAACCACGCTCAGCGCGCCCAGTCCCGCCAGCGCCACCGGCGCCGCCCAGACGGGCAGGACGAGCCGGTCGGCGTGCAGCCTTGTGGCGGCGCCGATCACGAAGCACACCGCCCACGAGGTGGGCAGGCTGTAGGCCAGGTCGGGGTCGTCGCCCAGCCACACCAGGCTCGCGACGCACGCCAGCAGGCAGGCGAGCGTGGTGAGGACCAGCGCCGTGCCGACCCGGCGGCGCGCGAAGGCGAGCGAGAGCAGCGCCGGCCAGACGAGGTAGAACTGCTCCTCGGTCGCGAGCGTCCACAGGTGGAAGGTCGCGTCGCTGGCGTGGCCGAAGGGCAGGTTGCCGGTCCAGGTCAGCGCGACCAGCACCGTCTTGGCCAGCTCGTCGCGGTCGTCCAGCGGGTCGAGCAGCAGCGTCACGACCACGACCCCGGCCACGAGGAACAGCAGCGCCGGGACCAGCCGCCGCGCCCGGCGCCGGTAGAAGCGGCCGAGGTCGACGCGTCCCTCGCGCTCCAGCTCGCCGGTGAGCACACCGGTGATCAGGTAGCCCGACAGGGCGAAGAACATCACCACCCCCACGACGCCGGCGCCCGCGAACGGCTCGGGGAAGGCGTGACGCAGCATGACCAGCCCGACGGCGATGCCGCGCAGGAGGTCGATCCCGGCTATCCGCACGGCGCCGCGGTCGTGAGCGCGTCGCGCACCAGCAGGTCGAGCAGGTCGGGGTAGTCGAGCCCCGCGGCGGCGTACATGCGCGGGACCTGGGAGTGCTCGGTGAACCCCGGCATCGTGTTGACCTCGTTGAGGACCACGCCGGCGTCGGTCACGAAGAAGTCGACGCGGGCGACCCCGCGGCAGCCCAGGGCGTCGAACACCGCCAGGGCGGCGTCGGCCACGGCCTTGCCGTCGGCCTCGGTGAGGGCGGCGGGGATGCGGAAGTCGGCGGTGCCGCCGTACTTGGCGTCGTGGTCGAACAGCCCGTCCACGACGATCTCGAGCGGCGGCGAGAGCAGGCGGGAGCCGTCGGGACGGGCGATCACCGCGATGTCGACCTCGCGGCCCACGAGCAGGTCCTCCACCAGCACGCGGTCGTCGACGGCCAGCGCCGCGGCGAGCGCCTCGTCGAGCTGGTCGGGCCGCTCGACGAGGCTGACGCCGTGGCTGGAGCCGGCGGCGACCGGCTTCACGACGACCGGGTGCGTCCACGGGTACGTCGGTGCCGTCGCGGCGGTCAGCAGCACGCCCGGCGCGGTCATGACGCCGACCGCGCCGGCCACGAGCTTGGTCACCCACTTGTCCATGGCCAGGGCGCCCGCGCCGACGCCGGAGCCGACGTAGGGCAGGCCGGCGAGCTCGCACAGCGCCGCGAGGGTGCCGTCCTCGCCGTGGGGGCCGTGGACGACGGGCAGGACCACGTCGCAGCCGCGCAGCACGTGGGCGGCGCCGGCCAGGCCGATCGGGCGTCCGCCGGCGTCGAGCCAGGTGCCGTGCGGGTCGATGGTCAGCGTGACCACGTCGTAGGCGCGCGGGTCGAGCGCGGCGGCGGCCGAGGCCGCGGAGGCCAGCGACACCTCGTGCTCGCAGCTGCGGCCGCCGCCGATGACGGCGACCCGGGTCCGGGAGGCGCTCATGACCGGACCACCCGGCGGCCGATGCCGGTGACGATCTCGTGCTCGATGGTGTCGGCCCACGCGGCCCACTCGGCCACCGTCGGCTCGCCGCCGTGGCCGGGCCCGAAGACGACCGCGGTCTCGCCGGCGGCGACCACGTCGCTGCCGACGTCGACCACGACCTGGTCCATGGAGACCCGCCCGACGACCGGGCAGCGGCGGCCGCGGAGCAGCACCTCGGCGCGACCGCCGGTGGCGCGCGGCAGGCCGTCGGCGTACCCGAGGGGGAGGAGCACGAGGTTCGTCGCGCGGGGGGCGACCCAGTCGTGGCCGTAGCCGACGGGGGTGCCGGCGCGCACCCGGCGCACGCCGACCACGGGCGCGGTCAGCGTCATCGCGGCGGAGAGGCGGGTCGACCCCGACGGGTCGATGCCGACCAGGCCGGCGCCGACGCGGCTCATGGTGTGGTGGCTCAGCGGGTCGTGCAGGGTGGCCGCGGTCGCGGCGAGGTGGCGCAGGGGAGGGCGCAGGCCGTTGGCCCGGGCGACCTCGAGACCCCAGGCGAAGCGGGTGCGGCCGGCGGCGTTGGCCGGGTCGTCGGGCACGTCGGCGCAGCCGAGGTGGCCCATGACGCCCACGACGCTGACCTGCCCGAGCCGCTCGGCGTGGCGGGCCGCCCGGCACAGTGCCGGCCAGGCCGACGGGGAGGCGCCGTCGCGGGCCATGCCGGTGTCGAGCTGCAGGTGGATCCGGGCCCCGACACCGGCGCGGGTGACCGCGTCGAGGTGCTCCCGGCTCGGGACGGCGACGTCGATGCGCGAGGCGATCGCCGTGCCGAAGTCGGCGTCGACCGGGTTGAGCCAGCTGAGCACCGGGGCGCGGAGTCCGGCGGTGCGCAGCGGCAGCGCCTCGTCGATGCTGGTGACGCCCAGCCACGAGGCGCCGTTGGCCAGCGCGGTGCGGGCGACGTCGACGGCGCCGTGGCCGAAGCCGTCGGCCTTGACGACCGCCATCAGCGCGCCGTCGGTGCGCGCGGCGAAGAGCCGGGTGTTGGCGGCAACGGCGGCGAGGTCGACGGACAGCGACGGGCCGTGGCCGTGGGCCGGTGCGGCCGCCAGGGGCATCGCGAGGGCGCTCATGCCGCGACCGGGACGTCGACGGGACCGTAGAGGGCGTGGGGGGCGCCGGTGGTCAGGGCCCAGTAGCGGTCGCCGAAGCTCCAGTGCCACCACTCGGTCGGGTAGTTGACCAGGCCGACGTCGCCGAGCACGCGGGCCATCAGGGCGCGGTGGGCGCGGGCGTCGGCGCCGATGCCGTCGGCGGCGAAGTAGCAGCGTCCGTCGCTCTCCTCGGGGGTCGCGTCGATCGCGGTCCCGAGGTCGAGCTCGTCGCCGCACGCGTCGACGAGGGTGAGGTCGACGGCGGCGCCGGCCACGTGCGGCGCGACCGCCACGGGGGAGACGAACCGGCTGGTGAGGTGGTGGGCCTCCGCGTCCGAGACACCGGGGTGGGCGGCGCGCACCTGCGCGCCGTACCTCGCGACGATCTCGTGCTGGACGGCGACGGGACGGTGTCCCTCGACGACCAGCAGGCCGATGCCGGCGGGGAGCAGGTCGTGCGCGACCTCGAGCCGGTCGGCGAGGGCGCGGCGGACGAGCTGACGGGTGGGGGAGAGGGCGGCGTCCAGCGGCACCAGCGGCTCCCCGAGGTCGAGCACCGGCACCGCTGCGACCCGCGGGTCACTGAGGAGGATCGTCATGCCGACGACGCTAGGGAGCCGGAGGGTCCCTCCACGTCCACCTCAGGTCCCGATCACCGGTCCTCGAGGAGGAGACCTCTCAGCACGGCGTACCCGAGCAGGGCGACGCCCAGGTGACAGCTCCACAGCGCGAAGCGCTCGACCAGGCCGCCGGAGGTGTCCAGCGCCAGGGTGACCCCGAACGCCGTCGAGCCGGCCGCGGCCACGACGCCCGCGACCAGCAGCTCCCGCCCCAGGGTGGTGCCGCGGCGGGGCGCGCCCAGGAGCAGCAGCGCGAGCGGCTGGGCCACGAAGACCGGCAGGGCGACGGCCGTGTGCCAGCCGGGGGCGGTGTCCACGGGGGCCAGCCCGACGGCCAGCGACCCCACCCCGGAGACCAGCAGCAGCCCGGCCGGCACGCGTCCGAGGTGCGGCGCGGTGAGGACGGCGCCGGCGGCGAGCGCCCCGCCGATGACGACGAAGGAGACGTTCATCAGCACGTGCGCGGGGGAGGCCTGGCTGCCGAGGTCGCTGACGGTGTCGCGCACGTGGTCGAAGCCCGGCCAGCGCGACGCGACCAGCAGCTGGACCGCGATGACGACGGGCTGGCTCAGCAGCAGCCAGGCCCCCCACGCCCGGGCCGGCCCCTGGCCGCGGCTCAGCGCTTGCGCCACTCGATCGCGGGACAGGTGTCCATCACCATCGCGACCCCGGCCGCGGTGGTGCGCTCCAAGGCCGCCTCGTCGACGACCCCGAGCTGGAACCACACCGCCTTGGCACCGACGGCGACGGCCTGGTCGGCGAACTCGCCGGCCGCCTCCGAGCGGCGGAAGACGTCGACGACGTCGATCGGGAACGGCACGTCGGCCAGCGAGGCGTAGCCCTGCTCGCCGAGGACCGTCAGTCCCTCGGGACCGGCGGCGGACGGGTGGATCGGGACGATCCGCTTGCCGCGCTGCTGGAGCAGCTCGGCGATCGAGTACGCCGTGCGGCTGGGGTCGCCGGACAGGCCGACCACCGCCCAGGTCTCCAGGTCGTCGAGCATCAGTCGGACGGACTCGGGGTCCTGCCAGGAGGTCATGAGGGCTCAACCGGGTCGGTGGCGCGACCATTCCCCTCGGCCTGCTCGGCCTGCTCGGCCTGCTCGGCCTGCGCGAGGGCACGGCGCAGGGCGGGGAGCACCGCCTCGGGGTCGACGGGGCTGCGGAGCACGACGACGGTGGCCCCGCCGTCGGCCCGGCCGTCGGCCCAGTCGTCGCCGGTGACGGAGGGGGCGTGGGTGCGCAGCACCTGCGCCATCGCGGCGTCGAACTCGCGCTCGGGGTCGTCGGTGAGACCGCGCAGCCAGCGGCGCAGCACGTGGTTGTGGGCCACGACGACCGAGGAGGCCATCAGCTCGGCGCGCAGGTCGGCGCCCGGCTGCTCGCCGGTCCAGCGGCGGATGTGGTCGCGGAACTCCTGCTGGTACTGCTGCAGGTGCGCGATCTCGCGCGAGCGCAGGGCCGGGATGGTGCGCGTCAGCCGGTAGCGGGCGCGAGCGAGGTCGCCCTCGTCGAGGTAGCGGCGCAGCACCAGACGGGCGGCCTCGGTGACGGCGGTGGGGGTGTCGGCCGCCGCGGAGGCGGCGAGGCGCTGGCGGACCCGGGCGAGCACGTCGGTGTGGTCGGGGAAGATCACGTCCTCCTTCGACCCGAACGCCCGGAAGAAGGTGGTGCGGCCGACGCCCGCGCGCTCGGCGATCGACTCGACCGTCGTGGCGTCGTACCCCTGCTGCTCGAAGAGCTCGAACGCCGCGGCGCGCAGCCGCTCCTCCGTGGGCGACCCCGTGGGCGACCCCGTCGGTGAACCCGTGGGCATGGACCCTCCTCCGCTGCTCGGTGGTACTGAGTACCATAATGACGGAACCCCGTACCAGAGGAGATGCAATGAGCGTGAGTCGTGTCGGCGTGGTGGGCTTCGGGCTCATGGGCAGCGGCATCGTGGAGGTGTCGGCCCGCGCGGGGCTCGACGTCGTCGTCGTCGAGGCGAACGAGAACGCCGCGAAGGCAGGGCGCGAGCGCCTCGAGCGCTCGCTGCACCGGGCCGCCGAGCGCGGCAAGATCGACTCCGCCGAGGACGTGCTGGCGCGCGTGCGGGTCGAGACCGACCTGTCCGCGCTCGCCGACCGCGACCTCGTCGTCGAGGCGATCGTCGAGGACGAGTCCGCCAAGGTGGCGCTGTTCCGCGAGCTCGACCGGATCGTCGAGTCGCCCGACGCGATCCTGGCGTCCAACACCTCCTCGATCCCGATCATGAAGCTGGGCGTGGTGACCAGCCGCCCCCAGCAGGTGATGGGCATCCACTTCTTCAACCCGGTGCCGGTGCTCGCGCTGGTCGAGCTGGTCCCGAGCCTGCTCACCTCGCCCGAGACCACCGAGCGCGCGCGCTCGTTCGTCGAGGGCTCGCTGGGCAAGCAGGCGATCGACTGCCAGGACCGCGCGGGCTTCGTCGTCAACTCGCTGCTGATCCCGTTCATCCTCTCCGCGATCCGGATGCTCGAGTCGGGCTTCGCCACGGCCGCCGACATCGACCGCGGCCTGGTCCTGGGAGCCGCGCACCCACAGGGCCCTCTGGCGCTGGCCGACCTGATCGGCCTCGACACCACCAAGGCGGTGGCCGAGTCGCTCTACGAGGAGTTCAAGGAGCCGCTCTACGCCCCGCCGCCGCTGCTGGCCCGGATGGTCGACGCCGGCCTGCTCGGCCGCAAGTCCGGCCGCGGCTTCTACGACTACTGACGCACGACACGCACCGACGCACCACCCGGGGGAGAGACCAGAGATGAGCACCGACATGTACGCCCTGTCCGAGGAGCACCGCGCGATCCGCGAGGCGGTCCGCGCCGTCGCGGAGGCCAAGGTGGCGCCGTACGCCGCCGCGGTCGACGAGGAGGCGCGCTACCCCGAGGAGGCGGCCGCCGCGCTGCTCGCCTCCGACTTCCACGCACCCCACGTGCCGGAGGCCTACGGCGGCGCCGGGGCCGACGCGCTCGCGACCGTGCTGGTGATCGAGGAGGTCGCGCGCGTGTGCGTGTCGTCCTCGCTGATCCCGGCCGTCAACAAGCTCGGCTCGCTCCCGGTGCAGCTGGCCGGCTCGGAGGAGCTCAAGCAGACGTACCTCGGCCGGCTGGCCCGCGGCGAGGGCGGCTTCTCCTACTGCCTCTCCGAGCCCGACGCCGGCTCCGACGCGGTGTCGATGAAGACCCGTGCCGTGCGCGACGGCGACGACTGGGTGCTCGACGGCGTGAAGCGCTGGATCACCAACGCCGGCGTCAGCGAGTACTACACCGTCCTCGCCGTCACCGACCCCGAGTCGCGCTCGCGCGGCATCTCGGCGTTCGTGGTGGAGAAGTCCGACGAGGGCGTGTCCTTCGGCGCTCCCGAGAAGAAGCTCGGCATCAAGGGCTCGCCCACCCGCGAGGTCTACCTCGACCGCGTGCGGATCCCCGGCGACCGCATCATCGGCGCGGAGGGCACCGGCTTCGAGACCGCCATGCGCACGCTCGACCACACCCGCGTCACCATCGCCGCCCAGGCCGTCGGCGTCGCGCAGGGCGCGCTCGACTTCGCCCTGGGCTACGCCAAGGAGCGCCAGCAGTTCGGCAAGTCGATCGCGGACTTCCAGGGCCTGCAGTTCCTGCTCGCCGACATGGGCATGAAGGTCGAGGCCGCCCGCCAGATGACCTACGCCGCCGCCGGCCGCTCCGAGCGCAACGACCCCGACCTCACCTTCTTCGGCGCCGCCGCCAAGTGCTTCGCCTCCGACGTCGCCATGGAGGTCACCACCAACGCCGTCCAGGTCCTCGGCGGCTACGGCTACACCCGCGACTACCCCGTGGAGCGCATGATGCGCGACGCCAAGATCACCCAGATCTACGAGGGCACCAACCAGGTCCAGCGCATCGTCATGGCCCGCCAGCTCCTCGCCGGCGTCCAGTCCACCCTCTAGGGCCCGCGGCGCTCGCACCACCATCGCTGGTCGCTGACGCTCGCTGCTCGACCACCGAAAGGGGCCGAGACACGGTGGTTGAGGTGCGAGCGCCGCGAGCCTCGAAACCACACCCCCGGTGGTCGAGCAGTGAGGAGCGCCAGCGACGAGCGCCCGTCGAGACCCCGTGAGCCGAGGCAGGCGGCCGGGTGCGGGGGTCTCGACGGACGCTCGCTGCGCTCGCTGCTCGACCACCGGTGGGGCCGAGTGCGGTGGTTGAGGTGCGAGCGCAGCGAGCCTCGAAACCACGTATCGGTGGTCGAGCAGTGAGGAGCGCCAGCGACGAGCGCCCGTCGAGACCCCGTGAGCCAAGGCA
>NZ_JACJGM010000052.1 GCF_015024225.1 Nocardioides lijunqiniae
GCACCTCGGCGGCGGCGGTGCCGGCGCAGCGCGTCGCGGCCGCGGGCGAGGTCGTCGGTGGGCGGGGTGCCGGGCGCGTCGGGCGCGGCGGCGGCGGTGTCGAGCAGGTGGCGCAGGTCGTTCATCGGATCTCCTCAGGGACGGGGTGGGCGGGAAGCACGTTCTCGCCGAGGGCGTCGCGCAGGTGCGCGAGCGCCTTGGCGTTCTGGGACTTGACGGTGCCTTCGGTGCAGTCGAGCAACCGGGCGGTCTCGGCGACGTCGAGGTCGAGCCAGTGCCGCAGCACCACCACGGCCCGCTGTCGCGGCGCGAGTCCGGCCAGGGCGGTCAGGACGTCGCGGCGCAGGTCGACGTCGGGCGCCGTCTGGAGCTCACCCACGGTGCTGTGGGCGTCCTCGGCCACGAGCTCACGCCGTCGATAGGCACGGCGCGTCTCGTCGACGAAGGCGTGGGTCAGCGTGGTGCGGGCGTAGCCGAGCGGGTTGTCGGCGCGCCGCACCCGCGCCCACGACACGTAGAGCTTGGTGAGGCTCGTCTGCACGAGGTCCTCGGCCCACGCGTGGTCACCGGCCGTGAGCAGGCGCCCCATCGACACCAGGGTGCTGCGGTGAGCACCCACGAACTCCGCGAACTCGTCGTCGCGCTCGGCGCGTCTCATCAGGCTGCGTCTCCTCGGTGCCGTCGGTCGCTGTCACCTCCTTGACGGGGGTGACGCCTCGCACGGTTGCCCCGGGCGACGACGACCGCCGGCTCAGCCGCGCTGCAGCCTCGGCACCACGTCGGAAGCCACGGCCTCCAGCACCGCCACGTCGCCGACGTACGCCGTGTCGGGTCGCGGCCAGTGCGTGACGAGGTCGGTGAACCCGAGCTCGTCGAGCCGCCCGGCCATCTCCTCGAAGAACGCGACGCTGGACAGGGCGAAGCGTCCGGTGCCGGAGAGGTGCGGGGTGGCGTCGGTGAGGACGTAGCGGGGGACCGACGCCAGGTCGCGTCCGGCCGCGCCGAGGGCGTCCTCGAAGACGCGGACCGACTCGGCCAGCCCTGCGTACCAGGACTCGACGGTGTCGGCCGGAGGCCCGGTGGTGACCCAGCCGTCGCCGTGGGCGGCGGCGAAGCGCAGGGAGCGCGGGCCGTTGGCCGCCACCAGGTACGGCGTGCGCGTGAGGCCGGGCAGCGTGCGGGCGTCGGCCGCGGAGAACCAGCGCCCCTGGCTGGTGACATGGTCGCCGTCGCGCAGCTGCTCGAGCAGGCCGACGAACTCCTGGAAGCGGTCGACGCGCTCGCGCACCGTGAGGTCCTCGACGCCGAGGACCCGGGAGTCGAGGTCGCCGCCGGTGCCGAGCCCCAGGAGGAACCGCCCTCCGGAGATGTCCTCGAGCGCCTGGGCGTCGCGGAAGAGCAGGTAGGGGTGGCGGAAGTTGGGCGCGGAGACCAGCGTGCCGAGGCCGATGCGCTCGGTGAGTGCGGCCGCGGCCGCCAAGGTCGGCGTCGCGCCGGCCCAGGGGGAGTCGGGCAGCCCGCCCCAGGTGAGGTGGTCGTAGGTCCAGGCGTGGTCGAAGCCCATGTCCTCGGTGGCCCGCCAGCGAGGGGCGGCCTCCGTCCAGGGCAGGTCGGTCAGGAGGGTGAGTCCGATGCGCATGCCCCGAGCGTAGGGGCCGCGGCCGACGCTCAGCCCAGCGCGGCGGTGCCGAGGGGTCGTGCACCGGCGAGGCGGTGGTGTCGTTCCAGGACGACGCCGGCCGCTGGCAGGCCGGCTGCGCGCAGGCCCTCGAGCAGCTCGTCGAGTCGGGTGACATCGAGCCGCTCGGGCAGGGCGCCTAGGCGCCGTTGGGCGCCTCGTGCCAGGCCCAGTGGGCCCGGGGGTAGTCGCCGGAGCCGGCCACCAGCGAGCCGCACACCCGGCACACCAGGCCGGGGCTGCTGCCGCTGTCGGTGTCGAACAGCTCCATGACGTCGGGCTCGGCCGCCGTCAGGTCTTCGTCTGCCATCGCCCCACTCTAACTGCGTGTGTCGCTATTCGACGTCAGAAGCAGTGAGCCGTTTACCGGATCTGCCGATGCCAGGGCGTGCCCTAGGCAGCAGACTTACGACCATGGGCAACTTCGTGATCACCATGCCGGCCGTCTCCTACGCGCGCGAGTTATGGCGATTTGGCGAATCAGACCTGGCGAGGCGCGCAGCCGTGATGAGTCCGAGCCAATGCGCAGATGTCGGTGAACGGGCCGGAGACCTCAGTCTCAGCGGGGAGGCCGAGCGGCTATGGCCCGGCGGCCCGCGGGGTCATGCCTCGTGCGTCCTGCTGGCGGCGATCGAGCACCTCGAGGGGCGGGCGCGACCGTGTGCACGGGTGCGCCGCCTGCCCGAGAAGTCGTTACCTGCGGAGTGGCAACTCAGCGAAGACGAGCGCTGGGCCGAGGCGGAGCCAGTGAGCCGCGAGATGAGCTCTCGCCTGCACGGAGAAGAGTGACCTGATCTGCCGCCTATCGTGCGGGGATCATGCCCATGTGCGGACGGCCCGCTAGACCCTGTCGACGCTGATGACGAACTCCCCACGCCCGGCGCTCGGGTGCGACACGATGTAGGTCCCGTCACTGCTGTCCGGGGTGTAGCGCCAGAGCCGATCGCACTCTGATGGGCCGAGATACTTCAGGCACTCGGTATTGCGAATTTCCACGGCCGTGCCGAACTTCGTCATCCGTCGAATGATCTGCTGGCTGGACTCAATGCCGACCAAGACGCTGGGGTAGCCGCCTGAGTCGCAGTCGGCCCGTGCCCCCACGAGATTCCTCTCCATGTGCAACAACTCGGCCGCCCGTGCCTCCAAGGCCGGCGCCTCCTCCTTGACGAGGCTTCTACATGCAGAGCCCGTCGGGGGCAACGGGGCGCTCTCCGCTGCACATCCGCCCAACGCTAGGGCTAGTGCCAGGAGCGCCACGGCTAGCAAGGCGCGCCCACACGACCTGGTCACCGGACCATTGTAGGCCGCTGGGCAGGCCTCAATGTCCGCCCGTCTCCGCGTCAGCATCTACCGGTGAGCGATCGTAGGTGAGCTAACTCCGGCAGACTTCGCCTCGTGACCACTGTTGACCCGGCAGGGCGTCCTAGTGCTGAGCCGTGCCAGCTCGTTGGCTGCTCGCGCTGGCGGTCGCGCAGCTCAGTCGGCCTGACCTCAGCGACGCCTGTCGTGCTAGCTGGGTCGACTGCGGTTGAGCGACGACCCCGATGATTTACGGTCGGGCTGCTGAGGACGAAGCCTCCGAGGGCGTCTGGCGCGACGTGGTCGACCGTTTCCCGGACATGCGTTTCTGGGTAGCCCAGAACAAGACAGTGCCTGTGTCGGTCCTTGAGGAGCTGAGAAACGACCAGGACGCATGGGTGCGCGCGTGCGCGCGTTCGCTCGCGCGGTGCTGAGGGAAAAGTGGCATGCTTCACATCGTGACGAGCACGAGGCAATGGTTGCTGCCAGGTACTCAGTTGACGGCGGCTCCTGGGCAGATGGTGCCATCAACCCGACGACACATTTCTGAGCGATTCAGCATCATCAGGGTGACAAAGGAAAGGGCTACCGCCGCACTCGTCGGCTGAGGAGCACAGCGATCAGCACAGCGACCGCCGCGACCCCGCTGAACAGGAGGAGGGCGAAGATCATCTCCCAGACGTGGGGCACCAACGGCTCCAGCTCGTGCTCGCTCTCGCTGCTCACGCGCCGAGGGTAAGTCATCCAACTGGCGCCCGGGCGGAACGGGAGGGCCGCATCGAGCTCGGCGTCGGTGAGCGGCATGAACCGCGGCGACGTCTCGCCCAACAACCGCGAGAACCTCGTGCACGGTTCCGGTCGAGAGCGCACACCCGCCCCTGGAGGCGCTGCTGGAAGGATGCGCGCGTGGTCAAGTACGGACGAGCGATTGCACTAGCGCTAGCTAGTCTGGGATTGGCATGCGCGACACTCGCCTTCGTCGAGGCTTTTGATCTCGCACACCTTCCAGGGGGACCATTCTTCAGTCTCGCGATGTGGCCCCTCATCGGGGCCCCATGGATGCTTCGATACCTGATGCTTATGAAGAACGACCGACGTCAAGATCATCAGACGCCAATATCGACGGATCCGGATGTCTAGGCGTTCCGCACGGGCAGCGCAAGACGCACTCGCTTGTGGGCGGGGGACGGCAGATAAGTGCGTTCACTGACAGACTCGGGCCATGGGTGATGCAAGCGTCGTTGCTGAGGTGAAGCAAGTCTTCTACCACTGGTGGAACGACACTGAACCCCACTCAGGAGACCCACTTCGGGGTTTCCGCGCAGGTCTTCATCGGCTCAACCGACAGCAAACTATCCGACTCGTTCGACTGCATCCTGTGCTCGACAAGCATGTTTGCTGATCAGTTCAGCCTCGCTCAGTGGGGTTCGGGGCTCGCCCGGACGTATTACCGGGTGGTTGAGTCCTGCCCGTACACGGAGTGTGGCTCATGAAAACGTGGTCCCCCGAAGCTTTCGAGGCTGCCCTCGAACGGCTGGTCACTGCCATGAGCCCAGGTCCCGACTGGCAGACCGTCGCTAACCGCGTCGGACGCCACCTGCCGTGGGAGTACGACTACAAATACGACCGGGCATAGCAACGCCCGCTCAGCGGCATGAGCGGATGTCCGTGCGCGATGATTCGGCCATGATGAGAAGTTCAGACTTCGTTAATCTGGTGATCGAGCGGGTGCCTGAGGCGGAGCCGAAGGTGCGCGAGAACCTCGCCGACAACGACGGGGAACTGCTGCTTCACCTGCTGATGTCGGACCTGCTTCGCTTGGCAGTCAGTTGGTTCGACCACGGCATGGCGGACCCGCTTGAACGCCTACTGGCCGCTGTCGATGGTGGCCTGGCTGAGGGCGACGACTATGTGAAGGGCGCCGTCGCGGTGTCCTTCGTGGACGACACCGGATGGTGGGAATCTTCGACGCAGCCGTTCATCGAAGCCTGGCCAGCGGGACTTCAGGCCGAGGTCGATAGGCAGCGGAGCCACCGCATGTAGGACGCCCGCATCTCGGCGTGAGCGCGCGCGATCAGCGATATGAGCGTGCGCTTGTGCGCCTAGATGACGAGGCGGGGCGCCTATACCACTAGCCGGACTTCGTATTCGGAACCGAGCTCCAGTTCGAGGGCGTCTCGCAGGCGCTGGCCCTCTGCGATGAACGCGTTGTGGGTGCCCGGAGCCCAGCCGTCTCGAAGGTCGAAGTTGTCGTACCAAAACTCATTCCAGGCATTGAGTGCCCTTTGCAGATCATCCGAGAGCATCGGCCAGGCGTCTTGTCCGGTGCCGCCCCCGCACCACAGTGGCCAGTCGGAAAAGTGATCAGTCATCAGGCGAACAGTTCTCACGTCCTGATCGTCACACAGGTCAGGTGTGCGGCCCCTTGCCCGCTCATCGGCATGAGCGGACTGCGGCAGATCTGGGCGTTGGCCCTCGTAGTTCGGGTCCGACCCGGAGCCATCGGAAGCGGTCAGCGCGTAAGCCGGCTGCGGCCGGTTAGCGTGCAGGCGTGAAGCATGGTGAATTGATGGTGATCTTCGGACCACCGGCTGTCGGCAAGATGACGGTAGGTCGCGCAGTGTGCGAGCGCAGCGACTTCAGACTCTTCCTCAACCACCACACCATCGAGCCGCTCGCAGACATCTTCGGCATGGACACCAGGCCGTTCCGCGCGCTCACCGGCGAGTTCCGGCGTCGCGTGGTCGAGGAGGCCGCCGCCGCTAACGTGTCGCTCATCCTGACCCTTGTCTGGAATCTCGGAGGCGTCGACGACGCCCGCTGGGTAGGCGATCTCGTGGCGCCGTACGTGGCCGCCGAACTGCCGATCTTGTTCGTCGAGCTGGCGGCCGACCTGGAAACGCGGTTGGAGCGCAACCGCGGGGAGGACCGGCTCCTGGCCAAGCCGTCAAAGCGGGACTTGACTTGGTCAGACGCACACCTGCGTGAACGCGAGAGCTGGATAATGAACACGGACCAGGCGGTTGCGCTGCCTGCCGATGACGTGCTTGCCGCGTACAGGCACCTCAGACTCGACACCCATCAACTCGCCCCGGAGGCGGCGGCCAAGCGGATCGTTGCCTGGCATGCCGACCCCGACTGACGAGTGTAAGGCGCGCGCTCCAGCGGTCCTTGTCGCAGCGCCGCACGTCGAGTTGGCGAGCGCGGCGTTCCTACGAGGCGCGCGCTCATCGGCATGTGAGTGCGTTTCGCACTGGCGCCGACGCGGCATGAGCGGACGAAAGGTCGGGCACATGGCTAATCTGCACCCGGTCGAAGCGGTCGCCGCCGACCAAACCTCCAGAACAACAGTGCGAGAAGCAGACTCAGGACGACTATGGCCAGTCCAGTCGCTGTCCACCATGCGCTTCCGTAAGGGGGTGGCCCTGGAGTCGTGCACGCTCCCGGGCCAGGCGGACACTCCTCCACGCCGCCGGGCCAATTACTCCCAGCCACGAACACACCGACGACCACCAGGGCTCCGGACAGGATGTACCCACCGAAGTTCCCCAGCCGTAGAGCTCGGAGCATGGATCCATTCTCCCTAGAGATAGTCAAGCATTGCTTAGCGAGCGGTCTCGCACCAAGCGAATGTGGGTCGTGTCAAAGTTCGCGGTAAGGCGTACTTCCGGCGCGCCGATCACGGCATGAGCGGCCGTCAGTGACTGGCCTCATGCCCCATCGCGTCGCAGCTTGCCGATCATCTGACCTAGGCGAGTCTTCCGGTCCAGGTGCCCGAGCATCAACTCGCTGCTCTGGTTCTCGTGGGTTGAAGCAGGCACGGCCAGCGCGCCCAACGGCAGGTCAGTCTGCGCGCTGTACAAGATGGCGTCCACCACGGTCCGGAGATCATCGGCATGCTTACGGCCGCTCTCGCCGGGCGCGTTGAAGACCGGCTTCGACAGTTCCCACTGGTCATCGGTCAGGTCACTTGGCTACGCACGCGCCCGGACAGTGACGTCGCAAGCCATCCGGGCAATAGGGACACACCCAGTAAGGGTCAGGCGGGCCCGACGGCTTGTGCGACGAGCGAGGCCGAGAGCCCGACGAACGGCAGCCCACCGCCGGGAGTCGCGTGCGCGCCGGCGGCGTAGACGCCGGGCACCGGGGTGTCGGGACCGAGACGGTGGCGCACGGTGGCGCGGCCCTGCCAGAGGACGCCGAGCGGCGAGCCGCCCCACGCCTCGACGAGCTCGCGGGGGGAGCGGTCGACCCGCACCACGACGTTCGTCCGGACGTCGAGCCCGTGGCGCGCCAGCGCGCGGAGCAGGTCCTCGGCGAGCCGGCCGCGGCCGTGCACGGTCCAGGCGACGCCGCCCTCCGGCGCGGTGCCGCCGGGACGGACGACGAGCATCGGGTCGCCGTGCAGCACCAGCTCGTGCGGCACGTCGGGCACGTCGCCGTCCAGGCCGAGGTGCGAGACGACCGGCGGGATCGCGGGCATCGTGCGGGCGACGTACGGCGCGAGCGTGGGCAGCCGCCGCGGGTCGATCGCCACGACGACCACGTCGGCGTCCAGCTCGCCCGTCTCGGTGCGCACGGCGGCGACCCGGCCCTCGCGCACGACGAGGTCGAGCACGCGCGTGGAGCGCACGACGGTGACCTTGCGGGTCGCGAGCCGCGCCTCGAGCGCGGTGGCCAGCACCGCCATGCCGCCGGTGATCGTCCAGGCGTCGAAGCGCTGCTCGAGGTAGGCGTGCAGCCCCGCCCACGCGGGCACGTTGCGCAGGTCGTGCCCGGCCTCGGTGAACGGGTGACCCGCCACCAGCACCAGCCGGTCGTCGCGGAACGCGCGGCGCAGCCGCTTGTGCAGGGTCTCGCGGCTGTGGAGCCGCGCGGTGACCTCGCGCGGGAGCCGGTCGCGGTCCCACGGGACCTCGACGTAGCCGCGCCGCAGGACCTCCCAGTCGTCGGCGTACGACGCCACGTGGTCGACCCACGCCTGGCCGAGGCCCGGCCCCAGCTCGTCGAACGCCGCCAGCTGCGCGCCCCGCGTGCCTCCAGGCAGCCGCACGCTGGTCTTGTCCTCGAAGCGGTGCTCGCGGATCACCTCGAGCGGCACCAGGTCGAGCTCGCGCTCGACGGGGCGCCCGGACTTGCGGAACAGGTCGCGGATCACCGCCGGCATCACCGTCGACGTCGCGGCGGCGTCCCAGGAGTACTCGCCCTCCGACACGGTGCCGAGCGCGCCGCCCAGGGTGTCCGAGGCCTCGACCAGCGTGACCTCGTGGCCGAGCTTGGCGAGACGGGCCGCGGAGGCGAGACCGCCGAAGCCGCCCCCGACCACCACCACCCGCGCCATGCGGCCAACCTACTGGGCTAGGCGACGGCCCCCGAGGTGGCGACCGGTCTGCGGCGCAGCCGCCGCCAGCCGCGGCGGATGAGCTTGGCGGCGAGGTAGAGCACCACCAGTCCCACGGCCAGCAGCACGCCCGCGATGGCCGCGGCCGCGGCAGGGTGCTCGATCGCGAACCACACCAGCGCCAGCACGACGACGTCCTCGGTGATGCTGGCGCCGATGTTGGTGACCGGCTCGGGGGAGGAGTTGATGGCCAGCCGGCTGCCGGCCTTGACCAGGTGGGACAGCAGCGCCGTGCCGCCGCCGACCGCGCCGTTGACCGCCTGCGTCAGGGAGTCGGCGTCGCCGGCGAGCAGCACCCCGATCACCGCGCCGGCGGTCGGGCGGATCAGCGTCGAGACGACGTCCCAGCCGGAGTCGATGAAGGGGATCTTGTCGGCGACGAACTCCATCGCGTAGAGGAACCCCGCGATCGCGAGGACCTCCCAGCGGCCGAGGACGTCGGGCACCTCGGCGAGGCCGCCGACGCGGTCGGCGACGCCGAGCACCAGCACGACCAGGTAGGCGTTGACGCCGCTGGCCCAGCCGCTCGAGAACGCCAGGGGGAGGGACTCCATGCCCGGAGGCTAGTCGGGCAGGACGAGGCGTGGGTCCGTCCCGAGCTCGACCAGGTCGGCCTCGGGCACCTGCATCGCGTCCCGGGCGGTCTCGAGCGACGGCGCCCGCAGCGTCTCCTTGACGTAGGTCACGAACGTCTCGGAGCTCACGACCTTCACCCGCCGCTCGAACCACAGCCGGTCGCGGTCGATCGTGGCGATCTCGTCGTTCTTGATGGCCTTGAAGGTCCCCTGCGAGGTGAGCCGGACGCCCCAGAGCTTGGTGATGACGATGCTGCCGTCGTCGCGGACCTCCCGGGTGCACTCCAGGTAGGAGCCGCCGATGAGCCCGGACTCGCAGTACTGCTCGCCGCTCTCCTCGGCCCGCCGCCGGTCGTGGGTGAGCGCGACCTCGAAGCGGTGGTCGGAGCCCGTGCCGAAGCGGATCACCAGTGCGTCGTCGGTGGTCTCCAGGGTGGCCGGACCGAGGTCCTCGACGCTGCGCCCGAGCACCGCGCGCGACTGCTCCTCGAGCAGCCGGGGGAGCTGGGCGGGGTCGCCGACCGTCGCGTCGGGGCCCGGCCGGTCGACGGCGGTCGAGCGGTCGACCGGCCCGTCGCCGCCGGTGAGCGCGGGACCGCCCGCGAGGCCGCCGACGGCGAGGACCGCGGCGACGGTGCCGCCGAGGATGAGCCGGCGGCGCCGGACGACGCGACGCCCGCGCCTGATGGCCTGGTCGGGCGTCAGGGCGAACGGCGGCTCGTCGGAGCTGACGTGGTCGCGCACCAGGGTGGAGAGCTCGCGCTCGGTCATGGGGACTCCTCGGAGAGGACGAGATCGGGCAGGTGGGTGCGCAGGGTCTCGAGCGCCCGCGAGGTCTGGCTCTTCACGGTGCCCTCGGCGACCGACAGCGTCCGGGCGACGTCGGCGACCGAGAGGTCGTCGAGGAAGCGCAGCGCGACGATCGCGCGCTGGCGCGCCGGCAGCAGGGCCAGCGCCCGGCCGACGTCGAGGTGCTCGTCGGGCGCCGTCTCGACGCGGTCGGGCAGCACGTCGGTGGGGATGTCCGGCGGGTGGCGGCGCAGGTGGCTGAGGCACTGGTTGACCACGGCCTTGCGGGCGTAGGCCTCGGCGGTCTCGGGGCGCACGCGCGGCCAGGCGGCGTACAGCTTCACGAAGGCCTGCTGCGTGAGGTCCTCGGCCGTGTGCCAGTCGCGGACGATGAGGTAGGCGGTCCGCCGCAGGGCGGGTCCGCGGGCGAGGAAGAACGCCGAGAAGTCCTCCTCGCGTCGTTCGCGCCGCATCACTGCTCCGTCGGGTGGATGGTCCGGTCACCCCTGTGTACGCCGAGAGGGCGCTCCGGGGTTCGCACCGCGCGGAACTTTCTTCTCGTCACTCCACGTCGACGGGCGTGGCCCCGGTGAGCGCCACCAGCTCGTCGTAGGTCGTCGAGAAGACCGCGGCGGGGTGGCCGGCCGCGGCCCAGACGACGTCGTAGCGGCGCAGCCAGGGGTCGAGGTACGTCGGGACCGGCGCGGGGTGGGCGATCGGCGAGACGCCGCCGATCACCTGACCCGTGTGCTCGCGCACGAACTCCGGCTTCGCGCGCTTCAGCGAGCCCACGCCGATGCGCTCGGCGACCAGGGCCGTGTCGACGCGGTGGGCGCCCGAGGTGAGGATCAGGACCGGTGCGCCGCCGGCGTCGAAGAGCAGGCTGTTGGCGATCGCGCCGACCTCGCAGGCCAGTGCCTGCGCGGCCAGTGCCGCAGTGTGGACCGAGTCGGGCAGAATGACGATGTTTCCGGTCCCGCCGCGGTTGGCATGCTCCGTGCGGAACCGGGCGATGCTCGGGTGCTCCGTCATGGGGTGCTCCGTCGTCATGCCGCGACCCTAGCGACCGCTACAGAGAGACCAGGTTTCCCATGGACCACCAGCTGGACGACCTGCCGCCGGCGCCACGCTCGGTGACCCTCGCGGTCTGGCTGGTCGTGGTCCTCGTCGTGGTCGGCGCCGCCGTGACCGCGCTGACCGCGGTCCAGCGCCAGGCGCTGATCGACGCCTGGTCGGTCGGCCACCCCGAGGACAGCGCGATCCAGCCGCCGGCGTTCGTGCCCGTGGCGGTCGTCCTCTACATCGTCTTCGCCGGCCTGCTGCTGGTGCTGCTGCCGTTCCTCAAGACGGCGCACAACTGGGCGCGCTGGTCGCTCGTGGCGATGGTCGTGGTGATCGTGCTGTCCACGCTGGCCAGCCTGCGCACGGACCCGCCGGTGCTCTTCGTCGTCTGCGCGGTGGCCTCGCTGCCGCTGAACGCGGCCATCCTCTACGCGCTGCTGCACCGCGACACCACGGCGTACGTGCACGCCGACGCGTTCGCCCCCTCCCGCGGCTGACCGCGACTGACCTCGGCTGACCTCGGCTGGGGCCGCGGCGAGACAGCGCCGGGCTCGCTCTTGACGCCCTGTCGGTGGGGCGGTGTACCTTGAGGGTGTTCGAACGTCTGTTCGAACACCGCCGGCGGGGGTGACCTCGACCCCCACCTCCGCCGGCACCGGGGTCACCAGTGCGAGGAGGACGACGTGAGGCGCTACGACGACCCGGTCGAGGTACGCAAGGGCGGTGACGGCCCCGAGCAGTTCCTGTGGCGAGGCCGGCTGTGGAAGGTCCGCGCGGTCCTCGCGCACTGGGTGGAGACCGGTCCGTGGTGGCAGAGCCCGGTGGCCCGGGTGGCGATCGGCTCCGAGGAGCCGACCGGGTCGGCGCCGGTCGGCGACCTGCTCGGCGAGCGCGAGCTGTGGCGCGTCGAGGCCGGGCGCGGGCTCGAGGGCGGCGGCGTCTTCGACCTCTCCTTCGACTGGGTCGACGGCCGCTGGCAGCTCGTCGGCTGCGAGGACTGAGCGATGAGCGTCCAGCCCCACCCCTACGCCCTCCCCGCGACCACCCACTCCTACCTCGCCCGCGCCGCCGAGTCGCTGGACGAGGCGGTCGCCGCGACCGACGTCCCCACCCGCTACGCCGCCGCCCACGTCGCCGCGCTGCGCTCCGCGGCGGCGCTGCTCGCGGCCCGTGCCCGCCCGGCGCCGGCCCGGCGTCGTCCGCAGAAGAACGCCTGGGTCCTGCTCGCCGAGGTCGCGCCCGAGCTGGGGGAGTGGGCGACGTTCTTCGCCGCCGGCGCCGCCAAGCGCGCCGCCGCCGAGGCCGGCTCCACCCGGGCCGTGACCGAGCGCGAGGCCGACGACCTGGTGCGCGACGCCGACCGGTTCCTCGGCGTCGTGGAGCAGTCGCTGGGGCTGGTGCCCCATCTCCCGATCGGGCAGGCCCTGGCGCAGGCAAGGGTTATCCCGTCTGGACGGGAGGTCTCCCGCTCGGCTTGAGTCGTCGCGTGACCCTTCTCGGGACGCGGCCCCCACGACATCGTGCCGCCCAGCTGCTGCCCCTCCCGCTGACGGCGCTCCTCGCCGCCCTCCTGCTCGTCGTGCCGCTGCTGGCCGGCGTCGGCTCGGCCCAGGCCGCCACGCCGGTCACGGTCGCGGCGGCGCGGGCCACCCAGGACGGCTCCACGGCCACCGTCCGCGGCTACGTCGTCGGCCAGCCGACGTCGTCCACGACCGTGGTGCGCAGCGGCTTCCCCAGCGACTACGCGCTCGCGCTCGCCGACACCGCCGGCGTCACCGACCCCGCGCAGATGGTCTACGTGCAGGTCCCGAGCGCCTTCCGGGCGACCTGGGGGCTGCGCAGCAACCCCTCGCTGCTGGGCCGGCGCATCGACGTCACCGGCACGCTGGCGGCGTACTTCTCCCGGCCGGGGCTGACCTCCGGCACCGCCTTCGCGCCGGTCGGAGCCACCCCCGACCCCGAGCCGGACCCGGAGCCCGACCCGGACCCGCCGACCGGCGGCGGCGCGCACGACGCGACCTACTGGGCGCCGGCGATCGGCAAGACCGGCCCGGCCCTGGAGTCCGCGCTGCACGCCATCATCTCCCGCGGCGTGACCAGGCTCAGCTATGACCAGGTCTGGGGGGCGCTGAGGGACACCGACGAGGACCCCGCCAATCCCGCGAACGTCATCGAGCTCTACACCGGCGACAGCATCTCCGAGAACGACAACGGCGGCGGCGTCCAGCAGTGGAACCGCGAACACGTCTGGGCCAAGTCGCACGGCGACTTCGGCACCGCCACCGGTCCCGGCACCGACATCCACCACCTGCGCCCCGAGGACGTCACCGTCAACTCCGACCGCGGCAACCTCGACTTCGACGACGGCGGGACGGAGAACGACGAGGCGCCGGGCAACTACGCCGACGCCGACTCCTGGGAGCCGCGCGACGAGGTCAAGGGCGACGTGGCGCGGATGATCCTCTACATGTCGGTGCGCTACGAGGGCGGCGACGGCTTCCCCGACCTCGAGGTCAACGACACCGTGAGCAACGGCAGCGCGCCCGGCCACGGCCGCCTCTCGACCCTGCTGGAGTGGAACGCCCAGGACCCGCCCAGCGCCTTCGAGCGGCGTCGCAACGACGTGATCTTCGAGGACTACCAGCACAACCGGAACCCGTTCATCGACCACCCCGAGTGGGCCGACGCGATCTGGTGAGGGCCACTTGACGGCATCGTCGGGGAGCGGCCTACACTGGTCTCGTTCGAACACATGTTCGAACGACAGTCAGGGGTCGACCGGCTGGTTCCAGGAGTGTCCCCCGTGTCCGATCCGTTCGTCCACCTCCAGGTGGCCTCGGGCTACTCGCTGCAGTACGGCGCCTCCCACCCGCACGTCCTGGTGGAGCGCGCGGCCGAGCACGAGATGGACACCCTCGCGCTGACCGACCGCGACGGCACCTACGGCGCCGTCAAGTTCGCTCGCGCCTGTGGGCAGGCGGGGATCCGCCCGGTGCTGGGCGTCAACCTCGCCTACCGCGCCGGTGCCGCCCCGACGGGGGCCAGGACCCGCACCCCCGTGCGGGGAGGCGCGTTCCGCGACCTGCCGGCCGAGCGGGGCGGGCTGCCGCGGGTGACCGTGCTGGCCAGCGCCGACACCCACGGCGGCCGTGCGGGCTGGGCGGCGCTGTGCCGGCTGCTGTCGGCGACCCACCTCTCCGGGGAGCGCGGCAGCCCGGTGCTCGACCTGGACGCGCTGCCCCACGAGGTGGCCGGGCTGCTGACCTCGGGCGACCTGACGGTGCTGCTCGGCCCGACCTCCGCCGTCGGGGTGGCCGCCACCCGGCGCCGCGACGACCTGGCGCTGGCCGCGCTGGCGCCGTGGCGCACGCTGGTCCCGCGCTCGCACCTCGTGGTGGAGCTGGTCTCCCACCGGCTCCCCGGCGGCGGCTCGGGTTGGGGCCCCGGCACCACCCCGCACGCCGCCCGCATGGCCGGCGTGGCCCGGCAGGCGGGGCTGACGACGGTGCTCAGCAACGCCGTGCGCTACGCCGACCGGCGCGACGCGGTCACCGTCGACGTGCTCGACGCCGCGCGCCGGCTGGTCGCCCTGGACCAGCGCCACCTCGACCGCCGCAACGCCGAGGGCTTCCTGAAGTCCGGCAAGCAGATGTGGGAGGTCGCCGAGGAGGTCTGCCGCGCCGGCGGCCTGGGGGAGCGCGACGCGGCCCGGCTGCTCGCCGGCACCCGCGCGGTCGCCGACCGGTGCGGGCTCGACCCGCGCGCCGACCTCGGGCTGGGCGAGGTGCACTTCCCCGAGTTCGAGCTCTCGACCGACCACAGCAGCGCCGACGTCGCGCTGCGCCAGCGCTGCGAGGGGGCGATCGGCGACCGCTACGGCTCCGCCCCGCGCCAGGTGATCTGGAAGCGGCTCGACGACGAGCTGGCGACCATCCGCAGCCTGGGCTACGCGCCGTACTTCCTCACGGTCGGCGACGTCACCGACCTGATCCGCGACCTGGGCGTGCGCTGCGCGGCGCGCGGGTCCGGCGCCGGCAGCCTGGTCAACTACCTGCTCGGGATCTCCGGCGTCGACCCGATCCGCCACCACCTGCTGATGGAGCGGTTCCTTTCGCCCCTGCGCGGCGCCCTGCCCGACATCGACGTCGACGTGGAGTCCGCGCGCCGGCTGGAGGTCTACGAGGCGATCCTCGACAAGTACGGCGGCGAGCGCTGCGTCTGCGTCTCGATGATGGACACCTACCGGGTGCGCCACGCCGTGCGCGACGTCGGCGCCGCCCTCGGCATGCCGCCGGGGGAGACCGACGCGATCGCCAAGGCCTTCCCGCACATCCGGGCCCGCGACGCGCGGATCGCGCTGCGCGACCTGCCCGAGCTGCGCGCCAGCGGCCTGACCGACCAGCGCCTGGACCTGATGTTCCAGCTCGTGGAGCGCCTCGACGGGCTGCCGCGCCACATCGCCGTCCACCCCTGCGGGGTGCTGCTCTCCGACGCGACGCTGCTCGACCGCACCCCGGTGGAGGCCAGCTTCGCGGGCTTCCCGATGAGCCAGTTCGACAAGGACGACGTCGAGGACCTCGGCCTGCTCAAGCTCGACGTCCTCGGCATCCGCATGCAGTCCTCGATGGCCCACGCGGTCGCCGAGATCGCGCGGGTCGACGGGGTGAGCGTGGACCTCGACGACGAGGCGCAGGTGCCCTTCGACGACCCCGCGACCTACGACCTGATCAGCAGCGCCAAGACGCTCGGGGTCTTCCAGATCGAGTCGCCCGGGCAGCGCGAGCTGGTCGGCAAGTCCGGCATCGAGACCTTCGGCGACATCATCACCGACATCTCGCTGTTCCGCCCCGGGCCGGTCAAGAGCGACATGATCACGCCCTACCTCGAGGTCAAGCAGGGCTGGAGGGACGCGAGCTACCTCCACCCCGACCTGCGCCCGATCCTGGAGGAGACCCGCGGCGTGGTCGTCTTCCACGAGCAGGTGATCCTGATGATCGCGGAGTTCACCGGCATCTCCTACGCCGAGGCCGACGAGAAGCGACGGGCCCTCGGCGACGTCGAGGGCATGGCCGAGACCAAGGTCTGGTTCTTCCCGCGAGCGCTCGCCCGGGGCTACCCGCTCTCGGTGGTCGACCAGCTCTGGAAGGTGATCGCGGCGTTCGCGTCGTTCGGGTTCTGCAAGGCCCACGCGGCGGCGTTCGCGCTGCCGACCTACCAGTCGGCCTGGCTCAAGGCCCACTGGCCGGCCCACTTCCTGGCCGGCGTGCTCACCCACGACCCCGGCATGTACCCCAAGCGGCTGATCCTCGACGACGTGCGCCAGCTCGGCATCGAGGTGCTCGGCCTCGACGTCAACGCCTCCGAGAAGGAGTACGTCGTGGAGCGGGTCGCCACCGAGGAGGGGCCCGGCTACGGCATCCGGCTGTCGCTGTCGGAGGTCAAGGGCATCAACGAGGCCGAGGTCGAGCGGGTCGTCGCCGCCCGCCCCTACGCCTCCCTGAGCGACTTCTGGCAGCGGGCGCGGGTCTCGCGCCCGGTCGTGGAGCGGCTGGTGCTGGCCGGCGGCTTCGACTCCGTCTACGGCATCGGCGCCGCGGGCGGCAGCGGGGTCCGTCAGCGCGGCCGGGTGACCCGGCGCGACCTGCTGCTGCAGGTGGCCCAGCTCGAGCGCCACGGCAAGGCGGTCGAGAAGGCCTCGCGGGGACGCGGCCTGGCCACCCGGCGCCGCACCCCGGTCTCGGCGACGCGGGCCGACGAGGCGGCGGTGCGCAACAGCACCGACCCGCGGGCGCGCGAGGAGGAGGCGCCGCTGGAGCGGCACCCGCTGGGGGAGCAGGGCGTCTGGGCCAAGGCCGCGGCGCAGAGCCGGGCCACCCCGGCGCCGCCGCCGGTGACCTCGGTGCAGCTCGCCCTCGACCTGGGCGACGGCCCCCGCGAGGGCGAGGTGTCCGGGCTGCCCGAGATGACCGCGGCCGAGTCGATGGCCGCCGAGCTGGAGATCCTCGGCCTCGACGTCAGCCGCCACGTCGTCGACGACTACGCCGCGTTCCTCGACGACCTCGGGGTCACCCGCAGCAAGGACCTGCTGGGCCAGCGCAGCCGCTCCGAGCTGCTGGTCGCAGGCGTCAAGGTCGCCACCCAGACGCCGCCGATCCGCTCGGGGCGCCGGGTGGTCTTCCTGACCCTGGACGACGCGACCGGCCCGGTCGACGCGACGTTCTTCGAGGACGCGCAGGGGCCCTACGCCGAGACGGTCTTCCACTCCTGGCTGCTGGTCGTGCGCGGCGAGCTGCGCCGCACCGGCTACCGCGGGGTCTCCCTGCGCGCCACCGGCTGCTGGGAGCTGCCGCTGCTGCACGCGCTGTGGCAGCGCGAGGGCCTTGAGGCCGTGCACCGCCACCTCGCGACGGTGCCGAAGGGGTTCGCCGCGCCCGAGCAGCGCCGGGTGCTGGTGCACTCCAGCGGGTTCCAGATGTCGCCGTACGCCGACATCAAGCCGGCCGGCGAGGACGGCAGGTCGGTCGCGCGCAAGCTCTGGCACCGCTCGCCGGGGAGCGCGGGATGAGGCGGGGCTCGACCACCGAGGGAAAGGGGCCATTAGTGTTCACGTCATGTCAGCCAGCGAGCGCAGGGGCGCCACCCGGACGGCCGTGGTGTGGGACGTCCTGCGCCCGATCCTGGGCGCCGGGTCCCGCGACGTCCTCGACATCGGGGGCGGCACCGGCGGGTTCGCGGTCAAGGTGGCCGAGCTCGGCCACCGGGTCGCGGTCGTCGATCCCAGCCCCGACGCGCTCGCCGCGCTGTCGCGACGCGCCCGCGAGGTCGGCGTCGAGGTCGCCGGGCAGCAGGGCGACCTGTCCAGCCTGGTCGACGCCGTGGGCGCCGACAGCGCCGACGTGGTGCTGTGCCACGGCGTGCTCGAGGTCGTCGACGACCCCGCCGCCGCCCTGGCCACGATCCGCGAGGTGCTCCGCCCCGGCGGCACGCTCAGCCTCCTGGTCGCCCAGCGCCACGCCGCGGTCCTGGCCCGCGCCATGGCCGGGCACTTCCAGCAGGCGCTCGCGCTGCTCGACCCCGCGCAGGCCCCGACCGGGCGCTCCGGCCACCGGTTCACCGCCGACGAGACCACCGAGCTGCTCACCGAGGCCGGCTTCGAGATCGCCTCGGTCCACGGCATCCGGGTCTTCGCCGACCTGGTCCCCGGCTCGCTGCTCGAGCTGGAGCCGGGTGCCACCGCGGCTCTCGTCGAGCTCGAGCGCGCCGTCGCCGAGCGTCCCGAGTACCTCCCGCTCGCCACGCAGCTGCACGTCATCAGCAGCTGACCCCGGGGTCCGGCCGTGAGGGCCGCGACCGTCCCGCGGACCAGCACGCCGATCCTGCACGTCGACATGGACGCGTTCTACGCCTCCGTCGCCACCCGCGAGCGACCCGACCTGCAGGACGTGCCGGTGATCGTCGGCGGCGGCCACCGCGGGGTGGTGCTCTCGGCCAACTACCTCGCCCGCGAGTACGGCGTGCGGTCGGCGATGACCGCCACCCGGGCCCGCCGGCTGTGCCCGCACGCGGTGGTCCTGCCTCCCGACTACGACACCTTCTCCACGGTCTCGACCGCGGTGATGGAGACCTTCCGCCGGGTCACCCCGCTGGTCGAGGCGCTCTCGCTGGACGAGGCGTTCCTCGACGTCCGCGGCTCGGTGCGCCGCCTCGGGTCGCCGGTGCTGATCGCCGAGGAGATCCGCGCGCGCATCCACGACGAGCAGGGCATCACCTGCTCGGTGGGGGTGGCCGCCTCGATGTCGGTCGCCAAGCTGGGCAGCCGCCGGGCCAAGCCCGACGGGGTGGTCGTGGTCCCGCCCGAGGAGGTGACCTCGTTCCTGCACCCGCTCGACGTGGGCGAGCTCTACGGCGTGGGGGAGAAGACCCGGGCGATGCTGCACCGGCTCGGGCTGGTCCGCGTCGGCGACGTCGCCCACACCCCGCTGCGCACCCTGCAGCGCGCGGTCGGCGACGCGCTCGGCCGCCAGCTGCACGACCTGGCCTGGGGCACCGACCGCCGCGAGGTCGTGGCCGGCTCCTCCACCGCCTTCGGGCTGGGCGGCGGGCAGCCGGACAAGTCGATGGGCGCGCAGGAGACGTTCGGGCGTGACACCGACGACCGGGAGGCGGTGCTGCGCGAGGTGCTCGCGCTGACCGCCAAGGTCACGGGCCGCATGCGCGTGGCGGCGGTGGCCGGCCGCACGGTGACGCTCACCGTGCGCTTCGCCGACTTCACCACCATCACCCGCTCGCGCACCCTGCCCGAGGCGACCGACGTGACCCAGGAGGTCTACCGCGCCGCGGTGGGCCTCTACGACGCCCTCGGGCTGCAGCGCGCCCGGATCCGGCTGGTCGGGGTCCGGGTCGAGGGACTGATGCCGCGCGAGCGCGTCCATCACCAGCTGGTGCTGGGCGAGCGCGAGCGCGGCTGGGCCGACGCCGACCGCGCCGTCGACCGCGCCACCCGCCGGTTCGGGACCTCCGCGGTGCGACCCGCTAGCCTCCTCACCTGACCGGGGCCCGCCCGACCGGTCTCGCTTCGGCGACGATTTCCTGAGTGCGCCTACCGTGATCAGGAGTCGCTGCCTAGACTTGGCTCACGCGACCAAGGTTGGAGGGAACCGGTGCCACTCTCGGAAGAGGAGCTGCGACTGCTGGAGCAGATGGAACGCGCCCTCGTCGAAGAGGATCCGAAGTTCGCCTCCACGCTCCGCGGCACGACGCTGCGCCGCACCGCCCGCCGCCGCGCCATCCTGGCCGGCGTCGTGTTCGTGGTCGGCATCGTCGTCCTCATGACCGGCGTCATCAGCCAGGTCATCCCGCTCGGCATCGTCGGCTTCGTCATCATGCTCGTCTCGGCCACGGTCTCCCTGACCGCGATCCGCGGCCAGGCCGCGGCCACCGCCGAGCCCCGCGCCACGGGCCACCCGTCCGGCTTCGCCGTCATCGACGGTGGCCGCGGCGCCCGGCTGCGGCGCCCGCGCCGCTCCGGCGCCGGCCGCTCCGGCCAGAGCCACGGCTCCTTCATGGAGCGCCTCGAGGAGCGGTGGCGTCGCCGCCGCGACCAGAACGGCGGCTTCTGACCTCCTGCTCGCCGACCCTCCGGTCAGCAGGCCGTCAGCCCACGTGCTCGACGACCCCGCCGCCACCGAGCGGCTCGGTGCGGCTCGGGCGTGAGGGCCGCGAGCGCGTGCCCGGGTGCAGTAGGGAGCGCGGCCACCAGTGCGCCGTACGCCGCACGCGGGGGGTGGCGCCCTGCTCGAGGGCGGTGACGCAGGCCGTGCCGTCCTCGGTGAGGCCGGAGTCGCCCGCGGCCGCACCGGTCCCCGTGCTGCCGCCGCGCGCGTAGCGCAGCCGCTCGAGCCGGTCGACGATCCGGTCGAGCGCGGCGACCGCCTCCGGCGCGTGCGCGGGCCCGC
>NZ_JACJGM010000053.1 GCF_015024225.1 Nocardioides lijunqiniae
CGGGGCGGCCGGCGGGCCCCCGGGCCTCGTGCTGCTCGCGGGCAGCGCCGGCGAGGGCGCCGGCCGCGCGCCGGGCTGGGTGAGCTCGGGGTCCAGCGGCAGCCAGGGGCGGGCCAGCTGTCCGGGGTCGCCGGCCTCGTCGCCGTAGGCCGCCGTCAGCGCGTCGGCGAAGTCCGTCACGGTGTCGAAGCGGTCCTCCCGGTCCAGCGAGAGCGCCCTCGCCACGACCGCCTCGACCGCGTCGGGCACCGGCCGCTCCTCGGTCGAGAGCGGCGGCGGGGGGCCGGGGGTGGCGGCCGCGGTCAGGTCCGCGTGCCGGTACGGCGGTCGGGCGGCGAGCAGCAGGTAGGTCAGCACGGCCAGCGAGTACTGGTCGGCGCGCGCGTCGGGCGCCTCGGCCTGCGCCTGCTCCGGGGCCACGTAGGACGGGGTGCCGGCGACCATGGTGAGCCGCGAGGACACGTCGAGCGCCTTGCCGAGCCCGAGGTCGCCCACCATGGCCCGGATGTCGCGGTCGGCGGTGCGGAAGAGCACGTTGGCCGGCTTCACGTCGCGGTGGAGGATGTCGCGGTCGTGCAGCGCCTGGAGGCCCGCCGCCACCTGGCGCACCACCTCGACCGCCTGCCGGGTCGTGAGCCCGTCGACCTCGAGCCGGTCGGCGAGCGTGCCCTGGTCGGCGTAGGTCATCACCAGGTAGGGCCGGCCGTCCTCGAGCTCGCCGGCGTCGTAGACGGTCACGACGTGCGGCGACTCGACCCGGCGCAGGTAGCGGCCCTCCTCGAGGAACCGCTGGCGCACCTGGTGGTCCTCGGTCCAGTTGTCGGCCAGGACCTTGACCGCGACCGGGGAGTCGAGCTGCTCGTCGTAGGCCAGCCACACCGTCGCGAAGCCGCCGGCGCCGATGCGCCGCGTGACGGCGTAGCGACCGATGCGGCTGGGGATGGACACGGCTGCATTATGTTCCAACCCCCACGAGGCAGGATGGCAGGCATGACCGGCGAGGGGCTCACGCCCGACGAGACCGACGAGCTGGCGCGGCGTGCCCGCGACGGCGACCGCGACGCGCTCGAGGCCCTGCTCACCGCCGTCCGGCCGCGCGCCCTCAACGTCTGCCGCGGCGTGCTGCCCTACACCCCGGACGCCGAGGACGCCTGCCAGGAGGCACTGCTCAAGATGGCGACCAAGATCCACACCTGGGGCGGCCGCGGCCGCTTCACCACGTGGATGCACGTCGTGGCGGTCAACTCCGCCCGCTCGACGTACCGCCGGATGCGCACGCAGGCCGTCGCCGCCGAGACGCCGGCCCACCTCGAGGACGCCGACCCGCGCACCACCAGCGTCATCGCCGGCACCCGCCTGGACCTGCTCGAGGCGCTGGAGGTCATCGAGCGCGACCACCCGCAGTTCGTCGAGCCGCTGCTGCTGCGCGACGTCTACGGCCTGTCCTACGAGGAGATCGCCCTGCAGGTCGGCGCCCCGCTGGGCACCGTCAAGGCCCAGATCCACCACGGCCGCAAGCTGGCCCGCCCCCTGCTGAGAGGCACCCCGTGACCCGTCTCGCCGCCCTGGCCTGCACCCTCGCGCTCGCCTCGGGCGCCCTCGCCGCCTGCGGGGACGACGACCCCGCGCCGTCGTCGAGGGAGGGCTCGGTCGACTCCCGGTGGTCGGGACCGAAGAAGGGCGCGAGCACCGCGAACGACCCGTCCGACCCGTCCAACCCGGACGCCCCCGACGCGGAAGCCGCGGTCAGCGAGCCGCGCGAGGACTCCGTCTACCCCGAGGTCGGCGACCCCAGCGTCGACGCGCTGCACTACGACCTCACGCTCGACTGGGACCCCGACACCGACACCCTCACCGGCGAGGAGGTGCTGACCTTCCGCTCGACGGCCACCGCCGGCCGCTTCCAGCTCGACTTCAGCGAGCCGATGACGGTCGAGACCCTGACCCTGGACGGCGAGGAGGTGGAGTTCGAGGAGAGCGGCAAGGACCTCGTGGTCACCGCCGACGTGACCGAGGACCAGGAGTACGAGCTCGCCCTCACCTACGCCGGCACGCCTGGCCCGGTGCCGGTCCCGACCAAGCGCGGCGACTTCAGCGGCACCGGCTTCACGATCACCGACACCCACGAGACCTGGACCATGCAGGAGCCCTTCGGCGCGTTCACCTGGTACGCCGTCAACGACCAGCCGGCCGACAAGGCGCTCTACGACTTCACGCTGTCGGTGCCCTCGCCGTGGGTGGGCGTCGCCAACGGCGAGCTGGCCTCGCGCACCGACGAGGGCGGCACCACCACGACCCGGTGGACACTGGCGGAGCCGGCGGCGTCGTACCTCACGACGTTGGCGTTCGGCGACTTCGAGATGACCGAGGACGAGTCGGCGTCCGGCATCCCGATCACCTACTGGGTCAACCGCTCGGCCGAGCCCGGCATCCTGGAGCGGCTGCGGACCACGCCCGACGCGATGGCGTGGCTCGAGGACAAGCTGGGTCCCTACCCGTTCGACACGTTCGGCACCGTCGTCGTCGACTCCGAGAGCGGCATGGAGACCCAGACCATGGTCACGCTCGGCAACACCGAGTACACGACCTCGGAGGCGGTGATCGTCCACGAGCTCGCCCACCACTGGTACGGCGACACGGTCACCCCCGACGACTGGCGCGACGTGTGGATGAACGAGGGCATGGCGATGTACCTCCAGGGCATGTGGGAGGCCGAGCAGTCCGGGCTCACGATCGACGAGCAGATGGACGAGTGGGCCTACACCGAGTCCTACGAGCGCGACTTCGCCGGTCCGCCGGCGGCCTACGACCGCGAGGCCTTCGGGTCCGGCAACATCTACTACGGCCCGGCCCTGATGTGGCACGAGCTGCGGCAGATGATCGGCGACGAGCGCTTCTTCGCGATGGTCCGCGCCTGGCCCGAGGAGCGGGCCAACACCAACGCCGGCCGCGACGACTACCTGCCCTGGCTGGAGGAGCAGACCGGCGAGGAGCTCACGTCGTTCCTCGACGCGTGGCTGCTGGGCGAGAAGACGCCGCCGCGCGACTGACGGCCGGGCCGTCGGCTCGCGCTCCTCTGCCCTGAGCGGATCCGCTTGCGGTCGGGGCCGGCCTGGCGCAGGGTCGGGGCATGCGGATCCTGGTGCTCGGCGGCACGGTCTTCCTGTCCAGGGCGACGGCGGCGGAGGCCGTCGCGCGCGGTCACGAGGTGGTGTGCGCGGCCCGCGGCGAGTCCGGCGAGGTGCCCGACGGCGCCCGGCTGGTCGTGTGGGACCGGCGCGAGGAGCCGCCCGCCGAGCTGACCGGCACGCCGTACGACGCCGTGGTCGACGTCGCTCGGCACCCCTCGTGGGTGCGCCGAGCGGTGGCCGCGTTCCCCGGTGCCCATTGGGTCTTCGTGTCGACGATCAACGTCTACGAGGACGAGTCGACGCCGGGTGGGCGGCCCGGGAGCCTGCCGCTGCGCGCGCCCCTGCACGAGGACGCCGACCTGTCGCTCGACAGGGAGGCCTACGGCCCGATGAAGGTCGCGTGCGAGCAGGTCGTCCGGGAGGGCGCCCGCTCCGCCATGGTCGTGCGGCCCGGGCTGATCTCCGGCCCGGGCGACCCCACCGGCCGGTTCACCTACTGGCCGGCGCGCCTGGCCGACGGGGGCGAGGTGCTCGCCCCCGGTGCGCCGGACGACGAGGTGCAGATCATCGACGTCCGCGACCTGGCGACGTGGCTGGTCGACGCGGTGGAGGCCGGGACCACCGGCGACTTCGACGGCATCGGACCCGTGACGGGCCTGGGCGACCTGCTCGCGCAGGTCGCCGACGGCGTCGGCACGAACCCGACGTGGACGTGGGCGGACCAGGCCTTCCTCACCGACCAGGGCGTCGAGCCGTGGGCGGGGCCGGACGGCGTACCGCTGTGGCTGCCGCGCCCGCAGTACGACGGCATGCTGGCCCACGACGCGGATCCCTCGGTGGCCGCCGGGCTGCGGCCGCGGCCGGTCGCCGAGACCGCCGCCGCCACCCTGGCCTGGCTGCGCGAGACCCCCGACGCCGCCGTCAGCGGCATCTCCCGCCAGCGCGAGGCTGAGCTGCTGGCGGCGTGGCACGAGGCCCGCGACCGGACCTCGTGACCAGCGTCCCTGGGGTCAGTCGAAGATCTCCAGGCCCTTGACCACGGTCTCGTAGACCGCCCAGACGAGAGGGGCACCGACGACGAACCACGCGATCGGCAGCAGCAGCGAGGTGGGGGCCGGGGCGTCGTTCCCGGACGCGGCCTGCGCCTGCGTGGACGCCTCGTCCTCGACGGACCCGGACGCCGAGGCGCTCTCGGGCTCGTGGAAGCGCTCGGCGACGGGGCGGACCAGCAGGTTGGCGACGAAGCCGACCGCGAGGACTCCCACCATCGTGAGCAGCGCCGGGCGGTAGTCGGCGGCGACCAGCGAGCCGGGCTCGCCCTGGGTGTCGAGGATGCCGTTGACGATCAGCGGCCCGGCGACGCCGGCGGCGGACCATGCGGTCAGCAGCCGGCCGTGGATGGCGCCCACCTGGTAGGGCCCGAAGAGGTCGCGCAGGTAGGCCGGGACGGTCGCGAAGCCGCCGCCGTAGAAGCTGATGATGAAGCCGGCCACGACGACGAACACCAGGGTGCTGCCGTCGCCGACGGTCGCCAGCAGCAGGTAGAGGGCGATGCCGGCGCCGAGGTAGAGCATGTAGATCGGCTTGCGGCCGATGACGTCGGAGGTGGTCGACCAGCCGAAGCGACCGGCCATGTTGAACAGCGAGAGCACGCCGACGAAACCGGTGGCGGCGGCCGCGGTGACCGTCGAGGCGTCGCCCTCGCGGAAGAAGTCCTGGATCATCGGGGCGGCCTGCTCGAGGATGCCGATGCCGGCGGTGACGTTGCAGAACAGCACCACCCACAGCAGCCAGAACTGCGGGGTCTTGATCGCGTTGGCGGCCGAGACGCTGGCGGTGGTGACGAGCGCCTTCTCCTCGACCTCGGAGGGGTCGAAGCCCTCGGGCTTCCAGCCCGGCGGCGGCACCCGCACCAGCCACGCGCCGAAGAGCATGACCACGACGTAGACCACGGCGAGGGTGACGAAGAGCTTGGCGACCGAGCTGGGATCGGCGATCGCGGCCGGGGAGTCGAATCCGCCGTTGTAGAAGTCGAGGAGCTGCGTGGACAGCGGGCTGGCGATCATCGCGCCGCCGCCGAAGCCCATGATCGCCATGCCGGTCGCCAGGCCCGGGCGGTCGGGGAACCACTTGATCAGCGTGGACACCGGGCCGATGTAGCCCAGCCCGAGGCCGATGCCGCCGATGACGCCGTACCCGAGGTAGAGCAGCCAGATCTGGCCTGTGGCGATGCCCAGGGCGCCCACGAGGAAGCCGGTGGACCAGAAGACCGCCGACGCGACCATGGCGCGACGCGGGCCGCCGGTGTCGACCCAGGTGCCGAAGACCGCGGCACTCAGGCCGAGCATCACGATCGCGATCGAGAACACCGCGCCGACGGCCGTCAGCGAGACGCCGAAGCCCTCCACGAGCGAGGCCTTGTAGACGCTCGTCGCGTAGACCTGGCCGATGCACAGGTGCACGGCCAGGGCGGCCGGCGGGATGAGCCAGCGGTTGAAGCCGGTGCCGGCCACGGTGCGTTCGCGGTCGAGCAGGGTGAGCGCCATGAGTTCCCCCGAGGTGGGTCCGAGTGGTCCGGGACGCCCGGCGCCCCGGGGTGGGGTACCCGGGTGCGGCGGCTTTCAACCACCCCAGCGCCAGAACTAGAACGCGTTACAGTGCCGCGCATGAAGACGTACGTCGTCAGCGGTGCGGCCAGCGGGATCGGCGCGGCGACCACCGCGCTGCTGCGCGAGCAGGGCCACCGGGTGGTCACCGTCGACCTCCACGACGCCGACGTGACGGCCGACCTGTCGACGGCCGAGGGCCGCGACGCCGCGGTCGCCGGCGTCCGGGCGGTGACCGACGTGGTCCACGGCGTGGTGCCCTGCGCCGGCATCGCGGGACTCACCGGCGTGGACCCCGCGCTGCTGGTGTCGGTCAACTACTTCGGGGCGCTGGCGCTGGTGCGGGGGCTGCAGGACCTGCTGGCGGCCGCCGACGGCGCGGCCGTCGTGCTGCTGGCGTCCAACTCGATCACCGGCATGCCGGGGTGGAACGCCGAGGTGGCGACGCTCTGCCTGCGCGAGGACGAGCCCGCGGCCCGCGCCGCGGCGTCCGGAGTCGACGCCGTCATGGTCTACCCCTCCTCGAAGGCCGCGCTGGCCTGGTGGGCTCGCCGGGAGGGCGTGACCCCGGCCTGGGCGGGCGCGGGCATCCGCATCAACGCCGTGGCGCCCGGGCTCGTCGAGACGCCGATGACCGCCGCGCTGCGCGCGGACCCGACGTTCGGCCCGTTCGCCGACACCTACCCCACGGCGTTGGGCCGCCCGGGCCGGCCCGAGGAGGTGGCGGCGGTGATCGCGTTCCTGCTCTCGGACGCCGCCGCGCTCGTCGTGGGTGCGGTGCTCTTCGTCGACGGCGGCACCGACGCGATCCTGCACCCGATCGCCCCGGAGGGCTGGGAGGTCGGGCCGATCGAGGTCTGAGCGGCCTCGGCTCCGGCCACGGCTCGGCGCGCGCTCAGGGCGCGGGGGGCAGCTGGTCCAGGCACCCGAGCACCGCGGTGTTGAGCGCCTTCTTGATGTCGGGATGCGCGGCGAGGTCGGGGTCGAGGAACGCCCACTGCTCGTCGAAGAAGCCCGCCTCCACCAGGTCGGCCACGCCGACCGTGTCGACGACCTCCTCGGCGATGCACTCGGCGCCGGCGGGCCCCGCCACGCCGGTGAAGCCTTCGGCGAGCCCCGCCTTGGCGCGGTCCTCGTCCGACTCGCTCAGCGGCTCCCCTCCCGGGCCGGTGCCGCTGGGGTCCTCCTCGGCCGATGCGGAGGGCGCGTCGTCGCCGCGCGTGACGGCGTACGCCACGGCGAGGCCGGCGACGACCAGCAGCACCGCCGCCGCCACGGCCAGGAGCACCCGGCGGCGGCTGCGAGGCGGGGCGGGCTCGGACGGCGCGGACGGCCCGGACGGCCCCGGTGCCGCAGCGGGAGGTGGTGGGCTGACGGACTGGTCCGGGAGCCGCAGCACGGCGAGCAGGTCCTCGCGCAGGGCGTCCGCGCTCGGGTAGCGGTCCTCGGGCCTCTTGGCCATGGCGCGGCGCAGCACCCGGTTGGTCTCGCGCGCGAGCAGGCTGGTCTCGGGCAGCTGCGGCACCGGCTCCTCGAGGTGGGCGGTGACGACCTGGTAGTCCGAGGTGCCACGGTAGGGGGCGTCGCCGCTGAGCGCCGACCACAGCAGGCAACCGAGCGAGTAGATGTCACTGGCGACGCCCGGCTCGCTGCCGAGGTGCAGCTCGGGCGCCATGTACGTCGGCGTCCCGAGCGTGCCACCGGCGGTCGTCAGCTGCGACTGGCCGTCGACCCGGCGGGCGATGCCGAAGTCGGCGAGGTAGGCCCTCGTGCCGGAGTCGCCCTGCGCGACCAGCACGTTGGCCGGCTTGATGTCGCGGTGCACCAGCCCGCGCGCGTGCGCCGCTGCCAGCCCGCCGGCGACCTGGGCGAGGACGTCGAGCGCGAGCCGGGGCGGCGGGGCGCCGTGGCGTGACAGCAGCTGACCGAGGTCGCCGCCGTCGACGAGCTGGGTGGCGATGTAGAGCCGGCCGTCCGCCTCGCCGTGGGCGTAGACGTGCACGACGTGCGGCGAGTCCAGCGACGCCTGCGCCTGGGCCTCCCGGGTGAAGCGCGCGCGGAACGTCTCGTCCTGCGCCAGGTGCGGCGCGATCACCTTGAGCGCGACCCGGCGGTCCAGCACCGGGTCGAGCGCCACGAAGACCACGCCCATCCCGCCCACGCCGAGCTGCCGCTCCACCCGGAACGGCCCCACCATCTCCCCCGGCTCGGGGTACCCCGCAACGCTCACGGGGACGTCCTACCCCCGCGGGCGTGGCTTCACGCCCACGGCAGCGCGGGCGTCCACCGGCGGCCGGACGCGGTCGACGTGGAGGACGCTGCGCGCGTGTGCTCGACGTCCCGAGCGATCCGGGTCACGGGCGCCCCACCCGCACCGGCGCCCGCACGAAACTCACGCCTCCGGGGTGATGCTTCCTACCGGAAGCGTGAGTTTCACCGGGTACCCGGTGAAACTCACGCGAGCACCGCCGCGGACGGCGTCCAATGGTGAGGTTCTGGGGATTTCCTGTCGCTTCTGGGCCGTTCTTCTGGCCCAGAAGCGACGGCTTTTCAGCAGATGCTGAAAAACCTGCCAGCCGCGCCGCCGCTCAGAAGAGCAGCGCGGAGGCGGGGTCCTCGAGGATGCCGGCGACGTCGGCGAGGAAGCGCGAGCCCTTCTCGCCATCGATGTGGCGGTGGTCGAAGGAGAGGGCGAGGGTCGTGACCTGGCGGGGCACGATCTCGTCGACGCCGTCGGTGGTGACCACCCAGGGCTGCTTCTTGATGGCGCCGAAGCACAGGATCGCGGACTCGCCGGGGTTGATGATCGGGGTGCCGGCGTCGACGCCGAAGACGCCGACGTTGGTGATCGTGAACGTCCCGCCGCTCATCTGCGCCGGCTGGGTCTTGCCCTCGCGCGCGGTGGCGGTGAGCTGGTTCAGCTCGCCGGCCAGCTCGAGGAGGGTGAGGTCCTGGGCGTCCTTGACGTTCGGGACGACCAGCCCGCGCGGGGTGGCCGCGGCGATGCCGAGGTTGACGTAGTGCTTGAGCACGACCTCTTGGGCGGCCTCGTCCCAGAACGAGTTGATCTCCGGCGTACGCCGCACGGCCAGCGTGACCGCGCGCGCCAGCACCAGCAGCGGGGAGACCCGCACGTCGCGGAACTCGCGGCGCTGCTTGAGCCGGTCGACGAGCTCCATGGTGCGCGTGACGTCGACGGTGACCCACTCGGTGACGTGGGGCGCGGAGAACGCCGAGCCGACCATGGCGGAGGCCATCATCTTGCGGACGCCCTTGATCGGCTCGCGTGTCTCGCGCTCGCCGGTCGACCTGGGGGCGTGGTCTCGAGACGGTTGCTGCGCAACCTCCTCAACCACCGGAGAGGAGCTGTTGGCGGCGGCCTCGACGTCGGCGCGGGTGACGGTGCCGTTCGGCCCCGTCGCGCGCAGCGACGCGAGGTCGATGCCGAGGTCCTTGGCGAGCTTGCGGACCGGCGGCTTGGCCAGCACCCGCACCTCGTCCGAAGTGAGCGCCTGGGCGGGGACGAACTCGGAGACCGGCTCGGGCTCGACCGGGGCGGCCGAGACCGCGGGCACGGCGGGCTCGTCGGCCGGCACGACGTCCTGCGACTGGGCGCCACCCGGGGCGAAGGCGCCCTGCACCTGCATCTGGGTGTTGGCGGCGGCCTCGGACGCGGGCGTGACGGAGCCCTTGCGCGCCCGGCGCTGCGGTCCGCGCTCGGCCTTGTTGCGGCCCACGAGGCTCTCGCCCTCGACGCGGCCGCTGGCGGCCGGGTTCGACAGGTCGATCTCCATCGCGGGAGCCGGCGCCGCGGCCTTCTCCCCGATGGCGATGATCGGGGTGCCGACCGAGACGGTCTCGCCCTCGGCGACGAGCAGGTCGGTGACCTCGCCGGCGTACGGCGAGGGCAGCTCGACCAGGGACTTGGCGGTCTCGATCTCCACGACGATGTCGTTGATGGCGACGACGTCGCCGACCTTGACCTTCCAGGTCACGATCTCGGCCTCGATGAGGCCCTCCCCGACGTCGGGGAGGAGGTACTCGGGCATCTCAGAACTCCCAGCTGCGGTCGACGGCGTCCAGCACCCGGTCGAGGTCGGGGAGGAAGTCCTCCTCGATGCGCGACGGCGGGTAGGGCGTGTCGAAGCCACCGACGCGGAGCACCGGGGCCTCGAGGGAGTAGAAGCACTCCTCGGTGATGCGGGCGGACAGCTCGGCGCCCAGGCCGAGGTTGACGTGCGCCTCGTGGGTGACGACGGCGCGACCCGTGCGGCGCACGGAGTCGAGCACCGGCGCCATGTCGAGCGGCGAGAGCGTGCGCAGGTCGATGACCTCGATCGAGCGGCCCTCGGTGGCGGCCGCCTCCGCGGCCTTCATCGCGGTCTTCACCGTCGGGCCGTAGGCCAGCAGCGTGAGGTCGGTGCCGGCGCGCACGATCCGCGAGGTGAACAGCGGCTCGGGGGTCGCGGACTCGTCGAGCTCGGCCTTGTCGGCGTGGTACTGCCGCTTCGGCTCGAGGAAGATGACCGGGTCGTCGCAGGCGATGGCCTGCTGCATCATCCAGTAGCCGTCGACGGGGTTGGAGCAGGCGACGACCTTGAGGCCGGGGGTGTGCGCGAACTGCGCCTCCGGCGACTCGCTGTGGTGCTCGACCGCGCCGATGCCGCCGCCGAACGGGATGCGGATGACCATCGGCATCTTCACGCGGCCCTGGCTGCGGAAGTGGATCTTCGCGACCTGGCACACGATCTGGTCGTAGGCGGGGTAGACGAAGCCGTCGAACTGGATCTCCACGACCGGCCGGTAGCCGCGCATGGCCATGCCGACCGCGGTGCCGACGATGCCGGACTCGGCCAGCGGCGAGTCGATGACGCGGTCCTCGCCGAAGTCCTTCTGCAGGCCGTCGGTGATGCGGAAGACGCCGCCGAGCTTGCCGACGTCCTCGCCCATGAGCAGGACCTTGGGGTCGTCCTCCATCGCCTTGCGCAGGCCCATGTTGAGGCCCTTGGCGAGGGTGATCTTCTGCGTGGCCATCAGTGGCTCCCCTCGAACGTCTCGAGGTAGGCCGCGTAGCCCTCGCGCTGCGCGCGCAGCTCGTCGGTCTCCTCGGCGTAGACGTGGTCGAACATGCTCAGCGCCTGCGGGTCGGGCATCGACTTGCAGCCCTCGCGCAGGGTGTGGCCCAGCTCGTCGGCCTCGGCCTGGATAGAGGCCAGGAAGTCGTCGTCGGCCAGGCCGTTGCGGCGCAGGTAGACCTCGACGCGCGCGATCGGATCCTTGAGCTTCCAGCTCTCGACATCGTTGGAGAGCCGGTAGCGCGTGGGGTCGTCGGTGGTCGTGTGGGCGCCCATCCGGTAGGTGTAGGCCTCCACCAGCGTGGGGCCCTGGCCGTCGCGGGCGCGCTGCAGCGCCGCCTTCGTGACGGCGTACGTCGCCAGGACGTCGTTGCCGTCGACGCGGACGCCGGGGAAGCCGAAGCCCAGCGCGCGCTGGTAGAGCGGGATCCGGCTCTGGCGCTCGATCGGCTCCGAGATGGCCCACTGGTTGTTCTGGCAGAAGAACACGACCGGGGCGTTGTAGGAGGCCGCGAAGATGAAGGCCTCGTTGACGTCGCCCTGCGAGGAGGCGCCGTCGCCGAAGTGGGCGACGACCGCGGTGTCGCGGTCGGGGTCGCCGGTGCCGACGTCGCCGTCGCGCTGGACGCCCATGGCGTAGCCGGTGGCGTGGAGGGTCTGCGCGCCGATGACGATCGTGTAGAGCGCGAAGTTGTTGGCCGCCGGGTCCCAGCCGCCCTGGTCGACGCCGCGGAAGAGGCCGAGCAGGCGCAGCGGGTCGACCCCGCGGCACCAGGCGACGCCGTGCTCGCGGTAGGTCGGGAAGACGTAGTCCTGCGGGCGCAGCGCGCGGCCGGCGCCGATCTGCGCGGCCTCCTGGCCCAGCAGCTGCGCCCAGATGCCGAGCTCGCCGTGGCGCTGCAGGGCGGTGGCCTCGGTGTCGATGCGCCGGGTCAGCACCATGTCGCGGTAGAAGCCGCGAAGCTCCTCGGCGGAGAAGTCCTGGTCGAACTCGTGGTGGTGGACGCGCTCACCCTCGGGGGTCAGGAGCTGGATGAGCTCGGGACCGCCGTCCTGCTGAGAGGGCCCGAAGACCTCCACCAGGTCGGGGCCGAAGCCGGGGGTGTCGCTCTGCGCGCCACCAGGGGACTGCTGCGTCACGTGAAGCTCCTTCGAGGTCGCCGGCCGTACGGGGTCTCCGCGGGGCCGAGGGCGGTCGTCCGGACGACGGACGCGGGGGTGGTGCGCCCTGTGACCCGGAACACAATCGTGCCTGGACAACCTACCGTCGGCATCGTCGGCGTCGCCAATCCGTCGGGGTCATCACTAGTGTTCCCGACATGGCCACCCCCGTCGTCTCCGCCCGGACCACGATCGACGCCCCGCCCTCGGCGGTGTTCGCGATCCTGGCCGACCCCCAGCAGCACCCGCGCATCGACGGCTCCGGCACGGTGCGGGGCACCGTCTCGGGTCCCGACCGACTCACCCTCGGCTCGGAGTTCGGGATGAAGATGCAGAACGGCGCGCCCTACAAGATCACCAACAAGGTCGTCGAGCACGAGCCCGACCGGCTGATCGCCTGGCGCCACAAGGGCCTGCACCGCTGGCGCTACGAGCTCGCGCCCACCAACGACGGCGGCACCCAGGTCACCGAGACCTGGGACATCAGCCGCTACCCCGGCCTGGTCGAGCGCGCCTTCCACCTGGTCTTCGGCAAGCGCACCCAGCAGGCGATCGAGGAGACCCTCGTGAAGCTCAAGGTCGCGGCCGAGCACGACGTGGCGCCCGGCAAGGCCTGACGCCGCCTGCCGCCTGACGCGCGCACGGCCCCGGATGGGGCTCAGTGCACCTCGCCGAGGTCCTCGTGGGCCTCGTGCGAGAGCGGCTCGACCTGGAACGTCGCGTGCCGCACGTCGAAGTGCTCGCCGACGCACTCGCAGAGCTGGTCGAGGATCCGGCCCACGCCGCGCTCCCCCAGCGCCTCGTCGGTCACGGTCACGTGCGCCGACAGGCTGGGCATTCCGCTGGTGATCGTCCACGCGTGCAGGTCGTGCACGTCGACCACGCCGTCCACCTCGACCAGGTGGCGGCGCACGTCGTCGAGGTCGAGGCCGGCGGGCGCGATCTCGAGCAGGACGACCGCGGAGTCCTTGAGCAGCACCAGCGAGCGCGGGACGATCATCACCGCGATCACCAGGGACGCGACGGCGTCCGCGCGCTCCCAGCCGGTCACCAGGATCACGAGGCCGGCGACGACCACCAGCACCGAGCCGACCAGGTCGGCGAGCACCTCGTTGGCGGCGCCGCGCAGGTTCAGCGACCCGGTGTCGGAGCGGTTGAGGATCGCCATCGAGATGGCGTTGGCCACCAGCCCGACGACGGCGAAGGCGACCATCGGTCCGGCCTCGACCGGTGAGGGGTCGGCCAGCCGGGTGATGCCGGCGTAGGCGACGTAGGCGCAGACGCCCAGCAGCACCAGGGCGTTGAGCATCGCCGCCAGGATCTCGGCGCGGTGGTAGCCGAACGTCGAGCGCGGACCCGCCGGGCGCGACGCGACGTACGACGCCCCGAGCGCGAGCACCACGGCGCCGGCGTCCGTGGCCATGTGGCCCGCGTCGGCGAGGAGCGCCAGGGAGCCGGTGACGTAGGCACCCACCAGCTCGACCGCCAGCACGCTGCCGGTGACCGCCAGCACCCAGCGCAGCCGGGTCCGGTCCGCCGCGCGTCCGGCGGCGTGGCCGTGCCCGTGACCGTGTCCCATGCCGTCATTCTCTCCCCCCGGAGGTTGAGGAAGGCGCGCCAGCGCCTGTCTCGAAACCTCCTACGTCGGCCGAGAGGGTTTCGAGACGGGACTTCGTCCCTCCTCAACCCACGGAAGGACGGGACTTCGTTCCTCGTCGACCCCCGAGCCAGCCTCAGCCGCGTCCGTGCGGGGTGAGCCAGACGGTGGGGTCGGGACCCTTCGGCACGATCTGGGAGGGGTTGATGTCGGAGTGCACGACGTAGTAGTGCGCCTTGATCTGCTCGAAGTCGGTGTTGTCGCCGAAGCCGGGGGTCTGGAAAAGGTCGCGCGCGTAGCCCCAGAGGTTCGGCATCTCGGTCAGCTTCTGGCGGTTGCATTTGAAGTGGCCGTGGTAGACCGCGTCGAAGCGGGCCAGCGTGGTGAACAGCCGCACGTCGGCCTCGCTGATCGCCTCGCCCATCAGGTAGCGGCGGTCGGCGAGGCGCTCCTCGAGCCAGTCCATGGCCGTCCACAGCCGGTCGTACGCCGCGTCGTAGCTCTCCTGCGAGCCGGCGAAGCCGCAGCGGTAGACGCCGTTGTTGACCTCGGTGAAGATCCGCTTCATCACCGCGTCCATCTCCTCGCGGAGGTCCTCGGGCCACAGGTCCGGGGCATCCTCGCGGTGGTGCTCGCGCCACTCGAAGAAGAAGTCGTGGGTGATCCACGGGAAGTCGTTCGTGACCAGCTCGCCGGTGGTCACGTCGACGACGGCGGGCACGGTGATGCCGCGCTCGTAGCCGGGGAAGCGCTTGAAGTAGGCCTCCTGGAGCCGCTCGATGCCGAGCACGGGGTCCCGTCCGTCAGGGTCCAGGTCGAACGTCCAGCTGCGCTGGTCGTGCGTGGGTCCGGGGGTGCCGAGCGAGATCACGTCCTCGAGGCCGAGCAGCTGCCGCACGATGATCGCGCGGTTGGCCCAGGGGCAGGCCTTGGCGGCGACGAGCCGGTAGCGCCCCGGCTCGACCGGCCACAGCTCGCCCTCGACCGGACCGTGCTCGGGACGCCGCGAGCCGAGGGTGATGCGGTCCGGGACGTAGTTCATGTCCCGGCTGAACTCCTCGCCGGGCTTGACGTACTTCGCGTCGCTCATGCTGCCAGCGTAGGTGAACGCTCAACCACCGGGCTCAGACGCACGCGACGTAGCTCCGGCTGACGACCGCGGACCTGCCCTTCCTCGGCTTCAGCACCACCTTGACGGTGACGCCGCCACCGGTCGGCAGGCCGCGGAGCAGCACCTCCTTGCCCGCCCGGGGCTTGCGGATCACCTTGACCCGCTTGCCGTTGACGAAGAACGTCGCCGTCCGCAACCGCGCAGCCTTCCTGGTGAGCGCTCCGGCGACCGAGCGGGAGCCGCAGGCCACCGCGTCGTCCAGCCGGACGAACCCGCCGCCCTTGCCCGCGGCCGGGCCGGTGGCCGCCCCCGCCGCCGTGAACGCGACGCTGACGCTGCCGGAGGACGCGGCCGTCGTGGCGGCACCGGCGGCGGAGGGCGTGACGGCCTCCACCTGGTGGCCGAGGAACAGGGTGTAGGACCCGGCCGGGAGGAAGAGCACCCGCGTCTGCTCCCGCTTGCCGCCGACGCTGAATCCCCCCAGCCCCTCGGTGTTCTGCGCCGAGAGGACCGCCGTCTGGAGGTGGCCTCCCTGCACCGAGCCCCGCAGGGTGAGCCATCCGGGGTCCGCCAGCGTGAAGGCCGCCTGCGTGCCGACGACGACATCGGCGCGGCTCTCGCACTCCGACGCCGTGCCCTGGGCCGCGACGACCCGCGCACTGACCGACGAGGTGAGGGACAGGGTGGCGAGCGACGCGCCTGCCCGGGTGGCACGCACCCGGCCCGACGCGGCCGCCGTCAGGCTCGTGTCGTCGGCCGCGTCGTCGGCGTCCTCGACCGTCGCCGCGGAGGACACGCTGCGGGCCGTGGTCGCGCCGTTCGAGGTGAACGCCGGCTGCTCCGCGCCGCCCGTGTCGGTGACCACGCTGCACCCGGGGTTGCCGCCCGTGCCGAACGACGTGCTCACGATGAGCGTGCCCTGGAGCGGCGCCGCCGCCTGCGCGGAGGGGGCCGTCGCCAGGAGGGCGGTCGAGCCCAGGGCGAGGGCGACCACGACGGCGAGGGACCGGCCCAGGATCGGCTGCTTCGTCACGTGAGTCTCCTGATGAGGGGCGAGAGGGGCGGTCACGAGCACGCCACGTAGCTGCGGGTGACGGCGACCGTCCTGCCCTTGCGGGGAACGATCACCGCCCGGACGCTCACGGGCTGCGGGTCTCGGAGCCGGGTGATCCTCACGGTCCGGCCGCGCTTGGGGGCGCGCACCTTCGCGACCCTCCGGCCGTCGACGTAGATCGTCGCGGACCGGACCGTGCGGGCCCGGGCGGTGAAGGTCGCCGCCAGCGAGTCGGCGGCGCAGGAGCGCTCCGCAGCCAGGGCGAGGTAGCGGGCGCCGGGTCCGGCCGAGGCCGCCACGGCCGAGCCTGCCGGCCGGAACTCGCCACGCAGGGAGGCGGTCAGGGTCGCGCCCGAGGGGTCGGACGCCGGCGTCGACGAGATCGTCTGCCGAGCCTGCAGGGCCACGACGTACGTGCCGGCGCGCGGCAGGAGGAAGCGGTGGCGGTCGGTCGTCCTCACGTCCACCGAGCTGTCCATCAGCTCCTGGTCGGGACCGGAGACGGCCAGCATGGTGGCGCCTCCCCTGCTCGTGGACATCGTCAGGCTGAGCCACCCGGGCCGCGCGACCGTGAACGTCGTGCCCGCGGTGGCCGTGAGGCCGACACTGCCCCTGCACGAGCTGGCGGCGCCCTGGGCGCGCACGAGGGTGCCGCGCAGGGTCGCGCGCACCTCCAGGTCCCGCAGCGAGCCGCCTGCCGCCGTGACGCGCGCCGCGACCGACGAGCGGCCCGTGAGCGTGGTGATGTCGGAGGCGTCGTTGGCGTCCGTGATCGTCGTGGAGCTCGTGGTGCTCGCGGTCCTGGCACCGCCCCCGGCGCCGACCGTCGCGTCCGCGGTGCGGTCGCCCGTCGCGGCGCTGCAGGTCGGGTCGCTGCCGGCGTCGGTCCCGAAGTCGATGACGCTCTGCAGCAGGCTCTCGGCGACCGGCGCGGCGGTCGCGGGGCCGGCGGCCCCCACGAGACCGGCCAGGGCCAGGCCCGCGCAGAGCGCCGGGACGAGGGCGCGGTGACGTCGTCGCACCGGTGCAGGCATGGGCTCTCCCTTGTCCGTCGACACGGGAGTCGACTGATGAGAACCCGAGTCTAGGCAGACTCGGCCCGGGCGTCCTGCCGGTCTAGACCTCGGGCCGCGGTCGGGCGCGGGGACGCGACGGCGCTCGGCTCGGGACGTGACCCGCTCGGCATGTAACACGTCGTCCTCGGCTCTTCCCGCCCGTTGCAGCGGGATGGAGGAGCGGTGGCCGACGTGTTACATGCTCCAGGCGCGCGCGACGTCGAGCAGCCGGTCGTTGGCCTCGGGCTCGCCGATCGAGACGCGGGCACCCTCGCCGGCGAAGGGGCGCACGACGATGCCGGCGTCGTCGCAGGCGGCGGCGAACTCCGCGGTGCGCTCGCCCAGGGCGAACCACACGAAGTTGCCCTGCGCCTCCGGCAGGTCCCAGCCGGCCTCGGCCAGGCCCGCGACGACCCGCGCGCGCTCGGCCGTGAGCGCGTCGACTCGCTCCAGCAGGGCGGGCTCGGCGTCGAGCGAGGCGATGGCCGCGGCCTGGGCCACGTGGGAGACGCCGAACGGCAGCGAGACCGCCCGCAGCGCGCCGGCCAGCGGCGCGGCCGCGACGGCGTACCCGACGCGGAAGCCGGCGAGGCCGTAGGCCTTGGAGAAGGTGCGGAAGAGCACGACGTTGGGGTGCGCGCGGTACGTCGCCAGGCCGTCGACCGCGTCGTCCATGCGCACGAACTCCACGTAGGCCTCGTCGACCACGACCACGACGTGGGAGGGCACCGTCGCGAGGAACGCGTCGAGCTCGGTCTGGGTGACGGCCGGGCCGGTGGGGTTGTTGGGGGTGCAGACGACGACGACCTTGGTCCGGTCGGTGACCGCGGCGGCCATGGCGTCGAGGTCGTGCCGGCCGTCGGCCGTCACCGGCACCTGGACCGAGGTGGCGCCGGCGGTGGTGACCGCGATCGGGTAGGCCTCGAACGAGCGCCAGGCGTAGACCACCTGGTCGCCGGGGTCGCAGAACGCCGAGAGCAGCTGGTAGACGAGCGCGACCGAGCCCGTGGCCGCCGCCAGGTCGGAGACCGGCACGTCGAGGCGCGCCGCGAGGGCGTCGTACAGGGCGCTGCTGCCCATGTCGGGGTAGCGGTTCATGACCGCCGCCGCCTCCGAGGCCGCCTCGAGCACGCCGGGCAGCGGCGGGTAGGGGTTCTCGTTCGAGGACAGCTTGTACGTCGTGTGGCCCGGCCGCGGGGTGGGCGGCTTGCCGGGGACGTACGCCGGGATGCGGGCGACGTGGGCGCGTGGGGTGGGGCTCGTCATGTGCCCAGGTTAGGAGCACGACCGGCGTCACGCCGCAGCCGCCACGGACGGACGACGAGCGCCAGCACCAGCCCCACGCCGACGCCGACGGCCGCGCCGGTGACGTTGTCGATGATGTCGGTGACGTCGCAGGCCCGGTCGATGCGCGCCAGCTCGAGCTGGGTCTTCTCGATCCCCACCGAGTACGCCGCCAGCAGGGCCAGCCCGAGGGGGACGGTCACCCAGCCGCTGCGCCAGCGGGTCGCGGTCAGCGACAGCAGCACGCCCGACGGCACGAAGATGACGGTGTTGAGCAGGCGCTGGCCACCGGAGAAGATCCAGAAGCCGTCGGGTGCGGGCCCGCCGATGTCCCACGAGCAGGTCGCGAGCCGCCCCTCGGCGGGGACGATGCCGGGCGCGCCGCCGACCGGGATCAGGGTCACCAGCCCGATGACCACGAGCGACCAGAGCAGCGCCGCCAGGGTCCACGCGGTCACGCCGAGGCGCGCCCGCAGGACCAGGGCGAGCAGCACGCAGACCGCCCCGGACACGAACGCGCCGAGGAGCATGTACTCGACGCCACCGACCGGAAACACCCCGCCGACGCTACCGACCCGACCTGTGGGCGTCGTCGGACAGCCCCTCCAGCAGGTGGGCGAGCATCGGCCACAGCAGCTGGGACTCCGGGTCCTCGACCACGAGGTGGAAGCCCGAGAGCTCCAGGCTCACGTAGCCGTGCAGCGCGCTCCAGAACTGCCCCGCCACGGCCGCCGGGTCGTCGCGGCGCAGCCGACCGGCGTCCATGCCGCGCCGGACCACGTCGACCAGCTGGCCGAACGCGGCCAGGCCGACGTCGAGCTCCTCGTCGTGCAGGCGGTAGCCGCCGAGGCTGGCCGAGCCGAACATCACCGCGTAGATCTGGGGGTCGGCGCGGGCGTGCTCCCGGTAGGCGGTCGCGACCGCGGTGAGGTCGCGGACCGGGTCGTCGGTCACGGGCACCGCGGCGACCCGGTCCACGAGCCGGCGGAAGCCCTCCGCCACGATCTCGCGCACCAGCGCGGGCATCCCGCCGAAGTGGGTGTAGACGGCCATCGTCGAGGTCCCGGCCTCGCGGGCCAGGCGGCGGGTCGACAGCGCCGACGGGCCCTCCTCCCCGAGCAGCCGGGCGGCCTCCTCCAGCAGCCGGCGCCGCACGTCGGGCTCGTCACGGAGGTCGTCACGGCCATCGTCACGGCCATCGTCAGGAAGGTCGTCGGCGCGTTGGTCGGACACCTTGCCACCCTCTCATCACAGCGTTATGGTCGAGATATAACACCGTTATAGGAGATGTCGTGAACCGCTACCTGCAGGACGGCTTCGCCCCGGTCGCCGACGAGCTGACCGCCTTCGACCTCCGCGTCACCGGGACGCTCCCCGACCACCTCGACGGGCGCTACCTGCGGATCGGGCCCAACCCCGCCAGCGACCCGGGCGAGGCCTACCACTGGTTCCTCGGCGAGGGCATGGTGCACGGCGTGCGGATCGAGGACGGCCGGGCGCGGTGGTACCGCAACCGCTGGGTCCGGCCCGACGACGGCGACTTCGCCCCCAACACCCACGTCGTCCAGCACGCGGGGCGCACCATGGCCCTGGTCGAGGCCGGGTCGCCTCCCTACGAGCTGACCGAGGAGCTCGACACGGTCGGGCGCTGCGGCTTCGCCGTCGACCTCGCCGCCGGCTACACCGCCCACCCCCACGAGGACCCGGCCACCGGCGAGCTGCACGCGGTGTCCTACAGCTGGACCCGCGGCAACAAGGTCGACTACTCGGTGCTGGACACGTCGGGGCGGATCCGGCGGCAGGTGGAGGTCGAGGTCACGGGCAGCCCGATGATGCACGACTTCGGCCTGACCGAGCACTACGCCGTGATCTACGACCTGCCGGTCACCTTCGACCTCGACATGGCGGCCGGCGACCCGCCGCGTCCGGTGCGCCGCGCGGCCGAGACGGCGCGCAACCGCGCGCTCGGCCGCGACGCCGCACCCGACCCGGTGGTCGAGACGGCGGCGC
>NZ_JACJGM010000054.1 GCF_015024225.1 Nocardioides lijunqiniae
GGGGGTCTCGACGGACGCTCCTCGCTGGCGCTCGTCGCTGCTCGACCGCCGGTGGCGTGGTGTCGAGGGTCGCTGCGCTCGCACCTCGACCACCGAGAGGTCAGCAGGCGGAGCCGAGGTCCTCGGAGTCGTTGGCGGCGTAGCCGTCGCGGAGGGAGCCGACGGAACCGCCGGTGACCGTGGAGGGCTTCTTCTTGGGCTTGGGGGCGGCCTTGACGGTCTTGCCCTCGGCCTTGTCGATGGCCTCGGCGACCTTGCGCTTGACCAGCTTGATGTCGGGGTTGCCGGTGTTGACCATCGGCGGGACGAGCGAGAGGCTCGCGATCTTCTCGCCGCGCGCCTTGAGCGCGAGCTCGACGAAGGTGTCGAACTCCGAGGACGGCACGTTGCTCGACAGCATCTCCGAGGAGGCCGTGGCGAGGTCGGCGAAGTTGGTGACGGCCGACTGCGGGCTGACCTGCTCGAGCATGGCGTTCATGACGCACTTCTGGCGCGCCATGCGCGAGTAGTCGTCGGAGCCCTCGCGGGCCCGGGCGTACCAGAGGGTGTCGTGGCCGTCGAGCTTGCGGACGCCGGGCTCGATGTAGCCGGTGACGTCGTCGCCCAGGCCACCGACGGGGATCGGCGAGCGGACGTTGAGGGTGACCCCGCCGACGGCGTCGACCAGGCCCTTGAAGCCGGCGAGGTTGACCATCGCCCAGTAGTTGATCTTGAGGCCGGTGATCCCCTCGATGGCGGAGACCGTGGCGTCGACGCCGGGGTTGTCGGAGTCGCCGAACAGCTCGGGGTTGTCCTGGGCCCAGGTGCTGACGCCGTTGAGGTAGCAGCCGTCGCAGTCGAAGCCGTCGGGGAACTGCTCGCGCATGACCGAGCCCTTGGCGAACGGGAAGTTCGCCATGTTGCGCGGCAGGCCGATCAGCACGGTGCGACCCGTGTCGGCGTCGATGGAGGCGACCGTCATCGAGTCGGGGCGCAGGCCCCAGCGCCCGGCGCCGGAGTCACCGCCCATCAGCAGGACGTTGTAGCGCCCGTCGTGGGCGGAGGCGGCGGGGCCGTTGCCGGCCAGGGAGATGATCAGGTCGCGCTGCACGCCGGCGATGTGGGCGGCGAAGAGCAGGGAGCCGGCGACACCGAAGCAGAGGACGCCGTTGACGCCGACCATGGCGCGGCGGTGGTTCATGCCGAGCGACAGCGGCTGGCCGAGACGCCAGGCATCGACGAGGAGGGCGGCCCAGCCGATCGCCGCGGCCATGAGCGCGAGGCGCACGAAGAGCAGCAGCGTGGTGTTGAAGCCCATCCAGAAGATGAGGCCGCGGTCGACGACGACCGCGAGCAGGGTGACCGCGCCGATGCCGAGGAGGCACAGCCAGATGCGGAGCGCCACCTGGCCGACCTTGCGGTTGCCGGCGACGAGCTGCGCGGAGCCGGGGACGACGAGTGTCATCACCATCAACGACATGGCTCGACGGAAGCGGACGCGCGATGCGCGCTCGACCGTGGAGGACATGGGACGCCTCTTTCCAGCACCGGGGGGAAGGACAGTGCTGCCAGCCAGTATCACCAGTCCCACGCGTCACACGCGGTTGCGACGCGCCGGGACCTACGTGTCGCGTCCCTCGTCGATCTCCCGCTTGCGCGCCAGCCGGTGCGCGCGACGGATCTCGGCCTCGCGCAGACGACGTACGTCGTCGGGCCCCTCGGTCCCCAGCGGGGGCACCTCGCGCGGTCGTCCCTCCTCGTCGATCGCGACGAACACGAAGTACGCCGAGGCGACGTGCAGCGTCTCGGCGGACGGCTCGTTCCACGGCTGCGCCTCGACCCGGACCCCGATCTCCATCGACGACGTGCCGGCCCAGTTGACCTGACCGAAGGTCCGCACGATGTCGCCCACGTGCACGGGCGCGAGGAACGCCATCTCGTCGAGGGCCGCCGTGACCGCGGGACCCGCGCTGTGCCGCTGCGCCACGGCGCCCGCGGTGGTGTCGGCGAGCTTGACGATCTCCCCGCCGTGGATGTTGCCCAGCAGGTTGGCCTCGTTCTGCGAGGTGATGATCGCCAGCGAGACACGGGCGTACGACGGAGTGCGTGCTTCCAGAGGTCCACCCATGTCCGCACGGTAGCGTCTGCGCCATGGCAGATCGTCCCGGGAACGGCGGTCCCGAGGACGGGACGAACTACGGCTGGCTCTACGGCGCCAAGGGGGGCCAGGAGCCGCCGCCCGACGCGACCCGGGCAATCCCCCGTCAGCAGCGCCCTGCGCAGGAGCCCACGCGCCGCGCGCAGCACCGCGACGACGAGACCCGCGTGATGCCCACGCAGCAGCCGTCGGGCGGCGCGACACCGCGATCGCCGGTCCCCGCGCCCGCCCCCACCCCGCCCCAGCACGGAGGTGGCGGGTCGGGTGGCTCGAGCCGGTTCCGGCGGCCCCGCTTCTGGTTCCGCATGGTCGCGCTCCTGCTGGCGCTGTGGCTGGTCTACACGATCGCGGTGCCGTTCTTCGCGTGGAACAGCACCGACAAGGTGACCTTCGCCCCCGACGGCGACCGACCCGGCGACCAGCCGGGCACGACGTACCTCCTGGTCGGCAGCGACTCCCGCAAGGGCCTCACGGCCGCGGAGCGCAAGAAGTTCAGCACCGGCAACCCCAAGAGCGAGCTGACCGACACGATCATGCTCCTCCACACCGGTGACGGCCCGGACGTGCTGCTGTCGATCCCGCGCGACTCGATCGTCGACATGCCCGGACACGGCAGCAGCAAGATCAACTCCGCCTACGCCCGCGGGGGCGCGCAGCTGCTCGTCCAGACCATCGAGGGCGAGACCGGCATCCGCATCGACGAGTACGTCGAGATCGGCCTGGGCGGCGTCGCGGGCGTCGTCGACTCCGTGGGCGGCATCGAGGTCTGCCCCAAGCAGCGGATCAACGACAAGCTGGCCGGCCTCAGGATCAAGAAGGGCTGCCAGGAGGTCGACGGCAAGGTCGCCCTGGCCTACTCCCGCTCCCGCAAGCAGTCGCCGCTCGGCGACCTCGAGCGCGTGCAGCGCCAGCGCGAGGTCGTCGCCGCGATCGGCGACAAGGTGCTCTCCCCCTGGTCGGTCGTCAACCCGGTCCGCTGGTGGCGGCTCAACAACGCGGTGCCCGGCTTCTTCGGCTTCGGCGAGGACACCAGCACCCTCGACGCCGGCCGCTGGGCGCTGGCCATGACCAAGGTCGGCGGCAAGGACGGGCGTACCTGCACGATGCCGGTGACCGACGGCTCCGCCAACAACTGGGACCGCGACCGGGCGGAGCCGATCTTCCGGGCGTTCATCGAGGACAGCACCGACGACATCACCAAGGCCCAGTGCACGCCCAGCGGACTGCCGGGCAACCGATGACCGCCTACGACACGCTCACCTGGGACGTCGACGGCGACGGTGTGGCCACGCTGACGCTCGACCGGCCCGACGCCCTCAACGCCTTCGACCTCACGATGGCGCGCGAGCTGGAGCGGGTCTTCCTGGTCGACGCCCGCCACGACGACGTCCGGGCCGTCGTCGTCACCGGCGCGGGCCGCGCCTTCTGCGCCGGCATGGACCTTTCGGCCGAAGGCAACGTGTTCGGCCTCGACGAGAGCCTGAGCCCGACGCCCGAGGAGCTGCGCGCCCACCTCACCGAGGCGCCGTACCACGACGGCGTCCGCGACACCGGCGGCCGTGTGGCGCTGGCGATCCACGCGCTGCCCAAGCCCGTGATCGCCGCGATCAACGGCGCGGCCGTCGGCATCGGGGCGACGATGACCCTCGCGATGGACCTGCGGCTGGCGTCGACCAAGGCGCGGATCGGCTTCGTGTTCGGTCGCCTCGGCATCGTGCCGGAGGCGACCTCGTCGTGGTTCCTGCCGCGCATCGTCGGCATCCAGCAGGCCCTGGAGTGGGTCTACGCCGCCGACATCCTCACTGCCGACCAGGCGCTGGCCGGCCGGCTGCTGCGCTCCGTCCACGAGCCCGAGGACCTGCTGCCGGCGGCGCAGGAGCTCGCGCGCTCCTTCGTCGTGGGCCGCTCCCCCGTGGCGCTGGGCCTGGCCAAGCAGATGCTCTACCGCAACGGCGCGGCCGGCGACCCGCTCGAGGCCCACCTGTCCGACTCGCTGGCGATGTTCTACACCTCGATCGGCGACGGCAAGGAGGGCGTGGCCGCCTTCCTCGAGAAGCGCGAGCCGCGCTTCACCGGTACGGCGAGCGACCTGCCGCGCATCTTCTAGACCTCGCCTAGGCCGCCTGCTCCTCCAGCGCCTGGGTGAGCAGGGCGACCAGCGCCTCGAGCTGGACGTCGGACGACGCGCCGATCTCCTCGTCGGAGCCGTCGAGCGCGCGGGCGGCCAGGCCGGCCTTGCTGTCGATGAGCTCGGCGATCTTGGTGTCGATGGTCTGCGCGGCGATGATCCGCCACGCGGTCACCGGCTCCTCCTGCCCGATGCGGTGGACCCGGTCGATCGCCTGCGTCTGCTCGGCGTCGGTCCACGAGAGCTCCGCGAGCACGACGTTCGAGGCGACCTGGAGGTTGAGCCCGACGCCGGCGGCCATGAGCGAGCAGACCGCGATGTGCACGTCGGGGTCGTTGACGAACGCGTCGATGTTGCGCTGCCGCTTGGCCGCGGACTGGTCGCCGCGGATCGAGGCGAAGCCGATCCCCCGCTTGGTGAAGGTCTCCTCGGCGAGGTCCATGACGTCGACGTGCTTGGCGAAGAACACGACCTTGCCGACGTTGCGCGCCAGCTGCGCGGCGTAGTCGGCGGCGAGCCCGGCCTTGGCCTGGCCGATGCGGCGCACCATGCCGAAGACGTTCTCCCCGGTCTTGGCGGACTCGGAGTCGCTGAGCTCCCAGCCGGCCACGCGGCGGACGAGCTCGTGGTCGATGCCCTCGACCTGGACCCCGGAGGACCGGGTCTCGAGCGCGGTGCGGTAGCGCGACACCAGCCGCTCGGCGAGCTCGCGCTCCGCCTCGCGGATCGAGCGCCCGATGACGTCGTCCAGCTCGACCGGCAGGTCGGCCACCCGGCGGGCCGGGATGTCCTTGGCGACGTCGATCTTGCGCCGGCGCACGATGCCCAGCTCGATCACGCTGTTGCGCGCGTTGGGGTAGAAGCCGGGGTCGACCGGCGTCAGGCCGGTCTCCTCGAGCGCCTGCATGAGCGCCGGCCCGGGCGCCTTCTCGCCGATCCAGCCCAGGAACTGCCAGATCGCCCGGAAGTCGTCGATGTCGTTGATCAGCGGCGTGCCGGTGAGGGCCATCAGCAGCGGCCGCGCGGTGCGCGCGCGGATCCGGTCGGAGAGCTGCAGCACGTGCTGGGAGCGCTGGGACTTCTTGTTCTTGATGAAGTGGGCCTCGTCGACCACCATGCCGCGGAAGCCCAGGTCACCCAGCCAGCCGACGTGGCGGTCGAGGACCTCGTAGTTGACGACCACGATGTCGGCGAAGGCGTCGATCTCGTCGCCGTCGCCGTGGATCACGGTGACCGGCCGGTTGGGCGTCCAGAGGCTGGCCTCGCGGGCCCAGTTGGTCTTGACGACGTTGGGGACGACGACCAGCAGCGGGAAGGCGTCGGCGGCGTGGGCGGCGAGCAGCGCCTGGGCGGTCTTGCCCAGACCGGGCTCGTCCGCGAGCAGGAACGTGCGGTGGCCGGCCTCGGCGGCGGCGACGACCTGCGCCTGGTGCGGCATCAGCTCGAGGCCCGGCGGCAGCCGCAGCGCGGTGGTGGGCTCCGGCAGGTGCATGCAGGACGAGGCGCCGCCGTACTCGAAGGAGCGGAACAGCGGCTCGAGCAGCTCCCACGTGGCCAGCCGGCCCGACTTCACGGGGCGCGGCGGCGGCTGGGAGAAGTCGGGGACGAGGAAGGGGTTGGACAGCTGGCGGGAGATGACCGACTGCGGCACCACCCGGCGCGCCGGGTGGAGGGAGGTGGGCAGCTCGACGGCGGTCGGCTCCTCCTCCTCGGGCACCTCCAGGCCGGCCTCCTCGAGGAACTGGCGCTGGAGCGTCTGCGCGGCGTCGGAGACCTCGGCGTCCTCGGCGAGGAGCGAGAGCAGCGAGGTGTCGCGCGCGGCGGTCTTGGCCAGGATGGTGGCCACGCCGTCGAGGCGTTTGAGCTTCTCGCCGCGCTGGGCCTCGGTGCTCTCCTTGTCGGCCTTGACGCGGGAGCGCTCCTCGCGCACGAGCAGCGCGATGACCTGGAACTTGGTGCGCGCCGAGCGGCTGACGGGGCCCCGCTGGACCTCGTTCTCGACCTCGCGCACGGCGCGGGCGAGGACCGGGATGATGCCCTCGTTGTCGAGGTTGCGGCCGCGTCGCTGCTGGCGCGGGGCGGTGCGCGTGGCGCCGGTACGGCGCTGGCCTCGTCGGGCCACAGACTCCTCCTTCGGGTGCCGCGCGGCTGCCGGGGCAGACCTGCGGCACCACACGCTGTCCCGCGGCCGGGGCCGACGGGACGTCGAGCGGAGTGGGCGTGGCGCACACCCCGCGACGATGCTCGGTCCGACGGCATCTGAGCGCGATCACCGTGCTGGACCGGACGCACCCGGCCAAGCTGCGAGGCCGGTGCTGCCACCAAGAGTACCGCGCCCCGACGCGGCGCGTGAGCCGACGCTCCCGATGGACGCCTCACGGGCCAGGAGGGACTACGCGAGGTCCGGCAGCGGCCGTTCCGCCTCGGGGCCCGACGTGAGCCGCGCGGCCACCTCACGGACCGGCGGCAGCGCGGCCAGCCGGGTGGCCCACCGGAGCACCTGCACGCCGGCACGGGAGTGCGGTGCGGCGATCCGGGGCACGCCCGGCGGCAGGTCCTGGGCGTCCTCGACGAGAGGCCGCATCCAGCCCTCGTAGCGGTCGAGGGCCTCGACGTGGCCGCCGTCGTCGGCCTGGGACAGGAAGGCCGCGAGGACGTAGGCGCCGGTGATCGCCAGCGACGTGCCGCCGCCACCGATCGGGGTGACGCTCCAGGCCGCGTCCCCGAGCAGGCAGACGCGACCGCGGTGCCAGGTGGGGCAGCGCACCTGGCGCAGGTGGTCGACGTAGAGGTCGTCGGCCGCGTCGAACCCGTCGAGGATGCGTGGCACCTCCCAGCCGAGGTCGGCGAACCGGTCGCGCAGGGCCACGCGCACCTGCTGCTCGTCGAGGCCCTCGAGCGAGGGCGTGTCGTCCAGGAAGGTGAGCATCGCGCGGGTGGTGCCGACGTCGTCGGGGCGCAGCGAGACCTGTCGCGAGCCGGGTGCGACCAGGACGCGCCACCAGTCGTCGTCCTCGGCGGTGCGGTCGACGGTGCCGTAGGCGACGTACATCCCCAGGGGCCGCTCCTCCGGCTCGTCGCCCAGGACGAGCGGGCGGGTGCGGGAGCCGACGCCCTCGGCCACGACCATCAGGTCGTAGCTCTCGCGACGCCCACCGGCGAGCTCGACGTGGACGGCACGGTCGTCCTGGGTGAGCGCGACGACCTCGTCGCCGTAGCGCCACTCGACCGTCGGCGGGCAGGCGTCGACCAGCAGCCGCGACAGCGCACCGCGCAGGATCTCCAGCTCCGCGGTGGGGCCGTCGGCGTCACCGCCGTGGTGCACCGGGAACTCCGAGACGACCTCGCCGTCGCCGTCGACGAACCGGGTCCCGACCTCGCCGGTGCTGCGCGAGCGCACCGCGTCCTCGAGGCCCATGCGGGCGAGGACCTCGCGACCGCTGGCGCGCACGTCGACGTTCTGGCCCCCCTCGCGCAGCTCGGTCGCCCGCTCCAGCACGGTCACGTCGTAGCCCGCGCGGGACAGCCAGAAGGCGGCCGCCGGTCCCGCGACGCTGGCGCCGGTGACCAGGACTCGGGGGGCGCTCACGAGAGGTCCGCCAGGACGGGCGACGCGACGGCGTCCGCATGATCGGCCCCCGGGTCGCGGCGGCCGGGCGATCCGGGCCACCAGAAGCGGTCGCCCAGCATGAGGGCCAGCGCCGGCACCAGGACCGTGCGCACCAGCAGGGTGTCGAGCAGCACCCCGAGGCAGATGACGACGCCGATCTGGGCCAGCGCGACCGAGGGCAGCAGACCCAGGACCGTGAAGACGGCGGCCAGCAGGACCCCCGCACTGGTGATCACTCCCCCGGTCGAGGCCAGGGCGCGCAGCATGCCGGCGCGCGAGCCCCACTCGACCGCGTCCTCGCGGGCCCGCGAGACCAGGAAGATGTTGTAGTCGACCCCGAGCGCCACCAGGAAGACGAACGCGAAGAGCGGCACGTTGGTGTCCAGCGCCGCGAACCCGAAGACCCCGGTGAACAGCCACCACGCGGCGCCCAGGCTGGCGGCGTACGTCGCGACGACGGTGGCCACGAGCACCACGGGCGCGACCACCGAGCGCAGCAGCGCGCCCAGCACGAGCAGCACCAGCAGCACGACCAGCGGGATGATGACCAGGAGGTCGCGTCGACCCGCGTCGGCGCGGTCGAGGGCGTCGGCCTCGGTGCCGGTCACGTACGTCGCGGGGTACGCCGCCAGGCCGGAGCGCAGGGCGCGCACCGCGTCCTCGGCGCGGCCGGAGCCGGCGGGCGCGTCGAGGACCACCTCCAGCGCGGCGACCGGACCCCCGGCGGCCTTCAGTCGCGCCGACTCGACGCCGGGCACGTCCTCGACGGCCGCCAGGACCTCCGGGCCGTCCGCGCGGGTGAGCACCCGGACCGGGTCGGCGACGCCGGCTGGGAAGGACTCCCCGATCCGCTCGGCCGCCACGATGGCCTCCGGGGTGTCGATGAACTGGTCCGCCTCGTCGAGCCCCACGTCGACGCCGAGGAGGCCGCCGGAGAGCAGCGCGACCAGCGCGACGCTGCCCGTGGCGACCGCCGCCGGCCGCCGGGCGACGGCGCGTCCGATGCGCCACCAGACGCCCCGCTCCTGGGACGACGGGGCCGGCGCCGTGACCCGCGGGATCCGGGGCCAGAACACCCAGCGTCCGAAGCACACCAGGGCGGCCGGCAGCACCACGAGCACGAAGACCGCGGCCACCGCGATGCCGATCGCGGAGGCGACGCCGAGGCCGCGGGTGGTCGGGATCAGCGACAGCGTCAGCGTGAGCACCCCGAGCACCACCGTCAGGGCGCTGGACAGGACGGCCCCCGCGGTCCGCCGCAGCGCGACCGCCATGGCGGCGTACCTCGACTCGTGCACGGCCAGCTCGCTGCGGTAGCGCGAGATCAGCAGCAGCGCGTAGTCGGTGCCGGCGCCGAACACGAGGATGGACAGGATGCCGGTGGTGCCGTCGTCGAAGGCGATGTCGAGTCCCGCCATCGTCTGCGTGGCGAGCACCGCGGCCAGCCGGTCGGCGACCCCGACCGTCACGAGGGGCACCACCCACAGGACCGGGCTGCGGTAGGTGAGGATCAGCAGCAGCGCCACGACGCCGGCCGTGACGCCCAGCAGCAGGACGTTGGCGCCGTCGAACACCGCCTCCAGGTCGGCCTGCACCGCGGTGGGACCGGTGACCAGCGCGTCGACCCCGCTCGGCGACCGGTCGGCGAGCAGCTCGCGCAGCGCCGTGACGGCCTCGACCCCCTCGGCCGGGGACGAGGCGTCCAGCGGGACGAACGCCAGCGCGGCCGTCCCGTCGTCGGCCAGGACCAGCGCCGGCCCGTCGTCGCTCGCGACGGCGCCGAGGTCGTCGGCGAGCCCGCGGAGGTCGCCGACCTGCGCGTCGTCGAGCCGCTCCCCCGTCGAGGAGAAGGCGACCGCGACGAGGTCCTCCCCCGCTGGGAGATCGCGCGCCAGGGTTGCCGCGCGGGCTCCGGCGTAGCCCTCGGGCAGCCCGTCGGCCGGACCCGGCGCGCGCTCGCCGTCGCCGAGCAGCACGATCACCGCCAGCGCGACGAGCAGCGGCACGAGGGCGACGACCGGCGCGGACCACCGGGTCAGGCGCTGAGGCATGGGAGACTCCTGCTGTCAGGAAGCGAGCATCTCGCTTCGATGATTACTTAGAACGTGAGATACTTTGTCGATGAGTGACTTCGATGTCAACCCACCGACGATGGAGGCGGTCCAGGACCTCGTCGTCGCGGCCCTGGAGGTACGGCGTGCGGTCGCGCGCCGCAGCGGGCTCAGCGACCTCGAGCTGGCCGCGCTGGAGCACGTGGTGACCGAGCCGTCCTCGCCCGGCGAGCTGGCGCGGCTGCTGAAGGTGACGACCGGGGCCTCGACCGGCGTGGTCGACCGGCTCGAGCAGCGCGGGCACGTCCAGCGTCGCGCGCACGACAGCGACCGACGTCGCACGGTCGTGCACGTGACCCCCTCGGGGCGCACCGAGATCGTCGACCACCTCCGGCCGATGCTGGTCGCCCTGACCGAGCTCGACGAGGGTCTCAGCGACACCGAGCGCGAGGTCGTGGAGCGCTACCTGCGCGGCGTCATCGCCGCCTTCGGCCAGGTGTCGGACGACGACTGAGCCGTGACCCGGCTCAGCTGCGCAGCAGCTGGGCCAGCACCCGGCGGCGGAGCCGACGCCACTCGACGGCCGCCACGACCAGCGCCGTGACCAGGAGCGCCACGACGGCGAGAGCCGTCCACCACGGCACCACGAGCGAGGGCGTGCCGCTCTGCCCCGTGATCCGCTCGAGGTCGAGCGAGCCCACGACGACGCGCGCGGCCGACGCCCCGAGCGCCAGCCCGGTCAGCCCCGCGACCGCGGCGGGCACCAGGAGCTCGCCCGCCAGGATCCGTCTCAGGTCGGGGTCGCGCAGTCCCAGGGCGCGCAGCCTGCCCAGCGAGGCGCCGCGCGCCGGGGCGTCGACGAGCGCGGCCAGCACCAGGCCCAGCACGGCGAGCAGCGCCAGCAGCGCCGACGCCGCGACCGCGAGCCGGACCAGTCCCTGAGGGAGCGCCGCGTCGCGACGGGCGTCGAGCTCGTCGTCGTACGCGACGACGGACCCGGCCCCGCCGGCCGCCTCCGTGACGGCCCTCTCCGCGCCGGGACCGACCACCCAGACCGTGTCGGCGGGGGCGATCGCCCCGGCCGCGGCGAAGGCGTCGGCGTCGACCACCACCACCGGGTCGGCCGAGGCCTGCACGCGCGGCGCCCTGCCGACCACGTCGAGCGGGACGTTGGTGTCGTCCCAGGTGACGACCAGACCGTCCCGCAGCCCGGCCGGGCCTCCGAGCAGCAGCGCCGGGACCCGGTCGCCCCCGGCCGAGGTGAGCCGCGCGAGCGGGGGTGCGTCCGGGAGATCGCTCTGCTCGAGCAGCCGCTCGTAGGCCGGCGCGTCGACGACCACCAGGCGGACGCTGCCGGCACTGCTCCCCGAGGACGCCCGCACCCCGTCCGCGACGCGGCCGGACGCCGCCGCCCGCACCCCGGGGGCGTTCGCCAGCGTGCGCGCGGTCCGCGCGAGGCCCGGGTCCGGTGCCGTCGTCAGCCGCGCGTCGCCTCCCACCGCGAGCAGGGCACCGGCGGCCTGGCCCTCCCGCTCGGTGGCCGCGAGCGCGACGGCGAAGGTCAGCTGGGCCACGGTGAGGGAGACGACGAGCAGCGGCAGGGCGGCGACGCCGGTCTGGGCGAGCCGGGCGCTCACGAGGAACGCCGCGCTGCCGGCCGAGCGCCGCGTCGCGCGCAGGGCGAGCCGCAGCACCGGCGGCAGCAGGCGCAGGACCACCAACCCCCCGGCCACGGCCCACCACGTCGTCGCTCCGGCGGCCGTGAGGTCGCCCGTGCCGCGCTGGCGCAGGGCCACGAGCGACAGCGCCGCCGCGCCCAGCACGGCCGCCTCCAGGGCGACCCGGCGCACGACCCGCACGCGTGCCGCCGTACGCCGTGCGGTGCGGTTGGCCGGCACCCGGCGCCCGGTCACCTGGCCGGCCAGCAGCGCCCCCAGCACCGGGCCGGCCAGGGCCGCGCCGACCAGCACGGGCACCCAGGCCCGGCCCACGTCACCGACCCACAGCCAGGTGGCCGCGACGCCGACCGCGGCGCCGAGCGTCGCCACGGCGAGCGACTCGACGAGGAGCTCGGCGGCGACTCCGATCACCGACGCACCGCGCTCGCGGGCCATCGTGAGCGGCGCGGCACGGCGGCGTACGAGCAGCTGACCCGCCTGCACCAGCACCAGCAGCGCGGCGACGACGAGGCCCACGAGGAGCACCTGCGCCTGGCCGCGGGCGGCGTCGACCTCAGCGCGCGCCTCCCCCAGCACGCCCGCGAGCAGGCTGCTCCACGCGATGTCGCCCCGGGCCAGGCCACCCGAGGACTCCAGGAGCCCGACCTCGCGCCGCACCGTCGCGGAGCGGCTCCACCGCAGCCGCTCGGGCCGCGGCACGAAGATCGTGCGCTGGGTGAGCGCCGCGGCGGGGACGGCGAGCTCGAGGTCGGGGAGCGCCTGCGCGCTCACGAGGGCGGCCGCCGAGGTGCGCTCGAGGCCCTGGGCCACGCCCTGGGTCGGGCTCAGCAGCTCGGTGACGACCTGCCACGCGTCGTCGTCGGGGTCGTCGGCGGCGTAGACCCCACTGATGCGGATGCTGACGTCCTGGTGCTGCTCGGTCTCGGCCGCGACCCGGTCACCCGGCTGCAGGCCGAGCGCCTGGGCCGCGTCCTCCGACAGCGCGACCTGGACCGGCCAGGGGGCGGCGTCGCGCTGGACCGTCACGTCGGCCCGTCCGGCCCGGGTGCTCGCCCGGGGCGCCCGCCCGGCGGTGTAGGTCACCGCGGGCGCCCCGTCGGGCGGGTCGACGAACGCCAGCCGCAGGTAGCGCCCCGGCCCCGCGTCGAGCAGCTGCAACGGCGTCGAGGTGATCGTCGCGACCCCCGGGCGCAGCACGCCCCGGATCCCGGGTGGCAGCACGCTCTGCGCGTATCGGGTGTCCTGACGCAGCCGCACCACGGCGTTCGGGTCGCGCGTCTTGCCGCGGGGGTCGTCGTAGCCCTGGGGCAGGGTCGCGACGACCGTCCCGCGGGCTCCGGCGTCGCGGACCGAGGCGGCGATCGCGCGGTCGGCCGTGCGCTCGGTCAGCGGGCCGACGGCCGCGGTGAGGACCGTCGTCAGCGCGACGACGAGCCCCATCAGGAGGAGCAGCCCCGGGTCGCTCCGCATGCGCTGGAGGACGGTCGCGAGGTGCAGCCGGGAGCGGGGCATCACTCGTCCCCCGTCCGCAGGGACGACGGGTCGGCCCGGCGCACCTGCCGGGCGGACGCGAGCGCCGCCATGGCCAGCGCCCCCACCAGCAGCCCCCCGACCAGGAGCGACTCGCTCGACCACGGCCAGGCGACCACCGGGTCCGGGACCGGCGCGTCCCCGAGGTCGGAGCGGACCAGGTGGGGGCCCAGGCTCACGGACGCGAGCGCGCCCACGCCGGCGCCGACGGCGACGAGCGGGACGAGGAAGGCCGCGTGCTCGGCGAGCAGCAGCCGCCATGCGTCACGCCGGGACAGCCCGAGGGCGCGCAGCCGGGCCACCTCCGCCGTACGTCGTCGCCGGTCGCCGCCGAGCACGAGGGCGACGCCCGCGAGGAGCATCAGCACCGCCGCGACCACGAGCGTCAGCAGCGCCGTCGGCACCGTCACCCTCAGGGGCCCCTCGGACAGCTCCTCCGCCACGCCGGTGCGGGTCGTGACCTCGCCGAGGCCGAGGCCCCGGACCGCGCGGACGGTGCCCGGCGTGGGGTCCCCGACCCACCAGGCGTCGACCACGGACTCCAGCCGACCGGCCCGGACCAGGGCCCGGGAGAGCGTGTCGACGTCGGCGAGCACCGCGACCTCGCCGGGCGCGGAGGGCACCGTCGCGACGACGGCGACGACGCGCAGCGGGAGCACGGTGCCCTCGACGATGCCGGACAGCTCCCCGCCGACGCGGGTGCCGACCGCGTCGACCAGGTCCTGGGAGACGGCCACCGGGATCGCGTCGGGGCTCTCGAAGGCCGTCGCGAGCACCGAGGCGCCCGTGTAGGCGAGGTAGGTCAGGTCGACGGTGGCGGTGGTGCGGACCTCGGTCGCCGGGCCGGACGTCGCGACGGCGACCCCCGACATCGGGCCGTCGGGCTGGAGGGGCACGACGCTCCAGGGGTCGCCGTCCGCGTCCGCCGCCCCCGGGACACGCAGGACCACCGACACCTCGGCCCGCGGACGGGCGGGCTCCGACCCGGGAGCGCCGTCGATGTCGAGTCGGAGGCCGACCAGGCTGGATCCCCGCTCCACGGCGCCCCGCCACCGGGCCGCGTGGGGGCGACCGTCGAGCGGGAACGGCGAGCCGGTCACCGAGCTGCGGAACCCGGTCGCGTCCTGCAGCACCACCGTCGGCGTCGCGGTCAGCCGGACGCCGGCCGGTGCCCGTCCCTGCAGCTCGATCGCGGTGCCGCCGGACAGGGCGAGTCCGCGCACCGGGGCCTCGGGGGCGAGCGCGTCGCCGACCCCCTGCCACGTGGTGCCCGTGCCCAGCCGGCCGCGCAGCAGCCCGCCGGCGTGCGCGGTGTCGACGGCCACGACGACGGGTCGCGACCCCGGCTCGCCGACGTAGCGACCCAGGGCCAGCGGACGCTGGACGACCGCCGACACGGTCGGTCCGGGTGAGCCGGAGCCGGCTGCGGACGCGATCGCGGAGGCCTCCTGCTGGCCTGCCGGCGCCTGCAGGGCGAGGGCCAGGTCGGTGCCGACGCGCAGCGCCGCCTGGTCGTCCTGGGACTGCTCCCACGTCGCGCGCAGGGCCAGGCCGAACACCGCGGCGGCCACGGCGGCCGCGACCAGCGTCATGGCGGTGCCGGTGTGGGGCCGGCGCGCCGCCTGCTGCGCCGCCAGCGGCAGCACCAGCGAGCGCGACCGGGCGGCGACGCGCGCTGCGCCGGTGAGCAGCAGGGGCACGGCCCGCACGACGACCACGGTCACCGCCGCGACGCCCAGCACCGGGGCGAGCACCAGCGTCACGTCGCCGGAGGTGGCCGCCGTTGCCGGCTGTGCGCGCAGCTGCCACCAGGCGAGCACCGCGACGCCGAGCAGCAGCGCGTCGAGTCCCGAGCGGAGCCCGAGGCGTCCCCCGGCGCGGTCGGGGGCGACCCGGGTGTCGAGAGCCGTCGCGACGAGCACGAGCGAGAGCAGCAGCGCACCGCCCACGACCGCGAGCACGAGCCCCCAGGTGAGGCTGGGCGACTGCGTCAGAGCGGCCGTCGTCAGGGCCGGCAGGTGGGTCAGCCGCGAGTGCGCGAGGGACGCCGCCGGCACGGCGAGGAGCGAGGCCGCGCCGGCGAGGGCGACCGCCTCGACGACCGCGGCGCCGAGCTGCTGCCGTCGGCTGAGCCCGAGCGCCACCAGCAGCGCCCGCTCCTCGTCGCGCACCGACGCGAGCAGCCAGCCGGCCAGGAGCGTGGCGGCGAGCGAGAGCGCCGTACCGAGGAGCACGACGACCAGCACCGTGGCGCGGGCGCTGGCCTGCTGGGTGTGGATCCGGTCGAGCGTGCGGGGCAGGTCCGAGGCGACCCGGGTGATGCGGGCGCGGTCGTCGACGCGCGAGGTGAGCAGGGGCGAGGCGTCGTCGAGGGAGGTCACGGCGGCCCGGAGCGAGGGGTCGTCGGCGAGCGAGAGCGTCGGGTGGGCCGTGACGCGCAGCCCGGTCACCGAGGACCCGGAGGCCAGGAAGGCGGCGTCGCCGACGACGAACGGCCCGTACGCCGGAGCGGTGGTCGAGCCGTCGCTGTAGGCCGGGTCGAAGCCGTTGCCGGACAGGGGGTCGGTGTCCCAGGCGGCGCCGGGCTGCTGTCGGAAGGTGCCCACGACCACCACGCGCACCGGCCGCTCGGCTCCACCGAGCCCGATCTCCTTGCCCAGGGTCACCTCGTCGCCGGGACGCAGGTCCAGCAGGCGGGCGGTCGACTCGGGGATGACCGCCTCCCGGGGGCCGCGCCGCCGGTCCTGCGGCCAGCGCCCCGACGTCAGGTCGTCGCGCTGCACCAGCGCGTCGCCGGTCGCGAGGTAGGCGAGCCGGTCGGGGCTGCCCAGCCGCCGCATCCGGGCGGTGGCGCTGGCGGTGGTCGTCGGGCGCATCGGCGCGAGGACCTCCCGCACCACGCGCTCCGCCTCCTGGCGTGCGGGCTCGACGTCGCTGCCGGACAGGTCCACGAGGAACGCCGTGACGTCCACCTCCACGGGCTCGGAGCGCTGCACCTCCTCGTGGAACGCGCGCTCCTGGGTGACGCCGAGCAGGAGCGAGCAGACGCCCAGGAGGCCCGCCGCGACCGTCACCAGGACGAGGACGGCCGCGAGCAGCCGACGCTGGACCAGCGCACGCCGGAGGACCAGGGTCAGCACGCCGGCGCCATCAGCCGGCGACCCGGCCGTCGGCGATCGTGAGCACCCGGTCGGCGAGCGACATCAGCACCGGGTCGTGGGTCGCGACGACGGCAGTGACGCCCTCGGACTCGACGATCGCGCGCAGCAGCGCCATGACCGACAGCCCGGTCTCGGCGTCGAGCTGGCCGGTGGGCTCGTCGGCCAGCAGCAGCCGGGGCGACCCGGCCAGCGCGCGGGCGATCCCGACGCGCTGCTGCTGACCGCCGGAGAGCTCGGCCGGTCGCTGCAGCGCGTGCTCGCGCAGGCCCACCAGGTCGAGGAGCAGGGCGACGCGCTGCTCGCGCTCGGCGACCGGCGTACGACGCAGGCGCAGGGGCACGCCGACGTTCTCGGCGGCGGTGAGGGCCGGGATCAGCCCGAAGGTCTGGAAGACGAACGAGATCGAGTCGCGCCGCAGCGCGCTGAGCCCTTGGTCGTCGAGCCCGGTGACGTCGGTGCCGTCGACGCGGACGGTGCCGGCGTCGGGGCGGTCGAGACCGCCGAGGAGGTTGAGCAGGGTGGTCTTGCCCGACCCGGACCGCCCGACCACCGCGACCAGCTCGCCGGGCGCCACCTCGAAGGAGACCTCGCGCAGCGCGTGCACGCTCACGGGCCCGGCGCCGTAGGTGCGGGTCAGCCCGCGCACCTCGACCATCGGCTCGACCGTCGTGCTCACGCGTCCTCGCCGCGGTCGGAGCGGATCTCGACGTGGTCCCCCGCGAGCGCCAGCCGGACCCGGCGCGTGAGGGCGAGCGCCTCCCGGAACTCGCGCGGCACCTGCACCCGTCCGGCGCGGTCCATGACGGCGTACTCCTCGGCGCTGCCGGGGGCGTCCGCCGTCTCGCCCGTGCGCAGCACCTCGCTGCTCGTGCGTCCGTCGCGGATGGCGACGGTGCGCGCGACCTGGTCGCTGACCGCCGCGTCGTGGGTGACGATCACGACCGTCGCCCCCAGGTCGCGGTTGGCCGTGCGCAGCGCGGCGAAGACCTCCTGCGCCGTCTCGCTGTCGAGCTCGCCGGTCGGCTCATCGGCCAGCAGGACGCGCGGCCGGTTGGCCAGGGCGACCGCGATCGCCACCCGTTGCTGCTCACCGCCGGACATCTGCTGCGGCCGCCGGTCGGCGCAGTGGGCGACGCCGAGCGTCTCGAGCAGCGCGCCCGTGCGCTCGCGACGCTCCTGGCGGCCGGTGCCCGCGATCGTCATCGGGAGGTCGACCACCTGGCTCGCAGTGAGGTACGGCACGAGGTTGCGCGCCGACTGCTGCCGCACGAAGCCGACGACGTGGCGCCGGTAGCGGACCCGCTCCGAGCGCGACATGTCCACCAGCTCGTGGCCGGCGACGCTCGCCCGACCGGCGGTGGGCGCGTCCACCCCCGCCAGCACCTGCAGGAGCGTCGACTTGCCCGAGCCCGAGGCACCGACGATCGCCAGCATCTCGCCGTCGTGGACCAGCAGGTCGAGCCCCTGCAGGGCCTGCACCTCGACGCTCTCCGTCTGGTAGATCCGCACCAGGTTGTCGCACACCACGAGCGCGTCGTGCCCGAACTCCGGCTCCCGCGACGGAGCCTCGGGCAGCGCCAGTCCCGGTCCCACCATCTGCGTCCCTCCGCCGTGGGGCCCTCCGCAGGGCCTCGCTGATGCTAGCCGCTCCCGAGCCCCCGCCCCCGGTGGCTGAGGTGCGAGCCCCAGCGAGCGCCAGACCCGGTGGTTGAGGTGCGAGCGCAGCGAGCCTCGAAACCACCCCACACACCGGTGGTCGAGCAGCGAGCGCCAGCGAGCGCCCGTCGAGATCCCGCAAGCCGACCGCCCACCCCGGTGGTTGAGGTGCGAGCGCCAGCGAGCCTCGAAACCACCCCACGCACCGGTGGTCGAGCAGCGAGCGCCAGCGAGCGCCCGTCGAGACCCCGCAAGCCAACCGCCGACCCCGGTGGTTGAGGTGCGAGCGCAGCGAGCCTCGAAACC
>NZ_JACJGM010000055.1 GCF_015024225.1 Nocardioides lijunqiniae
GCCATGGCGACGAGCAGGGGGTGGCTCGGCGGGTGGGTGGCGGGGCTGCTCATGGGACCTACTCAAGCAGCCGCCACCGACAGTGGTGCCTGGTCAGGAGGCGGTTGTCCACAGGGTGTGGAGCATTGGTGGCTTTCTTTCTTGGATTTTACTTTCGGTCGCTGGCGGGGTGGTTTCGAGGCTCGCTTCGCTCGCACCTCAACCACCGTGATCGCCGCCTGCCTCGGCTCACGGGGTCTCGACGGGCGTTCGTCGCTGGCGCTCCTCACTGCTCGACCACCGGAACGTGATTTCGAGGCTCGCTGCGCTCGCACCTCAACCACCGTGACGCGCCCCGTCGTTGGTTGAGGAGGTTGCGAAGCAACCGTCTCGAAACCACCACCACCACCGGTGGTCGAGCAGCGAGCGTCAGCGAGCGTCCGTCGAGACCCCCGCACCCGAGCGTCTGCCCTAGCTCACCGGGTCTCGACGGGCGTTCGTCGCTCGCGCTCCTCACTGCTCGACCACCGGTCGTGGTTTCGGCGCCGGTGGTCACCCCGTTGGACGTAGGCGGAGTGCGGCGCAAGCGCGCAGACTGGGGTCATGACGAAGACACCACCGAGCGTCCCTGCAGATGAGCTGAGCCCCGGGCAGGTGCGCCGCGCCGGAGCGTGGGCGGTGGGCAACCGGGAGGGTGAGCTGTTCGCGGTGTCGCGGCGCTGCCGCCACCAGCTGGGCGACCTGTCCCAGGGCACCATCGACGCAGACGGGTGCCTGGTCTGTCCCTGGCACCAGGCGCGCTACGACGTCACCGACGGCAGGATGGTCGAGGGGCCGAAGGGGTTCCTGGGCTACCACGGGCGCACCCCCGGCTACACCGAGCTCGTGCGCGGCTACAGCCAGGTGCTGAAGCTGCGCGTCGCCCGCGCCGTACGCCGTGGCGCCGAGATCGTCGTGCACCGCCGGGACGCGTCCTAGTCTGAGACCGTGAGCACCGAGGTGCTGCCGGCGACGCTGGAGCGGTTCGACGACGTGGCGACCATGCTGGGCCCGAAGAAGCCGACGTCGTCGGTGTGCTGGTGCCTGAGCCACCGGGTGGACGCGAGGACCAACCGAGGGCTGGTGGGGCCGGCGCGAGGCGAGTACGTGAGGGAGCTGTGCGCGCGCGACGTCGCGCCCGGGGTGCTGGCCTACGAGGGGGACGACGTCGTCGGGTGGGCCGCCGTCGCCCCGCGCGCCGAGCTGCCGTTCGCGCGGTCGACGAAGATCCCGCGCGTCGACGACCTCGACGCGTGGTCGTTGTGGTGCGTCCGGGTGCGGTCCGGGCACCGCGGCCGGGGCATCGCGCACGAGCTGATCGCCGGCGCGGCGGCGTACGCATTCGCCCAGGGGGCGCCGGCCGTCGAGGGCTACCCGACCGACAACCAGGGGCAGAAGGTCGACCTCACCATGGCCTACGTCGGCACGCGGGCGCTGTTCGAGGACGCCGGGTTCACGAAGGCCGCCGACACCGACGCGGTGTCGGGCGGGTTCCCCCGGGTCCTGATGCGGCTCGCCCGTCCGGCGTGAGCCGACGGGTCTGACCTACCAGACGTCGCCGTCGCGCCAGTCGCAAGTGAGCTCGCCGTCGAGGTCGACGCCGCCGCCGAGCACGTAGACCGAGCCGTCGTCGTCGGGGGTGGCCACCACGCCGTCGGGCGACAGCACCGACGTCGCTCCGCGCCACCGCTGCCAGCCCCGGCTCTCGTAGAGCGCGACGCCCTGCTCGGACGACGACAGCGCCAGCAGGTCGTACGCCGGCGCGAGCGACTCCAGCGCGGTCATGACCCGGTCCGCGTGGCCGCGGCGCCGGCGGTCGGGGCGGACGGCGACGCCCTCGACGTAGCCGGTGCGCAGGGAGCGTCCGTCGTGCAGCAGGCGGCGCATCACCAACGCCCCGTGCGCGACCGCGACGCCGTCCTCGACCACCAGCGCGTGCTGGCCGCCGAGGGCGTGTCCCCAGTCGTGGTCGGTGAAGTCGCCGAAGGCCTCGTCCATGAGGCCACGCACAGCGCCGAGCTCCTCCGGCGTCATCTCGGCGGTGTGGCACATGACCAGCTGGGTCACCATCGCGGTGGCCTCCTCTCCGACCAGGGCGCGGCCGTCTCGACCTGGGCCGCCAGCGAGAGCAGCAGCTCCTCCTCGGCGGGACGGGCGGCCAGCATCACACCCACCGGCAGGCCGTCGGCGGTCCAGTGCAGCGGCAGCGAGACCGCCGGCATGCCGGTGACGTTCCACGCCGACGTCCAGGGCGTGAAGGCCTTCTGGGCGGCGAAGTCGGCCGCCGGGTCGGCGTCGTCGCGCAGCGCGCCGACCGGCTGCGGCTGCATCGCCAGCGTCGGCGTCAGCACCGCGTCGTACGGCGCGAGCGCGCGCAGGGCGTCGGCGGCGTAGCGGCGCATCGCACCGATCGCGAGCCCGAACTCCGGCGCGCTCACGGCCCTCCCCTGCTCGGCGAGCCAGCGGGTCAGCGGACGCTGCAGGTGCTCGCGCTCCGGCGGCACGACCGTCAGGGCGGTGAGCACCGCCCAGCAGGTCTCGAACACCGGCACCGCCTCGTGGGGCAGCGGCACCGGCACGTCGACGACCTCGTGGCCGAGCGACTCGAGCAGCCGCGACGCGTCCTCGTAGGCCGTCACGCACTCGGGGTCGACCGCCACGTCGGCGATCACCGGCAGCACGAAGCGGGCGACGCGCAGCCGCCCCGGCTCGCGGTCGCAGGCGGAGAGGAAGGTCGAGCGCGGCTCCGGCGCCCAGAACGGGTCGCCCTCACGCCGCCCCGCGAGCACGTCGAGCAGCGCGGCCGCGTCGCGCACCGTCCGCGCGATCGAGCCCGCCGTGCCGAGGCCGACCGGGTCGCCGTACATCGGGAAGCCCGAGATCCGCCCCCGCGACGGCTTGAGGCCCACCAGGCCGCAGCAGGACGCCGGGATCCGGATCGAGCCGCCGCCGTCGGAGCCCTGCGCGACCGGCACCAGTCCGGCCGCCACGGCGGCTGCGGCACCGCCCGACGAGCCGCCCGCCATGCGGGTGCGGTCCCACGGCGTGACCGCGGGCGGCAGGCCGTCGGGCTCGGTGTAGCAGGGCGACCCGAACTCCGGGGTGCTCGTCTTGCCGAGGCTCACCAGTCCCGCGGCCTCCAGCGACAGCGTGACGCCGTCGGAGACGTCGGGCACGAAGTCGTCGAACGCCGCCGAGCCGAAGGTGGTGCGCACCCCCGCCGTGAGGTTGAGGTCCTTGATCGCGGTCGGCACACCGTGCAGCGGCCCGCCCGAGCCACCCGCCAGCGAGTCGGCCCGCTCCCGCGCCCGCTCGGGGGTGAGCGTGACGAACGCGCCGACGTCGTCGAGACGTGCGGCGCGTTCGAGGTAGTGATCGGTCAGCTCGCGCGGCGACACCGCGCCCGAGCTCACCAGGGCGCCCTGCTCGAGGGCGGTCAGGTCGTGCAGCTCGGTCACGGGTCGAACCTAGCGACCCGGCGGTCGGCCGTCAGGCAGCCGGCGCCTGGAAGGTCGCGAGCGAGTCGACGACGGCCTGCAGGCGGCCGAGGATGTCGGCGTCCTCGAGGACGTTGACGTCGATCGCCGACTGCGAGTGCACGGCACCGTCGACGACGACCGCACCGGCCACGCCGAAGGAGCGCACGGCGTCCTCGTGGGCCCACTTGCCGCCGTACGGCGTGGGGGTGGCGCCGACGACGCCGAACGGCTTGCCGGACAGTGCGGCCGCACCGTAAGGGCGCGACAGCCAGTCGATCGCGTTGTTGAGGACGGCCGGCATGGTGCCGTTGTACTCGGGCGTGACGGCCAGGACGGCGTCCGCGCCGGCCACGAGCTCGCGCAGGGCGGCGGCGGGGGCCGGGGTCTCGGTGGCGTCCACGTCCTCGTTGTAGAAGGGCAGGTCGGCCAGGCCCTCGGCGATCTCGACGGTGACGCCCTCGGGCGCCTGGTCGCGCAGCGCCTCGGCGATGCGGCGGTTCAGGGAGTCGGCGCGGAGGCTGCCGACGAGGGCGACGATGCGGGTGGTGGAGGTCATGACAGGCAAAACGGACTATGGTCCGCTTTCTATTCCCGGGCGTTCGGACTTTCTTCGAGCCCTACTGTTGCGACCATGGACGGGCTGCGCGTGCTACCGCTGCTCGACGGGGAGCCCGTCGAGCGCAGCGACGCCGCCCGCAACCGCGAGGCCCTGCTCGCGGCGGCCGAGGAGCTCGTGCACGAGCGCTGCGGCGTCCACGGCGTGACCATGGACAAGGTCGCCGCACGCGCCGGCGTCGGCAAGGGCACGGTCTACCGCCGGTTCGAGAGCCGCGAGGGCCTGATGGCCGCGCTCCTCAACCGGTCCGAGACGGCCTGGCAGCAGTCCGTGCTCTCCGGCCCCCCGCCGCTCGGGCCCGGCGCCCCGCCGCTGGAGCGGCTGCTGGCCTTCGGCCACTCGCGCATGGAGACCAACCTGCTGCACGGCGACCTGATCCAGGCCGCGGGCCAGTCCGGCGCCCGCGCGTACGCCGCCGTGTCGTTCGTGGCGATGCACGTGCGCTACCTGCTCACCGAGATCGGCGTGCGCGGCGACGTGCCGATCCTGGCCACGGCCCTGCTCGCCCCGCTCGAGATCGTCATCCTGCAGCAGCAGACCCACATCGAGCAGGTCCCGCTCGAGCGGATCCGCCGCGGCTGGGACGACCTCGTGCGGCGCGTGGTCTCAGTCGACGTGGTGGCGCCGTAGCCCGTAGGTGAGCCCGTCGACGAGCGCGCCCCAGGACGCCTCGATGACGTTGTGGCCCACCCCGACGGTCACCCACGACGACCCGCCGTCGGTGGTCTCGATGAGCACCCGGGTGATCGCGTCGGTGCCGTGGCCCTGGTCGAGGATGCGCACCTTGTAGTCGATCAGCTCGAACTTCGCGACCTCCGGGAACGCCTGCACGATCGCCGTGCGCAGCGCGGAGTCCAGCGCGTTGACCGGGCCGTTGCCCTCACCGGTCACGACGTAGCGCACGTCGGCCGCCTTGAGCTTGACCGTGGCCTCCGACACCGCCTCCTCCCCCGCCTGCGCGCGGGTGAGCGTCTCGGTGATGACCCGCCACGACTCGACCTCGAAGTACGACGGCCGCGCGCCCTCGACCTCCTCCAGCAGCAGCAGCTCGAACGACGCGTCCGCCGCCTCGAAGGTGTAGCCGCGCTGCTCGAGCTCCTTGACCCGCGCGGTCACCCGGCCGACCAGCTCGCGGTCGCCGGACAGGTCGAAGCCGAGCTCCTTGCCCTTGAGCTCGATCGAGGCGCGCCCGGCCATGTCGGAGATCAGCAGCCTCATGTCGTTGCCGACCCCGACCGGGTCCATGTGCTGGTAGAGGTTCGGGTCGACCTTGATCGCGCTGGCGTGGAGGCCGGCCTTGTGCGCGAACGCCGACGTGCCGACGTAGGGCTGGCGCGAGGCCGGCGGGAAGTTCGTCACCTCGGCCACCGCGTGGGCGATTCGGGTCGACTCCGCCAGCAGCCCCTGCGGCAGCACCGTGTGCTCCAGCTTGAGCTCGAGGTTGGCGACGACCGAGATCAGGTCGGCGTTGCCGGTGCGCTCGCCGTAGCCGTTGATGCAGCCCTGCACGTGGGTGGCGCCCGCGTCGACGGCCGCGAGCGAGTTGGCGATCGCGCAGCCGGTGTCGTTGTGGGCGTGGATGCCGACGCGCACGCCGGTCGACTCGATGACGTCGTGCACCGTGTCGGACACCCAGCCCGGCAGCATGCCGCCGTTGGTGTCGCACAGCGCGACCACCTCGGCGCCGGCCTCGTAGGCCGTGCGCAGCACCTCGAGGGCGTAGTCGCGGTTGGCGCGGTAGCCGTCGAAGAAGTGCTCGGCGTCCAGGAACACCTGCTGGCCCTCGGCCCTCAGGTGGCTGACGGTGTCGCGCACCATCTCGAGGTTCTCCTCGAGCGTCGTGCGCAGTGCCAGCTCGACGTGCCGGTCGTGCGACTTCGCGACCAGCGTGACCACGCCGGCGCCGCTGTCGCGCAGCGCCGCGACCTGAGGGTCGTCGGCGGCCCGGACGCCGGCCTTGCGGGTCGCGCCGAACGCCGCCAGCTTGGCGTGGCGCAGGTCGAGATCCTGGGCCGCCCGGCGGAAGAACTCGGTGTCCTTGGGGTTCGCGCCCGGCCAGCCGCCCTCGATGTAGCCGACGCCGAGCCCGTCGATCTGCCGCGCGATGCTCAGCTTGTCGGCGACCGACAGGTTGAGACCCTCCTGCTGCGCGCCGTCGCGCAGGGTGGTGTCGTAGACGTGGAAGGCGCCGTGCAGGTCCATCGGTAGTTCCTTCGAGGCTCGGGTTTCGGGCACAAAAAAACCTCTCGGGGTACGAGAGGCGGCGCATCGGGCGGAGGGGCTCGATGCGCTAGGAAATGATGATGCTGCGGTGCTGCATGTGACCCATCGTGCCATGCCCGCCGCCAGGTGGACAGCGGTCTCGCGATCCGGGCGTCAGCGCGAGCCGAGGTCGGCGAACGGCCGGCCGTCGCCCGGCGCCCAGGTGACGCCCGCGTCGGCCGCCCGCACCGCGAGCAACGTGCCGACCACCAGCAGCACCGCGACCCCGGCCGCCCACGGGCCGTGGCTGCGCGAGAGCGGGTGCACGACGCGACGCACGGGCCCGCGCAGGCGGCTGCCACCCGGGCCCGACCAGAGCGCGACCCCCAGCACCACCCCGCTCGCGAAGAGCGTGGTCTCGACGCCGGCCGCCACGGCGTAGCAGACCAGCGCGGCCGAGACCGCGAGCCCGCCGCTCCACAGCAGCAGCATCAGGGTGCCGCCGATGGACCGCACGAGGTGCCAGGGCGCGCCGAGGAGCAGCTGCGCGCCGTCGTACCACTTGCGGCCCCGGCGCAGCCGGCGGTCGCCCGCAGCGCTCGCCGCGAGCGAGCCGCTGCGCAGCAGCCAGACGAGCAGGCACACGAGCCCGGCGACCACCCAGGGCGCGAGCATCAGGCCGGCCCCGAGGGTGGCCGCGCCGCTGAGGAGCAGCACCGCCCGGCGCACGCGCTCGCCCCAGGGCACCGGGGGTGCCGGCGGCGGCACGGGGTCCTGCCAGTCGTGGAATGACTTCGTCATTCCATTGGGAGTACTCGCTTCGCTCGTACTCCCGGCCGGGGACTCCCACGGAGGGAGCACCCGGGTCTGCGGCGCACGTTCACGCTCGACTGCGGTCGGCGCCTCGGCGGCCTGCGCCCCGGCGAGCGCGAGCGGGATCGTGAAGATGTCCTCCGGCCCTGTGGGCACCGGAGGTACGGCGGTGTGTGGCCGCGTGGTCTGCGGACGCAGCCAGGCCAGGATCGCCTCGAGGCTGGGTCGCCGCTCCGGCTCGGGATCGAGCGCCGCCTCGACGAGCTGGCGCAGCGCGTAGGGCAGTCCGGTCAGGTCGTGCTCGCCCCGACGCACGCGGTCCATGATCGCCATGCTCGGCCCGCGGCCGAAGGGCGGGTTGCCGGTGCCGGCGTAGGCGACGGTGGCCGCCCACGAGTGGATGTCGGAGGCGGCGGTCGCGTCGTCGCCGTAGAGGATCTCGGGCGCGAGGTAGCCGGGCGTGCCGAGCAGCCAGCCGGTGTGGGTGAGCTTGGGGTCGTCGGCGACCCGGGCCAGACCGAAGTCGATCAGGATCGGCGTGCGGCCCTCCATCAGCACGTTGGAGGGCTTCACGTCCCGGTGCAGGACGCCGACCGCGTGCACGGAGGCCAACCCCTCGGCGAGGCACCCGGCGAACCAGATCAGGTTGGGCCCCTCGATCGCGCCCTCCTCCACGACGTGGTCGTGCAGCGACAGGCCCGGCACGTAGCGCGTGGCGACGTAGGGCACCGCGGCCCAGGGGTCGGCGTCGACGATCTCGGCGACCCAGCGGCTGCGGATGCGCCGCAGCGAGTTGACCTCGCGCGCGAAGCGGGCGCGCGCCTCGTCGTCGCCCACGATGTGGGGGCGCAGCATCTTGAGCGCCACCCGGGGCGCGACCTCACCCGGAGCCGCGTCCTTGCGGGCGAGGTGGACCACGCCCATGCCGCCCTCGCCGATCTTGGAGAGCAGCGTGTAGGGGCCGACGCGTTCGCGAGCGGGCGCGCCGGCGCGCGACAACGGGGTCACCGGCAGCTCGGACACAGGACGAATCTACCCGTGCCGAGCGGCTCCCCGCCGCCGCGACAGGCCGCTACTCCGCCGCCTCGACCGCAGGCACGAGCGCCTCGACGAACGCGTCCAGGCCCCAGACCAGCGACAGCGCGGTCGGCGGCGACACCGAGGAGACCTCGGCCTCGCCGACGACGGTCGCGACGCGGTCGTCCTGGAACTGCGACATCGCCTGGTACGTCGGGTCCTCGGCGATCGTCGTCGCGGCGTCCTCGTTGGGGACGTACGAGAGCAGCACGTCGGAGGTCAGGTCGTCGACCACCTCCGGGCTGATCGTGTAGTAGAAGGTGGTCTCCTCGGTGTCGAGCTCGTCGACGCTGGGCGCGAGGGTGAACCCGAGGTCCTCCAGGAACTGCACGCGCGGGTCGGCGCCGCGGTAGACGTAGAAGGCGCTAGGGTCGATGGCGACCGCCGCGATGGTCTTGCCCTCGAACTCCGGGTGCGCCTTCGCCGCGGCCGCGACCTCGCCGTCGATGTCCTCGAGCAGCTGGTCGGCGGCGTCGGTCTCGCCGAGCACCTGGCCCACCGTGGTGACCACGTCGCGCCACGGGGTCGCCCACGGCTCCTCGGGGTAGGCCACGGTGTCGGCGATCCTCGAGAGCTTCTTGTAGTCGGCCTCGGTGATGCCCGAGTAGTTGGCCAGGATCACGTCGGGGTCGGCGGCGAGGATCTCCTCGAACGGCGGCGACTCCCCCGGCGTCAGCACGGTGGGCTTGTCGTCGCCCGACTCCTCGAACGCCTCCTCCTGCCACGGCATGAAGCCGTCCTCCGAGGCGCCGTAGGTGAGCCCCTCCATCGCGACCGGCGTGACGCCCAGGGCGATCGCGGCGTCCGGCGAGCCCCAGCCCCACGTGACGACCCGCTGGGGCCGCTCGTCGATCTCGGTGCTGCCGAAGGCGTGCTCGATCGTGACCGGCTCGAACACCCCGCTGGAGGTCGCGGTGTCGTCGTCGCTCCCGGCGTCGTTCCCGTCCTCGCTGTCGGTGCCGCAGGCGGCCAGCGGCAGGGCCAGCAGGACGGCGGCGAGCGGCGCGACGGCGCGCGCGAGGGATCGGCGGGGGCGGTGCGGGAGACGGCTCGTGGACACGTCACTCCTCGGGATCGGACCGGATGGTCGAGGTATTAGGCGAGCCTCACCTTACTGCGGATCCGACTCAGGGAGAGGCCGGGGTCACGGCGGCGCGCGGCGCAGGCAGGTGGCGCCCGATGGGGACGACCATGGGGCAGCCGGCCACCGGGTCGGCGAGCACCTGCGACTCCAGCCCGAAGGCCTCGCGCACGCACTCCACGTCGAGCACGTCCTGGGGCGCCCCGCACCGCAGGATCCGCCCCTCCTTCATCACGACGAGCTGGTGGGCGTAGCGGGCGGCGAGGTTCAGGTCGTGCAGCACCATCACCACGGTCGTGCCACGCTCGGCGTTGAGCTCGGCCAGGAGGTCGAGCACCTCCACCTGGTGCGCGATGTCGAGGTACGTCGTCGGCTCGTCGAGCAGCATCGTCGCGGGGTCCTGCGCCAGCATCATCGCGATCCAGACGCGCTGGCGCTGTCCGCCGGACAGCTCGTCGACGCGCCGGCCGGCGAGCTCGTGGGTGTCGGTGAGGGCCAGCGCCTGCGAGACCGCCTCGGCGTCGTCGCCGTTCCAGCGCCGGAAGGCGCCCTGGTGGGGGTGCCTTCCGCGGCCCACCAGGTCGGCGACGGTGATCCCGTCAGGGGCGGAGGGCTGCTGCGGCAGCAGACCCAGCCGGGTCGCGACGTCGCGCGGGCGGAGCCGGCGCAGGTCGGTGCCGTCGAGCTCCACGCGCCCCTGGGTGGGTCGCATGATCCGGCCCAGGCCGCGCAGCAGCGTCGACTTGCCGCAGCCGTTGGCGCCGACGATCACGGTCACCTCGCCGGCGGGCACGGTGAAGTCCACGCCGTGGACGACCGTACGGCGGTCGTAGGCGAGGTGGACGTCGTGGGCGACGAGGCTCATGGCAGCTCCTTCACGAGGTGCGCGTACGTCCGGCGACCATCAGCCAGATCAGGTAGGGCCCGCCGATGGCGCCGGTGACGACGCCGACGGGCACGGAGAACTCGACGGGCAGGAGGCTGGGCAGGACGTGCTGGGCGACGAGGTCGGCACCGGTCACGAGGACGACGCCGACCAGCGCCGACGGGAGCAGCGCCAGCGATCCGTCGCCGAGCAGCCGGCGCGCCACCGGGGCCGCGATGAGCGCGACGAAGGCGACCGGTCCGGCCGCCGCGGTGGCCGCGCACGCGAGCGCGACGCCGAGGGCGATCACCAGTCCTCGGATGACCTCGGGGCGCAGCCCGAGCCCGGCCGCCTGCTCGTCGCCGAGCAGCAGCAGGTCCAGGCCGCGGGCGACGAGGAGGACCGGAAGGACCAGCACCGCTACCAGGACGGCGAGGGTGGTGACCAGCGCCCAGTCCGCCTGGGCCACGCTGCCGGTCATCCACAGCAGCGCGGCCTGCGCCTCCTGCACCTCGCTGCGCGTGAGGAGGTAGCCCACGACGCTCGTGCAGACGTAGGCCACGCCGATGCCCGAGAGCACGAAGCGGTGGCCGGTCATGCCGCCGCGCCACGCCACGGCGTACAGGAGCAGGCCGACGGCGGCGCCGCCGGCGAACGCCGCCACCGAGACCCAGAAGCCGGTGACACCCCCGAGCAGCAGGGCCCCGACGGCGCCGGCGCTGGCGCCCTGCGACACCCCGATGACGTCGGGGCTGGCCAGCGGGTTGCGGAGCACGGACTGGAAGAGGGCGCCCGCCAGGCCGAAGGCGATGCCGACCAGGACGCCGAGCACCACCCGCGGCAGCCGGAACTCGAAGACGACGATCTCGGCCGGGCCGTCGTCGAGGCCCAGGAGGGCGCGGACCACCTCGAGGGCGGACAGCGGGTAGTCGCCGAGCATCAGCGCCGTGACCGCGAGCGCGGCGGCCACGAGCAGCAGCGCCACCGTGACGAGCGTCGTGCGGGCGCGGCGACGCAGGCGGGTGGACCGGAGCCCCGCGAGCGCGACGGCCTCGGCGGTATCGGCCGCCAGGACCGCGCTCACGCGGCCACGCTCCGGGAGCCGCGCACGAGCGCGAGGAGCACCGGCGCCCCCACGACCGCGACCACGAGGCCGGCCTCCAGCTCTCCCGCCACGACGACCCGGCCGATGACGTCGGCGGTCAGCAGGAGCAGCGGGCCGAGCAGGACCGACAGCACGACCAGCCAGCGGTAGTCGGGGCCGACCAGGGCGCGGGCGACGTGCGGCACCACCAGGCCGACGAACGCGATCGGCCCCACGAGGGACACGGCCGAGCCGCACAGCAGCACGACGGCCAGGACGACGAGCAGCCGGCCGCGGGTGACGTCCTGGCCGAGGCCGCGCGCCACGTCGTCGCCGAGCGCCAGCGCGTTCAGCACCCGGCCGGCCGCCAGGGCCAGCAGCAGCCCGACGACGACGAAGGGCAGCACGGAGGCCAGCGAGTCCGCCGAGCGGTTCGCCAGCGAGCCGACCTGCCAGAAGCGGAACTCCCGCAGGGTGTTGCGGTCGGTGAGCAGCACGACGGTGATCATGGACGTCGTCGTGGCGGTCACGGCGGCGCCGACGAGCGCGAGCTTGACCGGGGTGACGCCCTCCCAGCCCATCGACGCGGCGCCGTAGACGACGACGGCCGCGACCGCGGCGCCGAGGAAGGCGAACCACACGTAGCCGTCGATCGAGGTCACGCCGAAGCCGGCGATCGCCACGATGACCGCGAGGGAGGCCCCCGAGTTCAGGCCGAGCAGACCGGGGTCGGCGATCGGGTTGCGGGTCACGCCCTGCATCAGCGCGCCAGCCACCCCGAGCGCGGCGCCGCCGACCAGGCCGATCAGGGTCCTGGGGACCCGCTCGGTGCGCACCACCCCGTGGTCGTTGTTGCCCGTGACCGGCGCGAACAGGGCGTCGAGCACGTCGCCGGCGGCCACGTCGCGCACGCCGTACATGAGGCTGGCCAGGGACACCAGGGCCAGGAGCACGAGCAGGCCGGCGACCGCCGCGATCCCCCGCCGCGCGGTGCGCGGGCGCTCGACGACGGCCGGGCGCGACGGGGTGAGCACGGACATGCTCACCCTCCCGGCCTGGATCGACTGCGACTTAGGCAAGGGTAACCTCCGTCCTCCTTCTCGCCGTGAGCCTCTTGCCATATCAATAGATCCTGATATGTTTCCGGCCATGACGTTCTCCCCCGCCGACCACCTGGGCGCCGTCGACCGCGCCCTCACCACGATCACCCGCGAGGGTCAGGAGCTGCGGCTGCTCACCGTGAGCCGCACCTACGACGCCGCCCCCGACGAGGTGTGGGACGCCCTCACCACCGCCGAGCGCATCGAGCGGTGGATGATGCCGGTCACCGGCGACCTCCAGGTCGGCGGCCGCTTCCAGCTCGAGGGCAACGCCGGCGGCGAGGTGCTCGACTGCGTCCCGCCCGAGCGGCTCGCGCTCACGTGGGAGTACGGCGGACAGATGAGCTGGGTCGACGTGAGCCTGCGACCCACCGAGTCCGGCACGCTGCTCCAGCTCGACCACGCCGCGGCCGTGCCGCCCGAGATGTGGGAGCAGTTCGGCCCTGGAGCCGTGGGCATCGGCTGGGAGATGGGGCTCATGGGCATGGCCGAGCACCTGGCCGCGCCCGACGCCGAGCGCCCCCCGCGCGAGACCGTGCCCGACCTGTCCGACTACATGCACGCCTCCAGCGAGGCCTGGGGCGAGGTCGACATCAGCGCCGGCGCCGACCCCGAGACCGCCCGCGCGGCCGCTCGCCGTACCGCCGAGGCGTACACCGCGACGCCGGAGGAGTGACGTGCACGCCCTCGACGTCCTGGGCGACCCGGTCCGGCGGCGGATCCTCGAGCTCCTGGCCGAGGGCGAGCAGCCGGCCGGCGCCGTCGTCGAGGTGATCTCCGCGGAGTTCGGGATCGGCCAGCCGGCCGTCTCCATGCAGCTCAAGGTGCTGCGGGAGAACGGCTTCACCGACGTGCGCGCCGAGGGCCGGCGCCGGATCTACGCCGTCGCCGCCGGTCCGCTCGCCGAGGTCGACGCCTGGCTCACGCCGTTCCGCGCCTTCTGGGAGCAGCGCCTCGACGCCCTCGACACCGAGCTGCGCCGAGGAGGACGCGAGCGCTAGACGATGCGGTGCATCCAGCCGAAGGCGTCCTCGGCCCGGCCGTACTGCACGTCCACGAGCGCCTGGCGCACGCGCATCGTGAGGTCGGTGCTGGCCGGGGCCGGCACCTCTCCCCCGTCCCACTTCAGCGAGCCGACCGGGGTGACGACCGCGGCGGTGCCGCACGCGAAGACCTCGGTGATCCGGCCGCTGGCGACGCCGTCGCGCCACTCGTCGATCGAGAAGCGGCGCTCCTCGACCTGGTGGCCGAGCTTGCCGGCGAGCTCGATGATGCTGGCGCGGGTGATGCCCTCGAGGATCGTCCCGGTCTCCGGGGTCACGATGCGTCCGTCGTCGTGGACGAAGTAGAGGTTCATGCCGCCGAGCTCCTCGACGTACTTCCCCTCCTGCGCGTCGAGGAACACGACCTGGTCGCAGCCGTGGGCCGTGGCCTCCTGCTGCGCGACCAGCGAGCTGGCGTAGTTGCCGCCGGTCTTGGCGGCTCCCATGCCGCCGCGACCGGCGCGGGTGTAGTCCTCGGTGAGCCACAGGGTCACGGGCTTGACGCCGCCCTTGAAGTAGGCGCCGGCCGGGCTGGCGATCACCATGAAGGTGACGTGCTGGGCGGGACGCACCCCGAGGAAGACCTCGGAGGCGAACATGAACGGGCGCAGGTAGAGGCTCTTCTCGCCCGACGGGTCGGGCACCCAGCGCTGGTCGACCTCGACGAGCGCGTCGACGGCCTGGACGAAGTCCTCGACCGGCAGCTCGGGGAAGGCCAGGCGGCGGCTGGAGCGCACCATCCGGGCGGCGTTCTCCTCGGGACGGAAGGTCCACACGGAGCCGTCGTCGTGGCGGTAGGCCTTCATGCCCTCGAAGGTCTCCTGCGCGTAGTGCAGGACGGCCGTCGCCGGGTCCATCGCGAGGGGGCCGTAGGGCTGGATCCTCGCGTCGTGCCAGCCGGCGTCGGGGGTCCACTCGACGAGGAACATGTGGTCGGTGAAGTGGATCCCGAAGCCGGGGTTGGCGAGGATCTCCGTCAGGCGGGAGTCGTCGACGGGGTTCGCGTTGGCGGTGGTGCTGATCTGCATGGACGTCACGGTATCGGACCCTCCGGGTCGGGAGATGTGTGGGAAATGACGAACGCCGGGCACGTGTCTCGTGCCCGGCGCCTGCGTCGTGGTGCTGCCGGGGATCAGCCGCCTACTCGCGACGCGATGGCGTCGCCGATCTCGGAGGTACGGCGGACGGCGGCGGGCGTGCGGTCGGCGAGGTCGCCGATGACCGCGGCCTCGACGACGGCCGCGGCGTCGGTGTGCCCGAGGTGGTCGAGCAGCAGCGACACCGAGAGGATCGCGGCGGTGGGGTCGGCCTTCTCCTGGCCCGCGATGTCGGGCGCCGAGCCGTGGACCGGCTCGAACATCGACGGCGCGGTGCGGTCGGGGTTGACGTTGCCGGAGGCGGCCAGGCCGATGCCACCGGTGATGGCGGCGGCCAGATCGGTGATGATGTCGCCGAAGAGGTTGTCGGTGACGATCACGTCGAAGCGGGACGGGTCGGTGGTCATGAAGATCATGGCCGCGTCGACGTGCATGTAGTCGACGGTGACCTCGGGGAAGTCGCGGGCGACCTCCTGCGTCAGCCGCCACCACACGGCGCCGGCGTTGACCAGCACGTTGGTCTTGTGGACCAGGGTGAGCTTCTTGCGCGGACGCCGCTGCGCGCGGTGGAAGGCGTCGCGCACGACGCGCTCGACGCCGAACGCGGTGTTGACCGAGACCTCGGTGGCGATCTCGTGCGGCGTACCGACACGCAGGGCACCGCCGTTGCCCGTGTAGGGGCCCTCGGTGCCTTCGCGGACCACGACGAAGTCGACGTCCCCGGCGTTGGCGAGGGGTGAGGCCACGCCCGGGAAGATGCGCGAGGGGCGCAGGTTGACGTAGTGGTCGAGCTCGAAGCGCAGCCGCAGCAGCAGCCCGCGCTCGAGGATGCCCGGCGGCAGGTTCGGGTCGTTGGGCTTGCCGCCGACCGCGCCGAGCAGGATGGCGTCGTGCTGGCGGATCTCGCCGAGCACCGAGTCGGGCAGCACCTCGCCGGTCGCGAGGTAGCGCTCCGCGCCGAGGTCGTAGCGGGTGGGCTCGAACTTCACGCCTGCGGGCGCGGCCACCTCGAGGACCTTGAGGGCCTCGGCGGTGACCTCCTGGCCGATGCCGTCGCCGGGGATGACGGCGAGCTTGAGCGTGCCGGGTGAGGTCGAGTCAGTGGTGGTCATGGGCGCAGACGTTAGTTGTCGTCGGGGCGCATGCCGCCGTTGTCTCGCAGGTCAAGCGAGGCCTGGACGGCCTCGTGGCTGCGCGGGTTGTCGGGGTGGTGCTGGGCCGGGCCCCACTCGGGGTACATGTCGTACATGGCGCTGCTCCTGGTCGGTTCGTGCCGGACAGAGGGAAGACGAAGACTGGTGCGTCGTCTGCGCTCCGCCGCAGGAGTGGCGGGACCCACGGATCACGTGGGAGGAGCTGACCGAGCAGGATGCGGATCGCGCGAGGGCTGATCGGGATCCTGCGGCGGAGCGAGAGACGAGGTAAGAGACCGCACACCGCTGATCACCGCGGCGAGGTGGCCTCTGTGAGCAGTGATTACTGCTGGGCCTCGCCGCGGCGCACGATAAGTACGAGAACGCTCCGCATGATGTGGTCACGCTAGGGCGCGGGCCGCGCCGCCGCCACCGCATCCGCCAAACTGGTCACATGCCGAGACGGCCGTCCCAGGATGAAAGACTCGCCTCATGAGCGCCCCACCTGACCTCCCCGACGTGGTGAACCGCGCCTTCGCCGTCTCCCGCAAGGCCGGCTACGTCTCCTTCTGCCGCAACGAGACCGGCCGCCTCCTGGCCATGCTGGCCGCCACCCGCACCGGCACGATGGCGGAGTTCGGGACCGGCTGCGGGGTCGGCACCGCCTGGCTGCGCTCCGGCGTGCGCGGCGACGCGCGCATCGTCACCGCCGAGCTGAACGCCAAGCTCGCCACCGCCGCGGCCGAGATCTTCGTCGACGACCCGCAGGTCGAGGTCCTCGCCGCCGACTGGTCGACCCTGCTCGACAAGGGCCCCTTCTCCCTGCTCTTCCTCGACTCCGGCCAGCCCACCGAGGTGGGCGTCGACGCCGTCGCCGACCTCGTCGAGGACGGCGGCATCGTGGTCCTCGACGACTTCACCCCCTGCGAGATGTGGCCGCCCATCACCGACGGCCGCGTCGACACCCTCCGCGAGCGCTGGCTCACCGACGAGCGCTTCACCACCGTCGAGATCATGGTCGCCCGCGACGCCAGCACGATCGTCGCCACCAAGCGCTAGCCGGACCGCCGACCTCGGTGGTCGAGGTGCGAGCGAAGCGAGCCTCGAAACCACACTCCCGGTGGTCGAGCAGTGAGGAGCGTCAGCGACGAGCGCCCGTCGAGACCCGATGCGCCAAGCGCCCGGAGCCGACCCACGGTGGTTGAGGTGCGAGCGCAGCGAGCCTCGAAACCACACTCCCGGTGGTCGAGCAGTGAGGAGCGTCAGCGACGAGCGCCCGTCGAGACCCCGTGAGCCGGCCGCCGAGCTGACCCCACGGTGGTTGAGGTGCGAGCGCCAGCGAGCCTCGAAACCACCTGCTGTGTGCGCGGCTGGTGTTGGCCCGCGCGCGTAGCAGCCCGGGTCTCGGCGTCAAGGAGCTTCGCCCGCTTCGCGGCGCCCTTCGGGCGTCCTTGACTCCGAGCCTCTCCCGGGCTGCTGGGGCGGCGCACGGGCGGCGGCGGCTTCGCCGCACCGCCCGCAACAGCGCGGGCCCTGCCTATCGGTCACCTGCGCCGGCAGTTCGCGCGTAGCGCCGACGCCTCCACGCTTGGCCGGCCCGATGTGGTGACCAACTGCCGACGCTGAGTGTCGGTAGACGCACCACCAGTCACACCAGCCCCACCAGAGGGGTGCCGCGCATTGCGCGGGCGGCGCGGGCGAAGCCCGTGTCGCCCCGTGCGCCGCCAAGCCGGTCGAGAGAGGCTCCGGGTCAAGGACGCCCGAAGGGCGCCGCGAAGCGGGCGCCGCAGGCGATCCTTGAGGCGGAGACGCGACCGGCTAAGCGCGCGGCACCCCAGTCCGGCCCCGAGGAG
>NZ_JACJGM010000056.1 GCF_015024225.1 Nocardioides lijunqiniae
TCGACTTGCATGTGTTAAGCACGCCGCCAGCGTTCGTCCTGAGCCAGGATCAAACTCTCCGTAGAAAATTCCAATCACTGACAAAAAACAAAACTGACAATTGCCAGAATCATTAATGCCGAAAAAAACAACCCACCATCAAAAGATGAGGGCATACAAACTAATTCATCGACTATGACACACTGTTGAGTTCTCAAGTATCAGACGCACACCGCTGAAGACCGTTTCCGGCCGCCGGTGGGGCTACTGGCTGCTCTCCCTCCGGACCCTCTCGGGCCGTTCTGGGGCAACCCGGAGAACATTACGGGCATCCCTGGGCTTCGTCAACTCGGGGGTCGCTTGGCGGGTCGGTAGGCCGACACGGAGGGCTCCCCCGGCGTCCAGAAGCGCCACGGACGGTCGGGCGCCTGGCGCAGCCCGACCCGGGGGCCGGCCTCCACCCGAGGGGGCGGCGTGCCCGGCTCGAGGGTGATCGGACCCCGCGTGAGGTCGGCCCCGTCGTCGCTCAGGGCGATCCCCAGGGCACGGCACAGCCGCGCCGGACCGCGGGCCAGGTCGCGGTCGCTGGAGCCGGGACGGCGGCTGCGCGCGACGTCGATCCCCTCGACGACCTCCCCCGCTCGCAGCAGGATGCCGGCGGCGGTCCCCTCCGGCCCGGCCACCGCGTTGGCGCACACGTGCATCCCGTAGGTGAAGTAGCAGTAGAGGCGCCCCGGGGGTCCGAACATCACCGCGTTGCGGCGGGTGGGCCCGCGGTAGGCGTGGGAGCCCGGGTCGTCGGCGCCGGCGTAGGCCTCGACCTCGGTCAGGCGCACCGCCACCTCGCCGTGGCGGAGCACGGCGCCGAGCAGCAGCGGCGCCACCTCCGGCGCCGGGCCGAGGAGGAGGCGCCCGAGGTCAGCCGAGGCGCTCACGCTGCGCCACGGCGCGCTCGTGGAGCTCCTGGAGCTGCTCGCGCACCCGCACGGGCGCCGTGCCGCCCCGTCCGTCACGGGAGGTCACCGAGCCCTCCACGGTGAGCACCGACCGGACGTCGGGCGTGAGGGCCGGCGAGATGGCGGCGAACTGATCGTCGGTGAGCTCGTGGAGCTCGACCCCGAGCTCCTCGCACCGCTGCACGCAGGAGCCGGCGACCTCGTGCGCCACGCGGAAGGGCACGCCCTCGCGCACCAGCCACTCGGCCACGTCGGTGGCCAGCGAGAAGCCCTGCGGCGCCAGCTCGGCCAGCCGGGCGGTGTCGAACGTGAGGGTCGCGACCATCCCGGAGAACGCCGGCAGCAGCACCTCCAGGGTGTCGACGGAGTCGAAGACCGGCTCCTTGTCCTCCTGCAGGTCGCGGTTGTAGGCCAGGGGCAGCGCTTTGAGCGTGGTCATCAGGCCGGTGAGGTTGCCCACCAGACGGCCCGCCTTGCCGCGCGCCAGCTCGGCGATGTCGGGGTTCTTCTTCTGCGGCATGATGCTCGAGCCCGTCGACCAGGAGTCGTGCAGCCGGACGAAGCCGAACTCACGCGTCGACCAGAGGATGACCTCCTCGGCCAGCCGGCTCACGTCGACGCCCACCTGGGCGGCGACGAAGGCGAACTCCGCCACGAAGTCGCGCGCGGCGGTCCCGTCGATGGAGTTGGCCGACGAGCCGGTGAACCCGAGCTCGGTGGCCACCCCGACGGGGTCCAGGCCCAGGCTGGAGCCGGCCAGCGCCCCCGAGCCGTACGGCGAGTCGGCGGCGACGCGTGCGTCCCAGTCGAGGAGCCGGTCGACGTCGCGCACGAGTGGCCAGGCGTGGGCGAGCAGGTGGTGCGCGAGGAGCACCGGCTGGGCGTGCTGCAGGTGCGTGCGACCGGGCATCACGACGTCGAGGTGGTCGCGGGCCTGCTGCGCGAGCACGTCCACCAGGTCGAGGACCAGCCCACCCACGACCCGGGCGTGGTCGCGCAGGAAGACCTTGAACAGCGTGGCGATCTGGTCGTTGCGGCTGCGCCCCGCCCGGATCCGGCCGCCGACCTCCGCGCCGACCTCGTCGAGCAGCAGGCGCTCCAGGGCGCCGTGCACGTCCTCGTCGGAGGGGTCGGGCCGCAGGTCGCCCGCGGCGTAGCGCTCCCCCAGCACGTCGCAGCCCCGCAGGAGCTCGGCGAGCTCGCAGTCGCTGAGCAGCCCGGCGCGGTGCAGCGCGCGGGCGTGCGCGCGCGAGCCCGCCAGGTCGTAGGGCGTCAGGCGCCAGTCGAAGTGCGTCGAGCGCGACAGCGCCTCGAGCTCGGGCGACGGGCCGCCGGAGAAGCGGCCGCCCCACAGCATGCCCTCGTTGGTGCCCTCCTGGGCGTCCCGGCGGGTGTCCTCGGCCATCAGTCGGTCCCGGACTCCATCGCGGCGCGGTCCAGCGCCTCGTCCTCGCTGGTCGCCTGCGGGTTGTAGGTGATCCGGTCGGCCCCGCCCGCCGGCAGCTCGCCGAACAGGGTGCCGTGCTCGACGAGCACCTGGCCCTGGTCGAGGGGCTGGTCGGCGTACATCTCCAGCTTGGCGCGCGAGTCGGCGATGTCGAGGTTGCGCATCGTCAGCTGTCCGATGCGGTCGGTCGGACCGAACACCGCGTTGTCGGTGCGCTCCATCGACAGCTTGTCGGGGTGGTAGGAGAACGCCGGCCCGTCGGTGCGCAGGACGGTGTAGTCCTCGCCGCGGCGCAGCCGCAGCGTCACCTCGCCGGTCACCAGCGAGGCGATCCAGCGCTGGATCCCCTCCCGCAGCATCAGCGCCTGCGGGTCGAGCCAGCGACCCTCGTAGAGCAGCCGGCCCAGCTGGCGACCCTGCGAGTGGTAGTTGGCGATCGTGTCCTCGTTGTGCACGGCGTTGAGCAGCCGCTCGTAGGCGATCCACAGCAGCGCCATCGCCGGCGCCTCGTAGATGCCGCGCGACTTGGCCTCGATGATGCGGTTCTCGATCTGGTCGCTCATGCCCAGGCCGTGACGGCCGCCGATGGTGTTGGCCTCGTGGACCAGCGCCACCGCGTCGTCGTACGTCGTGCCGTTGATGGCGACCGGGCGACCGGCGACGAAGCGGATCGTGACGTCCTCGGAGGCGATGTCGACCGCCGGGTCCCAGAACTTCACGCCCATGATCGGCTCGACGGTCTCGAGGGAGACGTCGAGGTGCTCCAGGGTCTTGGCCTCGTGGGTGGCGCCCCAGATGTTGGCGTCGGTGGAGTAGGCCTTCTCCTTGCTGTCGCGGTAGGGCAGGCCGCGCTCGGTGAGCCACTGGCTCATCTCGGTGCGGCCGCCGAGCTCGTGGACGAAGTCGGCGTCCAGCCACGGCTTGTAGATGCGCAGGTCGGGGTTGGCGAGCAGGCCGTAGCGGTAGAAGCGCTCGATGTCGTTGCCCTTGAAGGTCGAGCCGTCGCCCCAGATGTCGACGCCGTCCTCGTGCATGGCGCGCACCAGCATGGTGCCGGTCACGGCCCGGCCCAGCGGGGTGGTGTTGAAGTAGGTGCGCGAGCCCGAGCGGATGTGGAACGCGCCGCAGGCGATGGCCGCGAGGCCCTCCTCCACCAGCTGGGGGCGGCAGTCGACGGAGCGCGCGAGCTCGGCGCCGTACTCCATCGCACGGGCCGGGACGCCGGAGATGTCGGGCTCGTCGTACTGGCCGATGTCGGCGGTGTAGGTGCAGGGCACGGCGCCCTTGGCGCGCATCCAGGCGACCGCGACCGAGGTGTCGAGGCCGCCGGAGAAGGCGATGCCGACCCGTTCGCCGACGGGGAGGGTGGTCAGGACCTTGCTCACGTGGGTTCCTCTGTCTGGAGTGCGGTGGTGGTGGGAGGCGCGGGGACCTCGGCGAGGGCCAGGAAGCGCCGGGCGAGGTCCTCCCCGCCGGTGGGGTCGCGGCCGATCACCAGGACGGTGTCGTCGCCGGCGATGGTGCCGAGCACGTCGGGGAACTCGGCCTTGTCGAACGCCGAGGCGAGGAACTGCGCGGCGCCCGGAGGCGTGCGCAGGACCACGAGGTTGGCCGAGGAGTCGGCGCTGACGAGCAGGTCGCCGCAGAGCTTGGCCAGGCGCAGCATGGACGCGTGCGTCTCGCTCGGCGCCAGCGCGCGGCGGTCGCCGCCCTCGCCGGGCACGGCGTAGACGAGCGCACCCTTGCCGTCGCGGACCTTGACCGCCTCGAGCTCGACCAGGTCGCGCGACAGCGTCGCCTGGGTGACGTGCACGCCCTCCGCCGCCAGCAGGTCGGCCAGCTCGCCCTGCGAGCGCACCTCGCGGTGGGTGACCAGGTCGACGATCAGCTGGTGCCGGGCGTTCTTGGTGGCCGGGCGCAGGGCGGCGTCGCTCACGACGTGCCTCCCGCGGCGCCGACGAGGAAGGTCAGCACGGCCTTCTGGGCGTGACGACGGTTCTCGGCCTCGTCCCAGACGACGCTCTGCGGCCCGTCGAGCACCTCGCCGGCGATCTCCTTGCCGCGGTAGGCCGGCAGGCAGTGCAGGACGATCGCGTCCGGCTTCGCGTGGGCCAGCAGGTCGGCGGTGAGGCTGTAGTCGGCGAAGACCAGCTCGCGCGCGGCCGACTCCTCCTCCTTGCCCATCGAGACCCAGGTGTCGGTGACGACCACGTCGGCGCCGGTCACGGCGGCGACCGGGTCGTGGGTCGCGCTGACCGAGCCGCCGGCGTGGGAGGTGATGTCGGTAGCGCGCTGGAGCATCGCGTCGGAGGGCAGGTAGCCCTCCGGTCCGCTGACGACCACGTGCATGCCGGCGGTGGCGCCCGCCAGCAGCCAGGAGTTGCCCATGTTGCACGCGGCGTCGCCGACGAACGCCACCCGCAGCCCGGCGAGCTCGCCCCGGTGCTCCTGCACGGTCAGCAGGTCCGCGAGCAGCTGGCACGGGTGGAACAGGTCGGTCAGCGCGTTGACGACGGGGACGCCGGCGTGCTCGGCCATCTCCTCGAGGAACGACTGCTCGAAGGTGCGCCACACGATCGCCGAGGCCTGACGACCCAGCACCCGGGCCACGTCGGGCACGGACTCGCGCACCCCGATGCCGGCCAGGCTGCCGTCGACCAGCATCGGGTAGCCGCCGAGCTCGGCGATGCCGGCGGCGAACGACGCCTGGGTGCGCAGGGTCGGCTTGTCGAAGATCATCGCCACCGTGCGCGGGCCGGCGAGCGGCTTGGCGTCGTAGGGCGAGGCCTTGAGGTCGGCGGCCAGGCGCAGCACCTGGGCCTGCTCGTCGGGTCGCAGGTCGTCGTCGGCGAGGAAGTGCCTCACGAGCCCATCACTTCGTCCAGGATCGCCGGCCAGGCGGCGAGGAACGCGTCGGCGTCGTCCTGGGTGAGGACGAGCGGGGGCGCCAGCCGGATGCGCTGCGGGGTCGGGTTGTTGATGATGAAGCCGTGCGCCATCGCGGCGGAGGCCACGTCGGCGGAGACCTCGGCCGCGAGGTCGAGGCCGATGAGCAGCCCCTCCCCCCGCACCTCGCTCACCCGGGGGTCGGCGGCCAGGCCGTCACGGAGCCGTCGACCCAGCACGGTGACGTGCTCGAGCAGCCCGTCGTCCTCGATGGTGCGGATGACGGCGAGGGCAGCCGCGCAGGCGACCGGGTTGCCGCCGAAGGTCGTGCCGTGGTTGCCGGGCTCGAGCAGGCTGCCGCTCTCCCCCAGCCCGACGCAGGCGCCGATCGGGAAGCCCCCGGCGAGCCCCTTGGCCAGCGTCACGATGTCGGGGCGCACCCCGGAGGCGGCGTGGGCGAACCACGCGCCCGTGCGGCCCATGCCGGTCTGGACCTCGTCGAGCCAGAGCAGGGCGCCGTGCTCGTCGGCGACGGCGCGCGCGGCGGCGAGGTAGCCCTCGGGCGGCACGACGACGCCGGCCTCACCCTGGATCGGCTCCAGCAGGATCGCGGCCGTGCGGTCGGTGACGGCCGCGGCGAGCGCGTCGGCGTCGCCGTAGGGCACGAACGTGACGTCGCCGGGCAGCGGCTCGAACGGCGCCCGGTAGGCCTCCTTCGAGGTCAGCGCCAATGCGCCCATCGTGCGCCCGTGGAAGCCGCCGGCGGCGGCCACGACGTGGGTGCGGCCGGTGCGCCGGGTGAGCTTGAAGGCGGCCTCGTTGGCCTCGGTGCCGGAGTTGGTGAGGAACACCTTGCCGGGGCCGGCGCCCAGCAGCGCGAGCAGCTTCTCGGCCAGCTCGACCTGCGGTCCGGTCGCGAAGAAGTTGGAGACGTGGCCGAGCGTGGAGAGCTGGCTGGTCACGGCCTCGACGAGGGCGGGGTGCCCGTGGCCGAGCGCGTTGACCGCGATCCCGCCGAGCAGGTCGACGTACTCGGCGCCGTCGGCGTCCCAGACGTGCGCGCCCTGACCGCGCACGAGCGTGAGCTTCGGCGGGCCGAAGGTGTTCATGAGCGAGTCGGCGTACCGCTCGCCCCAGGTAGTCGCGTGGTCGCTCATGAGGGCGTGTCCCTGGCCTTCCGGGTCTTGGTCTCCACCCCGGGCAGCACCTGCGTGCCGACGCCCTCGTTGGTGAAGAGCTCCAGGAGGACGGCGTGCGGCTGGCGCCCGTCGACCACCGTCGCGCGGCTGACCCCGCCCCGGATGGCCTGCAGGCAGGCGCCCATCTTGGGCACCATGCCGCTGGCGAGGGTCGGCATCAGCTCGTCGAGCGACTCGGGGCTGATCTCACCGATCACGTCGTCGGAGCTGGGCCAGTCGAGGTAGAGCCCCTCGACGTCGGTGAGGACCAGCAGCTTCTCCGCGCCCAGGGCGACGGCGAGCGCGGACGCGGCGAGGTCGGCGTTGACGTTGTGGACCACGCCGTCGACGTCGGGCGCGACGCTGGAGACCACCGGGATGCGACCGGCCTCGATCAGGTCGAGCACCGACTCGGGGCGCACGTGGGCGACCTCGCCGACGAGCCCGAGATCGACCTCCTCGCCGTCGACGATCGTGTTGGTCTGCTCGGCGGTGAACAGCCCGGCGTCCTCTCCGGACAGGCCGACCGCCAGCGGGCCGTGGTCGTTGATGAGCCCCACGAGCTCGCGCTGGACCTGGCCCACGAGCACCATCCGCACGACCTCCATGGCCTCGGGGGTGGTGACGCGCAGGCCGCCCTTGAACTCCGACTCGATGCCGAGCTTGTCGAGCATCCGGGAGATCTGCGGGCCGCCGCCGTGCACGACGACCGGCTTGAAGCCGGCGAAGCGCAGGAAGGCGATGTCCTCGGCGAAGGCGCGCTTGAGGGTGTCGTCGGTCATGGCGTTGCCGCCGTACTTCACCACCACGATCTTGCCGTGGTAGGCCTTCAGCCACGGGAGGGCTGCGGCCAGGACGGCGGCCTTGGCGGGGTCGGGCTTACCGGGGGTCTGGGTCATGAGCTGTAGGCACTGTTCTCGTGGACGTAGGCGTGGGTGAGGTCGTTGGTCCAGACGGTCGCGCGGGCGTCGCCGGACTTGAGGTCGATGGTCACGCTGACCTCGCGGGGCGTGAGGTCGACCGCCGCGGGGTCGGCCGCCGGCGTCGAGCGGCGGCAGACCCAGACGCCGTTCATGGCGACGTCGAGGTCGGCGGGGTCGAACGCCGCCTGGGTGGTGCCGATGCTGGCGAGCACCCGGCCCCAGTTGGGGTCGTTGCCGAAGACGGCGGCCTTGAAGAGGTTGCTCCGGGCCACGCTGCGCGCGGCCTCGACGGCGTCGTCCTCGGAGGCGGCGTGGAGCACCGTGATCGCGATCTCGTGGTCGGCGCCCTCGGCGTCGCGCAGCAGCTGCATGGCGAGGTCGGAGCAGGCCTGGGTCAGGGCGTCGGTGAAGTCGGGCAGCGGCGGGGTGATGCCGCTCGCCCCGCTGGCCATCACGGTGACGGTGTCGTTGGTGGACATGCAGCCGTCGGAGTCGAGCCGGTCGAAGCTGACCCGGGTCGCCGCACGCAGCGCGGTGTCCAGGTCGGCCGCGGGCACGACCGCGTCGGTGGTGAGGACCACCAGCATCGTCGCCAGCTGCGGCGCCAGCATGCCGGCGCCCTTGGCCATGCCGCCGATGGACCAGCCGGCGCCCTCGACCACGACCTGCTTGCTCACCGAGTCGGTGGTCATGATGGCGGCCGCGGCGTCGGCACCGCCGTCGGTCGCGAGGGCGGCGTGCGCCGCGTCGACGCCGGCGAGCAGCTGCTCGCGGTCGTTGGCCAGGCCGATCAGCCCGGTGGAGCAGACGACGACGTCGCCGGCTCCGATGCCGACCGCGCCGGCGACCCGCTCCGCCACCGCGTGGGTGGTCTGGAAGCCGTCGGGACCGGTGTAGCAGTTGGCGCCGCCGGAGTTGAGGACGACGGCGCGCACGACGCCGTCCTTGACCACCTCCTGGCTCCAGAGGATCGGGTTGGCCTTGCAGCGGTTGGCCGTGAAGACGCTGGCCGAGTCGTAGGTGGGCCCGTCGTTGACGACGAGGGCCAGGTCCTGGGCGCCGGTGGACTTCAGTCCGGCGGCGACGCCGGCGGCGCGGAAGCCGGCGGGGGTGGTGACGGTCATTTCTTGCTCTTCCGGGGTGGCTTGGTGACGGGGACGGCGAGGTTGACGGTGTGCCCCCGTCGTCGCCACGCCTCCGCCGCGTCCTCGGCCCTGGCCACGGGCACCAGGATCCAGTCGGTGTCGTACGTCGAGATGGTGAACACGCTGATCTCGGCCTCGGCCAGCGGCACCAGCAGGCCCGCCAGGACCCCGGTCAGGCTGAGGTCCAGCTGGCCCATCACCGCGAAGGCGGTCATGCCCTTGTGCGCCACCTGCTTGGTCGGCACGTTGCGGCCGGCGCAGACCAGCGAGGTCTCGGTCGCGGTCGCGGTGATCGAGAACAGCGAGGACGACTCCGCCCACTCCGGGATCTCGGCCCCCGGCGGCAGCTTGACCACGGCGAGCTTCTCCGGGAACTGCTGCAGCTCGTAGGTAGGCGTCTCGGGGAGGCTCAGGATCGCGTCGTCGCCGGCCACCTCGTCGCCCGTCCCCTCGTGCTGGTCGGTGGTGGGCGTGCCCTGGTCGTCGGTCATGGTGCGATCCCTACGGTGGTGAGGCCGAGGCTCTCGTCGAGCCCCAGCGCGAGGTTCATGCACTGGACGGCGGCGCCGCCCGTGCCCTTGGCGAGGTTGTCCACGGCCCCGACCGCGACCAGGCGGCCCGCGACGGGGTCGACGGTCACCTGCACGTGGACGGCGTTGGAGCCGACCACCGACTTGGTCTGGGGCCACTGGCCGGCCGGCAGCACGTGGACGAACGGCTCGTCGGCGTACGCGGCGACGTAGGCGGCGTGCGCCTGCTCGGCCGACACCTCGCCGCGCAGCGGCGCGGAGCAGGTGGCGAGGATGCCGCGCGGCATCGGCACCAGCAGCGGCGTGAAGCTGACGCGCACGGTGCCGTCGGCCAGCGGCGTGAGGTTCTGGGTGATCTCCGGCGTGTGCCGGTGGCCGCCGCCGACGCCGTAGGCGCTGGCGTTGCCCATGATCTCGCTGCCGAGCAGGTGCGGCTTGGCGGCCTTGCCGGCGCCGCTGGTGCCGGAGGCGGCCACGACGACGACGTCGGGCTCGACCAGGCCGGCGGCCAGGGCCGGCGCGAGCGTGAGCGTGGAGACGGTCGGGTAGCAGCCGGGGACCGCGATCCTCGTCGCGGACGCGAGAACCTCGCGCTGGCCGGGCAGCTCGGGCAGGCCGTAGGGCCAGGTGCCGGCGTGGGTGCCGCCGTAGAAGCGCTCCCACTCCCCCGCGTCCTGGAGCCGGAAGTCGGCGCCGCAGTCGATGACCACCGTGCTCTGCGGCAGCTGCGCGGCGATCTCGCCGGACTGACCGTGCGGCAGCGCGAGGAAGACCACGTCGTGGCCCCCGAGCGTGTCGAGGTCCGTCGGCGCGAGCACCCGGTCGGCCAGCGGCACGAGGTGCGGCTGGAGCGGGCCGAGCAGCTCGCCGGCGTTGCTGCCGGCGGTGAGCGCGCCGATGCGCGCCTCGGGGTGGCCCAGGAGGAGGCGCAGCACCTCACCCCCGGCGTAGCCGGAGGCGCCGGCGACCGCAACCGTGAACGTCATGTGCATGACTATACAGATCTCTGCATGTTCATGTGAACCGGGGTGGGTGGACGCGGAGTCGCGCCCGTGGACGCCGGTGGCCAGATTCGCCGGTCGACCGGCGAAACTCACGCTGCCGCGGTGAAGCTTCCTACCCGAAGCGGGAGATTCGCCGGTCGACCGGCGAAACTCACGCCTGACTGACGAAGTTCCAAGCGGTCGCGGATCGGTCATCAGCGTCGGCAGTTGCGTCCTCGGGCGAGCCTGGCCGCGCTCGATCACCCCGAGGTGACGACCAACTGCCGACGCTGAGTGTCGGTAGACGCACCACCAGTCACACCAGCCCCGACAAGGGGTTGCCGCGCTTGTGCGGGCACTTGTGGGGGCCTCGACGTTCGCTCGTCGCTGGCGCTCCTCGCTGCTCGACCACCGACAGGCTCGTTGGGACCGGTCAGTGACCGGCTTGACCGACGAAACTCACGCCCGACCGATGAAGCTTCAGCGGCCAAGGTCCAGAAACGCCGGTCGACCGGCGAAACTCCCGCGACGACCGTCCCCGCCGCGTTCTACGTTGTCGAGATGACCCGACTCGGCTTTCCCGACTACCTCGAGCACCTGCGTCGCGACTCGGCACGCTTCCGTGACGTCCTGGCCGGCTGCGACCCACGGGCGCGGGTGCCGGCGTGCCCCGACTGGGACGCCTCCGACCTGCTCTGGCACCTGGCCGGGGTGCAGCGCTTCTGGGCCGGGCGCATCCGCGCGCGACCGGCTGCGCCCACCGACGCCGACTTCGCCGAGCAGCCGACCCGGCCGTCGTCGTACGACGCGCTGCTGGACTACTTCGACGAGCACTCCGCCGACCTGGTCGCCCAGCTCTCGGCCACCGACCCCGCCGAGCCGGCCTGGTCGTGGGCTCCGGAGCAGACCGTCGGGTTCACGTTCCGCCGCCAGGCCCACGAGGCGCTGATCCACCGGCTGGACGCCGAGCAGGCGGCCGGACAGGTCACCGACCTGGACCCGGCGCTCGCCGCCGACGGCGTCGCGGAGCTGCTCGACGTCATGTACGGCGGCGAGGCGCCGGCGTGGGGCCGCACCGACCTCGGCGACGCGCTCGTGCGCGTCGAGATGACCGACGTCGGTGAGTCGCTCTTCGTGCGGCCCGGCACGTTCCACGGCACCGACCCGGAGTCCGGCAAGGTCCACGACGGACCCCACCTGCTGCTGGTCGATCCGGGCGAGGCCGCCGCCCTGGTGCGCGGCCGCGCCGCCGACCTCGACGCGTGGCTGTGGAAGCGCCGCGGCGCCGACGGGATCGAGGTGAGCGGCGACCGCGGCGCCTACGACGCGATGGTCGCGGCCGTCAGCGAGCCTCTCGACTGACCTCCCGCCGGGCGTGCGGCAGGATCGGTGCATGACCACGCCCGAGCCCTACCGCGCCGCCGACGACCGCTACGACGCCCACGCCTACCGCCGCTGCGGCCGATCCGGCCTGAAGCTGCCGGCGGTGTCCCTCGGCCTGTGGCACAACTTCGGCGACGACAAGCCGATCGAGACCCAGCGCGCCATCCTGCGCCGCGCCTTCGACCGCGGCGTCACCCACTTCGACCTGGCCAACAACTACGGCCCGCCCTACGGCTCGGCGGAGACCAACTTCGGCCGGATCTTCCGCGACGACTTCCGCCCCTACCGCGACGAGCTCGTCATCTCCACCAAGGCCGGCTACGACATGTGGCCGGGCCCGTACGGCGAGTGGGGCTCGCGCAAGTACCTTCTCGCCTCGCTCGACCAGAGCCTGACCCGCATGGGCCTCGACCACGTCGACATCTTCTACAGCCACCGCTTCGACCCCGAGACCCCGCTCGAGGAGACGATGGGCGCGCTCGCCACCGCCGTGCAGTCGGGCAGGGCGACCTACGCCGGCATCTCGTCCTACTCCGCCGAGCGCACCCGCGAGGCGGCCGCGCTGCTGCGCGAGATGGGCGTGCCGCTGCTCATCCACCAGCCGTCGTACTCGATGCTCAACCGGTGGGTGGAGGAGCCGTCCGAGGACGGCGCCTCGCTGCTCGACGTGCTGGGCGAGGAGGGCGTCGGCTGCATCGCCTTCTCGCCGCTGGCGCAGGGGATGCTCACCGACCGCTACCTCGACGGCATCCCCGCCGACTCCCGCGCCGCCCAGGGCAAGTCGCTCGACCCCTCGCTGCTGACCGACGAGGCCGTGGCGCACGTGCGCCGGCTCCACGAGATCGCCCAGGGCCGGGGGCAGTCGCTGGCGCAGCTCGCCCTGGCCTGGGTGCTGCGCGACGCCCGCGTGACCTCGGTGCTGATCGGCGCCAGCAGCGTCGCCCAGCTCGACGACAACCTCGCGGTCCTGGACAACCTGGAGATCAGCGACGAGGAGCTCGCCGCCGTCGAGCAGGACGCCGTCGACTCCGGCATCAACCTGTGGGCGACCTCCTCCGACGCCTGACGCTGCGCTGCTGCGGAGGCGGGTGCGAGGCCGTGAAACCGGTGTGAAGGCGTCCTGAAACCGGCTCGCCCCACGCTGGTGCCATGACCACATCCCACCCCTCCGACGGCGGGCACGAGCCCGCCGTCCAGGCCACCGGCCTGGTGAAGACCTTCGGCACCAACCGCGCCGTGGACGGCATCGACCTCGAGGTCGTCCGCGGCGAGGTCTTCGGCGTCCTGGGGCCGAACGGCGCCGGCAAGACGACCATGCTGCAGATGCTGGCGACGCTGCTGACGATCGACGCCGGCGAGGCGCGCGTCTTCGGCCAGGACGTGCGCCGCCAGCCCCACGTCGTCCGGCAGCTCATCGGCGTCACCGGCCAGTACGCCTCGGTCGACGAGAACCTCACCGCCTCCGAGAACCTCCTGCTCTTCGGCCGCCTGCTCGGCCTCGGCAGCCGTCGGGCACGCGTCGTGGGCGCCGAGCTGCTGGGCCAGTTCGGGCTCGAGGACGCCGCCGACCGGCCGATCTCGCAGTTCTCCGGTGGCATGCGGCGCCGCCTCGACCTGGCGGTCAGCCTGATCACCCGCCCGCCGCTGATCTTCCTCGACGAGCCCACGACCGGGCTCGACCCGCGCACCCGCGGCCAGATGTGGGACACGATCCGCACGCTGGTCGGCGAGGGCTCGACGGTGCTGCTCACCACCCAGTACCTCGACGAGGCCGACCAGCTCGCCCACCGGATCGCCGTCATCGACCGCGGCCGCAAGGTCGCCCAGGGCACCCCCGACGAGCTCAAGAGCCAGGTCGGCAGCTCGACGCTCCAGCTGCGGCTCGCGGACCCGACGCGCACGGCCGCCGCGGTCGACGTCGTACGCCGGGTGGCCGGCGACGAGCCGGTGCTGACCCCCGAGGCGGGTGGCATCAACGTCCCCATGCGCGACGCGAACCTCGCCGCCGACGTCCTCATCGGCCTGCGCAGCGAGGACCTGCTGATCACCAGCGCGACGGTCCAGAAGCCCACGCTCGACGAGGTGTTCATGGCGCTCACCGGCCACGGCGCCGAGGACACCGGCACCGACGGCACCGACGGCACCGACGGGACCGACGGTGCCGTCGACCACGACACCCCCGACTCCCCCGACTCCCCCGGTCGGGACGACCGGCACGACCGAGACCTGGAGACCGTCCGATGAGCACCACCCTGGAGCACCCGAGCACGCTGACCGTCAGCCAGACCCTGTCCGGCGTGGACGCCCTGCCGGCGCACCCCTCGCTGGCCGAGACCCTGAGCCAGACGCTGGCGCTGGCCTGGCGGGCGACGATGAAGATGCGGCGCAACTTCGAGCAGATGTTCGACGTCACCATCCAGCCGATCCTGTTCACCGCGATGTTCGCCTACATCTTCGGCGGCGCGATCTCCGGCGACGTCGACGCCTACCTGCCGCTGATCATCACCGGCCTGATCGGCCAGACCGTCCTGACGGCCTGCATCGCCACCGGCGTGCAGCTGCGCGAGGACATGGACAAGGGCGTCTTCGACCGGTTCAAGTCGCTGCCGATCGCCCGGATCGCCCCGCTCGCGGGGCCGATGCTGGCCGACATGCTGCGCTACCTCATCGCCTCGGTGCTGACCTTCACCGTCGGCATCGCCATGGGCTACCGGCCCGGTGGCGGCGTGCTCGGTGTGGCCGGCGCGATCGTGCTGGCGGTGCTCGCCGGCTGGTCGCTGGCGTGGATCTTCGCGTGGTTCGGCACCATCGGCCGCAACGCCCAGGGCGTCCAGGGGATCTCGATGATGGTGATGTTCCCGCTGACGTTCCTGTCCAACGCCTTCGTCCCGACCGAGACCATGCCGGGGTGGCTGCGGGCCTTCGCGGACGCCAACCCGGTCTCGCTGGTCATCAACGCCATCCGTGACCTCGCCAACGAGGGCGCCGTCACCGCCCACGTCGGCTGGGCAGCGCTGGGCCTCGCGGTGGTCGTCGCGATCTTCGCGCCGCTGACGGTGCGCTCCTACTCGCGGCGCATGTAGGGAGAGGTGGGCGGCGCCCGGCCCGAGCCACCCCGGCTAGAGCGTCGCCACCAGGTCGCGGGTCTCGTCGAGCAGGTCGGGGCCGCGGCGCCCGCCGTAGCCGGCGAGGACCCGGTCGAGCTCGCCGGGGGCGACCCGGTCGGCCAGCTCCGCGATCGGGTCCCACGCGAGGCTGGGCGAGTAGCGGCTGTAGGAGAAGAGCCGGGCCAGGACGACCAGGCGGACGCCGTCGGTCGGCGGCAGCGACTCGCGCAGGAGGCCCCACGCGCCGAGGGCGAAGACCAGCATCCCGGCGGTGGGGTACTCCAGCGGCTGCCGCTCGGGCTCCAGCACCAGCTGGGCCTTGAGCCGCACGGTGTCCAGGAGGTCGCGGCCCTCCTCGCCCCGACCGTGCCGGGCGTAGGCGACGGCGGCGGCGGTCTCGCCGAAGATGGTCCACGGCTCCAGCCCCGTGGGCTTGCCCAGACCCGGGAAGGAGACGCCGCGCAGCTCCTCGACGGTCGTGCGGAACAGCCCGAGACCTCGGGTCGTCTCGCCGCGGGCCAGCTCGAGCTCGGCCTTGCAGGCGGTGATGATCACGCCCGACCCGAAGCCGGCGGTGTTGTAGCGCTCGAGCTCGCTGATCTGGTCCACGATCTGCTGGGCCTCCTCGAAGCGCCGCGCCTCGATGGCGGCGTTGGCGAGGACGGAGCGGGTCGAGATCGCGTCGTCGTAGGCCTGGAGGCGGTCGAGCACCGGGATCGCGGCCAGGGCGTGCGAGGCCGCCTGCTCGGCGTTGCCGATCTGCGCGTGGAGGCCGGCGAGCTGGGTCTCGACCAGCGTGCGGTTCCAGGGCCCGTCGTCCTCGCTCCAGAGCGTCAGCGACCGCTCGGCGAGCTCGATGGCGCCCGCGATGTCGCCCTCCCCCTCGCTGCGGTGCATGGCCCACTGGTGCGCCAGGGCGGCCAGGTGGCGCTCGGGCGACTCCAGCAGGGGGCGCGCCTCCGGGACCGGCCACGTGGGGTCACCCGGCGCGTACAGGCGCATGACGGCTACCACCGCCCGGGTCGCGGGCTGTCGCGCGACGTCCCCGTAGTCGTCCAGCAGTGCCCGGCAGGCCGGGGGGATGTCGGCCATCGCGATCATCGTGTTGGTCGCCAGGATCGCCGCGGCCCCCAGCGCGTCCTCGACCTCCTCGGGGGTCGGCTCCCAGCCGGCCAGCAGCTCGTCGACGGCGGCGCACAGGGCGAGCAGGCGCGGGTGCTCGCCCTTGACGTTCCAGTAGTGACCCAGCGAGGCGACCAGCCGCAGCGCGGTCGCCCGCTGCGCCGTCGCCAGCGACAGCCGCAGGACGTCGGCGAGGTTGCCCTCCTCCCGGGCCAGCGCGTCCATCGTCTCGAACTGGCGCGCGGAGAACAGGTCGTCGAGCACGTCGGCGGTGTAGCCGCGCGCCCAGGCCAGCTGCGCCGCCACCGCGTCCGGCTCGTGGCCGGACTCGACCAGCCGGTGCCGCCCGAACTCGCGCACCGTCTCGAGCATCCGGTAGCGCACCGAGCCGCCGGCCTCGACGACGCTCAGCAGGGACTGGTCGACCAGGGTCTGCACGGCCGCGAGGGCGTCGCCGGGCAGGACCGTCTCCGCGGCCTCGAGCGAGAAGCCGTCCTGGAAGACCGAGAGCCGGGCGAGCGCGTCGCGCTCGGGGGGCGCCAGGAGGTTCCACGACCAGTCGATGACGCCGAGCAGGGTCTGGTGCCGGTCGGGCTTGCTGCGGTCGGCGCCGCTGAGCAGCCGGAACCGGTCGTCGAGGCGGGCTGCGACGTCCTCGACCGACATCGCCCGCACCCTGGCCGCCGCCAGCTCGAGCGTCAGGGGGAGCCCGTCCAGGCGCGCGACCACGCGGCGTACGGCGTCGTCGTCCAGCGCCACGCCGGGCCGGGCGGCTCGGGCGCGCTCGGCGAAGAGCTGCGTCGCGGCCGCCTCGTCGAGCTGGGCCAGCGGGAACACCCGCTCGGCGGCAATGCCCAGGGGCGCGCGCGTCGTGGTGAGCACCCGCAGCCGGCCGCACGTCGCCACCAGGAAGGCGACGAGGTCGGCGACGGCCTCCACGACGTGCTCGCAGTTGTCGAGGACCAGCAGCGTCGGGGCCTGGTCGAGCTGGGCCGCGAGCAGGGCGCGGACGTCGCCGCGCTGCTCGGCGCTGAGCACGCGGCGCCCGCTCACCGAGTCGCGGACCCCCAGCGCGGAGGCGACCTCGACCACGACGTCCTCGGGCGAGGTCACGCCCACGAGCTCGACGAAGTGGACGACCGGCTGCTCCGCCTCGCGCCCGAGGAGGTGCGCGAGGCGGGTCTTGCCGAGCCCGCCCGGACCCAGGATGGAGGTCACCCGCGCCTCGCGGACGGCGGCCCGCAGCGCGCGCAGGTCGTCGTCGCGGCCCACCAGCGAGGTGGACTCGAAGCGCAGCCCCACCCGCACGGGGCTGTCGGCGGCGAGGAGCTCCGCGTGCACCGCCTGGAGCAGCGGGCCGGGGTCCACGCCCAGCTCCTCGGCCAGTCGGCTGCGGTGGGCCTCGTAGCGCAGCAGGGCGGCCGGGGCGCCGTGCACCGCCAGCTCGCTGCGCAGCAGCGCCGCCGTGGTGGCCTCGTCGGGCAGCGGCAGGCCGGTGAGGTGGCGCAGCGCCTCGGCGTGGTCACCGAGCAGCGACGACGCCCGGCCGAGCACGGCGCGCGCGGCGGCGACCCGCTCGC
>NZ_JACJGM010000057.1 GCF_015024225.1 Nocardioides lijunqiniae
GCGCGGCGAAGCCGCCGCCGCCCGTGCGCCGTCCCAGCAGCCCGGGAGAGGCTCGGAGTCAAGGACGGCCGCAGGCCGCCGCGAAGCGGGCGAAGCTCCTTGACGCCGAGACCCGGGCTGCTACGCGGGCGGGCCAACACCAGCCCCGCACACAGCAGGTGGTTTCGAGGCTCGCTGCGCTCGCACCTCAACCACCGTGGGTCGCCGCTGGGCGGTCGGCTCACAGGGTCTCGACGGGCGCTCGTCGCTGGCGCTCCTCGCTGCTCGACCACCGGTGGGGGTGGTTTCGAGGCTCGCTGGCGCTCGCACCTCAACCACCGTAGGGTCGGTCCGCGGTCGGCTCACGGGGTCTCGACGGGCGCTCGTCGCTGGCGCTCCTCGCTGCTCGACCTACCGAGGGGTGGTTTCGAGGCTCGCTGCGCTCGCACCTCAACCACCGTGGGTCGCCGCTGGGCGCTTGGCTCACGGGGTCTCGACGGGCGCTCGTCGCTGGCGCTCCTCGCTGCTCGACCAACCGAGGGGTGGTTTCGAGGCTCGCTGCGCTCGCACCTCAACCACCGTGGGTCGCCGCTGGGCGGTCGGCTCACGGGGTCTCGACGGGCGCTCGTCGCTGACGCTCCTCGCTGCTCGACCACCGGCGGTGTGGTTTCGAGGCTCGCTGGCGCTCGCACCTCGACCACCGTGGGTCGCCGCTGGGCGTTCGGCTCATGGGGTCTCGACGGGCGTTCGTCGCTGGCGCTCCTCGCTGCTCGACCGCCGGTGGGGTGGTTTCGAGGCTCGCTGGCGCTCGCACCTCGACCACCGTGGTGGGCTAGCTGGCCTTCTTGGCGGCGGTCTTCTTGGTCGTGGTCTTCTTGGCGGCGGTCTTCTTGGCCGGGGCCTTCTTCGCTGCAGCCTTCTTGGCCGGGGTCTTCTTCGCGGCCGGCTTCTTCTCGGCGGGGGCGTCGTCCTCGCCGCGGGCGGTCTTGGCGGCGTCGACGGAGCGCTGGAGGGCGGCGAGGAGGTCGACGACCTCGCCGGAGGACTTGGTGGAGGTGGCGGTGCGCTTGACCTCGCCGCCCTCGATCTTGGCCTTCACCAGGGCCTCGACGGCCTCGGCGTAGTCGTCCTCGAAGTCGTCGGGGACGAAGTCGCCGGCGAGGGTCTCGACCAGCATGTTGGCCATCTTGACCTCGGAGTCCTTGACCTCGCCGCCGTCGATGTTGAAGTCGGGCTTGCGGATCTCGTCGGGCCACATCATCGTCTGCATGACGATCACGTCGTCGCGCACGCGCAGCACCGCGACCGACGTGCGCTGGCGCAGCGCCACCGTCACCACGGCCATCCGGTCGGCGTCGAGCAGCGCCTGGCGCAGCAGCGCGTAGGGCTTGGCGCCGGCCTTCTCGGGCTCGAGGTAGTAGGACTTCTCGAAGAGCATCGGGTCGATCTGGTCGGTGGGCACGAACTTCTCGACCGCGATCTCGCGCGAGGACGTCAGCGGCAGCTCGGCGAGGTCGTCGTCGCTGAGGATGACCATCTCGCCGTCCTCGGTCTCGTAGCCCTTGGCGATGTCGGCGTAGGCCACCTCCTCGCCGTCGACCGAGCAGACCCGCTGGTACTTGATGCGGCCGCCGTCCTTGGCGTGCACCTGCCGGAACGACACGTCGTGCGACTCGGTCGCGGAGTAGAGCTTGACCGGCACGTTGACCAGCCCGAACGACACAGCACCCTTCCAGATCGCACGCATGTTGAACCCCTCTCGTCGCTGACGTCACACCAGTATCCGCGGTTACGACCTCCGACGCACCCGCCACTCATCGAAGGCCTCGCGGCTGGTCCTCGTCGGCCGGTACCCGAAGTCCCGCTTCAGCCTGCTGTTGTCCAGCACCGGGCGGTACCGCAGGAAGCGCGTCTGCTCCGGCCCGTACGCCGTGAGGCCGAGCCGGCTGCCGATCGCGAGGGCGAGCCGCAGCACCGGCTCCGGGACGACCAGCGTCGGCTTGCCCAGCAGCCCGGCGATCTCGTCGATCGTCAGCGCCCCGTCACCGGCGACGTTGAACACCCCGGTGGCCGGCCCGGTGACCGCCCGCTCGATCACCGCGACCACGTCGGTGTCCCAGACGAACACGAAGGGGGAGTCGGCACCGCGGATCCTCAGCAGCCGCGGCCGCTCGAAGAGCGCAGTGATCTGGTTGTCGACCGTCGCGCCGAGGATGGTGCCGATGCGCAGCACCACCTGCTCGAGCGCGGGATGCCCGTCCCGGGCGGCGGCGAGCATCTCCTCGACCAGCCGCTTGTGGTGGCTGTAGGCGAACTCCTCGTTGCCGCGCACCGGGTCGTCCTCGGTGAGCCAGCCGCCGTGGGCCGCGCCGTTGTCGGGGTGGTAGCCGTAGGCGGCGCCGCTGGAGGAGACCACCAGGCGGCGTACGCCGTGGGCCAGGCAGGCCTCCAGCACGTGGTGGGAGCCGTCCACGTCGACCGCACGCTCCAGCGCGCGCGAGGAGCCCTTGCCCGGCGTCACGATGGAGGCGAGGTGCACGACGACCTCCGGTGCGGCCGCCGCGATCCCGGCGTCGACGGCGCCGGGGTCGGTCACGTCCAGGACGACGTGCTCCACCCCGTCGACCGGCTCGGCGGGGAGCCGCAGGTCCGCGCTCGTGACCCGGTGCCCGGCGGCCGCCAGCCGGCGCACCACCGAGGAGCCGAGGAAGCCGCTGCCCCCGGTGACCAGGACCGACGTCACGGCGCGGCCACCGGGTCGCCGGCGGACGGGGTGGGCGCGGCGCCGCGGACCCGGCGCCAGGCCACGGCGACGGCCAGGCCGGCGATGATGTCCCAGATGCCCCACCACGCGGCCACGAGCGCCATGCCCCCGAGGCCGTCGAAGTAGGTGAAGACGAGCAGCAGGCCGAGGCCGGCGTTGCGGATCCCGACCTCGAACGTCATCGCCCGCACGCTCGCGTCGGGCAGCCGGGTGGCGCGACCGATGCCGTAGCCGAGCGCGAGTGCGAGCGCGTCGTGCAGGAGGACGGCGAGGAGCACGATGCCGATGTAGTCGACGAAGACGTCCCAGTTGCGGGCGACGCCGATGACGATGATCGCCGCGAGCCCGACGTAGGAGATCGGGCCGATGATCCGGTGACCGGCCGCGGCGACCCGCGGCCACAGCCGCGCGATCGCGATGCCGGCCACGAACGGCACGCCGATGACCAGCCCGATCTCCAGCAGCATGTCGACCGCGCTGAGGTCGATCTCCTCGAGCAGCTGGTCGCCGGTGGGGTGCAGGCCTCCCCAGAACGCGACGTTGAGCGGCATCAGGAAGATCGCGAGCAGGTTGCTGACCGCGGTCATGGACACCGAGAGCGCCACGTCGCCGCCGGCCCGGTGGGTCAGGATGTTGGAGACGTTGCCCGGTGGGCAGCACGCGACCAGGATCAGCCCGAGCGCGACCGAGCCGCGCAGGTCCAGGGCCAGCGTCAGCACGAACGTGATGGCCGGCAGCAGCAGGAACTGCGCGACGACGCCGATGGCGATCACACCCGGGCGGCGCAGCGCGGCCGCGAAGTCCTCGGCCTTGGTGTCCAGCGCGATCCCGAACAGGATCAGCCCGATCACGATCTTCAGCGTCGTCAGCGAGCTCTCCTCGAAGACGATCCGCACGTTGTCGACGTCGGTCATGCCAGCCCCTCGATCTCGGCGCGCACCGCGGAGCGGTAGGCGTCCTTGTTGACGTAGTAGGACATGCGCTCGAGCCCGAGGTAGTGGTAGCCGCCGGAGAGGTCGGGGCGGGGGCCGGCGACCCGCTGCTCCAGCGCGCGGGCCGCGGCGGGGTTGTCGCGGCGGGCCCGCAGGTAGGAGGCCACCAGCTCGGCCTGCTCGTAGCGGCCCTGCCAGCCGATGCCGGAGGCCTCGATCATGCCGAGCACGAACAGGTCGGGGTCGGCCTGCGTGAAGATGTTGAGGTAGAGGTCGGGGGCGCTGCCCCGCCCGCGCCAGCGCAGCAGCGAGGGGTCCAGGAACGGGTAGTGCAGGTGGTAGCCGGTCGCCAGCACCACCACGTCGTACGGCGACCGGGTGCCGTCGCGGAACGCGACCCCGTCGCCGTCGAGCCGCTCCACGTCGGGCCGGACCCGCAGGTCGCCGTGGCCGAGGTGGTGCAGCACCAGCGTGTTCACGATCGGGTGCGACTCGTAGATGCGGTAGTGCGGCTTCGGGAACCCGAACCGGGTCGGGTCGCCGGTGAACATCCGCAGCACGCGGGTGTCGACCGCCTGCTTGATCCGCGGCGGCAGCGGCTTGCCCTGGTTGAGGGTGTCGGCGGGCTTGCCGAAGAGGTACTTGGGGACGAAGTAGTAGCCGCGGCGCACCGAGAGGTCCACCGACGCCGCGTGGTGCACGGCGTCGACCGCGATGTCGCAGCCGGAGTTGCCCGCGCCGACGATCAGCACCCGCTTGCCGGCGAGCGCGGTCGGGCTCTTGTAGGCGCTGGTGTGCAGCACCTCGCCGTCGAACTCGCCGGCGAAGGCCGGCACGGACGGCTCGCTCAGGGTGCCGTTGGCGACCAGCACTCCCGCGTGCCGGTGCTCGCTGCGCTGGCCGGCGTGCTCGACCGTGACGGTCCAGCCGCCGTCGGGGTGGGGCGCGGCGGCCACGACCGCCGTCTCGAACCGGAAGCCCGCGGTGAGGTCGAACCTCGCCGCGAAGTCGCGGAAGTAGGCCAGCAGCTCCCGGTGGGACGGGTAGTCGGCGACGTCGTCGCCCATCGGGTGCTCCGCGAACTCCGTGGTCCGCTTGGAGGAGATCAGGTGCGCCGACTCGTAGACGGTGCTGCGGGGGCCGTCGATGTCCCACAGCCCGCCCACGCCCGAGGCCAGCTCGTAGCCGGTCCAGGGGATGCCGGCGCGCTGCAGGTTGCGCGCGGCGGCGAGGCCCGAGGGGCCGGCGCCGATCACGGCGTAGGTGCCTCGGTCGGTCGAGTTTCGCGCGTCCACGGGAGGCATGATGTCGTCATGCGTCCCATGCTCGCCACCAAAGGCACCCACGTGCCGTCCGGAGCCGACTGGTCGCACGAGGTCAAGTGGGACGGTGTGCGCATCCTGGCCGACACCCGTGAGGGGCGCACCCGGATGTGGAGCCGCAACGCCAACGACGTCACCCCGGCATGGCCCGAGATCAGCGCGGCGCCCCTCGGCGATCGCGACCTGCTCGTCGACGGCGAGGTGATCGCCCTCAACGACCGGGGCATCCCGGACTTCCGGGTGCTGCAGGACCGCATGCACACGCGCAACGCCACAACGGCCCGGCGGCTGAGCCAGCAGGTCCCGGCGACGTTCATGGTCTTCGACCTGCTGCGCCTCGACGGCACCGACCTGACCGAGCAGCCGCTGGAGCGCCGGCGCGAGGTCCTGGCTGGTCTGGACCTGGCCGGCTCCCCGTGGCAGGTGCCGGCGGCGTACGACGACGGCGACATGCTCCACGAGGCGACTCGCCAGCAGGGTCTCGAGGGCATCGTCAGCAAGCGCCTCTCCTCGCGGTACTCCTTCGACACCCGCACGCCGCACTGGCTGAAGTTCGCCCACCGGCAGCGGCTCTCCTACGTCGTCGGCGGCTGGCGTCCCCAGGAGGGCACGACCGACCGGCTGGCGGCGGTGCTCGTGGGGGAGCAGACCCCGGACGGGCTGCTCTACCGCGGTCGCGTCGGCAGCGGCATCGGCGGCAAGGTGAGCGCCATGCTCGCCGAGCTGCTCGAGCCGCTCGCGCGGGCGGACAGCCCCTTCACCGACGAGGTGCCGCGCGTCGACGCCCGGGGCACGCACTGGGTCGAGCCGCTCGTGGTGGTCGACGTGGACACCCACGGCTCGGGCTACGACCGGCTCCGCCAGCCGTCGTACCAGGGCGTGCGCCACGACCTCGATCCCGAGTCCCTGGGAGCGCAGACGTGACGCGTCCCGGCCTCGCCGCCGCCCTGGTGCTGGTGCTCGCCCTCCTCGTGCCCCCGGCGTCGGCCGCCCCCGCACCGTTCGCTCCCGCACCCGCCGCGGCTCCCGCGGCGTCTGCCGCGGCGGTCGAGCGCATCGTGCTGGGCGGGGTGCGGGTGCGCGTCGGACCGCGCACCCGCCAGGTCGTCACGGTCGACCACACCCGGGGTCACCACGCGCGGGTGGCGTTCTGGGTCAAGCGCGGCGAGCGGTGGCTGCGCCGGATGGTGACCACCGACGGCCGCACCGGCTACGGCGGCCTGGTGCCGGGCGGGCGGCGTCGCCAGGGGACCGGCACCACCCCGCTGGGCACCTACCCGCTGCCGTGGGCGTTCGGGACCCACCGTGCCGACGACGGGTGGGACCTGCGCTACCGCAGGATCCGGCGCGGCGACTTCTGGGTCCAGGACAACGAGTCGGACTTCTACAACCGCTACCGCCACCAGTCGCGCGGCGGCTTCCGGTGGTGGCTGCCGTCGAGCCACCCGGACGCCTCGGAGCGTCTGATCGACTACGGCCGGCAGTACGAGTACGCGGTGGTGATGGGCTTCAACCGCGACCAGGTGCGCCACCGTGGCTCGGGGATCTTCCTGCACGTCAACGGTCGCGGCGCGACCGCCGGCTGCGTCAGCGCCCCGCGCCCGTTCCTGCGCCGGCTGATGCGCCGCCTGCACCCGGACCTGCACCCGGTGATCGCGGTGGGCCGATGAGCCCCAAGAAGGAGTCGTACGACAAGCAGGAGATCCTGGTCGACGTCGAGGGCCGCACCCTCAAGATCAGCAGCCTCGACAAGGTGCTCTTCCCGCGCACCGGCACCACCAAGGGCGAGGTGCTGAGCTACTACGCGCAGATCGCGCCGGTGCTGCTGCCGCACCTCCAGGACCGCGCCGTCACCCGGATCCGCTGGCCGCACGGCGTGCAGGACATGAGCTTCTTCGAGAAGAACGCGCCCTCCGGCACCCCGTCGTGGGTGCGCACGGCCACGGTCCCCACCACCGGCAGCCGCTCGGGCAAGGGCGACGGCGTCATCACGTTCCCGATCGTCGACGACCTCGCGACCCTGACCTGGCTGGTCAACCTGTCCGCGCTGGAGCTGCACGTCCACCAGTGGACCGTCGGGCGCAACGGCCGGCCGCGCCACGCCGACCGACTCGTCATCGACCTCGACCCGGGCGAGCCGGCGGGCCTGCACGAGTGCTGCCGGGTGGCGCTGATGGTGCGCGACAAGCTCGCCGAGCGGGGGCTCACCGGCAAGCCGGTCACCAGCGGCAGCAAGGGGCTGCACCTCTACGCCGACCTGCCGAGGCGACTGCCGAGCGACGACTCCACGGCCCTGGCCAAGGAGGTCGCCGAGGAGCTGCAGGGCGAGCACGCGCAGCTGGTCACGGCCACGATGGCCAAGGCGCGGCGATCGGGCAAGGTGTTCCTCGACTGGTCGCAGAACGCCGGCTCCAAGACCACCATCTCGCCGTACTCGCTGCGCGGCAAGGAGCGCCCCTACGTCGCCGCCCCGGTGACGTGGGACGAGGTCGAGGCGGGCGCCGAGGACCCGGAGGGACTCGGCCAGCTCCGCTTCGACGAGGTCCTCGAGCGCGTCGCCGACCACGGGGACCTGTTCGCCTCCTGAGCGTCCTCGGTGCTGTTACCCAACGGTGGAGGCGTCGTGGGACGACCGTTCCTCCCGCGTGGTGCCGATGACCGTAGCGTCGGAGAGTCCCGCACTCGGCCGTCGGCGTGGACGGAGGGACCCATGGAGATCGCACCCGCACCCGCGCGTCGCACGCTGTCCGGGCGTGCGCTGATGCTGCTCGTGCTGGCCGTGATCGGCCCGGTGACCCTCCTCGCGCTGCTGCCCACCACGCTCGGTCTCGAGCGCTACGTCGTCGCGACGGGCGCCATGGACGGCGGCATCGACCGCGGCTCGGTGGTCCTGGAGCGGGTGGTCCCGGTCAGCGACCTCGAGGTCGGCGACGTCATCACCTACCGCCCGCCGCGCTCCGCCGACGTGAACGAGCTGGTCACCCGCCGCATCGTGCGCATCGACGGGGCGCTCCTCCAGACCCAGGGCGACGCCCTGGCCGACCCCGACCCGTGGCTGGTCCCGGTCGCCGAGGCGGCCCTGCCGCGGGTGGTCCTCGCCATCCCCTACGCCGGCTACCCGTTCCTCGGCTCCGCGCCCCGCGAGGCGTGGTGGGCGATGGTCGTTCCGGGGGCGCTGCTGGGCTTCCTCGCGCTGCGCGGCGTCGTGCGCCGAAGACCCCGACGGGCCGCGGTGCGGCCCGGTGGACCGATCCTGGGGTGGGGGCCCCCGTGAGCCCCTATGATTCACGACTGTGGGTCACAGAGTGCTGGTCGTCGAGGACGAGGAGGACATCGCGATCCCCCTCGTTCGCACGCTCGAGCGGGAGGGGTACGACGTCCTGTGGGTCGACAGCGGCCAGAAGGCGCTCGACGAGCTCGCGGCCCGGCCGACCGACGTCGTCATCCTGGACCTCGGCCTGCCCGACATCGACGGCCTCGAGGTCTGCCGCCAGGCCCGTGACAGCGGGTTCACCGGCGCCATCATGATCGTGACCGCACGCGCCGGCGAGCTCGACCGCGTCGTGGGCCTCGACTACGGCGCCGACGACTACCTCGCGAAGCCGTTCGGGCTGGCCGAGCTGCAGGCCCGCGTCCGCGCCCTGATCCGGCGCACGTCGGGCCTCACCGGCCGCGAGCCGGTCGACGACGGCGCGCTGCGCATCGACGTGGCCGCGCGCCGCGTCTACGCGGGGGACGACGAGGTCCCCCTGACCGGCAAGGAGTTCGACGTCCTGAACATCCTGGCCGCCCACCGAGACAAGGTGGTGGCCCGCGCGACCCTGATGGCCGACGTGTGGGACGAGAACTGGTACGGCTCGACCAAGACGCTGGACGTGACCATCGGCCGGTTGCGGCAGAAGCTCGAGGGCGTCGGGGTGTCGGAGCGCGTGGTCGCTGTCCGGGGCGTGGGTTTCCGCCTCGAGGGCAGCACCCCCGATGCGTAGGCGGCTCACCCTCGCCTTCCTCGTCGTCACCCTGTCGATGATCTTCGTCGCGGGGGTGGTGCGTGCCGTCACCCTGGACGGGTTGCTCCGGGAGCGGGAGGCCGAGCACCTGCACCGCGAGGCCTCGACGCTGGCGGCGGTCGTCGACGACGACGCGCTGGCCCGGCCGGTCGACGAGGAGCTGCTCGCCGGCCTCGTCGGGCCCGACCTCGAGATCGAGCTCGCCCCCGCGGACGGCCCTGCGGTCGTCGCCACCGGAGCGGACTTCGAGCCGGGGGAGGGCGGCATCTCCTCGACGATCAGCCTCGAGGGCGGCGGCGACGTCACCGTGCGCCAGTCCGCCGGCGTCATCGAGAGCCTCTGGGCGCGCGACTTCTGGTCGGTCCTCGCCCTGCTGGCCCTCACCGGGCTGGTCTCGGCGCTGGTCGGCTTCGCGGTCTCGCGCTCCCTCTCCGCGCCGTTCCAGCAGCTGGCCGTGGCGGCCGGCGCCCTGGGTCGGGGGCGCTTCGACCTCGACCTGCCCCGCAGCCGGGTGCCGGAGGCCCAGGCCATCGCCGAGGCGCTGCGCTCCAGCGCGGGAGCGCTGCGCGACCGGATGGAGCGCGAGCAGGAGTTCGCGACCCACGCGTCGCACGTGCTCCGCACCCCCCTCACCGGGCTGCGCCTGCAGCTCGAGGAGATGACCCTGGACGAGGACCTCCCGCCCGGGACCCGGGCGTCGGCGGAGCGCTGCATGCAGGCGGTCGACGAGGTGACCGTCGTCGCCGGCGACCTCGTCGACCTCTCGCGGCGCAGCCTCGTCGGCGGGCCGCAGGTGCCCCTCGAGGAGCTCGCGACGACGCTGGCCCAGCGCTGGTCCGACGAGCTCGACGAGCACGACCGCTCGCTCACGGCGGCCGTCGAGGGCGACCTGGAGCTGTCGTTCACCCCCGGTCCGGTGGAGCAGGTGCTCGACCTGCTCCTGCACGACCGGGTCCGCCACGGCGTCGGCGACACCCGGCTGGTCTTCGAGGGCGACCCGCGCGGCCACCTGAGGGTCGTCGTCCGGGGCGAGCGCGCCGGCGCCGACGACGACGAGGTCCGCGAGGCACGGCGCCTGGTGGAGGGCCTGGGCGGTCGCCTGGAGACCGTGGACGCGGTGAGCGGCACCGAGCAGGTCCTGCTGCTCCCGCGCCGCTGACCCACCGGCGGGCCGTGCCCTCGTGTCGACGGCCGGACGAGCGGCCCGGCTCCTAGGCTGTCGCGCATGCCGGACACCGCCCGCCTGATCGAGAACCTGCTCTACACCTACGCGGAGCGGATCGACGCGGGCGACTTCGCGGGGGTGGGCCAGCTGTTCACCCACGGCCGGATCCTGGGCCGCCCGGACGGGCCGCCCGAGACCGTCTTCGCGGGATCCGAGCGGGTGCGCGAGCTCTACGAGCGCTCGACGCGGCGCTACGACGACGGCACGCCGCGCACCAAGCACCTCACGGCCAACCCGATCATCGAGGTGGACGAGTACGCCGGCACGGCCACGTGCCGCTCCAGCTTCTGCGTCCTCCAGGCCACCGCCTCGCTCCCGCTGCAGGTGGTCATCACGGGCCGCTACCTGGACACCTTCCACCGCCTGGACGGGGCGTGGTGGTTCGGGGACCGCACGATGGTGGTCGAGCAGACCGGCGACCTGCGCCAGCACCTGCTCTTCTAGCCGGACTCCGCCGGCCGGCGCGGGTGCTCAGCAGTCGGTGGCGGGCTGGCGCATCTCCATCTCGGGATGACCGGCGATCAGGTGGTCGGTGACGGCGTCCATCACGCGGCCCAGGGCCGCGAAGTCGTCGGCCCCGACGAGGTCCACCAGGTGGTCGCGCACGCCGTCGACGTGGGTGGGCGCGCAGTTCTCGAGCAGCAGCCAGCCGCGCTCGGTGAGGCTGGCGACCACCCCTCGCCCGTCCTCCGGGGAGTTGACCCGCTCGACGAGCTGGGTCCGCTCCATCCGCTTGATGGTGTGGGTGACCCGGCTCCGGCTGTGCGCTAGGGCGTCGGCGAGCTGCGCCATCCGCAGCCGCCCGCCGTTCTCGGAGAGCCGGACCAGGATCTCGTACTCCGCGAGGGAGATGTCGTGGCGCCGGCGCAGGTCGTCGTCCAGCCGGTCCATGAGCAGGGTGGAGCCGAGCACCAGCGCCCGCCAGGAGCGCTGCTGGGCCTCGTCCAGCCACTGCGTCTCGCGGGCCGGGCCGCCGATGTCGTTCACAGCACCGATCCTAGGCGGCCACGGCCCGCGAGGTCGCTCAGAGGCGCTCGAGGATCAGTGCCATGCCCTGGCCGCCGCCGACGCACATGGTGATCAGGCCGGTGGACTTGTCGTGCCAGTCGAGGGAGTTGACCATCGTGTTCTGCAGGCGGGCGCCGGTCATGCCGAAGGGGTGCCCGACCGCGATGGCGCCGCCGTTGACGTTGAGGCGGTCGATGTCGATGCCGAGGTCCTGGTAGGACGGCACGACCTGCGCGGCGAAGGCCTCGTTGATCTCGACCAGGTCGATGTCCCCGATGCTCATGCCGGCGTAGCGCAGGGCGTTCTTGGTCGCCTCGACCGGGCCGAGGCCCATGATCTCGGGGGACAGGCCGCTGACGCCGGTCGACACGATGCGGGCGAGGGGCGTCAGGCCGAGCTCGGCGGCCTTGGTGTCGGACATGATCACGACGGCGGCCGCGCCGTCGTTGAGGGCGCAGCAGTTGCCGGCCGTCACCACGCCGTCGGGTCGGAAGACCGGCTTGAGGTCCTTGATGCCGTCGTAGGTCACCCCGGCGCGCGGGCCGTCGTCGACGCTCACGACCGTGCCGTCGGGCGTGGTCACGGGGGTGATCTCGCGGGCCCAGAAGCCGTCGTTGACGGCCTTCTCGGCGAGGTTCTGCGAGCGGACGGCGAACTCGTCGAGCTCCTGTCGCGAGAGGCCGCGCAGCTTGGCGACGTTCTCGGCGGTCTGGCCCATCGCGATGTAGACGTCCGGCACCTGGCCGTCCTCGCGGGGGTCGTGCCAGTCGGGCGTGGTGCTGCCGTCACCCTCGGCCGTGGCCGTGGTGCGCGCCTTGGCGTCGTCGAAGGCGTGGTTGTGGGTGTCGGGCCAGTGGTCGGAGGTGCCCTTGGCGAAGCGCGACACGGTCTCGACGCCGGCCGAGATGAACACGTCGCCCTCGCCCGCCTTGATCGCGTGGAAGGCCATCCGCGTCGTCTGGACCGAGGAGGCGCAGTAGCGCGTGGTGGTCGCGCCCGGCACGCCGTCCATGCCGTTGAGGACGTTGACGACGCGGGCCATGTTGTTGCCGGACTCGCCGCCGGGCAGGCCGCACCCGAGGTAGAGGTCGTCGACGGTGTGGGGGTCCAGGGCCGGGATCTTGTCGAGCGCCGTCTTGACGATGGTCGCCGCCAGGTCGTCGGGGCGCAGCTGGGTGAGCGACCCCTTGTTGGCGCGGCCGATGGGGGAGCGCGCCACGGAAACGATGACTGCCTCAGGCATGGATGGATCTCCGATCTCGGTGAGTGGTGGCCAGACTAGAACAGGTTCCGGTCCCCCCGACGGTGGCGTTGCGCACACCGCGCTGGCGACACCGGGTCAGGGGGTCGGGTCAGGGCAGCGGTGCCGGCTGGTGGGTCCCGAGCGGGTGCATGGCCAGGGGCAGGACGCGCCTCAGCAGCTCGTCGCGCTCGCCCTCCGGCCGCAGCAGGGCCGAGAGGAGGATCCCGTCGAACGACGCCATCATCGTCTGGGCCCGGTCGTGGGCCTGGTCGACCTCGTGGCCGGTGAGGATCTCCGCGACGATGTCGACCACGCGGTCGCGGTCGCGGGCCAGCAGCGCGGCCAGCTCCGGGTCGCGCGCCGCCTCCATGGTGAGCTCGACCTTGGCCAGCGCGAGGTCCTGCTCCCCGAGCCAGCGCGCGAAGAGGCCGAGCACCAGCTCGATCGTGCGGGGGTCCTCAGGCGTGCAGTCCTCGAGCTGCTGCAGGAGCGCGTCGACGTCCTCGGCCACCCGCCCCACGACGTACTCGGTCAGCGCCAGCTGCAGCGCCCTGCGGGTGCGCAGGTAGGCCGACGTGCTGCCCTCGGGGAGGTCGGCGGCCCGGTCGACGGCGCGGTGGGTCAGGCCGCGCAGGCCCTGCTCGACGAGCACCCGGAGGGCGGCGTCGAGGATCACGCGTCGGCGCGGGGTGAGGGAGGAGATCTGCATGCGGTCCTTCGCTGGCTCGTCAGGTGGCGGAGCCCACAGTAGCCAGCCTTGTCCGGGGTTTTCTACAGGTGTAGGTTCTACACAAGTAGATACTACATCCGTAGAAAGGCAACACGTCATGACCTTCGAGCTCCTCACCGTCACCCCCTGGGTCGTCGCCCTGGCCGTCGTCGCCCTGGTCGCCGTCGTGCTGGCCGTCGTGGCCGTCACCGACGTCGTGCGCACCCACCGCCCGGTCCGCATGGCCCGCCACGAGTCGATCCGCTCCTACTACGGTCGCCCCGCGCTGCACCACTGAGCCGCGGCGGAGCGAGACGCCCGCGCTGACGCGCGCGTCCGCCCGCGGCTGAGCGCGCCCGCGCGCCGAGCGCCGCCTTCTGGCAGCATCGAGGGATGCGTCACGTCTACGACTGCCCCATGCGCTGGGCCGACCTGGACCTCCAGGGGCACGTCAACAACGTGGTCTACGTCGACTACCTGCAGGAGGCGCGGGTCGACATGCTGCGCATCCACAGCCCGGGCTCGCGGGCGGCGGAGCTCGCCGAGGGCGTGGTCGTCGTGCGGCACGCCGTCACCTACCTCGCGCCGCTGAGGCTGCGGTTCCGGCCCGTGCGCATCGAGTGCTGGGTCACCGAGATCCGGGCCGCGTCCTTCACGATGGCCTACGAGATCTTCCACGAGGACGCCGACCACCCGTCCGGGCGACAGGTCTACGTGCGGGCGTCCACGGTCCTGACGCCCTACGTCTTCGCCAGCGAGCGGCCCCGTCGCATCACCCCCGAGGAGCGAGCGACGCTGGAGCTCTTCCTGGAGCCGCCGGAGGGGGAGCGACCCGCCCCGCTCCGGCCGCTGCGCCGCGAGGGCGCGGTCCACCACCCCGTCCACGTGCGGTTCTCCGACGTCGACGTCTACGGTCACGTCAACAACGTGACGTACTTCGAGTACTTCCAGGAGGCTCGGATCCGGCTGCACGCGGGGCTCGTGGGTGACGCCGAGGAGGAGTCCGAGCGGCACATGGTCGTCGCCCAGACCGACGTCGACTACCGCGTCCCGATCCTCTTCCGGCCCGAGCCCTACGACTGCTGGTCCCGGGTGGTCCGGGTGGGTGAGCGCTCGATGACGATCGAGTCGGAGATCTGCGACGAGGACGTCCTGCTCTCGCGCGCTCGCGTGACGATGGTCTTCGTCGACGCCTCGGGGCGGGCGGTGGCCCCGGACCCCGCCTACCGCGAGCGGCTGCTCGCCGCCGCCACCGACTGACCCTCCTCGGACACCGAGACGGCCCGCAGCCGCCTCAGGCCCCGGTGGTGGGCCACGCGCACCGCCACCGCCGACATCCCGAGCGCCTCCGCGGTCGCGGCCACGTCCAGGCCCACGCCGTCGATGCAGGCGACGACGTCGCGCTCGCGGGGCGGCAGCCGGGCGAGCGCGCGACGTACCCAGTCGCGACCGTCGGCCTCCCCGATCTCGTCGGCAGCAGGCAGCTCGACGGTCTCCGGCAGTCCGGGGTCCGTGCGCCGCCGGGCGCTGCGCCGGTGGGTCGTGCTCGAGAGGTTGCGGGCGATGCCGAACAGCCAGCCGGCGAACTGCTCGGAGCTGCCGGTGAAGTCGGCCACCCGCTGGGCGGCCACGAGCCACGCCTCGGCGGCGAGGTCCTCGGGCGCGACGGCGCAGTCACCGGCGGGGCGGGTGCCCAGCCACACGACGAGACGCCCGGCGTGAGCTCGGTAGAGCTCCCGCCAGGCGTCCGGGTCACCAGTCTTCGCCCGGGCTATCTGGTCGTCGTCGGTGTGCACCCGGGGCTAGCCGCTCCCGTCCTCGGTGGCGAGGTCGACCTGACCCGGAGGCACGGGAACGCCTCCGGGGCCGTGCCCCTGGCCCTGGCCCTGCCCGCCGTTGCCGTGCTGGGCGCCCTGACCGTTGCCCTGACCGTTGCCGTTGCCGTTGCCCGGGTTCGTCGGCGGCCCGTTCCCGTTCCCCGGGTTGGCGGGCGGCCCGTTCCCGTTCCCGTTCCCCGGGTTGGCGGGCGGCCCGTTCCCGTTCCCGTTCCCCGGGTTGGCGGGCGGCCCGTTGCCGTTGCCGTTGCCGTTGCCGTTGCCGTTGCCCGGGCCGGGATCGGCCGGCGGGCCGTTCCCGTTCCCGTTGCCCGGTGGGGTGGTGCTCGGGGTGGTTCCCGAGCCCGGTCCGACGGCTCCAGGTTGCGTACCGCCCTCGGGAAGGGGTGCGGTACCACTCGCCGGACCGGGCGACTGTGGGGTGGTGTCGGGGCGGGGGGGGGGGGGGGGGCGGACCACCGGGGGCTGCCCGCGGTCCGGGAGCCCGGGCACCGAGAGCGACCCGGCGGCCCAGGCGCCGCCGACGCCGGTGCCGACCAGGCCGGCGGTGGCCAGTGCCACCCGCCACCGGAGGAAGCGTCGGGCACGGGGCGCCGCCTGGGAGACGGCGGCGAGCGACGCGAGCCGGTGGACGAGGTCGTCGTCCGGCTCGAGTGTCGGTGCGCTCAGCCCGAGCTCGGCGTGGCGGGTGGCAGTCATGGGAGGTCCCGGTGGTGGTCTGACGCGGTGTCGGCCCGTCGCCGGAGGCCGCCGGTGCGGCCCCACGGCTTGAGGATCATCCGCCACCATGGCAGAGGCGCGCCCCGACGGCGAGGGCTGCTCGGCGGCGTGGCGCGGGGCAGGGCGCTGGTCATCGGGCTCCTCGGGTCGGGGCCCGGTGCGGGCCGATCGGGTGGGACTCACCCGGTACCTGTCGCGGGGAGACCGTGGCGTTACACCGTTCCCGATCTTTTTTCGTCCTCGTCGCCGGACGGCCGTCGGTGGAGCAGCCCTAGTCGAAGGTGTTGACCATGAACTGGGCGGCGTGGGTGACGTAGTCCCAGAACTGCGCGTCCTGCTCCGGGGTCAGCTCCACGGAGTCGAGGCCCTCGCGGAAGTGGACCAGCCAGCGGTCCTTGGCCTCCGGGTCCACCTTGAACGGCGCGTGCCGCATGCGCAGTCGCGGGTGCCCGCGCTGGTCGGAGTACGTCGTCGGGCCGCCCCAGTACTGGACCAGGAAGAGCAGGAAGCGCTCCTCCGCCGGGCCGAGGTCCTCCTCGGGGTACAGCGGCCGGAGCACCTCGTCGGTCGCCACGCCCTCGTAGAACCTCGCCACGATGCGCTGCATCGTCTCGAAGCCGCCGATCTCGTCGTAGAACGTGGTCACCCCTCCATTGTGCTGGCCGGGTGCTGGGCGCGCCTCGGCCACCCCCTGCGGTCGTGCCAGACTCGGGAGGACCGGCCTGCACCAGCCGGGCAGGCCCACCGACCTACGGGGAGTGATCCGCACATGGCAACGACGCGCACCGCAACGACGCACTGGGAAGGCAGCCTGTTCGAGGGCGCTGGGAAGGTCACGCTCGAGTCCTCCGGGATCGGCACCTACGACGTCTCGTGGCCCTCGCGGGCCGAGGAGGCCAACGGCAAGACCAGCCCCGAGGAGCTCATCGCGGCGGCCCACTCGTCGTGCTTCTCGATGGCGCTCTCCAACGGCCTGGCCAAGGCCGGCACGCCGCCGACCTCGCTCGACACCACGGCCGACGTGGAGCTCACGCCGGGCACGGGAATCACCGGCATCAAGCTGACCGTGCGCGGTGTCGTCGAGGGCATGAGCAACGACGACTTCGTCGCCGCGGCCGAGGCGGCCAAGACCGGCTGTCCCGTCAGCCAGGCGCTGACCGGCACCACGATCACGCTCGACGCGGCCCTGTCCTGACGGACCCGCGAGCCGACCGCTAGGTGTTCTGTCCACGCAGGTTGGTCACGACGTCGGCTGGTGACTTGCCGCCGAGTGCGGTGTGGCCGCGGTGGTGATTGTAGGTGTGGAGCCAGTCCGGGTAGCTGGCTGCGCGTTCAGCGTCTGAGCG